>CAVYOC010000007.1:0-392697 GCA_963770055.1 uncultured Acidobacteriaceae bacterium
GAATCAGTTGCTCTACCAGCTGAGCTACATCGGCGTCTCCTTCCATTTTAGCGGCTCATTAGGAATATCGCCACTTTGAACACGTTCGTGATGGCCTCTTAGTCAGTTGTTGAAGAGCTGCGGTTAGGGATGGGCGAACTGCCGCTCGATCCGGCATCGGCCCGAAAGCCGGAGTATCGCTGCCGCAACTGCTGATTCTCAACCAGGAGCTCCGCGACGAGCAGCTGCAACCGGACATTTTCAGATCGCAGCTTCGCCAATTCATCAGGATTGCCGTGAGAAGGTGCGCGAGCGGAGATAGCCGATGGTAGTTCGCGAGGGAGAGGGAGACTTGATTCCGTTCTTGATTCGGTCGTCATCGGGAGATCCTTTCATTCTTCCTTTGTGCTTCCGCCGCCTGAGGGATCAATGTTCATCGGCGGATGGGCCATAGAGGGCGGGAACGCTGGCTTCGTTCAACCGCAGATAGACGGTCAACTGCCCACGATGATGCGCGAGATGAGCGAACAGGGAGTCGGTTAATACCTGGTGTCGCGGATCGTCGCTCCACACTTTGCCACCCGCAATAAATCGCCAGGGCTTCAACAGGTGCTCCTCGGTGGTGCGTTCGAGAGCGGCGCGGGACTTGCTCACACCTTCGTCCAGCAGCTTGAGCAACTCGGTTCTGGTTGCAACAGGCTTCGTCTTGAATTTTTCGCTCGAAGGGTCGTCCAAATTCAGCTCGTCCTGCTCGATCATGAAAGCCGCCCACCCCGGCATCCCCGCAACCAATGCCGCCAGATATCCCATCGGCATTGATTTTTCGTGAGGCTTCCAATCGTTTCGCCCTTCCGGTACACGTTCAATTGCCTTCCGGGTTGCACTCGCTTCACGGTCAAGCTGCGCCAGAAAAAACTCTTTGAGTTCCATAGTCGACTTCTCCTTTTGAGTGAATCCTTCAACATGGTCAAAGTTAAGTCTTGATATATGACACGGACTGTCATAATTAAATTGGGACAATAAAAAAAGTTTGAGGACAGGGGCTTTATCGTGAAATCTGACCGCCTTCTCTCGGCATTGATGCTTTTGCAGGCGAAAGGCCGGTTGACCAGCCGCGAGCTCTCCGACCGGCTGGAGGTTTCGCAACGCACAGTGCATCGCGACATGGAAGCTTTGAGCGCGGCGAGGGTTCCAATCACCGCGCTTCGCGGCGCTCAAGGGGGGTGGCAACTGGAACAGGGGTGGAAGACACAGGTTCCAGGCCTGGATGAGGCGGAGCTGCGGGCATTGCTGATGGCACAACCACGTGCTCTGAGCGATCCAGCCATGCGTGCGGCTTCTGAGAGGGCTTTTGGGAAACTGATGGCCGCGCTTCCGAGCCGCATGCGGGAACAGGCAGCGGCGATGAGCGAACGGCTGCACATCGATCCCACCGGATGGCATGCTTCGACGGAGGATCTTTCGATGCTGCCGATCGTGCAGGATGCTGTGGCCCGCAACTGCAAACTGACCTTCGACTACACCCGTGCGGATGGCGAAAGCGGTCCAAGAACGGTCGATCCACTTGGTATCGTGGCGAAGGGAACGACGTGGTATCTGGTGGCACGGGCTCCCAATGGAATGCGGACCTATCGCGTATCGCGCATGAGAGCGGCGACTCTGCTGGCCACTACGTTTGAGCGGCCGGCAAACTTCAAGCTCGCCGTCCACTGGGCGATGTCGACAAAACAATTAGAGGATCAGCGAAAATTCGTCGAGGCTGTCGTCCTGGCGGATCCACAGGCTTCACGATCGCTACGCAACTGGTGCGTGACATCGCCCTATGCCGGAAAACGGCTAAAATTCGTTCCCAAGGGCTGGCAAGTTTTAAATGTTCGATTTGAAGATCCGGAGCAAGGCCGCTTCATCATGCTTGGATTTGGTCCAAGAGCAGAGGTTCTCGAACCGGCTAGTCTGCGCGAACGAGTTCTATCGGACGCCGAAGCGATTCTGAATTCCCGACGGCTTCCGTCTCCGCACCTCGTACAGAAATCGCAAGGCTGAAGGGCGAGCCCAGATTAGGTTCCTACTGCATCGGCACAAACTTGCCATCGCAGGTAAACGTGGGTCCGTCAGCAGGAGAGCCTGTCTGGCTGGGGGACGGCGCGCCCTTCGTCGGAACTACCTTAATGTCGGTTGAGCTGAAATTCAAATTCGTGCCCATAGGCCCGACGGTCACTGTGGCGAAGCGCCCATGTACCTGCTGTGGAGAAATTCCATCGATTCGGACGCCATCCAATGTCAACTCCGTTCGATGATCGTCATTCAATCCCGCGATCAGCACATCTCCCGAGGATGTATCGATCACATTACGGATTGTGATCGCCTTGTAGTCCGGAATGCGGTCGCCTGTGTACTTCGGGTCTTCGAATCCCTCGATCGTCTGATTCGTGTAGTACGGGCTGATTGCGATCGGAACCTTCACGTTGCGCATGCAGATGTTCTGGTACGTGAGGTCATGCACTGGTCCGCCACGAGTGACATTGCTCTTAATGCGGATACCACTCGTAGTGTGATCTTCTGTCAGGCCATCGACCAGCAGAAAGCTCTGCCCGGGGACGGTTTCGCTTCCGATTGACATCCCGTGGCCGCTATAGAAGTGGTTGTCGAGGACGCTCATATGCGTTACGCCCGCCTTGATGGCGATGTTGTCGTCGCCGTTATCGATCCAGCTATGAGCGACAGTGACGTTCGTGGAGGTGCCGGGATCGATGCCATCGGTATTCCGGGCGTCCATTCCCTTTGTTGTCGGAGTGAGCAGATGGACTCCCCAGGCGGTAAACCCGTTTGTTTGATTCACACTGACGTGGAAGTTGGTCGAGTTGTGCAGGGTGATCCGATAGAGCACCAAGCCGTCGGCATGACTCGCGACAATCATCCGCGGGGTGAAGTAGCGTTCGTTCTTTGGCTCGGCCTTGCGGGACATCTCCCACCAGCTATAGTCCTTGCCGAGAATCTTCGCGTAACCCCGGCCGTCGATGACTCCATCGCCCATGATGCTCACGTCAGTGGCATTCATAATGCTGATCAGCGGCCGACAGCCTCCGCGGACAGGCGCAGAGCGCTGGGGAGCTGGAAAAACCGCAGGGGGAGCGCCCGCCGCGATCGTCCCGCATAGCCCCGGCGTTGCATCCGGTGCGGTCAGTTCGTAGACCTTCGCATCACGCGACCCGAACAGTGTAACGCCTTCATCAATTAACAGTGTCACACCTGTACGCATCTCAAGGGGGCCGGTTAGAAACGCATTGTTGCCGCTGGCAGGTTTCAACTCCACCGCCATTCCCGGCTTGCATTTATCCAAAGCACTTTGAATGCGCGCCGTATCGAGCTTCGCTTCATCCGTCTCAGCCAGCTTGTCGCTGACGGCACGAAGCTGCGCCGAAAGTTGCATGCACGATGCGGGAATCCTGGGCTCTGTTACCTGCCGCGTGTCCTGAGCCTGCATCGCGGCCACTGCCAGCAAGATACTGCCTGCAACCCATTTCAAACGACACTCCATACGCATCCCAATCCCTTATCAACCTAAGTAAGCCACGAATCCAGCGAACATGAGTGGCAGACTCAGGTTACAGCATCAGGGACGAGGAGTTCGATCTCGATTGCCTGCATCATCATTGACGTCGCTCGCAACGATCCGCGGCCATATCAACATCGCCAGACACGAGAGAGCGATCCTTACCTGCAGTGCAGGATGTAAGGCCATGAGACATGTGTTCCTCTTCCCTTGGAGCTTCACTGACCTCTCCTCATAGTCCATGCATCGGCAGCGTCGTGTCGCAGTCAGCTATGAATGCGGAATTATTGAGTGAGTCCCGCCCGCTTGCGAATTCAACCCGCATAATCACAGGAAAGTTGTAGGTGGAAAAGCGAAAAGGCCACCCGGCAACTGGGCGGCCTTTTCTTTAGGGAGAATAGTTCCAACGGAGGCAAAGCCATCAGAACTTTCTGGCGAAATACTATGGTTGGCAAAATTCGGTGTCAAGGCCAAATCCGACTCAACGTAAGTCTTTGGTGAAGAGATAGTTATAGGGGTTACTGAATCGTAAACAGTACCCTATTTATTCGCCTATTCTTCGTTTTTAGCCATTTTGCCGTGTATCGAAGCGCTATGCAATCAGGCGCTTAGCTGTTTCCGTGCACCGTCTTCGGTGCAGATATCAGGCCATCGGGGGATTTCCCGTCGAGCGCTCCGGTTGGATCGCTGCCGAACGTCCGCTCAGATCAATTCGTAGAAACTCTGGTTCCGTTGCCGCAGGCTTGCCCTGCATGATCCGAATCGCCGCTCTCCCACCGCCGAAGAATAGCGCCAATACAACGGCTGCGAGCGCACCCAAGCCGCAGAAGATGGCGATGCTCGTCAGGAGGCTTACGGTCTTGCGCACCTCGGAGTGAAACTCAAGCGGCATCGGCTTATTCCACGTCAACTCATTCCGCAGATGGATGTTCTCGACGATGGCCCGCGCCTCAGCCGGTCTCCAGCCTCCCGTCGTCAACAACACCAATGGCCCTTCGCGTCGCAGCTTCACGGTGCCTGCCGCGGCTCCCTCTCGATTCATCTCAGCTTCAATCTGCCGTCCATGGTCGCCAGCAATCTGCGGTGTCGGATACAGGAGGAGCGTCAGTGAACCATTGCCTTCGTATTTCGCCGTGACTACTTCGGCGGCCTTATCGAAGCCGATGATCCCTGAGGGCAGCAGACCTCCATTCGCCTGGTATCCCGCGGGGCCTAATGCATACTTCACCGAATCGCGTTCCAACCCCTTCGCCGGCAGATATGTCGGCAGCAGCGGAGCCAGTCCTTTCGTTCCCCCTACTTTCGGCAGGCCGACCTCTACAGTCCTCAGAAGTGCCGCGGCTGACTCGGGATACATCTTCAGATTTGAAACCACAACCGACACGCCGCTAAGCAGAACATGCTCCGCATTGCTCTTCCGCAGATAGGTATAAGCCGCATACGCTCCGGTCGCGTCGTCAAACTGATAGACCGTCACGGTTCCGGCCGGAGCTGTACCATGCGCCGGTGTTGTGACCGTTCCGCGCTCATACCGCCTGATCCCATCCTCAACCAGGATCGGCGCGTCTGCTTCACTCCATGACGGAGCCCCATTGCCCACCTCATGATCGGGACTGTTCCGCAGTGATTCGGGCAGCAAGGGTGTCGGCGGCATCGCCAGCATCGTCTTCGCTTCCTGACCACACAAGGAACTCGCTGATGCCGCAACAAACATTACCCCCACCAGCACCCGCGACACCACCCGAGTCCGAGAAGAACCTCTCATACAAAAGTCAGACTACACCAGTTCAGGAAAGTAAGCCCATCACCGGCTCAATCGCTCTGGAGCAGCTGAAACCCCGGCCACTCACACGCTATTAATTTGTGCTGGCCCGCTCCGCCGGAGATCGCGATCCACTCAACCCACCCGCATACTTCGCAACACCTTTGTAGAGACTCTCCGCCACACGTTGCCTGTATTCGGGCTCATTCAGTTGGAGCGCATCCTTCTCATTGGTCACAAACGAGATCTCCGCCAGAATCGATGGCATATTTGCCCCGATCAGAACCACAAAGGGGGCCTTCTTCACTCCACGATCCTTCAGCCCCGGATTGCCCTTCTGCAAACCCCCATACAGACTCGCCTCAACATCGCTCGCAAATTCACGCGACTCATCAATTTTTTCCTTCAGGGCAATCTTCTTCACCAGATCGCTCAACTGATGGATCGACTGATCGCTCACCGCGTTCTCACGAGCGGCCGTCTCCAACGCATCGGGCGATGACGTAAAGTTCAGATAATACGTCTCCACCCCGCGTGCGCGCGCGTCCGGCGACGAGTTGGCGTGGATTGAAAGGAACAGATCTGCCTGTGCCTTGTTTGCAATCGCTGTCCTTGTCTCCAACGGAATAAACGTGTCGTCCGACCGCGTATAGATAATCTCGGCCCCCAACCGGTCATGCAGCAGCTGTCCCACCCTCAAGGCCACATCCAGCACCACATCTTTCTCCTGAATTCCATCGACCCCAATCGTCCCCGTGTCGTGCCCCCCATGGCCCGCATCGATCACGATCCGGCCGATCTTCAACCCGAGCGCCCGCACAAGAGACGTCTCTCCATTTGCCGTAGGCACCGCAGCCCGGGCCGGCCCTGCGTCCGGGTCCTTTACCGCCGCCTTGCCCTTCTTCGCCCGTCTCGATGCAGTTGGCATCGTCGCACTTGTAACGTTTCCTCCAACACCCGCATCCCCTGCAACCGGTTCCTTCACCACTGCCGAGATCGGCTGCGACGTGGGCTGCGTCGTCGCCTCCACCCTTCCGGGCTGCGCGCTCAGAGCCGCCACATCGAAAGAGCTTCCCGCCTTAATCGCTGTCGTGTTCGGAACCGTGGGGGTCGCAGATGCCGCCCTCTGCATCGGTACGTTCACTGCCGGAGCAGACGTAGACGTCTTGCCCCCGTGGATATCAATAATTAAGCGATAGGGATTTGGAAGCAGAAATGCCGAGTATTCCGTCACATCGTTCACATCCAGCACAACACGGGTCATGTCGTCCGAAAACTGGGCCGCACGAATCTTCTTCAGGAATCCGTCGTCGGTCACAGTAAAACTTTTGCCCACCAACTCTTGCGCCAGTCGTGTCCCGTGCAGATCAAAATAGATGCGATCAGGATTCGGCACCCGCGCGGCCTCATAGGTCACGTCATCTCCCAGATCGATGGCCACTCTCGTGTAGTCGGGAGTCGACCAGTGCCGGATTCCGGTGACCTGTGACATCTCCCCGCGCCGGTGCGCCGAAGATTTCGCAACATGCATTGGCACTGCAGGTACAGTAGCCCCTTGATCCGCAGCCTGCGCAATCGCATTTGCACTTTCCGGCTCCGTGTCCACCGGAACTGAGATCCCACTTCTCCCGGTGTCTCCTGGCTCGCCGTCTACACCGGTAGACCCTGTCTTCACCCCGCGAACTTCTCCCGTCGTCGGCATCGGTGCAAAGGAACCGGCACCCGCACCGGTGGCAACATTATTCTTTCGATCGCCCGGCGAGGAAATATCTCTGCGGACCGGCATCACGTCCGAACTCTGAGCCTTGTCCAAGCCTGACGTCCTGGTACCTGATCTCGGTTCCCGGGCCCCTGTTTCCCTGCCGAGTGAGGCGATGCCGGCCTTCGCCTCCTCAGCCTGCGCACTTCGCGGATACTGCTTCACCAGCAGCGCATATCGCTCCTTCGCCGCCGATGCATCATGGAGATCGTTCTCATAAATCTGCGCCTGCGCCAACAGCGCGCCCACCCGCAGCGAACTCCCCGGATACTGGACCCGCAAAAACTCATACTGCCCCACCGCATCCTTCAGCGACTTCGCATCGTGCCATCTTCGTCCCTGTTCTGCCAGCAACTCCGCCACTGCATTCACGCTATCCGGTGCGTGCGCATCACCCGGCGCTCCGTGATACACCGCCCGAAACCCGTCCATCGCACGCGCATAATCGGCCTTCGTTCGCGCAGCGTCCGGAATCGCCTGCAGCGACTCCAGCCCATGTTCCGCCGACTCCCACGGCGTTAGTGCCGGCTTTCGCTGCGTTGTCTTTGCCGCAAGACCCAGCGACGTCGCGCAAACCAGCACCGCAGCGCAACTCCAACAACGCATTGTCGTTCTCAGGTCCATTCGTCTCTCTCACCAACCGACAGACCACTTAAGTTTAGGAAACCCCGCGCCTACCTGCCGGCGAAAACGGCCTGCGGTATACCTCCCGATACCCCCACACACAAGCGGTTGTGTTCCTGCCAAGATCCCTACCCAGGGGTATCCGCCTCAAGATGCGCGATCAGTTGCAAGGGTCAACTAAGCTCGCTGTCGCCCACAACGCACTCAAAAACTACATCGGTTGCTGCCGGTACCCGCGCGTCGAAAAACTCCTGTAGACTTTCAGCCATGGTGGATATCGACCTTCTCGTTCAGACCCTCCGGCAGCGGGGCCATCGTGTCGAAGGTGTGTTCTCCGTTCCGGAAAATGCTGGCGAATATGAGCTTGTGATCGACGGAAATACCCTCAATCTCGAGGAAGCACGCACCCTTCTCGAACAGGATGAATCGAAATGACGAGAGTGGGTTTCTCCTTCTAGCTCAGCAAGCCACCAACCACTTCAGTCGCCGCATTCAAGGCAGCATCCAGCGAGCCCACATCACTCCCGCCAGCCTCCGCCAGATCGGGACGCCCGCCACCTTTTCCTCCGACCTTAGCCGCGAGCAGACCAACCACCTTGCCTGCCTGCACTCGCGAAGTGAGATCCTTCGTCACCCCGATGATCAGCGAGACCTTGCCTTCGGCCGCAGCGCCAAGCACTACGACACCTGAGCCCAGCTTACCGCGAAGCTGGTCGACGAGATCGCGCATCTGCGCTTTCTCCAGCCCATCCACACGCTGCGCCAGCACCTTCACACCCTTTACTTCAACCGCGGACGCAGCTGCGTCCGCTACGGACGAAGAGGCAGCCTTCATTCGAACCTGATCCAGTTCCCGCCGCAGCTTCTTCATCTCTTCTTCCTGCGCCGCAATCCTATGCCGCAGCGCATCCGCCGGCGTCACTGCGTCTGGAGAAGACCCAACCAGCGAACCTACGACCTTCGCAACATCAAAGTCTCTCCGGAATTCATGCAGCGCGCCTGTTCCGCTTACTGCCTCCACGCGTCGCACTCCCGAAGACACCGACCCCTCGCCCACAATCTTGATCAGCCCAATCTCGCCCGTAGCCCCGGTGTGGATTCCACCACAAAGCTCCGTCGAAAAGTCGCCGATCTTCACCACCCGCACGCGCTCGCCATACTTCTCGCCGAACAGCGCCATCGCGCCCAACTCATTCACCGCCACATCGATCGGTACATCCACCATCGTCTCGACCTTCGTATTTCCCATCACCTGCCGGTTCACAATGTCCTCGACCTCCTGCAACTCCTCCTCCGCCACACCGGCAAAGTGCGAAAAGTCGAACCGCAGCCGCGTCGCATCGTTCAGCGACCCCGCCTGCTTCACATGCTTCCCCAACACCTCGCGCAGCGCTGCATGCAGCAGATGCGTCCCGGTATGGTTTCGTATCGTCGCCGACCGCGTCGTCGCATCGACCACCGTATCCACCGTATCGCCCACCGCAATCGTCTGGTTCGCCCTCACCTTATGCGCAAACACTCCCTGCACCGGCTTGGTCGCGCCACTCACCTCAGCCACAACCGCGTTGTGGTCTCCCGAATACAACCACCCCACATCCCCAACCTGCCCGCCCGAGTCCGCATAAAAACTCGTGGCATCGAGCACCACCTCACCCAACTCCCCGGCCTTCAACTCCGGCACACCAATCCCATCTTTCACCGAGCGCCAACACCCGAGCCCCATCCACCCGCAGCGCGGTATACCCTTCAAACTCCGTCTTCGGCAACTCCCGATAAACCGGCGCCGCCGACTTCTGCGACCCACCCTTCCAGCTAGCCCGCGCACGCGCTTGCTCTTCTTCCTTCGCCGCGTCGAAGCCCGCAGTGTCGAATACAATGCCCGCATCACGCGCAGCATCGACCATGAAGTCGAGTGGCAGTCCATACGTCTCGTAAAGTCTGAAAGCAACGATTGCCCGGGAGGGTACGGACGTAGCTGCTCACTCTAGACGGCCCCGTAAGCATCGTTGCACTCGGATCGAACACCTTCGAAGCTAGTTACGCACTAGTTCTTCTCGTTGCTGTTCGCGTCGATTAGGCTAGATGCAAATTGAAAGCAGTGCCCAACGCTTGCACGAAACCACGCAGAAGTATCGCGGCATCAAGGTTCTGCCATTCCAACTTGTCCATCACCCGTGCAAATTGCTCCTCTTCCGCCAGCACCACCTTACTCACCCGCTCCGCCGACTCCTTCAACTCCGGATAAGCCACCTGCATCTCATCGCGAACCGCAAACACCATCTCATGCATAAACGGCTTCTCCTGCCCCAGCAGCCGTCCATGCCGAATCCCGCGCCGCAGAATCTTCCGCAGCACATACCCACGACCATCATTCGCAGGATTCACACCATCCGAGATCAAAAACGTAGCCGCCCTCGCATGGTCCGCAATGATCCGCAGACTCGCGCGCGATCGCTCATCCACCTCGTGCTCCGGTTCCACCTTATGCCCGGTCAACTCCTCCGCGCGTTTAATCAGCGGAGTAAACAAATCCGTCTCAAAGTTCGACAGCACTCCCTGCAGCACAGCCGAAACCCGCTCCAGCCCCATCCCGGTATCGATCGAAGGCTTCGGCAGCGGCGTCAGCGTGCCCCTCGCTGCCTGCGGTCAAACTGCATGAAAACCAGATTCCAAATCTCCACGTACCGCTGCTCATCCAGCGGAAATGGCTTATCGACCCCCGGCTCTTCCGCCGCCTCAATCCCCATGTCATAAAAGATCTCTGAACAAGGCCCGCAAGGCCCTGTATCGCCCATCTGCCAGAAGTTATCCTTCGCCCCCATCCCGAAGATGCGCTCCTTCGGCATCCCCGTCTCAACCCACAACCGCTCCGCCTCATCATCCCGCAGGACGGGAGTAGAGCCGCGGGCGCCCGCATCGCCCTCGAACACCGTGCAATACAACTTCGCCGGATCAATCCCAAACCACTCCTTCGAAGTCAGCAGCTCCCACGCATAAGCAATTGCATCCTTCTTGAAGTAGTCCCCAAACGAAAAATTTCCCAGCATCTCAAAGAACGTATGGTGCCGCCGCGTAAATCCGACGTTCTCAAGATCGTTATGCTTGCCACCCGCCCTGACACACTTCTGCGAACTCCCCGCCCGCGTATAGTCCCGCTTCTCGTTCCCAAGAAAGACATCCTTAAACTGATTCATCCCCGCATTGGTAAACAGCAGCGTAGGATCGTTCGCCGGCACCAGCGAAGAAGAGTGCACCCGCCGGTGCCCCTTACCCTCAAAAAACCGCAAAAAATCTTCCCGAATCTGATTCCCCGAACGATAGTTCATAAGATTCAAGTTTATCAGCGCCCCGTCAGCTCAGAACCAGGTCTTGCTCTTGTATCGTTCGTACTCCTCGCCAAACGCACGAGTCAGGACCTGCTCCTCTTTATGCGCCCGGTATAGCTGCAACGGCGCGAACACCAGAATCACCACCAAAGGCCCCCACGCAGAAACAAACAGCGACAGGCCCACAATGATCAATCCTCCAAAGAGATAGATCGGATTCCGAATCCGTGAGTACAGGCCCGTCGTCACAAGCTCACGAGCCTTCGCCTGTATCGAGAACGACCGGCCAAGTTGCAACCGCGCCAGCACAAACAACGGAAGAGACACTCCCGTGATTACTGCACCGACGATCTTTGTAACGTTCCATTCAATCTCCGGCGGATAGATCAAGAGGAGCACCATCGCGAAAATTACGACAGCAAGGGTAAACAAATTCGATTTCATCCGCGCCTCCAAAGATGCCGCGTAGCCGATGCACCTACTCCTGGCCGCCAGGTTATACCTTCAAGCCGCAGCACCTATCTCACCCCACCAACCCCGGCACCCACGTCTGCCCCTCCATCCGAAACACCTCATCCTCCGTCTTCCTCAACCGCGCAAACTCCTTGCGATGTTCCGTCATCACCAGCGCCGTCACCAGCGCATCGAACGCATCTTCGCTTCCCCTCGCCTTTGCCAAAACTCCCCGCGACAACCCCGCGTATAACGCACTCTCCCGCCGCTTCTTCGCCAGATAAGCCGTCCGCGCCACCTCCGAACTCTTCGTCACCGCTCCCGTCATCAGCCGCGTATATATCTCCACCACCATCGGCTTCTTCAGAGAAGGCTTATCAAACGGCCACACCCGAAACCCCGCCTCTCGCAGCATCAACAACCCCGGCATTCCCCGCAGCGAAGCCGTCCCCACCGCCCCCGCCCCACCGATCTGAAACACACTCTTCGGCGCAATCCCCGCAATCTTCGCGATCTGCAGCGGGTCCGTCATCTCCGCCCTCACCTTCAGCACCGTCTCCGCCCTCCGCAGCATCCTGTGCGCATGCTCTCCGCAAAACTCCGTCGGCTTCTTCCCATGCCGCCGTGATCCTACCCGTCCCCAGAACCGCACATCCTCACAATCCCGATGCAACCACTTCTCCCCCTGCCCATCCGCCACCACCCGCCAAAACTCCGGAGCCGACCCAATCCTCATCTCTCTCAAAAACCACGCCGGATAGCTGAACGAAAAATCAAACCCCACCACCATCCGCGGAGTCTCCCGAGCCAACTCCACCAGCCACTCCATCAACTCCACCCGCGTCCGTCCGTTTTCCAACGCCACGTCGCCTTTAGAAGAAGAACCAGAAGGCGACGTCCAAACCCCAGCCCAAATCTTCCTTCTCTGCCCCGATCCCTGGTCACCCGACCAATCCACCGCCACCACCCGCTCCAACGCACTCGCCGCCATTCTTCTATCATCCACCCGCGGGAACTTTTTCCACCCCAGTTGCGTTTCCCCAGCAGGAGACAACAAACCGATGCTCAACTTCCTGCTGTTCTGCTTGCTCGCTTTCTTTTGCTGGCCCCTGGCCCTCGCCGCTCTCGTCCTCTATCCACTCATCTGGCTCGTCTTACTTCCCTTCCGCCTTGTCGGCATCGTCGTCGGCAGCACATTCGAGCTCATCGGCGCGCTCTTCTCGCTTCCTGGCCGCATGCTCCGAGCCCTTTAGCTGCACGCCTCCACAAAGATCGACGACAATACCAGCATGACCGGAACCCGCATCGACAAATGGCTTTGGGCGGCACGCTTCTTCAAGACCCGCGAACAAGCCTCCAAGGCCTGTGAGCTGCAACGTGTTCTGTCTAACCGCCAGCCTGCCAAGCCAGCGCGCGAGGTCCACATCGGCGACATGCTCCACATCAAGAACGAGGCGGGAGAATATGACGTCGAGGTTCTCGCCCTCAGCCAGCAGCGTGGTTCTGCCTCGATCGCCCAGGCGCTCTACCGCGAGACTGACGAAAGCAAGGAAGCTCGCCTCAAAGCTGTTGAAGAGCGAAAACTTCTGGGCCCTATGGCATGGACTGCGCCCACCAAACGACCTAATAAACGCGACCGGCGACTCATCCACAGTTTCCGTGGGGAATACTGATCAGCAAATGAGCAATGAATTCTGAGCAAGGATCACCGAGAAACGGATACCTGCTGACCCTCTTCGCCTGCAGACACGCATCCCTACATATTTGTATGACCGCCGCGCATCTCCTCATTAAACGTCGGCTTGATGAAGTCCAGCGCGAGCGCCACCTCTGTCACATATTGCGGCCGATGGCCCATGAGCGCTTCGGTCGGCGTGGCGTACTCGGTATCCGCGGCCAGGCGCACAACACCCTCGCCCGCAAGGGCTGTCACGTCCTTCTTCAGCTCCTCGACCGTTGTGTTCAGATACTGCGCATCGGTCGGATCCAGAAGCCACACTGGTTGACCTGCGCCGAGCACTCCCGACAGCCAGAACACCTTAGCCGCTAGATACTCCTGTCTCTGCGCCTCTGTCGTGTCATTGAAGCTGAATCGCTTTTTCCATGGGCTATAAAACCGTGTCGTCACGGGAACAGGTTGCCGGTTGCCGCTCTTGACGAGTTCGAGTTGTCCCTGGTCCATCGTCTTCCGAACCGCGTTGTAGATAAACTGTTCCGCAAACGGCTGCTCCGGAGCCTTCACAATCTCCGCGAATGTCACTGTCATCGATGCAGCGACTTTTGCGTGCAAAGGGCTGGCCTCGCCGTTTTCCAATCGCACTTCGCCATGAACCAGAAAGGTATCCGCACCGGAGGTCGAAGCATGAAAAGGCCACGCGAATTTCTCAAAGCTCAATGGCAGTCCGTGTAATGTGAGATAGCAGTCCGGTCGTGGGTTTTTCAGGCGCTTCGCCATAACCGCCAGATACTTTTTCACCTCTTCCAGCAGATCAGGCCGGCTGAAGTCGAACTTGTCGCTAAGTTCCAGTAGTTGAGTCCTGGCGGAATCGGCAGCCAGCGCCAGCTTGAACCGCGTCGTTGGGTTGCCAGAAAAATCCTGCCCTGCCTCGCTTGAAGCGATAACCAATCCTGCTGTGGTCGCCGCTACGCTAACTTGTCCTGCCAGGAATTCCTGGGTTCCCATCGCCATCTTTTTCCTCATCCTTTATCTATGATTCTTTCTATTTTACGGCCTTTCGTTCGCGATTCAGAACGACTCCCTCAGGTTGTATGCGGCATCTAAATGCTAAACGTTATTTTGTTTTATTTTTACATTGTAAATATTGATATAAGAGCGGTTACGCTGGGCGACTCGTCGACTACCGGAATAAATTTCCGATCTTTTCTCCCATTAATTCCTTGTCGCTCGGCCATCTTCGCGCGAAAGAATCTAACCCCTGTCTTTCAAGCATCGGGTTTGACTGATTTGCAATTTCAAGTGGCAATCGGCGTGCATCTACCTGGGTTGGCACGACCGCATTTAAATCTTGTTGCGCTTGAGGTGTTCTTTTGAGAAAACGCACTCAACTTTTCAGCATTTTCGCGCTTGTCTTTGGCTCTATTGTTTCAGCCAAAGCGTCACCGATCCTTCTACTCGGCAGTTACGCCACCACCGCCGCAAATCCTGGCTTCGGTAACACAGCGACGATTTATGATCCGGGCGATTCGACAGTCAACACCGGATCAACCTCCACTTTCGATATCAGTTCAGGCTCGGTGTGGCATGCACCGACCAGTACCTCCAGTTTTATCTCTTTCAACCCGTCAACCGGACCAACATCCAACTTCGTTGTTCCCGATGGGGACTACATCTACACCTCCACCTTCAACCTCTCTCCCTCTGATGTAAACGCCGTTGGAACCCTGACTGTTCTCGCGGATGATACCGTCGCCGTGTTTCTGAACAACTCCCTCATCCTTCAGGCCGGTGGTCCCCTTTCAGCCAGCAATCCCTATACGAAGTGTTCCAATGTTGGACCCAACTGCGTAACTCCCCTTACTTTCACCTTCACCGGTCTCAAGGCAGGACTCAATCAGCTTGAATTCGACGTCAAACAGATCGACGGTGTTGATGAGGGCCTGGACTTTGCAGGCTCCATCGACCCAGCCGATCCCAGCACCTCCGCAGTTCCAGAACCAGCCTCTCTTGCCCTTTTTGGTACCGGCATTCTCGGTCTTCTCGGTCTTTCACGGCGCTATATAACCGCACACTAGTCAAAATTTCGTTTGCAGAAAACCGGGAGTCTATCTTTGACTCCCGGTTTTCTGTCTATTTTGTCGGCTGGCATTCAGTTCTGAGCATTACCCAAAGATCTGCGGTTGGTCGCCTTCAAAATTCCTCCTAATGCTCGGCGTGGACCCGGTATCGGGGTAAACTTCTCCCACCGGAGAACACTTCATGCGCCCTCGCTTTGCCCCTGTTGCGACTCTAATCCTCTCCTTCGTCCTTGCCACTGGTCTCTTGGCTCAGTCCCCTCAGCTCTCCCCGGACGTTCTTAGGTACGTTAAGGTAAATGCCCCGGTCATCCTTCTCACTCACGTCCGCATTATCGACGGCGCTGGCTCGGCTCCTCTCGAAGATCAGTCGATTCTGATTGAGAACGGTAAGATCACTCGAATCTCCAGAGAGATTCCCGCTCCACCGAACGTCGCGGTTGTCGATCTACGTGACCACACCGTCATTCCCGGCCTCGTCGGCATGCACGACCACCTCTATTACATCGCCCGCGCTGATGAGGCCGCCGATGGCACCTCAGAACCTCCTCTCATCGTTCCTCAGATGACCTTCACGGCTCCGCGCATGTACCTCGCAGCCGGCGTCACAACCATTCGCACCACCGGCTCTGTCGAACCCTACCTGGACCTCAATATGCGTCGCGCGATCGACACCGGCCAACTCGTCGGCCCACACATGGACATCACCGCGCCCTACCTCGAAGGCCCTAACAGCCCCTTCATCCAGATGCACAACCTTACCGGTCCCGACGACGCACGCGCCTTCGTCGATTACTGGGCCTTACAAGGCGTCACCAGCTACAAGGCTTACATGAACATCACGCGAGCAGAGCTCAAAGCGGCCGTCGATGCCGCTCACGCGCACCATTTGAAGGTTACTGGCCATCTTTGCGCTGTCACTTATCCTGAAGCTGCAGAGATCGGCATCGACAATCTCGAACATGGGTTTTTCGTCAACACACAGAACGACCCCGGTAAGCAACCCGATTTGTGTCCGCGCTCCACCGGTGGCCCGACCCTGGCCAACATGGATCCCGATAGCCCCGATGGCGCAGCCCTGATTAAGCTGCTCGTCGATCACCACGTAGCTATCACCAGCACACTGCCTGTCTTCGAAAGCAGCATTCCTCTTCACCTGCGCCTGCAGAACCGCGTGCTCGAGGCCATGTCTCCACCGACCCGTGAGGCTTACCTCTACACTCGCAATCTGGAGCTCTCGCGACCGCCCAATCCGACTCGCGAAAAAGCCTTTCACAACGGAGCAGCACTTGAGCACAAGTTCGTGACCGCGGGTGGCCTTCTTATCGCCGGACCTGACCCTACCGGTGACGGCGGCACCTTACCCGGCTTCGGCGACCAGCGTGAGGTCGAACTCCTCGTTGAAGCCGGCGGCTTCACTCCGCTCGAAGCTATCAGGATTGCAACGCTGAATGGAGCCACTTACATGGGTAAAGAGGCACAGATCGGCAGCATTGCGCCGGGCAAGAACGCGGATCTCGTGGTTATCAATGGCAATCCCGCCGCGAACATCAACGATATCGAGAAAGTTGAGATCGTCTTTAAAGATGGGGTCGGTTACGATTCCGCGAAACTCTTTGACTCCATCAAGGGACGCTATGGTCAGTACTAGCAGCCGGCATGTTCCTCATGGCTTCTCTTCGATGGGCATGATGTCGGTGGCTCCTCCGTGCGGTCCCCATTCTATAGGACGGGAATCTTCCGCCACCAAGGACCCAAAAGAATCCATCAGTGTGTCTAGGGCTTCTTAGCCGCGGCGGCTTTATCCGCAGCAGCCACCGCCCTTCGGAACTCGTCTACTGCCGGAACATTGTGGGGTCGCAGCCCCTCCTGTCCCATGTATCGCCAGCCTGGAGCGCCATTCAGAGGACGCTCCGAAGCGCCATCATAGACAACAAACGAATCATCCGTGAACCCGATCTCCGCCTGAGGCTGCGGTGCTTGAGATTGCGGACGATCCGGATAGCCCTGCACCACCGGCGCCCTGCCGTTCTGCGCTCCCGCACCCATCCCGTTGTCGGTTGAGGTTGCCCCGACTCGATTGTTCTGTGCAGGATCGCTGATGGTCATGTCGTCGGCACGCTTATGGCCGCGTCGAATCACGATGATCAGATCCGCTTTCTGTGCTCCTACAACAGGCTCAAATCTTCCCCACTTAAGCAGCGCGGCTTCGACATCTTTCTGCGCGATCTGGTTTGCCCGCGGATCTTGAATGTCGATGCCCTCACCTGGATCAATCATCACGGCCACTGTGTGCGCATGGAGAATATATGCTGGAAAGTCTTTACTCTTTGCCAGGGTAGCCGTCGTTATCAAGACACACGACGTCACCAATGTAGATAAGACTCTCCGCATTACGTTTTCCTCTATTCCGGTGAGATTCTACGCCTGACATACAACAGAAGGACAGTAGCTCCAAGTCGTTCGTAAGTCAATAAACCAAGTGCAAAACTCATACCAACCCCTGCTTGCCCAAGCGATCTTCTGATAACGAAGCATGTAACTCCGCATGAAGACCTTTGAGTCGGCATGCCTGGTAAAAACCGTGGACGACACAAAGTTCCAGTTCGTTGGAAAAGGTCTCATCACGGATAACCCGAGCTACGAAGAAAGTGTGACTTCCGATGCGTTGAACTTTAAGGATCTCCATCTCTCTCACTCTTGGAGCAAACGAGGGAACAGGAATCCCGAATACCGAGGACATTTTCGTCGCGAAGGGGAGCTGGCTCCACTCGATGAAGTCTCTCGTGTGGTTGACAGCGAGTTTATAGGCCAGGGATGCCTGTGACATGGGCAAACTGGTCACTGCAATCCGTCCCATGCGCTCAACGAGATGTGCTGCACGTCTTGAATCTCTCAACGCAAAGCCAAAATATCCATTACCCAAATCACCCATGAGATTCATGGGGAAGATGTTGCCGCCCGACTTATCTGCAAGGCTCACAAGAGCCACTGGGCGGGGACAAATGAATAGCACCATCGCGGCACGTCGCTCAAGAAAGGACATTTTCATTCCAGACGTCCCCGCATTGTTTCGCTGAGTATAGGAATGAAGCAAATAATGCATCCCCAGACGAATTTTGGTCAGGCAATAGTTTGCCGAACTGCGAGCAGCGAATAAACTCAGCTCCAATCCGTCAACGTGAGCATCGCCGGCCGGTTTGAGTCCCACTTCTCCTAACACTCGCTTCTGTCCGTCCCGCTCGCAAAATTTTATCGATAGACTTCCAGATCTTTCACGATTGAACTTATGGTCTTCGTCAAATGCGATACATATCGTGAATGGCGCGGCACATGCCATCGAATGACGGCACGTTATATCGAGCGGCGGACCCATTCCGTGCAACCATACTGCAATCTCCATCTGCGGCTGAGGTAAGCCAATAAAAAATTCCTGAGGGAGCAGCGTATCGCCAAACAGGATCTGCTGAACGACCTTACGACATTGTCTGACTATCGACATTTGAGCATTCTCTAGATTGCAGTCACCAGACGTTTTAGTCAGAAGACCTTGTCTCCTTCTCCCGGAGCAAGGAAGAGGTTAGTCTCAAGACCATATTGGCGGTCGTACAGATCATAGTAGCGACTGCGGAGTTGGTAGAGTTCGTCATGTGTCCCTCGTTCGATAATCCTTCCATCTTCAACGACGAGAATCTGATCCGCGCTACGGATGGTCGAAAGACGGTGAGCGATTACAAAGGTCGTTCGGCCTGTCATCAAGAAATTCAGACCACTCTGGATCATGGCCTCGGATTCGGAATCGAGTGAGCTCGTAGCTTCATCGAGAATCAGGATTCGGGGATTCGCCAGGATGGCGCGGGCAATCGAGATGCGTTGCCGCTGACCCCCTGAGAGCTTGACACCGCGTTCGCCGACAACCGTGTTATACCGTTCCGGAAAGCGTTCGGCGAATTCATCGACGCGAGCGATACGGCAAGCCGCCAGGACTTGTTCCTCGGTTGCCTGGGGTCGGCTGAACAGAACATTTTCGCAAATTGTGCCGTCGAACAGAAAGGTTTCCTGCAGAACCACGCCAAGCTGTTGGCGAAAGCTGCTAAGCCGGATTGTGTTGAGATCCAGTCCATCAACGAGAACGCTGCCGAACGTTGCCGTGTGAAAGCCGCATATCAGAGAGATGATCGTCGACTTCCCTGAACCCGAAGATCCCACCAATGCGGTTACGGTACCAGGCTTCGAATCGAAGTTGATGCTGTGAAGAACCGGGTTACGAGGTTCATAAGCGAAGGTGACCTCTTGGAACGCGACATCGCCGACAATTGCCCCGATGCTGTTGATCCGAGCGGGGGCGTCTTCCTCCTCCGGCTCATTAAGGATCTCCGATATGCGCTCGAGCCCCGCGAATGCCTCAGTGAGTTGTGTGCCGACCGAAACCATTAAAGCGACGGGCGCCACCATGAAGGCCAGAAGCAGAATGTATTCGACATAGGCACCCACGTCGAGATGGTGGGCCAAAACCTCTTTCGCGCCGAGATACATAATGAGTGCACCGACAATTCCAAGGACAATTGTCGAAAAGAGCGACATGACTGCCTGAGCGTTGATGGAACGAGTGATGTTTCGCAGGAGCCGGTTGGCGCCCTCCGCGAAGACGCTTGCCTCGCTCTCTTCCGCGCGATAACCCTTGATGACACGTACAGCTCCCAGGGATTCTGTGAGGCGGCCGGTAACCTCAGCGTTAATTTTGGAGCGTTCACGGAAGATCGGTCGGGTAATTCCAAATGCCTTTCTCAGAAACCAGGCAAAGACAATCAGAATGCCGAAGGTCAAAGCGGTCATCATGGTGCTGATGCGTATAAGGATCGCAAGTGCGATGATCGCGGTTAAGATGCCTCCGACGAGATCAAGAAACCCCGCACCTACAAAGTTGCGGACGCCCTCCACATCCGACATAATGCGGGCAACGAGGGTGCCCGTGCGGTTTTGATCGTAAAAGGAGACATGCAGGCGGCCAATGTGCCGCTGCACTTTGATTCGCAGCTCCGCGATAAGACGCTGACCCGCAACTGCAAGATACCGATCCAGAATATAGGTCGTAATAGCCTGCAGCATTGTCGCGCCTGCAACAGAAAACAGGATAAGAGGTAACATGCCGACCTGGCGTTGATACATTACGTCGTTGATCAGGTAGCGAGCCGAGACGGGTACGGCAATGCTGCAGAAACGATTGACGATAATCAGAAAGCAGCAGCCCAAAAGATTCCAGCGGAGCGGCTTGACGAGTTCCAGGAGTATCAGCTTCGCCTTATCGATTCTCGGCTTTGTGCGCAATGGGCTAACCTCGGCAGTTGCCATTCTGATAGCACCCGTATTTGCCGGTCTGCATTTGAGTCACTTCTTGAGTCTCTTACCTTGGTGTGGCGGGGGTATCAGTTTTTTGTCACGAGATTGTCAAATCTCGCGATGTGACCCGTAATTGCGGACGTACGCAGCGATCTAACGTGGAATGCGACGTCGACAAAGTGCTGGTAACCAAAGGCCTCTTCCACAATCACTGGCATAGACGAGAGTTTGCGAATCTTCACTCCAGGAGGAGTCCGTGTCGTTGCATTCGACATCGGTTAGCCTGCTTGTCTGGCCAGTCCTCAGGTCGCGAAGCCATAAGTTCCAATTTCCGCGTTGTAACCGGCTAAAGGCAAGCCAGTGGCCGTCCGGGGAAACGGATGGATATCTGGAATTGTCTGCATCGAAATATCTAACACTGCCATTCTGATGAGCAACAAATAAGGATGTCTGACCAGCGGTGACAGCTGCGAAAACCAGAGAACCGTCCGGCAGGAATGACATTTCAAGTATGTTGAACTGTGGGGCGGTTATGAGCCTCCCTGAATCGTCCGGATCACCTGAGTTGCGAACCCAAAGTCTTGCTCGGCCGTGATCCTCCCGAAGAAACGCCAACCACCGACCATCCGGAGAAGCTACTGGCGATTCAGCACGATCAATATCCTCTCTCACTGTTCCCAAAAGTCGTATCGTGGATTCTGCCCCTGCATGTTCGACCCACTGTTTGTCATCTGCGGCGGTGACCGCGAGATAATCTCCATCGCGTTTATCACTGAACGTCACAGTATTCGCGCGGGGTGTTGCTAAATGATAGCCGCCACTCAGCAATGCTATCGAGAGGGTCTTATCCCGTTGAGTAGCAGGATGGGTCATACTCAATACTTCTGCGGGTTCAGAGATTCTCCACTTATAGTCGGCATAGAGGCCATGCTGGTGCTGAAGATTAGTTACAACACTGGCCATCAAAATCGCAGACACGGCAATCGACCACTGAGTTCGACCGTTCTTTGATTCGTAATGGGCTTCCTGCTGGAGTAAAACAAGATAACTGAAGGCGGCGAGCAAGATAAGCGCATACAACCGCGGAACTTCTAACAATGCGACCCAACCATCCCCTCCGCCGGTTCTTCCTCCAAGGAATCCTGCAGCTATATAGAGCAATAGCAGGAGTGCGGCCCAACCGTGTTTTCCTTTCTCATCAAGCAATCGCCAGATAAGCGCCGCTGGCAAGATCAGCAGAGTAAACAGATAAGAAGCAGGCGAAGTTGAGATCGCCAGGCTTGCCAGCAAAACCGAGGCCCACTCGATGCTAATGCGCCGGGGAGAATATTCAGCTGGAATTATCAGGAGGATCGCGGGAGCTGCTATCACTATCAACAGGATGGAGTGCAACACCGCAAACATCCACGGAAGGTTCATCGCGGGATGCGGATTCAGTTGCGGTTCAAAGACGAACAGCCGATGCAACAGTGCAGAAAGAGATGCGGACTGAAGGTTATACGGAGCCAGGCATTCTCCTCGAAACGTCGCAGGCAGCACCTGAGTTATATAGGTTCGATTGAGCTCCCAACCAAAAACTAAAATGGAGACTGCGAAGCAGCTAAGGATAGCGACCACCCCACCGGTAAAGGCTCTCCAATCTTTTTTCCGTAGAAAGAATAAGAGAAAGATGACCGGAAAAATCTTCAGCGCGGCCGAAAAGCCTATGAGAACCCCGGCTCTGAATCGTCGTCGATCAATGTAAAAGAAACATGCCAAAGTCAGAAGAAAAAGCAGCAGGACATAGTATTGCCCGAGCAGAAAGTTAGCCCGCAGCGGGAAACTTAGAGCGACAACCAGAAGAAGACGGCGCCATGGAAGCGACGTCAAAGAATGCAGAAGCCAGAGAGTAGCAAGCAACAAACAGAAGTTAATAGCAAGCCAATAGTGCTTCGCCTTTAGAGCGGGCATCGTTGCCAACGGATAGAGCACAAGAGTGGAGAATGCGGTGATGGGCGGCATGCCTACTGTCGATTGATCGATAGCGCGGTGGTCTTTTTGACGCTGCAACCATATCCACTCATAAATTCGTGACGTGTCATAATGTTCGCGAGTTAAACGTGCTGTCAGATAGTAATTGGGGAAATCGCTATTTAACGTCTGCCAGGCTTTTGGGGCAGTGTGAAACACAAACTGAAGCAGCAACAACGCTAGCAGCGTCCACTCGGCGGCAACGAACCACCTTCGGGTGAACACCTTACCTTCCTCATTGAAAGAACGCGGAGCTTCCGGTAAATCACGTACAGACGCGCTGGATGTGTTTGCCGAAGCTTTCATGGTCGTGTTGGCTCCCGCGAATCCTGCCGGCGACGAGTAGTGAGTTCGCGCCAATGAAACACGATGTCAGGAATAAAGATGGCCATGAAAGTAATGACGATGATTTCCATAGCGAATCCCGTCTCGCCATGACGATTCCATGCGGGGATGGGCTGAAGGACGCGAGTGCCGACAAAAGTAAACGTAACGGCGTAGGAGCGGACCATCCATTCGCGATGTTGTTGGATGTGGCGATTGCGCGCTGTCAGAAAAGCGGCGGCAGTGGCGATGATCCACGTACTGGCCTGAACGATATTTGCAGCAACGAAATGTACGGCCCGCGGATCATGGCGATGATTCGACAAAACAATCCCCAGCGGTGCGGCAACAAACACCGAGCTTACATAAATACGTCCGAGAAACCTATGAAATTTAGGATTGCGACGGCGAAGCCTACTGGAGAACTGAAGAGGCCCGCTAAGCAGTGCAGTAATTCCACAAAGAATGTGCGGAATGATGAGCCATGGGATAGTACTGAGGTAAGCCCGCTCCTTTTCCTGTCGTAACAGTGGGATTTCGCTATAGAAGATGACAGATATTGTCATCGCGGCCATCACCGTCCAGAGAGCCGGTTTTAGCCATACTTGCACGGTAGGTGAAGCAGGGATTCTTGTTGGAGTAGAAGTGATTGGCATAGTGATCGGCCTTACAACGGCAAGGAACTGTGAGGGGTTCCTCGTTTGTTATACAAATCCTCAAGCAATGAATTTTTCAACTTTTCCGGGTTTCCTTTAAGTCTCAGTGCCTGATAAAAGCCATGAACTATACACAATCCAACGGTCTCCTCAGATTTCTCTTCATGTACGACGCGGCCCACAAAAAATGTGTGACTCCCCAGATTGTGGACCGACTGGACCTCAACCTCTCTTATTCGTTGGGCGAAGTTGGGAATTCGAAGGCCGAAGGTTTTTGACAATTTCGTCATAAAAGGAACCTGCTCCCAATCAATCGATGTTTTTCCGTGATTCACGCCGAGGCGATATGCCAATGGGGTCTGAGCAAGTGGCACATCGCTCAATGCTACGGATTTGGAACGTTCAACCAGACGAGCTGCTAGTCGTGAGTTTTTCAATGCGAAGGCAACATGGTCCATATCCAGGTTGCCCATAATATTCATTGGAAAAATATTTCCTCCGGCTTCATTGTCAAGACTGACCAGCACTACCGGATGGGGGCGAATGAACATGACCATTACCGCACGGCGTTCGAGGAAGGACATCTTTATTCCAGCGTTATCAACTTTTCTCCACAGAGAATATCTGTGCAGCAAATAATGAGCCCAGATACGTGCCTTCGGCAGACAGTAGTTCGCTGACTTTCGAATCTGGAACAATACCAGATGGCTGCCGATTGCCTTGATGACAGAAGCGCTTTTGCCATCAAGGTTAATCTGCCCGAGCATTCGTCTTTGGCCCTGTCGTTCGCAGAATTTCAGGGATAGATGCCCGAGCTCCACCTCAGTCGGTATTTGATCTTCGTTGAAGGCGATGCATACGGTAAACGGATCGGCACAGGCCATCGAATGGCGGTTCGTTACATCCAGGGGTGCCCCCATTCCATGCAGACACACGGCGATTTCTGCTTGCGGGATCCGCTAACCCAATTGTGAACGCTTGCGGGACCAAGGTGTCGCCGAATACAAGCGTTTGAATAGCATTGCGACACTGCGTCATGATCGACATATGCGCTTCTTCAAAATCGGCAGCCGTGAGAGCCGACCGCAATTTATTTGAGTGCTGATTCGTGGATGGATTGACAACTTCCTCCGGCAATTTTCGGAGCGGCGATGCGTGTGTAACAGTGTTCAAACATCGTCGAAGCTGCGAGCCCTGCCTTGCCGCCCACTCCTGCTCCCGAAACTTTGTGGCTGTGCCAGCCAGAGGAGCACGCCGCAGTTAGCTGGAACGAGTTATGGTCCCGGCTCACTAAATCGGAGATAGACTTACTCGCCGCACTGTTACCGATATACAAAAACGCTCGCCGAGTCATGCGGACGACGTTATTCATGTATTCGACCAGAGCATCGGAAGATATGTCGGACATCGCATGGGAACTGAACGTAACACCAACACTTTCGGCTGGCATGTTTGCCAGTTCAAACACCGGCATCAGAATTACATTTGCTTGATCGATCGCTTTGGTAGTTAATTTTTTCTCGCCATAAAGCAGGAACTTGAGATGAGGAAAGGACTTCAGGAGATAGTACGAACTTAGGGCGATGCTCTCCGGAAGATCGAAGTCAATGTAAGTTACGTTCGAACGATCGCGGAGCAGATAATAAGCCATTCCGCCGAACCCGCCTCCAATCTCCGCGACCGCTGCCTTCTCTGGGTCGAGGAGATCCCTAACTTTCGATGCGCAACAGTGGGCATATTCTGCGCCGACTCTCACTAAGGTTCCGTCAACTTCTATGCCAAATGGATTGCCAGTCTCGGGACCTGCCAGGTCGCGCAATTCGAACCGGTTGTCGGTCTGCGTCTGCCAATAGTCAAGACGGTACAGAGCGTGGCTTAGATAAAACCGGCGATGGAAGTCCTTGATCGTGCCACCGAAATAAGCTTGCGACATGCCGAACGGAACCCCTAGCAGCCCCCCTGAGCATGGGTCACGGAAGAAATTGCGATACATTCTCCGCAAAGAGACGATATCTCGCGATTGCAATGCTTTCACTACAGGAGCGAGGCTACGGTTTCTTACCTGTTGCCACCATTCTGTCGCCTTGTATGCTTCCGGGGCAAACTGTTGATGCTCGCTCGCCTTTATGTAGGCCTCGCAGATTCTTTCCAGCAGTTCGGAGTCGTCAGTGGACTCATCGATTCGGGACCGAAATCCGTCGGTGACATTCTGCAGGTCAAATCGAGGATCATCTTTGAATCGGCGAGCCCCATGGGTCGCGAATGTCCACATGTTGAGGCGCGCTGTGAGCATGTCCTTCGCAGCGTTCGCTGTTCGCAGGGGATGCCGCAGATATTTGAGCTTCACCATAAGACAGGTCGCGATTCCAACCTATCGCGCTATGCTCACCGGTGTGTCATCAATCAATCTGGGATGTGTCAATATATTGTCATCAGCGCAGCCCCGGACGGACATTCTTCAATAGAATGCTAGCTTTTGTTCAACCCCGATCGTTGATTGGCAATACCATGAAGAGATTCGTTTGGGAGTCTCCTGACGAGTGTCAGAATATTTTGCTCTGAAGGGTCGCAGGAATTCGACATGCGTTTTGCATTGATTCTTTGCTCCAGTCTGATTCTTACAAGCTGCTCGAAGCCGCGGGATGCTGGGCTTGCCAAGACGAAATTGGCATCTCCGGTTTCAGCCATGCTCTTGGTCAGCGCGGGTTCTGCGCAGATGTTTAAAGCGACGTACCAGGACCCAAACGGCGGATCGCATATTAAAGAAGTCACTTTTTCCGTCATGTCCGAAGGAGTTGCTCCGGGCGCTAAATCCCGCTGGTCGGCTAATGAATGCCTCGTGCGATATGACATGCCCGCAAACGCGATCTGGCTTGTGCCCGACGGCGGAGGAACATGGGGCTCTCATCCTATTACTGCCGGATCATCTTCTACTTTCAGCAACTCTCAATGTACTGTGATGGCCTCTGGCTCGTCCGCCAAGGTCGATGGGAATATGGTGACGATCAATCTGGAATTGGAGTTTGCGCCCGCATTCGCCGGCACCAAGCAGATCTATCTGGCAAGTGCGGATGTAAATGACAGATGGAGCAACAATTACCAGGAGAGATTCGGAAACTTCACGATCAGCGCGGCATATTAGCGATTGGCCCATCTCCGAGTCTTAAAGATCTTGAGCTGCAACTTTGAAATGCTTTCCTCAAGGAGAGGGGGTAGTGATTCTTCGTCGCGCAACACATCCTTGAATTACGTGGCAGATATGGCCCATTTCAACTGGATAAGTTAGAAACGCATCCCCTTGATGGTCAACGGTTGTCGAGTCGGCAGCAGTATGAAAGACAATTGCCAGATTCGCAGTGGCAGGATCCTTCCGAAGACGATCGCTAACCTCGTAACCGCTCATATCGGGAAGGTTCAAATCGAGAAGAACCGCATCCACCGCTTCACTGAGCGCAAGTTCCAGGCCTTTCTTTCCCGTAGTGGCATAAACAGCCTTAAAACCCGAGAGTTCAAGAAGTTCTGCAAGCCCTTCAGCATGAGCCTGATTGTCGTCGATTACCAGAACCTTAATAGAAGACATGGCGAAGAACTCGCGAGACATATTCCCGTTATTTTACTCTTTGCGGTGCCATGAGACTGCAGAGAGTTTAGCTACAATCTATCCAACATTTCCAGGCATTTACGCATCAATCAGGCGAACAGGCGGTTTCCATTTATGCCCGGCCTTTTTCCTTTGGTCATCCTAGGAGCGATTTGAAAGACCTTGCAAATGCTGAGAATCCATGGCGTGACCGCCTCCGCGCTCTTCGAAACATGCCTGCCGTACTCCGTATTCTCTGGGAATCGGGAAGAGCGGTTGTTTCGTGGGGAATCGTGTTGCGGATCTTCCTTGCGGTTCTCCCCTTTGCGATCGCAAAAGTTGCTCAGTACATCATCAATGACATCGCTGGCGTACTGCGTGGCGCAGCTTTGCCCTCGAACTTCTGGATTCTGGTGGCAACCGAGGTTGTCCTCAACGTAGCGGCAGGATTGATCACTCGAGCGATCGACTATTCGGATTCACTTCTTGCGAATCGTTACACCCAGTACGTAAGTGTTCGGGTGATGGAGCAAGCCGCGCGCCTCGATCTGACCACGTACGAAAACCCCGTCTTCTATGACAGACTTGAACGCGCGCGGGTTCAAGCAACCGATCGTTTGGCGATGATCCAGCAGATGGGTCGGCTCATCCAACAGGTCATCACGACACTGGTTTTTTCGGCGGCTCTCGCATGGGCCTCCCCATGGCTGGTCCTTCTGCTTGCGGCCGGGGTACTTCCTTCGTTCCTAGGCGAGACTCATTATGCTTTCCTGGGTTACGCCAAAAACTTTCGGCAAACCCCTACCAAGCGACAGATGGACTATTTGCGACAAGTAGCCGGGAGTCGCGAAGGCGCAAAAGAGGTAAAACTCTTTGGGCTCAATAAATTCTTTACCGACCGATTTCAGGCACTTGCGAACCAGATCTATCGCGAAGACGTTGCGCTTTCACGGTCCAAGCTGGTAGTAGGCGGGCTGCTGGGTATCATCGGTACCCTGGGGTATTACGGTGCCTATGTCTATGTCATCTGGCGCACTCTCAAAGGCTTCTACGACATCGGTGAATTCACTTTCCTTACCACGGCTATCCAGCAGGCCAGCTCCAATTTGCAACAAGTCTTCTCCACTGCATCGGGCATTGCTGATCAGGCACTCTTCCTCAGTGACTTGATTGCATTCTTTGAGATGAAACCGACCGTGGAATCCAAATCGGGAGCGCTTCCGGCACCGGCGAAGATTCGCATGGGCTTCGAGTTTCGCAACGTGTCCTTCGCCTACCCTGATACCGATCGGAGGGTGCTGAAAAACTTCAACCTTACCCTTTCCCCGGGGGAAAGGATTGCGCTGATAGGCGAAAACGGGGAGGGCAAAACTACCGTAGTCAAGTTGATTAGTCGACTCTACGATCCTACCGAGGGACAGATCCTGCTGGATGGCATCGATCTTCGAGAGTATTCGATTGAAGATCTTCACCGACAGATCGGAGTGATATTCCAGGATTTCATGCGCTTCGAGATGACGGCAAGAGAGAACATTGCGGTAGGCCGAGTCGATGAGGCGCATCAGCAAGGAGATATCGAACTCGCAGCTCACAAAAGCCTTGCCGATACTGTCGTGCGAAAACTCGCAGGCGGGTACGATCAGATGCTGGGTCGCCGCTTCGAGGGTGGCGTTGAACTTTCGGGCGGGGAATGGCAGAAGATGGCCCTGGCCCGCGCCTATCTTCGCGATGCACAGCTGCTCATCTTAGACGAACCGACTGCGGCTCTCGACGCACGCAGCGAGCTTGAAGTGTTCGAGCGTTTCGCCGAATTGACTGCCGGCAAAATGGCCCTTCTCATCTCCCATCGATTCTCGACAGTACGGATGGCTGACCGCATCGTCGTGCTCTCCGGCGGCCGGCTAATTGAAGAGGGTACCCATCAGGAGTTAATGACCCGGAATGGGCTCTATGCCAGCATGTTCGAGATGCAGGCTGCAAGCTACAGGTAAGGGCGCTTCCGCATCTTACGAAACAGGCAAGGCCGATAACTATTTGCTTTGATCGCACTTTAGGTGCAGGGCACACACCGAATCGAGAAAGGTATCATGGCGCCGCTTTCAAAGGACCCGATCGCTTCAGAACACGCTCTTCCACCAACTGCCCCAGCGTTGGAGTTTCCGACCGTTGAACTCCTCGAGAGGCCACTTGTGTCGAATTCCGAGTTGCAGAAAAGTGCCGAAGTTTTGAGCAAACAATGGCATATGGTCACGGCCACCGCGAAGGCTAGTGGGCTACCGGATCGAATCGCCAGATTGAAGCTGAGACTCGCCGAAATTCTCCGCGCCTGCCGTAAGGTATCTTCGACGCACGAACTGACGTCCCAACTTGAATTGCTGGAAAGCACACGCATGTTGGAAGCCCCTTTGACCGCCGGCGACGAGACCAATGCAGCATTCAGCCCTCTTCCTCACGTCCGCGTTGATGGCGATAACGCTTTGCCGCGAGTGATCAATCTGGTCGAGGGATATCTTTCCGCGGCCCAAGGCATTTGGTCTCCGGAGTCCTTGACCATCTACG
Organism: uncultured Acidobacteriaceae bacterium; assembly: GCA_963770055.1. Classification (GTDB taxonomy): domain Bacteria; phylum Acidobacteriota; class Terriglobia; order Terriglobales; family Acidobacteriaceae; genus Edaphobacter. The sequence continues at coordinate 29,679 of CAVYOC010000007.1, forward strand.
TCCAGAAGGCACAGGAACGGGATGCGCTCCTGTTTGCGGAGATCTTGATTCTGCCGCAGGCACTCAAGCTGGCACAGCTCGAATACATCCTGGATCGCGCCGAGGATGCCTTTAGAGCAGGTGAGTTGCCGCCGATCGAACAATCTCCTTTCTCTTCGATCCTCCACAGCATGCGTCGACTCAACCAGTTCGAATGGCGCACTGTTCTTGAGCCGCTTATAGCCTTCAATCGGATTCTTCGGCAAGATCCGGCTGGTGTCTTCGCAAAGATGGAAGACGAGACGCGCCATGCCTACCACATGCGGGTTGCTGAGCTGGCACAGCATGCCGACGCCAGTGAGGTCGAGACGGCGCAACTTGCCCTCGATCTTGCTCGACAAGCCGCAGAGACTGCCCAGGCTGATCCGCGTTATGCATGCAGAACCATGCACCTGGGTTATTTCTTATTCGCTGAAGGCCTCCCTTCTCTCACTGAGCAGATTGGCTACTACCCTCCTCCGATGGAGCGGCTGCGAAACTTTCTTCGACGATGGAAGGATGATTTCTACATCCTCGGAATATTTACAGTGTCGTGTCTTCTAATCGTTGCTATCATCGCGCCGCTGGTCCCTCATAATCCTTTCTGGCCTGTAATTGGTGCGCTGTTGTTTGCATTACTGCCCGCGTCGCAAGGCGCAGTCGACCTGGTGAACAATACCGTCACGGCGCTCATGAGGGCTCATTCGCTTCCGAAAGTCGATTTTTCCAAGGGAGTTCCAGACAATTCAGCTACCTTCGTTGTTATTCCCACACTGCTGTTCAACGAGGAACAAGTCCGTGAACTATTCGACCAGCTTGAGGCCCGTTATCTCTCGAACCAGGACCCGAACATCCACTTCGGCCTGTTGACGGATCTACCCGACGTCGAGGCTCAGCCCCTTGATGAGGATTCCAACCCACTGGCGAAGCTGGCTGCATGTTGCGTTGACAATTTGAATGCGAAGTACGAGCACGAACGAGGCGGCTCTTTTTTCCTCCTGCACCGCTATCGCGTCTTCAACTCCCGACAAGGAGTCTGGATGGGATGGGAACGGAAGCGGGGAAAGCTTTTGGATCTCAACAAGTTTTTGCTGGGCAAGTATGACAGCTTCCCGCTTAAAGCAGGACCCCTCAACATTCTGCGGCGAGTCCGCTACGTCATCACCCTGGACTCCGACACCCAACTACCGCGTGGAACAGCTGCGCGGATGGTTGGAACGATGGCGCATCCCCTGAATCAGGCTGTCGTCGATCCGAAACTACGCATCGTGACCAAGGGCTATGGCATCCTGCAGCCCCGTGTGGGCGTCAGTGTCTCTTCTGCATCCAGGTCGCGGCTCGCCTCTCTTTACTCCGGCGAAACAGGCTTCGATATCTATACGCGTGCTGTCTCCGACGTCTACCAGGACTTGTTCGGCGAAGGCAGTTTTGCCGGCAAAGGCATCTATGAGGTCAGCATCCTCCATGAGGTGTTAGACCGGCGCTTTCCGCGAAATGCTCTCCTCTCTCACGACTTGATCGAAGGCTCCTATGCGCGCGCGGGTCTCGTCACGGATATCGAGATCATCGACGACTACCCTACGCATTATTCCGCCCACACTCGTCGAAAGCATCGCTGGGTCCGCGGCGATTGGCAGATCGCGCAATGGCTCTTCAGCCGCGTACCCGACGAGTCCGGCAAGCTTGTCACCAATCCAATCAGCACGATCTCCCGGTGGAAGATTCTGGATAATCTGCGGCGCAGTCTTGTTGAACCGGTCACCTTTCTGCTCTTTGTTCTTGGCTGGTTCGTTCTACCAGGAGGAGCTAGATATTGGACAGTAGCCGGCCTTCTTCTTTTGCTGCTTCCAGTCCTGGTACAACTGGCCTTCAATCTGGGGCGGGCCTTACTTAAGCTGAGTCTTGTTGGCGAGCTCGAAGGCTTTTCTGCCTTTGTCTCCTCGTTCGGATTTACAGTGCTCAACCTTACCTTCCTGCCCCACCACATGTTTCTTTCGCTCGATGCAATCAGCCGATCACTCAGCCGCAGTCTGGTATCGGGGAAGCACCTGCTTGAGTGGGAGACAGCTGCTCAAGTCGAGCTAGGCGCATCGAGAGCCCCTGTCGATATCTATCTGTATCTCTCACCGGTCGTGGCGGCTTTCATTGCGCTTGCCCTCGCTTTCACTGATATCCGATCTTTGCTCGCGGCCAGCCCAATCCTGTTGTTGTGGACGATTGCACCATTCGTTGCAACCTGGCTCAATTCTCCCCCGCGTCAAGAAGAAGGCCCGCTCACCAAGGAAGATACCCGCTTCCTGCAAGAGCAGGCACTTCACTTATGGCGATATTTTCAAGAATTCGGCGGCGAAGAAAATCATTGGCTCATCCCAGACAACGTGGAAGAGAAAAACCTGTTTCAAGTGAGGAAGTTATCTCCTACGAATCTTGGCATGCTCTTCAATGCACGGCAGGTCGCCTTTGAATTCGGCTTTCTGACACTTCCTGAGTTCGCGATTGCGACACTCGGAACGCTCACCACCTGTGACCGTCTCGAAAAGCAAAAAGGACATATCTATAACTGGTACGACATGGAATCGCTGCGGCCGATCCTGCCGTTAACCATCTCCACCGTCGACAGCGGCAATCTAACCGCATCTCTTTACACACTTCATGCTGGTGCGCTCGACCTGCTGAGGCGCCCGTTATTAAACATTGAAATGTTCTCCATTCTGGAACAAATGCAGCCCAATCCCAAGACCTCAACGAGTGAAGCAAATCCCGACAATCAGTCTCTCTCTAAGAATTCGCCTGTCGCCCAGATACGGTCTCAAGTGCGATCTCTCTTGCTCCAGACCGCAGCGCCGGATCTTTCCATTCCTATTGAGAACGATCTGTCGGGTACCGGCCGGGGCGATTGGCTTGTCCACGAACTCTCTCGCAGACGGGTCGCGTTATCGATCTTCGTGCAGAACTATACCCCCTGGTTTCTCCCCCAGTTTGAGGCCCTCTTCGCATTACCGGAACTTAGCGGAACCGAAGACCAGTGCATCCCAACATTGGAACAGGCCGCCGATTACGCCGCCGAATTGGATTCGAGAATTGCCGCGGCACTTCCTTCGCTGCCCTCCGACTCTCCCCTGGCAGCTTCTACTGCGTCCTTGCGAACACTCTTGTCTGATGCAGTGGTGCGCCTTTCGCAACTCCAGCGTGATATCAGCGCTATCGCGGCGGAAGCGGGCCGTCATGCTGACGAAATGCACTATGGGTTTCTCTTCGTGGAGTCGCGTCAACTCCTTTCCATTGGCTTTGATGGAACCGCCTGCGAGTTGCATTCAGCCTGCTACGATCTGCTTGCCTCCGAGGCTCGCATCGCCTCATTTATTGCCGTCGCCAAGGGAGACATTCCTCAGCAATCGTGGTTCCGGCTTGACCGCTCTCATGTGCTGGTACGCAATCGCCCCGCTCTCCTCTCCTGGACGGGAACTATGTTTGAGTACATGATGCCTGCCCTATGGATGCGCACTTTCCCGAACACGCTCATCGCGCGGTCCCTCGAGTCTGCCGTTCACATTCAGCGCGATCACGTCCGTAACATTCCCTGGGGAATATCGGAGTCAGGCTTCGCTAAGCTGGATCCGCAAGGAAGGTACGGCTACCAGGCCTGGGGAATCCCGGCGTTAGCTCTGAAATATGGAGCGGAGGACGGTCCGGTTATCTCTCCCTATTCAACTTTTCTTGCTCTTTCGGTTCTTCGTAAGGAGGCAGTCGCAAACCTTCGACGAATGGACGCAATGAACTGGGTCGGGAACTACGGCTTCTACGAAGCGGCCGACTACACCCAGGGCGGAGAGCCCAGGCTGGTGCGGTCCTGGATGGCGCATCATCAGGGCATGTGTCTTTTGGCGCTGGGTAATCTACTTAAGGACAACATTGTGCAACGTTGGTTCCATGCCAATCCTCGCGTTCGTGCGACTGAGCTTCTGCTCCACGAGAAGCCTTTGAGCAAAGAGACATTGAAGGAACTCTCTAGCCGATCCAGATCACAACCGGTGGAACGAGTAGAACCAATTCCAGAACCGGCTACCTGAAAACTAATCGGTCAAGGCTGAAAGACGACGCGGGTACCTTCCTCCGATGCGTTCCAGAGTGCTTCCACTTCGCGCAATGGAGTAGCTTTGGTTTCGAATTGGAATGGCTTCGTTGCCGCCGATTGAAAGAATTCAGCAAGGGACTGGCGAATCTGATCGAGAGAAGCGCTTCCAAACCCGCTGCCGAGAAGTTCGAGCCCGGAACTGCGCAGAGTCGCAGCCGACAGGGAAATCGCGTTGCCGGCGCTGTTGCCAATCTGGATAAATCGGATACGCGCAGCGGCCTTTCGCAGCCCTTTTTGTGAAATGGCCTCAAGCACCCGCTCCGCCGGCGTACCCCAGAGATAGTCGAGCACAACGTCTACTCCTTGAGACAACTCGTTTCGGATCGCAGAGACAAGCGGCGCCTGCTCCTGATTGAGCGAGATGACTGCGTCGGCACCCAAGGATTCGAGCTTCTCTATAGCCTGTGGATTCCGGCCCACTGCAATGACACGACGGGCTCCGAGACGTTTCGCGATCTGAATTGCCATTCGACCAGCCACTCCGGTTGCGCCGAGGATCAAGATGCTCTCTCCGGCCACAAATTTGGCTCGCGCGGTGAGGGCTGCCCAGGAGGACATAGCTGGATTCGCGATTCCTGCGGCGGTTACGTCGTCTATTTCTTTGGGCAACGGCAGACACGTCCAATTGGCTGCAAGGGCAAGTTCGCTGAACGTGCCGAATGGAGGCCGTGAGATACCGAAGAAAACCCTAGTGCCGTCCTCGAGTTTGCCTACGCCGTCCACGCCAGCCACGAAGGGAAGCTCGCCCGAGCTGCCGTAGTGCGTACCCTTGGCGAGCGCCTTGACGATCGGGTGAAGACCGGCGGCGGTGACGCTCACAAGTTTTTCGTCTTCCGATGCAACCGGGTCGGCGAATGTGGTGTAGCGCGGAGGTGCATCAAACGAATTTACGACAGCAGCGTTCATAGAATCCTTGTATTTCAGCACATGGTTCCAGCCGGATGCACTACAAAAATCGGATGCCTGTCAGATCTTCGCAGACCTGCCATAAGCGAGCGGCAGCTGCAGTATCGAGAGCCTGGGGGGCAATCCTGGCGGAGCCTACATCGTCGCCCCTCATCTCCTGGAACCCCTGGGGTCCGTAATAGCCTCCATCCTGAACGCCGGATGCGGTTGCAGCGTAGAGCGTGGGGAGTGCACCTTCGGCATCGGTGTTCAGGACGATGCCGATGACGTGGCCTACGAGGCTACGAATAACCTTCTCAAACGGAGAGTAGTCGCCGACTTCAAAGAGATTGGTTCTGGCAACTCCAGGGTGCGCGGCTACTGACATGACGCGTGAGCCGGCGGTGCGCAGACGGCGGTCGAGTTCGAGGGCGAACATCAGGTCGGCAAGCTTGGACTGTTGATAGGCGCGCATCGGCCTGTAGTCTTTTCTGGATTGCAGGTCATCGAACTTGAGGTGCCCCTGCTTGTGCGCGATAGAAGCGATGGTTATGACGCGCGGTCTGTCGGGAGATTCGATGGCTGCTCGTTCGAGTGCGGGCATCAGCAGGCCAGTGAGGGCGAAGTGGCCCAGGACGTTTGTGCCGAATTGCAGCTCGAATCCATCCGCTGTTTCGAGGCGTTTGGGAGGAGCCATGACGCCGGCATTGTTGATCAGGATGTGAAGCGGGCGTTGTTTCGCCAGCTCCTGTTCTGCAAAGCTGCGCACAGAGGCGAGTGAGGCCAGATCGAGGAGAACAAGTTCAGTGTGAGCGCTGGGGGCATCGGAACCGAGGCTAGCGAGGGCCGCTTCGCCGCGTTTCCGGTCGCGGCAGGCCAGCATAACCTGTGCGCCTTTGCGAGCCAGTTTCAGCGCAGCATGGTAGCCAATGCCGCTGTTCGCACCGGTAATGAGGATGCGTTTGCCCGCAAGAGACGGGATTTCTGCCGCTTTCCACTTCTCATTCATATGGACATTGGACGTCCGATCCGGTCGGTTAAGATGCGAACTATTTTCGTTGTATGAGGATACGCCCTGTAATGCACTAACCCGTTTCCCAGGCCACTTGATCTGTTGTGGGAACCTGCTAACGTTAATTCTGTGCTGATTACTCCTATCCAACTCGTTGATGAGCCGCTTGAGTTCAATGAGATCATTGCTCCGGGTTCTCTGGACTATGCCTCGGATGTCCGGCAGGTAAGTCCTTTGCCGGTCAACGGCGTCGCCGATCTGTTGATCGAGCATCGAAGCTCGAGCTCGCATGTCAACGATATCCGGCTGCGGGCGCATTACGGTGCCGACTTCGAGATTCAGTGCGCGCGGTGCGTTGAACCGGTGGCGGTACCGCTGGCAGGGGACTTTGACCTCATTTTCCGGCCGGAAGCAGCCGATTCGAACCTCGGCGAGCGCGCGATTACAGCAGATGAGACCGAAATCGGTTATTATGAAGAGAGCGGTCTTTTGCTGGAGGATGTGGTGCGTGAGCAGGTGTTGCTTTCCCTGCCGAGCCGCACTCTCTGTTCGGCGGACTGCAAGGGACTTTGCCCGCGCTGTGGTCAGAATCTGAATCAAGCGAAATGCTCCTGCGATGAGGTCCCGGCCGATCCGCGATGGAATGCGCTTGGGGATCTGGCCAACAAGCTCGAGTTGAAGCACTGAAATCAAGTTTTTGCCTCGTCGACCCGCGTGTTTCTTTGCGCAACCGCCGCGGCCGATCGAAAGGGATACCGCAATGCCTAATCCAAAACGGCGCCACTCAAAGCAACGGACTGCCAAGCGCCGCAGCCACGATTTTCTTACCCCCACCGGTCTCTCTGAGTGCCCGAACTGCCATGAGCGCAAGCTGCCGCACCGTGCATGCCGGAAGTGCGGGACTTACAAGGGCCGCGATGTTATCGTGACCAAAGAAGCAAGCTAGTTCCTCCAATCCAACCCTTGCTCATGCCTGCTGATGCCGACTGACATCGTTGTAGACGCGATGGGTTCCGACAAGTCCCCCGAACCGGAGGTTCGCGGGGCCGTCCTTGCTGCCCGGCAGTATGACGTGCGGGTCCACCTTGTCGGGCCGGAGGATAAGCTGCGTCCGATCCTGCGCCATGCGCTACGGGGGCAACGTCTGCCTGTGTACATTGCGCCGGCTACGGAGTGGATTACCATGGACGACAAGGCCGCGCAGGCGGTCCGGGCCAAGCGCGACTCGACGATGCGGGTCGGGCTGAAGATGGTTCGCGAGGGGCGCGCAGCCGGATTTTTTACTGCAGGCAACACAGGCGCGGCGATGGCTACCGCGAAGATGGTGCTCGGTATGTTGTCGGGCGTCGACAGGCCGGCGCTGGCTACGATTCTTCCTACAATCAAAGGCGTTCCTTCCTTGCTATTGGATGTGGGAGCGAACGTGGACTGCGACCCGGACAACCTGGTTCAGTTTGCCGTGATGGGGCACATGTATGCGAAGAACGTGCTGCGCATCCACAATCCTCGCGTTGGGTTGCTGTCGATCGGCGAGGAAGAGTCCAAGGGCAACTCACTGACCCGCGATACGCTGCCGATGCTGCGTGCGCTGACCAACATCAACTTCATCGGCAACGTCGAAGGGCGCGATCTCTTCAACGGCCACAGCGATGTTGCTGTTTGCGACGGCTTTGTTGGCAATGTTGCTTTGAAGTCGATTGAAGGAACAGCGCAGCTGCTGAGCGTTTCGCTGCGGCAGTCGCTGAAGTCGACTGTGACCTCACAGGTTGGGGCGCTACTGTCGCGCAAGGCTTTTGCCGAGTTCAAAAAGCGGCTGGATTACTCCGAGTATGGTGGCGCGGTGTTGCTGGGCGTGCGAGGCGCTTGCATCATCGGGCATGGATCGTCGAATGAGAAGGCGATCATGAACGGGATTCGCGTCGCTGCGGAGTTTGCCCAGGCCGAGGTGAACTCGGGTATTGAAGCGGCCATGTCTGCTCCGCAGGCTCCCCCTGTCGCGTGACGCCACTCTTCCTCCCCGGGCGGGTGTTTTAGCGATAAAATCCTTGGATTCCTTCATTTTGCGGTGTTTATGTGTTCGTAAACTGATAGGAACTATTGGCGCGGGTCCATCATCTGCTCCACGACGGCTGCTACTACTGCAACCGAAGATCCGGCGGAATGAAAAAATGCAAACGCATATTGCGTTGCGAGCCTCGTGTTGTGGTGCGATATAGCCTTGTAGGGTTGCGGATGCATCTTGTTGAGTAGACGAAATTTCGACCTGATCGCCATGTTCGACTACTGCCGCTGTGCGATGGAGTGACTTTGGTATGTTGGTTCGCATGGGATTGAGGCGGTTTTGTGGGGCGGCTCTTATGCTGCTTGCGATGTTACCGGTGAGGGCCGAGGACAAGCTGGCTCCGACGCCGCCGATGGGGTGGAACAGCTGGGACTCGTTCGGGCTGACGATCAATGAGACACAGTTTCGCGCGAATATGGTGGTGATGGCGGCGCAGCTGAAGGAGTTCGGGTGGCGGTATGTGGTGATCGACGAGGGATGGTACCTCGAGAATCCTGAGCTTGCGTCGATGCCGGAGAAGCTGCGTTATTCCGTGAACGCATGGGGGCAGTATGAGCCGGCGGTGAACCGGTTTCCTTCGTCGAAGGCCGGAACCGGATTCAAACCGCTGAGCGATGCGGTGCATGGGAACGGGTTGAAGTTCGGGATTCATATTATCCGCGGAATTCCAAAGCAGGCGGTGCTGGCGAATATGCGGATCGGGAAGACACACTATCGCGCAGGGATTGCGGCGGACACGGGGGACAAGTGTCCGTGGAATCCGGATAACTTTGGCGTGAAGGCGAATGCTGCGGGGCAGGCGTGGTACGACGCACTGATGAAGCAGTATGCGTCGTGGGGTGTGGACTACGTGAAGGTGGATTGCATTGCTTCGCATCCGTACAAAGAGGCGGAGATACGGATGATCCACAAGGCGATTGGCCGGTCGGGGAGGGCGATGGTGCTGAGCCTGTCGCCGGGGCCGACTGCTGTGGAGAATGCGGTGGAGGTGGGGAAGAATGCGCAGATGTGGCGGATCTCGGATGATGTGTGGGATCAGTGGGAGAAGGCGGAAGGCAAGGATTGGCCGCAAAGCGTGAAGGCACAGTTTCCGGTGATTGCAAGCTGGGCGAAGTATGCGCAGCCGGGGAACTGGCCCGATGGGGATATGCTGCCGATCGGACAGTTGGGGCCATCGCCGGGGTGGGGAAAGCCGAGGGCTTCGCGGCTGACGTCGGATGAGCAGAGGACGATGATTACGCTGTGGGCGGTGGCGCGATCGCCGCTGTTTATCGGTGGGAACCTAACAGAGATGGATGATGGGATGAAGTCGCTGCTGACGGATCCGGGAGTGATTGAAGTGGATCAGCGCTCGACCGATGGACACATGCTGGGGCAGGATGGGGATGTGATTGCGTGGGTGTCGGTGTCGGTGGACCGGGATAAGAGCTACCTGGCGCTGTTCAATGTTGGGGATGCACCGGTGCACGTTGGCAAGACTTTTGCGGAGTATGGGTTTGTCGACCGGGCCCAATACAAGGTACGGGACCTGTGGATGCGGGAGGAGCTTGGTGCTCTGAATGCGTTGACGGTGGAGCTGCCGCCGCATGGGTCGGTGATGCTGTCGCTGCGGCCTTGAGATCCGAGGTTGCTTCGGGGCGTGGTTTCGCCTTAGTATCGCCCTGAGTGGATACTTTCGGGAATAAAGCGAAGATGGATTTGAATCGCGCGACACCAGGAGGCGCGAAGTCGGCTGAGGCGGAGCGGCTGGTTTCGGCTGGGCGGGTGGACGATGACGCGGCGTTTGAGTTGAAGCTGCGGCCTTCGCGGCTGAATGAGTTTATTGGGCAGACGAAGGCGAAGGAGCAGCTGGCGATTGCGCTGGAGGCGGCGAAGTCGCGTGGGGAGGCTCTGGATCATGTGCTGCTGTTCGGGCCGCCGGGGCTGGGGAAGACTACGCTGGCGACCATTATTGCGAATGAGCTGGATGTCGGATATCAGCAGACGAGTGGGCCTGCGCTGCAGATTCAAGGAGATTTGACGGCGATTCTGACGAATTTGAAGGAGCGGCAGGTTCTGTTTCTCGATGAGATTCATCGGCTGCAGCCGGTGCTCGAGGAGAAGCTTTATACGGCGCTCGAGGATTACAAGCTGGACATCATCATCGGGCAGGGGCCGGCGGCGCGGACGCATGTGATGGAGATCAGGCCGTTTACGTTTGTGGCGGCTACGACTCGGCCGGGATTGTTGAGTTCGCCGCTGCGGTCGCGGTTTGGGATTTTGCTGCGGCTGGAGTTTTATACGGATGATGAGCTGCGGTTTGTGGTGGAGCGGTCGGCGGAGGTACTGGGGGTGCCGATCGAGCGGGATGGAGCGGCGGAGATTGCGATGCGATCACGGGGGACGCCGAGGATTGCGAACCGGTTGCTGCGGCGGGTGCGGGACTATGCGCAGGTGCGGGCGCAGGGCTTGATCGACCGGGAGACTGCCTGTAAAGCATTGGAATTGCTGGAGGTTGATGCGCATGGGTTCGATGAGCTCGACCGGCGGCTGCTGCGGACGATTATTGAAAAGTATGATGGCGGACCGGTGGGTTTGAATACGCTGGCCGCTGCTCTGGCGGAGGAGCAGGATGCGCTGGAGGAGGTGTATGAGCCGTTTCTGATTCAGATTGGGTTTCTGGACAGGACTCCGCGGGGGCGGGTGGCTACGCGGCTGGCCTATGAGCACCTGGGGATCGAGATGCCGCGGAAGCTTAGTTTGTTTTAATTTTTTTTTGCTGGTAAAAGCGCGGTTTTGCAGGGGATTTGGCGATTTCCACAAGGGAAAATTGCGGTTCTTAGACGGTTGTTAAGTGCAATTTTGCGGCTGTTAGGTGGTTGTTAAGTGCACAAAATTGAGCTCTGAAAATTTTCCTCTTTTTTTGAAAAATATTTTTTGGGATTGCTTTGGGCAGCTTCGGAACCCGCCGATTCGTGGCATGTTTGACCGTGGTTCTCTTCTTTTGGGTTGACATCCGACCCGAAGCGGGTCTATACATGGGTCGGATGGCTACCCAAGAGAGTAACGACGACCGTATCGCCTTGTTGCAGGGCACGCTGGACCTGCTGATCCTCAAGACACTTGTGTTGGGACCGTGTCATGGGCAGGGTGTGGCGCGGTTGATTCAACGCCAGTCAGAAGAGGTATTTCTTGTCGATCATGGGTCGTTGTACCTGGCGCTGCAACGCTTGGAAGACAAGAAGTGGATCAGCGCGAAGTGGGGCGTGAGCGAGAACAACCGGAAGGCGAGGTTCTACTCGCTGACGGCGAAGGGGCGGGAGCAGCTTCTCGCGAAGACGAGCGAGTGGCAGCGTCTGACCCGGGCGATGGGTTTGATTCTGGATTCGAGCAAGGGGCCCCTTAACGAGGAGGCATAACCATGTTCTGGCGTAAGCGGAGTACAGAAGATTTTGCGGAAGAGATCAAAGCGCATCTCGAACTTGAAGCAGAGGACCTGAAGCGCGAGGGTTTGAGCGAGGACGAGGCGCGGTGGAAGGCGCGGCGTGAGTTCGGCAATGTGCGAAGGGCGCAGGAACAATTCTATGTAAAGGGGCGCATGGTGTGGCTGGACAGCGTGCTGCGGGATCTGCGGTTTGCGCTTCGCCAGATGCGGCGTTCTCCAGGCTTTGCTCTGACCGCGATTCTTACCCTTGCGCTTGGGATTGCTGCGAATGTGATTGTCTTCGGCGTGCTGGAGGCGTTAGTTCTACGGCCACTGGATGTTCCTCATGCCGACCGGGTGATGACGCTTGCACGCACCGATCAGACGTATCCGATCTTTGCTAATCCTGAGGTGCGCGACGTCCGCGATGGGAATACGGTGTTTTCTTCGGTTGCCGCCTGGGGGATCAATAATTTTGGCGTGGAGGCGAACGGTGTCACCCGGCCTGTCTGGGGAGACACGGTGAGCGGGCAATACTTCGAGGTTGTCGGCATCAAGCCGTTCCTTGGGCGCCTGCTGGGACGCGCTGATGACGACCATCCCGGAGCCTCCGAGGCCGCTGTGCTCTCGTGGTCAGCGTGGCAGAGCCAGTTTGGCGCGGATCCGAACGTTGTGGGAAAGATTATCCGCATTAACAAGCATCCGTACACGATCGTCGGGGTTACGCCGGAGGGTTTCAACGGGACTGAAAAATTTCTGCAGCCTGACCTCTTCGTTCCAATGGCGAATGAAGCGTTGCTGGGAGGGGGCGACTGGCTTGAGTCGCGGCGAGAGGTCAATGTCTGGTCGGTCGTGCGCCTGAAGGACGGCGTGACGATGCCCCAGGTGCAGGCCGAACTGGACACGATCTCTGCCCGCATCCGGAGGCAGTATCCGAAAGACGAAGAGAAGCTGGGGTTCAAGCTGACCCGTCCCGGCCTGATGGGTGATTTTCTCGGCGGACCGGCGCGTGGTTTTCTCGCGGGAGTCCTGGGGCTGGCCGGTATCGTGTTGCTGGCTGCCTGCGCTAACCTCGGCAGCCTGTTCGCAGCGCATACAGCGGACCGCACGCGCGAGATTGCCATCCGCATGGCGATTGGGTCCAGCCGCTCGCGCATCATCCGCCAGATCTTTGTCGAGGCTTCTGTGATTGCGATTCTAGGGGGAGCGTGCGCCTGCGGTTTAGCGTGGGTCGCCCTTACCGGTTTGGCTAATTGGCATCCGCCGACCGAATACCCCTTCAAGTTCCATATCCAGCCGCAGCCCTCGTTAATCCTGATGGGGTTGCTGATCTCGCTGCTTGCGGCCTTGTTGTTTGGAGTCATGCCACTGGGGCAGATCTTTAAGGCCGATCCAATTGACGCGATCAAGAATGGCGGGGGCCAGTTTTCTGTTAGCCGTCGCTGGGCGCTTCGCGATGTCCTACTGGCAGGACAGATTGCGCTCTGTTGCGTCACCGTTACGGCTGCGTTTGTCTCGCTGCGTGGCCTGGCCAAATCAATGACCATGAACATGGGCATCAATCCGAAACATGCTGTCGTGACAAAGTTCGAACTGAATCAGGCGGGCTATTCGAATGAGACTGCCGAACATTTTCAACGACAGCTGCTGGACAGGGTGCTACAGCTTCCGGGAGTAGAAGCGGCGGCGTATGCCAACTCGACACCGCTCTCGCAGGATACGCCTACTTCGAATGTCTATTCGCAACAGACCACGGACTTCAGACCGTCAACCAGCGCATTTGGCACGTACGATTTCGACGTCTCACCCGGATACTTTGCTGCCGCTGAGACGACTCTGCTCGCGGGGCGCGATCTAAGTTTTGCCGACACTGCGAAGACTCCAGCTGTTGCCATTGTGAATCAGGATTTTGCCCGTCGCCTCTTTCACTTCAAGGACGGGAACTCCGGCGACGCCGTTGGGCGCTCTTTCAAGAACGGCTCCGGCGATCTGATCGAGATTGTGGGCGTTGTGGCCAATGGAAAGTACCTGACGCTTAGTGAAGATCAGGAACCGGTTGCGTTTTTTCCGATCCTACAGCGAGGAAAGACGACAACATCGCTCATCGTCCGGATCCATCCGGATTCGACCGATGTATCCACGAACGATATGGCGGCGACGGTTCGCAAGGTAATCCACGATCTTGACCCCACGGTTCCTATCCGGGAGTCGAGTGCCTGGATGAATCAGCTTGGACTGACCTTCTTTCCATCGCAGGTGGCTACGGTTGCGCTTGGTCTTTTTGGTGCGTTTGGATTGCTGCTCTCGATCACGGGGACCTTCGGACTTGCGTCGTACACCGTCAGCAAACGGCTGCGTGAACTGAGCATTCGGGTTGCGCTTGGAGCACAGGCGAAGCAAATTCTTTCGGCAGCGCTCGGCCGTATGTTTGTCCTGCTTGCTGCCGGTTCCGTTGTGGGTTTGCTGCTCGGCGTTGCCGCGAGCAGGCTGCTTTCGGCGATCGTCTACCAGGCTACCGCGCAGGATCCCTTTGTGCTTGCCGCGGTTGCTTTTACGTTGCTGCTGACTGGAGCACTGTCGGTTGCAGGACCGGTGAGGCGGGCGCTGCATGTCGATCCGGCTAATGTTTTGCGCGAACAGTAACTTCGGGGGAGATGCGGCTAATTCGCATCTACATCCCACCCTTTTCGGTGAGACCGAAAAGGATGGGGCACCCGGGCTTTTGAGGTTAGGTTTAGGTTTCGGGCTCTGTTGCCTGAATTATGGAGTTGGTTGGCGTAGGGCGGCTGGGATGAAGTTGCTGCTTAGGGAGTTGGGTGCTCCGGTTAAGTAGTAGGTGGGGATTTTGGGGAACTGTTCTTCGATGAGCTGGAGGGTGCGGAAGTCGAAGCTCTGAACTTCGGCGCGTGACTCCATGTGGTTGCGGGTGATGGCTCCGCAGAGGGCGGTGACGAAGGCCTGCGGTTCGAGGGTGTGGTTGGTGGTGGGTTCGCGGTGTTCGAGGAGTGCAGGGGGCGGGCCAGCGGGGTCGTTGGGGAACGGCGTGATCTTGGTTTCGAGGTTGAAGCGCACGGTGCGGGCATTGGCGGCGCGGGCTGCGGCGTCGGGATGAGTGCTTCCGGGGCCGTTGCTGTAGTAATCGACGTAGAAGGCGACGAAGTGGAAGAGCTGCTCGGCGTGGGTGGGCACGTAGGGGCTGATGAGGTGCTCATGTTTGGCGAAGGCCACGGCTACGGGTGAGAGGGCGAGGTCGTTCTGCTGCTCGGGAAACTGGGCGTTGCCGTATTCGGGGCCGTTGTGGAGCTTGTCGCAGATGTAGGTGCTCTGGGCTTCGGCGAGGGAGAGTTCGCGGATGTAGATGCGGTGGTCGCGGGTGTAGGGTGCCCCGTCGGCGCGGCGGCAGGACTCGGGGTTGAGGAACTGATCGTGCCAGATGAGCGAGACGCGGTCGGAGGTGACACCGGTGTCAGTTTCGAGCTCGCGGACGAGGTGGTCGAGTCCGTTCTCGAAGGAGGGAAGAGTGTTTTCGGGGCGGAGACCGCGACCTCCGCGATGGGCTGAGCTGGTGAAGGCTGCAAAGTAGGCTGATTCGGCGGGGTGCGCGGATTTCTCTTCGGCGAGAACCTTCTGGAGGCGGTCGGGGTAGTCGGAGATGATGCCGTCGACGCGGAGATTGATGAGGGCGCGGATTTTTTCGGGGTCGTTGGTGGTCCAGGGGAGGACTTTGAAGCCGGCCTGGTGGAGCTCGGTTACTTTGACCGGAGCGTCGGGGCCGAGGACCGTGGCGTCGTTGGGGGAGAGCGTGGGTGTGGGCGCGCCGTGGGCTTTGGCGTGAGTGTTGGCTGCGGTGAGGAGGCCAAGGTAAGGGTCGGTCATGAGAGCAAAGGTCATGGGAGCAAAGATGATGACAGCGAGCGCTGCCGCTCGGATGGAGATTAGCATGAGGGCGATGGTAGTGGGCGGGTGTTGATGGGGTGTGAATTGGATGGTTTGGAGAACGCCCGGTTATTGCTCAGAGATGTAGGATGTGTCTGATAGACGATCTCGGAATCAGACGATCGGGATTTGACGATCTCGGAATCAACGGGAGTCCCCATGCAAAAGCCCCAGGCAACGGGAAAGACTGCTGTCTTGAAGTCGGGTCGAGCTCCTATCGATGTCCTGATTAGTCCCTTCACGCGCTTTGCGGAGATGGAGGCATCGGGTGGGATTCTGCTGTTGACTGCAACCGTCATCGCGCTCGTCTGGGCCAACTCTCCGTGGGAGCACAGCTACCATGCAATCTGGGAGAAGGAAGTTACGGCAGGGCTCGGACGCACTGTGCTTACCTGGAGCCGGCATCTTTGGGTCAACGACGGACTGATGTCCATCTTCTTCTTTCTGGTGGGCCTGGAGATCAAGCGCGAGCTGCTTATCGGCGAGCTTTCGTCCTTCAAACGGGCTGCCTTTCCGTTTATGGCGGCACTGGGCGGGTGCGTGTTGCCTGCGGCACTTTACCTCGCCATCAATCATGGCACCCCTGAGGCAAATGCATGGGGCATTCCGATGGCGACCGACATCGCATTTGCCCTTGGCGTCCTTGCCCTGCTGGGCAGTCGCGTGCCCGTCTCACTGAAACTCTTCGTCGCAGCCCTGGCGATTGTCGACGACATCCTTGCAGTTCTGGTGATCGCGATCTTCTATACGGCGCATCTGAGTTTCCTGTATCTGGCTTTCGGTGCGGTCGGACTCGTCCTCTCCTATGCGGCGAACAAGGTGGGTATACGAAACCCCTGGGTGTACGTGTTTATCGGAGCCCTTGTGTGGTTTGCGGTCATGCAATCCGGAGTGCATGCGACCATCGCGGGCGTCATGCTTGCCTTCACAATTCCCTGTGACGCCTCGCCTGACAAGCCGCAGTTCGTTGTGAAGATGCAACGATTACTCGAGCGATTTGAAGCAGCGGAGAAGGACTCGGTGGAGGCACAATCGGCACTGCATGCGATGGAACAGCAATGCACCTGGATGGAGTCGCCTCTACATCGTATCGAGCACGGACTTCAACCTTGGGTAAGCTTCCTGATCATGCCGCTCTTCGCGTTCTCGAACGCCGGCGTGCATATCCTCGGCAATTTACTCGCCGCTGCGAGGCATCCGGTCACGCTTGGTGTCACGCTCGGCCTTCTTGTGGGCAAGCCGTTTGGGATTACGGCATTTGCATGGACCGCTGAAAGGATCAAGCTGGCGGCGCGTCCTGCGGGCGTGAACTGGATGCAGATCTTCGCAGCGGGCTGGGTTTGCGGTATCGGCTTTACTATGTCTCTGTTTATCGCCACACTCGCACTGCCCGAAGGGGGATCGCTGGACCTTGCGAAGATTGGGACGCTGGGCGCCTCGATCGTCGCGGGCTGCGTCGGATGTCTTCTGCTGCTAAGGTCGCCACGCGAGAGAGTTGTTTCCGGGTGAGCCTTGCATCGAGATCTCCAGTTCGGTGGAGTTCGGCTACTTTGACCGGAGTGTCGGGGCCGAGGACCATAGCGTCATTGGGGGAGAGTATGGGTGTGTGCGCGTCGTGGGCTTTGGCGTGAGTGTTCGCTGCGGTGAGGAGACCATTAACAATGGATCGTCTCGTTTTCAGAAGGTTGTGCTAGCGTGATGAAGGTCTTACGGCCAATGGAGAATGCATGGTTGAAAGCTTAATCGGGGAGCACGAGTCGAAGCAAAGCGGACGATGGCAGAGGGGATTGGTTTTTGTCGGTGTTCCAATAACTTTTCTGTCGGCGATTTTGATGGTGCGCATCGTATGGGAGGAGACCTGGCTTACGCTGCAACAGGGGCCGCAGATGATTGGGGTTTCACTCGCGCATGGATCGGCTGCGGTTCTTCTGCTCGCGCCGCTGCTGCTTGCAGTGTGGTTTGTGGCGGCTTTCCTGACGATGGCCGTGAATCTTTGGCGCAGGAGACGGCTTTCGATCTGGTTCTGGTCGTGTCTTGGCGCTACGGTCATTGTTTTCTGTTTGCTTGCGTTTCCTCCGATGTGCTGGCAGTGGATATTTATAGGGAGCTTTGCAAGGAGTCCGCACGCGGCGGATCTGATGACCTATGCCGCAGCTGAGGGAGATGTGCGCACCGTATGCGGTTATCTAGCACACGGAGTTCCTCCAGAAGCCAAAAACTACGAGGGATCAACTTCTGCCTTCACTGCGGCGGCCGGCGGAAGTGTGCCGATGCTTGAGTTGCTCGCCGCAAAAGGGGCCGATTTGAGTGCGGTTAATTCTTATGGTGATTCCCCGTTGGAAGCTGCCGTGGAACATCATCATGATGCTGCAGCGGCGTTCCTTAGGTCAAAAGGGGCGGTACAGGTGAAGGGAACGCCGGAACAGCACGAAGCGGCGACCCATGCGATCGTCAAGAGAGATATCGAAAGAATGCATCAATGACGATGATGCTTGCGATCAACTAAAGGCAAAATGCGGGGGTCTCTCCACTGCGGCGGCAAAGCGCCGCCTTCGGTCGAGATGACGCCATCCTTTTGATGGGGCTAGAGAGCTTATCGGAGTACTGCGGAGAGGTTGCCTTTGTGGGTGGCTAGTCTTGCTTCGGCGGTGGGGCGGTCGAGCGAGAGCTTTTGCATGACGATGGCGGTTTTTACGTTGCCGGATTTTTCGAGGAGAGCTGCGGCTGTTGGCTGGTCGATGCCGGTGGCGGCCATGACGATGCGCTGGGCGCGGTCGATGAGCTTGGCGTTGGTGGGGGCGAGGTTGACCATGAGGTTGCCGTAGACTGCTCCGGTTTTGATCATGACGCCGGTGGAGAGCATATTGAGGACGAGTTTGGTGGCAGTGCCGGCTTTGAGGCGCGTGCTGCCAGTGATGGCTTCGGGGCCGGTGATGGGGGTGATGGCGATGTCGGCCAAGGCTGCCATCTGCGAGTTGGGGACGCAGGTGAGGGCGATGGTGAGAGCGCCGAGGGGATTGGCGTGCTGGAGGGCTCCGAGGACGTAAGGGGTGCGGCCGCTGGCGGCTATGCCTACCAGTGTGTCCTGTCCAGTGAAGCCTGCGGCGGCGAGGTCCGCTGCGCCTTGTTCGGGGGAATCTTCGGAGGACTCGCTGGATTTGCGGAGGGCGGAGTCGCCGCCGGCGATGAGGCCCTGGACGAGCGTTGGAGGGACGGAGAAGGTGGGAGGGATTTCGCTGGCGTCGAGGACTCCGAGACGGCCGCTGGTGCCTGCACCGATGTAGAAGAGACGGCCGCCGTCTTCGATGCGGCGCGCGACTTCGTCGATGGCTCTGGCTATGTCGGGGAGGACTGCGGCCACGGCCTGCGCTACTTTGGCGTCCTCTTCGTTGATGAGGCGGAGCATGTCGAGGGTGGGGAGCTCGTCGATGTGCTCGGTGAGGGGGTTGCGGGTTTCGGTGGTGAGGGTGGCGAGATTCATGCTGTGTCCATGATGCGGGATGGAAGACGACGCGGGCAATCTGCGAGCGACGGTGAGGGCAAAAACTGCATCCTAACCTGTAGGGTGTTTTCCACCCTGCGCAGAACCCTCCTATGAACTCTAAACGGTATGTGGTTGCTGCAGCCATTGCGGTTGTTGTTGTGGTGTCGCTCTTATGGCTGACACTGGCGAGGACGAACAGGCCTGCGGCAGATCCGGCTGTGAGTTCGCCGACGAGCGCGTCGGCCTCGTTTCCAAGCGTTGCCGATGGCACGACGACGGTGTACGCGCACAATCTGCGGCTGAGAAAGGGCCCGACCTTTCAGGTCTATGTTCGCTGGCTGCGAGGGCGGATGCTTCGGACGCGGCCGGACAGGAATCCTTCGCTTGAAGATCAAGATTCGTTTGTCTTCGAGATCGATAAGGGCTTGATCCACGTCAACATCGGCGACATCCAGAATTATCTGAATACGTCGCTTGCGCAGAATGGTCCGTTAAAGAACATCAAGGTAAGCGGTGAGGGCAACGAGCTGAAGCTTTCGGGAACTATGCACAAACTGCTGATGCCGCTTCCGGTCGAGATCAAAGGTACCTTGTCGCCGACGCCGGATGGAAGAATCCATCTGCACGTGACGAAGATTGATGTGCTGAAGATGCCGGTGAAGGCGCTGATGGGCGGACTGAATCTGGACATCAAGGGCGTTGTGGGCTCGTCGCCCGTAACGGGTGTGGAAGCTGTGGGCGACGATTTGTATCTGAACACGACCAGCCTTTTGCCGCCACCGCATATTCGCGGGAAGCTGACGACATTACGATGCGGCGCCCGATGTCGTCGGTGACTATGGCAACACGGATCCGAACGATGAGGCAGAACTTGCCCAGTGGCACAACTTTCTACGGCTGCGCGGGGGCACGGTGGGATTCGGCAAGCTGACGATGCAGCAGGCCGACCTGACGCTGATCGATGCATCCAGACGACGCGTGGTTTGATCTGGACCTGGCGAACTACCAGGCAGCAGCTGGTGAAGGGGTACAGTAGGATGACACCCGAAAGGGGCTGGAGATGTTTCTGCCGGACGTTGGGCAAGTCGTTGCCTCCGAGGGCAGTCTCGCTGGATACGCTGAAGGATAAGAAGAAGTCCGCTGCCGGCGGCACCGGTAAAGAAGTGACGCGGATCAGGGCAGGATGACGACCGGGCCTTCGGCGGTCTCGTTTTTGACGGCTTGCAGGGCTTCGTTGGCGTGGTCGAGCGGGAAGGTGCGGACGCTGGGGTGGATGCCGATCTCGGCGGCGAGCGCGAGGAAGTCGCGGGCGTCGGCGCGGGTCATGTTGGCGACGCAGCGGATCTGGCGCTCGCCCCAGAGGAGCTTGTCGTAGTCGAAGGCGGGCATCTGGTCGAGGTGGATGGCGTTGATGGCGACGACGCCGCCTTTGCGCAGGCTGGAGAGCGCGGAGACGACGACGGCTCCGAGGGCGCGAAGGTGATGGCGCGGTCGAGTTGCGACGGGAGGCTTGTCGTGTTCTCGTCGCCGACCCAGATGGCGCCGAGCTGCTGCGGCCTGCTTGCGGTGGTGTTCGCCGCGGGTGGAGACGTAGACCTCGCAGTTCCAGTGGCGGAGAACCTCGATGACCAGCGAGGCGGAGGCTCCGAAGCCGAAGAGGCCGACGCGCTCGCCGGGTTGCGGTGCCGGCGACGCGGAGACTGCGGAAGCCGATGATTCCGGCGCAGAGGAGCGGGGCGACGTGGGTGTCGTCGAGGGTGTTGGGGAGCGGATAGAGGAAGTCGGCACGGACGAGGGCGTACTCGGCGTAGCCTCCGTCGACGGAGTAGCCGGTGAAGACGGGGTTGTCGCAGAGGTTTTCTTCGTGGCGACTGCAGAAGGGGCAGGTGCCGTCGGTGCCACCGATCCAGGAGACTCCTACGCGGGTGTTGAGCGGCAGTTCGAGGGTGGCTCCGTCGACGATCTCGCCTACGATCTGGTGACCGAGGATGAGCGGCTCGTCGGAGAGTGGGCAGGTCGCGCTCGAAGATGTGGAGGTCGGTGCGGCAGACTCCGCAGGCAAGAATGCGGAGGAGTGTGTGGCCCTCGGTGAGCGCGGGGATAGGGATGTCTTCGAGTTGGAGGGGCTGGTTGGCGCGGTGAAGGACGGCGGCTTTCATGGGTACCCTGTTAAAGTGCGGCGCGTATGCCAATGTATCCGGCGATCTGGTTAGGGAATTGCTTTTCGATCACCTTATTTTGATGCATGGCGACGAAGAAGTGACTGCGATTCTGCAGGGCGCAGACGGACGAGGACCGGCACTGCGATATGGGATTCCGAGCAATGTGTTGCGGGCAGCTTCGTTTTTTGAAGAAGTGATGTTGTCAGCGGGTGGCTTTTGTAGCGACGGCGTCGACTGGAAGGTAGAGCGAGGGGACGGCGCGACAGTTGAGGTCTTCGGTGGGGTGCCAGCTGGTGCCGTCGGCGTAGGTGATGGCGGTGAGGACAGCGGAGCTAATAGAGCCGACCTGCTGCATCCAGACGTCGGCCTCGGCGAGGCTCGAGGCACCCGATTGACGTTCGATGGTGAAGGTCTTCACAACAGTCTTCGCGGATGAGTCGGTGAGAGGCAGCATACGGGCGTCGCTGGAGGTTGCATAGACCGTAACGGTGATGCTCTGGATGGCGGGGTTGGCGAGGCGATCGAGGGTAAGGTGAAGACCCTGACCGGGGCCGAGTCTTCTCTCCTCGGCGGCTGTGAGGGCATGGAGTCCTCCCTGGCGACTGGCGTTGAAGCCTACAGGGCAGCCGACGCTCGCAGAAGAGATGGAATAGGTGCCGAGGGTTGGGTTGGCAGTGCCGCTGGAAGGATTTTTCGGAGCACGAGTCTGCGCGAAAGTGAGGGTGCCGGCAAAGATGAGGAGTGAGGCGGAGATGCGACGCATGGGCCCTCCTGCTGATGAAGAGAACTTTACTCCTGCAGTGTGGGTAGGTTCAATGGGAGATGGGATGGTTGAAAGGCAAGACTTTGCCGGAATCTGGTTGGAGTCCTTCATCACACCTTCTAAAAAAAGCGAAGAACAGGGCATCCCGAGCGGGGGTAAAACGTCCTATCTCTATAATTCGGTTCATTTTTTGGGTTGACATAACCTGTATAGAGGGATGTACTGGTCTACATCATATTCATTGTTTAGGTGTGTACGCGGATGATGCGATAAGGCAATCGTTTTAGCCGGCATCGTTCTCGTGCAAGGATGACCGTCAGTTCCTTGATTTTTTATTAACCAAGCTGACACAGCTCAGCCAAACGGCTTTTCTTTCGGGAGATCAGGCATATGAGACGATTTCGATTCCTTCTATCAATGCTGGTATGTACTGCCATACTGGCGACGGGCGCTGTGGCGGCGCATTCCCAGGAGACCGCGGGCAGCATCAGCGGAACTATTACCGATGCCAGCGGAGCGGCCGTGAAGGGCGCAGTGGTGGTGGTGACCAACACGGACCGCGGCCAGGATCTTCGCACGCTGACAACTTCCGCCGCCGGCTTCTATACCGCGACCTCTTTGCCGCTTGGCACTTACTCCGTCAAGGTGAACGCGGGTGGATTCAAAGGCGAGGAGGTGACCGGGCTCGGGCTGCACGCTAACGATGCGTTGACGGTGAACCGGACGCTGGTTCCCGGCAGTGCCACCGAGACGGTGACGGTTACTGCGGACCAGGTTCAGCTCAATCTCGAGAACGGAATGAGCCAGGGTCTGATCAACGGAACGCAGATTCGGGAGCTCGCACTCGAACAACCGCAACTACGAGCAGTTGCTGGTTCTGCAGCCCGGCGTCTCGTACGGCGGCGCGACCGATCAGCTCTATATCGGCGTGTCGCTGCCTTCAGGCACTTCGGCGCAAGTCGCGTTTTCCATCAACGGCTCGCGGCCTACTTCGAACAACTGGACGATCGACGGCGCGGACAACGTGGACCGTGGCGCGAATCTTACGCTGCTTGCTTATCCTTCGGTCGATGCGATCGGCGAGTTCAAGACGCTGCGCGGCACTTACCTGGCTGAGTATGGACGCAATGCTTCGGGTCAGATTAATGTCGTAACCCGCTCGGGCACGAACGACTATCACGGGTCGGCATATGAGTTCTTCCGCAACGACCTGTTCAATGCCAATGCCTGGGCAAACAAGCTCCCCACGCCCGCGGTTAACCGTCCCGCGCTTCGGTATAACGACTTTGGTTACACGATTGGCGGACCAGTCCGCATTCCCCACCTCTACGACGGCAAGGACAAGACCTTCTTCTTCTGGTCGCAGGAGTTTCGCCGGGTGATCACTTACGTTTCAGTTGCGCCGCTGCTGCCGACCGCAGCCGAACGCGCCGGAGACTTTTCGCAGTCCTACAATGCAAAGGATCCGGTGAGCGGAGCCTCAGTACCGGGCCCTACGCCGGTTTCGGTCTGCACTTCGTTCACCCAGACGGCCACCAGCTATACGTGCAGTAGCTATGGCACGAAGGTCACTAACATCTCGCCGACCGCCGCTGCATACCTCAAGGACATCTGGGGCAAGTTGCCAGTTCCGAACAGCGCGGCTGACCTCGCTGCAGGGCTCGATCCCCACGCCTACACCTACAACCAGCGCAACGTGTTCAACGATACGCAGGAGCTGGTGCGCATCGATCAGAATTTCGGGCAGAAGCTGAACCTGTACTATCGCTTCCTGCATGACAGTCTTCCTTCGACTGAACCGGGGGGCCTCTTCAATGGCAGTACCTTGCCGGGTGTTTCCACTTCGAACACCACCGCGCCGGGCACACAGCACCTTGGGCACGGGACCTACACCTTCTCGCCGACGCTGCTGATGAACCTGGGTTATGCCTACAGCTATGGCGCCGTGATCAGTACTCCAGTTGGTCTTTCGGCCAGCGTGAATGCGCCGGACATCAATCCGAAACTGCCGTTCTCGACGGCGAGCACTGCGTTCTCGACATCGGCAGCTGTTGTTCCTAACGTTTCCAGCGCTGGTCTTTCGGCGATTTCGAATGTGGGAACGTACAACGACTTCGACCATAACCAGAACGTGTTTGGCGATGTCACGAAGACCCTTGGTCAGCACACCTTCAAGGCCGGCGGAACCTTCAACCGCTACCGCAAACAGGAAAATGCGCAGGGCGTTCAACAGGGCAGCTTCTCCTTTACGAATTCGGGCGCGGCGACCCCAACCGGGGCGCAGGTCGCACCAGGCAGCGCGATTCCATCGCAGATTGATGCGTCTTTCGCTAACTTCCTCCTGGGCAATGCAAACGCCGGGTTCACCCAGAGCTCGGCTGCGCTGACGCCTCACATCCAGCAGAATCTGTTGGAGGTTTATGTGCAGGACGACTGGAAGGCGAAGCCACGCCTTACGCTCAATCTCGGCGTGCGCTACAGCTACTTTGCTCAGCCGGTCGATACTGGCGGGATTCTGAGCAACTTCGATCCTGCTACTTATGTCCCGGCACACGCTCAGACGGTTGCCTCGAACGGCGTGCTCTGCGTGCCGGGAGTCGCGGCCTGCCAGAACGCCAATGGCCTGAACAGTGGTGCGGCAAATCCGAATGCCGATTCGCTGAACGGAATTATCCTCGGAACGCCGGGCACTTACGGGCACGCCTCGCCGTGGGGTGAGAAGGTAGCTTCGGCACAGAAAGGCAACTTCGCTCCGCGTCTCGGCTTTGCTTATGACGTGTTTGGCGACGGCAAGACGGCGTTCCGCGGCGGATTCGGCACGGCTTACGATCAGTCGCAGGTTAACATCTACGAGACGCCCGGATTCAACAATCCGCCGTTCGTGAATCAGCCCAGCCTTTCTATCGCACCGCTGGACTGCCCCGGACAACTTCCCGGTTGCACGAATCCGGGAGCAACTGCTGCCATCGCGACTGCCATTCCGAATGTTCAGGGTTTCTCCACGAACTACAAGACCCCTTACACGATGCAGTACTCGCTGGATATTCAGACCGCAATTTCGCCGTCGTTCAGTCTGGATGTGGGGTACTTCGGCGCGATGGGGCGTCATCTGCAGGGCAAGGTGGATATGAATACGCTTCAGCCGGGCTACTTTCTTACCAAAGGGCTGTCGCAGTATGCGATCTGTACTCCCTCGAGCCCAACGGCGCCGGGTGGTTTTATCGCCGATACGTGCGAGCAGCAGTTGAACCAGATTCGCCCATTCCCGGGCTACAAGAATGTCAGCATCGTGCAGACGATCTTCAGTTCGAACTACAACGGTCTGCAGGTGAAGGCGACCAAGAGGTTCAGTGGCAAGAGCTATATTGACGCGAACTACACCTGGAGCAAGGCTCTGACCAATGCGATCAACGACTACAGCACCGCTCCGCAGAACGTGTACAACATCAATGGAGATTACGGCCGTGCAGTTTACGACCGAACTAATATCATCACCATCGATGGAGTGTACGAGTTGCCGTGGTACCGCGATCAGAAGGGCTTGGTTGGGCGCGTGGTGGGTGGATGGGAGGTCACAGGTCTCTATCTCATCGACAGCGGACTTCCGCTAACAGCGACGCTGAGCTCAAGCGGCGGCACCATCTGCTATTCCTGCAATACAGGTATCGGCGCCGTCCAGACAAGCATCCTGGGCCTGGCGAGCGGCGGTCAGATCAATGACTCTGCGGGTCTGGGCATTATGAATGGCCCGGATCCAGCGTCACTTCGTCCCAACATGGTGCTGAATCCGAACAACGGCTATGGCCAGAAGATTCACACTCGCCAGAACTGGTTCTATCGTCCGGCGTTTGTTTCTCCGTTGGCGAGCGCCGTCTCGGTCGGCAACGAGAAGCGTGGTGTAATCGAAGGCCCGGGCTTCAACCGGCTCGACGTCGGCATTTTCCGCAACTTCCGAATCTGGGAGGGCCTCAACTTCCAGCTTCGCGGAGAAGCCTTCAACGCAATCAATCACACGAACCTGCAGTCACCGTCTGTCGCTGGCGCCTCATCGGCCTTCGGCACAATCACTGCAGC
The DNA here is from genome assembly GCA_963770055.1 of uncultured Acidobacteriaceae bacterium. Classification (GTDB taxonomy): domain Bacteria; phylum Acidobacteriota; class Terriglobia; order Terriglobales; family Acidobacteriaceae; genus Edaphobacter. The sequence goes on from CAVYOC010000007.1 coordinate 55,613, forward strand.
TCGTGATAACCGGATTCTGCAGGTTGCGGGCAAGCTTACCTTCTAACCCCTGGGATGTCGGCGGCGTCGGTCTTTTGGACTGGCGCCGCCTTTTTCATTTCCGAGATTTTTTTCAACCCTCTCGATGGAGGTTTACATTGATTAGAATTCTTTCCTTACGTCCCTGTATTTTTCGAGTTTTTTTGGGGTTACTGGCCATTTCGCTCTGCGTCAATGTAGTTGCTGCGCAGAGTGTCTCGCGTTCCCTTCAGGATCAGCTTCATGCGATTGTGGCGGAGCATCATGGCGATGTGGCACTGTTTGCGGAGAACCTGAAGACGCATGAGACGGTTGCTATCTCTGCCGATACCCCGGTGCAGACTGCATCGGTGATCAAGCTTGCGATTCTGTATGAGGCGCTGGATCAGGTGCGCAGCGGGAAGGCTCACTTCGACGACAAGATTACTTTGACGAAGACGGATCAGGTGCCCGGGTCGGGCGTACTGCTGTTTTTCGACACGCCGCTTTCGCTGACGCTGAAAGATGTGCTGACGATGATGGTTGTGATGAGCGACAACAGCGCGAGCAATCTGGCGATGGATCATCTTGGGATTCCGAATGTCGATGCGCGGATTGCGAAGCTGGGGCTGAAAGATACTTATCTGTACAAGAAAATATTTACGCCAGCTCCTGCAGGTGTGATGATGCCTGCGGACCAGAAGAAGTTTGGGTTAGGCAAAACAACGGCGCGCGAGATGGCCGCGTTGATGACGAAGATTGTGCGGTGCGAGCTTGCGGAGCCCGGAACTCCGACACAGGCAGGCGACCAGGCGTTGTGCGATGTTGCGCTGAAGATGCTGCATGTGCAGTTTTATCGAAACGCGATACCGCGATATCTCGATGGAATGCCGGGAGCGACGGGCGATTCGATTGCGAACAAGTCGGGATCGTTGAATGCGGTGCGGAACGATGTCGCGGCGATCTCGACGAAGAACGGGATCGTGGTTATCTCCGCGTTCACGTTCAACAACAAAGACCAGTCGTGGGGAACCGAGCAGGAAGGTGAGCTCACGATTGCGAAGCTGGCACGGGCAATCGTTCAAAGCTGGTCGCCGGATGGCCTGGTCGCATGGCCGGCTGCAGCCGCTAAGGAACCGGCCCCTGCGAAGTAGCTGCGCTGCGACTCGTTGGTCTTCCTTGCCGAGGCCACTTCAGCGAGTCTTAAGCCGATCTTGAGATAATCAATATCAGGTCATTATGCGCGTACTCGTGATCGAAGACGAGCAACGGCTCGCAGAGAACATCGTAGCTGCTTTGCGAGAAACCGGATTGGCAGTGGATCACACTGTTGACGGGACGGCAGGTTCGCACCTTGCGGAACAGGGTGTTTATGACGCGATCGTGCTCGATCTGATGCTGCCGGGTAAGAGCGGGCAGAATGTTCTCCGGGACCTGAGGCAAAGGAAGCTGCATACTCCTGTTCTGATTCTGACCGCGCAGGAGGGAAAGCACTCCATTATCGAACTTCTGAATGCCGGGGCGGACGACTACCTGAGCAAACCGTTTGATCTGGGCGAGCTTCTGGCGCGGGTCAAAGCGCTTATCCGGAGAGCCAAGGGCGCTTCGACTCCCGTACTTATTGCGTCGGATGTAGAACTGAATACGATCAGCCAGACTGTCAACCGGGCCGGCCGGCCGATCGATCTCTCACCTACGGAGTATCGGATTCTCGAATATCTCATTCATCGTCCTCGGGCTGTCGTCTCGAAGCAGGAGCTGCTCGAACATCTTTATGACTTCGATTGGGAGCATCACTCCAACGTGATTGAGGCACACGTCTCCAACCTGCGAAGAAAACTGAACACCGCGGGGAGCGAGCCTCTGATCGAGACCCTGCGGCATCGCGGCTATCGGCTTCGCGAGGAGAGGGCTGCGATATGAGCCGCGCGACTTCTTCTATTACCCGCCGTCTCTGCGTGACTGTTCTGGTGTTCGAGCTGCTGGCCGCAATCGCTCTTATCAGCGCGATCACGGTTCATGAACGTAATGTTCAGCTGAAGGCGTTTGATGCGACTCTTCTGGGGACTGCGCAATCGCTAATGGGTGCCGTTGGAGACGCAGAAGACACAAATGACAACGTGATGCTGGAGACGCGTGGGCTTCGACTGGGACGGAACGCTATCTATCGGGTCGTCGACGATCGCGGCAGAGTTCTTGGATCGGCAGGTTCGATCCCTGATCTTAAAATACCGGCGTCTTCAGAGCCTACCTTTCACAATCTCGATGTTGCGCATCGTCGCTATCGATTCGTTACGCTGCATGGCGTTCGTGTCATCGATCCGGGACTGGCCAGCGGCGGAGTGCAACACGAAGTAGACATTCTCTACGGAGCTCCGGTTGGACATGTCTGGCACGAAGTATTAGAGGCGGTCCGCTTCTTCGCAATCGCAACGTTGATTCTCTTCGGCATGACGGCAGTTGTGATGGCGTGGATGATTCGGAGGGGATTATCCCCGATTCATGAGCTCGCCCGCGAGGCCGACAGGATCAGTTCCAACGACTGGCACTTTAATTCACCGGCGAGTGCGAAGGATACGGCAGAGCTGGCGCCTCTTGCCACCGCACTTGAGGCCGCGCTCGCGCGACTTGAACGGTCGTTCCAGCAACAGAGGCGTTTTACCAGCGATGCGGCGCATGAATTGAAGACAGATGTGGCGATCGTGAAGTCTTCGCTGCAACTGCTCTCGATGCGAAGACGCAGCGTTGAAGAGTACAACGAGGGACTATCCGTCAGCCTGGAGGACTTTACGCGGCTGGAGACGACGGTGCAGAAGATGCTCGCTCTGGCCAGGCTGGAACAACCAGAAGAGTACGATCGCACCGGCAGCGCAACGTCTTCCTGTTCTCTTGGGGATGCGCTTGAGGACGTGGTCGACCAAAGCAGGTCCTTAGCGGAACTGAAGGGGATTGTGATCGAGACTCGATCTTCCGATGAGCGTCCGAGTGCCCATCGATGGACGCGACGCGCTACTTCTTTGCTCGAACATTCTGTCGAACGCCATTCGCCATAGTCCGCACGGAGCGAAGTATCTGGATAGCTGTCGTTGCAGACGAGCGGACGGTTCAATTAACCGTTCAGGACGAGGGAGAAGGGATCGCAGAAGAGGACATGCCTCATCTCTTCGAACCCTTTTATCGGGGCGATTCTTCGCGGAGCCGCAAGAGCGGCGGGACAGGCCTGGGGCTTTCCATCTGCAACGCGATCTGCCAGCGCGCGGGCGGTTCCATCGAGATTACCAACGACACTGCCGGGGGGGCCGTCGTCAAGGTAAGGCTTCCCATCCTGCAAACGGCTGAAGAACCTGTGAGTTCAGCTTCGCTTAAGGCAAAATGAAGAGACTGGTATAGCCGGCAGAATTGCCGAGTTCTTTCAGGAGTTCACCCATGCGCCCATATCAAGGAGCAGTCGCAGCGACTCTCCTCTCCTTCGCAGCAATCGCCGCAGCCCAGACCTATCACGTCGTTGATCATTGGAAGGTTGGAGGACAGGGTGGGTGGGACTACCTGTTAAGCGACGACGCGGCACACCGGCTCTACCTTACGCATAACGCACGAGTCGAGGTTGTGGACACCACATCGGGCAAGGTTGTCGGTGCGGTCACGGGTCTGAAGAGCACCCATGGCGTGGCGCTGAATCCCGACGGAAAGACCGGTTACATCAGCGACGGCGCCGGCAATGCGATCGTCGTCTTCAACCGCGCGGACCTTTCGATTGCCGCAACGGTTCCGGCAGGCACCAATCCCGATGGCATTGCATTCGAGCCGACGACGAAGACGGTGTGGGCGTTCAATGGGCGGAGTAAGAACGTGTCGGTGATGGAGACGGGCAAGAATACAATCGTCGATACAGTTGCACTGCCGGGCAAGCCGGAGTTTCCGCAGGTGGATGGTCGTGGTGCCATCTTCGTGAACATCGAAGACAAGAACGTAATCGTTAAGCTCGACGCGAAGAGCCATAAGGCGGTTGCGACCTGGCCTCTTGAAGGCTGCGAATCCCCATCGGGTATGGCGATCGATCGTGCAGGACACCGTCTCTTCTCCGTCTGTGACGGAGGCAAGATGGCCATCGTCGACTACGAATCGGGAAAACTGCTCGGCCTCGCTGCCATCGGAGACTCTCCTGATGCTGCCGGGTTCGATCCGAAGCACGGGGTAGCCTTCTCTTCGAATGGAGGCGATGGAACGCTGACGGTCGTCGACACAACCAAGCCGGCCTTCCCTACCCTGCAGACACTGAAGACAGCGAAGGCTGCACGGACGATGGCTTTGGATGCCGCGACGGGACGCGTTTATCTTGTCACCGCACAGTTTGGACCGGCGCCTGCGCCGACAGAAGCAGCGCCTCGTCCGCGTCCTGCCCAGGTGCCAGATAGTTTTGAAGTGATTGTTGTCGAGCGGTAAACACCTTCCGATGCAACCGAGGGCCTGCGACTCAACCGTCGCGGGCTCTTTTTATGCTGTCTGACCTTTGGGCCGCGTGAGCAGGTAGTAGATCACCGGCGTAACGATCAAGCTGAGCAGCATCGAGATTACGAGGCCGCCGATCACCGCGATGGCAAGAGGCTGGAGCATCTGCGATCCTGCACCGAGAGCAAAGGCCAGAGGCAGCATGCCGCAGATCGCCGCAGTAGCTGTCATCAGGATAGGACGTAGACGGCGCTGGGCCGCGTGGATCATGGCCTCGCGAGGCGATGCTCCTTCGCGGCGATAGCGCTCGTCGGCATCGAGGAGAAGAATGCCATTCTTGGCAACGATGCCGATGACCATGATGAGGCCCATGAAGGACGCAACATTGAACGTGGTGACGGTGATCAGCAGCGCGAAGACTACACCTGCGATGGAGAGCACCGAGGAGGCGAGGATTGCGTTGGTGCGGAGAAGTTGCGAAACTCCGCAAGCAATACGCCGAAGACCAGGGCCAGCGAGAGAAGGAGGACGCGGAGACAGCTCGCGGAAGGACTGCTGCTGTTCCTGGTAGGTGCCTCCGTACTCGACTCGGACAGTAGGCGGGCAGATGCATTGCCTGAATCGTTCGCTGAACTTTTGCGATGGCGGTGCCAAGATCGGAGCCCTCGAGCCTCGCCGTCACCGAGATGAGCTGCTGCAGGTTCTCGCGCCGTATTTCATTCTGCGGAGGAAGTTGTGTCACTTGCGCCAGCGAACCCAAGCGTCGCCAGTTTGCCGGTTGCGCTGTTGAAGACGGTGTTTTGAATGGTGTCGAGCGATTGGCGGGTCTCGTCTCCCAAGTCGTACCCGCACGGTGTAGGGACTGTCCATTCGCGATCAGTGGATCTGTTGTCGTGACTCCGTCGAGGATCGAGGTTGCATCCTCGGCAATTTCGTTTGGTGTGAAGCCCATGCGGCCGGCGACGCTGGGGTCGATCTGAAAGTTCGTCGCGGGTCCGCTGATCGTGTTGTCGATTCCGTTCTGGATGTCGACTACTCCGCCGATCTTGGCTGATGGCGTCGCCGATTCGTGGGCCGAGGTCAGCAAGCAGCGCGGGATCATTCGCGAAGACCTTGATCTGGATGGGTTCGGGAGCGTTCGACAGATCGCCGATCATGTCCTGGAGCACTTGCGTAAATTCGATATCCAGCGCGGGCTCCGTCTTTTTGATCTCTGCCCGGGCATCGGCGATCACCTCGTCGATACCACGATCACGCTTGCTCTTCAACTTGACGGTGATGTCGCCTGTGTTGGCCTCCGTCACGGCGGCGAGGCCCATCTGCAGGCCAGTACGTCGCGATGTGCTTTCGACTTCCGGCATGTCGTGAAGGATGCGGTCTACATGCTCGAGTACGCGGTTCGTCTCGGTGAGCGAGCTACCAGCGGGCATGATGTAGTCGAGGATGAAGCCGCCTTCGTCCATCTCCGGCAGCAGGTCGGAACCGAGCGCCTGATAGCCAAACCATGTTCCTACGACGAGAATTGCGCAGAGGCCCAGGAGCAGATAGAGGGCGAGTCAGCGACCAGCGAGAGACCTCGCTCGTGCCAGCGCAGGATCGCAGACATGAACCGCCCATGCTGATGGTGACGTCTCTTCGGAGCCGGTGCGCCGTTCGCGCAGGAAGACAAGGCTGAGCGCCGGAGTCCAGGTGACGGCGAGCAGAAGCGACGTCAGAAGTGCCACCGTCATCGTGACGGCGAGTGCCCGAAAGAAGCTGCCCGTAACACCCGTGACAGAGATGAGCGGAAGGAAGACAACAACCGGCGTGATCGTCGATCCGATAAGAGGCGCGGTGATCTCGCGCAGAGCAAGGCGTGCGGCTTCTGCGCGCGACTCGCCGCGATCGCGATGGAGGACGATATTCTCGACCACGACGATCGCGTCATCGATGACCAGACCGATGGCCGCAGCGAGGCCGCCCAAGGTCATCAGGTTGAAGCTTTCACCGATCATCCAGAGAAAGAGGATCGTAATCGCGATGGTGACGGGGATCACGAGTCCAGCCACAAGGGATGACGTCCAGTCGCTCAGGAAGAGAAACAGAATGACGCACGCAAGCACGAGACCGATCAGGATTGCATCGCGCACGCTGCGAATGCTTTCGCGGACGAGTTCCGACTGATCGTAGTAAGGTTCGAGACGAACTCCCTCCGGCAGTATCTTCTTCAAGCTGCTCGATCTGTGCCGCGACTGCATCGGCGACTGCCACCGTGTTGCTGGATGGCTGACGCGTCACGTTGAGCAGAACAGCCAGATGATCATTCGCCGTAACCGCGGTGTAGACGGGTAAGACGCCGGGCTGAACGGTCGCGACATCGGAGACTCGAACGGCGGCGCCCGCAGTGGTCGTTTTGACGACGAGACGGCCCAGTTGATCGGCATCATGCGCCTGTGCTCCTACGAGACCGAGGATCAGCTGATGATTTGCTTCGTAGAGGCCGGGCGAATCGATGATGTTCGACGCCTGCACCGCGTTGACGAGGTCGAGGATGGTCACGCCAGCCGTCTGCATGCGGGCCATGTTTGGCACGATGTGAAACTCTGGAATCTTGCCGCCCTGCACCGTGACCGTGCTGACGCCGGCGACACGATTCAGCGGAGGCTTCAGTTGATAGGTCGCCAGCTCCCAGAGCTGCGTCTGCGAGAGACGGTCGGAGGTGAGGCTGTAGCCGAGAATCGGGAAAGGTTGCGAAGGTCAGGCGATTTGTCGTGATTACCGCCGTAGCTCGGCAGCGTCTGTCTGCACCTTGCCGAGGGCCGCATCGACCAGCTGCAGCGTGCGGAACATGTCGACGTTCCAATCGAAGAAGAGACTGACCTCGGCTGAGCCGCGGCTTGTGTTCGAACGCACGGTGAGCAGGCCGGGGACCGAGTTGACGGCATCCTCGATTGGCTTTGTGATGGTTACCTGCATCTGCTCGACAGGCATGACGCCGTTGTCGACACCGATCACGACACGCGGAAAGTTTGTCTCCGGAAAGACAGAGATTGGAAGGCGATTCGCCGCATAGATTCCTGCGAGCGACAGCACGATGAGAAAGAAGAAGATCGGGCCGCGATGACGGACTAGCCAGAAGGAACGCTCCGTGTCAGAGGGCAGTGGTTTTTCGGTCACTTCTTCTCTCCGCCGGCCTTGTCTTCGTCTTCCTCTGCCTTACCGACCTTGACCTTAGTGCCTTCGTCGAGGCCATAGGCGCCGGTGGTGATGACCGTCTCCGAACCGTTCAGTCCCTTCGTTATTTCAACGTCTTCACCATCATTGATACCGAGTTCGACGGCTGTCTTGTGAGCGCGCTCCATTGGCGCCGACGACCATCACAGACTTCGATCCATCCTGTGCGGTCAGCACGGCAGAGAGCGGGATCTTGATCGCCTTCGCAACAGTTCGGCCGGTGATGGAAGTTCGCACAGGTGTTCCTGCTTTGAATTTGCCGGCTTTGTTGTCGACGCGCAGCCAGACTTCTACGGTTGTGCTTCCGGGATCGAGTGCAGGACTTATAAGAGAGATCTTCGCTGGCACAGGCGCATCCGCTCCGGGAATCGTTACCGTTGCCTCGTCGCCAACGCTGAGCCGCTGCGTCGCAGTCTGCGAAAGATGAACCTTTGCAAGGAGTGCAGAGGTGTCCATCACCGTAATGAGCGCGCTTCCCGTAGTTGCTGTTTCGCCGGGAAAGAGGGGGCGATCGGTGACTACACCCGAGATGGGGCTGTGAATCTCGGAGTACGAGACCAGGGCTTCGGCCGCCATGAATTTGCCTTTGGCCGAGGAGAGCTGCCCCTGCGCCTGCTGCAGCGTGGCCTGCTGGCTTACCCTCTTAAGCCTTCAAGATGATTTGCGGCTATGTCATACGTGGCCTGCACCTGCACGAGTGCTGCGGCTGCGGTGTCATAGTCCCGGCCCGGGATCGCACCTTCCTCTAATAGTTTTTTTCGCGCTGTGACGATAGCCTGTTGAAGCTGCAACTGCGCCTGCGCCTGCGCGACGTCAAGTTCGGCCTTGTGGTAATCCTCGAGGGCCTGCGCCTTGGTCTGCATGTCGTACGAGGCCTGGGCCGCCGTGTACTGCCCTTCATTGTCGAGAGCCTGGGCTGCAAGATCGCGATTTTCAAGCACAGCAAGCAACTGCCCTTCCTTCACCTTGGAGCCGCGCTGCACGTAGAAGGTTTTTACAGGCGCGGTGATCTTAGGCGAGATCGCTGCCTGCGCGAGTGGGGACAAGGTTGCGTCCGCCATTATGTGTTCTGAGATCTCGCCTGTCTCCGGACGCTCTGCCTGCACTGTAACCAGAGCGGTTTCTGTTTCCTCAGCCTTCTTGCACGCCAGCGGAAGCAGAGCACAGACGAGGAGTAGTCCAGCCGCCGAAGTGCGCCGGAGTGTCATGGATTTTATCAACGCGTCAGCATTCCCAGTCATAGAGTTCCAGTCAGAATCTGCAGAGCCGCAAAGGCCGATTGGTAACGAATCTGTCCGTCAGCCTGCGAAGTTTCGGCAAAGAGATAAGCATTTTGTGCGTCTACAACTTCAAGCACCGTCGATTCGCCGGCGGAATAACGAAGCTTCGTCAGACGCAGACTCTCCGCGGCGGTGCGTACGCTTTGGTCGAGCAGGTCCAACTGCTCGCGCGTAGTCGCTGCTTCGGCATACGTCTCCTCCAGGTCAGCGATAAGTCTCCTCTGCGCTGCTGTCAGCGAAACTTTCGCGGTGTCGCGACGGATTTCACTTTGCTTGACGCGCTTCTGTGTCGAGAGCCAATCCCACACAGGGATGTCGAGCGTCCCGCTGATCGAGTAGCCGAGGTTTCGCACATCGTCGGGGCCGTTCTTGGCGAACTGCGGCGCATCGATACCGTAGCTGAAGTTCAATCGCGAGCCCGGGCAGGTAGGCCGCTCTTGCGGAGGACACCTCGGCGTTGCTTGCCTTCAGATCGGCGAGCGCGCTGCGTAGCTCGGGATTATTGGTTGTCGCCAGCCGGTCAACCTCGTCCCGCGCAGGGAGCGGAGCTGGAGAATCCGCAGGTATCGTCGAGTACGGAGTTCGAGGATCGGGAAAGAGGAGGACGGCAAGTTCGAGGCGCGCCCTGTCAGCCGCAAGCCTGGCGTCGCCCAGATCGCGCTGCCGTTGCTGCTGCTGAAGCTGGGCCTTCACCACGTCAGCATGGGCAACCTCGCGCGCCGTCTCCCGTTTCTGCGTGAGTTCGGTGAACTGCTCCGCCTCATGAAGCGCCTCGGTCAGGGCCTTCTGCTTGGACTCAAGGGCCGAGACCGAGTAGTAGAGATTGACCACGGCCGCAGTCAGTCCGCGTCTTGCGATCTCCAATTCGGCCTCTGCACGTGCCGCATTCGCCGAAGCTACCTGCACGTCGGCGAACTGTTTGAGTCCGATGTCCTCATTGATCGACGCCTGGCTTGTGTACTCATGAACAGCGTTGTTCGCAATGAAAACAGGCAAGGACTGCGCCTTACCGCCCTGACCGGTCGTGCCAAACTGCCCATTAGGCTGCGTATACAACACCTGATTATGGTAGGTAACCGAGGGCAAAAGAGCAGCCTTCGCGAGGTAGCGATCGATCGAAGCAGACCTCTGCGCACCAAGGGCGCCGGCAAAGATTGGCTCGTTCTGTTGCGCTCGATGAATCGCTTCGGTCAGTGAGATTGCGACGGGGCCCGTCGATGGATTCTGCGCAAACACCGGGCCAGAGAGGAAGCCGGAAGCCAGGAGAAAGGCAGATGGCAAGGCCGCCGATGCCATCCAAAGCAACTTCCCGCTGGTGCGTGACATAGACATAGAGTAGGCACCTAACCTTAAGGCCAACTGAAATGATTCCGCCAGTACAGGATGCCACGACAGCCGCTGAAATTATCGTTGAATCTGCCACTGGAGTGGTCCAATCAGCCCGGACGGCAATAACGGAGAGTTCGCGCGATAGCTTTTGATATTGGTCTCAGTGAGATGTTGAGTTGCGCCGGGTTGAAGATCGCCGATGATGCGGTTCGGCCAGAGATTCGTCACTTCGATCTCCAGCGTATTTTCTCCGGTTCTCAGCCACGGATCGACGCGGAGCGTCAGCGGCTGCGCCCAGACTGTGCCAACATCATGCCCGTTGATCCGGACACGTGCGATCTCGCGCACATCGGAGAAGCGCAGGAGAACCTGATCCTTCTTTGTGAAAGAGGGTGCAACCACTTTGGCGTGATAGGTTGCGGTTCCGGAGAAGTAGCGTACTCCGGGATCGGGCCAGTCAGTCCAGCTTGTCAGGTCCTTGACCTGAACCGGTTGGGCCGGAGCGCCCCGGCCCTCCTGAAAGGTCACCGTCCAGACGTCATCGGGTGCCAGTGGGAGAGTCTGTCCAGTTGCTCGCGTTTGCATTGATGCTGCCGTGGACGTGTCAGGAGAAAACAACACGAAGGCCGAACCGAAGGGCGCAAGTTCGATTGAAACGCTAGTTCGTCCATCGGGCATTAGGACTGCATTTGACAGACGATGAACTTCGCCCGTGACCGCATCCCAAAGCTCTACCGTGGAACCGTGGGCACGGAAGAGAACATCGTGGGAACTCGCGACATTGGAGCCATTGCGGAGGAAGTAGATGTCCGTGGCGCCTGCCCGGCGATGCGCATAGTCCAGCTTCGCATTCGAGTCCGCGTTTTGTATTTCCTGTTCGTCTTTCTGTTTGTCTTCCTGTTTGTCCTTGGCAAGCTGCACGTCGGGAAGGATATGCATTGCTTCAAGCGCGGCATGGGAATTCTCGCTGCAGTACACCTGGCCGCTGCCGTAGCGATGGAGTGATTCTGCATCGCACGAGCTGCCCCACATCGCCTGGACAACATTCCTGAATCGGGTCTGTGCGGCCGCATCTGCCATACCTGTTGGAGAGACCGGCACTTTGCCGACGACCGTTCCTCCGCCCTGAACATACCGCTCAATCTGTTCCAGAACGGGTAGCGAAAGCCGTCCACTTTGCGGAAGAGCGAGTACCCGCCACGTTACTCCGGATGGGCCTGTCAGAAGCGGCCCATTCATGTGGATAGTGTGCAGCAGAGCGTCTTCATCTGCGACATCGTAGTCGTAGCCGGGGAGGGCATGTGGCGGATCGTCTGCCTTGAGACGAACGAAGTTGGGCACATTGTCGCCGTAGAAGTAGAGAATGTCGTCGACAGGTTGGCCTTGCTGCATCATGAATTGGACGCGGTTGAGATAGGTGAAGAATGCCGCTCCGGCGTTCCACCAAGTGACTTTTGGATTGAGATGGGTCCCGGCGAAGTATTCCTGGCCCGGAAGTCCGGTGGAGACAGGACTGGAAGTGAACTCGTGCCAGACGAGGCGGTTCATCCCTTCGGTGATTGCCATGTCGAATGACGGCTTCAGATCGGCGGCGAGACTCTCCGACCATTGCGGGCCAATTGAGGTCTCTCCTTCCTGCGCGACAAAGCGCTGTCCGTAGATGTTTGCGGCGCTGGCTGCCTCTTTTGTGAAGAACCGCTCTTCGTCCTTGCTGCGATGCGGATTCTGCGACCAGAACTCGGTCTGCGGAACAGCGGAGTGTCGAAACGTCTCCAGCGCGTCGATTGGGGCGCCATGCGGGCCTCCGCTCTCCGCCTGGATGCCGAGGCCGTGTTCGGCAGCACGTTCTGCGAAGACATCGTAATGATTGCTGACGATCAGATCGGCCACCGTGCGACGCAGATCGGTGAGGAAACGTGTACTGCGATCACGATCGCCCACGATTCGACCAGCGACCACAGGCAGCCATGGTGTTGGATCATAGCCGCGCCGCTTTTTGAACTCATCGGCGAAGGTTTCGGTCCAGTTGGTGCCGCCGAGCTCCCAGCTGTCGGTCGCGAGATATTTGAGGCTGTGAAACGGCTTTGCCGCTGAGAGCAGCAGTTCCACCGTATGGTTCCAGTAGGTGTTGAAGGCGTCGCGACTCATGTAATCGATCGCGAGACCCTGCCATGCGCCGCTTGCAGTAGAGACACGCGCGTCGGAGTCGGTATATCCGATGCGCAATATCTCCCACTGCCCCGGCAGCGGACCACATGTGAGTGTGCCGTCGTGAACATACGACGAGACATCGCGAACTTCCTCGAATGAAGTATCCGCGGCCGGAGGGTCGGTATTGACTTCGCTGCCTGTGCCAGAGCTCAGCATTGCGGATGAGTCCGGCATGCTGAATCCCGTCTCCGCTGCGGCCGAACGAAAGCGGAGAGCAGGGCCGCTCTGCTGCGTCAGTGAACTTCCACGATGCAATGGATAGGCGAGCACCGCAATCTGCCGGTAGAAATTATTTTTGGAAGGCGGCATCAGAAAGCTGGACTTCTACATGCGTGCCGCCTGTGATCTGCGTGCGTGTCCATGTGAGGAGTTTGGAAGCCTGATCGGGAGTAACGTCAGGGCCTCCGAGATTCCATCCGCTGGTGATGTTCAGCGTGATCTCGAGCCCGAGGCGATCAGCCTCTCGCAGTGCGTGAGTATAGAGCTCAACCCAGGCCGGACTTGCGAAGACAGGGCCCGCGGGAATGTTCTGGTTGCCGTTCTGGTCGGAGCCGTTTGCATCCACGAGCAGTGCGCCGCCGAAGCCTTTGGCTTTCATCTCCTCGAGATCGTGAGTGATCGTGGCTTTGTCCGTATGGCCGTTCAACCACCACCAGTAGCAGCGCAATCGAGCTTCGGCAGGAGGTGTTGCAAAGCCCTGACGCAGTTGCGCGAGCGTAGGTGCTGGAGATTTTGTAGGCACGTTGTGAGAAGGCTGCGCGAAGAGAGAGCCACTCAAAGCCAGAGTCAACACCGGAACGGTTTGTCTCGCACGGTGAAACGCCTCGCGGTAATTCGTTGTTGCCGTTCGTGAATTATGGAGCGCCATCGGTAGCCTCGAAGGTAGAAAGATCCCACGCGTCTCTCCATGCGATCGTGAAGTCATCGCCAGTGATGGTGATGGGCAGCCATACATAACGACCGTCGATGGCATTCTTCGGCGCCCACCTGTCGGCCATGAAGATGAAGGCTCCGGGCTTGCCGGCCACAGGCAGAACGTAGGTGCTTTGTGCTCCGAAGGTCAGTTCCGCATTTGGGCCGCGACATGGGTTACCCAACTCCTTCCACGGGCCGATGAGAGTGTCCGCAACCGCGGCGAACGCGGGGTTAGGCGCCCAGCCGGTTGTGTGCGAGCCGATGTAGAAGTAGTGGCCGTTGGCTTTGAAGATCGCTTCGCCCTCCAGCGCCTTGTGCGCGAGGATGCGGGTGTAGTGGCCGGTGGTGTCGAGGTAATCCGTAGTGAGTTGGGAGACGTGCTGTGTCTGATTATTTTCCGACGTGGTGATCAGGTACGCCTTGCCGTCGTCGTCCTGATAGAGCGTCATATCGCGGGACATCTCACCGTCGGGCCGGAAGTCGCGGATAAAAGTGTAGGGGCCGGTCGGCGACTTGCTCGTCGCCACGCCAGCGCGTGCCGCAGAGTAGCCCTTGCCCTTCAACTCAAGATGGAACCACATGACGTAGAGGCCGGTGGCTGCGTTGAAGATCACCTTTGGTCTTTCGATAACGCAGCCTTTGACGATGTCGCTTGCCGGATCGTCGCTTACCTTCAGCGCGATGCCTTCATTCTTCCAATGGTAGAGATCGCGGGAGGAGTAGACCGAAACGCCGACATTGGCTGCGTTGCCGCCTGGTCCCGCCGTCTTGAACTCGCCGAACCAGTAGTAGGTTCCATCTTTAAAAAGGAAGCCTCCACCATGAGCGTTGATCGGGACACCATCGGTATCAGACCATAGTTCGCCAGGGCGGAAGGGGGGCGGTGATGACAACGTTTGAGTGTCCTGCCCCTTGGCTGAGCCCGATGCAGCTATAGCAACCGAGAACAGCATCGCGATACGAACAACCTCGTTGATGCGCATGATGAATCTTCCTGCTTTCAATCTCGCGGCGATGCTGTTGTGTCAAAGATTGGCTCGGTTGTTGAGTTGAGGCGCTCGTTCGTGTCGCCGAGAAGATCAAAGAACGTGATCGTGTTCCTGCCCGGCTGAAGCCACGGAGCCGGAGTGTAGAGCGTGAATTGTGGACCGACGGACCAGAAACGGCCGAGCGGCCGTTGCCCCAGCCAAAGAGTTCCCTTGTGCAATCCGCGAGTGTCGAGATACGTGTCGGCGGGGTTCTCTGCAGTGAGCTGTGTCTGAAAGAAGCATGGACCGGTGCAGGGCTCCGGCAGAAAACGCAGATGCCCGAGATCGTCCATGGGCAGCGAGTAGATCTCCCAATTCTTTGGCTCTTTACCCGCGAGCGTCACACTGCCGGTCAAGCCTTTGCGTTCCGTGCGAATCGCGTCAGTGAAATTCAGGCGGCCGGTGTTCTCTACGAGAATATCCAGCGTTGCCGCGTGAGACTGACGTGGAATATCCAGATCATGCGTGCCGAGTCTGCGATCGAGGGTTCCCACGAGTTGCTGATCGATGTAGATCTGCGCATAGTCGTGCAGGCCCTCAAGGACAAGCTTGCCGCCATCGCCCTCATCCAGACCGGTGCGATAGAGAACATATCCATAGGATTGATCGAGGTCCTCGAAGCTCAGCGGCGTTTTGGAATTGACGGGCGTCGGGAGGTTCCGCCAAAGCGATGCAGTCAACATTTCGTTTGCGACTGGGAAGGCACTACGGAACGCTTGTTTCGGGAGCGCCGGAAGTTTCGATTTGTTCACCTCTTGAATAGCCTTTTTGAAGGCGAAGAACTTTGCGCGCGGTTCCCCCTTCTCGTCCAGCGGAGCGTCGTAGTCATAGCTGGTCGTATCCGGCTGATAGTTTGTGCCGTCTGTGTTGGCACCGTTCATCCATCCGAAGTTGGTGCCGCCCTCGAACATGTAGAGATTCACCGAATAGCCCCGGCGCAGCATCCAGCCAAGCTCCGCGGCTTCTTTGTTGCCGTCAGTCTCCTGATGTTTGCCGCCCCAGTGATCGAACCATCCGGCCCAGTACTCGCCGCTCATGCGAGGGCCGTCAGGCCGAAGTTGTTCGAGTCTGGCAAAGCTCTTTTCCGCGTTGCCGGTGCCAAAGTTGATGACGGTGGGAAGTTCCGGCAACGAACCATTTAGCAGATCGCGGGGCGGATTCGCCGTGTAGAGCACGGTATCGCCCATGCCGCTTTCGATAAGAGCGTTCTTCACACCTTCGAGGTAAACCTTGTCATCGCCGAGCGAACCGTACTCGTTCTCCACCTGCACGGCGATGATGGGACCTCCATTCTTCAGCAGGAGCGGTTTGATCTCTTTGCTGAGCCGGAAGAACCAGCTTCGCACTGCCGCCGTGTACTTCGGATCCTGAGAGCGAAGGACCACGCTTCTGTCCTTCAAGAGCCAGGAAGGGTAACCTCCCAACTCCCATTCCGCGCAGACGTAGGGGCCGGGCCTGAGGATCACGTTCAGCCCTTCGGCCTGCGCCTCGCGAATGTATTCGGCGATGTCGTATTGTCCGCTGAAGTCATAGGCGCCGGGCCGCGGCTCGTGCACGTTCCAGAAGACATAGGTGGTGATGGTATTCAGGCCCATGCTCTTCGCTTTTCGAAAGCGATCGCTCCAATAGGCGCGAGGGACGCGCGTGTAATGCATCTCGCCGGCGATGATCTGATATGGCTTGCCATCCATAAAGAACTGCTTGCCGTTCACAGTAAATGTATGAGGGGCAGTGCGTGTCGCAGCAGCCACCTGGGTCATCCTTGCGGGCATTATTGCGAAGAAGACTGAAAGAACCAGGACGGCGCTGAGCGCAGATATTGAAGGGGCGAAGAGCATTCCAGGGCGCTTCGTCGTGCAGGAGACGAGATAATCGGGAAAACTGTACACGGATTCATTATTACTCAGCAAAGCTGTTTCCAAGGCAAAAAGTGGGCCGATGCTCATCCTTTGAATTCTCTCAAAATGTTTCTAACGCCAAATAAAGTTGAGTGCCACGCAGCTTGCGAGGAGAAGGAGAGACAGTGTCCATAGCTAGGCGATTGCCTTCGATCAGACCCGCTCTCCATTGAAAGACCAGGCTCTTTTGTGCTGGCTTCGGTTGATGTACTTCAAATTTACTTATCAGCCATCCGAGGATCAGGGCAGTGAAAAACGAGTAGATCGCCGTGTGGAAGTTTTCACTCATGATGCTGCCGTAGAAGATCCAGCCACGTGTAAAAGCAAGAAGATGCAGTAGTCCCACCGTGGCTCCGCTGAGGAAGCCGATGATGGCGGCACGCTCTGTCGTTCGTCGCCCGCTCATTCCCAGGAGAAAGATCGCCCAGAACGGCGCCGCAAATATCGAAAAGATGAGCTGCACGTGTTCCATCAAATCGCTAAAGAGAAAATCGGTGTAGGAAGCCGCCGCACTGATTATGATGGCGACGACCGCCGCAATACGACCCATCGCGAGATAGTGACGGTCAGTCTCATTTCGACGGATGCGGCTGCGATAGATATCCTGCGTCCAGAGTGAAGCGAACGCGGATATGTTAGCGGCGAGCCCTGACATCAGGCTGGCAGTGAGGGCGGTCAGGCCGAGGGCGAGCATCGTCGGTCCGTAGAAGTCCGTCATGAGCGCCGGAAGGGCCTGATCAAAACGCTGAGCATGTCCGAGCTGAGGAATAAGTTTCGCTGCCGCCAGTCCCGCAAGCACGATGATGATCGAAAAGAAGAGTTTTCCAAACCCAGCCCATAAGGGAACCTGCCTTGCTTCGGCATCGGTGCGCGCGGTGAAGGCACGTTGCATCAGAACGAAATCAGTACACCAGTAGCCAAAACTGAGAACAAATCCCAGACCGAAGACGACTCCGACCCCATCGAGCGGCGCCGTCCTCGATGCGGCCGGCAGGCTACTCCACAGATGGAACCGCGAACCTTGATCGGCGGCCTGATGAACGGCTCCACTGGTGAAGGCGCGCCAGGCGACCGGAGCGATGCCCGCGATCATTACGATCAGTTGAAAGACTTCGTTGTAGATGGTGGCCCTAATTCCACCAAGAAGGACGTAGACGAAGACAACGCCAGCACAGAGAGAGACTCCCGCCGCAAAGCTCAACCCCAGAAATACCTGGAGCGTTTGAGCCATTGCGTAGAGGCTGATTCCGGCCAGAAGCAGCACCGTGATGGCAAGAACGCACGCGTTCAGCAGGCGAAGATTTGGACCATAGCGGACCTCAAGATACTCCGGCACGCTCCTCACCCCGCTTTGTCTGTAGACGGGCATCATCCAGATGGCGAGAAAGACCATGGCGGGAATTGCGCCGATCCAGTAGAAGTGAAACGCCTGAACTCCGTATTGGGCAGCCATTGCGCTGAGACCAACGATCTCAAGCGCTCCGCAGTTAGCCGCCAGATACGCCGCCGTGACAATCCACAGTGGAAGCGAGCGAGTTGCGTTGAGATAGGAGTTTGCGTTTCGGCTTTGGCTGCGCGAGAGCCAACCGATCAGAATCGTCACAAGAAAATACAGCGGAAGAATGATCAGTCCCGCCGAAAGCTTTGGAGACGCCTGCATCACCGTTTCGTCTTGACCACGCGCGCCGTGCTCTCCCGTACCACCAACTCGACGGAGACGCTGTAACGAGAGCCGCGACGCTCAACATTCTTCTTGATATGGTTCAGCGCTTCGAGGCACGCCTCCGCCATCCTCCTGCGCGGAATGCGGATGGTAGTGAGAGGAGGCTGCAGCACGTCGGCGAGCAGCACATCATCCAGACCCACGAGCGAGACGTCCTTCGGGACACTCAAACCCAATTGATGCAGACCCCGAATTGCGCCGAACGCGGTCAGATCGTTCGCTGTAAGGATTGCAGTTGGGCGTATGGTCTCCTTGAATAAGGAGATGACTGCCTGCTCTCCGCCCGCGACGCGGTAGTCTCCTGTTCGAATAAGGTTCGGATAGAAACGCAGGCCACTATCCTCGACAGCGGTCTCGAAAGCTTCAGCGCGAACGCGGGACGTGCGCAGTCCTTCTGTTCCCCCGATATAGCCGAGACGTTTGTGTCCCAGATCGCGAAGATGTTTGACGGCCTGCAGGTAGCCGCCTTCGAAGTCGATCGCTACGTCGCTGCATCCAGCCTGAACAGAACGACGGTCTACGGTGACGAGCGGGATCTTGTGCAAAAAGAGCGGCTCGATGTCTTTGGTGTCAAACTCCGAAGCCATGAATACAGCTCCATCCACCTGCCGCATCAACATGCGTCGAACGGATTTGATCAGCTTGGAGCTGGACTGGACATTGGTGAGCAGACACCTCGTGATCGGTTTCAAGAAGCAAGTCTTCAAACTCCATCAGAAACTCGGAATAGAAGGGGTTGCTGATGTCCGGAATAATCAATCCGTAGGTCTTGCTTCGACCGTACCGTAGTGTCGTCGCAACAGGATTGGGAATGAAAGTGACTCGCTCCAGCACCTCGCGAACGCGTTGCGCTGTCTCTTCCTTAACCAGCGGCAGACCATTGATTACACGCGATACGGTCGCGCGGGATACACCGGCTTCAAGTGCAATAGCGCGCGTATTCATAGGGCTACTATACCTAGCGGAGAGAATTCCTCGAATTGCATTTGTTCTTCATTGCGACTACTCAAGGTGAAGGTCTTACGCTGTCGAATGTCCGCCGAACGAGACAGGGCACCCTTACCCTTGCGATTCAGTTATCGCAGCGTCCCGCTTTGGGGAGGGCAGGCCGCGTCATCAAACGGCCTGCCGATGGATGGGGATAACTAGAAGTTGATTCTGGCCGTAAGCTGACCGATGCGAGCATCGTTAGCCTGCGTTTGGGTTACAAGTCCAAAGGATGAGCTACCGAGCCCTGTTCCGGGGCCTCCAAAGTTCGGCGTATTGAAGACGTTGAAGAACTCTCCACGAATCTCGAAGGTTGTCGCTTCGTGAATGGGGAATATCTTGAAGAGAGAGAGATCCACCAGCGGATGGATTCGCTGCCGGATGTTGAGAGAGGTGCTGTTGGTCTGCGAGGTGTAGGCCAAACGCTGCTGGTATGCGGGCACTGGAGACAGTGCGTCGCATGCTGGAGCGGAAGACGTCGAAGACACAAGCGCGCCGCTGGTATTTTCGTAGCAAGTGTTGATGTAGCGGCCATAGGTGGGACTTGCCTGATGGGGATCGCCGATGATGTTGACGCTACCAGGCGCCGAGATGAGCGGACCGTTCTGCGCGCGGAAGACACCGTTCAACTGCCAACCGCCGATGCTGTACCGCTCCCATGCCGGGCGCTGCGCGAACTTCGGCAACTGGACCGTTCCATAGACGGTCGAGATGATAGTCGCGCTCGTGTCCTGGATGGAAGCGAGGTGAGTGTCGAAGGGATTGAGGAAGCTGGTGTGGAGCATCAGCTTGTCCCACGTAAAGTTCGCCTGCAGCGAATAGTGGTTTCTCATCGGTTTTACGACCTGCACCTGTAGTGAGTTGTAGGGCATGCTTCCGATGGAGGAATACTGTTCGGTGACGGAGCCGAACTCCGGATAAGGCAGGAAGAGCAGGTTGCGAGCGATGGTGGGTGCGTTCAACGTTGTGGATTGCGGGATTTGCCCCGCCATAGGATTAGGCACCGCGGCGTTCAGGAAAGTGATCTCCGCGCTTCCCTGGTCGTAATACTGTTTGGGCAGCACATTGATGTTGTGATTGACCTCAACCCGTGACGCTCGGGAGCCGACATACGCAACTGACAGAACATAGCTTCCCATGAGCTGTTGCTGCACGCTGGCTGAGTACTGAGCGACCTTCGGCTGGACGTGATGCGGATCGATGAAACTTACACCTTGTCCCACTGCCGTGGATAAGCCGAGCGTACTTCCGGTGGGAAGAAGCACTCCCGCTGGGAATGGCGTGCTTATTGGGTTGACCGGCGCACTGGTGACGAAGTTGTTATAACTCGTCGTTTGGCTGAAGCCCGTACCGATGGGAGTTTCGAGCGTGTTGTAGTAGATGATGCCGAAGCCCGCTCTTACGACGGTGGTTGGCGTGAACTGGTAGGCTCCGCCGAGTCGGGGCTGGAAGTTATTCCAATCCTGCGAGTAGGGATAGCGGTTGCTCGGACCCGTATATTGCAGGCCGCCGTTCAGGGTAAGGCTGGGAACGGAGGGCTGGAGCGGATTGGGGCAGGTGGTGCAGAAGTTAGAGACCATCTTGTTGTATCTCTCGGTGAAGGGCGATTCGTAGTCCCAGCGGACGCCCAGGTTCAACGTGAGTTTGGGAGTGACGCGCCAGTCATCCTGAACAAATGGCGCGGTATAGATCTGCTGGAGCGCGTAGGCCGGAGTGATGTTGTAGCTGACCGAGGAGAATGCACCGAGCAGAAGCGATGCCACCGGATCCCCCGAGCTTGCATCGGCACCGACATTGACATTGACTGAGTTCTTCTGCGTGAATCGGCGGTCGAAGGCGAGCGAACTCTGATTCCCTGAAGGCCCTGATGTATTGCCGAAGCCACTTTGCGGATTCTGAACGTTGTAGCGGATCAGATTGCCCTCGAAGCCGAAACGGAGCGTGTGACGGCCAATGGTCTTGGTAAGAATCTCTTCAAGAGAACCCACCGTATCTTCGCTGATCTGCCCGCCCGCGCCTGCAGCCAAGCCGGCGTAGCTGTCGCTCATAGAGGTGCCCGGGAAGGAGGCGTAGGGAAGACCGGTGGGGCTTATGCCGATGCTGGAGAGATTAAAGTTTTGACTGCCTGGATACACGAGACCGAAGGGATGGTAGATGAGCCCGAAGCGCGAGTCGAGCACCATGCTGGAAGAGAACTGATGAACTTCGTCGAGGCTGCCTCCGCGGTTGTTCCGGTACACGTTGTATCCGTAGCCGGATGGCCCAATTGCCTTTGGAAAACCCTGAAGAGGGTAGTTTTGCGTAAGTCCTGAGCGGAAGAAGATAGCGTTCAGCTTATCCTTCGAACCAATGGCCTGATCGATGCGAAAGATAAACGACGGATAAGTGCTTGGATACGACGTTTGAGACGAAATGTAATTCGCGTTGCTGGTGATGGCGGCTCCCGGCACATTGGGCAGCGGCAGGTAGGTGATCATAGCGGCCCCGGTAGGAGTGATGGCGGACGCGATGTTGTTGTTCGCAAAGTACTGAGTGCGGTTGCCGCTTGCGTCGACGGGCGAGTTCGGCACATAGAGCTGAATGCCCGACGTGCAAAGTCCACTGCCATTGAACGAATTGCAAAGAGCCGAAAAGTCGCCACTGCGTTCTGCCTGCGTCGGCACTCGCGATGAGTAGTTCACTGCGGTGTGCGAGGCGTAACGCTCGAAGGCGACAGTGAAAAAGGTTTTGTCGCGTCCGTCGTAGAGCTTCGGGATATAGACGGGGCCAGTGGCAACGAGGCCGGTCTGGCTCAGCTGGTCGTTATTGCGCGGAGTACGAAGAGCGGGATTTGCGTTGTTCTGATTCGGAACCTTCTCGTAGGTATTCGCGTTGAGGTAGGTGTTCTGAAACGCGTAGTAGGCAGCGCCGTGAAGTTTATTGGTGCCGCTGCGAATGACTGTGTTCGTAACTGTGCCGTTGCCGTGACCGACCTGTGCGTCGAAGATCGAGGTCTGGACCTTGACCTCCTCCACAGCCTCGGGAGACGGCACGAAACCGGTATAACTGGATCCGGAGAAACGCTCGGCAGGATCGTCCGGAATGCCGTCGAGCGTCAGACGATTGTGCCCGCTGTTGCCGTCGGCAGCGATCTGCACGGCAACGCCGCTGAACGGCTGGGTGAACTGGCTCGACTTGCCCTGGAAGTATCCTCCGGATCCATTGTTGATGACTCCGACCGCCAGAGTTGCCATCACGAAAGGATTGCGACCTATGTTCGGCAGGTCGGTTACTTCCTTCGTGCTCAAGGTCGTGGCGATATTCGCTGAACCGCTATCCAGCAGCAGATTCTCTGCAGATACATCAATCGTCTCCGTTGCTGTGCCAGTACTGAGCTGAAAGTCAAGATTCTGCGACTGCCCGGCAGTAAGGACCAGGTTGGTGCGGGTCTCGGTTTTAAAGCCAGACGCTGTCGTCGTGAGGCGATACGTACCGGGGTTCAGCGCGGGAAAGGTATAGGCGCCGGACTCGTTGGTCTTTCCGATTGTTTTGAAATGCGTGCCGGTCTCTTCGGCGGTGACGGCAGCGCCGGGAATCTTCGCGCCGGTTGGATCGGTCACCTCGCCGGAGATGCTCCCAAGGTAACGTTGCGCGTGCAGGCGCCCCGGGAGAAGGAGCAGAAGGAGCACGAAGGTTACAGGGAGTAGTAGAGTCAAAACTCTTGTTAATAGATTTTTTCGCATATGGGATCCTCGCTGGCCAGCCAAAATGATTCCGTGTACAGAAAAAGAATTAGGGCTTCCTGTACACGTGTTCATAAATGAGTAATTTTTTGAAGCGTCCCGATGCTATGCTGCTGCATTCTTAACTGTCAATAGGAAAATCAATTCTCTCCTGAAAACGTGATCGGCCTCTGCCTGTCAGCCGCCCTCAGTTTTTCCGGGAGATAGGGCTGGCGCTCCTGCCCGAGAAGAGCCAGGCGTGGAAGAAGTTCCACCCGCTGGGTGATCGGAAGTAAATGGTCGGCTGTTTTTTGATCCGCTGACTCGCGTACATCAGTTGGAAGTGAGCGCGCTGCAAAGATTGAGAGCCGCGTCAATTTCGCTAATCGTCGAAGTTGCTCCACTTACTGCCCTATCTCGGTCTTCTCTTCGGCAAGATACCTCCGCCTGTCTTTTCAGAGACGGCTCCCTGTATCGCCCCTTTTGCAGCGTTACCGGCCAGACTCCCCATGTCCGCATCAAAGCTCGGATTCGATGTTGTTCCTTGAATCCTGAAGGACACGCCTCCCCTATCGCCGCCCCGACCCGTTCTCTCTGTTCGGGCTTCGGACCTGTTGGTCTGCAGGTCGGCCATCATGTTGAAATTGAGCGCTCCGTTCGGGCTAATCGTACCGGCTCCCGTCACCACGCCGAGGGATGGGTATGGTCACATTGATCGCGTCGGCCCTCGTCATGTCAGGAGCGATACGCGCATTCAAGCTGGCATTCTGAATGATCGTGTCGGGATTAGAGGGGGCCTTTCCCCTAAAGGCTGATAGAGCTCCTAATTTCGAACCCATATCGAAACCGGCCAACTTCGTGTTGGACATCCGCACGGGACCGGCGATCACTAGTTTGACGAGAGAACCGCTGATTGCCAGGTCGGCCGACAGCGTTCCACCCTGCAACTTGGATCCTGAGGGAAGCACTACGCCAAGCATGGGTAGCATCGATTCCAGTTCGTCAACCGACATGTTCGGGGCGCTGAGTTTCAGGTTCATCACCTGGGTTTCGCCCTGGGTCTGAAATCCGCCAGTGAGGTGAGCGACTAACTTGCCGACTGCTACGTCCCCTTGGGTGATGGTTCCCGCCTGACGGTCGAGGTCCTCGTCAATCGCGTACTTCACGGTCACTGCTTTCGGAGCCGGTGACCCCTTGGGTGAGAGCTTGAGTTTTTCGCAGGTGATCACGCCCGCCGCCTTGGCCTGACTGCCAGTCGAGTTCAACGTTCCCTCAAGATCAACGGAGCCGCCGATGCCGCTCCCGGGATCGACGAAGCCCGAGGCTGCGATATCCAGATTCTTCACCTTCATCGAGGCATCGAAAGGAGTCTTCGCCGAGTCCTGCGGATTGATTGGTCCAGCTTTGCCGGTGAGGTTGGCATCGCCACCTCCGGGCAGGTTGACGCTCAACTCGAACGGGAACTGAGACGCGAAAGAGAAGTTCGAAACTTCCGCGTTCAGGTTGTCGAAAACCTGCGGTTTCGCGGTGGAGTTGGCGTTGCCTACCGACAACTTTCCATCTTTGATCTCCAGCTTGGCGATCGAGAGGTTTTGGGGCTCACCCGACTTTGCTAACTCAGGAGATTTGCCTTTACCGGCCCCGCCGAGGCTGGAAAAGTTCCAGGTTCCGCTGGAAGCCTTGAGCAGGGTTATCTGCGGCTCGTCCAGTTCGATCCCAGTTATGTTGAGCTGCTTGGAGAAGATAAGCGGCATGATTTCGACGCCGATCTCCAACGACTTCATTGTGATAAACGGTGACTTGCTAAAGGCCGGATCGTCGGCGATGCTGACATCCTCCACCCCGACCTTGCCGCTGAGGACCGAAAGGCTTATCTCTCCAAGCGTTACAGGCCGTCCCAGCGCACTCGTCAGTGCCGACTCGATCTTTGGTCGGAAGCTGTTGATGTTGATGAAAAAGGGAAGCGCGATCAGAATTACCAGCACCGCCGCCACGACGATTCCAGCGATCTTCAGAGTGCGTTTGTTAAATTGCATGGGCTGCTCGTGTTCTTCCACCATTTCAAGGATGCTTATCGTTAGCATCCATTGGAGCTGGCGAAGTCAATGTAGCCACTTCTTCAGCTTGATGGTACGAGTGGGACCCCAGGTGCCGCTACTGGGACTTTCCCTAGTTGGCGCGCAGACAAGGAGCCATAGGTGAAGACCACTTATCTTCAGCAATTTGAAGCAAACCTCAGGGTATTTTCAGGCCGAGCGCGCCTGCATTCTCGCGATCAGGCACGACGATGCCGTTGCTGTGCGTAACGAGTCCGAAGTTTCCATTCCAATCCCACATGGCCCAACCGATTCCCTGCTGTTCCAACCCAGTTCTCACATCATGGAGGTAACGCGTGCGCGAGTCGGGTGGGGTCGTGTCACGGAAAGCTCCAAACTCATTACAGATAACAGGGACGCCGTGCTCACGGGCCCAGGAAGCCGCAAAGGCGAGCCGTCCGGAGATTCCTTTCGCGTTCCAGCCGCTTTGTCCGTAAAGATAAAGCTGGTAGCGTGCATTGTCGCCGGGGATTGAGCCTTCGAGCGTCGCAATCTGCTCCGGCGTCGCGGGATAAGGAATGTTCTTGTAGTAGTTCCATTCCACCGAGCCCCACGGTGCGCCCTGATGGGTGAACTGATATGGCTCGTAGAAATGGAAGGTGTAAATGACGTTCGCATCCGGCAGCGGCTGCGTCTCGATCAGGTCAGGGAGGCTATCGTAATGGGCACCGGAGGCCAGGATTGTGTGCTGCGGAGCGATTCGCCGGATGGCTTGAGTGACGGCGCTTTGAATTCCGATCCAACGATATGGATCTTGAACCTCCGACTCGTTCATCAGCTCAAAGAAGAAGCGGTCGGGATCGCGTGAAGCGAGATGTTTCGCGAGCACCTGCCAGAGCATGACGAACTGATCCACTCCGCTCGGCGTAGCGAGTTGTTGTTTGTAATCATCTCTGGGGAACACAACAAAGTCGACGGAGAGGCCGGCGTTCATGGCAAGATCGAGTGCGTCGTCGATGCGCTTCCAGAGCTCGTCTTTTTTGGGAGAGAGCAGGCCACCTCTGGTCAACAGAGTCGGGTCGAGAGGAAATCGCACGTAACGGATACCCATCGCCTGCATCGCCGTAAAATCCTTTGCCGTGACGTAGGTCGAGGTATGTTCTTGAGAATAGTCGCCCGATCCGCCAAACCAGCCGGAGAGGTTGACTCCCCGGGTAAGTGTTGCAGCTCGACGGATGGCGACGGCGCGACCCGGGTCTGGCGGAAGCATCGAGGGAGCGCTCGGAGTCTGAGCAGAGCTTGAGACACTCCCAGCGAGTGAAGCAGCTAAGCATATGGCGAAGAGACTTGTTTTCATTCGACGATTCACAGGAGTATCGCGCTCATTTTCGGGTTGTCGTTATGCTGATCACACTCTCGGGGACGTTCCATCCTCGCACGCCCACTGAAGGTATGAGTTTGGATCCGGCGTCGGGCAAGGGATAGCGGATGGTGAGTTGCAGGGACTCGCCGGGAAGGAGCGATACGTAGTTATCCGAATAGTATGCCGGAAGAATACGTTCGTGCGTGGCTGCGTTCTGCAAGGTCAACTTGGTAGCAAGCGCGGGGACCGTTCCGGTGTTGTGGACCGTCACTTCGACCGCAGATTCACCTTCTATCTCGTGTGTGCTCGTATTGAACGAGAGTTGGGCAGCAGGCATTGATGTGAGCTTTCGGTAGCCGCTCTCCTGTCCGGCGAGCCAGTAGACGTTACGCGAAATAACTACACCCGCGCTGTCGGTCATCTGGAGCAGGACCAGTACGGCTTGTTCCTGCGCGAACAGCGGGCCGAGCGTAAGTTGAAAAAGAGAGACCGCTTTGTTGGACGGAAGCTCGAGCGGCTCTTCACGTGTCATGAGTTCTTTGCCGGATAAGTCGTAGACGGTCGCTTTCGCATGCAGGCCATGCGCCGCATCGCCGGTTGTGCTGACCGCCGTCACTGTGTTGTCCGACAGATCGAGTTGAAGATGCAGCGGCTCGCAAGCTTTCTTTACGCCGTAGAAAGATGCTTGTGTGTCGTAATCTGAACTAAGAATTTGCCAGTTGTTGCTGGGCCATGCAGGCTGTGTCATCCAGAGCATGCGGCCGCTGTTCGGCGAGAACAGGTGCTGATTGAAACCCTCAAAGATGGCGCGGTGATCCACATAGTTGAACATCTGTGCCTTGCGTTCGAAGTCGGGGAGACTCGTCGATCCGCCGAACTCCAGTTCCATGTGCTGCATCAGAGGGTGAACATCGCCGTTTCCTGAGTGGTGCCAGTCGTGATACGCCCAGGCATCGCTGATCGGCCATTGATCTGGCGCGGCGATGGAGGCTTGCAGACTTTCCCGTGTCGACAGCGAAGCGATTCCAAGTTCAACCGAGAATCCCTTATCAAGGGTCGTATAGTACAGCGCGGGATCCTGATAAAGATATGGCCCGCTATTGCGTAGATCGATCCGGTTGGAACCTGGCGTGTAGTAGCGCGTGCCATCTTCTTCGCGGAAGATATCGATCAACCCTTCATTGAGCACCGGCTGTGGCACACCCTCATTGCGCCCGCACCAGACCACGATCGATGGATGATTGCGAAAGCGCCGAACGACGTCGCGCGCGTTCGCGAGGAAGAGCGGAACATCCTGGGGTTCGACGTTGTAGTCCTGTGTGGAGGCCCAGAAATCGTTCCATACCATCAGACCGTATTCATCGGCGAGTTCATAAAAAATCTCTTCCGTATTCTGACCGACCCAATTGCGAATGATGTTGAGGTTCGCTTCGCGATGCAACCTGAAGAAGGGTTCGAGATGCTCGCGGCTCACGCGCTTACGAGAGTCGTCCATACCCCAGTTGCCGCCGCGCGCTGCGATACGCACTCCATTGACCTTGATGACGAGGTCTGTGAAGCCCGGTTCGTCGCTTACTGAAGTGACAGCGCTGGATCTCTCCCCCGCCAGTGTTAGCGAAGGAGCCCAGTACTCCGCTGTCTGGCGCATCGCCTGGTGGCGAACATCGACGACTTCGATGCCGCTTTGCCTTGCGACAGTTGGATAGATCTCATCCCTCCGCAGATGACCTGTGCTGTCGAAGAGGCTAAGTTCGTAGGTGATCTCGCGGATACCGAAGGTGACATCCTTACGATCGGAGACCGTCGCTCCTTCGGCGAGCGAGAGCTTGAGATGATAGAGGTCCGGCCGTCCGTAGCCGTTGGGCCACCAAAGACGCGGTTTCACGAGGTGTAACTGAGGGTACTCGGTGGGCTTGAGACTCACCACTGAGTCCCCCGGCGCTACGGTGACTGACTTGTCGACTGAGACGCCCTCGAAGGCCGCATGGAGTTTTGCCTGCACCGGCTGCGCGGATGAGTTATGGATGGGAACATCGATACTCACGTCGGCTGACGAGGTATCAGGCAGTGGCAGGTGTGTGACCACCCTCGCGTCGCCAAGCTGAAGCGCGCCGTTGATCGAGAGCACGACATCCTGCCAGATTCCGCTGTTGCGGTCACGGATTGCAGGAATCCAATCCCATCCTTCAGTCGCCACGAAGGTCGGGCCATCCAGGCACATGGCGCCACCGTTCTCTCCGGGGCCACCTTTGATCGACTGCTCCTGCGGTATGCCGGGATGCGGTGGAGGCGATATGCGGATGGCCAGAGCATTCTTTCCTCCGCTTCGCAAACGATCGGTTACATCAAAGGTGCCGCGAATGAAGGCACCCCGCACGTTCCCCACCAGCTTGCCATTCAACCAAACCTCGGCGGCGTAGTTGATGCCAAGAAAGGTAAGTGCGACGCGGTGTGCGGCCGCCTCACGCGGCGTAACAAATTCGATCCGGTACCAGTAGTCCTGCTTGTTGAGCGATTCGGGAATGGCAAGGTTATTGAGGCCAAAGTCGGGATCCGGATAGATGCCGCGATCGACCATGCTGGTAAGGACCGTTCCCGGAACAGTCGCATGCATCCATGATTTGTCTTCGAATCCGACGGAGGATATCTGGCTTCCGGCGGATGAAACGTTCGGGGCTGCTGTGAGTTTCCAGTGGGAGCGCAGTGCCCATTGCTGCTGTCCAACAGGTTTGAGAACAGGGGCGTTCGGCGGTGGAAGGGGCTTTGCCAGAGGCTTGCTGAAGGGCGCCAGGGTGGTCGGCATCAGCGAGGGATCCTGCGGTGCGATATACCCTGCCTGCCCGCGGGTCTGTACCGGCCATGAAAGGGAGGCGTCCTGCCAGTGGAGCAGCATTGAGTCAGGAGGATGACTCGCATTCTCGCCCAAGGTTTGTTGGGGCACGCTCTCAGGACGCAGCATGACCTGCGCAAGATCGCCTCCGAAGTGCTCCACCGGTAGATCGGGGATGGCAGCCGTCGGAGCAATCACAAGGCGAGAGGTCACGGCACCGGATCGCAGGATAGCCCGCGCGACTTCCTTGCCGTCCAGACTGAGCGCAACGGTCGTGCCGTCTGAGGTCGCGGCAAGGAAGTGCCACCCGCCTGCAGGCAGAGCAGAATCGGCGATCAGGGCATTTCCTACTCCGTAGCGCATCATCGGACGGCCACCATCGATACCGAGGAAGCGTGAGTTCTCTGCGAGGGGATCGCCGACACCTGCAAGGAGCACATTGCGCGGTGTAGCGGAAGACAACTCTACCCACAGCGAGAGCGTGTAAGCGCCTGTAGAAGTAAGGACCCGACTGGTTGGAGGAATGGGTTCGTTCAGAGCGGGTCCGCCGGCAAGTACCCGGACATCATATGGGCCTACGACCCGTTCTTCGATCGCTGGTGCAGCGACCTCCGGTTGACGTCTCTCCTGCGCATAGGAGCTTAGCGTCGACATAAAGGCGAGAGCCATCAGTAAAGCTTCTAAACGGAGCCGTGCAAGACGGCGGCCTACAGGTGCAATCATCTAATTCCCTCTTCAACCCATACTTCGCAATTTCAGGCGCCGACACGAATCGAATATGCTGTCAGACGAGGAACGCCCGCGCGTAGACGGTGTTATTCGCAACGAACCGCCATTATTACGCAAAATTAGTTATCGATAACAAAATATTGTGCCACTTTATACGAATAGCTTTAAAGGTTTGCCAATCTGGCGGGGAACACGACTTTGGTTGACAAAGAGAGTAGTTGACAAACATTTGGTGACCTGACTATAAGCGTCATAAACCATTTGTGATATCGTTCACAAAAGACTACATTGAGCTGCCACGATAGTCCTATTCCAGCGAGTTTAAGATGGCCCTTTGTTTGTTTTCTCTTCCGAGTGCGTTCGTTGTGCTGAGTTGCGGAGTTCTTCAGGCGCAGGCAGTTCCGGCGTGGTCACCGACGCCTTCCTTGCCATCGCGCTGGATCGCCGAAGGCGCCTTCAGACTCATGTCCACGCAGCCACGGACAGGAACAGGACTATAGGCTGCATGACCACTCACCAGCAGTTGACGTTCGGCGTCGACCTTGGGGGCACCAGCACTCGGGTTGGCCTCTATGACGCGTCCATGCAGTTGATTGACAGCCGTTCGATGACCACACGCGTCTCCGCAGGTCCGCAGTCCTGTGTCGCAGAGATCGCCGAAGCCATCGCTTCCATAAACCGCGAGTATTCCGCGAGGAGATCATCCTGTAAGGTCCTCGGAATCGGCATTGGCAGCCCGGGACCGATGAATCTGCGCACCGGCGTGCTTGGTCTGCTTCCGAACCTTCCGGGCTGGGATAACTTTCCGCTCCGTGATGCGCTCGCCGCTGCGGCCGAAATGCCGGTAGTGCTGGAATCGGATGCCAACGCCGCGGCGATTGCAGAGTGGAAGCTCGGTGCGGGCCAGTCGACGAGTCTCGATTCCATGGCAATGATCACGCTTGGAACCGGCGTCGGGAGTGGACTCATCCTCGGCGGACAAATCTGGCATGGCATGTTTGGCATGGGCGGTGAAGTCGGACACGCCACAGTCGTTCCAGACGGGCTTCTCTGCGGCTGCGGCAGTCGCGGATGCCTGGAGATGTATGCATCAGCCAATGGTCTTCTGCGCCTGGCGATCGCGGCTGCTGACTCCGACGACGCCACGCCCGCATTAAAGGCCCTGGTAACACGACCCCTCGGGTTTACGCCTGTTGATGTTGCGGGCCTGGCGCAGAACGATTTTGCGGCGCAGCAGGTGTTCCATCGGATCGGCCATTTTCTCGGCATTGGGATTGCCAACCTGATCAACACACTCGATCTGCCCTTGATTGTGGTGGGCGGCGGTATGGCCCCCAGTTGGAATTTGTT
Organism: uncultured Acidobacteriaceae bacterium; assembly: GCA_963770055.1. Taxonomy (GTDB): domain Bacteria; phylum Acidobacteriota; class Terriglobia; order Terriglobales; family Acidobacteriaceae; genus Edaphobacter. Next base: position 86,652 of record CAVYOC010000007.1, read on the forward strand.
TGCTCCATCCATGTTCCGCACAATCCGCGACTACAGCCTCGTCTATCGGCTGGCGACGCCCGCACAGGTTGACACCCGGGAACCAGACCGAACGTTTATCTGCCCCGCAATGCTCGGATCTTCTGCGGGCCTGCTGGGTGCCGCATTGCTTCCGCGCCTCGCGGAGTTGAACGGCGAATCAACTAACAAATCCCTCACACCGGAGATGATTCGATGAGCACACTGAGGTTGACGTTCACTCGGTAGCCACTGAAATGAGTCTGAACAATGCAGTCAGTCTGCCCAACATCCACCTTTAGTTACGAGCAGAATCCGGTACACTAAGCCGCATGTAGCGATTGTTTTTTACTGTCGCAGGAGCTTCCGTTTCATGGCCAAATCGGCACGAATGAGCGACGTCGCGAAGCTTGCGGGCGTCAGCACGATGACGGTGTCGCGTGTGCTTAACGGGAGCGCAAACGTCACCGACGGTCTCCGTGGCAAGGTCTTCGCTGCCATCGAGCATCTGCGTTACCAGCGCAACGAACTTGCACGTTCGCTACGCGAACAACGCTCACGCCAAATCGGCATCCTGGTTCCTTACCTCCTCGACCCCTTCTTCGCTACCTGCGCCCACGTCATCAGCACGGTTGCCCGTCAGCATGCCTATTCTGTCGTGCTTTCCACTACCAACGAAGATCCTCGGACCGAGTATGAAGAAGCCAGCCGCATGCTGCGTCGCAACGTAGAAGGGCTTATCATCATTCCGTCGCATTCCAGAACCGGCGCTTCGCCCCTGCTGGCGAAGGAGTTCGATGGTATGCCTATTGTGGCGCTCGACAGGCCGATTGAAGGCAGCGACTTCGATAGCCTGCTGGTTGAAAACGAGCAGGGAGCAAAGATAGGAACCAAGCATCTCCTCTCTCTTGGACACAAACGAATCGCCTACATCGGTCTGTCCGATGATCTTTACACCATGTGCATGCGTCACCGTGGATACAACTCGGCCATGGCGGAAGCGGGCCTCAAGTCGGTTGCGGCGATCTGCTCGAGCGCACTCGAAGACGCGCACGTCAAAGTCCGCGAGCTTCTTTCCCTGAAGCGCAAACCCACAGCTCTGTTTTGCGCCAATAACCTCACCACCCGCCATGTGCTCCATAGCCTGCAGGCTCTTGGCATCTATCCACCAGATGGTATGGCGTTGGTTGGCTTCGACGACTTTGAGACTGCCGACCTGTTGCGTCCCGGCATCACCGTCGTCAGACAACCAAACGAGTTGCTCGGCCGTACCGCCGCGGACGTGCTCTTCAAGCGCCTGGGCGATTCCCGCAAACAGAAAGCAGGCAAGCGCACCGTACTTCCGGTAGAACTTATCGTTCGCGGTTCCTGCGGTGCTCGCATCTAGTTGCGAGCATGTGTCAGGTCGTTGGGATGACTAACAATGTGATGGACTGCGCTGGATACGTCGTGGTGAGGGTGTCTGCAGTCGCGCCTCCACCTGGAGGAGTAAGAGTCTGCACGGGCTGAGCGACAATGCCAGCAGGATTTGCATTGCTGTAAAGAAACACCTGCGCTGGTCCGGTCGGCGTAAGGTTTGGCAGCGTGAGAGTACTGGAGAGGGGGCCGTAAGTTTTGTTGATAACGACAATGGTAACGGCGCCGTCCGAGGTTCGCTGCGCGCCGTAGGCTGCGAGTTGACCCTGGTTCCCGCTTGTCGAGGTCAGTGCCATGTTGCCGAAGCCGGAGTCAGCACCGTCGTAGTTCCGGTAGATCTCGAATGCAATGGTGCCGGGCACCTGCGAGGAGTAGTTGGTCGTGGGCCAGAGTATTCCCTTGTCCAGCCCATATTTGCCGAAGATTCCCAGAATGTCCGCCTCAGCAAGAGCACCGTTGATCGATTCCATTCCGCCGAAGTTGTACTCGTCGATGGATGTCTTTGTTCCTGGATAGTCTTTCGCCACCCATGACTGCAACATTGGAATGAGCTGCGGCGCAAGTGCCGGTGGGTTGCAATTCGTCGTGTAAGCGGAATCTGTTGGATAGTTCGGTTGCGTGTAGTTCGGATCGGTATAAGTCGGATCCCAAAAGACACGCGTTGAATTCAGCCGGACAATCTGCTCTGCCGTATCTCCAACGGCGGTCAGGCCGGTTCCGTTGCCATTGTAATTTGCAGCAAAGTACGTATGGATATCCACGTAGTCCAGAAGACGCATGCCATACGTGGTTTGGGCCTGCTGCATCTGCTGCAGATAATACTCAATCAACGGGATGCCTCCATGCGCTTGCCGGTCGACTGGATTGCCCCACGGCTTGAAGCAAGGTGCGGTACCGTATCCGGCGTTAACATCCTGTGTGGAGTAGAAGTAGTTATACCAACCGGAGATTACAGGCCCGCTGACCAGCGCGGTTGGATCGGCGGTCTTAATCGCCAGCGCTGTGCCGATTCCTCCGTTCGTAATCTCGTCATAGGTCATAGGCGCGGGATGCACATCACGGTGTACTCCTGACCAGTACTCCGGCTCGTTGTCCAGATCCCAGTGCGCGACGCCTTTGCCACCGCCAGCAGTCGGATTACCGGGGCCAAATTGAGTCACCAGGCTCGTCACCCAGGTACCGACCCACGAAGAACCCACCGGTGTTCCGGCGGCGGGAGGAGCAGGCGGCGGTTCCGGCATACTGGTAATCGCGGCGATCGTGCTATTCCCCACAAGGTTGGTCCCATTGGCATCAACGCCGTTGCCGCAGACGCCGTTATAGCTTTGCTGGTTCGGGTAGGTTGCCTTCTGGAAGCTGCAGGCCGAGCTACTGGTGTTGCTGTTGGTAATCCAGCCGATCACGGGCGCGTTTCCGACCACCTCTGCCTTGGCGGCACTAGCGCTGGTCACCAGGTCTTTGAAGTTGCCGGTAGGCCATTGGCCGCCAGCACCACCGAAGCTCTCAAAGTAGTAATCCGAGGCAGAATTGGATGTGTTCGCAACGTAGTTGTAGCGGGAGGTGTTATCTCCTCCCCAGCGAATAATGCCTGGATTGGCGTTCTTAACCGTAGTGGAGTCGAGCACGTAGGCGTTCATGCCATAGATTTCTGGACTGATTGGGTGAGTAAGACTTCCAACATCGACGGTAAGCGCCGGTCCGCTGGCGGCTGCCGCCGGCGTGAGCGACAGAGTGATGCTTCCCGACTGCGACGGCGTCGTGGTGCTTGTCGCAGTGATCGTAACGCTCGCTGGTGCGGGGTAGGGTGTCGTGTAGAGGCCAGCAGAGGTGATGCTGCCAACGCTTGCGGTATAACCAGCTGGGCCGGCGACTGACCACGTGACGGCTGTGCTAAATATCCCCGTGCCCTTTACGGTTGCGGCAAACTGGACCGTCGTACCTATTACGGCCGATCCGGGGTTGGGAGTGATGCCGACGCTGGTTACGGCATTTCCGGCATAGTTTGCGGTCACGGTGGTGTTGGCGCTCATGCTTACGGTACAGGTCAGCTGCGAGATTGAAGTGCAACCGCTCCAGCTTGCGAATGCATTCGTGCCTGACGTTGCCGGTGCCGTCAGCGTTACACTGGTGCCGCTGTTGTAGGTTCGCGTAAAGCTGGTGTTGCCTGAAGCAGCGCCGCTATTGTCGGCAGGGGAGACTCCAATCGCGACTCCGCTGGCTGGACTGGTTGAGTTGATCGTCAGGGTATATGTGATCGGCGGCGGCGACGTGTAGTTTGCCGTGACGGTCGTGTTAGCACTCATTGTGACGTTGCAGGTGACTCCCGTCGCCGAGGTACATCCCGTCCAGGACGCAAACGTATTGGTGCCCGACGTGGCTGGTGCCGTCACCGTCACACTTGTGCCGCTGTTGTAGGCTCGCGTGAAGCTGGTGCTGCCTGAAGACGCGCTGTTGTTGTCGGCAGGGGAGACTCCGATCGCGACTCCGCTGGCTGGGTTTGTCGAGTTGACCGTGAGAGTGTACGAAACCGGAGATGCAGTCGTGTAGTTCGCCGTGACGGTCGTGTTCGAACTCATTGTTACAGTGCAGGTGGCTCCCGTCGCCGAAGTGCATCCGGACCAGGACGCGAACGTATTGGTACCCGACGTGGCCGGCGCTGTCATAGTCACACTCGTGCCGCTGTTGTAGGTTCGCGAGAAACTTGTAGTGCCAGAGCTGCTCCCGGTGTTATCGGAAGGAGAGACTATGACCGCGACTCCGCTCGCTGGATTGTTGGAGTTAACGGTAAGAGCATAAGTCGTCGGAGATGATGGCGGATTCGGACTTGATCCGCCCGAAGAACCGCTGCAACCACTCGTCCACAACGCGAGGCAACTTGTGACGAAACACATTGATCGCCAGAGAAGAGAACCATTTTTCATTTGATGATCACTTATGATATCGATATCCTTAGCCGTTAATCGACTTTTTGACTAGTGGATGAGACGGTTTACTCAATTGCGAAGAAGATACCGGAGAGCGATCCTCTCGCTCCCCGTCTTAGGGTTAGGCGTTCCATCCCTACTGGACGGTCACGCTCATTGTGAAGAGCATCGACATCTGGTTTCCATTGCCGAATACCGAGATAGGAGCTCCACCTATTACGGGGTTGGGAACAGTTTTGCTGCCAGTCTGCTTGGCAGTCACCGTAATGTTGTATGTTCCCTTCGGAGTTGTCAGGACCGGAGGAGTGCTGATGTTGGCGGTGCTACAGGAGCACAGGCCGGCGACCGTGCCGCTGAAGAGCAACAGACAGATAACTCGCATGAGGGACGCCCGCAGGGTCTTCTTCTTCCCGAATGCGAAGCCCAGCAAACCAAGTCCGAACATCGCTGCGAACGCAATTGGGCTCTGCCCGCGGAGTCTTGCGGTGGTTGTTCCCACGGGCACATTGGTGTTGATGGTCATGACGACCTTGCCAGGTGTAGTTGGGGTGACCGCGACTGAGTTTGCGTCCGACGGATCGGGGTTCGGATAACTGAAACTACACGTGGCATGCGCAGGCATAGCGTCGCATGTTAATTCCACAGGAAGCGAGTAGTTGTTCAGGTTTCCGTTGGCACCGGTGACTCCGTAGCCCAGCAGAGAGGTCAGTGTAAGGTTTGCTGTTACGGTGGAGCCTGCAGTAACGTTCAGCGAGCCTGGGTTGGAGCTGATCATCACCGACGGATTGCGGATCGCGATTACCGTGAAGGGCGTACCCGTTACGGTGGCATAGTTCGGATCGGTGTTGCCGGTGTAAACGGGTGTGATTGTGTAACTGGTAGCGAGATTAGGAATCTGATTGTTGCTGGTATTGATGTTCAAGCAGTTCGTTGGGAGTGGCGTAGTGCCGTCGGCGTTTACGTTGATGACGGAACCGGTTCCCGTGCATGCAGGACTCCCCCCCGACACCTGATAGGTCACGTGTCCGTAGTCCACACCCGTCTGCACTGCACCGTTGAAGACGGGCACACCAAGCAAGGGAGCGCCATTGGCGGTCTTCACTACGAGCGGGTAGTTGTAGTAGTAGGTCTGTTGGCTTCCATCGTACGGCTCCTGAGAGCCGGTGGCGCTTGATAGAACATAGGTGGGCACAGAGGAGGTTGGGGGCTGGATGAGCAAGACCGAGCCGGCTGCTACCGTTGCTTTCGTTGAGGCCGTCGAGGTGCCGTATTGGTTGTCTCCCCCGTAACTCACCGCAAAAGTATAGGAACCTGCGGAGAGTGCAGTTTCGTTGAAGGTAACTGTGCCGTTCGAAAGCGGCTGGGTGAGCGTGACGGGTTTTGGAAGTCCATTGCCGGTCACAGTTACCGTAACGTTGCCGGTTGGCACTGGCCCTGTACCGGAGGTTGAAGTGACCTTGACGACCACAGGAGTGTTGGTAACAGTAGGGCTGGTGACCGTGACGACGGAAGTTGAAGCGGAGAGAGTTGCGCCGACTCCAATGACGGAGATGCCGATCGGGGCGTTGGACGCATCGCCCTGAACAAGCAACTGGCCTGACAGGTTGCCCTGATCGCCGGGACCGGGACTGAACGTAATGGTTGCAGAACATTCGGGCGCCGATGGCAACCGGCGCACCTACGCAGGAGTTGGACGTCACGCTGAAGTCCGCTGTGTTCGAAAAGCCGGTGACATTCAGCGGCGCGTTGCCCTCGTCGATGATCGTCGCGGTTCCCGTTGAGGTGGCGGTCCTGCTGGCGAGAGTGCCGAGGTTGAGAAAACCATTTGCATGAATAAGTTGACATCTTCGGCCTTGGCATCCGTCACATAGGCATTCCCGACGGAGTCGACAGCTACAGACGTCGGCTGCGTTACACCGGTCGCGAGGACGATCTGATTCGTTGTGCTCAGCGTGCCGTTCAGATTAGGAATGCGGAGCGTTTCGCTGCTCGACGTGACGTAGACAGCCCCAGAGGGATCGACGGCGAGACCATTGGCCCCGGACAGTGAGTTGAGGACAGTCGTCTGCACGCCCAGGGATGAAACCTCAATCAAATTCTGGCCGTTGGCTACGAACAGATCGCCACTGCCATCCGCTGCAATAGCCGATAGTTGATTGAATCCGGTGATGTCGATCTCTGTCGTACCTGTGATCAGGCTTCTGAGGTTCGCGACGCGCTGGTTATCGGGATCTGCAACAAACACATCACCTGCACCGTCAACGGCGAGCCTGAGGTTTGTGCCCAATCCGGTCTTAAGAGTGACTTGACCGGCGGCGTTGAGACCGCTCAGGCCATAGGGAACTTCGATGACGCTGCCGCTATCCGCAATGAATACATCGCCTGCGCCATCCACGGCTACTCCGGTTGGCGCGGTCAAGCCGGTGCCGATGCTTACCGGCGTCGCGGTCGTCCCTGAACCTTTCGCATACTGAAGAACCTTGCCCAGCCCGCTGTCTGCGACGTAGATGTTTGCCGAAGCATCGGTTGCGATCTGGCTCGGCGTCTTCAGGCCCGATCCAATGGCGGACTCCGTCGCAGGCGCGATGACTATCGACGAACCCTGTCCGACCCCATGGAGAATGGTCGTGGCGAGAACGTTGCCGCTGGCATCCAGCATGGCCAGCGTCGCAGAGACGCCACCGACGGTGTGAGGAATGAAATTGACGTTGACGGTACAAGAGCTGTTAGCCGCATAGGCGCTCCCTGTGGAACAGGTACCTCCTGAAGCGACGGCAAAGTCGCCTGCCGATCCGGCTTCCTGAATCGCGAAGCTGTTAGGAGTGACCGAGCCGCTGAACGAGTAGTAGACAGTTGCAGGTGTGACGCTCGTACTCCCAACCGCCGCTGCTCCGAATTCAAGGCGATTGAGGTAGATCTTCACGACGTCTTTGAAGCCGTTCCAGCTTGAGATCGGGAGGAACAGTATCCCGTGAGCCTGATCGATGCTTGCATTGCCTTGCGCAGTGGCTGTGGTCAGCAGGATCGCCTGGGCAGGATTGGGAGCCCCGAGAACAAAGGGCACAAGATAGACGCCTGCGCTTCCGTCTGCGACATACACATTTCCAGCTCGATCGGTCGCGACGCCCTGCACGTTGCCCAGACCCGGATCGATACGAGCGAGTCCAGCGTCGCTCGTGAGGCCTGTTGTGCCGGCTGGGATGAAGGCTGCGCCGGTAACTCCGCCCGAATCTTCATTGAACGAAATGTTTCCTGCGTCATCGATCGCGATGGTCTTCGCGCGCTGTTTCATACTCGAAACAATCGCAGTCGCGGCACCAAAGGTTCCTGAAGCATCTATAGGAACGGTGAAGATCTCAACACCGCAGCCATTTTCGGTGGCAACTGCCATGATTCCGTTGTCGTTGATTGCCAACCCTGCGCTTTGAAAGTAATTGCCGCAGGAGCCTCCCAGGTTTCCGCTCAGGCCAGAGGCTACAACGACTGACGGAAGGTCCCAGGCCCCGGTGGCTGCATCGTAGGGAAACTCGAGGAGGCCGCCGTTGAAGTTGTTATTCAGATAGATATTGTTGTTTCGCGGATCGATCGCGATGCCTGAGTCCGTGAATCCGCCGGCAATAACGCTGGGTGCTGCCAGAGTGATCTCCGGGCCGCCATTCCCCGGATACTGATACGTTCCACTGGTCTTGAAGTCGAAGATGACAAAGTCACCGCGGTTCGAAACAGCATTTTGCCAGGGCGCGCCGTACGTTTCGTTGTGAGGCACCGCTACGGGAGAGCTAGAGACCACCAGCGGTGCCTGTGCGGCGCACAGACAGACCGAGGAGAGCAAAAGCGTGAGCACATGCCCGGAGAGCCTGCGCAGCGATGTGAAAGACGTCGTGAACATGTCATTTCTCCCTAGAAATTTCAAACCCAGCGTACCCGGTAGCTGCAAATGATCTGCTTCCTGTCTCGTGGCTTCCGGAGATTCTTTTTCTGTGCTCCGAAAGCTCTGTTCTTTGTGCGATTTCATGCGCCTATTTCACCGTGACCGACAATGTGTAGAGCAACGTCTTGACTGAGCCATCATGCGGATCCGTAGCGTAGATTCGAACGTTATAAGTACCGGCCGGCGTAAGGACGTGAGGCGCCGGAGGCGTCGTGGTGTAACCCGCATTGGTGCATCCGCTGATCGCCATGCTTATCCCTGCAAGCATTAGCACGAGGCACAGAATGTTGAGTGCTGTGCGATGGAGAGTCGCCCTGCGCCGGAATGCCAACCCGAGGAGACCAAGCCCAAAGATGCCTGCGAAGGCAATCGGAGACGCCTTGCTCGACGAACTGGCTACATTCACCGGCAGATTGGTACTCAGGGTAAGGGTGGTTGTCCCGCTTCCGCCGGCCGCAATCTGAACCTGCGGAATGTCAAACGTACACTCCGAGTACTTCGGCACTGTAGTGTTATCGCAGGCAATAGAGACTCCGCCGTAGAGAGAGTTCTGGGCGGCGTAGCCTACCAATGACTGCAGTGTCAGCTTGGTTTGCACCGGAGTTCCGGCGGTGGTGCTGATGCTGACCGGATCGGAAGTTATAAGAACGCTTGGCGGGATCACCTGGAAGGTAACGACAGGAGATGTAACTGAGGAGAAGTTCTGGTCTCCGTTGTAGACCGCCGTCAAGGTGTAGGTACCTGCCGACAGATTCTCCGTGGAGAAGGTAGCGCTTCCATTCGCATTCAACGTCACGGGGTTCTGCTTCGAGTCCGCAACCGTCGATCCATTCATGAAGGTGAAGTTTCCGGTTGGATTTCCTTTTGCAGAGGAGACGTTAGCCTGGAGGGTGGTGTTCGATCCGACCGGCACGTAGTAGACACCCAGGATCGGCGTGATGTTGCTGGGCTGGCTGAGCGTGATCGTCGGCGCTGCCTGTGCAACCGTCAGATTCGTTGTGACAAGACCACCGCTGAAATTCGTGTCTCCGTGGTAGACGGCCTGGACGGTGTAAGTTCCACCCAGTATTCCGGAAAGGTTGAAGGTAACAACCCCACCGGAGAGCGTGCCGGCGGGCAACACCGTTGTCTGGTGGAGTTTGGCGTTTTGATTGATCAGGGTAAGAATTACCTGTCCTGTCGGCACCGTCGTGCTTACCGTCGGTGCAACCTTTACGGTTGCCGTTGTAGCGCCGGGATATGTCGCCGTTGTTGGATTGACAGCGACAGTGACGGCGGACCTTTCCAAGTTATTTACTGCGGTGCCCACCAGAGCCGCAGTCACCGAGGGTGCGTTGATTGCATTCGACGTAACTGTCATCGTTCCGCTGCGTGTCGCTGGTGTCGAACTAGCGGCGGTGAGAACTACATCGACGATGCAGGAGGAGCCGGGAGCAACGGGGGTCGCTCCGGTCGTGTCGCACGCGTTCTGAAGAGCCGGCGTCACGGAGAACTCGGCCCCGTTGGTACCGGCGAAGGTCGGGTCTGGTGAGATAGACAGAGGCAGGTTTCCAATGTTGAAGACATCGACGTCAACCGGATTGCTTGGCACGAAGGGACTGACCTGTCCAAGGTTTGCGGATGCGTTGAGGCTCAGGAGCAACAAGTTTGGCTTGCCGCCGCTGAGGTCAGAGACATAAAGGTTTCCGTAGGAATCGATCGCCAACCCATTAGGAGCGGTCACAACACCACTATCGATCGCAATGGCGCTATTCGCGTTGAGCACTCCACCTGTTGCTGGAATGCGGATGATGCCTCCGGTCTGAGCGACATCGACCGAACCGGAGGGATCGATTGCAAGTCCGGTCACGGGAGCGGCGAGGCTTTTGGTGATAGCCACCGGTGGCCCATCGAATGTCGCGGTGATCTCTGAGAGCGTTGTGCCATCGGCGACGAAGATGTTTCCCGAGTTGTCGACAGCGATTGCGGAGGGCTTACTGAAACCCGAACCCACCGTAACGATGCCGCTGACCGCGGAGGTCGTCAATGGGTTCGAGATTTTGACCACTTGCGAATGGTCCGGGTCGGTCGCGAATACATTGCCCGCCCCGTCCACCGCGAGCCTGAGATTTGTACCCAGCCCTGTTTGAAGTGTTATCTGGCCAGCAGCGTTCAAGGCACCGTTTGCGAAGGGAACCTCAATCACCTTACCGGAGTCCGCAATGTACACGTCGCCTGAGCCGTCAACCGCTACTCCAGTGGGAGCTGTGAGACCGGTTCCAATCGATACACCAGCCGACGACGAAGTAGATCCAGGAGCAAATTGCAATACCTTCCCGAGGGTGGAGTCAGCCACATAGGAGTTGCCGGACGCATCACCAGCAACCTGCTGAGGCGAGATGAAACCGCTTCCGAGAACAGTCTGGCTCGTGGGAACCATCAGCGAGACGGCCGGGCCCTTCCCAATTCCGCTCAGATAAGTGAGCGATTGAGTGATGATCTTATTGCTCGAATCCAACATCATCACTTGCCCGGAGATCGCTCCCGGAAGACGTGGATTGAGTGATACCCAATAAGGACAGGTGGTAAACGCCGAGTATTGTTTCCCGGCAGTGCAGGGCAACTGCGCCGTCGTGGCGCTGGGATCTGCGATGGGGTTTGTCACGGAAGCAGCGAAGTCGGACCCGGTCCCTGGTTGCGAGAAGACGATATTCCCCGGCGTGACCGCCTGACTGAAGTTGAAGAAGACAGTGCCGGGTGCGCCTGCGGTCCCAACTGTCGACGTGCCCGCATTGGCTGCTCCCATCTGCCATAGCACCACATTGTTGGTGCCTGGATATGCCAACGATCCTGGGGGCGTCCACCCACTCGTACTGGTTGGAATCCATAGATAGCCACGAGGATCAATCGCAAGGGGCGCGCCGCTCTGAACAGGTGCGAGGAAGGTGGCCTGATTGAAATTGAAACTGGTCGCATTGACTCCGACCGGGCTGCCGCTCAGATTGGGCACCATGAGAACGCCGTTGAAGGCGCCCCCGTTCGAATCGGATTGACTGGTGAGGTATATGTTGCCGGCGGCATCGAGGGTTATTCCGCTAAACTGATCGTTGTTGGTCGAGGGGTCGATGCGCGAGATCTGCGCCTCAGCGGATCCGTCGCCGGCTCCAGAGATATTGCTGGTGCCGACAGGGATAAAGAAGACTCCCGTGACGCGGGACGACGCGCCGACGCCTTCGTCTTCGAGAAAGTAGACATTTCCATTCACATCCGCAGCTATGTGGGCAGCTTTTGCTTTCAGTCCTTTGATGAGAATGGTGGCTGTACCCGGGTTTCCCTGATTGTCAACCGGTACGGTCCAAATGGAAGGGCTGGTTTCTGTCGAGACGACCAGGGTGCCGCTACCATCCATAGCGCTGCTGTTTACGAACGCTACGTCAAAGGTATTCAGGGTGACGCTGCCGTTGCCGATTGTGGCTCCGTAGACGTTGGCCGAAGTAAAATCCCAGGTTCCGTCGGCAGGATTGTAAGGAATACGAAAGAAGTGAGCGGTGCCATAGCGGTCGGCGAGGTAGATGGTGTCCTTCGCATCCATGGTCATGCCCGAATTCCAGAAGGTTCCCGAGGCTTCCAGAGGTGCACCGGAGGCAATCGTGGTGAAGGTGCTGGCGCCAGGCCGCAGCTGGTACAGGCCGCTCGTCGACCAGTCCAGGAAGACGACGCTGCCATTTTTCGCGACCTGGACCTTCATGATCTGCCCCCATGTGGGGTGTGTCGTCGGGACAGGGGAGCCGGTGGTAACCGGCGTCTGCGCAATCGCGAAACCGCATACAAATAACATCCCGACGAAACCCGACAAACCGGTGCGCACAAGTCGGCGGAAGCACATTGCAGACCCGATGGCCATAAGAACCCTCCAAAAACAATCTCGATCTAAAACCGTTGTGAGTGGCGTCTCAGCCGGCTCGCAACTGGCTGCCTGAGAGCTGCAGCCCAATCCCTTTCTGCACAACAACTAACTTCCTGCTTCGTACAACACTCCGATGGCCGCCAATTCGCGTGAGAAGGCTGTCGGAGGACCTGTTCTAAAACGTGAACTTGGCGCTCAACTCGAGAAGGCGTGATCCATACTTGATATTGGCGATCCCGAAATTCTGGTGCGTTAGGTTATTGACTGTCAGGGGTTTTCCTACAGTTGCGCCCTGAAATGAAAGCTGCAGGTTGCTTGTGTCGTTGTTATTGAACGAAGTAACTGGATGGTTGAGGAAGTTGAACGCAGCTAAACGGAGCTGCAGGTTTTTCCCATCTTTGGCTGCAAAGTTCTTCAACACGCTCAAGTCATTGATGGGAAGTCCAGGTCCATGGATATAAGGCAACCGGTACTGTCCCTGGCCGGTGGGGTTGGGGGACAGCGCGAAGGCACCTGTGGATGGGCTACCAGGCTGCGGCAATCCGAAGCATGTTGGATTGATGAACTGTTTCGCTTTAAGCCCACTTGTTGGATTGCAAACAATGGTCGGCATCAATTGATAGTCTGGTGAGCCCAGCCACACGGTTGGGTTCATGTTCGTGACGCAGAAGTGATTGCCATTCTTGTCGGCAGGGATCCCGAAGGTTTGCTCGCAAGTCAATTCCGCTGTTTGCGACTCCTGCTGTGCAGTGGAAACCTGCAATGGCTGAATCTGACCATAGCCAAAGCCGAAGTTTTCGCCCTGCAGCGAGGCAAGAGGCGCACCGCTCTGGAGACTCGAGATACCGGAGATCTGCCATCCATTAATCGTCTGCCCAAGAAGACGACTGTCGCCGTGATAGCGCTTGCCAAAGTCGATCAGATAATGAATGTTGAAGACGTGAGTGCGGTCAAACGGCACAGGGTTGTATTCGTTCCGCAGGTTGAGCGGGTCCGGAATCACATTATTGTAGGAAGCAGCGGTAGCAAGATTCTTCGAAAACGTGTAATTCGTTCCGAACTGAATGTGGCCGCTTGATTTGTTCCAACTCACCTGGAGGCTGTTGTAGTTCGAGTAGTAGTTGTGCTTTAAAGCGTAGACATGCTGGTAGAAGGGATAGGGACGGAAGAAATCATTCTGGGCGGTGGTCAGACTCGCGAGGGAATCAGGTTGAGGCGGAACTGCTGAAGGCCCAGTCGTAAGATTTTGGAGGTTGCCCGCAGGGTTATTGAAGAAGAAGCCCGCCGGAATCAGGTTAATGTCCGACGCCCCGTTGTAGCCGCTCGCCTGATTGTTGTACGTGCTCAGGTTCTGGCTCATGCTTCCGACGTATGCCACCTCCACGAGCGAGTTCCACTTTAATCGCTGGGAAATTGCCCCATTGTAGGTGTAATAGACGGGCCGCACGTTGTCGTTTGGTGTGATGGTGTAGACATTGAAGTCGGAAGGGTTGACCGGTGACTGCCTGTCGATGGCGTCGAAGCTCTCCTGCCCCTGCTGGAAAGTTGTCTTATAGCCCTGGGCTGTCGCAGCTGCGAGAGCGTAGGGCTTGAACTCCTCTTCGTGACGATAGACGCCCCACCCGCCGCGAAGTACTGTGTTGCCTTTACCGAGGATGTCCCATGCCATGCCGACACGAGGCGAGGCGTAGATAGTTGGAGGATTATTGACCGAGTTCGCAACCGAACTATCGATCCCATGCCAGGTGATCCCTGGATCGTTCAGACTTCCGCAGACACGGCCATTGCACTGATTGCCGTAGAGACTCGGAGAGAAGACCGCAAGACCGTTGTTATGACGGTCGACCCAGGGACCGAGGTGCTCGATACGAACTCCAAGCTCCAAAGTGAGGCGACGCTGAATCTTCCATGTGTCGTTTACGAATCCGGCCAATGTCGTGTATTGCATGTTGACGATGGGCGAGAAATTCGTCTGCTGAAAAGTATCCGCATAGCCCAGATACATCAGCGCGTTGGGATTGATGCAGGCGCCGAGATACGCTGCGCCCGAGTTGCGGCTATTCCCTGCCGGGTTCGGATTCTCGCAACCCGTAAACTGAGCAGCCTGGCCCACCGCGGAGTTGTAGTCGTAATAGTTGTTTTGTGGATTGAAGGTGTACGCCCCTTGTGGATAGGAGCCCGGATCAGCAAGTCCGTTGAAGATACCCTTTTCGTAATAAACTCCGAACTTGAAGGCGTGCTTCCCTTTTCCCCAGCTGACAGCATCCTGAAAGTCAGGAACTTCCTTCTTGATGTGTACCTGGTTGTTGTAGAACCCGCCAGGCATCAAAAGATTCGGATATCCAAGCTGGCTGTAGTCCAATAGAGCCGGCACTGAATAGTCGCCCGCGTTCTTGAATTCGCCGAGATAGTTGAAGTTTCCGTGACCGGCGGAGCCGCATCCTCCCGTGGCACGCAGGCTCGGATCGTTGCAATTGTACCCATTCATACTGAATCGGCCGACCGCGGCAGGATTGCCTTCGTTGCCTGGATCGCTGATCAGGGAAAAGGCTGCATTTGCCTCGTTGATGAGGCTCGAACTAAAGATATGAGTGTAGGTGAGCGAAAAGATGTTAGAGATGTCGCCGCTCGTCACCTGACCGGGAAAGAGTACAGAATTCGGTGGCGCGTAACCGAATGCGACCGGATTCTGAGTTACCTGCCTCTGGAGACCATAGGTTGCGGAGAGCCTGTTGTTATCGTTGATCGTGAAATCAACACGAACGTGAAACATCGAGCCGTTCTGCTGCTGTAAGACCGTTTGGATGTAGTTGTAACCGCTGGAGTTGTTGAACGGGTCTGCGTTAGGCAGCGGCAACCAGTTCAGCAGGGCGATTCCGCTACCGTTGCCTTGCCCAACCAGATTTCCGTTCGCGACCGTGTTTCCGTTCGGCAGGAAGTTCTCTGCATTACACATCGGCAGGATGGCATTGGGATTGACGGCACCATCGGGGCGCGCACCGCACAGTTGGGCATTCAGTGAGGCTACGCTGAAGTCGCCGGCACGCTGCGCCATCGTAGGAACCCAGGCGCCCAGCGTCTCGGGCGAGAAGAGCTGATTAATATACTCGTAGCCAGCGAAGAAGAAGAGCCTGGTATTGTCGCGGGTAAACCTGGTGTGAGGGATCCAGAGCGGCCCGCTGAATGTTCCGCCTGGATAGAAATAGCGCCCCTCTGGCCGCGATTGTCCAAGGGAGTTGTTATACCAGTCATTGGCATTAAGAATGGTGTCGCGAGCGTAGAGATACGCCGAGCCATGGTAATTGATCCCACCGGATTTCGTGACCGCGTTGATCACGGTGGGACCATGCGCAAATTCTGCGCTGAAGTTGGAGGAGGAGACTTTCATCTCCGTGACCATCTCGGCGTTCACTGTCTGAGTTGTTCCGGCGTTGCTGGCAATGTCTGTCAGAGAGACGCCGTCCAGGATGGTGGCGATTCCTGTCACGCCGGTGCCGTTGGACGAATAGCTGCCTGTGGTAGAGCTACTCACGCCAACGACCGCATTGTTTGGAGCCTGGTTGTTCAGGCCTGGGCTGGCAAGCGCAAAACCCGGCAGCATGCGGATGAGTTCGGTCGCATCTCGGCCTTCAATCGCGAGCGTCTCAAGGTCCTTCGCGGTAATGACATCGCTGCGCTCGGGGGTGTCCAGAGGCTTCACAGCCTGGCTGACCGTCGATTCCACTGTCACTTGTTCGGCGGTGGTGCCTACGACCAATTTAATGTCGGTGAAGTTAACCCGGTCCCCGGGACGCAACGGAAATGGCTGTGATTGCCAGCTTTTGAAGCCATCCATGGAAATGGTGACCTGATACTGGAGTCCGGAGGGTACCGATGCGATGGTGAAATTTCCCGAGCCATTGGTTGTCGCATTGCGCTCAGATTTGTTCTCCAGATTGGTTAGGACCACGGTCGCACGCGGAATCAGAGCATCGGTGGAATCCTTGACCACCCCGGCAACGGTCGCCGTAGTCACCTGAGCTTGAGCGGGCGGTTGCCACAGCAGGAGCCCAGACATGAGAAGCCCAACCAATGCGGCTACCTGCCTGATCTTAGGAAATAACGTCATCGTAACAACCTCCTGGCTACCTTCCATTACTTCGGAACTGCTCTTGATAACGATCACAAAAGCGCACAGACCTATACCCGCGGGGATCGTTTCTTCATGGATTTTGAATGCGATGAGAAGTATGAGGGCCAAAACACAAACTCGTCAAGTAAGAAATTTAGCCCTTGTTATGGATAACAATTGACGAAGGAGTAACCCCTGATGCCAGGCATTCGGGCAGGAACTTAAAACACTTTTTAGGGTTTCACATTTAAACTCGGCGCCACAGGCTTCCTTCATGGTCAGAGGGCGACAAGACAAAAAGCCGGCGATCTATTCATTGTCGGAGGGAGCGAGCCGTCAGGTGAAGGTTGCGCTGGAAGCAGTGCCGAGGTAGATTGCGTCGCCGATCATGGTGGCGGGAGCGACCTGCGCTTATTGGGCCCTTATGGCCCCACAGTTGGGCCCGCTAGGCTCATCCATACTATATAAGTGCCTGAAAGGAAATGGTCGGGACGACTAGATTCGAACTAGCGACCTCACCCACCCCAAGGGTGCGCTCTACCAGGCTGAGCCACGTCCCGACTCTTTGTTAGCACGTCAACCAGGCGGCGGACGGCGGGGTATTTTGCAGATTTAAGTGTACACGAACCGCGCGATTCGCGGCCCATTCCTACTTCGTCGGGGCCACGTATTCCTTGGGCAACTGTCCGCCTTCGCCGAAGAAAAACTCGTTCATTTGTTCCACCAGGAACTCCTGTGCCTCGCGCGTCCAGGGCTGCAGACGGTACTCATTCAACAGCATTTTTTGCCGTTCCACCCACTCGCCCCACGACTTCTTCGAAACATTCTTATAAATCTTCTGCCCAAAGTCCGAGTCAAACGGAGGCTCGTCCAGCCCTTCCATCTCAGCCTTGAATCTCGTATCGAATACCATATGTGCCATTTCCGCGGGAGCTCCTTGTTGAACCTCTATTTTACGATGCTTCTCGAAATCTCGTGCATCGAATCTCTATGACGATTGCTTACGACATCGCGACCGCAGCCATAGCAGCCACCATGGTGGGTAACGAGTTTGCCGTTGCAGCCTTTATCCATCCGCAGCTTCAGAAGCTCGCCGACGGGCCTCACGCGCAGGCCGCTGCACCTTTGGCCAGTTCTTTAGGCAAATGGATGCCGTTCTGGTATGGCGCAGCTCTTGCGCTCATCCTCGGAGCAGCCTACCAGCACCGCACCGAACCCCACAGTCTCGGCCTGATTCTCGCCTCCGCGGTCCTCTGGATAATCACCATCGTCTTTAGCATCACCATGCTTGTGCCTATCAATAACCGCATTGCAAAGATGGATACACAACAGCCTTACGACTGTTGGCGGCAGGACCGAATCCGCTGGGATCAACTCCATAAGATCAGAGTGGAAGTATTGATCGCCGCTCTCGTCCTTCTCCTCGCGGGCCTCTTCCTCGGCAACTCCACTGCGACAATTTAAGGCCGCTTACCCTTAGGCTTCTTATTCCGCTCTTTCGCGCGAGACTTCGTTTTTCCTTTCTTGCCGGAACGATTCGGACTCGAATGGGTGCGTACTGCGCTGTCGCCAGCCGAAGCTCCTTTTGACCTGCGCAACGATCGCGATGCCGGTTCTTCCTCTTCACCCGGCAGCACAGCAAACTGCAGCCTCTTCTGCTGCCGATCGATCCTGTCCAGCAATACATGCACGGGCTGACCGATCTTGAACACACGCCCACTTCGCGCCCCAACGATCTGCCGGTCTGTATCGCGAAAGAAATACCGATCATCCTGCAACGAACTCAGTGGCACCAATCCTTCGATGAACAGATCGTTCAACTCAACGAAGAACCCATATTTCGTGCACGAAAGAACGATGCCGTGGAAGTCTTCGCCCACGCGGTCCTGCATGAACTTGATCTTCTTCCACTCGATCAGCTCTCGCTCCGCATCATCGGCACGGCGTTCCGACTGGCTGGACTCCGTCGCAATCGCGTTGAGCTCAGCCTCCGGAATTGGCCCTTCCTGAGCTGGCCGTTCGTGCCTCTCCGAGCGCCCTTTGCCAAAAGACTTCTCCTGCCATGGCTGAGGTGCGCTCGACAGAATCGCACCTCCGCGCGGATCCGCACCACTCTGAAGCAGCTCCCGCAGCAGCCGATGCACAATCAGATCCGGATAGCGCCGGATCGGCGAAGTGAAATGCGTATAACTCGGCGACGCAAGCGCAAAGTGCCCAACATTCTGTTCGCTGTACCGCGCCTGCTTGAGCGAACGCAGCATCAGGAAGGAAAGAATCCGCTCCTCCGGCTTGCCTGCGATCTTCGCTGTTAGCCGCTGATACATCTGCGGCGTCACCGGAATTGCTTCCGCAACCTCATGCACCTTCGCCTGGCGAGTCGTTCCACGCGCATCGCGCCGATCGCCCTTCGTCTGAATCCGCTTCACCGGCAGGCTGCTAAAGCCGAGCGAATATCCAAATTGGCTCGCGGTCTCTTCGAAGTCAACGATGCGCTTAGGATCAGGAATCTCGTGAATGCGATAGATGCTCGGAATTCCTTGCGATTCGATCCAAGTCGCAACGCACTCATTCGCGCTCAGCATGAACTCCTCGATCAGCCGGTGCGACCATCCGCGCTGTGATCGCACGATGGCTTCCATATTTCCATCCGGGTCAAATTGAATCACCGGCTCCGGAAGATCGAAATCGATTGACCCGCGCCGCTTCCGCTTCGCGTTCAGCTTCAGCGCAAGCTCGTGCATCCTCTCGAACTCCGGCACCAGCTCCAGGAATTCTTCACGCGTTGCAGGATCACCATCGAGCACCGCCTGAACCTGCGTGTACGTCATCCGCTGTGCACTGCGAATGATTCCCTCGCACACTTCGTAGCCCAGAACCTCGCCGTGCGCATCAATCTCCATGACACAACTCTGCACGAGGCGGTCCTCACCTGGACGCAGACTGCACATCCCGCTCGAAAGCTGCGGGGGCAGCATCGGAATCGCACGATCAGGAAAATAGACTGACGTCCCGCGCAGCCGCGCCTCTAGATCGAGCGACGTTCCCGGCCGCACATAGTGGCTGACGTCGGCAATGTGGACCTGCAGCTCCCAGTTCCCGTTCGCAAGGGGCCGCACCAGCACGGCATCGTCAAAGTCTCTTGCAGTCTCGCCATCGATTGTCACTATCGGTAAGCCGCGAAAGTCCCGTCGCCTTCCCGACTCACGCACGCTCAACGTATCAACTGTCTGGTTCGCAGATTCCGTCGCCTCCGCCAGCACATTTGCCGGAAACACGTGTGGCAGATGATGCTTGCGGATAACGATCTCCACATCCACACCAAAAGCATCCGGCGGCCCCAGCACTTCGATCACTCTTCCTCGCGCTGGCCTTCCCGGTGTCGGAAAGTCCGTGACCTCCACATCCACCGCCAACCCTTCGAGCGGCTGATGCGGATCAAGCTCGTCCGACCAGTGTGCAGTCTGCGCCTGAGCCTCCTCACCCAGCACGCGATGCGGCGTCTCCTTTGGTATCGAAGCAATCTCTCCACCTTCAGGAATCAGAATCGCTTGCGTCATGCGCTCATCGAGCGGCGTAATGTAATTCCCGCGAATCAGAGATGCATCGTCCCACGCACTCCGCCGTTGTGTCCGCGCGTAATGAAAGATCCCCACCACAGTGGGATTTCTTCGCGTAAGCACGCGCGCAATTCGCCCCGAGCGACGCCCGTCTCTCCCCGGCGGAGCCTCATCCACCAGAACCTCATCGCCCTGCATAGCCCCGTTCAGCTCATTCGGCGGAATAAAGAGATCGTCGTCGCGATTCGTGCTTCCATTCGGCCGCACAAATCCATATCCGTCGCGATGCAGATCCAGCCGTCCCGCCACCAGCCTGTCGCGCGTCGCCCGGTGCTCTCCGCGAGCACCCGCTTCGTCCGGCTTCACCCGCTTGGTCTTCTCCGGTGCAGCCGACGGGAGCGCCCATTGCTCCGCCTCTGTCTTCACCAGCTCACCGCGAGCCGTCATCCGTGCAAGCTGCTCCAGCAACAGTCGCCGCTCGCGCCCGCCGCCCAGCCCAAGTTCGCGAATCAGTTGTTTGTACCCGGCCCGGTGCCCAGCCGAGCGCTCAACCAATCTCAGCAGCTCACGATCACTTCGCGCATAAGAACTTCGTGCCATCATCCGAGCATACAGCCCTACTTCACCGACGCGTTCGCTGTTCCGTTCGTTCCGTTCGCCGCTCCATTCCCCGGTTTTGTCATTACCGCCGCCTGCTCCAGCGTCGTTCCTGCCGGCACCTGCGTAAACTCCGTCTGCACCTCGTCCTGCTGCTGCCCGATGTTCTTAAAGAACAGCACTTTGCCCTCGATGTGCACATGCGTCTCCGTGATCTGCCAAAGACCAGGAGACACCTCGCGGCGTTCCACCCGGAACGTTCCACCTTCGCGCAGCCGCCCCAGCAAACCCCACCCGATCGTCACATCCTCCGTCAGCTTCCCACTCATCGTCACGATCCGGTGCTGCTTCTTGTCCACCACCAGCTTCCCCGCCATTGTCCCCAGCACACGCGACTGAATATCCGGCGGACTAAAGTCGGCGTTCGGCTGAAAGTGAAGCGTCACGGTCTGTGCATCCTCGCTCTCAATCGTCCACTTGAACGCATCCGGCAGCATCACCATCAGCTCCCGGGCATTCTTGTCGTCCTGCATCCCATCCTTGCGTTGCTTCGCCAGCTTCTCATGGTCATGGATGAAGCTCTGGACCCGCGCATCTTCGGCCTGAGCCTCCGCATCGTCCAGCGTCTGCCCACCGCGGCTGATCAGCCGCCTTACCGCACCATGCTCCGTCTGAACTACGACAAACACGCTGTTATTCGCATCCTTATGCAGGTCGCGATACCGCCACCGCGTATGATCGCTATCGTCAGCCGCCAACTCCGCCTTCACTGCTGCCTGAACAATCGCCTTCGCATCTCCACCGCTCTCCTGCGCACGGCCCCACCCGAGCCCCACCACCAGAAATAACCCGAACGCAATCAGACGTGCAATCTTCCAAACCATAACAACCCATATCCCGTAAGATGCCGATTTTCCGATGAGAGTTAGACCCTTTTCGGATTGAGCAGAACACTTTGAAAATGCTCGCAACTTTAGGTAATCACTATCATTTTCGCTCTTTTGCCAACCCAATCGGGAATCTATATCCCTCGACGCAGGACTATTACTGATACACCGCGGTCGGAATCTTGAATTTCAGCGGGAGGATCTACGCGAATCGCACCAGCTTTATCTTTTCGTTGACTGTCGCTATTTGATTCGGCAAGGCCACATGCGACTACCAACTGTTTAGAGCAACGTTGCGCCTGAATTCCGTCTTCTTCAAATCTCGGAGATAAGGATGCGAGCTGAATCGGAACCTCTTCCAGGTCAGCCGCGAAGCCGCGCTGCTGAAACATCTTCGTCCACCCTTCAGCCGCGGCATTTGCTTCGGCCTCCGAGTGGAACCCCTTCGTGATCGTCCACGCCAGATTCTTCTTCGCCTGCATCGGGTGCAGCTTGCCCTCGCGCACCTCCTCCTGCATCGCGGCAATCTCTGACGCGCGCAGATCCGTCAGCAGTGTCCAGTACCGCCACATCAGCTCATCCGACACCGACATCAGCTTCCCATACATCTCCGCCGCCGGCTCATGCACCCCAATCGCGTTCCCCAGCGACTTCGACATCTTCTGCACGCCATCGAGCCCCTCAATGATCGGCATCATCAGCACAATCTGCTGCGGCTGCCCGAAGTGCCTCTGCAGATCGCGCCCGCGCATCAGATTAAACTTCTGATCCGTCCCGCCCAGTTCCACATCGCACTCCAGCGCCACCGAGTCATACCCCTGCGCAATCGGATAGATCAACTCATGCAGCGCAATCGGCTGCTCCTCATTGAAGCGCTTATGAAAGTCCTCCCGCTCCAGCATCTGCGACACGGTAAATTGCGCCATCAGCTTCACCATGTCGTAGTAGCTCAGCTTATCCAGCCATTCGGAGTTGTACCTCACCTCCGTCTTCGCCGGATCGAGAATCTTGAACACCTGCGCCTTGTACGTCTCCGCGTTAGCTGCAATCTCTTCCCGCGTCAGCGGCTTCCGCGTCACATTCCGTCCCGTCGGATCGCCAATCAGCGCCGTCGAATCCCCGATCAGAAAAATAACCGTATGCCCGAGGTCCTGAAAGTGCTTCAGCTTTCGCAGCAACACCGTATGCCCCAGATGCAGATCCGGAGCCGTAGGATCAAACCCCGCCTTGATCCGCATCGGCACACCCGAAGCAATCGACCGCGCAATGCGCTCCTTCAGAGCCTCCAGCGGAACAATCTCCGCCGTACCCTTCGTAATCAAATCAAGCTGTTCTTCCAGCGATGGAAACGACACATATTTCAAGTATAAAGACCTGCCGCTCCGGAAACTCTCGCTAAACAAGGCACTGCCGCCAAATAACGGCCAACGCGCGGAACTTCTCTCTTCCCACTCCCGTACTTCCCTGGGCCAGAAGCCGTCTCCCATCGCATCCAGAAAGCGCGCCCCATGACACAGTCGGACACCAAACTCATACCGTGGTCGATTCGCATCATCGTCCTGCTCGGCGCGCTCCTGCTCGCCATTGGAGCCGCTCTCGCCCTCTTCAATCCTGTCATGCTCGTCTCACCCCACGACGAGATCAACTCCGCAGTCCACATTTACGCTGGCTATCTCGCAGCCCGCAACGCCGCTCTCGCCATCATGCTCGTCGCACTACTCTTCCTCGGCGCCAGGCAAGCACTCAGCAACATGATGGTCCTGACCGCTCTCATCCAGCTTCTGGATGCCTGCATGGACATAGCCGAAGCTCGATGGCCCCTCATTCCGGGCGTTCTCCTCTACGCTGTCCTCTTCCTCGTCGGAGCCGCCCACCTCTCCGGCCATCCCTTTTGGAAATTCAAGTCGTGGATACTCCACTCCATAACACCCACGCCCTCTGCGGCAACACCAGAGCCAGTTCGTCACCGCGGCCTACGTCTGTCTCGACGCCGCCAGCTCCACCCTCTGCTTCTCCGTCGCCGCCGTCTCGCCTATGCGAAGCAGCAGCACCGCCGCAATCCCCAGAGGAAAGTTCTGCGTAAATATCTCCACAATGTGCATAAACCGCTGCATCGGTACCATCCCGTTCGGAACCACCAGCAGCGCCAGCCCGCCCACCACCCACAGCAAAGTGCCGATCGACAACGCCGCCGGCCACCGCTGCATCCTCAGCGTATAAATCAACGGAAGCACCGCCAGCGTCATCAAAACTCCGCGTCCTAGCTGAATCACCCACAGCCAGATCCCAAAACTCTCGGCCATCTGCTGCCCCTGCGGATAGTACCGCTTCGTAAAGAGAAAAAAGGCGATCGATCCGAAGACCAGATAAAGCAACACATATGACAAACCCGCTCGCCACAACCCCTGCCACTGCCTGCATCCCCTTCCTGCAATCCGGGTTCACCCCCGAATCCTCCGTCAGCTTCAACATCTTCGCCAACACCGCGAGCCATAGCGCGGCAATCAGATACATCACAAACGCCCCCTTCAGATTGCGCCACGCCTCCACACTCTGGCCCGGCAGAAACATCGCCGCCTCCGATGCCGTACACACCCCTCCCACCACAAACAGCGACACAAAAATAATCCCAAATTGCGCCACCCAACTCCTGGGCCCGAACCGCGCCAAGGGCACATAGGCCACCGCCACCAGTACGCCCGACAACCACCACCAGCCAAAGTGCCCCGCGCCAAGCGCCGCAATCGAAAACGACAACCCGCCCAACAAACAGTAAAGGACTATTCGCAGATTCATCGCTCCTTCTTTCTTCGCCTATAGTGCGCGATCGCGTTCTTTGCCCACTCCAGCCGGGCCTCGTACTCCCCAATCCCACTCTCCAGCGCCAGCCGTCCCGACACCGGCATCCCCGTCGCGTGAAGCCTCCAGGTACTCATGAAGACTCGGAATGTACCCGGCCAGCTTCTCTTGAAGCTCCCGCAGAAACTTAACCGAACTCTCCGCGCCGAGTGTTTGATCCATAAACGCAAAGCGCAGCATCAACTCGGCAACGCGCCGCACCACATCCTCCTCAGTGATCGGCTTCGCCATCCATGCCTTCAGCGAAGCAAGACCCTTCGGAGTAATCCGGAATACCCGCCGCTGCCGCAGGCCCGTCATCTGCTTCACCTCGCTGCGCACCAGACCCACCTTCTCCAGCCTCCGCAGCGCGGGATAAATGGCACCCGGACTATCGCTGAACCCGGCCATAGGAGTCGTCGCAAAAATCTTCTTCACGTCATAGCCGGAAAGTGGCTGCTGACTGATCAACCCTAAAAGCGCATATCCAAGAACCGAAGAGATTTCCATACGTCGAGTATTATTACGCTACGTACTAATAGTTGGCAAGCACGTCTTTATTGATCGGGGATGTCCACGACAGAAAAGCCTCCGGTACGGAGGCTTAAGGGTTCAGCTATTCATAAAGATGCGTTATTCCAAGACCCGCGAAGACTTACAGCGTCTCAAGCCAACCAGGCCTCGACCACACTCACCGAAGAATCCGTGGGCACCACCCGCTCCAACCGGAAACCAGCCTTCGCCAGCAACGAAACGTACTCCTCCACAGTCCTTTCCTGCCCTCCCGGAATAGCAAGCATCACCATATCGAGGAACTTGCTTTCATGCGGCGCATTCCCCGGCGGAATCACCGTTTCGATGATCAGCAACCGGCTCTTCGGACCCATCGCGGCACGGCAGTTTCCCAGAATCGTCAAACACTGCTCTTCGCTCCAGTCATGAATGATGTGCGACATCATATACACGTCTGCGCCCTTCGGAACGCTCTCGAAAAAGCTTCCTGACTCGAACCGGATCCGATCGTTCATACCCCGCGACTGAATCATCGTCGCCGCTCCGTCGGCGTTATGCGGAAGATCGAACAGAATTCCCTCGGCCTCTGAACAACTCTCCAGAATCGTCGTCAGCAGGTTCCCGGTCGCGCCGCCGATATCCGCAATCGTCTTGCAACCGGAGAAGTCATACGCCGCCGCAACAGCCGCCGTCTCCGGACCGTGAAAGCCGACCATAAGCTCGCTGAACATCGCCCCTTCCTCCGGATGGCTTCCCAACCAATCAAAGATCGGCGCGCCATGTTCTTTCTCGAAAGCCGTCTTGCCGGTCTCGACCGAATAAAGCAGATTACTGTACGGGCGTCGAAACAGGTCGCCGGTTAGCGACAGAACGGCGTTCCGGACAGAACCGGGAACTCCCGCCTGCAGCGGCTCTGCCAAAGGAGTCAGCGAAAATCGCCGCTCACCATCCTCGCTAAACAGTCCCAGGCTGGCAGCGGTTCGCATAAAACGATAGAGCGACGGCGCATGAGTCGCCGTCAACCCCGCTAGCTCCTTCGCCGTTCTTGGTCCTTCAGAAAGATGATCCGCCAGCTTCAACTGAGCTGCAACGCGAATCATGCTGGGAACCAGATAGCCACGGGCCATCTGAATCAGTTGAGCCTGTGGGGAAACAGCGTCTACCGGCGCACTTACTTGCTCGGACATAGGTGTTGTTCTTCTTTCTCGTTTGGCGTGAGTAACAAATGTACCCGACGATGACCGGGAATTGCGACCGTTATCGCAAACAATGTCAGCCGGTCAATCTTCGACCACTCCTCGCATAGCGACAATCTCTCGACACCATTGCAAGACTCGAAAGCCTGGACGCCACAACTTGTGGCCGCATCTTCGACTCGTACGCGACCACCATGAAGATCCTCGCGAAATAGCTCAGTTATTCTCCACCCCATGTATCATTCGCTCGTATGCTCCCCGCCGACCCGCAGCTGACGGCCAGCCAGGTTCTCCGAACCTTCCATCACGACGAGTTCTACCTCTTCCTCGGCGCCGCCTTCACCGCCCTCGGACTCGTCTCGATCGCCTTCGCCTTCCTCAGCCGCAAATTCGACGCGATGCTCTTCTGGCTCGCTCTCTTTGCCATCCTCTACGGCCAGCGCTTGTGGCTTCAGTCCGGCCTCCTCGCCCTGATGGTTCCACCCTCTCTTTTTTTCGCGAGCCTGCGCGAATCCTCCAACTACCTCGTCCCGATTCCCGCCTTCTTCTACTTCGAAGCAGCAGGATTTCTCGGACGCTACGGCCGCAAGATCGCCATCCTCCTCGCCATCCCGTTCCTCTGCCTCTTCGTCGCTACCTTTGTCGTCGGCCCACGTCACGAGTTCGCTCTCACCAATCACCTCCTCGTCATCGCTACACTGATCGCGCTCATCGTTCAGTCAATCAGGCAGAAAAAATCCGACAAAGACTTCGTCATTATCCGCCGTGGGATCGCTGTCTTTGTCGCTTTTGCCCTGAGCGACAACATCCTCCAGGCCCTCGGCCACTTCATCTACATCGAGCCCATCGGCTTCGCCGGCTTCCTCGCCACTCTCGGCTATGTCGCAGCCAAACGCAGCATCCACCGCGACCAGCAGTTCAGCGAGCTCCAGAAAGAGCTCGAGATCGCCCGCCGCATCCAGACCGATATTCTCCCCGCCGCCTACCCAGCCTCCGACCACTTCAAAGTCGCCGCTCGCTACGTTCCCATGACCGCCGTCGCCGGAGACTTCTACGACTTCCTCATCACCGGCCAGCAACAAGCCGGCCTATTGATCGCCGACGTATCGGGCCACGGCATCCCTGCTGCGCTTATCGCCTCGATGGTCAAACTCGCCGCCACCTCGCAGCGAGCCAACGCCGCCAACCCCGCCGCACTTCTCATCGGAATGAACTCTGTCCTTCACGGCAACACGCAAAATCAGTTCGTCACCGCCGCCTACGTCTATCTCGACGCCGCCTCTTCCACCCTCAGCTACTCCGCCGCCGCACACCCGCCCATGCTGCTCCTGCGCGCCGGAGAAGTCATTCCCATCGAAGAGAACGGGCTTATGCTCGCAGCCTTCTCCTTCTCAACTTACGAAACCGCCACTCACCCTATCGAACATGGCGACCGCCTTCTTCTCTACACCGACGGCCTTCTAGAAGCCGCAAACCGTGCTGGCGAAGAGTTCGGCCCTGACCGTCTCAACCGCTTATTAAAAGACAGCGCGCTTTTCACAGCCGATCAAGCCGCCGATCAAGTCGTCGCCACCCTGCAAAACTGGTCCCACGCTCAAAACGACGACTTAACCATCCTCATCTGCGACTACGCAAACGGATAAGTGTCATGTGGTCGATAAACAGAAAGTATTGCGCCAGCTGATGAACCCGATGACACCAAAATTAACACTCACTGACATGCACGACGCCGAGAAGATCAAGGTGCTCGGCCAAAAGTTGATGAACTTCAACAGAGTCCATTCCGGAGTACCTCTTAATCATCGCGAGCTGACAATCTACGTAAAACGATCCCGAAACAGACGAGTTGCTCGGAGGCCTCTGGGGCGGCACGGCCTATTCCGCCCTTCATATTGAATTGGTTTATCTTCCCGAGGCTCTGAGAGGCGTAGGGTTGGGTCGCCAACTGATGGAACAAGCCGAACGGGAAGCAATTCGTCGTGGCTGTCACACCATCTGGCTCGACACCTTCACCTTCCAGGCTCGCGGCTTCTACGAGCGCCTCGGATACTCCGTCTTCGGAACCCTCGAAGACCACCCTCCCGGCCACAGCCGTTTCTTTCTCAAAAAGAGAATCTAAGTCACAAGCGAATCTCGTTCAATTTTGGGCAATTAACTATCGAGACTTGGTCGATTTAGGCTTTCGAGAACTGACACTTCCTTTACGTCCGACAGCGCTGGTCGGAAGCACTTCTTTTTTCAACGCCTCATGAATTAACATCTTCAAATAAGTCTGGTACTTCAACCCCTTTCGCTCTGCGCGGAGCCGGGCTTTAGCGATATCCTCCGGATCAAGTCGTATTGTTGTCGTCGGAGTATTTCCTCGTCGCGCAACCGTGCCGCGGCCAAGCTTTCCTCCAGCGGCTGCCCGCTCGAATTTCTTTGCAAGCTGATCCTTATTCTCAAACCACCAGCGAGCCTCATCGCCTTCCGTCTTTAACTTAGGAATCTTCAGAGTCTGATCCATATAATTTTCCTTTCTCGACAAAAAACATTGTCTTCATCGCCTTCGGCGCTTCGAATGCCGTCACCACGCGAACCTTTTGAGCCCGCCAAATAGAAATAACAACGAGAACTCGACCCGCGCTCGTTTCTCCAATCTGTACAAAGCGCTCTTCGCCGTCTTCTGTTTGAAACTCAAGATCGAACGGCTCATTTTGAATTACCTGCTCAGCTTCCTTCGGAGCGATCCGATGCGCCGCAACATGAGCCCTGTTAGCATCATCCCAATCAAATACCATCGACCTCGGCCCGTCTGTTCAATCCTCATTGTAATTACAATGTAACTACATGTTCAAGGTATCCCATAATAGGTAACAGCTATGGACATCGACCGCATCCGAACCTATCTCCTCACCCTCCCGCACGTCGTCGAAACCGAGCAGTTCGGCGGCCTCGTCTTCTGGGTCGGAGACAAAGCCATCGGCGGAAAGATGTTCGCATGGATCAAACTCGAACAGACTGACAGCAAATTTCGAGTCATGTCCTACATCGCCGGCCGAGAGCGATTCAATGAACTCCTCGAAATCGACGGCATCTTCCCCGCCCCTTACGTCGCCCGCATCTTCTGGGTAGCCGTCGAGCGATGGAACGTCTTCCGCACCACCGAGTGGGAGCAGGAGCTTCGCGCCGCGCACGAACTCACCTTCCACAAACTTCCGCAAAAAACCCGCGCCGTCCTCGCCATGCCTCCAGCCCAGCAAAAACGCCTCCTCGCCGACCGCAAAAAACTCTTCGCCGCCAAAGCCGCCGCGAAGACTCTCTGAGGCCGATCCCGGAGAGCCAAAAGGCGGCACAACCGTACAACTAATTGTGTGTTGTCATGTACCGCTTATTTGCATCAAACTCAGGAGAAGCAGGAACGGAGAACTAATTGAACACAAAATGGTTATTGAGCGTCTTCGCCGCATCGGCCTTAGCAGTACCGGCATTTAGCCAAATCCAGGTCTATCTCGGGCCCGCACCGCCACCAATCCGCTATGAAGCCAGACCGGTCATGCCTGGAGAGGGCTATACCTGGGTCGAGGGCTACTGGGGAGTTCGGGGCAATCACTATGTCTGGGTTCCAGGCGGCTGGCAACGGCCACCCTACGCCGGCGCCTACTGGAGCCACCCCCACTACGACCACTACCAACAAGGCTGGCAGATGCACGAGGGGCACTGGGATCGCGATGACCACGGCGATCACCACGACCGCGACAATCATCACGACGATCATCACGATCACGATCCTCGCTAATCCCGATCTCTCCTGAAGAGAGCCCAGAAAGAGATGGGCCCGGACGATGATGCCGGGCCGATCTCTTTCTCTGAAGTTTCGTCTTAATTTATATTCGCTGAGGCCGAATCGAGCTCACCGGCAAAATAGCTCTCGCGAAAACGAATCCTCGCATCCGGATACTCCGGAACCCGCACCCGAATCCGGTGCATTCCCGGCGACGGTTCGCCATTCGTCTCCGCATGCGGGGTAAAACTCAACAAATAGTAGTTGTGCACGTGATTCGAGAGCTGATGCAGCCCCGCATCGAAACCCTTCTGCGTCGTGAAGTTGATGTACTCGCCGCCCGAGAGTGCAGCCAGCTCCTTCGCCGTGTTCTTCCTCAACGCCTGCACCGCCATCAACAGCATTCCAATCGGACCGCTTCCGCCACCATACTTCAGATCGTTCAGCACCTCCGTCTTGCCCGGCCCAAACGCAACCGAATCAACTACGGTATTCGTCCGCCCCAGCGCAGCAACCACAGTGGCAGGCTTCTTCAGGCTTCCATGGTCGCGCGTCTCGCTGATCAGCAGAATTGCGTGCCGATAGTGATTCTTTCGCGCGTCCAGCAGTCTCGCGGCATAATCCACCGCATCCAGAGTCGCTGCATCCGGATCGTCATCGCATGGCTCAAGCTGCCCCAGCGCATTGGCCGTCGACTCCATCTTGTTCGAGAACTTCCCCAGCAGCAGCGGAGCCGACGCATACGTTACAACAGCAATCTCACGCGGAGCATCGCCGGCAATCTCATCGATCATCGCAATGATCCCATTCAGCTTCGGAAACTCCCAACCCGCTGAGCGGCTGCACTGGATCACCACCACGAGCGACAGTCCCAGAGAATCCGTATCTTCATCCAGATGCACGGCCTGCGGAACGCCATTGTCTTCCACCACGAACTGATTCTGTTTCAGCCCATACAACACGTCCCCATTCTTCATCTG
Source organism: uncultured Acidobacteriaceae bacterium (assembly GCA_963770055.1). Classification (GTDB taxonomy): domain Bacteria; phylum Acidobacteriota; class Terriglobia; order Terriglobales; family Acidobacteriaceae; genus Edaphobacter. Next base: position 117,248 of record CAVYOC010000007.1, read on the forward strand.
GATCGTCGTAGGCACCAGAACGATATTCGACTGTGTCCGCAGCGTGTAGCTCTGGTCATCGTTCGCGGACGGCTTTACAGGAGCGGTTGCAGAAGGGTTTTGAGCCGAAGCGACACCGCATAGAAGCAGCACCAGAACGAGAGCCCGCATCCTCCAAGTCTAACCGGACTGCGTTATCCTCCGAAGAGCGGATACATTCGCGGCTAAATCCCCGAAAGACGTCCTTTATGAACCCGACTGCGCCCGAAACAACTCTTAGCCTTAGCTACCCCGACGCCCGCAAAGTCGACCACATCGACGATTACTTCGGCACCAGGGTCAGCGACCCCTATCGCTGGATGGAGGACGTCGACTCCCCCGAGGTCAAAGCCTGGATCGAAGCCGAGAACGAGCTGACGCAGAAATATCTCGCCCAAATTCCCGCCCGCCAGACCATGCACGCCCGCCTGATGGAGCTCATCAACTTCGAGCGCTACACCGCGCCCGCTCGCCGGGGGACGCGTTACTTCTACTCGCACAACACCGGACTGCAGAACCAGAACGTCCTCTTCTGGCAGGAAGGTCTCACCGGGGAACCCAAGGTGCTGCTCGATCCGAACACCTTCTCCGCCGACGGGACTGTCGCCATCAGCGGCGTCAGCATCACCGACGATGGTGCACTCGCCGCCTACTCGATCGCCGATGCCGGCAGTGACTGGGTCAAATGGCACGTCCGCGACATCACCACAGGCGAAGACCTGCCCGACCTGGTCGAGTGGTCGAAGTTCAGCGGAGCCTCCTGGATGAAAGATGGCAGCGGCTTCTTCTACTCCCGCTACGACCAACCCGCCGCTAAAACATCCGACGCCGAAGCCCTCAAAGCCGCCAACTACTTCCACAAGGTCTACTTCCACAAGCTCGGCACGCCGCAGAGCGAAGACCCGCTTATCTTCGATCGCCCCGATGACGGCGAGCTCAATGTCGGCGCACAGGTCACCGACGACGGCCGCTATCTCGTCATCCATCAGAGCAAAGGCACAAGCCCCAACAACGAGCTCGCCGTGCGGGATCTGCATCATCCTTACAAGCCAATCCTGCACCTGATCGACACCGCCGACGCAACCTACGCCCCCATCGACAACGACGGCACCCTCTTCTGGCTCCTCACCACGCTCGAAGCACCCAACGGCAAAGTCATCGCCATCGACCTCGACCATCCCGAGCGCGAGAACTGGAAGACCGTCATTCCGGAGAGCACGAACAAGCTCAGCGACATCTCCATCATCGACAACACCTTCATCGTGAACTATCTCGCCGATGCACAGAGCCTCATCGAACTCCATCAACTCGATGGCACCTTCATCGAGCGCCTCGAGCTCCCCGCCATCGGCACCGCGGGAGGCTTTGGCGGCCTGCGCGAAGACACGGAAACCTTCTACCAGTTCACCAACTTCACCACACCCGGCGTTACTTACCGCCTGGACATGAAGACCCGCAAGTCCACCCTCTACCGTCAGCCGAAGCTGCTCTTTGATCCAACCCTCTTCGTGACGAAGCAGGTCTTCGCCACCAGCAAGGACGGCACCCGCGTCCCTATGTTCCTCACTCACAAGAAAGGTCTCGCACTCGACGGCACTGCGCCAACCCTCCTCTACGCCTACGGCGGCTTCAACATCTCCCTCATGCCCGAGTTCTCCCCTGCCAACGTGATGTGGATGGAGAGGGGCGGCATCTACGCCCAGGCCAGTCTCCGCGGCGGTGGCGAGTACGGCGAAGCCTGGCACAACGCCGGCACCAGGGTGAGAAAACAAAACGTATTTGACGACTTTATTTCATTAGCAGAATGGCTAATAACTAATAAGTACACATCCCCAAAGAAGCTCGCCATCGCCGGAGGAAGCAACGGGGGACTGCTCGTCGCCGCCTGCGAGCTCCAGCGGCCAGACCTCTTTGGAGCCGTCGTAGCCCAGGTCGGCGTCATGGACATGCTCCGCTTTGACCAGTTCACCATCGGCTGGGCATGGAAAGAAGAGTACGGTTCTCCCTCCGAAAACGAGGAGGAATTTGCTGCAATCTTCAATTACTCCCCGCTCCATAACATCAGGCAGGGCATCAGTTACCCAGCCACTCTCATCACCACCGGCGATCACGACGACCGCGTCTTCCCCGCCCACAGTTTCAAGTACACCGCCACACTCCAGGCCGCCCAGACCGGCCCCAACCCCACTCTCATCCGCGTCGAAACCCGTGCCGGCCACGGGGCAGGCATGCCTCTCAGCAAACGCATCGAGGCTACCGTCGATCAGTTCGCCTTCATGGCCCGCGAATTGCACATGACTCAATGACTATCGGAAAAGACTGAAAAAAGCCTCTGACCGTTGGAATCTGGGTTCGGGAGATCACATTGCAGCGAATTTAAGGTGACATCGATTCGGTTCTCGCCGATACTGCACCCATCCCACGAGAGTTGTACCGGAAGAAGTCATCCTTGGCCCGCTGATTGCATCAATTTTTGAATCCGGTTCAATGTTCAGTGCGTCCTATAAGTAAAGGTCACAGAAAGGGTTGCTCGATGAAGTTACGCCTCATCATCGCGTTGTTGCTTGTCGCAGCGCCCTCGCTGGCCTACGCCAGGCCGAAGAGCGCTGGCGCCCACATGCGCCCGCAGCTCTTCCGCGACCGGGCACCCAGGGCACGCCTGAATCTGCCTCATCCCCACGAAATACGCATGAAGCCGCCAAAATCCCCGCCGCCACCGGCTTCGCCGCCAGATTTCGAGTAAAAAGACCCCTCTACAAGAGGGGTTTTCGTTTGGTCCTCTTCCCAATGACCTAGTCGGCCGGGTCGGAACTCCGAACCGTGCGCACAAATGCCGCAAGCCTCTCCGGATCCTTCTTCCCCGGCACAGACTCAACCCCGCTCGCCACATCCACACCCCACGGCTCCAACCGGGCAATTGCCTCCGCCACGTTCTCCTGCCGCAGCCCACCCGCCACAATCAGCTTCAAATCGCAGGCAGCTTCGCGGAGAACCGTACGCGCAGCATCCCAGTCAAACGAAACCCCGGTTCCACCGCTCGCAGCCCCAACCTTCGAATCAAGAAGCACCCGATCGACCACTCCGGCAGTCACAAGCTCTCGCAGCTGCTGCGCCACCAAAGTCGCACCCGCTCCATCTGATTCCACTGGCCAGTGCACCGTCTGAATCAGTTTCATGCGCCCATCAAAAATGTGGCGGAGCTGTCGCAGCAAAGCCAGATCGACGCCGCCATGCAACTGCACCGCATTCAATCCCGCCCCGTCCGCAGCTTCCGCAATCTCATGGGCCGTCAGAGCAGGGAAGACCCCGACTCGCTCCACGTTCCCAGGCAGATGCGGGGTAATCTCCGCAACCTGCGCGACACTCACACGTCGCGCGCTGGGCGCAAAGACAAAACCCACAGCGTCCGCACCCAGCTCGGCGGCCATCTGGGCATCTTCGAGGTTCGTGTTCGCGCAGATCTTAATCCACATAGGAGAAGCCAGTCAGAGACGATTAGATGTCCGGCGAATACTCGCGATTCAGCAGCAGAGCCAGCGCCGCACCAGGATCGGCCTCGCGCATCAGAGCCTCACCTACAAGGAAAGCGCTGTAACCAACCTCTCGCAGCCGCGCGATATCCGCGCCGGTGCGAATGCCGCTCTCCGCAACCATCACCGCATCTTTGGGCATCGACTCGGCAAGCTCCGCAAACAACTCCGTGCGAACCGAAAACGTCCGCAGATCGCGGCTGTTCACGCCGATCAGCTCGAAGCCCAACCCAACAGCGCGCGTCATCTCCGCCCGGTCGTGCGTCTCGCACAGAACATCCAGACCCAGTCTGCGGGCTTCATCTCCCAGCTCTCGCAAAGCCGTATCTGTGAGTGCTGCGACAATCAGCAGAATCGCGTCCGCCCCGGCAGCGCGCGCCTCGAGAATCTGAAATCGATCAACGATGAAATCCTTGCGAAGACACGGAATCTTGACGACGCCGGAGACCTCGTGGAGAAACGCGAGCGAACCCTGAAAGAATTTTTCGTCTGTGAGAATCGAAAGAGCGCTGGCCCCCGCAGACTCGAACCCGCGAGCCAGCTCAGCAGGAAAAAATTCGCTCCGGATCAGACCTTTTGAGGGCGAGGCCTTCTTGATCTCAGCAATAATCGCGGGCCCACCGAAAGCAGCCGCACGCAACGCAGCGGTAAACCCACGCGGTGTATGCGCAGCCGCCTGCTGCTCCAGCACTCCATAATCAGCGTTTGTTTTGCGAGCCTCTAGATGGAGTCGAGTGTGGGCAAGGATCTGGTCGAGCTGGGTAGGCATAGTCCCTTGTAACTTCGCCGAGAGGTTACGCGACTTCACTTCAACAAGCCTGAGCGCAATCTCGACTCACGCTCAATCCTGCGGCGATCGCTCGCCATCGCCCCCTTGGCTGGGGCCGAAAAATTTGGTGCCGAAGGGGGGACTCGAACCCCCACACCCTTGCGAGTACATGGACCTGAACCATGCGCGTCTGCCAATTCCGCCACTACGGCACGGTGTTCTTCGCTCCAACCCATGACAGGCCGAGCACGCTAACCGCGACTCTTTAAGTCTTACAAACCATGCGACGGCTGTCAATGCGAGCACGCTGTCTGTCTGCCCTTCGCGTCGTCGCAAATCTAGCTGCTGCCGCCCCAAAACAAAAAAACGTGCACCTGCTCATGTGCGCCAATCAGGCAGACTTCTTCGAAAAAAGTGCGTCTAGTGTGAAAGAGAGATTACATTGCTACCCATGACAGAAAAGCCCGAAAAGAACAAAGACTTCGCCCAGGCCCCGTCCACTCCAGAAAAAATACCTGAAGATCTCTCCGTCGACATGCGAAGGATCGCCCACGACCTGAGCAACGCACTCGAGATCATCATTCAGACCAGCTATCTGCTCAGTACGGTGGAACTGAAAGAGCCCGCCTCCGACTGGCTACGTATGCTCGACAACGGCGTACAAAAAGCAATCAGCTACAACCTCGAACTCCGCAACTACATCAAGGACCACACCGCCAGCTGAGATCTCACCAGAGCGCACTCCCTCAAAACAAGCACAATAGGATCGGGTGCCCCATCCTTCGCGCCTTTGCGAAGGGTGGGATGTAAAAATTCAACCTGTGTGCTTTCTTGTTCCGACGGAAGATCAGCCCGATCAGAACAAAACAAAAGCGTCAGCGAACTCTTCGCCGACCAGACGACTTCGCCGCGTTCTTGGCGGGCGATTTCTTCTTCGAGACGATCTTCTTCTTGGACTTGGCGGCCTGCTTCTTCGCAATAACCTTCTTCACACTCTTCTTCGCGAGCGCCGTCTTCGCCAAAACCTTCTTCGCCGCCTTCCGTACAACTGTCTTTTTTTCGGAAACAGGCTCCAGAGCCAACTGTCCCACCGCAATCCCCATCGCCATCAGCTTGCGCTCATGCGAAGCAATAAGATCTTCAATCTGCTGCAACAGAATCCGCGTGTGCATCGGCTTCACAAGCAGCCGGTCTGCGCCCATCTCCTGCCAGTCCTCTTCCGCCACTGGAAATGCAGTCAGCAGCGCCACTGCGGGATGATAGGCCGCCGCCCGCGCTGCCCGAATCACCTCGACACCAGCAACGTCGTGCTCCATGCGCATGTCCGTAATCAACATCTGATACTCGCGCGTGTGCAGCTTCGACACCCCTTCGCGAGCGGAGGCCGCCGTGTCCACATCAAACCCGCTGATCTCCAGCACAGCCTTCAACGTCAGCAAAACAGCGACTTCATCATCCACCAGCAAAATACGGCGTCTCATTCAGGGTCCCTCTGGATTACGGCTTCCGAGCAACCATACATGATCTCGTCCATGATGCAAAAGGAAGATGAATCGTCTTCCCATAGTCAGGTAGACAGAACATCTTTGAGGAGGGGGCTCGAATCCTTCTGCCTCAACGGCACACTCTCGATTCTTTGTTCGAAAGAGCAGGCTATTGAACCGAAAGCAGATCTTCGCGTGGTGTTATACTTGAGGTTAACGTGCAACCTCTCCCGGGTTTTGCATCTAAATCCCTGAACAACGCATAGCGGGCACCATCCCCCGCTGTGGAGGCGACTTATTCCACCAATTGATAAACGCTCCGCGAAGTCCTTTATCCGTACCAACGAACGAATTCGCGCCCGCGAAATCCGCGTCATCGACGAAAACGGCGAACAACTTGGCGTCATGGCTCCCTTCGAAGCCCTCAAGATGGCCCGCGAACGTTCCCTTGACCTCGTAGAAATCTCCCCCAATGCCGTTCCCCCCGTCTGCAAGATTCAGGACTACGGCAAGTACCTCTACGAAAAAGACAAGAGCGAGCGTGCAGCCCGCAAGAAGCAAAAAGTCATCACCATCAAAGAGGTCAAGTTTTCCGTCACAGTCGACGAGCACGACTACCAGACCAAGAAGAATCAGGCTGTCCGCTTCCTCGGCGATGGCGACAAGGTCAAGGCATCGCTCCGCTTCAAGGGCCGTCAGATGGCCCATCGCGACCTCGGCTACAAGATCATCAACCGGCTCATCCTCGATATCGGCGATGCCGGACTGGTCGAATTCATGCCCCGCATGGAAGGTACAACCCTCCACGCCATCCTGGCCCCTTCGAAGAAATCCGAGTCCGTCGCGAAGAAGGCTGACCCCGGTTCCGCTCCGGCGGGAAGTAAGCCCGTACAACCACCCGCTGCTGCGGCCGTCTAAGCGATACGCGAAAGCCAGCCAAGAGCCGCGAAATTGCACGTATCACCGGCTAAGGCACCGTGAATTTCTCCTCATTTCGGGGTCAAATCATGGTCTGAATTTCGTGTGCATCGCCTTTCACAAACCGGTTAATTCCCACGCCAGTAATATTCTGGTAACGAAATATTGATTTACAGGCACTTAGGTGAGTCAATCTAAGTGCCTGAGACCTGGCTTTGGCCCTCGAACGGGTCGTGGATCATCCCGCTAACTTCCTATCTATAGTCGTTTACCGTTCCTAAAACCCATCTCTCGGCGCTGCGCGAGGCGACAACTCGTGCTTTGTGGCTCTCCAGGATCGCCTCGTGGAAACTGAGACTAATCCCTTATTTTTCAGGGTTTGAGGCTGCAGGCTTTTGCATAAAACGGACGGAATGGGTACTTTAGTAACCAAAGCTGTTGCATACTTCAGTATATAACTGATTCCATTAGACTTATTCCATTATGTATCTTATTGTTACCTCATCTGGTTGTCCAGAGAAATCTTTTTTATCAAATACAACTTTCGGGGTATCTCTCTATGAAACACATCATCCGTGCCTTCGTCGTTGCCCTGGTTCTCACCGGTGCAGTCGCCTCCACCCAATCCTCCTCTGCCTCGACCAAAAAGCAGGTCACCGTCGCCAAGGTCAGCATGCTGCCGATTCCCACCTGCCCGCCGAACGATCCCAATGCATGCGGTATGGGTTTAGGCCGTTAGACCTGCCCTCTTTCTGCAAAATAAAGATTTATTTATCAATAACTTGACCAAAGTTGAGCAACACAAAGGGGCCTAATACCATGAAGCACATCGTCCGCATTTTTGTCGCTACCCTCGTCCTCACCGGCGCAGTTGCAACCACCCAAACCTCCTCCTCCGCCCAGAACAAGGTAGTTGCGGCACGTACCAGCATGCTCCCGATTCCCACCTGCCCGCCGAACGATCCCAATGCATGCGGTATGGGTTTAGGCCGCTAGTACCTGGGCTTGGACCCTAAACCAAGGTTATGTACCTTTTGCATAATCCACGAATAAGTTATTGAATCCGTACCTGGAATAGGCTAGGCTGGGGTTGCCTTACAGGTACGGTCAATTATGAGCGTTTCTCTTTTCAATCTGCTTTCGCAGCTCGTGTATCTCGAGCCCGTCCTTTGCGCCATCTTGATTTATCTCTTGCTGCGCAACAAGGCGGTCGATCAGTTTCGGTTCTTGTTCGCTCTCTTATGCGTAAGACTGGGCTGCTCGGTTGTCTGCATTCCGCTGCTGACTTTCAGCGGACATCTTATTGAACGCCATCTTGCGTATCAGATCTACTTCTATGTTTACTGGCTAAGCTACGCCCTGGAGGCAATCCTGTCGTTGCTGGTCATCTACAGCATCTTCAAGTTGGCTATGGCTCCGTTGAAGGGTCTGCAGACTTTGGGAATGCTGGTCTTTCGTTGGGTGGGTGCCATCTCGGTTGCAGTTGCCATTGGCGTCGCGGTATCTCCGCACCAGTCCGGGACCGCGTTCATGACGGCGATGATTACACAGCTTCAACAAACCTCCAGCATTCTTACTCTTTGCCTGTTGCTGTTTGTGTGCTTTGCCATTCGCCCCATGGGACTCTCGTATAAGAGCCGCATCTTCGGCGTTAGCCTTGGCCTCGGGTTTATGTCAACGGTCAGCCTGGTTGACACAGCCTGGTTTGCACACAGCCCCAACATGTACTCCACCATCAGCCTTATCAACGGACTGGCTGTTGGACTGGTCCTCCTTATGTGGTCTGCATACTTCGCCATCCCGGAGCCGAAGCGCCGCATCATCGTCCTTCCGACCACGTCACCCTTCCTTCGTTGGAATCAGATATCGATGGCCCTCGGCGACGACCCCGGGTACGTAGCTGTAGGCGGCATCCCACCGGAGCTCTTTGCCCCGGCCGAGTTGGAGGTCATGAGGCGAGCCTCAGCGAAGATGACACCGGTTCTCGAAAGCTCGACAACAGTGCACTCATTGTCCGCATAGAGAACATAAACCACCGCTTTACTGGAACCATGAAACCCAGCAAAACAAGGCCGCCCACTCAAGGGCGGCCTTTGTTTTGCCTTTATGACGAGCTAGTCTCGTTCTGACTCAGACCGCTTCCAGTTGATCAGGTCGCCCAGCGTCGTGCTGCTGCTGTTGCTCGAAGAAGACGGGCCCGAGTTGCTGCCCTTGGGCGACTTCTCCCGCTCCTTGTAGCTCTCGACCTCCGCCCGGCTGGCCTCTTCGCCAACGGCACGGATACTCAAGCCGACCTTCTTCTCGTCCTGGTTCATCTTGACGATCTTGAACTCGTGCTCGGAGTCCACATCCAGCGTCACTGGCTTCCCGTCCGGACCAACAGCCTCCGAGACATGGCACAGACCCTCAACCCCTTCGGCGATCTCCACGAACGCGCCAAACTGCGCCGTGCGAAGCACTTTGCCCTTGATGACGTCTCCAATGCGGTGCTGTGCGAAGAACGTATCCCAGACGTCCGGCTGAAGTTGCTTGACGCCCAGCGACAGACGGCGGTTCTCGGGTTCGACACCCAGAACGATCGCCCGAACTTTCTCGCCCTTCTTCAGGACCTCAGACGGATGCTTGATCCGCTTGGTCCAGCTCAGGTTAGAGACATGCACCAGGCCATCAATACCATCTTCAATCTCGATAAACGCGCCGAAGTCCGTCAGGTTGCGTACACGACCTTCGATAATGGCCCCAATCGGGTACTTTTCCTCGAGTTGCTCCCAGGGATTTTCCTGGAGCTGCTTCATGCCGAGGGAGATACGACGGTCGTTCGGATTCACACTCAGGATGATTGTGTCCACCTCATCGCCGGGCTTGACCATCTTCGAGGGGTGTTTCATCCGCTTGGACCAGGTCATCTCGGAGACGTGAACGAGGCCTTCGATGCCCTGCTCCAGCTCAATAAACGCACCGTAGTCGGTCACGGATAGAACACGGCCGCGGACGTGAGCTCCAATGGGATAGCGCTCCGTCGCGTCCAGCCATGGATCAGGAGTCAGTTGCTTGAAGCCGAGGGAGACGCGCTGCTTGTCCTTGTCGAACTTCAAAACCTTGACCTGGATTTCATCGCCAACATTGACGAGGTCACGCGGATGCGTCAGACGGCCCCAGCTCATATCGGTGATGTGGAGCAGGCCATCGAGGCCGCCCAGATCGACGAAAGCACCGTAGTCCGTGAGATTCTTCACCGTACCGGTCAGGATGCTGCCCTCTTCCAAAGTAGCAAGGGTGACCGATTTCTTCGCGTTCTGCTCTTCTTCAAGAAGCTCCTTACGGCTGATTACCACATTGCCGCGCTTCTTGTTGAGCTTGATCACGCGAACTTCGATCTCGGTGCCGATATAGCCGTCGAGATTCCGAACCGGGCGAACCTCAACCTGCGAACCGGGCAGAAACGCTTTGATCCCAATATCGACAGTCAGACCGCCTTTGACGCGTCCGAGAACCATCCCTTTGACGGGGGTCTTTTCGTTCGCCGCCTGCTCCAGCTTGTCCCAAACCTTGTGCCGGAGAGCTTTTTCATAGCTGGCAAGATAGCCACCTTCAGGCTCTTCGCGCTCGACAACAACCTCAATCGCATCGCCAGCCTGGAACTTGGACACACCATTGATATCCAGAACCTGTTCCAGCGGCACGAGGCCTTCCGACTTGAGCCCAATGTCGACAACAACATGCTTGTCAGTGATCTTGACGACAGTCCCCGCAACAATGACCTCTTCGACGGTCAGGTTTTGGGCCGCGGCAGATTCGGCAGCCTGCTCGCGATCAAAGCTAGCCAGTGCTGCAGCAAAATCGGCTGCGTCATAATTCAAATCATCGTCCGATTCGTCGGAGCCAGCGGTCACCGTTGCGACAGTGCCATGATCTGCGGCAGCGTGGGCTGCAGCGGACGCAACATGCTTTGTAGCAACGTTCGACGCTTCGTGCGGTTGGGTTGAGGTGGATTCAGATGACAGGCCGTTATGCTCGGCTGTCGCTTCGGGCGCCAGGACTTCCGTTTCGGTGGTCAGGGGTTTGCTCTCGTTATTGTTGGGATTATGGTCTTCTACCATGGTGAATGCGGACTCCGGGATCCAAGAGATTCTTCCTTCTCAGCGGCGTGTGGGGCGGGAACAATCAGCATTCCAGTGGGAATACCGGCTGCTCTTTCTCTCCCCGCAACGGCTTCGGCAGGATGGAAGGAATCAGGTGACACAGAGGAGCTATTGCACTTGGGTCCCACACGCAATAGCTCGTTAGATAAAGAATAGAACTTTGCATACAGTCCGTCAACAAAAGAGGACTCTCCACCCAGCATTTTCATCGCGATGTCATGCATGCGGACCGGACTCATTCTGAATCGTATAAACCTTAGATGCTCGAGAAGTCCTCAGAGAGTCCGGTTGCCTGAAAATAGTTCGTCTCCCGGTCCACGGCATCCTACGTGAACCCCTCCGCTATACTCGGCCAATGGATTATCTGTGGACGCCCTGGCGCCACCGCTATATCACCCGTTCGGATCCAGAGACGCGGACAGGCGTCCCTGCCGCCCTTTCCGCGTGGCCCCCTACCGATGCCGAAGACAAACACTGCATCTTCTGCAACATGATCGCCGCGGTCGACTATGCCATCAGTCAGGGCATGCCGCGCGACGAAGCTGAGTTGGCCGTACACATCGTGCATCGCGGTTTGCACTGTTTTGTGTGCCTCAACGCCTACCCCTACTCCACGGGCCACATGATGATCGTGCCCTATCAGCATCTCGCCTCGCTCGCGGCAGTCCCTCCAGAGGCCGCCATCGAGCTGACATCGCTCTGTCAGCGCGCCGAAATCGCCCTTCGAGAGACCTACAAGCCGGGTGGACTCAACATTGGACTCAACCTCGGCGAGGCAGCTGGGGCCGGTATCGCGGACCACATCCACATGCATGTCCTGCCGCGCTGGGTTGGTGATACAAATTTCATGACCGTTATCGCAGAAACTCGTGTACTTCCTGAATCACTCGATGTATCATGGGCCAGACTCCGGCCCCTTTTTCAAAGTTAATACAACCGAGATCACGCCATATCCATCCAAGCTGGTATAGCAGACAGAAGATTTAAGCTTCTTCCTCCTATCGAGCTACAGAGGACTCCCCATGGCTATCCTTCAGCAGAATCTGCCCGCTTCAGTCCGCTTCGGCCCCCCGCAGCAAGATCGTGGTGTTTCGACCGATCGTCGCCCCTATCTCGTCACCGTTCCTTCCCGTAAGTCTGCCATTATTACGCGACAAACTGTAGCGGCCACGCGCCAGTTTTTTGCTCTCTTTCCCCACGAATCGGAAGACGCCCGCATCACAGGCACAACTCGTTCGCTCTACCGCCGATTGTTGGCGTTGAACCTGCCCCGTCCCGTAGCTCGTGTTGACCCGTCAGAGCTTCGGGAAGCGACCGAAGTGCGCTTCAGTTTAGTGGATCGAATCGCCTGACCCGAGCCCCAGGAAACCTACATCAGGCGATTTGGGCAAACCTTGCGACAAAGCAAGGTTCTTTAATTTAACTCGCAAAATAGCGGATTCGAATTCCCGCGTGACTTTAGGAAGGCCCCGGCGGAGGCAGAGTCGGCGCGGCTTTGCGCGCTGCATCGCGATTGGCACGCGGGTCGCCGGGACCTCGCGGTCCCGGTACACGGGTCGCTTCAAAGCTTGTGATCTTCCACATGCCGGATGGCAAACGCTGATAGACCCGCGTGTAACGGAACGTCCCCTTCAGCGGCATCCCCTCGTTCGTTCCTTCCACCTCAGCCCGCGAAGTCACGATCGCAATCGATCCGATCAACTTCACCTGCCGCTCAACAAGGTCGAGCCGCGTCAGGGCAACCTTATGCATGCGCATCCGTTCCAGCTGCTGCTCTTTGGTGTTCACCTGCCCCGTGATCGTAATGCCGATGTAATCGTCCGAGAGAAGCTTGTCCATGGTCGTTACATCGCCGGCCAGTTGGGCCTGCCGCCACTGCTCTTCCAGGGTCTCCACCTGCTGTTTGGCAGCATGTTTCTTCTCGTGGAGAGGCTGATTCCAGGCTGCGCAAAGTGCCGGGCCAGGAAATCCCACCACCACCACAGCCGCCAGCAGAACCGTGGAGAGCTTCAGGGCGCAGCGAATTGGGCGACCACTTATCGGCATTGCGTACCGGATACTAGACCGATCTCTCGCGCACGTCAAAACTACTTTAGTCGTACGCGCCTCTTGGTACCATAAGACGCAGAAATCGCCTAAAAAGTCCAGTAAAACCATCAACAAACAGCTGACAGGTTCTCCAGATGGCGTTCCTTCATCTTTTGATACAGCCCACCGATTGCATACTGATGAAAATGTGGCGCTCCGCGATGGTAATCCAGCGCCGCCTCGTCCACATACTGCTCGTAGATCAGGACCGTGCAGGACTCACCTTCGACAAAATGGGGAATATAGCTCACGCATCCCGGTTCCTTGCGTGTTGCCGCGGTCAGATGGCACAGAATCTCGTCGATAACTTCGCGATCTGCCTGATCGAACATCATTCGTACGGTAAAACTCACCATGGCCGGCCCTTCCCTAAGCATTCAGCGCTTCATCAAACGCCGGAAGCATGATCGTCTGGTCGCGGTCAGGTCCCGTCGAAACCATTCCAATCTTCGCCCCCGACTCCTTCTCGATAAACTTCAGATAGTCCTGCGCCAACTGCGGCAGCTTATCAAACTTGGTAATCCCCTCGGTTGAGGTCTTCCATCCCTTCAGCTTCGTATACACAGGCTCAATTGCGTTGTATCCCGGCATGTCGGCCGGTATCACGTCGGTCAACTTGCCATTGATCTTATAGCCTGTGCAGATCGGAATCTCCGCACATTCGTCCAATACGTCCATCTTTGTTACGACGAGCCATTCGGTAGCGTTGATCATGTTGCTGTACCGCAGCAGCGGCAGATCCAGCCAGCCACATCGCCGGGGACGACCCGTCACCGCTCCGTACTCCTGACCGCGCGCACGCAGAAGATCGCTGGTCGAGTCGTGGATCTCCGTCGGGAAGGGGCCTTCACCTACCCGGGTCACGTAAGCCTTGGTCACCCCGATAACCGTACCAATCCGCGTCGGCCCGACACCTGTTCCGGTCACCGCCCCGCCCGCCGTCGAAGAAGAGGAAGTCACAAACGGGTAGGTTCCGTGGTCGATGTCCAGCAAAGCACCTTGCGCTCCTTCGAACATCACCTTTTCGCCATGATCGATTGCGTGGTTCAGCATCGCCGCCGTGTCGGTCACAAAAGGAGCCACCTGCTCCGCCGCTCGCGAATACTCCTCGTACATCGTCTTCGGATCAAGCGGTTCGGTGCCGAACAGCGCATGCGCAATCGTGTTCTTCTCATGGCAGGCGTTCTCGATATGTGTCCGCAGCAGCGCAGAGTTGAGCAGATCGATCACCCGAAGCCCGCTGCGATGCATCTTGTCCTCATAGGCCGGTCCGATACCCCGGCTCGTCGTACCAATTTTCGTCCGCCCGGGAGCATTTTCCGCCGCCAGTTCGATCATCCGGTGGTAAGGCAAAATCACCTGCGCCCGGTTCGACACGAAGAGTTGCCCGTCCACAGGCAGTCCGGCATCTTTCAGCTTCTTCACCTCGTTCAAAAAAGCCATCGGATCCAGCACCACGCCGTTGCCGATGACACCCTTGCAACCCGGCCGCAAGACCCCGCACGGAATCAGTTGCAAAACGAACTTCCTGCCGTGAATGATGACGGTGTGCCCCGCATTGTGACCGCCCGCGTACCGGGCTACCAGAGAAAAGCGCTCCGAAAGCACGTCAACAATCTTGCCCTTGCCCTCATCGCCCCACTGGGCACCCAAAATGACCGCTGATTTGCGTTGATTCACGACGAATATGTTCTCCAAGGATTGTCTGCCGGCCGGTTGACGCGCATGCGTGCGATCACACGTCTTAATTCATCATATCGCGTTCGGGCAGGAGTCCGGCGGCTGCAGGATTTGGCCTAGCGTCGCGCATAATACCCATTCCGTGTTCGCGCAGTGAGTCCGGCGCCCGCGACCTTCACTGTCAAAACGTGAAAGGCATTCGGTTGATCCGCAGGCGCGGCATCGATCGTCAGGGTGTAATAGGTTTTCACGTCTGCCAGGCAACGATTGATCTGGTCAGTGATGTCATTGCTGGCACGAAGCGCCAGTCCTCCACTCTGAGTCGCGAGCACCTGCAGCGCCAGATCACCTGCCTGCACCCTCTTCGCCGTCGTCACCGGCTTCAGAAACTCTTCGTAGTAGGTTGTGTTGGGATTGCCGGCGTCATCGACCCCCAGCGGATCGATGCTGTAGATCGTCATACGCGCCTCGCGCAACGTGGTCGAAATAGAAACGATGGATGCGAACATGGACTCGGCTTGCTTCATGTCCAGCTGAACGTTCGGTCCGGAAAGAAGCGGCCAGCCGGGACTGATCCATAAGACAACCTTCCTTCCCGGTTCCTTTCCTTCCTTGACCACGAGAGACTGCATCGCGGCCATTGAAAGCTGAAACCGCTCCACCGCGCCGTAGAATCCCTCCGAACGCCGGATCGAACGCAACGCCGTCACATGCTGATCGAACGCAGCCAGCAGCCCGTTTCCATCGCGTGAAGCATCTTCCTGTATCTCGGTGCCCGAATCCGAGAAGAACGCGAGCGACATGGGGTGAGCAAGGGTGCCGCCGTTTTGGAGAAGGAATCTCTTAATCTGATCCCGTTCGTACGCAACCCCACGGAAGCCGGTGTTTACTTCATCCACCAGGAGAATGATCCTCACGGGAAGGTCAGCTGCTTGGGCATTCGCCGCGCCTGCGACTCCATGAGCTTCGAAGGAAAGGATGGATTGCGCGTGCCCACTGTCAAGAACTGCAAAATCCTTCTCCTGCAGCCCTTCGATCGCCTTACCTGACTTATCCGTCACCACAACATCTAATATCAACTGGTTCGGTTCGTTGACGCGCTGTACCTGTTCAATGGATCCCGACTGACCTTGCGCCAAACCGACACAGGATAGCCCCAAAATAACCAGTCGAGCCCATTGGGACTGGGCGAGCAGACAATTCATATCCGCACCTCGCGGAAACCTTCCTCACTTTACATACCTGTATGCGACTAAGGGACTGCTAAATTCAGAAATCTCCGGCCTCAACTCACGAGCTTCGCGGCCTTGACGTCCAAAAATGAAAAATGGTCATAGTGGCATACACTGGGCCATCTTTCAGGTGATCCATCTTATGTCTTCAGCCCGTTTTCTCTATGGCACCACTGTCTTCCTCGGCGCATTCCTGCTCTTCATGGTCGAGCCGATGGCCGCCAAACAGCTCCTCCCGGCTCTCGGCGGCTCCTCTGCAGTCTGGCTCACCTGCCTCGTCTTCTTCCAGATCGCTCTGTTGCTAGGTTATTCCTATGCTCACTGGATTACCCGCATCGGTGCTCCCAAAGGGAGACGACAGTTTTATCTCATCTCCCTGATCGCAGCCGCCGCCCTCCTGATTGCGCAAAGACTCTATCCTGCCCCTCTTCCACCGGGCTCCGAACATCCTGTAACCACTATCTTCCGCAACCTTACCCTGACGATCGGCCTGCCCTTTCTACTGCTCGGAGCCACCAGCCCGCTGCTGCAGATGTGGTCTCTTCGAACCCAGGGCGGCAGCATTCCATATCGCCTCTTCGCTCTGTCAAACGCAGGGTCGCTTCTCGCTCTCATCGCCTATCCCCTCCTGATCGAACCCAACATAGCGCTCAAACACCAGAGAATCCTCTGGTCCCTCGGCTTCTTCCTCTATGCCCTGCTTTGTATCCTCCTTGCGGTTTCATCCGGCAAGCTCACTCGGCCAGCAGTCCCAGACGAAGAAGGACCCCTCCTCCAAACGCTGGCCTTCGCCAGATGGCTCTGGTTTCTCCTTCCAATGGTCGCTGCGATGCAATTGAGCGCAGTCACCGCTCATCTCACCGTCAACATCGCCGCGATTCCACTGCTCTGGATGTTGCCGCTTGCAGCCTATCTCCTCACCTTCATTCTGGCCTTTGAATCTCCCGTGTTCTATCGCCGCGGCATCGTCATCCGCCTGCTCGTCGTCATGCTCGCGAGCCTCGGCTACGCAATCTCAAAGACCGACGTCAGTCTGCCTATCGGTGTCGCAATCCTCTTCTTCCTCATCGAATGTTTCCTCGCCGGACTCTTCTGTCACGCGGAGACCTATGCCCTGCGTCCGCAACGCCCCTCTGAAACCACTCTTTTCTACCTGCTGATCGCGGCAGGTGGAGCCACCGGGACATTCTTCATCGGCATAGCCAGCCCACTTATCTTCTCCGCCAACTACGACCTCGCCATCTCCTTTTTTCTCACCGCCGCCCTCGCAGTGGCGGTTACCTGGCGCGATGGCTGGCCCCAGCGCCTGCTCTGGATCACCGCAAGCACTCTCCTGTTTTTCTTCACCGTTATGCTGCATACCGCGTATGCCCGCGACGCCATCCTCCAGGTCCGCAACTTCTACGGCACGCTCCGCGTAAAGCAGACGACAACCCCTCATGCCGACCCCGAGCGAGTGCTGCTCAATGGCACCATCCAGCACGGAACTCAGATCTTCGCCGATGGCCTTACCCGCACCCCCACGACCTACTATGCCGTGGACTCCGGCATCGGCCTTGCTCTACGCTTCTGCTGCAGCGGCGATGGCAGTGATCACGTCCGCCCGCGCAGGATCGGAGTCGTCGGTCTGGGCACCGGAACCCTCGCGGCCTACGGTCATCCCGGCGATTCGATCCGCTTTTACGAGATCAACCCCCTCGTCCGCCCCATCGCACAGAACCTCTTCACCTACCTTCGCGATTCACCCGCGCAGATCACCTTCACCGATGGCGACGCCCGCACCTCTCTATCTCGCGAAACACCGCAGAACTTCGACGTGCTCGCCGTCGACGCATTCTCCGGCGACGCCATTCCCCTCCATCTGCTCACGACGGAAGCACTGGCGCTCTACAAGAAACATCTCGCCCCCAACGGCATCATCGCCTTCCACATCTCCAACCAATACCTCAACCTCGCCCCGGAGATCGGCCAGCTGGCCGTCGCCGCAAACATGCAATCAAAGCTCGTGGAGAGTCCGGACGATGACGCAACGGGCTCTTATCGCTCCACCTGGGTTCTGCTCACCAACAGCCCCACCTTCTTCAGCCAATCCGAAGTTGCCCCAACCACAACAGAGACGCCCACCACACCCCACCTGCGTCCATGGACCGACGACTACTCCAGCCTGCTGCCTGTCCTTCAGTTAACGCACCGCTGAACTACTGGGCCCACGCCAGCCCATCCGCCGTAGTGCCGGCATCAATTACTCGCGACACCTTCCACTGTCCGAGATCGATCTCCGCAATCTGATTTTTGGAGTTGCACGCCACATAAGCAGCCTTGCCATCAGGGCTTATAAGGATCTCCGCCGGTCCATCCGGTACATCGATCGTCCGTGCCACCTGCATCGTCTTCAAATCGACCACCGCCACCTGCTTGGAAGTCCGCAGCGCTACAAGAAGCCATCGCCCATCCGGAGTCGGCGCCGTCCCATAGCCCACCGCTGGCAGCGGCACCCAGGTCTTCACCTTGTTCGTCGCCGTTTCAATCACGGCAAGCTGCGGCTTCGCCTGGTCCGCCGTAAACACCATACTGTCATCACGCGAGATCGCGATTCGCTGTGTCTGTTTCGAGACCGGAATAATGGCCAGCGTCTTGCGAGCCTTCATATCCAGCACCGACACCGTTCCCGGCCCCACATTCGCCGTATACCCACGCGACCCATCATGCGTCAACGCCAGCATGTGCGACTGCTCCTGCCCCGTCGGTATGCTGCCGACAATCTTCAGCGTCTTCGGATCGATGATGCTCACCGACTTGTCCAGTTCGGTCGTTACATACAACATGCCGCTGTTGCGGTCATACACCGCGCAGTGCGGACGCACGCCGTGGCCGAAATCAATCGTATGCACCACCTTGCGGCTGGCCAGATCAATCACTGAAATCTTCGCGCCATCCGTTCCGGCTCTTCCCACACCAGCATTCCCGTAAATTGGCACATAGGCTGTCTTCCCATCCGGGGAAGCCGCTACCTCATGCCCGGTCACGCCCTCCACAGGGATGGCGGCAATCTGCTTGCCCGCAGAAGGGTCAATCAAACTGAGATCGTGGCTGCCCTGGTTGGCGACGAGCAATAAGGGTCGCGTCGCTTTCTCGCTCCCAGTCTTAGCATCAACGTCACCCGCGGCAATACCGATCGCAAGACATATCACGCCTAGTCCGAAATACACTGTCTTCTTCTTCATAGAGCGACAAGTATAGCCCCATGATTTCCTGCCGAAGCAACTATCGTCGTTGAGCTCTGTTGATGCGGATAAAAGACACAGCCATCATCCTTTTTTGTGCGAAGAATGGAGTCGGCGTACCCTTAGTTCGCGTACCCTTAGTTCGGCGTACCCTTAGTTGCTAGCGGAGGTTTTAGGCATGGGTGTTACAGAGACTTCGGCAGGCTTGCGGTTAAGCGAACTGGCGCCCCGGGTCGTGCAGTCGGAGATTCGCGCAATGACGCAGGAGTGCGATCGCATTGGCGGCGTGAATCTGGCACAGGGGGTTTGCGATACCGAGGTTCCGGAGGTCGTGGCCGAGGGAGCGATTCGCGCAATCAGGGCCGGACTGAATATTTACACCCGAATGGATGGTATCGAGCGGCTGCGGCGAGCGATTGCAGCCAAAGCGGCGCGGACGCTCGGCATCGAAGTTGATCCCGACCGCGAAGTGCTGGTGACCAACGGCGTGACCGGGGCCTTTCATGCGGCAGTAATGGCCCTGCTGAATCCTGGAGACGAGGTGCTGCTGTTTGAACCCTTCTACGGGTATCACGCGAGCACGCTGCGCTCCATACGGGTGATTCCAGTGCCGGTAGCGTTGGAAGCTCCGGATTGGGGATTGGACATTGCGGCGGTAAGAGCAGCGATTACACCGAAGACGCGCGGAATGGTGATCAATACCCCTTCGAACCCGGCCGGAAAGGTTTTTACGCGCGAGGAACTGGAAGCGCTGGCGGAGATCGCGGAGGAGTTCGATCTCTTTGTTTTCACCGACGAGATCTATGAGCACTTCATCTATGGCGGAGCGAAGCATGTAAGTCCCGCAACGCTGCCTGGTATGCGGGAGCGAACAATCCTGATGTCAGGATTCTCGAAGACGTTCTCAGTGACGGGGTGGCGAGTAGGTTATCTCATCGCAGACCCGAAGTGGGTGGGATCGATAGGGTACTTTCACGATCTGACCTACGTCTGTGCGCCTGCTCCCTTCCAGCAGGGATGTGCGGATGGAGTGGAGAAACTTGGAGCGGACTTTTACGAAGGCCTTGCGCGCGAACACGAGATTAAGCGAACGATGATCGTCGACGCTCTGCGCGATGCCGGGATGAGGCCGCATGTTCCGGATGGAGCGTACTACGTCTTGGCCACAGCCGGAAATCTGCCGGGAGCGACAGCCGCGGAGAAGGCTAGGGCCCTGCTTGCGAAAACTGGAGTGGCTTCGGTGGCAGGCTCGGCGTTCTTCCGGCGTGGTAAGGGCGAAGATCTGCTCCGGTTCTGTTTTGCGAAGAAGGATCGGGATCTGGCAGAGGCTTGCCGGCGCTTGCGCGAGGTGAAGACTCCAGCCTGAGAGAGATGCAGGACTTCAGATCGCGGCGAATGACTAATCCCGGCCTCGAATTTTTCACGGCTTTCGCGCATGGGTTGAAACGTCTCTGTAAAATATCGATTGCACTGTGAGGAGACTGTATGGCGTCGTTTATGGCCGGGAACCCGGCGTTGAAGGGAATACATCAACAGCTGAAGACGAAGATGGAGAGCACGGTAGAGGACTTCCGCAGCCATCTGCTGTCGACACGGACGGGAAGAGCGAATGTGCATATGCTCGACCACGTGAAGGTGGACTATTACGGCACGGACACTCCGGTGGCACAGATGGGTCAGATGTCGACGCCTGAGCCTACGCTGATTCTGGTGCAGCCCTATGACGCCGGCATGGTGTCGGCCATCGAGAAGGCGATTCGGACAGCAGGGAATGGACTGAATCCGATGTCGGACGGCAAGGTGATCCGCGTGCCTGTGCCTCCTATGACCGAGGAGCGGCGCAAGGAGGTCGTCAAGCAGTTGAACAAGACGCTCGAAGACCATAAGACCGCGATTCGAAATATCCGTCGCGATGGGAATGATCACATCAAGAAGGCTGCCAAAGACAAGCTGATCTCCGCCGACGATGAGAAGCGCGCCAGTGACGAAGTCCAGCAGCTGACTGACACCGAGATCAAGCGGGTTGAGGATCTATCCAAGGCGAAAGAAAAAGAGATCATGACCGTCTGAGTGCTGCGCGCACGGCGGAAAGCGTCTTCGGCGCAAAAAAAAGGACGAGCTTCGTGCTCGACCCTTTTTGCTTTTCTCATTCTTGGATTGCCTGGGTTCCGATTCTATTTTTTGGGCACGAACTAGACGCCTTGATAGACATAGCCAATGAAGGCAGCGGGTTTCTGGCCCCATTTTGCGTCGAAGTCTGCAGTGGGTTTTGCGGCGACGGTCTCCTCAAGAGACTTGCCTTCCTTCTTATGTTTGGCGACGTTGTCGCGCACCGCGACGAGCATGTCGTTGAATTCGGAGAGCTGGCCTTTGTTTCCGATGGGGCCGTGGCCGGGGATAATGATGGTTTTGTCCGTGACATTGGCCAGATTTTGAGCAGCCGCGGCGATCATCCCGTTAATGCTGCCGCCGGTGGAGCAGTCGATGAAGGGGTAGGTGCCGTTGAACCATGTATCACCGCAGTGAAAGACGTCAGCCTCCGTGAAGTAAACCGAGAGGTCGGTGTCGGTGTGGGCTGGTTCGTAGTGAGTGAGCTTAACGGTATTCTCCTGGTCGGAGAGCATGCGGTAACTGTTGAAGAGAATGGTGGGAAGAGCCCCCGTAGGAGCGGGTGGGAAATCGGCATTAAATGCAGCGATGTGCTGAGGAGAGGTCATGCGGTAGCGTGTGTTTTCATGCGCCCAGATGGTCGCTCCGGCGGAGTGCATCCATTCGTTGCCGTCGACGTGGTCGATGTGCCAGTGCGTGTTGATAAGCACCTGGATCGGCTCAGCGTTGATCGCGGCGAGGGCCTCCGTGAGCTGAGGCTGGCAGGAGGCGTAACCCGAATCGACAATCAGCTTTCCCTCCTTCGCCGCAAGGACGGCAATGTTCCCGCCCGCTCCTGTGAATGCGGTGATGTTGCGGCGCAGAGCAGTCGAGGTGATCTTGTTCTTCGCATTCGCAGTGCGGGATCGGGTGATGAAGTCCGGCGATTGCTGAGCGAAGAGTTGCCGGGAGACCAGGCGCGTAGTAGCCGCTGCGGCGGTGATCGCGAGGAAGTGACGGCGGGATATGCCTGCGGATGACCGGGTCATAACGTAGTCCTTATACCGTCGACGATACAGAGGAAATGAGAAGGAGTGAAGAAGGAAGCTGATTTTTGACTTAAGTTCTGGCGCCTCCAGCCGATGACGAAATCAGCCGGAGTGCAGGCGCGAGGTGGATGGTATGGCAGAACTGCAGTTGAATCCGGGCGAGTGTGGCGAGCGGCTGGAGAGGCGCAGAGTAGCTATCGAAGGAACGATCGACAGAAGACGGCATCCGCGCTACGAAGTGGATGCGTGGGCCGAGGTGATGGTCAAGGATGGGAGGATGCTGTTTCGTGGGCGAGTCCTGGATCTCAGCGCCGGCGGATGCTACGTGGAGACCGAGGCACGCCTTCGATTAGCTCCGGGGACGCGGGTAGAGATTGTGTTCAGGGCGAATGACGAAATGTTTCGCTGCAATGCGACGATCCGGATGATTCGGACCAAAGGCGCAGGATTCTTGTTTGCCGATCTGAATACGAAGGCGCAGAGGGAGCTGGAAGGATTGATCGCGGAATTGAAGGAAGCCTATTAGAGGAGTTCGAGACGGAGGATCACCAAAAACTCCGCATGATTGCCGGAAACCTACGTGGTGTGATCGACGACGATCTTCCAGCCATTGTCGGTATTTTCGAAGACAAGGGAGAAGAGACCTTCGGCGCTGCCTCCGTCCTTTTTGCTGCGTTCGAGGCGGTATTTCCCAAGGACCACGGCGAAGTTTTCGTCCAGAGGATGAACCTCAAGGTCAGAATAGGTGAGCGTGCCCATCGCAGCTTTGCTGGGGTAGTCATGCTTGTACTCGTCGACAAGACCGGCGAAGCCGCGGAAAATCTGGTGGGTGACAAAGATGGTATCGGGCGAGTCCTTGAAGCCTTTGGCAAATCCGGCGAGATCGCCATTGTTCCATGCGTTCTCCTGGGCGATGAGAACTTTGATGATAGACAGCTCCTGGTGCGTGGCCGTGTGGAGAGGGTTAGGCTCCTGCGCAGGCAGCATGGATGCAAGAAGCAGGAGACTAAGAGCAGCGGAGCGGATGGAGAAACGAAAGGTCATGAGGCATCTCGGCATGGCAGTTGATTTTTTAGAGCATGACGCGCAGGACTGTTTCCCTGGATGCGCCAAGCCCGGTCGGTTTGATAGTAGCCGATTGGGCTACCGCTGGTAAGAGATCCTCAAAAGACTCATCGCAGGAGGAGGTCATGATGGGTTCTGGGAAGGCATACAACGGCGATTATGGGTTGTAGGGGAGTCCGGTAAACTAGAATCTATCCATGGCTTCGAATCTCACGGAATCAGGGGCGCCTTCGGACACGGTAAAGATAGTCCATGCGGTTTGCTCGCATGACTGCCCGGATTCGTGCGGTGTGCTGGTCACGGTGGATCAGGCAACCGGACGGGCGGTTAAGTTGCAGGGCGATCCCTCGCATCCGGTAACCCGCGGATTCTTGTGCGGCAAGGTCGCGAAGTATCTCGACAGGGTCTACTCGCCCGAGAGACTGCTCTATCCAATGCGCCGGCGAAAAGGCGTACCGAAGGGTCTACTGCTCCATGGACGCGAGACAGAAGCGTTTGAACGCATCTCGTGGGATGAGGCGCTCGATGAAATCGCTGCGAAGCTGACGGCGATTGCTGCGGAGTTTGGACCCGAGAGTGTGCTGCCCTACAGCTACGCAGGCACTATCGGGAAACTCGGATTTGGCTCGATGGACCGTCGGTTCTTCCATAGGCTCGGCGCTTCGCAGCTGGACCGAACGATCTGTTCGACGGCAGGCGGAGAAGCGCTGAAGAGCGTCTATGGAGTCAAGCTCGGCACGCCTCCCCAGGACTTTGCCCACGCTGGACTCGTCATCGCCTGGGGCGCGAACGTTCACGGCAACAACGTGCATCTGTGGCCCTTCATTGAAGAGGCCCGTCGCAAAGGCGCAAAGCTGGTAGTGATCGATCCTTACCGGACGCGAACAGCTGCGCTCGCCGACGAACATCTCGCAATCAATCCCGGAACCGATACTGCTTTGGCGCTCGGCATGATGCACGTGATTTTGAGCATGGGCCTTGAAGATCATGAATATGTCGCGCGATGCACCAACGGCTTCGACGAGTTGAAGAGGCATGCCCTGCGTCCGGCACACTCCCCGGAGAAGGTCGCCGCAGTTACGGGGATCAGCGCTGAGACGATCGTCCGACTCGCTCGGGAATATGCGACAGCAGGTCGTTCTGATTCCACCGGCCCGGCGGCCATCCGCCTGAACTACGGTATTCAGAGAAGTGAGAACGGCGGAACCGCGGTCCGGGCAGTCTGCATGCTCCCGCTGTTGACCGGCGCGTGGAAGCGCAAAGGTGGGGGAGTACAGCTTTCGACATCGGGGTCGTTCCCGTTCAACGAACATGCACTTGAAATGCCGGAGTTGATGAGGTCGAGCCCGTTGGGACGGTCTGCCCGTGTTGTGAATATGAGCCTGCTCGGCCAAGCACTCACTACGTTGGGCGACAAAGAGACAGACGGCCCGCCAGTAAAAGCAATGTTTGTTTACAACTCGAATCCGGCAGCCATCGCTCCGAACCAGAATGACGTGCTCCGCGGAATGGCGCGCCAGGATCTGTTCATCGTAGTCCACGAGCAGTTCTTTACCGATACAGCGGATTACGCGGATGTGCTGCTGCCCGCCACGACGTTTCTTGAGGGAAAGGATGTACAGGGTGCCTACGGGCATCTGTTCGCCCAGGTAAGCGAGAGGGCAATTGCCCCTCTTGGCGAGGCGAAGACCAATGTTGCGCTGTTCAGTGAACTTGCCCGGCGGATGGGTTTCACCGAAGCATGCTTTGACGATCGTGAAGATGAGTTGATCGATCAGGCGTTGAACACAAATCATCCGTGGTTTACCGGAATCACGCGGGAGCGGTTGGAACGCGAGGGGCATATCGCATTGCAGTTGCCGGCGAATGAAGCGGGCGAGATTTTGCCGTTCAGCACTGCGGAGTGGTTCCGGACATCAAGCGGCCGAGGCGAACTCGTACCGGTCCCGGTCTTCTCCGCACCGGAAGAATCGCGAGCTCATGCGGCTGAGGGAACCTATCCACTCGAATTCCTTCCGCGCAAAGCAGACAACTACATGAACTCGACCTTTGCGAATATTCCAGTTCATCAGCGAATGGAGTCGCGAACGGCAGGCGTGCTGGAGATGAATCAGGTCGATGCAGCTTCGAGGACGATCCAGAGCGGCGACGAGGTCGAGGTCTTCAACGGACGTGGTCTCGTAATGCTCAAGGCTCTGGTGAACGCTCAGGTTGCCGCCGGAGTCGTATCGGCGCGACTCGACTGGAACAAGCTCTCGGGCGGCCGGAACGTAAATGCTCTGACCTCGGAGACGCTGACCGATATTGGCGGCGGACCAACGTTTTATTCAACCCTCGTTGAGGTGCGAAAGATCGCGGAGAGCGCATGATGAGCCAGGGCAACAATAACCGCGCACACGCAGCGAACGGGATACATGGATTGCTGCCCGGATTGAACGAGATCGAAGCCGCAGCGCGGTTGATCTACCAGAGCATGCCCGCCACACCGCAATACAGCTGGCCGCTGATAAATGCCCGCGCAGGCGCTGAAGTCTGGGTGAAACACGAGAACCACACGCCGCTTGGCGCGTTCAAGGTTCGCGGCGGACTCGTCTATATGGACTGGCTCCGTAAGGAGCGGCCCGAGGTAACGACGGTGGTGTCGGCCACGCGGGGAAATCATGGGCAGTCGGTTGCGCTGGCTGCGGCGAAGAGTGGGATTCGCGCAGTGATTGTTGTTCCGCATGGCAATAGCGAGGAGAAGAACCGGGCCATGCAGGCGCTGGGAGCCGAGCTGGTCGTGCATGGCGAGGATTTTCAGGCCGCGTTGGAGCATGCCGTGAGCCTGGAGAGGGAGAATGGATGGCATTGGGTTCCGAGCTATCACCGGATGTTGACGACAGGCGTGGCGACGTATGCGCTGGAGTTTCTTTCGGCGTGTCCGGAGCTGGATACGGTGTATGTGCCGATTGGGATGGGGTCGGGGATCAGCGGGATGATTGCTGTGCGGGATGCGCTGGGGTTGAAGACGAAGATTGTTGGGGTGACTTCGACGCTGGCCCCGGCGTCTGCGTTGTCGTTTGCAGTGGGACGGGTGGTGGAACATGCGGTGTCAACGCGGATTGCGGACGGGGTCTCGTGCAGACGGCCGGATGAGACGGCGATCGCGATATTCCGGGCGGGAGTGGAACGCATTATCGAGGTGGATGACGATGAGGTAGAGGATGCCATGCGAGCTTACTTCGCGGATACCCACAATGTCGCAGAGGGTGCGGGTGCCGCAGGACTGGCCGCGCTTCTGAAAGACCGGCCGGCGGGAGGCCCGCGCGTCGGAACGGTGCTTACGGGAGGCAACGTAAACAGTGAGGTGTTCGGCGAAGTGTTGAGCACCCCGGTCTCCGTCGCTTGACTTACTTGGTCACACACGGGTTCCTTTGAGCCTGATGTTCGTCAAAAAGACAACAGGACTGAATTCGCGCGGGTTAGACGAAGTTTGGTCGGACCTGAACTCTGGGGCGAACTCGCTAACCGCTGGCCGCTCCCATATAATCAAGACTTCGCTTGATGTGCTGGCGGAGCGTCATTTTTAGAGCAGTGAGGGTGTGCGTATCTTTACCGTGAATCGAGAGAGCGGAAGCTCCCTGAAATGCAAGGCCAAACCTGTGTGCACGCGCTCCAGCTGCTCCCGCATCGCTCACGCCGCGTTCCTCTTCGCCGTTGTCGCTGCTGGTTCGTCCCTGCCGGCCCAGGTGACCCCATCCGCAACCGCCCCGCAGTCATCGCAGGGAAGCGAAATACTTTGTCAGCCGCAGGTTATCGGCAACAGACGCATCCCCAAAGAGTCCGTCCTTTCCCGTCTGTTCAGTCGGCAGAACAATCTTTATGACCCCGCAGTCGTGGAGCGGGACTTCAACTCGCTCTGGAACACGGGATACTTTGAAGATATCCAGATCGAGCGTGTCGACACTCCAAAGTGCGTCCAGTTGGTCATTTACGTTCGCGAAAAACCGACCATCCGTGAGCTCAACTACAAGGGACTCAATGCGGTAACCCTCTCGGACGTTCTCGAACGTTACAAGAAGGCCAAGGTTGGAGTCTCGGTCGAGAGCCAGTACGACCCCACAAAAATCGCGCGCGCCGTGGTCGTCCTCAAGGATCTTCTTGCCGAGCACGGACACCAGTTCGCAACCATCACCCCTGAAGTGAAGAAGATTCCGCCGGCCGCCGTGTCGATTACCTTCAATATCAAAGAAGGTCCGACCGTGAAGGTGGGCAAGATTGCGTTCCAGGGCAATTACAACCTGGGCGACCGCACCCTGCGGGCCTCAATGAGGAACCTGAAGCCGATCGGAGTACCCCGTTCCATCATCCTCGAAAACCTGTTCGCGCGAACCTTCGACGCAAGCAAGCTGGACGAAGATACGGAGCGGGTGCGGCAGGCATATCGCGACCGTGGCTACTTCAAAGCGCAGACCAGTGAGCCGACGACACACGTGCGCGATGCTGGCGGGCTGAATCCTCTCACGCTGCGGCCTTCAAAGGGCAAACGGATCGATATCCTGATGCCGGTCGAAGAGGGTTCACGTTACCGGCTGGCCGCAATCACCTTTACAGGCAATAAGGCTGTAACCAATGTTAAGGCGCTGCGAGCGGTGTTCGTCCAGAAGGATGGAGAGTGGTTCAACGCGACTCTCTTCGGCAAGGGGCTGGATAACCTCCGCAAACAGTACGGCGCGCTTGGCTACATCAACATGGTTGCCAACCCGGTCCCGCAACCCCCGGATGAAGCAAAGAAGACCATCACCCTTAACATCGATATCGATGAGGGCAAGCCGTTCTATGTCTCCCGCATCGAGTTCCAGGGAAATAGCATCACGCGCGACAAGGTCATCCGCCGCGAGCTGCTGCTGGAAGAGGGACACATCTACAACAGCCAGTTGTGGGAGCTGTCCATCCTGCGGTTGAACCAGCTGAACTACTTCGAAACGCTGAAGGCAGACCAGGACTCGGAGAGCCGCCAGAACGAGTCCGATCAAACAGTCGATCTGCTGCTGAAGCTCAAGGAGAAGGGCAAAAACTCGATCGGTTTGAACGGCGGCATCAGCGGCCTGACCGGAACCTTCATCGGGTTGAACTACGAGACCAACAACTTCCTCGGATTAGGTGAGACGCTCTCGGTCCAGGCAAATGTCGGCGACCTGTCGCGGACCATAAGCTTCGGATTCACCGAACCCTATCTTCGCGACAAGCCGATCTCGGTGGGTGCGCAGGTCTTCGCCACTAAATACGACTTCAATCCTTCGAAGAGCCAGTCAACCACGGGAGCGTCGGGGAATCTCTCCGCGGCGCAACAGTCGCTGCTGACGAACTACAACACCTCGACGACAGGACTCACGCTTACCGCGAGCGAGCCGCTGCGGCACCTCTTTGCCAGGACCGGTGTGACGCGCATTGGCGTGTCGTATTCGCTCTCGAGATCCACGGTTACAACCTTCAACCAGAACACGACCAACGTGTTTCAGTCGCTGGCATTCCGTTCAGGAGTCGCAGGCCAGAACCAGCTGTCCGGAATCATCACTTCCGTCGTAACCCCCAGCTTTTCGTTCTCGAGCCTCGATCGCGCCACTGGCCCGCACCATGGCAAGGATTTCAACGTTGCCGTGCAGGTCGCCGGTGTCGGCGGCAATGTGAAGTACATCTCGCCGATCACCAGCTACCGCCAGTTCTTCCCCATGAAAGGGCTGAAGGTTAACCGGGACGGGCACAACGTGCTGGGCTATCGCATTCAGTTTGCCCACACAACGGGCTTCGCGGGCGAAGTCGCACCACCGACACATCGTTTCTACAGCGGCGGCGAGCAGGACCTCCGTGGATTTGATACCCGGTCCGTCTCTCCCTACACCTTTATCCCGAACAAGATCCAGTACACCCTTACAAATCCGGATGGAACCTCGGTTCCGATCAATCCCTCCAACCCTGCGCTCGGCAATGTCCAGATTCCGCTTCCGATCTACCGAATGGTATCGATCGGCGGCGATACTCAGCTCGTCACCAACCTGGAATATCGCATCCCCATCATCAGCCAGGTCACGTTCGCGTTCTTCACCGACTTTGGAATGACCTTCAACGCGCAGCCGGGCCAGTTGCGCCAAAGCACGGCCGGC
Source organism: uncultured Acidobacteriaceae bacterium (assembly GCA_963770055.1). Taxonomy (GTDB): domain Bacteria; phylum Acidobacteriota; class Terriglobia; order Terriglobales; family Acidobacteriaceae; genus Edaphobacter. Next base: position 146,678 of record CAVYOC010000007.1, read on the forward strand.
CAATCGATCATCAGCGGTGCGCAGTATGGATGCCCAACCATCGTCAATGGAGCCTGCTTCGGCGGCAGCGCGGTTAAATTCCCCGAATTTTTAGCGACTGTACCCGGCACCAACTATGTGCCGCGTATGTCGAACGGCGCAGAACTGCAGGTGATCCTTCCGATCATCAATGCTCCGTTCCGCATCTTCTACGCCTATAACTCCCTGCGGCTCTATGAGAGCGTTCCTCAGAAGCTTGCGGTGCCGAACACAGGGCCGGACGCTGTGAATGTCTTCAAGGGCTACTTCCCGAGCAATGGAGCCGGTCAGTTCAGCTATCAGCAGGCTCTCCAGTTCTATGGCGCCGATTACATCCTGCGTGAGCCGCGCAAGACCTTCCGCCTTACGGTCAGCACAACCTTCTAACTGTGATGGAACAGGCGGATGCCGGCGACTCCCGCGGCACCCGCCGCCACGCAGGTGGGTGCGTTTTCCAGCGTGACACCCCCCAGTGCATAGACAGGAACCGGGTAGGCAGCAGCGCAGGCTGCACGAAGCTTGTCGAGGCCCTGGCCGTGGAAAACAATCTTGCCCGAAATCTTTTCAAAGACAGGTCCAAACAGAATTGCATCTGCCTGGTTCTCGCGAGCTCTCTGCACCTCCTCCCGAGTGTGGGCAGAGACAGTAACGACGGGCCGGAATCTGCCTGAAGAGGCATACAGGCTGCGCACCTGGGTTGGGGTCAGCTCGTCAGGTCCGGAGGTAAGATGAACGCCATAAGCGCCGGTAGAGATTGCGACGTCGGCACGCGAGTTGATCAACAACCTCGTGGGACCTCCTGTCTCGGCGATCGCACCGGCCAGCCGCCGTGCAAGTGCTGCTAAAGTTGCGCTCGGCAGATCCTTCTCACGAAGCTGAATAAAGTCGATCCCCTCAAGCACCCAGCGCGTTGCCTCCCTGACCAGGCGGCCTCGCGTTCAAGCTCGCAACCCAGGTAAAGCTCACGGCTGGTAATAGCGTAACGGATCATAACCTTAGTTTATGTCGTTGAAAAGCGAGGGTGGAGGCGTTGACGCCGGTGTGGTAGTTTCAAAACAGCGAGGCGTATGGAGAGCGATTCAGACTGCTGCTTCCTCACTGGGTGCGTTTTTAGGCCGATAAACTGGAGTGGCTATGCCGCTGCTACCGACACATTTTGAGTATTTGCCACTATGAGTAGTGTTTACGATCTGATCGTGATTGGGTCAGGACCCGCCGGCCAGCGCGCCGCTATCTACGCCGCCAAACTAGGCAAGAAGGTCGCCCTGGTCGAGATGCGCGAGGTTGTCGGCGGTTCCTGCATCAACACAGGCACCATTCCTTCGAAGACCATGCGCGAGGCCGTCCTCCACCTCTCCGGGTACAACTACAAGTCCATCTACGGAATGAACTACCGCGTGAAGGAACGAATCACGATGGCGGATCTCGCCTTCCGGGTTCAGCATGTAATCAAGACCGAGATCGATGTCACCGAAGCCCAGCTCTCCCGTAACAACATCGAGATGCTGGTGGGAGTCGGGAGCTTTGAAGACCCCACCCACATCAAGGTAACGAACTCACGCGGCTCCAGCATCTACGAAGCAAAGAACATCCTGATCGGCACCGGCACCAAACCTGCATGTTCGCCGAAGGTTCCCATCAACGGACGCAGCATCATCAACAGCGACCTCGTGCTGGACCTCGTCAATCTGCCGAAGACAATGATCATCGTTGGTGGCGGCGTCATCGGAGTGGAGTATACCTGCATGTTCTCGGCGCTAGGCGTGCGCGTGACGCTCATTGAGCGCCGGCCGCGCCTGCTGGAATTTGCCGACCAGGAGATCGTTGAAGCTCTCAGTTATCATCTGCGCGACTCGCGTGTGACCATGCGCCTGAACGAAGAGGTGGAGTCGGTTGAAGAGATTCCGGACGGCACGGTCGTCGCCAACCTCGAGAGCAAGAAGAAGGTACAGGGCGATGCCCTGCTCTATGCGGTAGGACGGCAGGGCAACGTGGATGAACTGAACCTTGCAGCGGTGGGCATCGAAGCAGACTCGCGCGGCCGAATTCCCGTGGACAAGGACTTCCGAACCAAGGTGCCAACAATCTTTGCCGTCGGCGACGTGATCGGATTTCCGTCCCTGGCCTCGGTGTCGATGGAACAGGGCCGCGTGGCCGCAGCGCGTGCGTTTGGCGACGACAAGCTCCTCTCCAACCCGGGCCTGTACCCCTATGGAATTTATACGATTCCGGAGATCAGCTTTATCGGCAAGACTGAGGAGCAGCTAACCGAGGAGGACGCTCCCTACGAGGTTGGCGTGGCTTACTATCGCGAGATTGCGCGTGGACAGATTCGCGGTGATACAACCGGCCGGCTCAAAATCATCTTTCACCGCCTCACCCATGCGATCCTTGGAGTTCATATCATCGGCGAGGGTGCCAGCGAGTTGTTGCACATTGGACAGGCCGTAATGGCGCTGGGCGGCACGCTCGAATACTTCGTGGACACCGTCTTCAACTACCCAACGCTTGCAGAATGTTATAAAGTGGCGGCTTTCAACGGATTGAACCGTGTGAGCAAGTTTGAGTGAAGTTGCGGACGTCCCGGATGGAGCTGGCAGGGTATGAAAAAAACGATTGGAGTGACCTTATCCGAACGGATTCTGGCCGGGCTGGTGGTAGACCACAAACTGGTCGGCGCGGTACGTCGCTTTCCTGACAAGCATGAAGAAGAAGATGCCCTGGTCGAACTCCACGCCGACGCACTCGTCGAGGAGATCTGCAAACAGGTGCTGTCCGCTGCGGATGGAGCGAAGGATCTGACGGCAGTGGGAGTTGCAATTCCCGGATTGATCAAAAACGGCGTGGTCGAAGAGGCCCCGAATCTTCCCCAGTTAAAGGGCGCGCGTATCGCCGAGCGTCTCGGCATGCAGTTACGCAATAACGGAATCGACGGGCCCGTTACCGTGGTAAACGATGCTGACGGCATGGCCGCGGGTCTCGCTTCGGCGCATGGAAAGCTCGACAGCATGATCCGCGTCTGGACCCTCGGCGTTGGAATCGGCTACGGACGCTATCCGTTCGCGCCGGGAGTCTGGGAGGGCGGTCATACCGTCGTCTCCATGGACGAGAAGGAGCGGTTCTGCGGATGCGGCGGGCGCGGCCACATGGAAGGCATCATGGGGCATCGGGCAATGCGGCTGCGATTTCTCGATAGGGAGCCCGACGAAATCTTCGAGGGAGCCAAAAACGGCGAGGCGCGTTGCCTCGAGTTCAAGCGCCTCTGGCATAAGGCTCTGGCCGCAGCCTCTGCCACCACAATCCATATGGCCGGCCCCGGCAAGATCTTCCTCTCCGGCTCCAACGTGCACTTTGTCGACCTGCCCATGCTGAAGGACTACATGCAGCAGATGGTGAAAATGAGCCCGCTGCAGAGTTATTCCTTTGAGATCGTCGAAGACAGCTCCGAGATCCGGGTGATTGGCGCCGCAGTCTGCGCGGAGCAGGCAGCAACGCGCTAAAGCCCGGCCCCGGATCGAGGGCTTTCAGCGCTGACAGGCAGGACAGTAGTGCGTGCTGCGGCCTCCAACCACAACGCGCTTGATTGCCGTGCCGCAGACGCGGCAGGGTTGGCCCGTCCGCGAGTAGACATGGTGATGGAGCTGGAAGAAGCCTGCAACTCCATCTGCGTCGACGTAGTCGGAGACCGAGGATCCCCCGAGTTGAATGGCCTCAGTGAGAACCTTGATCAGTGCAGCCCTGAGACGCGTAAGTTCGGCGCTCGTGAGCCGTCCTGCCTGTCGTGTGGGCCGGATACGAGCATGGAAGAGAGCTTCATCCGCATAGATATTGCCTACGCCATGGAGAAGCGATTGGTTGAGCAGCGCAGCCTTAATCGGCGTCTTGCGCCCACGAAAGAGCGCAATGAAACCTTCAGGCGGGATAGTCAGCGGCTCAGCGCCAGAACCTTCGTAACCTGTCTCAGATCCGACAACGGACAGACGGCCAAAACGCCGCGGATCCACAAAGCGGAGTTCCTTGCCGCTGCTCAGCGTCAGAATAGCGTGAGTGTGCGGTGGGATCGGTATGTCAGGAGTAGAAACCAGCAGACGACCGGTCATGCCGAGATGAACAAGAAACTGCCCGGGCTTCTTCTTGCGGCTTAGATCCTTGTGGCCTGGATCCTTGTGGCCTGGATCCTTGCGGTTTAGATCCTTGCGGTTTAGATCAACGACAATCGTCTTGCCAACGCGGCGCACACGCTCAATGCGGCTGCCGGTTAGGGCTTCAACAATCTCATCCGGTGGCGATTTGAACGTCTGCGGTCTGTTGCTGGTCCACACCGACCGGATCGTCTGACCCTGGATACGTTGGTGGACGCCATTCGCAATTGTTTCGACTTCGGGAAGTTCAGGCATGATATCGAATCTCTACCGCGGCTCTAAGCCAGCCCGGTAGACTCCGCCTGCTCCTGCGCATGATAGCTGCTCCGAACCAGCGGCCCCGACTCAACATGTTTAAAGCCCATCCCCAGCGCCTCGTGCTTCAGAAAAGCAAACTCATCCGGAGTGTAGTACCGCGTCATCGGCAGATGATCCCGGCTAGGCCGCAGATACTGCCCCACCGTCAGAATATCCACCTTCCGGTCGGCCAGGTCGCGAAAAACCGCCAGCAGCTCGTGCATCTCCTCGCCCATCCCCACAATAATGCCCGTCTTGGTTACAAAAGGCCGGGTCACGAGGTCTTCGCCAAACATCTCCGCAGCAATCTCCTTCGCATGCTCGAGAAAACGTAACGACCGCTCATACCGCCCACCGGATTTCGCCACGCGATACAGCCGGGGTACCGTCTCGATATTGTGGTTCAGAATCTCCGGCCGCGCAGCCACTACCAACCGCAGCGCCTCCTCCACACCCTGAAAGTCCGGCGTCAGAATCTCCACTCTGCATCCCGGAGCCTGCAGCCGAATCTCCTCCACCACCTTCACAAACGCCTGCGCCGCACCCAGATTATCGTCATCGCGGTTCACGCTCGTAATCACCGCATGGTGCAATCCAAGTTGCGCTACCGCATAAGCCACTCGCCGCGGCTCATCGAAATCGATCGGCTCAGGCCGTCCCTTCGGCACCGCACAGAACCCGCATCGCCGCGTGCAAAGATTGCCCAGCATCATGAACGTTGCGGCCTTCTGGTTCCAGCACTCGCCAATATTCGGGCACTGCGCGCTCTCGCACACCGTATGCAGCTTCAGCTCGCGAGCCATCTTCTTCAGGCTGTGAAAGGTCTCCCCCATCGGAGCCTTCGCCTTCAGCCACACCGGCTTAGGCGAGGGTCGCCGCGGCGTCAGATCGATCTGAACCAGCCCCTCATGGAGCGGAGAAGGAAATGGGGCAACCGGCGGAGTCATCTCTTCGATTGTATCGCCTCTTCGCGAGCATGCCGCAGCGTCTCCATCACCTCCCCGGTCGGATAAAACTCCATCGCAATCACGCCTCGGTAGTGCAACTCCGCCAACCTCCGGTAAATATTGATGTAGTTCATCTCCCCGGTCCCGGGTTCATGCCGCCCTGGTACATCGGCCACATGAATCAACCCAACCTCATCGATGTTCTTCTCCAGCTTCTCAATCAGGTTCCCGAACCCGCGCTGCTCGTGATACAGGTCGTACAACACCTTAATCGTGGGACTCCCCACCGCACGAACAATCTCGAACGCCTCCGTAACGCCATCAAGATAGATCGTCGGATTCTCCAATCGATCGATCGGTTCGATCACTGCCGTCAAACCTGCGCCACTCAAAATATCCACTGCCCGCTTTAGCGCCTCAATCGAGGCCGCCCTTTGTACTCCCGGCGCGGCACCTTCAATTCGCTTCCCTGACAAAAGGATGATCTGCCCACACCCCAGCCGCTGCACCGCCGGAATAAAACCCTTAAGCTCTGCTACAAACGCATCTCCTGCAGGATCGGCGAATCCTGCCTTAATACCCGACGTTGCATCCACCGTGATCTTCAACGCCTGCATGCGAGCAAGAATGCGAGTCCAATCCGCCTCAGACCAGTGCGCAAACTCGCCCACCAGCTCGACATGCCCGTATCCTGCCTGCGCAACGCGCTCCAGGTTCTGCTCGAAACTGCCCCATTTGTTCAGCGCCCACATCATCACTGAGAACTGTGGCCTGACATCCTCGTCCGCTGGCACCTGACTCATAAGCCGGTCAGGCACAATGACCTGCGCGGCAAGAGTTGCCGTTATCAGCCGTCCGAAGCCCCGTCGACTCAGCATGCGCCCATCCTAACGCAGCCGCTCTCTCACTTCGGGCCGCACTAAATAGAGGAAAAAACACAATGCCAATCCTGCCATCACTAACATCCCGGGGTTATGCAAAACCCGCGACATAAAGAGATATCCAAAGGACAACATCAGCGTGCCACCCAAAACCAGCGCCCAGCCCCATCTCTTAAGGCGAAGCAAACCAAAAACACCGACTACGATCATTGTGCAAACGGGTAGTACACCGTACCGCGCCCCTGTCCCTGAAAACTGTCCGGTAAATACTCCAACCACGCCTACAACTGACACCACCAGCATGAACAGGCAGATCCCCGCCACTCCCGGCAGCATCCCCCGCGCTCTGACTTCCAGTTCTCTCTCGTCGTTCAAACCAGCCTCATCAGCGAGCACCAGTCGTGCTCCCTATTCCCTGCCTTTAAAGCGTATGCAGATAAGCCAGCAGGTCATCGATATCCTGCTCGTTCATCCTATTCCCCATCGCCGGCATCAGCCCGTGGCCATGAAGAATCGTCGCCGTCACCCGCTCATCATTCGCTGGCGCGCCGCTCGGCAGCGTAGGACTCTTGAAAACCCCAAGCATCGGAGGCCCATGCAGCGGCCTGTCCTTGCGGTCATAGTGACACTGCACGCACTGCGCCTGAAACACCGCATGCCCCTGCATCTGCTTGGCATCCAACTGCTCCAGCGGCGTAGGCGGCGGCAAAGTCTTACACCCCGCCAGGCAGAAGGCACCCATCACCAATCCCAAACCGGAAACAAAAACTCTCACCTACTCATTCTCGCAGAACCACCGCAGTAACCCAACGCAGCTATCGTCTGCCCGCAGCAATATCCGCGAAAATGCTTCCCCGCAAAAAAAACGAATCCGTCTATCTCGCCATAAAGTTGGCGAAAGACAGCCACAGAGGCGTCATCCCCAGAGGAATGGCTCCCTCCAGAACAATCATCGTTACGACCGAGGCCCACAGCGTCACCTTGTGGACCCTCTTGATCGAAATCAGGTCATACCCCACCACCAGCAGCAGAAAACTCAGCATCACCAGGTTCTGCAACTGTGGCTTGGCCTGCAGAATCGCCACCGGATATCGCCCAACCGCAGCATCCGTAATTCCGATCGTTGCAATCAGAATCCACCGCTTATGCGCCGCCGGCTGAAACCGCATTCGGTAGGCAAGAAATATGAACACTGCGAACGTCACGATTCCGGTCATCGGCACCGCATAAAACACCTTCGCATCGAGCCCGCCGGGCGCCGCGCCGCGCCGCAGCGCACCAGTCGCTGCCAGCACTCCCAACACCACCATCGCCACCGACAGACCGAACCCCGCCAGTCCCAGCTGCTTATGCCACTTCAGTTTCCTGGCCGAGATCAATCCGATCTGCACTACCAGAAGCACCATCCACAGCGTGAACGCCGCGCCATGAAGATGCACCAGCAGACTCGGCAGCGGAGCCTTCACCACTCCCGCCAGAAAATAAGTCTTCGCGAACCCAAATAAAACCGAAGCCCACAGAAGGATCGCCATTCCCGAAAAAAAGATCCGGTCCCACGCCGGATTTGCCGGCCGTTCTAGGCGCACACTCGGCCGCACTACTACATCTGTCGCCATACACACCTCTTTCTTTGTACAGGCTCCGCGCTATTCACTTATTTCTGTGCCTGAACAGTATGCACGACGAACTCGCACTGGGGCTCAAAAACTTCCACGCAAGTTAGTTCGCCGCAGCAATCGCCGCAACGATCTTATCCATCGCCTCGCGATCCTCGCTCGTCCCCGGCAGATGATTCCCCACCATGATCGAAAAGATCACCGTCCGCCCACTCGCGCAATCCAGATACCCACTCAAAGCCCGCGCCTCGCCCAGTGTTCCCGTCTTCGCAAACACATGGTCCTTCAGCGGAGCCTTCCCAAACCGCGACTCCAACGACCCATCCTCCCCACCCACCGGCAAACTCTTCTTCCAATCCACAAACCACGGCTGCCCTGACGCATACTGCAACAACCGCGCCGTAGCCCGCGGAGTCACCAGATCATGCCCACTCAAACCCGACCCGTCGAAGAAAACAAAATCGTCCTTATCGATCCCCACCTTGGTAGTCAGAAACGCCCGCATCACTCGCGCTCCCTGCGCAAACGATCCGTTCACCCCATACGCGACCGCAAGCTGCCGCAACAAAAGCTCAGCATGGAGATTCTGACTCACCTTATTTGTCACCACCACATCATCAGCAAGCCTCGGAGACCGGTGCGACGCAACCACCCTCTCATTCGTTAACGGACACTCCGCAGGAACAAAGCAATGCTGCGACTGCAATCGACCCCCAGTAGCATTCCCATAACTCAGATCCGCAATCGGCTCACGCATCTCAGCTAAGAAACTTTGCAGATGGGCTCCCTGCACAATCGCGTCGCCATCCTTGCCCGAAATCACGACACCCTTCGACTCGAGAATCTTCTTGAAAGCGATCGCCGCAAAAGCCCTCGGGTTAGAGATCGCAACCTCTTCAATATCGGGCTGCGAATCCACCGCAATCGACCCACTTATCTTCAGCTCCATCGATCCGGGATCGCGAGCAAAATCAACCGACGTGCCACTCTTCGCCTTCGTCGTCATCACAAATCCACTAAGCCTGTAGAACGAGACCTGCGGATCAAGCGTTACTGTGGCCAAAGCCCCTTCGCTAGCTCCCGGTGTCACGGTAACTTTGATCTGGTTGTCATTAATCGTCAACGCAGAAACCGGTGCGCCATATCCCCACACCATGTCATCGATCGACCAATTCTGCCCGTAAGGCTCCCACGGAAAAAGTGTGTCATCCCCGATCACATTCCCATCAACTACCTTGATCCCACTCTTCACAACCTGGTCCGCCAACTCCTCCAGATATCGCAGCGGATTGGGCTCAGGCACAGGAGGAGCGCCCGGTGCCACCTTTGGCCTCTGCGACGGAGCAACATAAGGAATCTCTCGCCCAGAAAGATTCGCATCTCCGTCTCCCACAAGATACAAATCCCCCCGCAGACGTCCGGTGTCATCTAAAACACCCTTAGCCACCACTCGTGTCTCAAACGTCGTATTCGCACCCAATAACGCTATCGCCGCCGCAGTAGTAAACAACTTCGCATTACTCGCCGGCTGAAACAGCTGCCCATCATTCAACGAATAGATCGGTGACCCATCCATCGCCGTCACTACAATCCCCCAGTGTGCTCGGGCTACAGCAGGATCAGCCAGGAGTGCATCAATCTCCCGCGCCAGCGCCTTCGCCTTATCCGCCTTGCGAGAAACCTTCGCCTCCGCGCCCGGTAAACACACCACTCCCATCAGCGAACAGGCCGCCATCCGCAACAAAAAGGTCCACATTCGCGCAGTCTAGCACCAAGCCTTCTACTCCCTACTCCCTGCCCCTAGTCTTAGCCCTGCATCTAGAATTCTTCCATGCCGTTCCCGCCCCGCACCCATCACGACTGGCACCTTCGCACCCGCACCCTCGCGCTCGGCCGCCGAACTCTGATCATGGGCATCCTCAATGTCACGCCCGATTCCTTCTCCGACGGCGGTCTCTTCTACTCTCCCGAACACGCACCCGAACGAGCCATCGAACAAGCCAACAAACTCCTCGACGAAGGTGCGGACATCCTCGACCTCGGCGGCGAATCCACCCGCCCCAACGCCAACCCACTCGCCGCAGACGAAGAACAATCCCGCATCCTGCCCGTCCTTGAATCCATCCTCAAACACCATCCCCACGCCATCCTCTCCGTCGACACCTTCCACGCCGGTACCGCCCATCACGCCATCGAAGCCGGTGCAGAGATCGTCAACGACGTCAGCGGCCATCTCTGGGATCCCGCAATGTCCGCCACCTGCGCCGAACTTCGCTGCGGAGCCATCCTCATGCACACCCGCGGCCGCCCGCAGGACTGGCCCACCCTCCCACCGCTCAACCGCGAAGAGATTCTTCCTTTAGTTCTCTCCGAATTAGCGCAGCGCCTCGACTCCGCCACTGCCGCAGGCATCCAGCGCGAAAAAATCGTCCTCGACCCCGGACTCGGCTTCGGCAAGCGTCTCGACGAGAACTACCCGATCCTCGCCCATCTCGACCAGCTTCGCCAGTTCAACCTGCCTCTCCTCATCGGAGCCTCGCGCAAAGGCTTCCTCGCCCACACACTCGCCCAAAATCCCAGCCTCGCCACTCTCTATGCCGAAGACGGTCCCCCCAACAACGACCGCATCAACGCAACCACCGCGGCAAACGTAACCGCAATCCTCACCGGAGCCCACATCCTCCGCGTCCACGACGTCCGCCCCGCCGTAGAAGCCGCCGCCATCGCCGATCAAATCCTCGCAGCAACCTGAAAACTAACACCGATCAACACCGATTCAACCGATCCAAAAAAAGAACACATCGGCATTAAGCCTTGATCCGCGTTCATCCCGAAAATCCGCGGTCAATCGCCTTTAAATCGGATTCCCTGCCGAATCAGTTGTCCAGCTTTCCGTCTGAAACGCGATAAACACCGCAGTCCAGGTCCCCTGCGACGGCAGATGAATCATCAGCGCTCCATCCTGCCAGACACCATTGTCCCCACCGTGATTGTTCTTGGGATTCCCTTGGTTCATGTGGATATCGTGAATCCCATCCACCTTCCCTGAATCCGCATAGGCACTGCCAAACGCATAGATCACACCATCCTTATCCGCGATCGTCATGTTCAGCAGTGTAACCACTGCATTCTCCAGCGCCTTCGCCTTCGCCCGCTGAATTGCCTGCGCCTCCGCGCTCGCACCCTGGGTCTGCGCACCCATTTGTGGCAACAGCGTCATCTGCGCCTTCGTAATCATCGGCGCTCCATTCACCATGCTCCGTACATAATCAAGAGCCAACCCGCCCGGCCCACGGCTCAGCGAAGTCATCCCCATCTTCAACGCAGTCAACCCTGCTAAATCCGGAGGCGTAAACCCTTCTTCAATCGCGTACAGAACCTCCGATCCATCCACCGACTGAATATTCACCGCAACTGTAAAAGGTCCGCCTGTCGCCTGCATCGTGATCTGATAGTGCGCGCTCGCTCCGCTGACGACCTTCCCCGCCGTCGGCTTCCCTGCCAGCACGCTATAGTTCGTAATCGGCATGGTCACCTCTGCGTTCTATCCTAGAGGCCCGCCTCATCTTCAATATTAATTTCCTCGTTCTCCTCCTCGTCTTCCTCGAGCTCCGCCGCGTCGTCATCTTCCTCTTCCAGCCGCTCATCCTCTTCATCTTCACCATTCACAGCCGTAGCTGCGTAGGTCGCCTCGCTGCTCGCATGTTCTGTCGGATTGCTCTCCGAGTTATCGAACATCGCCGTAGCATCCGGCCTAATCCGGTTCAGAAACTCGTCCGCATATCTGATTCTTCGAACCTTGCATATGCCCTCCATCCTCGGTTAGATGCGGATTTCCTACGGAGAAGAAAGCCATCGGCTCTCGTGGAATCCACAAGACGCAGGTTCCGTTAGGGTGCTATCCTTGAGGCGAAAGAAAGACGAAATGACACCTCTGATTCTTCTCATCGCCGCGCTCCAGATCGCCACGCTCGCCGTGGTGTTTATCCTGTTGCGGAAATCTTCCGTCCCCGGGCAGGACACACGCCTCTATCAGTTAGCCGATACGATGTCTGGCCAGCTCACGCGTCTTGACGCCCGCTTTGAAGCTCTCGATCGCCATCTCCGCAGCGAACTGGCCCAGCTCCGTACCGACAATGCCGCCGACGCCAGCCGCACTCGCGAGTCTGCTGCAACTGACTTCAGCAACCTCCGCACCGAGATCACCAGCACCATCGCCGAACTCAGCAATCTCCTCAATACTGGCCTCGCTGCCTTCCGCGCCGACAACAAAACCTCCGATGAGGCGCTGCGCACCGCCGTCCAGCAGAATCTCGACTCCATTGCCCAGCGTCTTACGTACTTCATCGCCGACGTCACCCGCACCCTGGGCGAAGCTCGTGAAGCTCTGCACAGCCGCCTCACCGAACTCTCCGGCGAGGCCTCCACTCACCAGGAAAAACTCCGCTTCACCGTCGAAGATCGTCTGACCAAACTCAACGAGGACAACGCCGCCAAACTCGAAGAGATGCGACTCACGGTTGACGAAAAGCTTCATGCAACCCTGCAGACGCGCCTCACTGAGTCCTTCGGCCAGGTCACAACTCATCTCGGCGAAGTTCAGAAGGGCCTCGGCGAGATGAAAGAACTCGCTACCGGCGTCGGAGATCTAAAGAGAGTCCTCTCCAATGTGAAGTCCCGCGGTGTCGTTGGCGAGTTTCAGCTCGGACAGCAGCTTGAGCAGATGTTCTCGCCCGAGCAATACATCAAAAACGCTCGCATCAAGCCCAACACCCAGGAATCCGTCGAGTACGCGCTCAAGTTTCCCAATGGAGACGGCGGCGGCCACATACTTCTGGCCATCGATGCCAAGTTTCCTAAAGAAGACTGGGAGCGGCTGGAACATGCCTACGATACGGGAGAGGGCATCGAGGTCGCCGGCAAGGCCTTCGAACGCTCCATACGGGCCGAGGGCAAGCGTATCTGCGACAAATACATCGACCCGCCCACCACAATGCCTCACGCCATCATGTTCTTGCCGACCGAAAGCCTCTACGCTGAGGTCGTCCGCCGCCCCGGCCTCCAGTCCGAGATCCAGTCCAGCTGCCGCGTCACTATCGCTGGCCCTTCCACCTTCATGGCCATCCTCACCAGCTTTCAGATGGGCTTCCATACCCTCGCTATCCAGAAAAAAGGCGACGAGGTCTGGCGCGTCCTCTCCTCTGCCAAGAAAGAGTTCGAAAACTACGGTGGCCTCATGCAAAAGGTCGAAGACCAGGTAGGCACCGTACAGAACACAATTCAGAAGCTGGGCGTTCGCACCCGCGCCATCAATAAAGCATTGAAAAACGTCTCCAACCCGACCTCAAATCTCGACGCCGGAGCGCCGGTCTCGAATCTGATCGGTTTTGAAGAGATCGCCGGGGTCGCACCTCTGCTTGCCGCCTCCGGCGAGGACGATTGACATAACCGGGTTTTCCGCCACACACCCTCTCCCCCTTTGCTTTACACTCACCTAGGCGCTCAGTATGCTTGAAAATGGTGTGGGCGAGACCGCGCACAAACTCAAGGCTTTGATTCCAGAAGTAAACAGGAGAACGAAATGGCAGCAGTAGACGAAAAGGTAAAGCAGATTATTGTCGAGCAACTTCAGGTGGATGAGGCTGAAGTCACACCGGGTGCAAGCTTTCAGGAAGATCTCGGCGCCGACTCCCTCGACGTCGTCGAACTCGTCATGCAGTTCGAAGAAGCCTTTGATATCCAGATTCCCGACGAGGATGCCGAGAAGATTAAAACCGTCAAAGACGCCGTCGATTACATCGAAAAGAACCAGAAAGCGGCAAAATAAAAAATGGAGCAACGTCGCGTCGTCGTAACCGGCCTCGGGCTTCTCTGCGGGGTCGGCAATACCACGCCTGAAGTCTGGAGCGGCCTGCTGGCTGGCCACAGCGGTATGGCTGAGATCACTGCGTTCGATCTCACTGGCCACCCCGTGCGATTCGCCGCCGAAGTCAAGAACTTCGACCCTCTCGTCTTCGTGGATAAAAAAGAGGCCCGCAAGATGGGTCGCTTCATTCACTTCGCCCTCGCCGCATCGGCCGAGGCGATGGCCCACTCCGCTCTGAAGGTCACGGACGAAAACCACGACCGCGTCGGAGTCCACATCGGCTCCGGCATCGGAGGATTCGACGTCATCGAGCGCGAGCACATCAACCTGCTCAACGGTGGTCCACGCAAGGTCTCGCCCTTCTTTATTCCGGGCTCCATCATCAATCTCGCCGCCGGCCACGTCTCCATCAAATACGGCGCACGCGGCCCCAATGAAGCCACCGCCACTGCCTGCACCACCTCCGCCCACGCCATCGGCGACGCCTTCAGGCTCATCCAGCGAGGCGACGCCGACGCCATGATCGCCGGCGGCACGGAAGCCTCCATCACCCCGCTCGGCGTCGCAGGTTTCGCCGCCATGCGCGCCCTCTCCACGCGAAACGACGACCCCCAGCATGCCTCCCGTCCCTTCGATAAGGACCGCGACGGCTTCGTCGTAGGCGAAGGCGCTGGCATCCTCATCCTCGAAGAGCTCGAATTCGCGAAGGCCCGAGGCGCAAAGATCCTCGCCGAGATCGTAGGCTACGGCCTCTCTGCCGACGCCTTCCATATGACCGGTATGGCCCCGGAAGGCGAAGGCTGCTACCGCTCCATGAAGCATGCCCTCAAGGTTGCAGGCCTCGCGCCCGAACAGATCGACTACCTCAACGCCCACGCCACCTCAACGCCTCTCGGCGACGCGCTCGAGTCCAAGGCCATCGAAAATCTCTTCGGCGAACACGCCACAAACCACAAACTCCTCGTCAGCTCCACCAAATCCATGACCGGACATCTCCTCGGTGGCGCAGGTGGCCTTGAAGCAGGCATCACCATCATGTCCATGCTCAATCAGATCGCCCCACCCACAATGAACCTCGCCAACGTCGACCCGGAGTGCCGTCTCAACTACGTGCCCAACAAGCCCCAGGCTGCCAAAATCGACTACGCCCTCTCGAACTCCTTTGGCTTCGGCGGCACCAACGGCTCTCTCGTCTTCAAGCGCTGGACTGAATAATCCCCTCGCCCCCAAGCGATTCGACGTGAAACGCGGGAACACGGCAGTGTGCGAAACTCATCGTCGCTTCGCTGGGTGTGTAGGGGTTCGTTAGTTGTGGTCAGTTTGAAAGGTTTTGTTAAGGGCACGGCTTCAGAGCCCGCCCTGAGCGAAGCCGAATGGGTGCCGAAAAGTTGAGAAATGGCAAGGGGCTTTAGCCCGGAGGTACGCTTTTTCAAACTAACCCACTACTGGTTCGCTCCAGTGTTGGGGCTTTAAGCTGTGAAGGATATACTGACCCACCACATAATCCTTCAGAGGAAGGCCCATCCGTAATGATGAAACTGCGGCTCCGTTCCACCTGCACTGCCTGTGTTCTTACTCTCCTGGTTCTTGTCAGCGGCTGCCACCGGCACCGCAAATCGAAATCCGCGCCCAACACCGACGCCTATTCGAACAACCTTCATCAGCTCGTTGAAAAGAAAGCACTCCCGCCCGAAAAAGTTGACACCAGCAAAGTTCCCAACCTCCGCTGGCCCAACTTCTCCGACTACGAGCCGCTCATCAAGACCTTCTACGACGATCGCAACTACGAAGTAGCCTGGACCCGCGACGGCGTCCCCACTGCCACGGCCACAGCCTTCATGCTGCAGTTCCAGGACGCCGCAACCAAGGGACTCATCCCCGAAGAATACGATGCCTCGCGCTGGGCCGAACGCGTCCGGGCCCTCAACGACAAATCCCCCGATGCCATCTCGCTCTTCGACGTCGCGATGACCGTCAACGTCATGCGCTACATCTCCGATCTCCACATCGGCCGAGTCAATCCTCAGCACTTCAACTTTGACGTCAACGTCGACAACAAGAAATACGACCTCGCCGAGTTCGTCTCCGACAACGTAGTCGACTCCACCGACGTCCCCAAACTCATCGCCGGCGTCGAGCCCGACTCTGACGACTACCGCAGAACCGAGCAAGCTCTCGCCCACTACATCGAACTCGCCAACCAGCAAGGCGAAATCGACGGCGACCTGCTCCCCACCGTAACTAAACCCATCTCCGCAGGCGGAACATACCCAGCCGCTGCAGCTCTGCTCACCCGCCTGCAACTCGAAGACGACGCTCCCGCCGACGCCACACTCGACTCACCGGGAGCACCACCTACACCGCCGCTTTATCCGACGCCGTCAAACACTACCAGCATCGCCACGGCTACACCGAAGACGGCAAGCTCACCCCTCAGACCATCAAGTCCCTCAACGTTCCCATGACCACCCGCGTAGCCCAGCTACAGGACTCGCTCGAGCGCTGGCGCTGGCTCCCCGAACCCTACCTCCACGCGCGCCTCATGGTTAACCTCCCCGAGTTCGTCCTCCGCGGCTACGACGCCGATCACAAACTCGACTTCACCATGCGCGTCGTCGTCGGCAAAGTCGTCGGCGAACACGAAACCCCCGTCTTCACCCACATGATGAAGTACCTCGTCTTCCGTCCCTACTGGAACGTCCCCGTCGACATCGCCCGCAAGGAACTCGTCCCTCACATCACGAACACGCACGGCTACCTCGCCAGCAAAAACTTCGAAGTCACCAACAACAAGGGCGTCGTCCTCACCGACTACACCGCCAAACAAGTCGCTCAGGGCGCCGTCATGGTCCGCGAAAAACCCGGCCCCAAAAACTCCCTCGGCCTCATCAAGTTCATGTTCCCCAACCAGTACGACATCTATCTCCACTCCACCCCCGCCGTCTCCCTCTTCGAGCAGACACGCCGCGACTTCAGCCACGGCTGCATCCGCGTGCAGAAACCCGCAGACCTCGCCGCATGGGTCCTCGCAGGGACAAGGCGGCGACTGGGATCTCGCCAAAGTCCAAGACAGCAATGAACAGCGGCCCCGACAACCACACCGTCAGCCTCAAAACCCCGCTCCCCATCGTCATCTTCTATCTCACCGCCTTCGTCGACGAACACGGCGACATCCGCTTCTTCGACGACATCTACGGCTACGACGCCGCCATGCAGAAAGTCTTCGCCAAAGGCCCACCCTACCCCATCAAACCCGACCCCGCGCCCCCAAAGCCCAAACCCGGCGACACCGCCTGAACCAAAAAGTCCGCCTTGCTTAAGGGCACGGCTTTAGAGCCTGCCCTGAGCGAAGTCGAATGGGTGCCTTTAGCCTTTATTTTTATTCGGGGCTTTAGCCCCTGAGGTATGTTTTCTATTTCATGAGGCACTTTTCAGCACTCCTCTTTACCCTAGGGCCTCTCGGGCCTGCGAAAATTTCTTGCTTCTAGGTAACCCAAGGCTTTAGCCTTGGGCCTTCCCGAGTCGCCACAAAAAAAGGGGCTTCAGCCCCTGGGGTATGCCTTCTTCCCCTCCCACACCAGACACGCGACGCGATAAACTGCTGTCGTGAAAAACGCCGAATTCAACCCCAAAGTCGACGCCTACATCGCGAAGTCGCAGCCCTTCGCGCAGCCCATCCTCACGCACATCCGCGAGTTCGTCCACAAAGCCTGCCCCGAAGTCGAAGAAGCCATCAAGTGGAGCATGCCTTTCTTCACCCTCCGCGGAGTCATCCTCGGACACATGGCCGCATTCAAACAGCACTGCGCCATCGGCCTCTGGGGACCCGAGATGAACGCGATCCTCAACGCCGCGGGTCTCCACTCCGAAGACGGCATGGGCTCTCTCGGAAAAATCACCAGCCTCAAGGATCTCCCGCCCGACAAGCAACTCCTCGGTTATTACCGTCACGCCGCCAACCTCATCCTCAACGGAGAGCGCACGAAATCCCTCCAGCGCACAAAGAAATCCGTAAAGCCACCTCCGGAAATCTCAGCAGAACTAACCGCCGCGCTGAAAAAGAACAAAACCGCCGCAAAGGTCTTCGCAGACTTCTCTCCATCATGCCAACGCGAGTACGCCGACTGGATCAACGAAGCCAAGCGCCCCGAAACCAAAGAAAAACGTATCACTCAGGCCATCGAGTGGATCGCCGAAGGCAAACAGCGCAACTGGAAGTATCAAAACTGCTGATGCAAAGTCCGGGCCTTACGCTCTAATCGGAGGCCCGACCATCTCCATGTCGTACTTGCGAAACAGAGCAGCATCCATCTTCGCGCCCCCGGGTTTCGCAGCCTCGCGAAAGAAACCCTCCATCTTACCCGCCGGTGAAAAAGCGATCAGCATCTTAGCCGGCTTCTCGCTCCCGCCGGTAAAGCTATGGGGCACCTTTCGAGGCGCAAGCACCGACTCACCTGGCCCCAGACGCACACGTTTCTCGCCCACCTGAAACACAACCTCGCCCTCCATCACATAGAACCACTCCTCCTGCTCCAGATGAAAATGCAGCGGTGGTCCGCCAGGAAGAAGATTATCGTGCTCGATGATGAAAACGTGGTCGGTCTCCCGCGTCGAAGTCTTGAACGTGATTCGGCTAAAACCAAGCGACCGAGCCTCGCCAAACATATCCTTTCCTGCGGGCACGACGTGTGCCTCCGAAGACAAGTCGCCCGGCGACTCACCAGCCAAGACAAAGGGTTGAGAGAACGCGATCGGAAAGGCAGATACTGCAGACTTCAAAAAGCTACGACGCTTCATAGGCGGATCTCCTTGCGTACCTTGGCACTTGTGTCGCCAAAGTCTATCGCAAACAAAAATTGTGGCGCTACGTAATTGTGGGTTGAAGCATCCGTTAATCTCATATGCGCCTCTTTATCGGCATCCCGCTGACCTCCGTCGCAATGGACGAGCTCATCAAAACTAACAACCCGTCTCCGCTCCAAAGAAGACGGGCTGCGGTGGACCTCAACTGAATTCTGGCACGTCACCCTGCAGTTCCTCGGCACCACGACTCCGCAACAATACGTCTGCCTCATCGAGCATCTCAGCGAACTCCGCAGCCCACGCGTCCCCATACGCCTTCAGGAATTAGGTTTTTTCGATCGAGCCGGAATCTTCTTCGCCGATGTCAAAACTGCCCCCGCACTCCTGCTCCTCCAACAGAACATCACAGCGGCAACGGCACCCTGCGGATTCGTTCCTGAAACGCGCCCATACCATCCCCACATCACACTCGCGCGAACCAGGTCCAACGAGGACATACAAGGCCTCCGTAACCTGAAAACCCGCATCCTCAACCAACCAAAGTTCTCCGTTTTTATGGCGGAATCTTTCGTCCTCTACGAAAGCTTCACCGGCCCAAGCGGCTCCCGCTACGAGATCCGCCAGCAATTTCCCCTCAGCTCGTCATAAAGTTGAGCGGCTCAACCGCCGCGCAAACTCCAGAAACACCAGCGCCGCAGGCGAGTACCCACTCGGATCAGCCTGCGTAAAATCCCCCGTCATCGGATCCATCTGCTGCCGAAACTCCGTATGCCGCATCATCGCGTCACACCACTGCTGCATCAGGTGGTTCATCTCCGCCTGCTTGCCGTAATAAGGCATCCACCGGGGGACACGCAAAGCCGTCAGCGCCTGGCTCGCCCCGCCCCAGCTATTCCGCGGAATCGGCCGTACAAACGTCGGATCATCCATCGCAATCGAAGTCAGCGGATAAGGCGCCCAGAACGCCTTCGGATTATGAATCTGCTTCATCCAGACCGCATCGAAGATCGCCTTATCCTTCGCGTCATACCGCTTCAGCACGTGCTCACCCAGCACGCGGCTGTTCACATCCGACCGCACCCGCACAAAATTATTCTCCGTATCCAGGTCATAGAACGAAGCATCCTTCGGGTCATAAAGATGCTCAACAATCAGCTCGCGAATCGTCTCCGCATCGTCATGCCACCGGCTCGCCTCGTCTCCCTTGCCCAGAGCCGTAGCCATGTGCGCCAGCGCCATCCGTGCACCGAACACCGTAGCCGACAGATCCGGACAAAGCCGCGGCATCGTCGCAATCTGCGGACACTTCCTCGCATCCGCATCCGGACACCGGTTCGGAATCCCCGCCCATCGCGGACTGTTATCGTGGCCCGTATCGTACGTGCAGAATCCCTCCACCAGCCCTGTCTTCCGCGTATCGCGCCACTGCCGCAGCCACGCATCCCAACGACTGCAGGCCGCATAAGCCGTCACCAGCAACTCATCATCATCCAGAAGCTGCGCCAGTTCCCACGCTGTCGAGGCGATCGGCACCACCATCTGAATCTGCCCATAACCAACCTCGGTCAACTTGATCGAAGCCGGAATCTGCCCCGCCGAAGGATGCCCCTCCGGCCTCTGCAGCGCGAAGAAAGCCATATGGTTATTCCGTGCAATCTGCAGCGGGCTCAGCCCACCCTCTTTGGTCGCGACATACGAAGCCAGCGTCCCATACACCAACCCTTCATGCGGCCCGCACTCCTGCCATATCCCCGGATAAACCGCCCCTTCAAACAAAACCGGCTTCTCATAGCGAGGCACCGTCTTCACATTCCCCGCGAGCACCGCCAGCGCGGCATCCCACGTCTTCTGCCATCGCGGATCATTACTTGGAAACGCCAGCCGCGTAGCCGCTCCCGGCATCGCAGAGCTCTGCGCCTCGCCGCGAAAAGACAGCAGCGCAGCGCCCCCGGCCAGCGCCGTCAGCTTCAGAAAATCCCGCCGATCCTTCTTCGCCGCCAAGTTAATATGTCGTTCAGCCCGTGTCATCAGCTTGATAATAGCCCCACCTCGCCCGGGTGCCCCATCCTTCGCGTCTTTTGCGAAGGGTGGGATCCCATACCTCTCGCCGGCCATCTTGTCGTTACCTCATTCATCGTTTCTCATACCGCACGGGGAACGAAGACGATAGACTTGCCGCGATGCCTTCTCAGCTCACGCCAGATCACCCGGACGAGAATCCGACGCAGCCCTCCGCTGCGCCAGAAACCAAACTCGACCCCACTCTCTTTCGCCGCAAACTCATGAACTGGTACCGCAGCCACGCACGCGAACTCCCCTGGCGCGGAGTCAGCGACCCCTACCGCACCTGGCTCTCCGAGGTCATGCTCCAGCAAACCCGGGTCGCCGCAGTCGTCGAACACTACGGAAACTTCCTGCGAAAATTTCCCACCATGCTATCCCTCGCGCTGGCCTCCGAAGCGGACGTTCTCGCCACATGGTCCGGCCTGGGCTACTATCGCCGCGCGCGACTCCTCCACAAAACAGCCCAGGTTCTCACCCGGGAACGCGGAGGCGTCCTCCCCGGCACCGCAGCCGAGCTTCGCACTCTACCCGGAATCGGCGAATATACCAGCGCCGCCATCGCCAGCATTGCCTTCGGCGAAAGCATCGCCGTCGTCGACGGCAACGTCGAGCGTGTCCTCCTCCGTCTCACCGGCCGGCCTGAAACCAGATCCGCAACCGGCCGGGCCTTCGTGCAGAAAAAAGCCGCCTCCCTCGTGCCGAAACGCCACATCGCCGAAGGCGTCAACGCCGCAGGTGATCACAACCAGGCCATGATGGAACTAGGCGCAACCATCTGTCTGCCAAAAGCCCCGCTCTGTCTTCACTGTCCCGTCTACTCCATGTGCAGGACGCGCGGCGAACACATCACGCCGCCTCGAGCCGCACAACTCAGTCGCCCCGCAGCCTATCTCCTCAGTCTGCGCAAACGTGGAATCCTCACCGAAGTCCTCCTCGAGCTTCGCGCCGAAGACTCCAGCCTCATGCCCGGCATGTACGAGCTTCCGCCGCTTCCGCTCGACGCCGTGCAGGGACGCGAGCCGCTCCTCCGCCTTCGTCACTCCATCACCAACACCAACTACTACGTCCAGATCTTCGCCGCGCACGGCCCCGACGACAGCGGACTCCGTCGCGCCATCCCCGCTTCGCCCGCCGACCTGCATTGGGTACTAACCAGACGTCTCGCGTCCCTGCCGCTCACCGGCCTCACACGCAAGGCGCTGCAACGCCTCGATGTCATGGCCATCAGTCCCCCGCAAATGCCTGAACTAGAGAATCCAGCGATCTGACCCGCTGCCTACTGCATCCGCTCCGAGCCCTTCTTCGTCATCACCGCCGCTGGCATAATTCCCGTAGGCATACTTCGAACCTTGCTGCTTCCCAGCGAAGCCGTCCGCGAAATCCCCGGCTGAAACAGCAGAGGGTGTTGCAGCGTCACAATCACTGCGCTCGCAGGCGTCTTACTCGTACACACATAGCTGTGAATCGTATTCGCATCAAAGTAAATCGCATCGCCCGGTTCGATAGGGTGCGTCGCATCACCATGCCGCACATCCAGACTCCCCGCGAGCAGATACAGAAACTCGCAGCCGGCATGCTGATGCGCCCGCGGAACCCTACCCTCTTTCATCGGCAGAAACTCCGCGTAATAAGGATCGAGCTGTCTGTCCGGAACCTGATACCCAAGGCTCTCAAAAAAATAGGTTGGGTCGTCGGCGCCCGTCTGCGGAAGCCGCACGCGCTCATTCCGCCGGTGCACTCGAAACAACGTCTGCGGCTCCGGATCGAAAAAGTAGCTCAGGTCTTTGGAAAACACCATCGCAATCCGCGCCAGGTTGCGCAGAGTAGGCACCACCCGTCCCGTCTCCAACTGCGAAAGAAAACTGGCGGAGAGTCCGGTATGCCGCCCCAGCTCCACCAACCCCATCGATTTCTTAGCCCGTAGTAATTTGATCCGTTCCCCGATACGCTTCTCTGCAATAAACGACTCAGCCGCCTCACCATCGACATGGTGAGTATGAAAGCCGCTGGGACCGTTGCTGGCTAAAACTGCATGGGGAGTTGCTGAAATCTCAGAGGAGGCCAAAGTACTCGGGGAGGTGATATTTTTGCTCATAGGAGTTATTTGCTAGCCCAACAGATGTTGAAACATCATCGAAAGTTGTCTGCAATATCTCGTTACCCTTCTTAGGATGCGCGTTTCGGCCTCCACGGCAACCGGAAAATCTCAAAAAACTTAACCAGCCTGTAACCACCACGATCTCCGTACCATTGCCGGCAACACCAACCGAAGAATCAGCAAGATGATCGTCCCAATGATCAAAGCCCAATGAAGTCTCCGCTCATCCTTGGCGATCCTCACCGCGCGCATTGCTTGCTGACTGCAGCTGCCGCGCTTCTCGTCGCATGCATCGCCGGATGCGCCAGCCCCGGACAGCCTCGTCCTCCGTCTCTCAATCTTCCCGAGCCAGTCAAAGACCTTACAGCCGAACGTATCGGCGATGAAGTCCATCTCCACTGGACGACCTCTGAAAAAACCACCGACCGTATCGCCATCAAAGGTTCGATAACAGCTGAGCTCTGCCGCATCGCCGCTCCATCATCAACCTGCACGCCAATCCAGAAAATCACGCTCCCGTCTGGCCCGGCGCAGACAACCGACACTCTGCCTCAAACACTCACGGTCGAGCCGGCAATGCTCCTCACCTATCGTGTCGAAATCCTCAACGCCAAAGGCCACTCTGCCGGCCCATCGACGGAAGCCTTCATCGCCTCCGGTTCTGCGCCACCACCGCCTGCAAACTTCCACGTCTCCCCCACCCGGGACGGCGCCATGCTCGAGTGGCAGCAGCAACCCACCTCAGCCTCTGTCGAGCTCGATCGCCACCCCGTAGGCCCCAAGGGAGAAGTCATCCAGACAACCCCCGCAAAACCCGCCAAACCTGCTCTGAAACCCACCGCAAAACCGCACCAGCCTAAATCTCCACAACCATCCCCGCAAAAAAACCTCTTCACCTCTCCACCCGCACCAACAGAGATCAAACTCCGCACCCCTGCCGCCTCCACCGATCCCGGCGGCACCATCGACCACTCGGCACAGATGGGCGAAACCTACAGCTACACTGCCCAGCGAGTCCGCACCGTCTCTCTCGCTGGCCACACACTCGAAATCCGCAGCGCCATCTCCCCGCCGGCAACTGTAGTCATGCGCAACACCTTCCCTCCACACGCCCCCACTGGCCTCGAAGCCATACCCGGAGGAGCGACTCGCTCCATCGATCTTTCGTGGACACCTGATACCGATCCCGACCTCGCAGGTTATAACGTGTATCGTCAGGATATCGACTCACAAGGTGTAGCCGCGGGAACAGCGGCGCGCCTGAACCAGACTCCGGTCGTCGGTCCTGCCTACCGCGACCAAACCGCCGTGGCCGGCCACCGCTACGCCTATCGTGTCACTGCTGTCGATACAGCAGGCAACGAAAGTGCGCCCAGCGACCCCGTCCAGGAAACTGCAAGGGAGCAATAAAGAATGCGTTACTGCAAGTATTTGTCGTCGGAAAACGGTGCCAGCCTCGCCCGCTACGCCCTGGTCGAAAAACGCAATGGAGTCTTCTGGGCCACGCTTCCCATGCAGGCCCCGCAGGAGGACCTCGGCTCGCGCGTCCTCGGCGGTCTCCCCGTCCCCACCACGGATATCAACTTCGAACCCGTCCCTCTCACCGACCTCAAGCTTCTTCCGCCCGTCACGCCCTCCAAGATCCTCTGCGTCGGCCGCAATTACAAAGACCACGCCGCCGAACTCGGCAATGAAGTCCCCAAAGAGCCTCTCCTCTTCTTCAAGCCCCCGTCATCTCTCCTCGCCCCTAAAGGCACCGTTCGCATCCCCTCCATCTCCACCCGCGTCGACTACGAGGGCGAGCTCGGCATCGTCATCGGCCGCCGCTGCTACAAGATCGGTCCCGACGAAGACGTTCGCCCCTACATTCGCGGCTACGTCATCGTCAACGACGTCACCGCCCGCGACATCCAGAAGTCCGACGGCCAGTGCACCCGCGGCAAAGGCTTCGACACCTTCTGCCCCGTCGGCCCCATCGTCTCCGACGAGATCGATCCCGCCGGCGGCCAGCCCGTCACCGTCGTGACCCGCCTCAACGGCACCGTCAAGCAGCAAGCCTCTACCCGTGACTTCATCTTCCCCATCGCCGAACTCCTCCGCTACATCACCCAGACCATGACCCTCGAACCCGGCGACCTCATCCCCACCGGAACTCCCGCCGGCGTGGGAGCCGTCAAGCCGGGCGACCGCGTCCAGGTAGAAATAGACAGCCTGGGCATCCTGGAAAACGAGTTCTCAGCCGAATAACCAGGCAAAACCAAAAGACCGGCCACGGATTACACCGACAAAAATGGATCTTTAAAGCTTCATCCCGCAATCCAAAAATCGGTGTAATCCAACCAATCAGCGTCAATCCTTTAATCCGCGTTTCATCCGCGAACATCCGCGGTCGACCCGAACTTGGTAAAATGGAAGGCGAAGGAGCAACATCATGGCATCGTTTCTCGAGCAGCTTCGCGGCATGACCACCGTCGTCTCTGACACCGGCGACTTCAACGCCATCAAGCAGTTCCGCCCGCAGGACGCGACTACCAACCCGTCTCTCATCGCGGCCGCGGCTGAAAAGTCCGAATACAAGTCCGTCGTCGATGACGTCCTCAAGCAGGTTCGCAAAGACGCCGATCCCAATGCTTCCGACAAGGACGTCGCCGCCCAGGCCTTCCGGCCTCTCGAAGTCGCCTTCGGCCTACAGATCCTCGACATCATCCCCGGACGCGTCTCCACTGAGGTCGACGCTCGCCTTTCCTACGACATCGATAAGTCCGTCGCTGAAGCTCGCGCGATCATCGCCTTGTACGACAAGGCCGGTATCGCTCGCGACCGCATCCTCGTCAAGCTCGCCTCCACATGGGAGGGAATTAAGGCCGCCGAAATTCTCGAGAAGGAAGGTATTCACTGCAACATGACCCTTCTCTTCGGCATCCATCAGGCCGTCGCCTCCGCAGAAGCCAAAGCCACTCTCATCTCGCCCTTCGTCGGCCGCATCCTCGACTGGTACAAGAAAGACACCGGCAAAGACTACGTCGGCGCCGACGACCCCGGCGTCGAGTCCGTCACCACGATCTACAACTACTACAAGAAATTCGGCTACAAGACCGTCGTCATGGGCGCGAGCTTCCGCAACACAGGCGAGATCAAGGAACTCGCAGGCTGCGATCTTCTCACCATCGCACCGAAGCTCCTCGAGGAACTCTCAACTACCAACGGCGATCTGCCACGCAAGCTCGATCCCGCCAAGGCGCAGTCCATGAGCATCGAGAAGATCCCAATGGACAAGGCCACCTTCGACAAGATGCACGCCGCCGACCGCATGGCCACCGACAAACTCAAGGAAGGCATTGAAGGCTTCTCCAAGGCCATCGAAGACCTCGAAAAGGTCCTCGAAGCCCGCCTCAGCGAACTAGCCGAACCGGCCGCCGCAGCCCGTTAGACTTCAATCTCAATCCAACACAAAGGGCCGTGCCAATCAGGCGCGGCCTTCTTCTTTGCAGAGCACAAAAGCTCGGGTGCCCCATCCTTCGCAGTCTCACCGCGAAGGGTGGGAAGTAAACCCTAACCCACGCGCTTTAAAAGGATTGCACTCCACGAAACAAAACCAATTCCGCAAAAGCAACCTTTTAACAAAAATCATCGCACAACATTTCTCATCGAGAAGCCTTACGGCACAACTCTTCCTCCATCTTTTTTCTCTAAACAAAAAGGAAGAGGTGAATCCATGCGCTGTCTTAAGTTCCTTGCACCATTTGCTCTCGCAGGTCTGTGTCTCGCAATCTCAACTCCCCAAACAACAGAAGCCCAGGTCTCCGTCAGCGTTGGCGTAGCCCCGGCTTGCCCCTACGGATACTATGAAGTTCCGCCGTACAACTGTGCACCCTACGGCTACTACGGTTCGGAATGGTTCTCGGGCGGCGTCTTCGTCGGCGCAGGCCCATGGTTCCACGGCCCTGAACACTTCTCTGGCCACGTAAATACCCAGTATCATCCCGAGCACGGATACCACGGAGACTATCCAAAACGCGGCGAGAAACCTCGCTCAGGCTGGAATGGTCATCCTGAAAACTTCCATGGCACCGAAATGCACGACGAACACGGTCACCCCCGCTAAACAAATCCAATCTGCCGGGTCTAACAAACAGGAAGAGGAGCCCGCGGAGGGGCTCCTCTTCTTGCATGACTCCGCAAGCTGGAAAGTAAAGGCGCTTACTGTGTCCGCCCGTAATAGCAACCGAGGTTGAATCCACGACAACGGCTTTTACGCTCTTGGGCGAAGCACGCCAAGATCCTTCACGTTGAACTCTCGCTCCTACGGGCCCCTGGCGGTGCCCGGAACTGCTTGTTCCAAATTGGGAATTCGCTCAAGTCTTTTTTACATAATTTCGGCAGAATTACTTGACTTAGCCAATGGTCCAAAATAGCCTCCTCCCATTCATCACATCCAGAACAACTCATGGAGGCTGTCAATGGTAACTAGACGTTCGTTCATTGTTGCAGGAGGTGCGAGTGCCGCACTATTTCCCGCAACTCTGAAATCGCAGAGCAATTCTCCCTCAATCCCTACAACCGTTCCTCTATCAAGTTCCGTTATCCATGCGACTGTCGAAAACATCGCGATCGGATATCTGAAGGAGAAGGGAAAAAAGAACAAGAAATTGCTGGCTAATCCTGGAGGACTAGCAACCAGCATGCGTTTTCTCTTTGCACATCTGGATGCTTCCGGTGTGACTCAGAAAATTGACGCTCATATCAAGTCTACGGGTGGGTTCGCGAAGGCTCGGGGTTCGCACGCTCCTCTGGGAACGAAGGATTTCGCCGCGGGGATCGCGTACCTAGGGAGTAAAGGTGTACATCTAAACAAGAACGATGTCCATGTCATCAATAATGTCTTGAATTCAAGAGGATACTCAGGCAAAATTGCCCATTTTGTAGACCAGCACGGTATCAAAGCGCTTCATCGTGCAATAGTCCAAGCTGCTCATCCCGAAGCGATTCCGCGTCTATCACTCTACCGGCAACAGATCGCGATTGATCCATCTTCGATAAAGATGCTAGTCGCAGCAGAAGAGGACATATCTTTTTATGAGAATCTAGTCTGGGGAGGCCAGGACGACGGCAGCGATGATGGAGGGGACGACGGAAGCGGAGACGTCGACGAGCTAGTGGATGACTCTGGCGGCGGCGGTGGAGTGGATCCCGGAACAGACAATGGCTCCGGCGATGGTGGAGTTCCAGATCCTGGCGACCCTGGTGATCCTTCTCAAGACTGTTACGCGAATTGTGATACGGGAATTATTGACAACGACATAAGCGCTTTTTATGCCGCCGGCAATACCTTACAGTTCAATACATGTAAATTTCTGTCAGGTGTCGGAGCTCTGTCACTTAGTCAAATTAGGAGCTACCTAAGTAGCAATCCCGAAGTCCTAGAGGAGGTAGCGGAGGCCTTAGCATGTGCACCCGAAGCGGTATTAATCATGGGCTTCCTGCTTGCGATAGCGCTTATAGCCTTGGCAGCCACATGCTAGAAGGAGAACACGTGTCTCAAACGAGGTATTTGACCAGGAAACAATGGACCTTCGTCAAGGCCGCGACCTTTGTAGTGGTAGCGGCATTCATGTTCTGGGTTTTGGAACGTTCCAGATTCAATCTGATAGTTGGCCTTTTTTTGCTGATTGTTGCTCAGGGCCTATATATGGTCGCAAGAAGCTTGACAGACTTATCGGAGAAGGCAACAACTATGGACCCAGAGGTATTGAATTCAAAGCTGAACTTGCTTTTCATCCAGTCGGCTTATCTCACCATCGCAGCCCTCGGAGTTTTCCTGGTGGCCACAAAGGAATCCTAAACATAAACCTCAACCTCAAGAGGAGGGGATCGTATACAACCTCTCCTCTTGCGTCTTATCCTACCCACCCTATTTACCGCCGGCAATCGCAATCGTAGTCGAATCCACAACCGCCGACTTCACCCCCTTAGGCGAAAACTCCGGCCGCCGTTTCAGCGCATACATCCTCTGATCCGCGATCCGCAGCAGTTTAATCGAGTCATCCGCATCGTCCGGATAGATCGCCATCCCCATGCTCGCCGACATAATCATCGACTGCCCTTCCACCTGGATCGGCCTCTCCAGCGCACTCCTCACCGACTCCATAAAGTGATCGAGCGACTGGTTCACATCCAGATCCGTCGCCACGATAATAAACTCATCTCCCCCAAGCCGAGCCAGCGTATCCGTGGCCCTTACACTTCTCCGCAGATGCCCCGCAACCTCGCGCAGCACCTGGTCCCCGGCCTGATGCCCCATCGTGTCGTTGATCGCCTTGAAGCCGTTCATATCCAGAATCAGCAAAGCGAGCCGGTTCTGCGTGCGATTGGCCCGTTCAATCGCCGTCGTCAGCCGATCCGCAAACAGCCTCCGGTTCGGTAGCCCCGTCAGCTCGTCATGCAGCGCCAGCCACTCGTTGCTCGAAACCTGCTCTTCCAGCATCACCAGGATCATGCCGATCGAAATCAGCGACTTCTGCATATTCCAGATGTGTGACGCAATGTCGGCATACGTCCGGTACTGCACAATCCACGGATGCAGCAGCAGGCACAGTGACCAGATCACAAAGCCGGTCACAATCGCCAGCTTGCCCGTGCTGTTCCGTGCCAGTCGCCGCTGAAAATTCACCGCGGCGATCACGTAGACGCAGCACAGGCTCCAGTACACCGCATCGCGGTACTTGCCTGCATGAATCAGGTAGCCCATCGCCAGCCAGCCGCACACATGCAGCGCGGCATACCTCCAGTCGTGCCGCAGGTACAGCGAAGTCGTAACGCCAATCACCAACCCGGCGGCAATCGAAACAAAAAACGCAACCGGAGAATAAATATGCAGACCATACAGCGTCGTGATCGCCAGCAGCGGCAGAGTATTCAGCTTCAGATAGATCAGTTCGACGTTCCGCGAGAAGGCATATCCGCCCGAAGCCCATACAAAGACCACCCCGCCCAGCAGGTAGCAATCCATCACAATCAGGTGTAGTCCCTTGGACGGCACTTGATTCGCCGGGTAGAAGGTATGCGCGCAAGCCTCAACCAGCGTGAAGAAGAGGCCGAGCAGCCAGATATCAGCACGCCCTTGTGGGTGCCTGCGTCGCAGAAGCAGCAGAATGACGATCAGAATCGTCAGGGCGAGCAAGTCGGGTAAGAACGAAAAATTCATCAGGCTCCATGTCTCTCGATGCTTGGATTGGCCACCATCGGCCCGCGAGAAACACGTTTTTTCACCTTCGTCGGCGGGGCTGGCTCAGTCGCCGTGAAAAATGCAAGAGAAACAACCTCTCATCCACCGCCTGCGGTTCTCTGCAGAACAGTGTCGGGGGGCCCTTCCGGAAATGGACCGGAAATATCTGAAATAGCGAGGGGTACAAACCCCAGCCCGTTGGACGGGTCTTCACCTCCAATGGCATAGGTTCCTCTCTGGGAACCGGTGCCATCCTGTCAAGGAGGCATTGGGCTTCAACTGTGCAAACAATTATCCAACATCCTGCAACAAACCTGCATGAAAATTCGCAATCCGCGAACCTTGCCGTGCTGATATCTAACATGCCCTCCGTTGCCACTTAACTATGAAACGTTTAAGCTCGCCGATCCAAATCGTTGCTGCAGCCAGTCTTCCTCACACACAGAATAGGTCGAAGGGTCGGGATAAATCATCCCCACCGCGTTGTAGTGCGCCTGCACCATTCACTGATCTTGAAAATCACCCCTAAGTTCGATCACAAGCGCGATCAACCTGACTCATCAAGTCATCCATAAGCTTCGGCAATCAGTTCGGATTTGTCTCTCCCGAAAAATCGAACCAAAAGAAATTTTTCAACGACGAAAACCCGTTGCAGCCAAGACGCAAGTGGCACAAATAAATGGGTTTACTTCGATTACAAAGCGACGCCAAACTACCCGGGCGGAATGAGGCTTCCATCAAAACCCGCACAAACCGCGTTCCCACGTCCTTCTCGAATTTTTCCGTGGAGTAGGCGCAGAGTTCTGGCCGAACAAATCGCACAACGAACTCACAACCGAGAACCGGGAACTCCCTAACCACCTACTCCCTACTCCCTGCATTTGCCCCCACCCCACCCACACCATTAACATCACCGTAGAAGAAACGAGAGGAATCACTTCATGGAATCCATTACCGCCGCGCGCCGCACGGAAGATATCGCGCTCGACCTGCTCAAATTCATCGCAACTCAGGCCAATGTAGGAACCAAGGCTGCCGGGTCCACCGGTTTCGGCGGTACCGGCGGCCCCAAATCCGACGAACAAGTCACCCATCTCCTTGAGCTCTACGCCCGCTGCCGTGAGGCAGTCGAAAAGCCGTAGTGCCACCCTCACATCCACTCCGCGCAGCCGTCATCGGAGCCGGAGCCTTCGGCCGCAACCATCTCCGCGTCTACCGCGAACTCGAACACTCCGGCGAGTCCATCCAGCTCGCCGCAGTCGTCGACCCCAACCCCGTAGCTCTTGCTCAGGCCTCGCAAGACTTCAACGTCCCCGCCTTCCCCACCATCGAAGCCGCACTCGCCGCCACGCAACTCGACACCGCATCCGTCTGCGTCCCCACCGTCCATCACGCCTCCGCTGCCGAGCCACTCCTCGCCGCGGGCATCGACCTACTCATCGAAAAGCCTCTCGCCGTCAGCCTCCCCGAGGCCGACCGCATCCTCGCCGTCAGCCGAAAACACAACCGCATCGTCCAACCCGGCCATCTCGAGCGCTTCAACCCCGCTGTCACCGCCGCACGCAAGCACCTCAACAAGCCCATGTTCTTCGAGGCCCACCGCCTCAGCATCTTCACCCCGCGCTCGCTCGACGTCGATGTCGTCCTTGACCTCATGATTCACGACCTCGACATCGTCCTCTCGCTCGTCGCCTCGCCTGTCCGCGAAGTCCGCGCCGTCGGCCTCCCCGTCCTCTCCAACAAAGTCGACATCGCCAACGTCCGCGTCGAGTTCGAAAACGGCTGCGTCGCCAACTTCACCGCCAGCCGCGTCTCCACCGAGCGCGTCCGCAAGCTCCGCTTCTTCCAGCCCCACCAATACCTCTCGCTCGACTTCGCCCGCCAGGACCTCCTCATGATCGACGTAACCGCCGCCTCAAAGTTCATCCCCGCGAGCCCCAACCCAGGCCAGATCGCGATGATGGAACAAATGCTGGCCGCCCAGACGCAGACATCTCAACCCGGCCAGCACCCCTCCGCAGGCCTCTCTCTCAAAAAAATCGCAGTCGAGGAATCGGAGCCGCTCCGCCTCGAAATCGCCTCCTTCCTCCACGCCGTCCGAACCCGCACCACCCCGCAGGTCACCGGCGAAGAAGGCCGCGCCGCCTTAGCCTTAGCCCTCGAAATAAACGAATCCATCGCCGGCCACGCCCAACGCGCCGGGATTTGATCACTTAGTCGACTCTTTCTCGCTTGCCTCAATCCCTGATCTCACAAGGCACGGTCGTCGCCTTGACATATTCCCATATAGGAATGTATATTCTGGTCATGGCAAGAGCGAGCACCACCTCCGATGCCTTCAACGCAGTCGCTGAGCCTCGCCGGCGCGAGATCTTGACCTACCTTGCCGGAGCCGAGCGGCCAGTCGGAGAGATCGTGGAAGCCCTCGGCCTCGAGCAGCCTTCCGTCTCCAAGCACCTGCGCGTGCTGCGCGACGTCGGGCTGGTTCGGATGCGCTGCCACGGCCGCCAGAAGCTGTACCGCACCAACGCCGAAGCGATACGCCCTCTTCACGAGTGGGCCGCAACCTTCGAGCGTTACTGGCAGCATCAGTTAATGCGTGTGAAAGAACTCGCGGAAGCGACGGTCCGCCAGGGCTCAACAGATTCCAATTCCCAAAACCCCAAACCTTAAGGAGAAACGATGATTGCGACCGAACAGTCCCTCGAAAACCTGACACTGACAATCAACCAGGAAATTCACGTCAAGGCGCCTCTCGACGTAACCTTTGCCGCGCTGCTCGAGCAACTGGGGCCCGGCAATGAGACTCCCGACGGCAAGTCGCTCAGCATGAAGATCGAACCCTGGCCCGGTGGAAGATGGTACCGCGACATGGGCGACGGCAACGGGCATTTCTGGGCCAACGTCAAAGCCATCATGCGGCCCACGCTGCTTGAGTTCACTGGTCCGTTGTTCGCCTCTTTTCCCTTCGTCTCCAACGTGCAATATCGACTCAGCGAGGCTGATGGCGGAACCCTGATCACCTTTCGCCACACCGCGCTCGGCTTCATTCCCGACGAACAGAAGGCAGGGATGAACAAAGGCTGGGCTTACATGCACGAACGCGTTCGCAAGCACGCCGAGGCCTCGCGCAAATAGCGGCTTTGGTGACCTGCAGTTTGCTATCGATTCCTTATCCGCCTTAAGGACACAAACCCGAAAGGAGAACCCCATGCTCATCGCACAATCCCTGCTCACAGAATTTGAAGATCAGGCTCCGGTCACGCGGAAGTTCCTCGAGCGCCTTCCCGACAACAAGCTCACCTGGAAGCCTCACCCCAGGTCCTTGACCGCTGGGCAACTGGCATACCACCTCGCCTTCGTGCCCGGAGGAGTCGTCCGCGGCGCTCAGAAGGACCAGGTCCCGCCGCCAGACTTCCAATTCCATCAACCCACAACCCTGCAGGAGGTCCTCGACGCCTTCGACCAGAGCATCGCCACCGTGCGCGAGGTCCTGCCGAGCTTCGATGACGCCGCCATGAACGCAACCTGGCGCATCGTCGATGGCGATCAGGAGATCGCAGCCATGCCGCGCGTCGCCTTCCTGCGCAATATCATGCTCAACCACTGGTACCAGCACCGCGGCCAGTTCTGCGTCTACCTGCGCCTGCTCGACGTTCCTGTGCCGTCAAGCTGGGGTCCCAGCGCCGACGAGCGTTCCGTACTCCAGCCGGAACCTCAGCCGGCGTAAACCCAGCGCCATTCATCGCGTGAGGAGGAAGCCCATGTGTCCAGTCTGCTTAGCGACCGCACTGCTGATCGCCGGCAGCGTCACCTCTACCGGCGGACTCGCGGCAATCGCAATCAAAAAATTCGGCGTGAAGAACGCCGTAGACAAGAACCTCGCTCCAAAGGAGAAATCAAAGATGGCAACGACGCATGGAGAAACCCCAGGAGAGATCCAAGAAGAATCAAGATCCCAGCAGAAACCCCGGATAGTGTCGCAAGATGAATGGCTTGCGGCTCGCACGAACCTGCTGACCAGGGAGAAACGAGCTCACGCGCGAGCGCGACGCATTGGCCGCCGAGCGTCGGCGCATGCCGTGGATGGCCGTCGAGAAGCAGTACGTGTTCGATGGACCCAACGGCAAAGCGAGCCTGCTCGATCTCTTCGAGGGACGCCGTCAGCTGATCGTCTACCGCGCCTTCTTCGAACCCGGCGTCTTCGGCTGGCCCGACCATGCCTGCCGCGGCTGCTCCCTCGGAGCCGACCAGGTCTCCCACCTCTCCCATCTCAACGCCCGCGATACCACACTTGTCTACGCCTCGCGCGCGCCGCAGCCGGACATCCAGCGACTCAAGGCGCGCATGGACTGGAAGATGCCCTGGTACACCATCACCGACAGCTTCGACGTCGACTTCGGCGTCGACGAATGGCACGGCCATAACGCGTTCATCCGCGAAGGCGACAAAGTCTTCCGCACGTACTTCATCAACAGCCGCGGCGACGAAGCAATGGGCAGCATCTGGAGCTACCTCGACATGACCGCGCTCGGACGCCAGGAGAATTGGGAGGACTCACCCGCAGGCTACCCCCAAACCAAACCATACGAGTGGTGGAACTGGCACGACGAATACGCCTCCAGCACCTCGCCCGACCCCAGATGGACCAAAGTGCTCGACAACGCTCTGGTGACGCTGAACCCGAACGACTAGGGGAATTAGTGGCGAAGCTAAACACGGAGTGGGTAGTGTGTGGAGACAGACCGAACTCTCATTCGGGTCCAACGGGAACAGTCCAGATTCGAGCATGCGGATTGAAGAACCCCTCGCCGATCCGGTCGAAGATGAGTGACGAATTTGTCAGCCACCGGAGGTCGAAGGTCTCATCTTTGGAGGGGAGGGTCACCTGCCGTGGAGTTCCTCCCTCGGTTGAGATGACCCATATAGTGGAGCCACCCCAGAACTGAAGATCAGGTCTGTGCTGTGCCGGGCGAGGAGTAAAGGTAGCGTAAGCGATCCATCTTCCGTCCGGGGACGGAACCGGCAGACCAGCATTTTTCGCTGGCCAGAGCTCGCGGCGCCCCGTTCCGTCGGCTCGTACGATGTAGAGAGAAGAACCAGAGGAGAGCGCGAGGTGAACGCTATCGGAGAACCATGGATTCCAATTTGGTTTGATGTAGTCCCAGTCTTTATCAGGATGGACCGAAAATGGTCCGAGATCTTTCCATGTCTTTTTCTCGATGTCGTAGATCCAAAAGTTTCGATCTTCCCATTCATAAGGCGTCTTGCCGCCTATTGCAAGATATCGCCCATCGGGAGACGGCATGATCATGGCTTCACTCGGAAGCAATCCGTCGAAGGTCGCCACCGGCCCGTTGATTGTCTTCAGATAAGTAATTTCGTCTGAATGCTCAATCCAGACAAAGCCATCGAAGGCGGGAATATATTGCGCACGTTCCGCGCCCTGTGGGGAGTTGGGCATATCGCGCTGAGGGATCGCGCCGTTTTTCTGCGAGCCTTCCGGAGTTACGAGGCCGAAGTGCCAATCGCGATAGCTGGAGACAGCGCTACTGTCTGGCAACCACTCTCCGAGAAAGCCTTCCACCTTTGGATCACGGAGATGTTTTCCATCCTGGTCGACAAACGCGACGTTAGAGCGTAGATGGGAGCGTCCGAAACCGGAGGTTCCATCCATCTTCATCCCTGTAAGCACACAGGCGACGAGCTTCCCGTCCGGGCTGGGAAGGGGCTGATAGGCATCCACGTCCAGAAGAATTGTCTCGCGCTGAGAGACCGCGGACAAATCGACGCACACGCAAAACAGGAGAACCGCGACTGTACGTGACCACATGCCCGCAAGTGTAGATCACTCCCTTGATAAGCGCGTCAATATTAGTTGGGCCAAAATTCGCCGCCGGAAAGATTCGAATGCTTTTGTAGCTTGACCAAATTCCACACGCTATCGGATCGACACTCTTGACAAACCATAACCAAATGGTTATGGTTTTGTATGTGCAGCCGACCAGCACCAATCACGTCTTCCGCGCTCTCACCGACACGGCGCGTC
Source organism: uncultured Acidobacteriaceae bacterium (assembly GCA_963770055.1). Classification (GTDB taxonomy): domain Bacteria; phylum Acidobacteriota; class Terriglobia; order Terriglobales; family Acidobacteriaceae; genus Edaphobacter. The sequence continues at coordinate 182,684 of CAVYOC010000007.1, forward strand.
GAGCGATCTTCGAGTGCCTGGCACGCTGGCACCGCGAGGAATTACGACCCATTCAAAACCTCACAATTCAGAACAGAAAGGATCAACCATGCAAATCAAACTGACGAGCGTCTTTGTCGACGATCAGGACAAGGCCCTGAAGTTCTACACCGAAGTTCTGGGCTTCGTGAAGAAAATGGAATTCAGGCAGGGAATTACAAATGGCTCACAGTGGTCTCGCCTGAAGAACCAGAAGGCGTGCAACTGGTTCTGGAGCCCAACAACAACCCGGCCGCGAAGACGTTTCAACAGGAGATCTTTCGGCAGGGAATACCCGCCGCTAATTTCTTCGTCGCGGACGTCCAAAAGGAGTACGCAAGGCTAAAGCAACACGGTGTAACGTTCACCAAGGAGCCAACCAAGACGACCGGATCGACCATCGCAGTGCTTGACGATACCTGCGGAAATCTCATTCAGATAACACACCTCGACTGGTAACACGCCACACAACTGGGGGAGGCTCTGTATGCAAGCCGTAGCGGACGTTGTCTTCCGTGCTCTCGCCGACCCGACGCGCAGGGCCATCTTCGAGGAGCTGACCCGGCAGGGCGAACAGACCGTCCACGCATTGACTCGCTATGCGGGCGTCTCCCAGCCTGCTGTCTCCAAGCACCTCACCGTGCTGAAGCGGGCAAAGCTGGTACGGCATCGCCGCGAGGGACGCGAAACTCACTATCGCGCACGGCCCGATGCGCTGGCGCCGATGGTGGACTGGCTCAATCTCTACGGCGCCTTCTGGCGCGACCGGTTTGATCAGCTCGAAGCACTTTTGGAAAGGATGGACCCATGAGCCAGGATATCAGCAGAGAGCAATACAGCAGAGAGTACCCGTACCCTTGTGGTCGAGCGCGTATTCCCGCACCCGCCAGAGAAGCTGTGGCGAGCGCTCACCGAGAGCCCGCTCCTCGCGCAGTGGATGATGAACAACGACTTCGAGCCGGTGGTCGGGCGGAGGTTCCAGTTCCGCGCCGACCCCGTGCCGAACTGGAATGGCATCGTCGACTGCGAGGTGCTGATCGTCGACCCGCTCCAACGTCTGTCTTATAACTGGGGTGTTGGAGGAAGCGAAACCGGGCTTCAATGGGTGGTGCTCTGGACGTTGACTCCAGCCGAGGGCGGCACTCACGTTCGCATGGAGCAGTCCGGCTTCGGTCCCGATCAGCAGGCAGCTTATCAGGGTGCAAAGTACGGCTGGCAGAAGTTCTTCGGCGGCCTGGAGACAGGTCGTTGGAGGGTTGGAATGACCATGAAAGCAAAATCCATTGTTTATTGGACAATGACCATTCTCGTAGCGCTTCCTATCGGAAGCGGCGGCGTCGCGCAGATGGTACAGTATTCGGGCCAACCCCCATGGCTCGGTGCCCGTCCTTGGCTACCCGTTGTACTTCTTTGCCATCCTGGGATTCTGGAAGGTGCTTGGAGCCATTGCCATCCTTGTGCCGCGTTATCCGCGGCTCAAGGAATGGGCGTATGCCGGCATCTTCTTCGACCTGACAGGCGCAGCCGCATCCTGCGCCGCGGTCGGCGGCTACGGCGCTTACGCCTTTCACGTCATCGCCCCTCTCATCATTACCGGTTTTACCGTGGCATCGTGGGCGCTTCGACCCCCAAGCCGCACCATCGGCATCCTCTTTCCAGCGAAAAACGGCACGCCGGCATAAACACGCGAGCAGCGAGCATTGACTAAAAGCGAGACAGAGGAATGCTCGGAAGAGATGATCATGAAACCCAGCCCGCACTTGGAGCATGTCCATGCAAGAAGAACAAATACGTGAAGCCCTGAATAGGCACTGGCAGGCGTCGGCAGCCGGCGATACAAACGCGGAGCACGATATTTACGAGGACGATGCGATCTGTGACTACCCTCAGTCAGGGGAACGAATCCTCGGGAGAGCCAATTTGCAGGCCTTGCGGTCCCATCATCCAGGCAAGCCATCGGGTTTCAACATCAGGCGAATTGTCGGAAAAGGTGATCTCTGGATCACGGAATACACCATCACCTACCAGGGGCGACCAGCATACACAGTGAGCATTATGGAGTTCCGCAACGGCAAGGTCGTGCACGAGACACAGTACTTCGCGGACCCCTTCGAGGCACCAGCCTGGCGGACCCAATGGGTTCAGCCAATCGCGTGACGGCGCATTGAGATGAGATTGAAACCCCATCGCCGGAAGGCAGGAGTCATTTCTAATTTACGGGATCGAACAATACCTGCGAATCAGTCGAAGAGACTCGCTAACAACGTAAAAGTCATTGTCAGCGTTATGATGCATAGGTTAAACAACGTTACCGCATAATATTCGGACGGATTAATTTCATCCAGCACAGTCTCCCACTGTCCATATTTGCAGTTGTTGTACTCTCCTCCTCCAGTCGGATAACACTCACAAAAAGACCTGAACTCTTTGAGCCGACCAGCACTTTTCACTGTCGCGGTGATGTATCCTTGCCCGACCTGATATCCGAACATCTGTGCGGAACAGGTGGTGATTCCCCTCACAGGGGATGCGTCCTTGCAGTCGGCTGATTGAGAGACAAACCCTGCAAGGGCACCCGGTAGTACAACAAAAGCTAAGACCAGCGCGATATTCCTGATTGAAGTATCGCTGATGTTATCCGCCAGCCTGAGAGCAAGTAAGAGCGTGAGAGCCCCCAGTGGTACTCCCGTCAATAGGTAGTACTCACCGATAGGTGAGCTCTTAATCGAGCTTATGTTGAACCAATAGGCTGCGCCCGGAAACAATACCGTGGCAACACTCAACAAACCCCACGTCGATTTCAGGCTCTGTAATTTATCAACCAAGTCCATAGAAGCCTCCCGTTAATGCATGGCTACATTAGCTTCGGCCAAACAGCTTCGCCCAGAGACAGGACTCTACGCGAAGACAGGGGAGGAAATGACCCAAGGGTAGGCGGAAGGATAGCATGCGCCTCCTCGGAATGGAAAGCGCAACAGTCTCAAACCATACAAAGGTTCTGATTGAAAGACTGGAGAAGGCTTTCAGCTCTCACGCGCGGCGGCTTCCAGTGCAGCCAGGTCCATCTTGATCATCCCCATCATGGCTTGCATAGCTTTGGGATGGCTGATCAACTCGCCGATATTGCGTGGCACAATTTGCCAGCATAGACCGTAGCGATCTGTAAGCCAGCCGCAGGCCATGGGTTGGCCGCCATCGATCAACTTGCCCCAGTAGCTGTCGATCTCTTCTTGGGAGTCGCAGCGGACGAAAAACGAGAACGCGGGGTTGAGCTGATACGCAGGGCCGCCGTTGAGGAAGACCATCTCCTGGCCCTCAAGCTCGATCGTGATAGTGGCAATCTTGCCCGCGGGCCACGGACCGACACCTTTGGACCGCACCTCATCGACCCTGCGCGCATGCGGAAAGATGCTCAGGTAAAACTCGGCGGCTTCTTCGGCGTTGTCATTGAACCAGAGGAATGGCGCAACTTTGTTCATGGCAGGCATGATACCAGCTGGGATGTCACTTCCAGGAAGCCGGCTTTCCGGTACTAATCTTGGGATTCGCATCGGCCGTCATCTCTCAAGGCTGCTCTAAGCTAGCCGTTTTCAACGCGCGCCTTTATATCCCAGTACGCCGTCTCGATGAGCCTGCTGAGCGATGCGGGGTCTATCGCCGTTCCCGGTCGCAACTTCACATGGCGCATAAACTTGCCGCTGCCTTGCAACAAGTGGGCCGGATCCGGCAGCGCCGCACCCTGAAAGAACCCCACGTTGACGTGCGAAGTGAAGACATTGACGTAGCCGAAGGGCGCATCGCCCAGGCATGCAACCGGACAGCCATCATGAAATATCTCCCGGACTTCGTCCCCGGATCTTCGCATCACCTCAAACCACTCCTGCGCGATGGCTCCCAATTCACCTCGATGCGCTTTCATCCACGCATCGATGGCGGGATCGCGTTCCATAGTTCCATTGAATCGCAGCAACTCCGTTCTCCTCGTCACTCCACATCAAGATCGGTGACCACAAACTACGGAGCTACCGGCTGGCTCCAGGGTGCGACACTCTCCTCATATTCCATGGGATCGCCGAAACCTTCAGTTTGAACCCCGAGTTGGCGTAGAGCGTCCAGCGCCATCAATCGGCGATGCGCGTTGAACGTCATGATATGGGCGAAGACGCCGCCGTACGTGAAGGTCTCCGCCGGTTCGCACAGAGCGTCGACGAAAGTATCATCCCAGCTCGAGCTGTTTCGGATGTCACCCAGAATTCGATGCAGTTCAGCATCCGTCTTTTCGAGCCTTTCGAGCATCGCTTGCGGAGAGCGCTGCGCTTTGGGAGGGCCGTTCACATCCATCTCTGCTCCGGACAGCGCGGCGGTCCAGACCTCCTTCGTGAAGACAATGTTCTCTAACAGCTGCCTCAGAGTCTTATTCGTCTCTCGCCAGGGCAGCAGTTCGACGACCGTAGGCAGCGGCCGATCCAGTTGTTCCTCTGTCAAAGCACCCGCGTACTCCAGCAAACGCCGCGTGTGCCAGGAGTCGTTGCCTGCAAAACGATCGAATAAATCCATGTCTCTTCCTCCTTTTGTCGATGAACCACTCGTTGACGAACCAGGCGCAAAAAAGTGAATCTTGTTCTGCGCCGGCAGATGAAAGTGAGGATCACGCAAACGCCGGTAGACGCTGGGAGAAGTCCGAAAAGCTCTTCGGAAAGCGCGAGTGAACGCCTCCAGCGAACCGTAGTTGGCATCCAGAGCAACGTCCGTAACCGGCACTCCGGAATGTCCCAGTTGATAGGCTGCTCTTTCCAACAACAGCCGTCGTCGCATGGCTGCCGGAGTCTCTTCGACCACCGTTCGGAACAACCTGTGGAACTGCGTGCGGCTTTGATACGCTCGGCGCGCCAGATCCTGCGTCTTCGCCTGAGTGTCCAGGGAGTTCGCAACAATTGTAGAGAGGCGATCCGCCGTATCCTGACCATCCGCGTTATTCATGCGCCCGGTCCCTCATCTTGAACGAATCCTCGAACGAATCAATGAACGAATCGATGAACGAATCGATAAATGAATCCTCGAACGAATCAATAAACAAATCAACGAACAAATCGATGAACGAGTCAATGAACGAGTCAATGAACGAAATCATTGAACAAAATCATAGACAAACGATGATGCCCTCCGCCTGATAGTACGTACCAATCTTCTACCTCAAGAAGCCGCACCAAGGCGAAGGGTCCAGGGAATACTCGACACCGGGATTCCAAGATCCCTCCACAAACCTGTCTCGTCATCGATACACCACTGACGACATGCCGACTTCCCTCACTAATCCAGCCTCGATGAGTGCCTTCCCGATCATGCGCCTGTTAATAGGAGCGGTCGAGGATATGCGAGTTGCAATCTATCGCTGTAAACCGGAACGATTGGCTCCAGGAAACAGCTTGATTTCAACTGCGGGTCTCTATTGTTGCGATTCGCCAAGCGATGACGAACCTATTTCTCGCGGCGATTCAATGCAGCCGTGCGTCCTCGGACGCGTGGCCGACGTATACAATCTTGAATCGACAATATTTTTGTGAGGGTACAGCATGACGCGAATGTCGTGGGTAACACGGTGCGCTTTTACTTTTTCCGGCGTATTGGCATCAACCTTAGCCATGTCGGCGCAAGTGAATCCCAACCTCTACGCGGGACTCAAGTGGCGTAATGTGGGGCCCTTCCACGGCGGCCGTATTGCCTCCGTGACCGGTGTCATCGGCGACTCCGGCACCTTCTACTTCGGCTCGCCATTGGGTGGCATCTGGAAGACCACCAGCGCCGGCGTGACGTGGTTCCCCGTCTTTGATCAGGAGACGAGCGTTGATAGCGTCGGCGCCATCCAGGTTGCACCCTCCGATCCCAACATCGTTTATGCCGGTGCCGGCGACCCCATCGGCGGCAGCCTCGGCAACGGCATGTGGAAGTCCACCGATGCCGGCAAGAGCTGGCAGCACATCGGGCTCGAGGACACCGTGAAGATCGACAGCATCCTTGTCGATCCCGCCGATCCTAATCTGGTGATCGTCTCTGCTCTCGGTGACACCACCCATCACGGCGGTGGCCTTTACCGCTCTATCGATGGCGGTCAAAGCTGGACCAACGTCCTCAAGGCCGCCGGCTATGACGGCACTCGCGACCTGCAGTACGCCTTCGACGAGCCCAATGTCATGCTGGCCGCCACGCAAGGCACTGGTGGTGGCGGTGGCGGCGGTGCTGCCGGCGAGCGCGGCTCCCGGGCCCAAACCAAGCCAGCGTTGGGCTTCAAGTCCACCGACGAAGGCAAGACGTGGACCCAGATCAAGATTCCGCCTTTTGAGGGCCGCGTTGCGGTGGCGGTCGCCATGCACACCAAAGGCCAGCGCATGTACATCGTTGGCAACAACATCGAAAACGGCTCGGGCCTTTACCGCTCTGACGACGGCGGCGTCACCTGGCAGCACATGGCTGGAAAGGACTCGCGCATCAGCAACGGACAGGGCGCTTATAGCAGCGGCGTCTTCGTGGACTCGCAGAACCCGGACATCCTTTACACCATGAGCACTGCGATGTACCGCTCCACCGACGGCGGCGTCACCTTCGAGCCCTTCAAGGGAGCGCCCGGCGGCGAAGACTACCACAAGCTCTGGATCGATCCCACCAACGGCAAACGCATGCTCGTCGGCTCGGACCAGGGCGCCAGCGTCACTCTCGACAACGGCAAGACGTGGAGCCTCTGGTACACCCAGACCATCTCGCAGGTCTACCACGTTGCCACGGACGACCAGTATCCCTACCACATCATGGCTGCGCAGCAGGACACCGGCGCAGTCATGATCAGCAGCCGCGGCAACTGGGGCCAGGTCAACTTCACCGACTGGAACCCCCTGCCCTCCTCGGAGTTCGGCATCGTCAGGCCCGATCCCAAAAATCCAACCATCATCTACGGTGTCGGCTACGGCCCGGGCGGAGGCGGCAGCGGCCTGATCAAAATCAATATGGCGACAGGACAGTGGCAGAACGTCGCACCTAACTTCGGTGCTGATTCCACCAAGTACACAGCGGGCAGGGATTTCCAAAAGAAGTTCGACATCGCCTTCGAGCCCACCGCTCTCTACGTCGCCTACCAGTGTCTGCTCGTCACGCGCGACGGGGCCCATTCCTTCACTGCCGCCAGCCCAGATCTGACGACGCCCAAGGGAGCGCCACAGATAGCCTGCGATGCGAAAAAACCGGAACCCCCGCAACCGGAGCAATCCACGCGCGGAGGTCCGCCCCCGACCCCACCCTCCATCGGCGATTTCTCCATCTCACGGGTCAAGCCCGGTGTGATGTGGACCGCAAGCAGCAACGGCCAGATCTATAACACGATGGATCACGGCAAATTCTGGAACAACGTCAGCAACATTGCGGACGTGCCGGCCCACTTCAGCTTCAACACCATCGAGGCTGGCCATGACGTCAATACCGCCTATGTCGCTGGCCGCATCGCCGCCGAGCGCGGCGCTACGCTTCCCGCGGACGAGGACGGCAACGTGCCGCTCATCTGGCGTACCACCGACGGCGGCAAGACCTGGGTCAGCATCGTCAACGGCCTGCCCAGGGACGAGCGCACCGGAAGCTGGGTCAACAGTCTGCGCGTTGATCCTCAGCAACCTGGCATGCTCTTCGCCGGCACCGAAACCACCGTCTACGTCAGCTTCGACAATGGCGATCACTGGCAGTCGCTGCGGCAAAACCTTCCCAGCACCTCCATCCGCGACCTCGACGTCCACACCGATCACCACCAGAACGACCTGGTGATCGGCACCTACGGCCGTGGCTTCTGGGTTCTCGATGACATCAGCCCGCTACGCCAGATCGCCGCGAACGCTCAGGCCATCAGTTCTTCCTCCGCCTATCTCTTCAACCCTGCAGACGCCATCCGTGCCCGCATCAATAGCAACTGGGATCAGCCCTTCTCCATCGAAGTGCCCCACGCGACCAATGTGCCCTATGGCGCGATCGTCGACTACTATCTCAGCCGTGAACCCAGCGGGCCCATTCAACTGCAGATCTTCGATGACCACAACAATCTGGTGCGTACCATCTCCAGCACGTTGCCGCCGCCCATCGAAGACGCGTTGTATCCCCACTACTGGCTGGCTACTCCCGAATCGCGCGCCCTTGGTACGAACGTCGGTCTCAACCGCATCAACTGGAACCTGTACTATGACGACCCGCCCGCCCTGCGCCACGATCTCGAAAATCAGATGAACATGACGCCCGGCTCCACCACCCCCGGTCCGCATGGACCGCAGGTGATCCCTGGCGTTTATACGCTGAAGCTTACGGTCGACGGCCAGGTCTACACCAGCAAAGTCACCGTCATCAACGACCCGCGCGTCGGCCAGAGCCCCGAGCTGATCGCCGCCCTGCGCACACAGAACAGGCTCACACTATTATCGGTTCAGGGGATGAAGCAGAGCTTCGAAGGCCACGACGAGGTCGCTGCCGTCAGGAACCAGCTTGCGTCCCTGCTGCAGAGCAACCTGCCCGACGATGTCGCCAAGCAGGCCAAGACGCTCGATGCTGACCTAACGAAGATTGGCGGCGTAATACCACCGCCCGGCGGTGGCGGCGGCGCGAATCGCCGTCCTCCCGATCCCAACGCGATGCAATCCTTCGCAGACCTGAACAACTCCTACAACACCATGGTCAGCATGATTCAGGTAGGCCTCGACATGGCACCCACGCCGACCCAGATCGCCACTTGGGAAAGCGACTGCGCCAACTACAACCGTACACTGGCCGGATGGAATGGGATGCAGCAACAGATCAAAGACTTCAACGCGGTGCTGACCAAAAACAACTTGCAGCAGCTCAAGGTTTCATCCACCAGGTTGACTAACGCGTCATGCAGCTTCATTCCCCAACAAGGCAGGAAGATTAACAAGTGATTTCCCGTCACCCCGACTTGGGACGAGAACCTGTCTAGGAATTAGTCTCGATAAACGCGCTTCTCATGATTGATCTTCGAATGGAGGTTGCAGGTTACTTGAGCGCGGCGAAAATGGCTGCGAGAGTTGAGCTTTACATGAAAAAACCACCCCAGCGGAATCTGCCGCCGTATTAATCGAAGCGAGGATCAACGAACTTGGAGACTGGCGCAGGTGCGCCCTAAAGGACGATTTCAGAACTATCGTTCTTCGAGGGTCCGATTACCTAACATGAACATATGTGGATTCACAGAGGCACCATCAGAGGCCACGCGATCAACCAGAGCGCCATCGCGCTTGGTGTACTCGCCCCTCAGTACCTGCTTTTGACAACGTATTCGTGACAAAAGAAAGGGGCAACCCGAATCAGGAACGCATTCGCGACCAACGCAGGTAACCCCTCATCAATAGAGCATGTCTTGCAATTATTTCCGCTTCCGGCGCAGAAGCGTGCCCGCCGAACCGAGCAAGCCGGTTCCGAGCAGTATCAGCGTACCTGGTTCTGGTGTGGTTACGGCGGCGGTGGTGATAGTACCCGTGAAGTCTAGGCCCATATCAAAACTTGCAAGTTGGAACACTTCGAAATCCAAAGTATGGGAACCAGCAGTCAGGAACGGGAGCCCACCTGGATTTGTCAGTTGGTTGATAGTAAACACAGTTTCGCAATTCGGCTGGTTGATCTGGCATGTGCCGTTGAGACCAGGCGTGAAATTCTCGAGGATGTTTGAAGGATTTCCATCAAGAAAAACGTCGACTGTATCATCGGCTAAGAGATTGAGCGTAAATGCAGTTGCATTCGCGTCCAACGTGAAGGTAGTTGTGAAGAGATAAGTGCCGTTAGGAGCAAAATTGCCACCAGGCTGCGAACCTTGAGGCGTTGTCGGCCCCGTCTGGCCATAGGAAACCCAGCTTGACGAACCTGTCAGGCTTGAATTCCAAAGTCCCGGCGGAACTGCGACGGTTGCTGAGGTAGCCGAAAAACCCGGTATTGGCGTCGACGCTGCGACATTGAATGCCATTGCCGAATTCTGATCACCAAAGGTTGGGCCCGCGGTTGCGTAACTTGCAATTTGGTAACTAGTTGCAGATGTGAAAGCGGTCGAAAGAACCAGTACCGCTCCCAAGCCAGCGATTTTCGAGTAGAGGCCCATTATGTTCCTCCTTCTAACTCAATTCGAGTGAGCTCCACGAGAAACTCGAGGAACCCTTGCAGCGTGCATGTTTAGCGTCATTTAACCAGTCGGTCGTTGTTGTTCCTATGACTCCTGGGAAAAATTCCTATGAAAAGGGGAGGTTACTAGTGAAACCACATTGGATGGCACGAGCCTCATCGTGGGATGCCCGTTCAACACCTTTTCACGCATAATCGCTTAAGCCGCCGCTCAGGCAGCTTTGGCCAAGGCAGCTTCAGGGCGCGGGCCGATCTAAATTGGAGGCCACGCAATTGAAGCCAACTTTTCGGGACGAATTTGATCTGCTAATTACGAGGAATCAACGAGATACATTCTATGCAACAATGTGGTCGTCGCTTGACATCCTTGGAGGTTGCACTTGCTCGAAAGTGCCCGTTACGCAACGGCCCATTGGCTTCGATTCTCACAAATCACACTCCCGGAGCAGCTGCTTCTCTCCGAATCACCCCAAGGTGCTCTTAGTTGGAAGATCGGATCGTGTGGTCCCGTAGGGCCGAATGGCAATCGGCTGCCCAGCGAAATCTGGTGCGCAGTCGCTCTGTTTCGGGAACTTCCGGACGCCCGGAACGCTTTCAAAGAGAAGGAAGCCTTCATGCCGTTCATCGCCAACGCGATCGAATCCTGGCATCAGCTTCTCCTGCCGATTCGACACCATGGAGAGTGCAACCACATTGATCGCGAGTCGCCCGGTGAGCTCTTCGAGGTCGCAGCGACTGATCCCGGTGGCCTGTCCATGGTTATCACGAGCGCCGGTTACCGCCGCGGTCCGGACTTCAGGATAGAGCGCGTCATTGATTTTCGCCGCAACGTAGACCTCGTACTGGATTGGCTCCGGCAATGTGACGGTTGTCTGGCTAGTCAGGCATTTACGCCCCTCACAATAGGTGACGACGGCTTAACCCTGAGCCTCTGGCAGGACGATGCCTCCATGCTCAATGCCTCGTATCGCCCAGGCCTTCATCGAACCCACATCGATCGCCATAAATCGACCGCCGTATTTGACCGATCGTCCTTCACGAGATGCCGCATCCTCGAGAGTTCCGGGCAGTGGAACGGCATCGATCCGCTATCGAACTCCCCGAAGTGATGTCATCCAAATCACGCTGAGCGCAGCTAAATTAGGATCTTGATCGTCGGTGGGGAAGCCGCAATCGGGTTACGGATTCGCAGAGCGTGACCACAAAGCCATCCCTTAGCCTTGAAGACCATTCAATCGCGTTCGTTCCTTGAAAGTCGACTTATCGGCAAGTTGAAACCGCGGTCGACGAAGTTTCTCAAAACCCCGTTAATGAGATGGTCCGCCGCTTGATCTCCACATTGAAGTGGGGGATTGTGTTGGCAGGTTCAAGGAGGATCATCGACATGCAGCTACATTCGGTTGGTATCGATCTTGGCAAGACGACCTTTCACCTCGTAGCCCTGAGCGCAGCAGGCAAGGTGCTGTGGCGGAAGAAGTTCACTCAGAAGCAGCTCATTGCCTTTACCGCCAACATGCAGAGCTCCTTGATCGGGATGGAGGCGTGTTCAGGGGCGCACTTCCTCGGACGTGTGCTGCGCGAACAAGGCCATGACGTGAAGCTGATTCCAGCCCAGTTCGTGAAGCCATTCGTGAAGTCGAACAAGAACGACTTCCTCGATGCCGAAGCCATCGCCGAGGCAGTAGACCGGCAGAACATGCGTTTCGTTCCGATCAAGACGAACGACCAGCTTGATCTTCAGGCGATGCATCGTGTGCGCGACCGGCTTGTCGCTCGGCGAACGTCCGTAATCAACCAGCTGCGAGCCTTCCTGCTCGAGCGTGGCATGGTCTTCGCCAAGACTCCGTTCAAGCTGAAGCAGGCGATGCCTGAGATCCTCGAGAACGCAGATGCGAACCTCACACCACGCATGCGTAACCTCGTCAGCCTGCTGTGGAGCGAGTGGAAGGACCTGGAGCAACAGATCGTCGCGATGAACGAAGAGGTGGAACAGATCGCCTCTTCCGATCCAGCCTGCCAACGACTCAGACAGATCCCCGGCATCGGGCCCTTGGTTGCGACCGCGATCGTCGCCGCTATAGGCAACGGAGCGGCCTTTCGTAAGGGCCGGGAGTTCTCCTCCTGGCTGGGACTTGTCCCAAGACAGCACTCGACCGGCGGCAAGACAAGGCTCTTCGGCATCAGCAAGCGCGGCAACAGCTATCTGAGGAAGCTGCTTGTCCATGGCGCTCGATCCGCCGTCCTCCGCGTCAAGCGAGAACGATCGCCGTTCGGTCCCTGGCTCAACGCTCTCGAGCGCCGGTCTCCGGTCAAGGTAGTGATCACAGCCGCAGCCAACAAGCTTGCCCGTATCGCCTGGGCCGTTCTCTCGAGCGGACAAGAATATCGCCCAGCGGTGAGCCCCATCGCTGCCTGACTTTACCGCAACATGATAACGATTTAGCGTTCTCACCAAGGTCTGCACTGGACAGCTAAGACGACCGAACAGTTCCCAACGGCGTGCTCGCAACCTGCTCCCGAAAATGGTCTTCCATGACCGTCCCGTTTATCAGGAAGAGCACGCAGCGCATCTCATCATGGCCAGGAGACTCTACTCTCCACACAAAGGCCGAATACATTTGCGCAGATCTGTCGATCCGCTCTTCGCTTTTCCCTTGCAGTCAGACGGCGGACCATACATTTTCGTGAAGAAGCGTGAGGATGCTTGAACTTCACCGTCATCGCGAAAATCCAGAGTCGCCGTATCCTGATCCTCGCGGTTGGGGGACGTGCAGTTTTGCTGGAGGCGGTATTCTCGGTGTTCGGGCTCCAAGACTACTGCGGATTGACTTTCAGCTTGTCGCGCCACTCGACAGCTTTTTCGGGCTTGCCCCACGACTCGTACAATTGCACGATGCGCTCGCCGGCGAGCTTAAACCGCGGCTTTCCGAACTCCGGAAGCTTGTTGCCGAGCTGTCTCATGCCTTCGTATCCACTTAACAGAAAAGGCTCAGCCTCGGAGTACCTGCCCTGCCCCGCAAGACTCGCACCCACGGTACTCTCTGAGTTGTACCTTGGGTAGCCGTTGGGATCTTTTTTCTCGCGCAGTTCCAGCGATTCGCGCAGCACCACCTCGGCTTCTGCGAACTTTCGCAGATCGAGCCGAATCACGCCGAGCGCTGCCAACTCGCTGTCGAGTTGCGACAGGTCGGATCCTTGCGACTGGTGGCGCAGCCGAACAACCTCTTCGAATTCAGCTTCGGCCTCGGCTTTCTTGCCTTGGCGCTGATAGAGCAGAGCCAAATTGTGCTTTGTGTTAATGGTTTCCGGGTGCCCGGCGCCCAGGGATTTCTCCTCAGCCGCCAGAGACTTCCGATACAATTGCTCGGCTTCCGACGATCGCCCTTGATCCTCCTCAGCCATGGCCAGCGAGTTCAGGACAGCGGCGGTGGCGGGATGTTCCGGACCAAGAACCCGGAGTTCACTGTCAAGCGTCTCTCTCAGCACCGCCTCAGCCTGCGGATATTTCTTCTCATCGAGGAGCAGGTCTCCCAGGCCAGCTTTTGCCCGCATAGTTCTGGGATGATCCGGACCGAATACCTTGGCATAGCCCGCGATCGCAGATCTTTCCAACTCTTCGGCTTCGCTTAGCTTACCCTCCCTTTGCAACATCGCTGCCAGGTTCATCTGTGATTCCAGTGTGTCGGGGTGCTGAGGCCCGAGTGACCGCATTCGTCGCCGCAGTGCCTCGCGCTGCAGCACCTCGGACTCCGCCAAACGGCCTTCGAGAAAGCGCAGGGCGGAGAGGTTATTCAGGGCAATGAGCGTGTCGGGATGGTCCGGCCCAAGCCTCTGTCGGCGGCCCTTTAGCACCTCCTGCACCAACGGGAGCGCGGCGGACACGTTGCCCTGGGCGGCGTACAGCTGCGCAAGGTCGTTTTTTGCGGACAATACGTCGGAGTCGTCGGACGGCTGGCTCGAAAGCCGGAGTTTGAGAGCCTGTTCAAGCTGAGGAAGCGCTTCTCTATACAACCCCAGATCCGTATAGGTATTGCCGATGGTCTGTCGAATCGAGGCCTCGACTAACGGTCTATCTTTGAAGGCGCCTTCGGTTTTTGCAGCCGCACGATCGAGGGCAGTGCGCACCTTGAGATCCGGGTCCGGCTTCTGGTCGGGCCGCGCCTGATTCTGGGCGCTCGCCTGCCCCAGCAGGTCTTTTTGCAAAAATTGGTTCACGGCCAGTGCAGTCTCCGCCTCCGTATTCGCGCGCATCATCTGGACTCTGGCATTATCGCGTTCCGCTGCTGCAGACGACTCCGCTTTGATCGCCCGGTCGCGCTCGGCGCGACTCGCTTTTTCTGCGACGATCACGCGATCGCGTTCGGTCAAAGCAGTCTGCTCGGCGCGTTTGGCGCGCACCGCCTGCCATGTGCTGGCAACAATTCCGAAGCAAAGCACAAGGAAGACCGCTGCGGTCCCTGTCACCAGCGCCTTGTGCCTGCGCACAAACTTTTGCATGCGGTAGCTGGTGCTCGCCGGACGCGCCACGATCGGTTCGTCTTGCAGGTATCGCCGGATGTCCATTGCCAGCTCCGCCGCCGAGGCGTATCGCCGCGCCTTATCTTTCTCCAGTGTCTTGGCAACGATGGTTTCGACGTCGCCCCGATAGACTCGGCTCACGTTGCTTAGGGGATTGGGGTCGGTTTGCTGAATGGTCTGCAACACTTCATGTACACGCGGCGACAGCGTGTACGGTAACTTGCCAGCCAGCAACTCGTAGAGGATGACGCCCAGCGAGTAAACGTCGCTGCGCGTATCCAGTTCCAGAGGATCGGCCAGAACCTGCTCAGGGCTCATATAAGCGAGTGTGCCAAGCAGTTGTCCCATGTCTGTTTGACGAGTCGCTTGCATATCGCCATCGGTCACACGCGCCAGACCAAAATCAAGGATTTTTGGATGGCCGTTCTCGTTGACCAGGATGTTGCCGGGCTTCAGATCGCGGTGGATGATGCCACGCTGGTGGGCGTGCTCGACTGCTTCGCAGACCTGAATCATCAAGGTCAGACGCTGGCGGGTGTTGAGCGGTGCTGCAGCGGCATATTGATCCAGGGGCTTGCCATGGATGATTTCCATCGCGAAGAACGGTTGCAGTCCGAAGTCGGTATCGGCGGTACCGGCTTCATAGATCTGCGCGATGCCAGGGTGGTGGAGACGACCGAGAACTTGCGATTCCAACTCGAAACGGTGGAGGAGCGCAGGACTGGCCCAGGCGGTCTTGATGACTTTCAGGGCCACGGTGCGGCGCGGCCGGTCCTGCTCGGCCTCATAGACCGAGCCCATGCCACCTTCCCCAAGGAGGCGAAGAATACGGTAGCGGCCGATGCTCGCCGGCAAGTTTCGTTTGACCGCCTCCGCGGCTGCGGCTCCGCCGACGGAAACCGTCATACCATGATCGGATGGCGGGCGCACTCCCGGCGCAGTCACATCATCGGGCACCAAATGTCCTCCGCCAAGATGCTGAAGTGCTGCCAAGTATAGCGCACAGACGGGCTAAAACAGCGATGAGCAGAGAGCCGCGTCGGGAGAAGAATGGCTGCCATGGAGCCAAAACCAGCGCGTGGCGTACTCCGGCTCTGAATGGCCGATTCGAGGATCGCAATTGGCATATCTCCGCCGACTCACTCACCGAGCCAGGAATCGAGTTCTGGGCGGTTGACGGGCAAACGGCAGTAATACCGTAGTGCCCGTAAAGTCTCGTTTTCGGAAACTACAGTCATTCACTCCAGACTGACCCAATACCCTGCGTTGGTGAAGGTTGCAGGTTACGCTGAGCGCAGCGAAATTAGGTGCGAGAGTTGGAGCGACACATGAAAAAAACCATCCCAGCGGAATCTGCCGCTGTACTCATCGACGCGAGGATCAACGAACTTGGAGACTGGCGCGGAAAGATGCTCGCGAAGGTGCGAGCAATCATCCACAAGGCAGACCCTGAGATCGTCGAAGAGTGGAAGTTTATGGGGACTCCCGTCTTCTCCCACAGCGGCATCGTCTGCACGGGAGAGACGTACAAGAACGTCGTCAAGATGACCTTTGCCAAGGGAGCTTCGTTGGAGGACCCTTCCGGACTCTTCAACTCCAGCCTCGACGGAAATGTTCGGCGCGCCATCGACATCCACGAAGGCGAGAAGATCAATGAAGCGGCCTTGAAGGATCTCATCCGCGCTGCCGTAACCCTCAATCTCGAGCTCAAGGCAGCCAAGAGCAAGCCCAAGCCCCAGCCGAAGCCCCCACGAGCGACCAGCAAACGGGTCGGCTAGCCATCATTCCGTATACTGGACCGGCCAATCCAACATGGCTTCCATAGGAAAGATTCTGCTCTGAGGAGACCCAACGATGTGTCTTTCGAACGCTCGACGTCTCGCCACTTGCATTGCTCTGCTTATGAGCTTTGCGCAAGCCGCCTCCGCCGCCGAAATTCTGATTGGCGATGCGAAATCACAACCGGAAAGCTTAACCGTGGCGCCGGGCGGCGTGCTGATCGTCGGCAGCGCCAGCTCGCCATTTGTCTATAGGGTGCAGCCAGGTTCATCCACTGCCGAGAAATTTATCGACGCCAGTGCCGAAGGTCCCGGGACATTCTTCTTCGGCATGCTCGCCGATGCCGCCACGAATACATTGTGGACATGTCAGCTGACCCCGGTGCCGGACTCCACTCCAGTACGGCGACACACCGCCCTCAGAAGCTTCGACCTCTCTACCGGCGCGCCCAGAATCCGCTGGAACCTGCCGGGGGACAACAATACGTGCAACGATTTTGCGATCGGGCCGGATAAGGCGCTCTATATAACGGACACCGCCAACGGCAGAATCTTCAGGCTGCCCGCTGGCGCCTCCACTGCGGAGCTATACCTGGAGCACCGGACGCTGATGGGCGTCGATGGCATCACCTTCCTGAATGGCACTCTCTATGTGAACAACGTGTTCTTCAACAAGCTCTACCGCATCCCTGTCGACGCCTCAGGCAAGCCGCAGCCGCCTGACGATATCTGGATGGATCAGCTGGTAAAGGGGCCTGATGGCATGCGGGCCGCGAATGGTAAGCTCATCGTCGCCGAAAATGCCAGCGGCAAAATCTCCGTCATCACCGTCAATGGAGACAAGGCGAGCGTTACCGTGATCAAGGAAGGGCTCAAAACACCAACTGGAGTGCAGCCTGCGGGCGATACGATTTGGATCACCGAGCGAGGCACCGGCAAGGTCATGTCGATCACCATGCCCAAATAATTTGATCGGTCAGCCAGAGTTGTGGAGCGATACACGAAGAAGCCAGCCGAAGCCCCACCGTGCGAGCAGCGGGAGTGGGTCAGTTTCAAAGTCTTGCTTAAGGGCACGGCTTCAGAGCCTGCCCTGAGCGAAGTCGAATGGGTGCCGTAAACAACGCTGAAATTTAGCTGCGGCTTCAGCGCTGAGGTACTCTTTGGTCAAACTGACCCACTACCCGAGCAGCTGATCGCTGGACAAAAATAAACTTCAAAAAAGAGGAAAATTTTCACGCACTGAAAACGTGCACATAAGCGCCGCATTAGAACCACAAAAATGCACTTAAAACCGTGTAAGAACCACGTTTTTTCACTGTGGAAAATGGAGAATCCCCTGTAAAACAGCCACTCCCACCCGCCAAAACCCGTCCAAAAAAATATTTACGAAAGCTAAGCCGGAAACCCGTTCACAGCAGACCTAATCCATCGTCTTGATGGTCACCCCGTCGGGGAACTTTAACTCAAACTGGTCGTCTTCTAGCCTCTGGTTCAACGTCAGCTTTGTGATCGTAATCGCGAGCCCATACTGATCCTGCGGCCGCTCGATCCTGATCTTCGTCGGATAAGGAACATCGCCAACCTTCTGGTAATCGCTGTAATACGCGCGAGTTACGATCGTCCCATCCGGGCCGTAAACATCCTGCTGGTACGGCAGAAGCGTGCTCCGGCCGATATGGATCACGCGCAGCGTATGCACCATCTTGTCCGTCGGCTTGGCCAGAATGGCAAGGTCATAGTCCGGCTCTTCCACCAGATCCTTCTGGCTCTTCGGGTCAGGGAAAATCCGGCTGTCCTGCGTCAGAGACACGAGCTGCTCCGCCTCTAAACCCTTGACCATCAACGCGTCCAGGATAACCTTCGGACGAAGGCTCTCCAATCCGTGCTGCGAGGAATCCGCCACCTGACTTGTACCTATCCTTGCAATTTTTTTCGAGGGCACCCACAGCTTCCAGGAAGTGCCATTGCTCACCATATCAATCGCTTGTGAACCAAGCACAGGAACCCGCAACAGGATCCGCAACTCCTGTGGATTCCGCAGAAAGATATAACCACCCAAGCTCGTCAGTTCCTTGATCTGGCCTTGCCGCGAACCGCCTTCACTTGCAACAACTTCCACCGTAGCATTGAAAGTCTTGATGGCATCGTACCGTTGATCGACCTGCTGCAATAGGTCGTCAAGTGTAGCATTCATCACCACGTCCGGCGGACGAGTCTTCGGCACCATGCGGATATGGGTAAGGCATCCGGTCAGGGCCGAAGCCAGCGTAACCAGGCCCACCGCTAACGCTTGTCTTATCCTCAATAACACGAACTTCAAGTATATCCGTCCTGGCACGGATTGCCTTACGGGAGGTCCCGAAGTGAACCCTGGCAATGGCTTCCTACGTTGGATGTGCCCAGGCTCCCACCCGTTTCGAAGAGTTTTACGCTACAGGTACCTTTCCCGATGCGCGAAAATTCAGCGTTTCGCAGCTTGCCGGTAAGCATCCACCTGTTCAGAATGCTCCTTCAAGCCAACGGAAAAGCGCGTATGGCCAGCGGCATCACTCACAAAATAAAGGTAATCGGTATCTGCGGGGTGAAGCGCGGCCTGAAGCGAGGCAACGCCTGGATTAGAGATCGGTCCGGGAGGTAAACCTTTGCGTCTGTACGTGTTATAGGGCGAGGGCGACTGCAGGTCAGAGGCATAGATCGTCCCCCGCCACCGACCATCCAGCAGCGCGGCATAGATGACTGTGGGGTCAGTCGCAAGAGGCATCGACTTGGCGAGACGGTTCAGGAATACGCCCGCAACAACGGGACGCTCGGCATCCTGGCTGACCTCCTTTTCGATAAGCGAAGCCATCGTTACTGATCGCGGAATGTCCTGCATCATGCCAAGCTGGTTAGCAGCCTGCCGAAAGCGACGGACCATCGCGGTAAGTATCTGAAGCGGCATAGCATGCCTCGAAAAGCGATAGGTATCGGGAAACAAATAACCCTCAAGGGAATCGGGGCGAGTGCCCGACGGGAATAAATCCGCGACGAGTTCGGTATGCTGGCGCTCCGCTTCCAGAAAAGTGTTCCGTTCTGCAAAGCCCGCTGATTCGACTGCCGCCGCGATATCGAAGATGTTGTATCCGGGCGGGATAGTGAGAGTTACGGTATACACATCGCCTTGAACCAGACGGGAATAAACCTCGCCAGGTGGAACAGAATGATCGAACCGATACTCGCCGGCTTTGAAGGTTCCGCCTTTCTGGAGACGCAGGACAGCAAAAGCATAGCGGCTGCGAATGATGCCTTTCCTGCGCAGCAGGGTGGCGACAGCCGTTGCTCCAGTACCGGGTGGGATATCGACGAAGGTCTCTGACGATGGGCCGTAGGGAGTGTAGACAACGTACGCGGCTGCTCCGGCAGCAAGGAGGAGAAGCAGCAAAAGGGTTAGAAAAAACTTCAAAGCTGCGCCTCCGTTGAGAGACCTGCAGCACTGACATGGTGTCTTGTGGAGTTCACTGCAGCTATTTTACGGTGCGACCTTTACACTCAAAACCGTGACCGTGGATTCTTTCAAACCGCAAGATCCGCACGGGGAGACAGACTCTCGCGTTGTTGGGCGAATTGTGGGATTCGATGTAGGCGACCGGCGAATTGGATTGGCGATCTCCGACCCGCTGGGATACACGGCACAGCCACTGTTTACGTTGCACCGGGCAGGCCGCAAAGCGGATATGAAATCGGTCGGGCGAGTCTTGCGTAAGCATGGGGTAACCGAGGTGGTGATCGGAAACCCGCTCCACATGTCGGGAGACCAAAGCCCGCAGGCAGCCAAGGCACAGGCATTCGCCGAAGAACTCCGGGCTGAGTTCAGGATTACAGTGCATCTCTGGGACGAGCGCCTGACGACAACCCAGGCCCACCGTCATCTGGATGAGGCGGGACATGCGGCGATGGGGCGAAAAGGGATTATCGACCAGGTAGCTGCGGTATTGATCCTTCAGTCGTTTCTGGAGGCCCGGGCGAATCTGGAGGCACAAGCGAATCAGAGGGGCGGTTCCTGAGCGGGCGAGACGGTGATTCTGGGCTTGCCCGCATCGTATAATCGTATTTTGACCACTACGCGTAGCCGCGCGGGAGTCTGCGCGAACGCAAAGTCTTGCCCGGAAGGCCCTAATGCCAGAAGAAGTAATGAAACGGCTCGCAGAAGAGATCAAGTTGCTGGAACACGAGCTGACAACCGAATTGCCTGCGGAAATCAAGAAGGCAGTCGCTCTTGGCGACCTCAGCGAGAACGCCGAATATCATATGGCCAAGCAGCGTCAGGTATTCGTGAATGCGCGTCTGGGTCAGCTGAAGAAGCGGATGGGCGAACTAGCTATGGTAAACCTCGTCAACATCCCAGCCGACAAGGTCGGATTCGGCTCGCGTGTTACTGTCTTTGACGCGAGCAAGGATGAAGAGCTCAAATACCAACTTGTGACGAGTGAAGAATCTGACGTAGCGAAGGGCTTAATCTCGACGACATCGCCGATTGGGCGTGCGCTCCTGGGCAAGCGGGTAGGCGATACCGCGACGGTGATCACGCCGAATGGCAATCGAGAGTTGGAGATCCTGAAGCTCCTGACGATTCACGACGCTGCTGAAGACTAACGCCGTCGTCACCGAGCCAATTACCAAAGGTAACGGCAACGACGGGGGTTTTCCCCGGAGGATAAGTTTTTGACCTGGACAAGCGCATTCGGAAAGGGCAGCGGCTGGCTGCTGCAGAAGATCGTGAATGGTCTGGCGCTGACCCGCATCTCCCCTAACATGCTGACGTTTATCGGTCTTGTGATCAATATCATCGCAGCGTGTTTCTTCGGATTCGCACGAGGTAATAATGCCAACCGGATGTTCTTCTATGCGGGGCTGATCATCATCGGGGCCGGCATCTTCGACATGGTAGATGGTCGGGTTGCGAGAAAGACGAATCAGGTTTCGGTATTTGGTGCGTTCTTCGATTCGGTGATGGACCGCTATTCCGATGTGGCGATCTTCTATGGCCTCCTGATCTACTACGCCCGCGGTCACCGGCTTTTCTACGTAGGCTTAGTGGCTTTTGTGATGACGGCCTGCGTCATGGTCAGTTACACGCGCGCGAGGGCAGAGGCGCTCATCGGGACCTGCAAAGTTGGTTTCATGGAGCGGCCTGAGCGGATCGTCTGCGTCATTCTGGGCGCGCTCTGTAATCGTTGGGGCGTAATGGCCCCGGCGTTATGGGTGCTGGCGCTATTCTCAACGCTCACCGTGATCCACCGGATCCGATACACATATCTCGAGACCGAGCGCAGGAAGTTATTGTCGCAGGCCAAGTAAGTACAAACCTTTCGAATTCGGCAGATGTTCCTAGCGGTATTGCCTTGTTTTGAAGACTTCGTTGAGATAGTACCCTTTAGAGCGCGCGGCACTAAACGCGTGAACTCTTCTTGAGGTACATCGAAGTGGCGATAAATGCCTCGTTTGCCGCGATAGACAAGGGTGAGGATGCGGGTTTCTTCGTCGCAGGACATGGCAGCGATGATCGTAGGTCCTTGCCGGCGAACTCCCTTAGACTTCCCGTAGACTTGAGATGCAATGAAGACACCACCTGTTCTACTCGTCCACGGCGGCGCCTGGGCCATGCCCGATGACGTCGTCGAAGCCCACGAAAACGGAATTGCCAATGCCCTGGCTGCCGGGTACACACTTCTTGAGGTGGGAGCAAGTGCCGTTGATGCTGTTGAGGCCGCGGTTGCCGTCATGGAGGATGATGAGGCCTTCGACGCAGGGCGAGGCTCGTTTCTGACCCAAGACGGACGGGTGCAACTGGACGCGCTACTGATGAACGGTGAAAACCTGCGCACGGGCGGCGTAGCATGTGTAGAACGGCTGCGAAATCCCATCCGAGCTGCGCGGCTGGTACTCGATAAGTCGCCGCATGTGTATTTCGTGGCCACCGGGGCGGAGCGATTCGCGCGTCAGCATGGAATGGCGTTGTGCGACAACATGGATCTCGTGATTCCACGGGAGCAAGAACGGTTGTACAAGGCACAGGCCGCCGAACGCGCTGGCCTGCGGGATGAGACCTTCTCAGGCAATCTTGATTCGCACGACACGGTGGGAGCGGTGGCACTTGATATTCATGGAAATATAGCCGCAGGAACGAGCACGGGGGGCACCCTGAACAAGGCTCCGGGACGCGTCGGCGATTCCTCGCTGATCGGCTGCGGCTGCTATGCAGACAACCGGACGGCGGCGGTGTCGCTGACCGGGTGGGGCGAACCGATTATGAAGTTGGTGCTTGGAAAGTGGGCTGTGGATCGCGTTGCGGCAGGCGCCAGCCCGGAGCAGGCTGCTCAAGAGGCTATTGCATATCTCTTCAGCAGGCTGGGCGGCCATGGCGGTATCATTCTGCTGGGGCCTGATGGCCGCGTAGGGCTTGCGCACAACACGCCGCGAATGGCCTGGGGAATCCGCACGGCGGCAGGGGCAGAGATCGGCGTGACTCGGAACTGACCAGGTCACCCATAAGTCATACGGACCGGATAACGATTGGGTCGGCTCGCCATTGTGAATAAAATGAAAGGGTGATGCTGCTGTTTGAGGATAAACGCCTCGAAGAGGTTCACCGTCGCCTGCTAGGGTATTACGACAAACCGCCTGAACGGGTAGTGTGGGACCCGATGAAGCAATTCATATACTCCCTGCTCTCGTCGCGCACCAAAACAGAGGTGACGTTTGAGGTGGTCGAGCATCTCGAATCTCACTTTGGGAGCTGGGAGAAGCTGCGGGATGCGCCTGTCGCAGAGATTGAACAGGCCATTCACCCGATTACGTTTTCCGAGAAGAAGGCTGTGCAGCTGAAGCAGGCGCTGGAGCAGATCACAAAACGATGTAAAACACTCTCCCTCGATTTTCTCGAAGGGTATCGGACAGACAAGATTCGGGCGTGGCTGGAGCAGTTCGATGGTGTTGGATCGAAGACGAGTGCCGCGGTGGTCAACTTCAGTTCCTTACGCCGTCGAGCTCTTTGCGTCGACAGTCACCACCTGCGAGTGACAGAGCGGCTGGGTTTCATCGCAAAGGGTACAGACGCTCGCGGAACGGAGACACGCCTCATGGAGATGGCGCCGGCAAACTGGTCTCCTGTCATGCTGGACGAGCATCACACGCTGATTAAGATTCATGGCCAACGGATCTGCACAGTGAACCATCCGCAATGCGCCAAGTGCCCGCTCCTCGATCTTTGTCCGGAGGGGGAGAGATCGCCGCGTTCCCGGCACGGATGAAGACTCCTATGCGATGAAGCTGGCCAGAATATGCGTTAGGTTACGAGGCCCTCTTGCGCACTGAATGGTCATTCATGTAGAACTTCGCGTTGTCAAAGTTATCTGCTGAGTCGTCGCGAAATGTAGGCGACCGGCCTATCGCATAGGAGCCTTCTCCATGTTGACTCGCGTCTCGCGACATCTCTCCTCAGTCATCTTCGCCACTATCGTCGTGCTGACGGGCCCGTTTTCCAGCGATCTTCGTGCTCAGAATATCTCCACAGCAGAAGTTCACGGCACAATCAGCGATCCGAGTGGCGCAGTGGTTCCAAATGCAGCAATCACGATCGCAGATGCTTCCAAAGGGTTTTCGCGTTCGACGACGAGCGACGCAGCGGGCAATTTTCAGCTTCTTCTTTTGCCTCCGGGCACGTACACGTTGACGGCGACGGCTTCGGGATTTGCCAAACTGAACGAGAACAACATTGTGCTGACGGTAGGAGAACGTGCCGAACTACGCCTCTCGTTATCGGTTAATGGAAGTGAGACAATCAGCGTCAATGCAGGCGCGGACATCATCGAGACGGAGCGGAGTTCACAGTCCACGACAGTGGACCAGCTTCGTATCGAGAACCTGCCGACGAATGGCCGCAACTACATCAGCTTCACGCTGACGAATTCGCAGATTGCCCGCGATGCGGCGCCTTCGATTGGGGCGATTCCGACGTCGGGGCTGAACTTCGGCGGGGTGCGGGCGCGATCGAACTCGATCAACATCGATGGTGCCGACGCGGGGGACTATATCTCCGGCGGCACGCGCACGACAGTCTCGCAGGATGCGGTTCAGGAGTTCCAGATCGTCACCAACGGCTTTGCAGCGGAGTACGGACGGGCATCCGGCGGTGTGGTGAACATTGTCACAAAATCCGGAACCGATAAGACGCATGGCAGTGTGTACGGATTCCTGCGTAACCGATACATCCAGGCGACGAACCCGTTTTCCACCGTCTATCAGCCAGCGTACACACGAGTCCAGGCTGGGGCCACCATCGGAGGCGCGATCGTTCCGGATAAGACGTTTTATTTTTTCTCTGCCGAGATCACGCGGCGGCAGGAGACCGGGTTCTCGGACATCGGAGCGAACAATTTCGGTTTGACCAGCATTGACGTCAGCCGATTTTTTGGAGCTCCGACAGGTGCGCTAACGATCAAGGGAACTCCGCAACAGCAAGCATTTTTGCAGAACCCACAACTTCCGCCGAATACACCCGGTATTCAGCAATACATCGCGCTGGTCGGGTCATCCTCTTCGATTGCCACAACTGGGCAAAACCCGGCATTCCTTCAGCCGACTATCGGGCAGAGGAACTTCGTCACCTCAGGGCAGACGTTGCCGGCGTCATTCGTTTCGTTAAATAGTCTGATCGGCAATTTTCCGATTTCAGAGCGGACTGAGGTTTATTCCCTGCGCATCGATC
The DNA here is from genome assembly GCA_963770055.1 of uncultured Acidobacteriaceae bacterium. Classification (GTDB taxonomy): domain Bacteria; phylum Acidobacteriota; class Terriglobia; order Terriglobales; family Acidobacteriaceae; genus Edaphobacter. Next base: position 207,893 of record CAVYOC010000007.1, read on the forward strand.
ACAAGCTGACCGAGAACCAGCAGCTAACCCTGCACGGGAGCGCGAGTCCGAGCTTCATCAGCGGTATTGAGGAGAATGCAGCGAACCAGAACTTCGGGGAGAACTCGTTCTCACGCACTGCAACGCAGAGCCTGCATGACTGGGCGATCGCCGGACAACACACACTGATTCTCGGGAGCAACAAGGTGAACGAGCTGCGGTTCCAGTTTGCACGCCACCCTGTCCTCTTTGCGAATAGCAACTCGCCTGGTGGCGCGGGTACTGCCGTGAATATCCCGGGGTTTGTCTACTTCGGCAAGACGCCCTTCTCGGTGGTCAACCGCATCGAGGACCAGAACCAGCTTCAGGACAACTTTACGTACACGCGCGGACCGCACACATTTAAGACGGGCATCGACCTTCGGTATATCCCGATCAACCTCATTCAGGGCCAACTGTATGGAGGCGGCGACTACAGCTTCGGCGCACTTAACAGTACAGATGTGTCTTCGTCGCTCGCGGGTCTTCCCGGATTTTCTGCGATTCAGGCTTATGGGCTTGGCATTCCGCAATCGTTTGCCCAGGGCATCGGAAACACGAGCACTCGATACGACCTGAAGGTTCTAGGCGCGTTTCTCCAGGACAGTTGGCGCGCAACCAGAAAGGTTACGCTGAATCTGGGCGTTCGCTACGACATTGAGGCCTTCCCGACAAAGCTTGCACTCAATGCCGGCACCACAGCGGCGGAGCGCGCTTATGGGATTCGCCAGGGAATTCGGTTGCAAGATACAAATTTTGCTCCGCGCATTGGTATCGCATACGACGTCCTGGGAAACTCGAAGACCGTAATCCGTGCGAATTATGGTCTTTTTTACGACCGCGCACCCGGCAACCTTGAGGCGCAGTCCACCGCGTTCAACTCAACGAGCGTTCCACTGGTGATTCTGGCTGGAGGCTCCCCATGCGTCGTTGGCGCTTCCAGTGCCGGGGCAAGCCCGCTCAATCTAAACGCAACCAATACCTTTCAGGGATCGCTTGGAAACGCTAATTGCCTTGGCGCCAGCGCCGTGGGAGTAAATTACATCGCGAATCAACAGCGGTTCGATCCCGATAATTCGAATTCGCTGTTCGTCAATCAGAACTTTCTCGCCGCTGGCTTCCCTTTGCCAATTCTTCCTTCGGGACTTCCAGCGGACCTGAATTTTGTGACGCCGTACGTACAGCAGATCTCGTTCGGCATCGAGCAGGACATGGGACACGATATTTCGTTGAACATCGCCTTCAACTCGACAGGCGGGCGGCATCTTAACCGGCCTATCAATGTGAACCCGGTGAATCCTCAGCTTCTAATTGCCAACTGGCGCAACGCCGTCAACGCAGTCAAGGCCGGTACGGCGCCGCCCGCCACCGCGAGTCCGACGTCGAACCCGCTTACGGTAGCAACCGCGAGTGGAGTGAATCCATGCGGAATAGGGCCCACAGGAGCTTATGTGGCTCCGCCCCTGTTGAACTTCTTCCGCCCCTCCGGATTGAATATCTCTCTGGCGCCGTTTCTTGCCAACCCCGCGGTCGGCGCAGGCCAGTGTGTGGCATTGGCCAGTCAGATCGCCTTCGCGGATGGACTCGGGAAGGGGCTTCCAGTTCCCTTCGGCGACATGTCTCCAAACCTCACTACAGGAACCTCGGACTATAACGGGCTAAGCGTAAATCTGAAGAAACGCTTCACCAAGGGGTACGAGTTTCTGCTGAGTTATACGTGGTCCCATGCGATCGACGACTCTACGGATGTTGTTTCGACGTCGGATTCACCGCAGAGTAACTTCGTTCCCAACGCCGAGCGGAGTGTATCGACCTTTGACCAGCGTCACCGCTTTGTTCTTTCGGGAGTCTACAATTCGGGGCACATCGGTGGCTCGGGCTGGATGCCAGCTACTTTCTCCGGCTTTACGATTGCGCCGATCTTCGAGTTCTCGTCAGGCCGGCCATTCAATATTCTTACTGGTACGGATACAAACTTCGATTTCAATCCGCTGACGGACAGGCCCAACGCGGTTGCGCCGAACAGCGGGCTCACGGGTTGCGGCACAGCCCCCGTGTTGTCGAAGTATTCACCGACGGGAGCATTCAACCTGCCGTGCTACATCGACGCTCCGGCGAGCGCGGGCCCTGCCAGCAGTTTCTACTCAGGCAATCTATCGCGCAATGTAGGCATGAAACCGTACACAGTCTTCACTGATCTGCGCATCGCCCGCGCCTTTTCCTTCTCGCATGAGGTCGGGCTGCAACTGACCGCGGACATCTTCAACCTGATTAATAAAAACAACACGCTGGACGTAAATCTGCTCTACACGGCGGCCGGCACGCCGACAGCAGCGTATGATCCCCGGCAGTTTCAATTTGGCGCTCGAATTTCGTTCTAGCGATTTTCAACTGACCCCAGCCAACGTACACACGTCAGCTGCCATCTCAATGACAGGTGTGTTTTTTATTGAATTTCCGACCTTGACCTTGGGCCGAAAGTGAAAGGAAGCGCAACATGTCTGCGAAGATAGCGTCATAGAAGAGTGACGTCTGATCTTTGATGGCTTGTCGGACTTCCGACACTTGGGAGACAGTTTGGAAAGGTTCGGAATGATCGGGAATACACGCGCTGCCATCATAGTGTTGGCCGGGTTTGTGTTGGCAGTGAGTGGACTGCAGGCACGAGCTGATGCTGCACTGCTGATGGAAGAGCCTTATGGCCAATTCGGCGCCTTCAATCCGACAGGGCATGCCGCGATCTACCTGAATCACGTCTGCGCGGAGTCGCCGACCCGGCTGCGACCATGCCATGCGGGCGAGCCCGGCGCGGTGATCAGCCGCTACCACAAGATTGATGGCTATGATTGGCTGGCGATTCCACTCGTACCCTATTTGTACGCGGTGGAACGCGTCGAGGACGTACCGGCAACGGCCGACGCGACGCTTGAAGCGAGTTTGCGCGATAGCTACCGCCGCAACCACCTTCTGGCATACGTCCCGGACGTGGTTGACGGAAAGAAGGCCGGTGAGACGCCCGGCGGTGAATGGACCCAGCTGATTGGCGCGTCCTACGACCGCAGAATTTATGGGTTTCAGATTCAGACTACGCAGAACGAAGACATGCAGTTCATGAATAGATACAACGACAGCCGGAACGAGAGCCACTTTAACCTGCTGTTTCATAACTGCGCTGATTTTTCGCGAACGCTGTTGAACGTCTATTATCCGCACAGCGTTCACCGAAATTTTTTCGTGGATCTGGGAATTACGACGCCGAAACAGGTTGCGCGATCGCTTACAAAGTACGCCGATCATCATCCTGAATTTACGTTTTCAACTTTTATGATTCCGCAGGTGCCGGGCAGCATCAAGCGCAGCCATCCCATCGACGGCGTCCTGGAGTCGGTGGTGAAGTCGAAAAAGTATGTGCTGCCGCTTGCAGTACTGACGCCCGAGGTAACCGCGGGATTTATTGTGGCTTACCTGACGGACGGGCGCTTCAAGGCGCCGAAGGACGCGACCGTGGAGTTGGTGCCGGGGGATGCAGCCACGAAGACCGCCGTGACGGATGTTGCTCCTTCAGCTTCTTCTGAATCGAAGAGCTCTGTGCCGGCGTCCGCGGGGCTTCCATCGAATACTCCGGTCGCACCCCCGGCCAGGCATCCGCTTTCAACTCCGGCGACTCCTCAGTAGCAGGCTGTTCAGTCGACTTTCACCGTCGCATCCGCGTCCATCACAAGGGATTCTCCCTCGACCAACAGAGAGTGTAATTTTAGCGAGTTGAGAGAAAGAGCGTAGCCGGTGGTTTCGGTGGAGTGACTGAGGAGCTGCCGCATCAGATCGGCCGCATTCAGTTTCATCTGTGCGGGGAGTTTGCGGCTGAGGAATGGCTCCAGCAGAAAGTTCAACTCTCTGGAATCGCTAAGCCGCTGGATGCGCGCATCGCGAAAGCCGATACTCTCCGATTCAGCTTCAGGGATCAGCGAGACGTCAGTGTCCGTAGTGAGCGAAACGCCTACGCAGGTTCCACGCACAGCCGTTCCCAGCTTTGCCCTGGCATGAACGCGCACGACAATGCGCTCCTGCACGAAGGCCACATGCGGCGATTCCGCATAAACGTAACAGGCTGAAGTGGCAGTGCCACGGATATAGTAGCGTCCCTGAGGACCGTTGAAGAGTTGGGTTCGAAGAGTACGTTCGAGCGCCTGAGGCGAGATCCTTACCTCGACCGCTGAAGCAGCAGCATCGACAAGAAACAAGAGTGTAACGAGGAACAGGAGACGAAGATAAAGCCGGTCCATGTTCTAAGCATAATGGCAGCGTAATGAGATTCGCGACAAGGTACGTCTCCGGCGGCTGCTACCCTTGTTCATCATGAGAGCAACAATCAAGGCGCTTCATCTTCTGCTGTTCCTCGCTTTGGCCGCCGGGGGAGACGCGCAGACGCGTCGCATGGTGATTATCGACCAGGATGGCGCCGGGCCGGCCGGCACCGACCAGATGGCAATGATGGTATTACTGCAGTCTCCGGAAACCGACGTACTCGGCATCACGATGGTCACAGGAGACGCCTGGGAGCCGGAGGAAGTGCAGCACACGCTGCGAATGCTCGAACTCATCCATCGGAGCGATGTTCGCGTCGTGCCGGGAGCAATCTTCCCGCTCATCCGAACGCAACAGGAGTCGAAGCTTCTCCAATCACTTTACGGAACGTATTCGTGGTACGGAGCCTGGGCAGATCTCGCTCCTGCCAGTGAGAATCGCAACTCCTACCACGGCCCTTACGCTGTGCCCAGGCTTGTCGAAGGAGAACCGAGTATTAAGCCTCTTACGGAAGACGCGGCGCATTTTCTGATTCGCCAGGTCCATGCACATCCACATGACGTTACGATCTACGCTGCTGGCCCACTGACTAACATCGCACTCGCCATTTCGATTGATCCCCAGTTCCCGGAGCTGACAAAAGGAATCGTGATCATGGGCGGGAGCCTGAATCCGCAGCCGAGCGATCCGGAGTTCGCAAATCATCCGCGGCACGAGTTTAACTTCTGGTTCGACCCCGAAGCGGCGCACATTACTCTACGAGCACACTGGCCTCGCATCGACATCACCACTACGGATATTTCAGTCAAAACCGGCTTCACCAGGGCGATGCTGGATGACATTGCCCGTTCGTCTGCCCCTGCGGCCAGGTATCTGGCTAAGTACACGGACCGGTTTTCCTATTGCTGGGATGAACTGGCGGCGGCGGCGTGGCTTGATCCCACGATCATTACGAAGACAGAAGATCTTTACATTGACGTCGATCTCCATCGCGGTCCTTCGTACGGAGATACTCTCGCATGGACCGCTGAGAACAAGCCTTCACTCGATCTGCAGTTAGTTCATGTACAGACCGATCTCGACCTAGTGCGGTTCAACCAATTGCTCGTCGATCTGATGAAATCACCGCCACAGGTGCCCGCACACTAAGAACGAAGCATCCGCATACACTGGAACCCATGGGATATGACGCTTTGAACCTTGCTCAGCTCAACGACCACTTTGGCATTCCTGGCGTTCTCGCGTTTCATGCGACGAGCGGCGGGCTTATCTGCGCCGACATTTCTACTTCGCAGGCGACTGCTGTGGTCTATCTGCAAGGCGCGCACGTCACTGCCTGGCAACCGAAGGGACAGGCCCCGGCTATCTTTGTCAGCCGCAAGAGCGACTTCACACCCGGTAAGCCGATTCGTGGCGGCGTTCCGATCGCATTCCCCTGGTTTGCCGCACGGCATGACGGCAAAACAGGCCCGTCGCACGGCTTCGCACGTATCCAGGACTGGACATTGGCCTTTGCCGCGTTGGCCGGCGACGATCTGCATATGACGTTCACTCTGGGTCCCACAGAGATCAGCCGTGGCCTCGGCTTCGATCGCTTCCGACTCGCGTACCAACTCACAATCGGTCGAGCGCTGACGATGGAACTCGTTGTAGTCAATGACGGGGCCGTTCCTCTGATCTTTGAAGAGGCCCTCCACACCTACTACGCCGTCTCAGACATACACGAGATCGGCGTGACAGGCCTGGAAGGCGTAACGTACCTCGACAAGAACGACAGCCTCAAACCGAAACAGCAGCACGGAACGATTGCCATCACGGAGCCTACGGATCGCGTCTACCTGAACACGACGACTACGTGTGCTCTCCACGACGCAGGCAGCAAACGCCGCATCCGTGTGAGCAAGGCCGGCTCGAATACTACTGTTGTGTGGAACCCCTGGGAAACCGGGGCAGCGAAGTTGCCGGACATGGATGCAACGGAGTGGCATGAGTTCATCGCCATCGAGACTGTGAACGCCGATGCGAATGCTGTGACACTTGCGCCGGGCGCCACTCACGTCATGAGTGCCGCCGTCTCAATTGAAGACATGAACGGCTAAATTTGGCTTTTGACCTTCCTCGGTTTCGTATCGATCGACACCGAGAAGAGGTGTGGCTCGCTTAGAATTGCATTTCCGTTTTGTGCCCGTTGAACGTTCTGCCGCTACTCTGAAACTACGATGCTTATCCTTGCCTCAGCTTCTCCACGACGCCGCGAACTGCTTGCCCAGGCAGGTGTCGAATTTACCGTAGCGGCCGCGAATCTGAATGAGGAACTGCTTCCGGACGAAGTGGCGGCTGCGTATGTCCAACGCCTCGCGGAGGAGAAGGCTCAGGCGGTGTGGAATGGGAATCAGTCTTTGGATTCCGCAAATGATCCACTGGTCGTGCTAGGTGCGGACACCTGCGTCGTAAGTGAAGGACAGATCCTCGGCAAGCCTGCCGACGCTGCGGATGCGAGGCGAATGCTGGAGTTGCTGAGCGGACGCACCCACACAGTCCTCACGGGCCTTGCAGTCGTTACCAGACGCAGGATCGTTCGCTGGGTTGAGATCAGTCAGGTCCAGTTCAATCAGCTTGATGACCGTGAGATCGCACAGTACATTGCGAGTGGCGAACCCCTCGACAAGGCCGGAGCCTACGCCGTTCAGGGTTATGCAGCTCGGTGGATCCCTCGAATCGAGGGCTGCTACTTCAACATAGTAGGGCTTCCGATCGCGCGTACGATCGCTCTGCTGGAGGAAGCCCGGGTTCCTGAGACGGATAGGAAATAAGCCTACCTGCTCACTCCACACTGGCGATCATCGCTGCGAGCAAAGCCGTCCGCTGCATGAGGTGCTCGATAAGAACGGACTCGTGGACGGCATGAGCGCCTTCGCCGACCGCGCCCATGCCGTCCAGTGTAGGAACTCCAAGAGCAGCCGTAAAGTTGCCGTCGGAACCGCCACCGGTCGCCGCTTCTTCAAGAACAAAGCCGAGCTCGGCAGCGAGTCCTTGCGCTTTTTTAAATAGCGCAATCGTACCGGCCTTGCGTTCCATAGGCGGCCGATTAATGCCTCCCGTAATTGTCAGTTTGCAGTTCGGGTCAAAAATCCTGAGGCCCCGAAACAATTTTTCTACGTAAGCCGCATCGGTTTTTTTCGCAATCCGGACGTCGACCTCGACATGAGCCTCCGAAGCGACTATGTTTGACCGCGTTCCACCGGCGAAAACGCCACAATTTACCGTCAATTTGCGCGCTGAATCCGTGAAGCTGGAGATGATTTGAACCTGTTTTGCCAGTTCGAGGACCGCAGAGTGACCTCGCTCGAAGTCCACTCCGCTGTGGGCGCCAACACCTGTGACCTCCACACAATAATGACCTACTCCTTTACGAGCGGTCTTGTAGGCTGTGCCCTGCGCGGGTTCGAGCACGAAAACAGCGGACGATTCGAGAGCAAGCCTCTCCGTGATAATCCGCGAAACTGGACTTCCAATTTCCTCCTCGCTATTCAGAAGCAAGATGACGGGACGCTCCAGTTTCATCTCTCGCAAAACTGCAAGCGCGGTGAGAGCCATCACAACGCCGGCTTTCATATCGAGAACGCCAGGACCCCAATAGCGGCCATCAGCCACGCGCCAAGGCATGTTTCTCAGGGTTCCGATTGGCCAAACTGTGTCGAGATGGCCGAGGAGAAGAATAGGCCTGAGTAAAGAATTTGTCGGGCCGAAGTGGAGTTCGATGACGTCGCCGAACTCCCTTTGCCGGTGTCGTTTCACTCTTGCCTTTTGGTTTCGTGCCAAAGTTACGACGAGATCGACAGCCGTGTTAACCGCAGACCGATCCTCACTTGGAGATTCCTGCTCCACGAGTTGTCGAAGAGTATCTCGGAAGCGTTTATTCCATCCACTCAGATTGTTAAAAATTTCCTGGGGATCCATACACGGATGTTATAGCAGTCAAATGAATTAGTTCCGGCCAAAACTGGGCAGCTAAGTGTCAAGGTGTGGCAATTTAGGCACATTGCCAGCTCGGTGACTAACGGTAGGCTGATAAATGGACTTGCCGGGAGGCGTCGGTTCGTGGCTTTGGAAGCTCATTTTGAGCGGACAATTCGATCGGAGATTGAGTTCAGCGGTATCGGTCTGCATAGCGGCGCACCGGTTTCCATGCGCCTGATTCCGGCGCCGGCCGGATCCGGTATCGTCTTTCGACGCACAGACTTAGATAACTTTGAGATCGCGGCAGTGGGTCGCAATGTGGCCAAAGTGAGCTATGCGACAAGCCTCATGCGCCAAAGTGTTTTGATCTCAACAACGGAACACCTTTTGTCAGCGCTGATTGGATATGGCGTGGACAATGTGATCGTTGAGGTAGATAACCTTGAGGTGCCGATTCTGGACGGTAGCGCCTTGCCGTATGTCCAAGCATTTGAACGGGTTGGATTGAAGCAGCAGAGGCGGAAGCGCGAATATTTGAAAATTCTGAAAGAAGTTGAGGTTCGGGATGGGTCGAAATTTATCGGGGTCTATCCGGGGTCTGGCTACCGGATTCAGTATACGATTGATTTCCCTCAACCTATTGGTATAGAGCGATTTATCGGTGATCTGGCGACTGGAGATTATGTTAATTTAATTGCTCCGGCACGGACTTTCGGGTTTAAAGAAGATGAAAAAATGTTGCGGGATATGGGTTTGATCCGAGGGGCATCGGCTGAATGCGCGATTATTATCTCTGCTCAAAACATTGAAAATAAGCCACTTCGTTTTGAAGATGAGTTTGTACGACATAAGGTTCTGGATTTGATTGGGGATCTGGCGCTGGCTGGGCGCCGAATTCAGGGCCGGGTGGTGGCCGAAAGGGCAGGTCATGCTATGCATACTGCTCTTGTACAACGACTTATGCGGGACAGGTCGGCCTGGAAACTGGCTCATGGATATGATGAAGTGCCCGAATCCGAGCCTGTGATGGGGCGGCTTGAACCGGCAATTGTGTCGTGATTTTGTGGTCATTTTGTGGTCGTTACGCGGTTGTTAAGTGCAAAATCGCGGTTGTTAAGCGGTGCTTAGCATGGTGAATTCCTCCCGCCGGGAGGCGGGGCTCGGTTGAGCGGGTTGGCTGCGGTGGCTCTGGGTTCGAATCTGGACTCGCGCTTCGGGGACCGGGAGGCGAATCTTCGGGAGGCAGTCTGCCGGGTGGGTACGCTGGGGATGGTCAGGACGGTGTCTTCGTTCTACGATACGGAGCCGGTTGGCTTCCTGGATCAGCCGCGATTTTTGAATGCCGCGATGTTGCTTGAGACCGAACTGAAACCTGTGGAGTTGATGCGTGCCCTCCTGGGAGTCGAATTGGCTATGGGACGCAACCGATCCGCTGCAGCGGCGAAAGGGCCTCGGCTGATCGATCTTGATCTGCTGTTGTATGGGGATTGGGTGCTGTGGTCGGAGGAGTTGATACTGCCGCATCCAGCGATGGAAGGGCGTCGTTTTGTACTGGAGCCTTTGGCGGAGATTGCGCCGAATTGGATGCATCCGGTTTTGGGGAAGACGGTGCGTGAGATGTTGGGTGGGTTGGGGTAGATGTTTGGGCGGCGCAATTGGGGTTGCGAGTTTCCTGTGGTGGGTTGGATGTGATACAAAGCTGTCGCCATGAAAATGAATAGTGGTTCAGTGTTGTCTTCGCGTGGTGCGGTCTTCGCGTTCGCTGCTCTGGTTGCTGGCGTGTCGATGGTGGGTTGCTCGAGCGGGAGTTCGAATCCGCTGGCTGCGGTGCAGGCTGCGCAGATGAAGAATGTGGGGAATTTTTCGAATACGGTATTTCTGGGGGATTCGCTGACGGCGGGGTATCAGAGCGGGTCGTTGCTGGATACGCAGCAGGTGCATGGGTGGGCTCCGGTGCTGGCGAAGCAGGCGGGGTTCAATATGATTCAGCCGTTGATTGCTTATCCGGGGGCTCCGAATGTGTTGCAACTGGTTTCGGTGGGTCCGCCGCCGGTGATTGCGACGGCTCCTGGGACGACGACGGGGCGGGACAACTTTGCGACGCAGGTGACGGATCTGGCGGTGCCGGGGGCGTTGCTGAACGATGTGACTAATACGGTGCCGCTGGTGAATCCGGCGCCAGGGCAACAGCAGTTGAATCAGCTGGTGCTTGGGTATCCGGGGCTGGGGTTTGGGGAGGCGCTGAGTCAGCTGGGGCAGGCGATCAAGGCGCAGCCGACGACGATCTTTTTGTGGATTGGGAATAACGATGCGCTGATTGCGGATATTACGGGGACGCCTAGCAGCATGACATCGGTGGCGAACTTTACGACGCAGTACCAGGCGCTGATGACGCAGTTGATGACGATGACTCCGGCGCATCTGGTGATTGGGAATATTCCGGATGTGACGGCAGTGCCTTATCTGACGCCGGCGGCACTGGTGCTTGGGGAGGTTTCGCAGGAGACCGGGCTGCCTACTTCGGTGTTGAGCGGGTTGCTGGGGATTGTTCCGGGGGACTATGTGAATCCTACGGGGACGGCGCAGATTCCGCTGATTCTGGCGCAGCAACAGAAAGGGCCGATTACGGATGCGGGTGTATTGTCGGCAGCGGAGGTGGTGACGGTGCAGGCGCAGGTGGTGGCATTCAACCAGGTGATCGCGCAACAGGCCCAGGCGGCGGGGGCGACGCTAGTGGATATCAATGCGCTGTTCAAGCAGATCACCGCCTCGGGACTGACGATCAATGGGTATACGGGGACGGTGGCTTTTCTGGGCGGGTTCTTTGCGCTGGATGGGATTCATCCGACAAATACCGGGTATGCGGTGGTGGCGAATACGTTTATCGATACGATGAACTCGAAGATTGGGACGAAAATTCCGGATGTAAATCTGGGTGCGGTGGCAGCGGCGGATCCTTATTGGCCTCCGAATCTGGTGCCGCATGTGGTGGGGCACTCGATGCCTGCGATGGCGGGTAAGGGTGTGGAGGATTTGTTTAAGCGGTAGTGGAGAACAAGCAACAGCAACGGCGAGAAGCAGATTCCTCCGCGGCGCTGCGGAATGACAAGCAAAAGAGACTGGGTTAGTAGCCAGTGGAGTCTCCGGGTTGGAGGTTTTCGAAGCGGGTGTAGTCGGCGAGATAGGCGAGGTGGATGGTGCCGGTGGGGCCGTTCCGCTGTTTGGCGATGATGATTTCAGCTTTGCCTTTTAAGTCTTCGTTTTCGCGGTCGTAGTACTCTTCGCGATGGATGAAGCAGACTACGTCGGCATCCTGCTCGATGGAACCGGATTCGCGGAGGTCGCTGAGGAGAGGCTTTTTGTCGCCGCCGCGCTGCTCGCTGGCTCGGGAGAGCTGGGAGAGAGCGACGACGGGGACCTTCATTTCCTTGGCGAGGGCTTTGAGGCCGCGGGAGATTGCCGACACTTCTTGTGTGCGGTTCTCGAAGGACTTGGAGCCGGTGTTGGTGCCGGTCATGAGCTGGAGATAGTCGATGACGATGAGGTCGAGCTTGCCGTTTTGCTGTTGCTTGAGGCGGCGGGCCTTGGCGCGCATCTCGGCAAGGGTGATGCCGGGGGTGTCGTCGATGAAGATTTTGGATTCCATTAGTTTTTCGAGGCCGCTGATGAGTTTGGTGCGATCGTCGCGCATGAGCATGCCGGTCTGGATGGCTTTGGAGTTGACGAGTGCCTGCGAGGCGAGCATGCGGCGGAGGAGGCTGGCTTTGGACATTTCTAACGAGAAGACGGCGACGACTTTGCCTCCGCGGACAGCGGCGTTTTCCGCGATGTTGATGGCCCAGGCGGTTTTGCCCATGGAGGGGCGGGCGGCGATGATGATGAGCTCGGAGTCCTGAAGGCCGCTCGTCATGCGGTCGAAGTCGATGTAGTGGGTTGCGAGCCCGGTGACTTCGCGGCCTTGCTCGTAGAGGGCGTCGATGGAGCCGAAGGAGTCTTTGACGATGGTGGAGATGTCGGAGAAACCGCCGGTGATGGCGTCGTCGGAGATGTCGTTGAGGAGCGAACCGACTTTGTTGAGGACGTCGAGGGCGTGCTGGGACTGGTCGCCGGCTTCGTTGAGGCCCATGTCGCAGACGGTCATGAGCTGACGCATAAGGCTCTTGTCTTTGACGATGCGGACGTAGCTCTCGATCGAGAGTTTGCGGGGCAGACCTTCGCTGAGTGAGGCGAGGTAGGCGATGCCGCCGATGGAGTCGATCTCTTTGCGTTTTTTGAGCTCTTCGCTGACTGTGACGATGTCGACGGCGTGGCCGGTCTCGGCGAGGTGAAGCATCGCGGTGTAGATGCGACGATGGGAGTCGAGGGAGAAGTCGTCGGCGCGAAGGAGCATGGTGGCGTCGATGATCGCGAGCGGGTCGACAAGCATGCCGCCGAGAATGGTGGTTTCGGCGTGGACGGAGGCTGGGCGAGTGTCGTCGCCTTCGCGGATTAGATAGGGAAGTTGCCATGAAGCTTCCAAGGCTAGTTCATCGGCTCGGAGGAATTTGGCGGAAAACTAGGAACCGCGTATTTCTATGAAAAATGATTTTACTTTTGGAGATGCGGTGAGCGGGGTGTAGTCCGTTGCTGGTGTACCCCCCAAGGAGAGGCCGAGGAATTTTTCATGGGTGTCGAAAAGATTTTGAGCTGTTCCGCCGGCAGCGCAACGGGATAAGGCTTCGTTTGAGGTTCTTCGTGTGTGGATTGCGGAGCAGGGGCAGCATGTGAGCATTCGGAGCGGGGCCTGGGCGGATCCTTTTGCGTGGGGGATTGTGCTGGCGGATCTGGCCCGGCATGTGGCGCATGCACATGAACTGCAGAATGAAGCGGAGTCGGATGCGTTTTTGAAGCGGTTGCTGGAGGGGTTTCAGGCGGAGATTGATAATCCTACGGATGAGCCTGAGGGTGAGGTTACGCAATAGGTGGTTCTCTGGCTGGCCGCGGCAGAGAAGCGGGTTTCTCCACTGCGCGATGGACGATGAAACTGTCCATCGCTGCGGTCGAAATGACGCGGATTTGTTGTTTGGGTAAGGGAAGGCAACGACAACAGCAAAAGCAGATTTCTCCCCCTTTGGCTTCGCTCAGGGTGCGGAATGACAAGCAAGAAAAGCAAAGGCAACAGCAATCCACCCTTACGATGGGACTGTGAAGGATGGGCTCCGGGTTCTACTTGTATCTGTGTTTGAAGTCCTGGAAGAGCTCGGGGAACTGCTCTTTGAGGGCGGCTACTTTAGGGACGTCGCAGACCTGAATGTAGGGGTTGTTGGGATTCTTTTCGGCGTAGTCCTGGTGGTAGTCTTCGCCTTCGTAGAAGGCTTTGAGCGGCGTGACTTCGGTGACGATCTTTTTCGGGAAGACGTGCGCCGCGTCGAGCTGGGCGATATAGGCTTCGGCGACCTTCTTCTGGTCGGGGTTGGTGTAGAAGATGACCGAACGGTAGGAGGTTCCGACGTCAGGGCCCTGGCGGTTGAGCTGCGTGGGGTCGTGAACTACGGAGAAGAAGACGCGGAGGAGTGTGCCGTAGGTGATGCGGGCTGGGTCGAAGACGACTTTGACGGATTCGGCGTGACCGGTTCTTTCCGAGGAGACCTGGTCGTAGGTCGCGGTGTCGGCAGAGCCTCCGGAGTAGCCTGCGGTGGTATCGGTAACGCCTTTGATGAGCTGGAAGGTGGTTTGCACGCCCCAGAAACAGCCGCCGGCGAAGACCGCGGTCTCGTGCTTCTTGGTGGATTGCGGCTCATCCACAGCAGGCGCGGGGATTGGCTCTTTGCGCGTGGCTTCGGCTCCCATGACTGTACCCATGATCATTCTCCTGCCGCTCATCATTAGAAGTGCCACTACTACGATTACGCCAAGTGCGAGCAATCCTGTTTTGAAGCCTGATGTCATGGTTTTCTCCGTTCCCAGTCTATTCGACGCCGCGATTGTGCGGGCGGTTACAAGATTAACGCTGGAAATGGGTTTCGGGATTGGTCTTGGGGGAAAACACCTGCAAAAACAGATTCCTCCGCTGCGCTGCGGAATGACAAGCCAAAAGACGCAGGCAACGGCAGCCGCTAGCGTTCAGGCTACGCGTTCGCGGCCCTGGATTTCGATGTAGACGTGGATGAGGCTTACGGCGGCGGGAGTTACGCCTGCGATGCGGCTTGCCTGGCCTAGTGTGCTGGGGCGGACTCGGGTGAGGGTTTGCTTCATTTCGGTGGAGAGGCCGCTGATGATGGTGTAGTCGAACCAGGTCGGGGATGGTGGCGCTGCTCGGCCTTGCGCATCTTTTCGATGGAGCGGCGCTGCTGGTCGAGGTAGCCGGAGTATTTGATCTCGGTCTCGACGGTCTTCATCTCGTTGCGGACCCAGGCAGGGAGTTTTTTGTTTGCGGCGGATTCGATGGCTTCGATCCACGGCTGCAGGATTGGGTCGGCGCTGGCGATGCGATCGTGCAGGATGGGCGCGAGGGCTTCGATGGAGAGCTCGGGGCGCTTGAGGAGTTGGGCGAAGGTTTGGCCGGTGAGGTTGGCGGCTTCGCCGTCGAGCTGGGCGAGGAGTTCGGCGGGGAGTTCTTCAGCGCGGACTCGTTTGTTGTTGAGAAGTTGCTCGAAGGAGGCGGCTCGGGATTGCTTGGCTTCGTAGGCTGACCATGCGCTGTCGTCGATGAGGCCGAGGCGGCGGCCGTGCGGGGTGAGGCGGCGGTCGGCGTTGTCGATGCGGAGGTGAAGGCGGAACTCGGCGCGCGAGGTGAACATGCGGTAGGGCTCGTTGGTGCCCTTGCTGATGAGGTCGTCGATGAGGATGCCGGTGTAGGCTTCGGTGCGGTCTAAGGTAAACGGCTCTTTGTTCTGCACGGCTAAGGCTGCGTTGATTCCGGCCATGATGCCCTGGCAGGCGGCTTCTTCGTAGCCACTGGTGCCGTTGATCTGGCCGGCGAGGTAGAGGCCGGCAAAGGATTTGACGCGGAGGGTGCGGTCGAGCTCGGTGGGGTCGATGGCGTCGTACTCGATGGCGTAGCCGGGGCGGAGCATCTCGGCGTTTTCGAGGCCGGGGATGGAGTGGACCATCGCGGCCTGAACTTCCATGGGGAGCGAGGTGCTCATGCCGTTGATGTAGACCTCGTGGGTGTTGAGGCCCTCGGGCTCGAGGAAGAACTGGTGGCGGGTCTTGTCGGGGAAGCGGACGATCTTGTCTTCGATGGAGGGGCAGTAGCGCGGGCCGATGGCTTCGATCTGGCCGGTGTACATGGGCGAGCGGTGGACGTTGTCGCGGATAAGGCGAAGGGTCTCGTCGGTGGTGTGAGCGATGTGGCAGTTGATCTGACGGAGAGGGATCTCGCGGGTGCGGAAGCTGAACGGCGTGGGGTCTTCGTCGCCGGGCTGCTCCTGAAATTTGGACCAGTCGATGGTGCGACCGTCGAGACGCGGCGGGGTGCCGGTTTTGAGGCGGCACTCGCGGAGGCCGAGGCGCTTGAGGGCTTCGCCGAGAAGGACGGAGGCGGGTTCGCCGGAGCGGCCGGCGGTGTATTGCTGCTCGCCGCAGTGGATGAGGCCGTTGAGGAAGGTTCCGGTGGTGACGATGGTGGCGGCAGCGTGGATGGTGCGGCCGTCGCGGAGCTTGAGGCCGGTGACTCGACGGAGAAAGTCTCGGCTTCGTTCTCAGTTCTCAGTTGAACCTCGTCCGTAGTCGGTTGTTCCTGAGAACTGACAACTGGCAACTGGCAACCGTCCTCGATCACGAGGTCGACGACTTCGGCTTGCTTGATGAAGAGGTTGGGTTGGGCTTCGAGGACTTCGCGCATTTTGACGCGGTAGAGGGCTTTGTCGCACTGGGCGCGGGGGGACCAGACGGCAGGGCCGCGGGAGGTGTTGAGGAGACGGAACTGGATGCCGGTGGCGTCGGCTACCTCGCCCATGACTCCGCCGAGGGCGTCGACTTCGCGGACGAGATGGCCTTTGGCGATGCCGCCGATGGCGGGGTTGCAGCTCATCTGGGCGATGAGGTCGAGGTTGAGGGTGAAGATGGCCGTGCGGAGGCCCATGCGGGCGGAGGCCATCGCGGCTTCGCATCCGGCGTGGCCTGCTCCTACGACGACTACGTCGAATTGTTCGGTGAAGTTATTCCAACTTTAGGCGGTCGGATGCGTTCTACTTTGTAGGCTTCGAGTCGCATCTGCCGATACATCGTGGTGATCGATTTCGCGGCGAGCGTCATTTTACGAATGGTCGGATGCGTTTTCTCACTTCGGGCAGGCTTTACAGCTCCATTTGCCCAATACAATCAGCGCATGCGATTCCATTCTTTCGTTGCTGCGTCCGTGTTTGTATGTGCTTCTCTTCAGCTTTGCGCTCAACAGATTCCTGCGGCTTTGACTACGGATCCTCCGGCAGATAAGGCTTTTCCGGCGGCGATGCAGAGTTTTCAGATTCCGAGCCATGGCGCGACGTTGAATGCGCTGGCTTATCTTGCTGAAGGTGCGGGACCGCATCCGGTGGTGATTTTGCTGCATGGGTTTCCGGGGAATGAGAAGAATCTGGATCTGGCGCAGGCGATTCGAAGAGATGGCTGGGATGTGGTTTATTTCGACTATCGCGGGTCGTGGGGTTCGCCGGGGGATTTCTCGTTTACGCATTCGATTGAAGACACCGAGGCTGCGGTGGCATATTTGCGGGATGCGGCGAATGCGAAGAAGCTGCGGACCGATCCAAAGTACATCGTTTTGATTGGGCATAGCATGGGTGGATTTATGGCCCGGTATGTGGGTTCGCATGATGCGGGGATCAAGGCGGTGGGATTGATCTCAGCGGCGGATATGGGCGTGGACAAAGTGCAAGGACTGAAGGCAGAGCAGGTGAAGGTGGCGACGGATCGGCTTGCCGCGGGTTTGGCGAGAGAGGGGATGGCTCCGCTGGCGGGGTGTACTCCGGAGAGTCTGGCGAAGGAGGTTGTGGCGAATGCGGCCGCGTGGAATACAGTGAATCTTGCTGCGGGGCTGGCGACGAGACCGGTGCTGGTGGTGACTTCGGATGATGGACTGGCGGGTTCGAATGATGCTTTTGTTGCGGCGTTGAGGCAGGCGGGCGCGAAGGATTTGACTACGGTGCATCTGACTACGGATCACTCGTATTCGGATCAGCGGATTGCTTTGACAGAGGCGGTGCTGGAGATGCTGGAGTTTTTGAAGGGTGGGGCTAAACAGTAGTTGGTGTCAGTATTCTGCTGTTTGATTTGTTTCATCCCACCCTTTCGCAAACGACGCGAAAGGATGGGGCACCCGAGTGGTTGGGCCTGGACGATACTTGTATCGCTACTTTGACCAATGGAGGTCATGACCATGCTTGCCAAGAGCCCGCTTATCGTCTTTATCCCGACGAGAGATGCGACGCGTGCACGCAGTTTTTATGAAGGCGTGCTTGGATTGCGCTTTGTCAGCGATGATTCTTTCGCGATTGTCATGGATGCGAATGGGGTTATGGTTCGCATTGTGCGTGTGGACGACTTCACTCCGTTCCCATTTACTCTTCTTGGCTGGCAGGTGGAGGAGATTCATAAGGCCGTAGCCGGGATGACTGGGAAAGGCGTGAAGTTTATTCGTTATGCCTATTTCGAGCAGAGCGAGGATGGGGTGTGGACTGCTCCGGAGGGAGCCAAGGTTGCGTGGTTCGCCGATCCGGATGGAAATACGCTTTCCATCTCGCAACACTAGGGTGTATCGACATGTAGAACGACATAGGACTGGATCGAATTGGCCAGAAATATGGAGAAAGTATCGGCACTACGAGCTACCCGCAGGTCCTTCGACTGCGCCTCTCGCGATGAAACTGCAAGAGGCTCCGCTCGGATGACAATTTCCATATCAATCATCGCTTAAGCTCAAGCTATACGGCGATACACCTAGAGGTTAGAACTCGGCGCGGAAGCCTAGCTGAATCTGGCGCACGGGAGATTGGCCTGTAGCGGCTGAAGTGAAGGTGCCGAAGGGGCGAACGTTGAGGCCTTCTGCTGCGACCGTGGCAGCGTTCTGGAAGATGAGTGGGGTGATTCCGTTGGTTGCGGTGCCGACTAAGAAGGCTCGCTGCATGATGGCGGAGTAGTTGACGCGGTTGGTGAGGTTGAAGATTTCGATGCTGCCGCGCATGCGGAGTTTTTCTGTGACACGGAGGGCTCGGCTAACGCGGAGGTCGATACGGGCGGTGTCGGGGAGGAGGAGTGTGTTGCGGCCTACGGTGGGGAGGTAGGTTGCGCCGCCGGAGCCGTTGATAGTCTCGTGGCCGCCGGTGAGGCGTGAGCCGCCGAAGATGTCGAAGCTGTAGGGGCGGCCGCTGGATTCGGTGAAGAATGGAGCGATGGTCCAGTTGCTAGCGGCGATGCGGAGTGTGCGTTCGCGAGTGTGAGGGGTGGGCTGCCAGATGACGCTGGCCTGGATTTTATGCGGGAAGTTGAGAGCGGACAGACCTTTGTCGTAGAGCAAGTTGAAGGGATCGAATTGCGCATTGATGCGTGGGGTTGCGCCGTTTTGTCCGTCGTCAAGGGCTTTGGACCATGTCCAGCTGGTGCGGAACTCGAGGCCGGCGTGGAGGCGGCGACGGGCTTCGAGGACAAGAGCGTTGTAGTTGGCGTCGGCGTTGGAGATGATGGCGGTGACGGGGCCGAAGTTGGTGTTGACGCGCTGCGAGTAGAAGGGAAGGACGAAGGTTTCGCCGTCTTGTACGCCGGGAGCGTCTGTGCCACCTTGAAGTTTAAATGTTTTTGTTGTCGTGGCCGGAGCGATGTTGATGTCAACGGAGTTGGGGAGCTGCCGATCGAGGTTCATGAGGTAGGTTGCGCTGGCGATGATGCCTGAGCCTACTTCGCGCTCGATGGTAAGACTGCCTTGTTGAACTAACGGAAGGCGGAAGCGGCGGTCGAAGACCATGGCTGAGGTTGTGGCTGTAACTGCTGAGGGCGGCGTTGTGAGATACGAGCAGACGTAACCGAAGCCTTGATTCGGAACCTGCGGGCAATTTGTAACTGTGGTGGGTGTAATCAGAATGTGGCGGGAGGATTGGGGGAGTGCGGTGTCAGTGAGGGCACTGCGGATGGTGGCTCCGGGGAGGCGTCCGTAGAAGAGACCGTAGCCGATGCGGATGAGGCCGCGACCGGAACCGAAGGGCTCCCACCGATGCCGATGCGTGGGCCGAGGTTGTTGCGGTCTTCGGGGAAGACACTGGTTGCGCCGGTTTTGCCGAAGGCGGCATCGAGGAGGGCATTGGGTTGTTGCGGGATGGGAAGGAGTTCGTATTCGTAGCGGAGGCCGGCGTTGAGGGTGAGGCCCGGGCGAATACGCCAGGCGTCTTGCAGGAAGGCAGCCCACTCCTGCGTGTTGAAGGTGACGGCTTGTTGCCCGAAGCTCTGGGTGAAGGAGCGGAAACAGAAGTCGTGGATGGGCGAGACGATGGAGGGACAGCCGCCGTTGGGGTTGGCATTGACGTTGAAGGTGTAGTCGGTGATCCAGTCGACGAGGCCGCCGGCGTGGCCGGAGGTGGTGGTAGTGTCGTAGTGGAAGGCGCCCTGGGTGTTGGTGAGGGCATTGATGTTGTCGTGGACGAAGCTGATGTCGGCGCCGAGCTGCAACTGGTGGCGGTGATGCGCCCAGGTGAGAATGTCGACTAGCTGGATTTTGTTTTCGTCGGGGAATGCGTTGCGACCGAAGGAGGATGAGGTGCCGAAGGTGAAGCCGTCAGGGCCGATGGCGACTTCGGGTGCGGTGTTTCCGGGGCCGATTGCTGGCTCTTGGGGGAGAGGCGCGGGGGTTTGTTCGTACTGCAGATCGCGGCCGTATTGTGCGCGGATCTCGTTGCTCAGGGTTGGAGTGGCTAGCCAGAGCCAACGGCCGAGGAGCGCATCTATCTTTGCGTTGCTGCTGGCGAGGCTTGCGCGGCCGAGATCTACGACCGGGGAGGAACGCACGCCCGATGGAGAGTTGGAGCGGGCGCGGTTGTATTGCAGGCTGAGACGATGGTGGGTGGCGGCTTGCCAGTCGAGTTTGCCGAAGTTGATGGTCTGGTTTTGTTGGCGCGGGATGTTTCCTGTGAGGCTGTCGAGATAGTTGAGGGCGGTGTTTACTTTGGCTGCGGTTACGCCGCGGTTTGCAAGCAGGGCTTTCTGGGTTGGGGTGAGTGAGAAGAAGTTGGGGTCAGCGGGGGTGGAGATAGCGGGGAAGTCGCGGGTTTGCTGATCGTAGGCGTAGAAGTAGAAGAGTTTGTCGCGGATGGAGGCTCCGCCGAGGCTGCCGCCGAATTGCTGGCGGAGATCGTGGGGTTTGACGTTCGTGCTGATAACGATGCCGTCGGTGTAGGTGGTGGCGATGGAGAAGGGATTGGCTGCTGAGAGCGCGCTGGTGCGGAGGAGATAGAAAGCGGTGCCGTGGAGATCGTTGGTACCGCCCTTGGAGACAGTGGTGATGATGCCTCCGGCGGCGTGGCCATAGAGTGCGGAGTAGTTCTGGCTGCTGACGCGGAACTCGCGGACCGCTTCCTGCGAGAAGGTGTAGGCCATGCCTGAGTGGCGGCCGTAGCCTCCGCCGCCTGAGGCGTCGCTTACGTGGACGCGTGCGGGTGTGCCGGTTTCGGCGGCGTCTTCGGCTTCGGCTCCGCTCTCGATACCGGTTCCGCGAGGGACGGAGGCGAAGCTCTGGTCGTCGTCGCCGCCATCGATGCGAGTGCTGTTCTGGGTTGAGGCGAGACCGCGAAAGCTGAGGAGTCCGTCGCCTTCGGGATCGTCGTTGACGCCGGGCGTGAGTTGGGCGAAGGTCTGCCAGCGGCGACCGTTCACCGGGAGGCCATCGATCTCGTCGCGCGTGATGACGCTGGCGATGGCTGCGGAAGAAAGATCATCGACAGTTACAGATACTGTGGGGTCAGGCTCGGCAGTTACGTCGATGGAAGTGGTGACGGGGCCGATGCGTAGATGTGCGTCGACGGAGGTTACGGCTCCGACCTCGACTGTTACAGGTTGCAGGGTGAGGCGGGTGACGAGAGCGTATTTGACACTTAATTGATATTCGCCGGCGGGGAGGTGAAGGAGGGTGAACTCGCCTTTGGCTTCGGTGGTTGCGCGAGTTTTGATTCCGTTGGCGGTGTTCTGGATTTCGATGGTTGCGCCGACTATGGCGGCTCCGTTGACGTCGACGACGAAGCCGGTAATGGTGCCGTCAACTGCGGTCTGCGCGGCGGCGAGCGGGGGTACGGTGGCAGCAAGACAGCACCAGAACAAGCAGGCCCAGAGAAATTTTTTTATGACCGCGCTCGATTCCGCGGGACCCTGCTGAGACGACATGCCCACTCCCCGAAGATTTGAACTGCTCTGCGTAATCGCGGGAGGATCGCACCCCGGCTCTACACCGACATGATACGAGATTGTGCCGGAGACAAACGAGAATTTTGTGTTGGCATATCAAGCATAAGGGCGACAGCCGAAGCTGCCGCCCGTTTGTGGAGGTTTTGGTTAGAACTGCGCGCGGATGCCGAGCTGGATCTGGCGGGGCGCGTAGGAGAAGCCGCTGGTGTTGGTTGCGGTTGCAGCGGCAAAGCCAGGGGATGCTGTGGAGAAGGTAAGGGTGTTTGTTTTGCTGGCCGAGATATTGCCTACGGTATAGGCGGTCGCATTGACCGTAGTTACGTTCTGATGGTTCGCAATGTTGAAGGCCTCACCGAGAAATTCCAGCTTGAGGCGTTCAGCAATAGTGAAGCGCTTGGATAGACGCAGATCGGACACGATCGTGTGCGGCTGCGCGAGGCCGTTGCGCTCGAAGCCGGGCATGCGGAAGGTTCCGTTCGAGCCGTTGACGCCGCCAAAGCCAGCGATGAGAGCGCCCGACGGGGTGTATCCGGGGAGTGTTCCCGTGGTTGAGGTGAATCCGCCGGTGGTGCCGACCGAGTAGGGTAAGCCGCTCTGAATCTGAAGGCTTGGCGATGCCTGAAAATCGTTCAACAGATAGCCGAGCCATCCCTCGTACTTCCAGGGGGCGGTGATGACGGCCGCCATCACAAGGCGATTGGGGATGTTTGTGATGGAGTTGCCGTATTCCTGCCGGATGTCCTGCGGATCGAGAAGGTTATTGGCGGCTGTAGCGGTTTGATTGTTTTGTCCGAAGTCGAGCGCGTGGGACCAGGTGTAGTTCGCGTTGAACTGGAGATGGTTGGAGAAGCGATGATTGATCTGACCGACAAGGCCAGAGTAGTTAGAGTTCACCCCGCTGAAGATGTCCGTCAGTGAGCCGAAGTTGCAGTTAGGACGGGCGCTGGTGCAGCCGGGGGTTGTGTTTCTTGGGTAGAACTTTGTCGAGATGACCGAGCCGGCCGGCAACGGGCCCTTATTAGCAGAATCAACGACGGTGTAGTTGATCGAAGTCGCAGGGTTGAGATTGAGGTCGATAAAGTTGGGCAAGCGACGACCGAGCGTTCCGAGCCAGGTCACGCCGATAACGGTGTTCCAGCCGAGATCCTGTTCGACGGTGAGGTCCGCCTGATTGATCCATGGAGCTTTGAAGTTGCTGTCGAAGAAGACCGAGTTCGGTGCGCCTGCGAGACTGCCGGACGCGATGACCTGAGGAAAGACTGGAGTGGAGTTTACTGTGAATTGGCCATTTGGCGACCCGGTATTGGCTAACGCGTTGTAGATGGTGCCGTTGAGGATGCGAGCGAAGAAGACGCCGTAGCCACCGCGAACAACGGTCTTGCCCGATCCGAAGACATCGTAGGCGAAACCGACTCGTGGACCGATGTTCGTTTTATTGGATGGCAGGACACCTGTCTGGGGCAGAGCAGGAACAATGAGGGAGCTGAAAGGCGAGGGCAGCTTTTCATATTCATAGCGAATACCAGCGGTGACGGTGAGGGCCTTCGTAAGTTTCCAGTTGTCCTCGCCGAAGAAGCCGAAGTCCCCGGTCGTAAACTCGACTCCGGGAATGCCGAACCCCTGCACGTAGAGGCTGGTGTAGTTCTTAGCTTTGTTCGCGGTGGCGGGACTCTGTGAAAGGTAAAAATCGGAGAAATACGCGGCGAGATTGGAGTAAGCGTAAACACCGAAGCCTGAGAAGAGATTATTGATCCGGTCGTCGGTATGGATGTAATCTCCACCGAATTTGAAGTTGTGCCGTCCATGCATCCAGTTGAAGGTATCGGCGAGCTGCCAGCGCCGTTCATCAGGCAACGCGGCGCGGTTCAGGAAGTTCGGAGTTCCGAACGAAAAGGCGTTGGTGATGCTTACGCTCGGTGGAGCTCCCAACGGGTTTGTGTATCCGCCACTCGTGGGGCCCATCAGATTGCTCTTCTCATAAGGAGTGGGCGTCTGGCCGTACTCAAACTCGAAGTCTCGCCCGTATTGATACCGGACTTGGTTGGTGAGGTTGTTCGTAATGACCGTATCCAGCTTTGCGATACCGAAGGTGACGCGGACATAGTCGTTGCCAAAGCTGCTGATGCCGTTGGCAACCGTCGCTGCGGTTTGAATACCGGCTGGCGAGCCCCAGCGCAGGCGATTGACCTCAAAGGAAGCGTGATTGCGGGAGTTGACCTGCCAGTCGATCTTTGGAAAGAAGATCGTCTGAGTGCCTGTACGCGGCACCGTTCCTAACATTGTGTTCAGTCCGGCGATGCCATTGGTGTAGTCCGTTGCGGCAGCAGCGTAGGTCGGAAGGCTAAGGTTTGTCTGCAACGTGCAGGCGGCGGCGTCGATTGTGCTCGGAGCCGATGAGCCGGTTGTTCCGCAGACTTTGCCGGCGGGCAGCGATGGATCAGGCAAGGTATAAAAGCTGGCTGGACTGCTGGCAACTGCGACTGCAGGAAAGTTTCTCTGGAACCGGTCACCAGCGAAGAAGAAGAAGAGTTTGTCGCGGAAGATAGGGCCACCGATGGCGCCGCCGTACTGCTTGCGGACGTCGGTTGGTTTGAAGTGCTGCGAGACAAAGGGACCGCCGGGTGTCGTGCTGCACGGTTTGGACTGTTGTCGCAACCGATCCTGCCCATTCGGCGTCGCGATCGAAGAAATAAAGATCGCCGTGGAACTGGTTGCCGCCGCTCTTGGTGATGGAGTTGACGACTCCGCCAGCGGAGCGACCGTACTCCGTGGAGTAGTTGGAGGTGTTGACCTGGAACTCCTGAATGGAGGCCTTGGCGGTGGAGTATCCCGCTCGGGTGCGGCCGCGCTCTTCGGAGAAGTAGGCCTGATTGTCGTCGGCACCGTCGACGGTGACGTTATTCATGAGGGTGCTTTGGCCGCGGAAACTGAGAAGGCCGAATCCGTTGGAGTCGCCGACTACACCAGGTGTGAGGAGCGCGTAGGCGGACCATCGATAGTTGTTGACGGGAAGATCCTGCAGAGCGCGCTGGTTGATGAGGCCGCCTACTTCAGGAGAGGTGGTATTGATTTGCGGAGCCTCACTTGTAACTTCGACGGTCTGCGATTCGCTACCGACTGGCAGACGGGGCGAAATGTCGGTGAGAAGACCGACCTGCACGATGACTTCGGAAGACTTGAAGCTTGCAAAGCCCGGCGCTGTGATGGAGACGGTATAGGTGGAGGGCTGAAGATGGATGGCGCGGAAGAATCCTGAGTCATCACCGATAATGGTTGTTCCGGCATTGGTGGCGTTGTTGTGGATGACAACTCTTGCCTTTGGGATGGGGAGGCCGGAGGCGTCCTGCACCGTACCGCCAATGGCGCCGTCTACTGCGGATTGAGCGTGAGTGTAAGACCCACCAACGCAAACCAGCGCACATAACACAGTGCGCACCACTACTTTCAAAATCGTCTTTTGCATCAGCATCTCGGTCTCCTTAATTAATTTCATTTCAGTCGTTAGCAGATTCTTCTGGGCCATGGCCTGCTATTCGGTTGTCGATCAGTGTCTCAAGAGTCGCACATTCTGGTTAATAAGTAGTTACATTTGGAGGGCGTCAGTATAGGTAATGGGGTGCTTAAGGTGCAATGGATGATGGGTTTCTGTCGGGTCAGAATTGACAAGGTACGCAGAATCAGCGATATGGCCTAAGGCGTGCAAACTTGTACACTTGAAGATGCATGTTTATTGATGAAGCGCGAATCCGGATCAAGGCCGGCGACGGGGGCAACGGGTGCATGGCCTTCCGGCGGGAGAAGTTTGTGCCTCGGGGCGGGCCTTCCGGAGGAGATGGCGGGCATGGCGGGGATGTGCTGATGTCTTCGTCGTTGAGCCACAACACACTGGTGCACTTCCGGTTCAATCCGGAATGGAAGGCAGAGCGCGGCGGACACGGGCTGGGATCGAACTGTTCCGGGCAGGCGGGGGAGCACACTACGCTGAAGGTGCCGGTCGGCACTCTGTTGTATGACGATGCGACGGGTGAGCTGGTTCACGACTTTGCGCATCCAAACGAGACGATCGTGATTGCGAAGGGTGGACGCGGAGGGCGGGGGAATCAACACTTTGCGACGAGTACGCATCAGGCTCCGCGGGAACATGAGCTGGGACGGCCGGGGGAGGAGCGTACTTATCGGCTGGAGCTGCGACTGTTGGCGGATGCCGGGTTAGTGGGATATCCGAATGTGGGGAAGTCGACGCTGATCTCGCGACTTTCGGCGGCTAAGCCCAAGATTGCGAATTATGCGTTTACGACGCTGGAGCCGAACCTTGGTGTGGTGCAGGTGGGGGATTTTCCGCATACTCTGTCGTACACGGTGGCGGATCTGCCGGGGCTGATTGAAGGGGCGCATCTGGGGCACGGGCTGGGAATTCAGTTCTTGAAGCATATTGAACGGACCAGCGTGATTGTTCATCTTGTAGATGTTTCGGACGCGAGCGCTGCGGCAGGCGGAAGTGCCCGGCCCGATCCGGTTGCGGACTACAAGGTGATTACGGAGGAGTTGAAGAGTTTCGATCCGGCGCTGGTGGCTAAGCCGATGATTCTGGTGGCTGCAAAGATGGATGTGGCGAATCCGGAGAAGCTGAAGAAGCTGGCTGCGATGGCGAAGCGCCGGAAGCTGCCGTTTTATAAGATTTCGGCGGTGACGGGTGAAGGGGTTGATGCGCTGAAGTATGCGATTGGCGAGCTGGTTGCGGCAAATAGGCCGCTTGAGGTTGAGCCTAAGCCTGAGATTGCGATGAAGCTGAAACCGCGCTATCCGCCGCCCGCTCCAAATGCACGGGGACGCGGCTAGAATTGGCGTCGAAGAGTGTGTGGCGTGGTGATACCGTTGTGCGGTGAGAAAAGTCATGTCCAGGCCCACTGCTCTATCCTTCACGGTTTTCATTTGCGCGATTTTCTGTTCTTCAACTGCTGTGTACGCGGCGAATCCACTACGCGTAAAGATCGATAGCGGCGAAGTAGAGGGTTCGCTGACGAAGCAGGTGCGGGCGTTCAAAGGAATTCCGTTTGCGGCGCCTCCGGTGGGCGATCTGCGGTGGAAGGCTCCGCAGCCGGTGACGGCGTGGAAGGGTGTGAGGCAGGCGAAGGATTTCGGGTCGCATTGCATTCAGTCGTCGGGGTATCCGGATATGGTGTTCCATGATCCGGGACCGAGCGAGGATTGCCTCACATTGAATGTTTGGACTCCGACGGGCGCGAAGACTGGTTCGCTGCCGGTGATGGTGTGGATTTATGGTGGCGGGTTTGTGAGCGGAGGAACGTCGGAGAGCAGGCAGGATGGGCAGTTTCTGGCTGCGCGGAATGTAGTTGTCGTGTCGATGAACTACCGGCTGGGCATCTTCGGATTTTTCAATCATCCGGAGCTGACGATGGAGTCGCCGTTTCATGCTTCGGGGAATTACGGATTGCTGGATCAGGCGGCGGCGCTGGCGTGGGTGCAACGAAATATTGCGGCATTCGGCGGTGATCCGAAGAATGTGACGATCTTTGGCGAGTCCGCGGGTTCGATTTCAGTGAACGCGCATATGGCTTCACCGGTGTCGCGAAGCTTGTTCAGCAAGGCGATTGGGGAGAGCGGCGGGGCGTTTCCGAACGGTACTCCGAGGGAGGAGTTAGGCACTGCGCTTGAGGAACGGAACGTTGCGTTTGCGAAGGAAACGTTCGGGACTTCGTCGATTGCGGATCTTCGAAAACTTTCGACCGATGAGATTCTGCGCGCTGCAACGGCAAAGACTACACCACCACCACGCTTCTGGCCTAGTGTGGATGGGTACTTTCTGCCGGATTCGGTTCCGAATACCTATGCCAAGGGGATTGAGGCGCAGGTTCCGCTGCTGGCGGGCTGGAATGCCGATGAGGTTCGAGGGCAGGTTCTGCTGGCGAAGACCAAGACGACTGCCGAGAGTTTTGCAGCGACAGCTCAGAAGGATTTTGACGATAAGGCGAAGGATTTTCTTGCGGTTTATCCGGTGGGGACGGATGCTGAGGCGGTTGTGTCGGCTGGAGATTATGCGAGTGACGGGTTCATTGCTTACTCGACCTGGAAGTGGCTTGAGGCGCAGACCCTTACGGGGAAGGCTCCGGTTTACCGCTATCGGATGGATTTAGGATCGCCCGGGGATAAGAATCATGCTGCGATTCTGGGGGCGTTCCACTCGGATGATATTGAGTATGTGTTCGGGACGCTGGATTCGCGGCCAGGAGCGGTGTGGAGGCCCGAGGATCAGAAGCTTTCCGAACTGATGGGAGCTTACTGGACGAACTTCGCTCGGACCGGGGATCCGAATGGACCGGGATTGCCGCCATGGCCTACTTATAAGGCTGCGGATCACTGGCAGGTGATGCATCTTGATGCGACTTCGGCGGCTAAACCGGATGCTCAGCGGGAGCGGTATCTATTTCTGGATAGCGTGTGGGGTGAGACTGTGAAGTAAACCACTGGCGCTCCGATTCGTTCGACTGCTTTCGGTGTTAGGGCCGCATATGATAATCAGGACCCCTGACCTGATCTAAAGAGGAGATCTATGCCTGCGTTTTTATTTCGTCGAAGTTTGATTGTTGCTACCGTCCTTTGCAATTTGGTTCTCTTTGCGCCTGCACAGACGCCGGGTGCGCTCCCGAGTGAGACTCCTGCGGCGGTTACACCTACGAGTTATGGGTTTGATTATGTGCGGCGGGAGGTGATGATCCCGATGCGCGATGGGGTGAAGCTGCATACGGTGATTCTGGTGCCGAAGGGGGCGAAGAATGCGGGGATTCTGCTGACGCGGACTCCTTATAACGCGAGTGCGCTGACGACGAATTGGCAGAGCTCGCACCTGGGGTCGAGTTTGTATGGGTATGACAATGCCACGGACGTGATTGTGGATGGCGGGTATATTCGCGTGATTCAGGATGTGCGCGGGAAGTATGGGTCGGAGGGCGATTATGTGATGAATCGTCCGCTGAGGGGGGCGCTGAATCCTACGACGGTTGACCATGCAACGGACACGTACGACACGATTGACTGGCTGGTGAAGAATACGCCGGAGAGCAATGGGAGGGTGGGGATTATCGGGATCTCGTATGACGGGTTTACGACGCTGATGGGGCTGGTGCATCCGCATCCGGCGCTGAAGGTGGCGGTTCCGATGAATCCGATGGTGGATGGATGGCGCGGCGACGACTGGTTTCATAACGGGGCGTTTCGGGAACAGAATATGCCGTACATCTACGAGCAGGTGGGTACGCGCGACAACTCGGCGAAATGGTGGACGACGAATTTTGATGACTACGACACATATATGAATGCGGCGTCAGCGGGAGAGCTGGGGAAGCAGCGCGGACTGGAGCAGATGGGGTTCTGGCAGAAGTTGATTGCGCATCCGAGTTATGACTCGTGGTGGCAGGCGCAGGCGGTGGACAAACTGCTGGCCGCGGAGCCGATTACGGTGCCGACGATGCTGGTGCATAGCTTGTGGGATGCCGAGGATATTTACGGCGCGATGGCGGTTTATAAGGCGATCAAGCCGAAGGATTCGGGGAATAAGGTACACCTGGTGATGGGGCCATGGCATCACGGCGGAAGTATTGAGGATGGGAGCACTCTGGGGGCGATTAAGTTTCCTGCGGATGCGTCGTTATATTTTCGCGAGAATGTTCTGGCTCCGTTTCTGGCGAAGTATTTGAAGGACGATGCAACGGCCGAGGAGGTCGCTTCGGTGACTGCTTATGAGAGCGGGACGAATGTCTGGCGGAAGTTGCCGGCCTGGCCTGTGGCTTGTGAGAGTGGGTGCAAGTCGGCCTCGGTGCCACTTTATTTGAAGGCTGAGGGGAAACTGAGTTTCAGTGCCCCGGCGAATGGGGATTCGGCGTTCGATGCATACGTTTCGGATCCGGCGAAGCCTGTGCCGTTTCGTGCGCGGCCGATTCAGCCGGTGGGTTATGACAACGGGATGACCTGGCCGAACTGGCTGGCGGACGATCAGCGGGAGGAGTCTGGGCGCACGGATGTGCTGGTGTTTACTTCGGATGTGTTGACGGCTCCGGTAAAGATCAGCGGACAGCCAGTGGCAAACCTGACTGCTTCGACGAGCGGCACGGATTCTGACTGGGTGGTGAAGGTGATCGATGTGTCTCCGGATGAGGTTGCGGGGCAGCCGAAGATGGGGGGGTATCAGTGGATGATCTCGGCAGATATCTTTCGTGGGCGGTATCGCGAGGGCTTCGATACTCCGAAGGCGATTGCGGCAGGGGAGCCACTGTTGTACCGGTTTAGTCTGCCGCCGGCGAACCATGTGTTTCTGCCCGGGCACAGGATTATGGTGCAGGTGCAGTCGAGCTGGTTTCCGCTGTATGACCGGAATCCGCAGACGTTTGTGCCGAATATCTTCTGGGCAAAACCGGGGGATTATAAGAAGGCGGAGCAGCGGGTTTATCACGCGCCGGGACATGAGAGTTTTATTGAATTTCCGGTGGTGAAGCCTTAAGTTGAGCGCTATCAGGTCTTTATTCTGAGCGTTGAAAAATGAGAACATGTTCGGATGGCACGTAAGGTTTGGATTGCAATCCTTGCTTTCTCTCTTGCTGTCCACGTCGCGCTTGGTGTTGTTGGCGGCATTGTTTTGGCAAATAAACACTCGGGCTTTGATGTTTGGCTTTGGTTTTTAGCCTTCATAAGCTTCACGATCTGGAGGTGTTACCATGCGCTACGTCTTCGCCTATCCTCCAAGCATCATGCGAGTTTCTTGCCAAGCTGGCCTAGAGATTCAAGCCAATCTTGATATACACAGAACTGCTCGTAGTAGGTCGGGGACGGAGATGTAACCTCGGCGGCTAAAGCCGCACCCACTTTTCCATGTCATTTGCGGCACCCATTCGACT
This sequence comes from uncultured Acidobacteriaceae bacterium, assembly GCA_963770055.1. GTDB lineage: Bacteria > Acidobacteriota > Terriglobia > Terriglobales > Acidobacteriaceae > Edaphobacter. The sequence goes on from CAVYOC010000007.1 coordinate 238,447, forward strand.
TGGCTCAGGGCCGGCTCTGAAGCCGTGCCCTTAAACAAGACAGGAAACCGATCTTCTGCGGAACCGTTCTCGGAGTTGCGATGCCCGTTCAGGGGGCGTAGGCTTTTAAGTAGTCCGTGAGTTGACGGGACAGGTGGTATCCGGCCAAAGCCGCGGTTGCTTGCGGCGCGCGGTGGAACTGCACTGGAGATTACGATGAGTCTGATTACGTTCTCTCGGGAGCGAGCCGACGCGCGTGTGGGACGCGATGCCGACCCGAAGAAGATTACTGTTCCTTACCTGACAGAGAAGAAGTTGCAGCGTAAGCCGATTACGGCTGTGACAGCCTACGACTACGCAACCGCCCGGCTGGTGGATGAGGCTGGTCTGGATGTGTTGCTGGTGGGTGATTCGCTGGCGATGGTGATGCAGGGCCACGACAATACCCTGCCGGTGACGATGGACGAGATGCTGCTGTATACGCGCGGGGTACGGCGTGGCGTGCGGCGTGCGCTACTGGTGGCGGATATGCCTTTCGGGAGCTACACGGATGTGCATGACGGTGTCGTCAATGCTGTTCGGTTTGTGAAGGAAGCGGGAGCCGAGGCGGTGAAGCTGGAGGGTGGACGCGAGCGCGCGGAGCTGGTGCGGCATTTGGCGGATGCTGAGATTCCGGTGATGGGGCATGTGGGACTGACTCCGCAGAGCGTACACCGGATGGGCGGGTATAAGGTTCAGGGCAAGACAATGGAGGCGATTGATGCGCTCAGGACGGATGCTGTTGCGCTCGAAGAGGCGGGATGCTTTGCTCTGGTCCTGGAGGGTGTGCCGAGAGAGCTGGCGAGGATTGTGACGGAGGAGTTGCGGATTCCGACGATCGGGATTGGCGCGGGGCCGGACTGCGATGGACAGATTCTGGTGCTGCACGACATGATGACGATGACGTTTTCGATTCCGGCGAAGTTTGTGCGGAGGTATGCGGATGTGAGCGGCATGATGCGCACCGCGCTGGGCGAGTACAAACGCGATGTGGAAGCGCGGACGTTTCCTTCGGATGAGGAGAGCTATCATCTTTCGCGAGAGATGCAGGGGTTGATGGGTTCTTCTGCGGAGGTTTTGAAATAGCGTGAGGGATGGAATAGAGTCGCGTTGTTCTGATGCTCTTCTTTTTTAATAATGAAGAGCGCTGATTGATATCCGGATGCGAATTGTAAGAAGTGTTATTGAGATGCAGGTGGTGTGCCGCGATCTGCTTGCGGCCGGGGCAGTGGTGGGATTTGTGCCTACGATGGGTGCGCTGCACGAGGGACATCTGTCGCTGGTGCGGCGGGCGAGGGCTGAGTGCAACGTGGTGGTTGCCTCGATTTTTGTAAATCCACTGCAGTTTGGGCCGGGTGAAGATTTCGGGCGCTATCCGCGAACGTTTGAGGAGGACTTTGCGCGGCTGGAGGCAGAGGGGGTTACGGTGCTGTTCGCTCCGGAGGCAGCGGAGATGTATCCGGAGGGCGCGGTGACGACGGTGACGGTGGCCGGTGTGGCCGACAGGCTGGATGGAGCTTCGCGGCCAGGTCATTTCACGGGTGTGGCTACGGTGGTTGCGAAGCTATTCCACATCGTGGGCCGGTGCAGGGCTTACTTTGGCCAGAAAGATGCGGCGCAAGTGGCGGTGTTACGGCGGATGGTGAAGGATCTGAACTTCGATGTGGACATGGTGAGCTGCGCGATTGTGCGGGATGTGGATGGGCTGGCGCTGAGCAGCAGGAATCAGTATCTGAGCACAGAGGAGAGAGTGCGGGCATTGGTGCTGCATCGAGTGCTGGATCGAATCAAAGAGGGGATCGCGAAGGGAGAACTCCGGAGTTCGGTGTTGCTCGACGGGGCGAAGGCAATGCTGGATTCGGCGGAGGATGTGAAGCTGGATTACCTGACCATTGTCGATGCAGCGAGTTTGTTGCCAGTTGCGCAGGCAGAGGCGGGAGCACTGGTTGCAATTGCGGCGTGGGTGGGGAAGACCCGGTTGATCGACAACTTCATCGTGGCAGGGGAATAGCGAGTCTTTATCCCACGATTGTGGGAGGGATGACGCGATTTTCGCGGGCAACAGCAATCAGAGCAATGGGTACCATTAAGGAGCGGGGTTCCTTGGTAACAGGCCTTGTAGTCAAGGCGCTGATGAAAGGTTACGAGCCGCCGACAGAAGATAGAAGAAGGGTATTGCAAGGAATCGAACAAAAAAATCAAGATGCCGGATACTTCCATCCACGAACTTGCGATTGCGCAGATTGAACGGCTTTCCCGACGAGGATTTCAATGGCTGACGCTGCCTGAACCTTTGGAGAGCGGCTTTGATCAATCGACGTTTGTTCAGCGCTCGGAGAGGCTTTGGGTAGAGGGGATCATTGCGATCGCCTTCTTCAATCTCTATGTGCTGGCGGACTATTTTCTTCGGGGCGGGGGGTTGTGGCTACCGTTGCAGGTTCGACTTTTTATTGTGACGCCAATTGCACTGCTGATTAACATGAGCGTGCGATGGTCGCCGAACAGGGTTTATCGCGAGATCAGTCTTGCGCTGGTTAGCTGCCTGATCGGCATAACTCATCTTTATCTTGAGAGCAATACGGATGCGGCTTCCTCGGCCTATGCACAGGTGGGGTTGATTGTCGTGGTGGTCTTTGTAAATGTGGTGATGCGGCTGCAATTCAGGTATGCGATGAGCGTATCGGCCGTTTTGCTTGCAAGTGATCTAGCTTTTCTCCGCCACGATCATTTTCTAAATGCCCCGGTGAAGCTTGTTGGAGCCACGCTGGCAATGGCGACGATCGCGATGACCATAGTTGCGAACTACAGCATCGGGCGTGATGAGCGTCTTGCTTACCTGACGCGGCTTCGCAGCGAGATACAGAGCAAGGAACTCTCCTTTCTCAATGTGGAACTGAAGAAGATTTCGTACATCGATAATCTGACCGGTCTTTCGAATCGGCATTCTTATGAGCTGCAGTTTTCGAAGCTTTGGCATGAGGCGGCTGAGACAGGAAAATGCCTGTCGGCGATTCTGATCGATATCGACAACTTCAAGATTACGAACGATACGCGCGGACATTTGTATGGCGATCGGGTGCTGGTGCGAGTGGCTACTCTGTTGCTGCAGAGCCTGCGATGCAAGGACGACTTTGCTGCACGGTTTGGCGGAGAGGAGTTCGTGGTGTTGCTTCCCGGGGCGAACCCGGAGGGCGCGTTGATTGTCGCGGAACGAATTCGCAAGCTGGTGGAAGTTGCCGGGTCGCCTGCGTTGCCGGACCCGGGTGCTCACGCTCGGCTGTCGACAGTGAGTTGCGGGGTGGCGACTTGCTGGCCATCCGAGACCAATTGCCAGGAGGAGCTGGTGGATTCCGCGGATAAGGCGCTTTATCAGGCTAAGGCGAATGGGCGGAACCAGGTGTGCGGGGGTGAGTTGATCAGCACGGCTAAGAAGGGACCAGGCTCAGAGCGGCGGGTGCAGCGAGATACAGTGCGGGATGGGGTGGGTTTGCCGAGGGCTAATTAGAGTTTTCATTGCGAACTGAACAGCTAGTCAATTGTTCGTGACTGCAGCTGACGCGGAAAAGCCGGTATTTCAAGGTCAGAATCGCCTGGAAACCTGCGAAACCTCAGTTTGACTGTGATAAATTGCCGCTACTACATAAAGGTTTGAATCCATCCTCTCTGGAGGCACCTTCCTTGGCACTCACAATTACAGGTCTGTCGAAGACCTATCCGAACGGCGTGCGAGCTCTCAAAGATCTTTCGTTGACGATTGGCAACCACATGTTTGGCCTGCTTGGGCCGAACGGCGCGGGCAAGAGCACGCTGATGCGCACGGTTGCCACGTTGCAGGATCCCGACTCGGGTTCGGTTCAGCTGGATGAGTTGAATGTACTGACCCAGAAGGATGAGGTGCGCAAGATTCTGGGGTATCTGCCGCAGGAGTTTGGAGTGTATCCGAAGATGTCGGCGCTGGATATGCTGCACCATCTGGCGATTCTGAAGGGCATTACGAATAAGACCGAGCGAACGCAGATGGTCGAGGCGCTGCTGCAGCAGACGAATCTTTGGGATTCGCGGAAGAAGGCGCTGAGCACGTATTCGGGCGGCATGAAGCAGCGCTTTGGAATTGCGCAGGCGCTGCTGGCGAACCCGAAGCTGATTATTGTCGACGAGCCGACCGCGGGACTCGATCCTGCGGAGCGGAACAGATTTTTGAATCTGCTGAGTTCGATCGGATCGAATATGACGGTAATTTTGTCGACGCACATTGTGGATGATGTGCGCGAGCTTTGCCCGCGGATGGCGATTATCTCGAATGGCCAACTGCTGCTGGAGGGCGCTCCGACGGAGGCGCTCAATTCGCTGCATGGAAAGATCTGGTCGAAGGTGGTGGCAACGGATGATGAGTTACGCGCGCTGGAGACGACGTTCAAGGTTGTTTCGACGCATCTTGTCGGCGGACTCCACGAGGTTCGCGTCTATGCGGACTCGAGTCCAGGCGATGGTTTCCGTGCCGTCGAGTCGGAGCTTGAAGATGTCTACTTCCTCAATCTCGCCAACCAGGCGAAGGACTAACCCAGCACAGGAGACGACGACATGGCCATGTTCTGGGAGTTTTTCACCTTTGAACTGAAGTTTCGATTCAAGAGCATTTCGACTTATATCTACTTTCTAGTCTGGGCTGCCTTTAACTTTCTTGATGTTGCGAGTGAGAGCTTTGGTCCTATTGGCAACAACAATGGAAAGATTCTGCTGAATGGACCGTATGCGAATGTCTATAACGATATCGGCATCAGTTTCTTCGGACTGATCGTGATCGCAGCGATCTTCGGAACCTCGATTCTGCGAGATTTTCAGCGGGATACGATTCAGATTCTTTTCACGAAGCCGGTCTCGAAGTTTGCTTATCTCGGCGGGCGCTGGGCAGGCTCGTTTGTAGCCACTGTCTTCGCGTTTTCGGGATTGCTGTTGGGAGAATTTTTGGGGACGCTGGCGCCATGGGCCGATCATTCCAGGATTGGGGCGAACCATCTTTCGTGGTATCTGCAGCCATTTTTCTCGATCGTGGTGTTCCAGATCTTCTTCATGGGATCGCTTTTCTTTCTGGTTTCGGCGCTCTCACGCAAGATATTCATTGTTTATCTGCAGGGCGCGGCGATCTTCATGCTTTACATCATTGGGGTGAATGCGTTTGGCGCGACGCGATCGCTTGAGCACTTCTGGTCCGCGATCTTTGATCCTATCGGGCTGCGGTATATCGACGCGATTACTCGGTATTGGACGGTGGTGGAGAAGAACTCGCTGCTTTTATCGTGGTCGCCACACATAGCCGAGGGTGTGTTTCTGTTGAACCGGTTGTTTTGGGGTTCGGTCGGAATGCTTGCATTGTTGGCCGTGTGGAAGTTTTTCCCGATGTCGGTTGAAGCTCTGACAGCACGGAGCAGCGGCAAGCGTGCGGCACGGGCGCGAGAGCAGGATATTACCGAGACCAGGCCGCGCAGCCTGGTTGCGGCGAGGTTGCCGATTGTTCACCAGGTCTTTGGCTCTGGAACGAGGTTCGCACAGTTGGCGTCCCTGACGCGGATCAGAATGTCGAATATTCTTCACGAGATTCCATTCTGGGTCCTTTTGTTGTTAATGATGGGGATCGCCATCAACAACGGATACTTCGCCGGAAAACTCGCGGATCGCAATGTGTGGCCCGTTACGTACCTGATGCTTCAGTCTGTTGAGGGCGGGGCGCAGTTGTTTTTCTATATTGTTGCAACGCTGTACGCTGCAGAATTGATCTGGCGAGAACGGGATACTCAGTTCGCCGGAATTCACGATGCGCTGCCGATCAGCGAAACGACGGATTGGTTCTCAAAGCTGTTTGCACTTTGTTTTGTCGAATTTATTCTGCTGACCGTTACGATGCTTTGCGGGATTCTGATGCAGACGCTCTCGGGCTACTACCACTACGAGATTTTTCAGTATGTGAAAGAGCTTTACTTTATTACGTTCCCGCAGGTCTTAACGTTCGCGTTGTTCGCACTGTTTATCCAGACCGTGGTCTCCAACAAATTTATTGGACATGGGATTGTGATCGGTGTTTTTGTGGTCACGCCGATACTTTTCAACTTTGGATGGGAGAACACGCTTTATCTTGTGGGCAATACGCCACCGTATATCTACTCAGACATGAACGGCTACGGCCATTTTGTGCCAGCACTGTTCTGGGCAACCTTGTATTGGCTGGCGATTATGGCTGTGCTGGCAGTGATTTCGATTGCACTGGCGCGACGCGGTTCAGATGATGGATGGACGTCGCGGCTTGGATTGGCTCGGCAGCGTTGGCCGCGGTTGATTCCTGCTGCCAGCGTTCTTTTGCTGATCGCGATTGGCAGCGGCTGCTGGTATTACTACAACGCGCATGTGCTGAATGAGTATCTGACAGCAAAAGACCGGCGGCATATTCAGGCGAAATACGAACGGGACTTCAAAAAGTATGAGAATGTTCCGCAGCCCAAGGTGATTGCAGTCGATGCGAACATCGATATTTACCCGGAACGGCGGTCCTTTGACGGCACTGCCCATTTCATACTGCAAAATAAAACGCCGCAGTCGATCAACCAGATTCATGTTACGAATCAGAACCAGTCTGTGACGAATGTGAAGCTCGACAGACCTTTCCACGTTGTGTCGTCGAGTCCACGGAGTCTTTACACGATCTATCAGTTGGACACGCCGTTGGCGCCGGGTGAAAAACTCGACATGAACTTCAACGTGAGTTACGCGAGCCATGGCTTCAAGGATGGCAATGAGCGGCCTGAGCTTGCTTACTCTGGCACTTTTTTTGATTCCGGTTTTTTCCCGACGATCGGTTATGACAACAACATCGAGATCGACGACCCTCGGCGACGCAAGGAAGAGAAGTTGCCGGAGCAGAAGATGCTTCCGAGTCGTGGCGATGCGGAAGGTTCGGTGACAAACATTTTTACGCCGACTTCAGACTGGGTTACTTATCACACGACGGTGAGTACTACGGATTCCGATTCGCAAGGCAAGCCCCAGATTGCGATTTCGCCGGGATATCTGACGCGCGAGTGGCATGAGAATGGGCGTCACTACTTCACCTATGACATGGGCGATGTGAAGACGCTGGATTTCTTTGCGTTCCTCTCCGCGCGCTATGACGTAACGAAAGAGGTGTACCAGGGCAAAGAAAACCCGATTTCGATTGAGGTTTACCACATCCCTGAGCACAAGTTCGATGTGGACGATATGATCGCGGCTTCAAAGGCAGGGCTTACTTACTACGAGAAGAACTTCAGCCCGTTTCAGTTCAGGCAGTACCGGATTATGGAGTTTCCGCGGTATAGGACGTTTGCTCAGTCTTTTCCGAATACTGTTCCTTATTCCGAGGGGATTGGATTTATTGGGCGAGTGGAGAAGCCGAAGGATATCGACTTTACTTATTTTGTGACAGCGCATGAGTTGGGGCACCAGTGGTGGGCGCATCAACTGGTCGGCGCACGTGTGGAGGGGTCGAATATGTTGTCGGAGACGCTGGCGGAATATTCAGCGTTGATGGTGATGCAGGAGAAGTATGGAAGCGACAGGATGCACCGATTCCTGAAGCATGAACTTGATGGTTATTTGCGCGGGAGGGCGGGCGAGCTTCGTAAGGAGAGGCCGGTAGTGCTGGTGCAGAATGAGCCTTATGTCTGGTATCAGAAGGGTGGCCATGTCTTGTTCACGCTGGCTGACTATATTGGCGAGGATAAAGTTAACCTGGCGCTACGGAATTTTCTGATGCAGTACCGGTATGCGAATGCAAATGATGCGCAGAGTGGGGCTTATCCGGATACGCGGCAGTTTGTGGATGCGTTGCGGGCGCAGACACCGCCAGAGTTGCAGTACTACATTACGGATGCGTTTGAGTCGATCGTTCTCTACGACAACAAAGCAGTCAGCGCTACGGTGACGCAGATGCCGGACAAGAAGTACAAAGTGACGTTGAATGTGCAGTCGCACAAGGTTTCGGCGGACGGAAATGGGAAAGAGACGCCGATGAACCTTAATGATTTCATGGACATAGGAGTGTTTGTTGGAAAGAAAGACGAGGAGAAGCCGCTTTATCTGAAGAAGGAGAGGATTACGCAGGCGAATCAGACATTTGAGATTGTGGTGGATCAGATGCCGACCCGGGCGGGGATTGATCCTTATAACAAGTTGATTGACAGGATTCCGGATGACAATATGATCGATGTCACGAAGCAATAGATTGTATTGGCTTCAGGCTTCTGATACGGAGCCTGAAATCTGGCAACGATCATGAACTGCGAGATACGGGTATCGATTGACTCATTTGCCAAAAACAGGAACGGCTCGAACCTCAACCTAGTCCGGATAGCCGGGGCCAGGTCGAGGTTGAGCCGCGTAAAACTCCTAAGCCTCTTCCAAAGATTACGCAAGGTCGAAACGATCAAGGTTCATCACCTTGTTCCAGGCCGCTACAAAGTCATGGACAAACTTCTCCTGCGAGTCCGAACTTCCGTAGACTTCGGCAAGTGCCCGAAGCTGGGAATTTGAACCGAAGATGAGATCGACACGTGTGCCGCGTACCCTTGAGTTCCCCTGTTTTACGATCGCGGCCTTCAAACACGTCCTGGGCCTGAGAGACAGCCTTCCACTCTGTACCCATATCGAGCAGGTTGAGGAAGAAGTCGTTGGTCAGCGCCTCTGGCCGCTTGGTGAAGACGCCATGTTTGGTTTGTCCGACGTTAGCATTCAGCGCACGCATGCCACCGACAAGAACAGTCAGCTCAGGCGCGGTCAGCGTCAGTAATTGGGCCTTGTCGATCAGCAACGTCTCGGACGGTACGGTGTATTTGCCTTTGAGGTAGTTGCGGAAGCCGTCCGCGATCGGTTCCAGCACGACGAAGGAGTCGACATCGGTCTGCTCCTGCGAGGCATCCATGCGTCCCGGTGTAAAGGGAACGGTCACGGTGTGGCCGGCATTCTTCGCCGCCTGTTCGACACCTGCGCAACCCGCCAGGACGATCAGGTCGGCAAGCGAGACCTTCTTGCCACCGGACTGCTTGCCATTGAATTCGCTCTGGATACCTTCGAGCGTCTTCAGCACTTTCGCCAATTGCTCCGGCTGGTTGACTTTCCAGTCCTTCTGCGGCGCCAGGCGGATACGGGCACCGTTTGCGCCACCACGCTTGTCGGAGCCACGGAAGGTGGACGCCGACGCCCAGGCGGTCGAAACCAGCTGAGACACGGACAAGCCCGAAGACAGGAGCTTGGCCTTGAGGGAGGCGATGTCCTGCTCATCAATCAGCTTGTGATCGACCGCGGGGATGGGGTCTTGCCACATGAGCTCTTCGGCAGGGATTTCGGGGCCGAGGTAACGCGGGCGCGGCCCCATGTCACGATGCGTCAGCTTGAACCAGGCACGCGCAAAGGCATCGGCCAACTGGTCCGGATTCTCGTAAAAGCGCCTCGAGATCTTTTCATAGGCAGGATCAAGGCGCAGGGCGAGATCCGTGGTCAGCATGGACGGCGCGCGACGCTTTGACGAGTCGTGCGGATCCGGCACGGTACCGGCCCCTGCGTCACCCTTCGGCTTCCACTGATTCGCTCCGGCCGGGCTCTTGGTCAGCTCCCATTCGTAGCGAAACAGATGTTCAAAGTACTCGTTGCTCCATTTTGTCGGCTTGGTCGTCCAGATGACTTCGATTCCGCTGGTGATTGCATCGCCGCCCTTGCCGGTGCCAAAGCTGTTCCTCCAGCCGAGTCCCTGCTCCTCGATGCCAGCGGCTTCCGGCTCAGGCCCTACATGGGACGCAGGCGCGGCACCGTGAGTCTTGCCGAAGGTGTGGCCGCCCGCGATCAGCGCGACAGTTTCCTCGTCGTTCATTGCCATGCGGGCGAAGGTCTCGCGGATATCGTGGGCCGCGGCAACAGGGTCCGGGTTGCCATCCGGGCCTTCCGGATTTACGTAGATCAGGCCCATCTGCACTGCGGCGAGCGGATTCTCCAGGTTGCGCTCGTTGGCGCCGCCGCCGGTACGATCTTTCTCGGTGCCATGCAACTCCTCGTCAGCCACGATCACGCCTTCGCCGGACTGTCCTTTGCCATAGCGATGATCGCCGCCCAGCCATGTGGTCTCGGTGCCCCAGTAGACATCCTGGTCCGGCTCCCAGACATCCTCGCGGCCGCCCCCAAAGCCGAAGGTTTTAAAGCCCATCGATTCCAGCGCGACGTTGCCGGTGAGGATGATGAGGTCGGCCCATGAAATTTTGTTGCCATACTTCTGCTTGACGGGCCAGATCAGCCGACGCGCCTTGTCGAGGCTGACATTGTCGGGCCAGCTGTTGAGAGGAGCGAAGCGCTGCTGGCCGGATCCGGCGCCGCCGCGACCGTCGCCGATGCGGTACGTTCCGGCGCTGTGCCACGCCATGCGAATGAACAAAGGCCCGTAGTGGCCGAAGTCCGCCGGCCACCAGTCCTGCGAGGTAGTCATCAGCGCCAGGAGATCCTTCTTCACGGCTGCCAGGTCGAGGCTCTTGAATGCTTCGGCATAGTTGAAGTCCTTATCCATGGGATCGGACAGGGATGAGTGCTGATGCAGGATCTTGAGGTTCAACTGGTTCGGCCACCACTCACGGTTCGATGTGCCTTCACCTGCGGCATGATGGAACGGGCACTTCGTTTCGGTTGACATGTTCTTCTCTCCTTTTGGCTGGTTGAGTCCAACGACTGAGTCTGCAATCCATGCATCGTTGCGTAGAACAGAATTATGTAGCACCTGGCTGCTCTGCATCAGATCGCTACTGCAGTGCGGTCTAAACGACGCCATTTGTAAATGCTAATCGACACTGCCCAAACAGATGATGAAGAGGGCGAGGACGGAGTAACCAAGTGGGGTTGTCTACTTGCCGATGCAGAATTTGCTGAAGATAAGGTTCAGAATGTCGTCGGTGGTGGTGGTGCCGGTGAGAGTGTCGAGGGCGTGGAGAGCTTCGTAGAGGTCGAGAAGGATCATCTCGTGGGGGATGCTGGAGGTTACTGCTTTTTTGGCGCGATCGAGGGCAGTTAAGGTGGCTGTAACTGCTTGCTGTTGACGGAGATTCGTGAGGATTGCGGTTTCGGCGGCGGGGGCTTTCCGAGTGATGAGATTGAGGATTGCGTGGCGGAGTTCGGGGATGCCGTGACCGGTTTTGGCTGAGGTTTCGAGGGCTTTACCGGTGACTGTCCCGGTGGGTGAGATCAGGTCTATTTTATTGATTACCAAGAGGTAAGGGCGGTTTTTCAAGGCCGCGATGGTTCGCTCGTCGTCTTTGTTTTCTTCCTGGTGCGGAGCGGTGGCGTCCTGGACGAGGAGGACTATGTCAGCTTCGGCCATGGCCTCGCGGGATTTGGCGATGCCGAGGAATTCGGCTTCGTCGGTGGAGTCGCGAAGACCTGCTGTGTCAATGAGTTGGACGGGGATGCCGTCGAGAGAGACGTGCTCGGTGACGAGGTCGCGTGTAGTGCCGGGGGTGGAGGTGACGATGGCGCGGTCGCGCTCGACTAAACGGTTGAAAAGGGAGGATTTGCCGGCGTTTGGCCGACCGACGATGGCGAGGGTGAAGCCGTTGCGGAGGATGCGGCCGTAGGAAAAGCTTTGTTCTAAAGCAGTTAGCGGGGTCTGGATGGATTGGATCTGACGGGTGATCTCGGTGGCGGGTAGGGTGTCAATGTCGTCTTCTGCGAAGTCGATGCCGGCTTCGAGGGCGGCGATGAGAGTTGTAAGTTGTTGTTTTATTGGGGTGATTTGGCGGCTGAGGGATCCGCCCAACTGCTGGGCGGCGAGGCGTGCCTGGTGGAGGGTGGAGGCTTCGATGAGGTCGCTGATTGCTTCTGCCTGAGTGAGATCGAGGCGTCCGGAGAGGAAGGCTCTCTGGGTAAATTCGCCGGGTTCGGCGAGGCGGGCTCCGGCGCTAAGGCATTGACGGATAAGGAGATCGAGAAGGACGGGGGAGCCGTGGGCCGCGATTTCCACGATGTCTTCGGAGGTATAGGAGTGTGGTTTTTCGAAGAAGGTGACGACGGCTTCGTCGAGTGTTTCTCCTGTGTTGTCAAGGATTTCGGCGAAGCGGGCTTGCGCGGGGGCGAGCGGATGTCTCAGTTTTAAAAGGGGTTCGGCGATGGTGCGGGCCTGGGGGCCGGAGAGGCGGACAATGCCGATGCCTCCGCGGCCGGGTGGGGTGGAGATGGCTACGATGGTGTCGTTTTGTTCGTTCACTCCCTGATGGTAATTTGCCGATATTTTTTTAGCGTTTTTTGGGCTGTGAAAATGGCTTTTTACAGGGGGTTTTGCGATTTCAACAGGGTTTTTGTGTGGTTTTTCGCTGGTTGTTAAGTGCTTTTTTGTGGTCGTAACGCGGTGGTTAGGTGCAAGTTTGGAGGTCGCAAAAATTTTCCTCTTTTTTGAAGTTTATTTTTTTTCCCAGCGATCAAGGCCCCCTTGGTCAAGCCAAGCGCGCAAAACTAATCCGCTGGCAGCCTGAGTCTGCCTTGAAAGACCGCGTCAATGAGTGCATTGGCCTGTTTTCATCATCACAGAAAGTCGGCCTTCCTGGATTGGACGTAGAAGGTCATCCCCAGAAGCAGGGGCACCATGAGCACTTCGGCGATCAGAACCGTCCAGGCGGTCGCGGTCCAGCGCACCTGCATGCCAAACATGTACGCGGATATGCCGTGCAAGTGCGCGAAGACGTAGCCCAGGATGTTGATGCCGAGACCCGAACAGAAGATCGCGGCGGTCACCCAGGCCTGCGACTCGGTGATGACGCCGGCGGCGATGATCAGGCAGGTGGTGACGAGCATTTCTACCGCCATGATGGCGGTGAAGGGGATCAGACCATGGGTGGCACCGGGAAGGAGCAGCACCAGGAGCGCGCCCGCGCTGACGATGAACCAGGGTATGAAAAAGATGATGAGGTTGGCCAGAATCTTGGCGGCGGTGTATTCGCGCCAGGAGACGGGCAGGCTGATGATGAAGGCCAGAGTCTGTTCCTTGCGCTCATTGATGGTGGTGACGGTGGCTAGCTGCGCCCCCACACCGATGATCACCGTGCATAGAAAAATGATGCTGAGCAGGAAGGCGATCTGTTTGCCGGTGAGGACGATGGCGAGCGAGGCGAGTCCGACAGGGATGGAGCCGAGAATCAGCCAGCGGTTCAGATACCAATCCTTGAGGATGAGAGTGCGAACCATGGCGTAATTGGTGCGTGGGGATTTCATGCGGGCTGGAGCTCCCTTCTGCTCTGGACGTTGGCGACGAAGATTTCTTCGAGAGTCATGGGATCGACGGACTGGACGGTGGTGCCGCGATCCTGGCAGAGCGAGACCACGGCGGGGTCGAACTGGCTGGTGGTGAGAACCGGGAGTCGCTCGCTGCCGCCGATCTCGACGACCCCCGGAAGCTGCGGCAGCACCGCGCCGGGAGGCACAAGGAGGCGGATGCGGCGCCAGCGATCCAGGAGGTCTTCCTTGTCCTCAAGGGCGATGAGGCGGCCACGATCGATGAAGGCGATGCGGTCGGAGATCTGCTCGACGTCGAGGGTGTTGTGCGAGGAGAAGAGGATGGTGCGGTGCTCATCGGTGAGAACCGCCATGAGCTCGGCGAGCACTTCGCGGCGCGCGACCGGATCGAGGCCCGTGGTGGGCTCGTCGAGGAGAAGTAGCCGCGGCTCGCGCGCCAGCGCCAGTAGAAGCGCGGCCTTCACGCGCTGCCCATGCGAGAGGCCTTTGATCTTCTGTTGCGGCTTGAGGTCGAACCGGCCCAGAAGCGCGTCGGCGTAGGCCTGGTTCCAGCGCGGATAGATGGAAGCGATGAAGCTCATATGCCAGGCAAGGGTGGCCGCGCCGTAGAGGCGCATATCTTCCGAGACGTAGCCGATGTCGAGCTTCGCCGCGGTCTGCTCGGCGGGCATGCGGTGACCGAGCACCTCGACGGAGCCACTGTCCTGACGCACGAGGCCCATCAGGATGCGGATGGTGGTGGACTTCCCCGCTCCATTGGCGCCGATGAAACCCAGGATGCTGCCCTCGGGCAACTCCAGGCTGATGTGGTCGAGCAGGAAGTGAGCATATTGCTTGCTCACGCCTTCCATGCGAACGCTGAGTTCGTTCATTGGGACTCCTTAGAGGCCTTTGGAGCGACGGGTCGCGGGTCGTCGACCTCGTCCAGGGCTCTGCGCAGGCGCGAGACGATTTCGCGGTCGCTCATGCCGAGGGTGGCGCCGAGGCGGGCGGCTTGTTCCAGGTGGCCAGCCATCTTCCCTTCATAGAGCTGGACCCCAATCTCGACATCGGTGGTAACGAAGGACCCCTTGCCCTGCTGCGTGACAATCACGCCTTCGCGCTCGAGCTCAAGGTAGGCGCGTTTGACGGTGATCACGCTGACGCGGAGGTCGGCGGCGAGCTGGCGGATGGAGGGCAGTTCCTCGCCTGGCTCCCATTCAGCGAAAGCGATTCTTTCTCTGATCTGGTTCACGATTTGCTGGTAGAGTGGCCCACCGGTCTGGGACAGAACGATGCTGGAGGGTTCTCTGAGCATAATGTCTATACTGAGTATACACAGATTAGCGATGAAATCAAGCGGCTGCCCATCATTAACCGGCCGACTCACCTAGCAGATGGTAACGGCAACGAGGACGTTCCTCGAACCGAACCGCTTGATGCGAAGTCTTTTTGCTACTATAACTTCGCGTACTCCGCTTTGGCTTGTTGCAGGACCGGAATATCGGGGTCGGCGTCCTTCCATAGCGTGAGGAAATCCTGATAAGCCGCCTTGGCCTTGACGGTGTCGCCCTCCAACACGTAGGCGCGGCCGAGTCCAAGACGAGCAAGAGCACCGATGGGGCGGTTCAGGACGAGGCCGCGATGGTCGAGGATCTTCTGGAACTCGTCGACGGCTTTGCCGCCCTGACGCGAAGCCAGATAGGCTTCGCCGCGGACAAAGACTGGAAACATCATGTTCCCAACGAAATCACCGCCTTTCGACACCCCAAGCTCATACGGTACGGCGGCCTCGAGATATTTAATCGCATCAGAAGCATTTCCTTTGTTGAGCGCCAGCTTTCCGCGGATGCTCGGCAGGTAATTGAACTGCACGATTGTGTCTTCTGGAAACCTCTTGTTCAGATCGTCGGCCAACGCTTTTGCCTGCGCGTCATCCCCGGAATACGCCAACGCAATCGCGGCATAGTCCAGCACATCGCGGCTGGTCGAGAGCTTCAATGCCAAAGTGGCGTGTCGGCGGGCTTCCTGAGGATTGCCAAACGAGACTTCTCTCAGTCCGGAGAGACCTGAGTAGATTGCGGTCGCATCCTTCTCTCCTGCCAGTTGTGCGCTATCCATTGCGCGGCGGCTGAACTCCCGGGCATCTTTGAAAGTGCCCATAGTAGGCGGCGGTATCGCCCTCCAGAAACAACATGGTGTGACCCCACCTCGGCATGGCCTCCATCTTTGCAACTTGTTGGGCCATCCCCGCAGTATCGTTCTGCGCGAAGGCAACGTTATACATACCGAGAGAGAGATAAGGACTCTGTAATTTGCGTTCAAGAGCCTGCGCGTAGGTGGCCTTCGCCTCATCGAAGCGATTGAGAGCGGTGTACGCGAGAATGCGGTAAGCGTATGAGAAGGGATAATCAGGACTCAGACGAATTGCCTCGGTGGATTCTTCGGCTGCTCGCTCATACTGTCCAACGATCGGCAACACCGCTCCCGCCGAGGTAGACGTGCGGCATAGTACGAGCGCGGATAAGCCTGAATCCAAAGATCGCAGGCTTCTATGGCCTTTGGGATGTTTCCGGTGACGCCTTTTTCGTAGGCGGCGGTAACCCAATACCTCTCCGCCACACTGGTCCGGTCGCGCAGTTCATATGCCTTTGTACGGTACTCAACCGAGAGGCTGGGTTCAAGAGCGCTGGTTGCCAGGATGCCCAGGTATGCGTAAGCCGACGCAAAGTTCGGGTCGAGTTCGATGGCCCGCTTGAAGAACGGAATCGCCGCGCCCGGCCCTTTTGTGCCGGTCGTTTGAATGCCGGAGCTGTAAGCCTTCAGCGCCTCAAGCGAGGGTGTCGTCGCCTGCTCCAAAGGAGTATCAAACTTCTGGATCGAGCTGCGCGATTCTCCGAGCTTGCCGCGCATGGCGGTTGCCGCGCTTCCCAGTGCGCTTAGCACGTGCTCTTTGTCGTTCGCCTGGACCTGCTCCCGGGCGAGTGACGCACCACCCGGGCAGGTGATGGCCTGGAGCGTGACCACGTAGCTCTTACCCAGACTGGCGATGGACCCGTCGATGGTAGCCGCGGCTGCGTCCCGCACGCAGATGTCTTGTGCGATCTGATTGGTGATGTGCGTTCCGGGCGACAGGCTCATCAGCCGCATCGTCTGCTGCACCTGCTCGTCGTCCATGATCTTCAGGAAGGGAGACTGTTCAAGCTGGATGGCCAGCGCCTGCCGCAGCGTGCCGTCGAAAACCGGATCGCCGGTAGTGTTGGCGAAGTCCGCGAGCACCAGAACGTCTTTGTCGGTGAGCGGCGTGGCCTGTGTGCGGTGATGCCAGAAAAAGATCCCGCCGGCCATGAGGATGATGGCGGTGACTGCGGCGATGCTGTACTTCAGCAGGGGGGTGCGGCTTTGGGTGGCGGCGACCTGGGTCGAGGATGTTTGCAATGGCTCCGGATCGTTGGGTGGCTGCGTGACTTCAGGAGTGGGTTCTAAACGTCGTACTTCGGTGACGAGGAACCGATAGCCTCGCTTGGGAATTGTCTCGACGTAGCGGGGATCTTCGGCGTTATCGTCCAACGCCTCCCTCAGCTTGCCAACCGCCACCCGGAGGCTGCTGTCAAAATCAACGAACGTATCGTCAGGCCAGAGGCGGCTGCGAAGTTCCTCACGACTGATTACTTCGCCGGGGTTTTCAAGGAGTGCGACGAGGAGCCGATAGGGTAGCTCCTGCAGCCGTATGCGGCGCCCGTTTTTCAGGAGTTCTCCCGAGGCGGGGTTTACCTCAAACGGGCCGAATTGGTAGACAATTCCGGGATCTGTCTGCACACCTTGCCACCGTAAACCATAGAGGACTGATTAGGAATCGAGTCTATCACCGCAATATCGCGGTTTACGGGCCACTCCTATCCGGCTGAGAGATATGAGCTTAGCTGGTTAACAAAGGCTTTACAACCAGTTTCTTTGACGTTGATGCGGCGCATGGGTTCTGATGCATTCGAAACCGGAATACAGAGAGGAAGTACAACGTGAATTCAAGAACTCTTCTATCAGCAGTAGTCTGTGTCTTAGCCCTGAACTTCTGTGCCGCACCATCCGCGCAGGCCAACACCATCAATGTGACGTACTCTCTGAGCGGCTCTGGGGGCGGAGACCCATTGAATCCACCGCTTATTGGGCAATGCCACAGGTTCACTTTCTCCCCTGGGGAGCGTTATCTGGAACGACATGATCTTCCCAGATCTGGCAACCGGGGCCGGCGACGGAACGTTCAAGATGACGTTCACGGATGGAGACACTCTATTCGGCACCGCTCACTACCAGGGTGATTTTTCCACCTTTCCCATCGTACCTTTCACACAAGTCCTGACGGTAACAGGCGGCACAGGTGCGCTCCTTCTGTACCACGGAACGCTTACAGGACTCGAGATTTCGGATCAAACTCGACGGCACGTTCACGTCATCAGGCGGCGGAACGCTCGTGACGACTCCGGAACCCGAGTCGTTCGTCTTGTTCGGGACAGGGTTGGCGTCGTTACTTGCATACCGAAAGCGGGCACTCCTATTCCGATAGGGCTGTTGGCGGTCCAAAAAGTTAGTGCGTCGCAATCTCGGTGGGTGATAAATCGCCGAGTCACTTATCGAGAGACAGTGAATCTTGCCAAGCTGGGTTCTCAATGAGTGCATTGCCCTGTTATCACCAACTGACCTCAACACTTCCGGCTTGCCTGTCACTCTGCTCACAGGCTTTCAGCCCTTACGGTTGAAAAGCTCTGAGCGACTGGGGTAGACTGCGCACCTGTTCGACGGCATGACGGGTCAGATAGCACACCTTAGCGGAGGTGTCTTTGATGTTCGACCTCAAACATTGGGAAGGGTCAATCCTCGTAGAGCATCTTGCGCAATATGAAGCGGCCAAGCTCACTGGATACGCCGTTTTAACGTTCACCCAGTACGGCCACGGAGATGCGCCACTGTATGCCGTGGTGATGATCAAGCGCGCGAATAACCCCGAGCAGAGGGCGTTCTGGGCGAAGTCGCGGAGTGACTTTCGGGACATTGTGGATGCGCAGGAGAAGGATGGCTGGGAGCCGGTGTTGATCTCGGCACACGGGCCGGCGGATGGTGCGCTGTTCGCGGGTGTTTTTGAGAAGGGCAATTCGAGGGTAACCCGACTCGAACTGTTGGACGGAGACGGTTCAACCGATGTGACGACGCTGCAGGGGATGAATGCGGATGCGCGGACGAAGGGATTGCGTCCGCTATGTATTGCAAGTTACGGAGAGGCGGATACGCCGAGGTTTGCTGCGATCTGGCAAAAGAATACAGGCGCGGATGCGGTGCTTTGGAACGGCGACGGTACGCTGGACTCGCTGGACTCACTCAATCAACGCACGGCGGCGCAGACATCGAACTGGTGCCGGCCGGTGTTTATCACGTTGAACAAGAACCTCAAGTTCTGCTCGGTGTACGCGGCCAGCGACGCGGGGCAGTTCCACGTTACGAGCAGCACGCCCGCGGTGGGGTACGCGCTGGAATTCGAGCAATGGGTAACGCAGAAGGGCTTTCTGCCGATATGCGTGCAGGCCGCCGGCGAAGACACGATCACGGCCACATTTTCGGCGATCTTTGTTGAGAAAGACACGGTGAAGCCACGGGTATGGAGCGGGACCGGGAATGAAGGCAGCACAAATATTGCCCACATGGTGCGCGGGGCGATGACGGACGCCATCATCCGGCAGGGGAGCGTGGCGATCGTGTACCAGAAGCGCCTGGTGTACGCGCGCGGATTCAACATGGCGGAGGACAATTGGCCAGCGGCGAAGCCGACGACGCATTTCCGGCTTGCGAGTTGTTCGAAGACAATCGCGGCGCTTGCGATATTCCAGCTGATAGAAGAAGGAAAGCTGAAGCTAAGCGACCCGATGCAGGGGATTCTTAACCTGAAGACCCTGACGGGACACCCACCGACAGACCCTCAGTTCAGCGAGATCACGATTCAGCATCTGCTGGAGCACAGCAGCGGTCTCGATCCGACAGCGTTTGAAGATTTTTCCGCGGTGCAGAAAGCGTTTGCCGACGCCGGAAAGACGATGTCGCTGCCGGTGAGCGCGGAGGATACGGATTCGTTTATTGCGTCGCTCCCGGTAAGCCAACCGGGGAAAACTTTTGTGTACAGCAACTGTGGCTACTATCTGCTGGGTCGAGTGGTGAAACAACTGCGCGGGACGAGCCGCGCGATCGATGCCTATCAGAAATATCTCTTCGATCCACTGCATATCACGCGCATTCGCAGGGCGAAGAGCCTGATAGCGGACCAGGAGCCGGAAGAGGCGAGATATCAGGACCCCGAGCTCAATTTGGGGACCAGCGTGTTTCCGGGCAGAGTGCTGGTGCCGGATTACTATGGCACCGATCATCTGGAGATTATGGAAGGCGATGGCGGGCTGACAGCAGCGGCAGTCGATGTAGCACGGCTGGTTGCGATTATGATCAGCCAGGACGACAGCCCGGTTCTGAAGCGGAAGACGCTCGTCTCCATGTTCGGGAATGGAGCCGCTCTCTCAAAGAAAGGCTACCGATCCGGTTACGGATTCGACGGCATCGTCGATGAAGGCGGTGGGTTGTTCTATGCGCTCAAGGGTGGCGCGCTCTCGGACGCTCACGCTGTGATCGATATCGATGGGGATTGGGGATCAGTCTCTTGTTTCGCTGCTGCGGACGCCCCTAATGCCGGTTCCTCTGAGGGCTTTCTGAATGTCTATGCTCCGGACAGGTTTTCTCTGGCAGGCGTGGCTGACTTGTTTCCGCAATTTGGGATGCCGTCGCTGTAAGGGTTATTGTTGAATACCATCGCAGGCGAGCCCAATGCACGGCTCCCGAGTGATCGGCAATCCGAAAAATTGAACCGGGGGAGTTGGCGGGTGCCCCTATTCGCTGTAAAAACGCTGCGAAAGAGGCAACCCGGGTTTGGTCGATGTGTCTGGGCGCGTGTTCTAGCCTAAGCAAGCTCCTTTGGCGATGTTGTTTGTTTCGTCGGATTCGTCTACCTCGTTGTTGAGATCGACGGTGATTAGAAACTCGCAGTTTGGGTCGAAGCAGCCGGGTGGGATTGCGAAGGTGAGATCGACCGATGCGCCTGCGGCCAATGCGGGCGTGGGCTGAGTGACTTTGCCAAAGGCGAGGAAGTCGACCTGAGTGGTTGAGGGACCGGCCGGGCCGTCTCCCTGATTTTGTACTGTGACGGTTAAGGTGGAATCTTTTCGGCGGCAGAAAGAACCTTTTGCATCGGGGATGGGGATAAGGTCGGGAGCACCGAGTTCGACGCGTCGCGCGGGGACACGTTCGGTGTGCAGGGTTTCGATTTGTCCAGTGCTGCCGGATGCGGTGTAGACGGCGACTACGTCGAGCTCGACTGGGCTCTCGATGACGACGAAGCCTTTGAGGAATTCGGCATTCGCTCCGGCGCGTTTGAGGATGTCGGGCGAGTCGATTTCGAGGGCTTCGTCGGGGCCAAGTCTCGCTGGGAAGAACGCGGAGACGGGGCCGGGCTTGACGCCGGGTAACGCGACTGCGATTTTGAAGCGGAAGGCGATCGCGGAGTAGGTTGGATTGTGCACGTTGATTGCAGTGAAATAGACGCCCGGGGCGAGGACGGTGCCGGTGGATTTTCCGAGGAAGAATTTTGTGGCGTATTGGAAGACGATGCGTTTGGCAAACTGCGATCGATAGTGGGCGAGAATTCTGGCTGCGGAGAGCGCTGTGGGATAGAGGGCGACTTCGTCGATGAGGCCCATGAATGGCCGCTCTCTCTGGACCTGATTGCCAATGCCGACACCACTCTCCAACTTGTTAGCGTCGGTGGGCGGTTTGGGAGAGATGCTGCCGGGGGCAGCGGTTTCACTGGGATCGAGGACGCCGTTGAGATAGATGCGGATGACCGCGCCATCGTAGGTGGCGACGATGTGAGTCTCTGAACCTAGTGCGGCCACACCGACGCTTGCGACGTTAACACTGGTTGTTGCCGCGCTCGTTCGGATTTCCACCTGAACACGTCCGTCGGGCAGAATGCTCAAACCATATTGGGCCAGTTCGGCAAAGCTTGATTTCTCGAGGATGCGCTGCTGAAAGGTATTCGGACCGTCCCATCGGACCTTCGCTTCGATCGTGATGTTGGGGGGATTGAGCGAGTCACTGTTGAGAACGACAACTCGCGAGTTGAGGTCCGGCTTGCCATCGAAGAGAGCCGCGGTGTCGCCACCGTGAAAGCCGGGTTGCCCGAGCGTGATTGTGCCGCTGTAAGTTCCATCGTTTAGATGTCCGGATGCGTCGGCTGCTGTAGCGGTGCCGGGGGTTTCTCCGAGACGCCAGTAGCCGATCGGTCCGTCCGCCAAGACTTCTGTGACAAAGGTTCTGGGCGCCATGGCTGCCCCTCCTGTGGTGGATGTGTGGGTCCTATTGATTGTTTTGTGATGATGCGATCATCGCGGGCCCGACATCGGTTCGATCCAGAACTGGCCGGAGAACCCCAAGGGGCGGGGGACTGTTGGGAAGAGAGATGGCACGTGTGGGCTGGCTCGGGTGACGCGCCAAACACGTGCATGCGAATGCTACCACACGACGAAGATAGGCTGGTTTCCAGCTGTTTCTCAGATGTCTTGAGAGGGGGGGGGAACCCAGGGTCCGGAGAGTTTACTTCCCATCCTTTCGCATCATGCGCGAAAGGATGGGGCACCCGAACGTTCGAAGCGGGTTCTTCGAGAATGTTTAGAGCGGCCAAAGATGTCAAAGGTTGAAACTTTATTTTGCTTAGAATGGCCGCGGTTGCAACTTAAGAGAATCGGGGATTTGAAAAATGATTCGTGCGATGGTGATGGCTGGATGTCTGGTTGCCGGTTGTGTGGGGGTTGCTTCGGCGCAGGAGAGCTATTTTTCGGATTGGCCGGCGGGGGTTTCGCCGACGGAGGTGGGGAAGAAGCTGGCTGAGCATTTTTTGACGAGTCCGACGCAGTATACGAAGACGGTGTTCTATGCGGAGGCGGGCACGTGGTATGGGGCGCTGCAGTTTGCCGAGTTGACGCATGATGATGCGCTGCGGCAGAGGCTTGTGGAGCGGCTGGATCCGATGCTGACGGGTGGGACGCAGACTGACCGGGTTCCGCATGCGCACCATGTGGATGCGGCGATCTTTGGGGTGGTGCCGCTGGAGGTGGGGCGGCAGTTGAAGGACAAGAAGTATGTCGAGTTTGGGCAGACGTTTGCCGATGACCAGTGGAAGAGCCCGGATGCGAATGGGCTGTCGGATGAGACGCGGTTCTGGATCGACGATATGTACATGCTGACGATGCTGCAGCTGGAGGCGTATCGGGCGACGGGGGACAGGAAGTATCTGGACAGGGATGCGAAGGAGATGGTGGCTTATCTGGATAAGCTGCAGCAGCCGAATGGGCTGTTCTATCACGCGCCGGATGTGAAGTACTTCTGGGGCCGCGGGGATGGGTGGGTTGCGGCGGGGATGGCGGAGATGCTGAGTACGCTGCCGGAGAATCATCCTGACCGCGCGAGGATTATGCAGGGATACAAGTTGATGATGAGCGCGCTGCTGAAGTACCAGGGGAAGGATGGGATGTGGCGACAACTGATCGACCATGAGGAGGCGTGGCCGGAGAGCTCGAGCTCGGGGATGTTCAGCTTTGCGATGATTACGGGCGTGAAGCACGGGTGGCTGGATGCGGCGACCTATGGGCCCGCGGCTCGGCGGGCGTGGATTGCGGTGGTGGGCTATGTGGACCAGAACAACGATGTGACGCAGGTGTGCGAGGGGACAAATAAGAAGGATGACCTTGCTTACTACCTTGCGCGAAAGAGGAAGACTGGGGATTTTCATGGGCAGGCTCCGCTGCTTTGGAGTGCGGACGCGTTGTTAAGGGATGGTGCGAGGTGAAAGGTGAGGAGTCTGTTCGATCTGCGGAAGGATGAAAAAAAGCAGGCTTGAAATTGTCGGTAC
Organism: uncultured Acidobacteriaceae bacterium; assembly: GCA_963770055.1. Classification (GTDB taxonomy): domain Bacteria; phylum Acidobacteriota; class Terriglobia; order Terriglobales; family Acidobacteriaceae; genus Edaphobacter. The sequence continues at coordinate 261,725 of CAVYOC010000007.1, forward strand.
GTAGACTTATCTTCGATTCACGTGCTGCCATGAGAGTTTGGGGGCTGATTGTTCTTTGCGCTGGCGTTGGGGCGGGTGGGCCGCTTCGTGCCCAGACGCTTGAGATTACACCGGCGCGGGTGATGGTCGATGAGGTGGCGACGATCCGGGTGACCGGGCTTGCGGCGCAGAAGCATGTCACGATTGAGGCCTCGCTGACGGATGGGGATGCAAAGCCGTGGAGTTCGACGGCAGAGTTTGTTGCGGATGAAAGCGGTGTAGTGGATACGGCGAAACAGGCGCCGGTGAAGGGTTCTTACCATGGCGTCTCCGGCATGGGACTGGTATGGGCGATGATGCCAGCGGCGAAGGGCGTGGCTGCGTATCGAGCTCCGCATCCACCTGACTTGCAGACGATCAGCTTCAAGTTGATGGAGGATGGCAAGCAGGTTGCGAGTGGACAGCTGGAACAGATGACGATACGTGAGGGAGTACGGGAGGTCCGGCTGACGGGAGCGCTGCATGGAGTGTTTTTTGTTCCGGAGACTCCGGGGCCGCATCCGGGTGTGCTTGTCGTCGGAGGCTCTGAGGGCGGCCTACCGGGGAAAGCGGCGTGGCTGGTGTCTCATGGTTATGCTGCGCTGGCGCTGGCTTACTTTCGCTATGAAGATTTGCCGCGCGATCTTGCCGGGATTCCGCTGGAGTACTTCGGGCAGGCGCTGGCCTGGATGATGCAGCGGCCGGAGATTGCGCCGGGCCAGATTGCGGTGATGGGGACTTCACGCGGAGGCGAGCTGGCCTTGCAGCTGGGATCGATGTATCCGCAGATTCGGGCGGTCGTGGCTTATGTTCCGGCGAATGTGCGGTATCCCGCGTGCTGTGGACGGACGATGGGCGCGGCGTGGACGTGGAAGGGCCAAGCGCTGGCTTACGCTTCCGTGCAATCGAGGCATCAGGATTTTTCCCGCGACACTGCAGCGGCTATCGCCGTAGAACAGACGCACGGGCCGATTCTTGTGATCTCCGGAGAGAGTGATGGAGTGTGGGAATCGCGAACGATGTCTGACGCTGTGATGAGCCGGTTGAAGCAGGCGCACTTTGCGTACAGATATGAACACCTGAATTATGCTCATGCGGGACACCGGGCGGGCGCACCGGAGATTCGACCGGCGTGGACAGGAGCGGTGACCCATCCCGTCAGTGGTGAGTCGATGAACCTTGGCGGAACGGCGGAGGGGAATGCGGCGTCTTCGCTGGATGCGGGTCCGAAGGTGCTGGAGTTTTTGCGAGAGAGCCTAACGCCGGGTGTCGCGCAATAGGTGGGGAGGCCAGCTCTGTAGATCGGTTTGTGGGCGTGGCTTTGCGAAAGTCGATTTGTTGTCACACTGTATCGTGCTTTACCAGGACTGAGGAGGAGTTTTCCGGGAGCGAAGGCATTAACCATTGGAAGAGGAGAGTTGCGGCGAAGGCTCCAGCGAGTTGGGCGAGGATGAATGCGGCCACGTCTGCGGGTCTTATGCCTGCGAAGGTGTTCGTGAGACAGCGGGCGATGGTTACGGCTGGATTGGCGAAGGATGTGGACGCAGTGAACCAGTAGGCCGCGATGATGTAGGCTCCTACGGCGAAGGGGACAACGGAGGAACGGGTTCGCACGCAACCCCAGATGACGGCGAGAAGGCCGAAGGTTGCGGTGAATTCGCTGAGAAGTTGAGCGTGGCCGCTTCGCTGATGGGTAGAGAGCGAGACGGCAGGCAGTCCGAACATCAGGTGAGCGAGGACAACTCCCGCGACCGCTCCGGTGAGTTGAGCGAGGATGTATGGGAGGGTTTCTCTCCAGGGGATGCCACGCTCCCAGGCGGTGGCCAAAGTGACTGCTGGATTCAGATGCGCTCCGGAGACCGGCCCGAAGGCAAGGATGATTGCGATGAGGGCGGCACCGGTCGCGATGGTATTCACTAAGAGGCACAGGGCTACGTTTCCTGCCGTCAGGCGTTCCCCCATGATGCCTGATCCGACGACGGCGGCCAGCAGCAGGAGAGTGCCGAAGAACTCTGCGACGATTCGGCGAGGAAGCGATGGCGTTGTTGAGCGCGGCGTTGAGTGCGTCATTGTTTGCCGATGGAGTTGAGGGCTTTCTGGATGGCTAGATTCTCAAGCGTGGAGAGCGGGAGCGCTAGGAAGAGACTGATTCGGCGGTCGAGGACGGTGAAGGCGTCGTGAAAGGCGCGGTCGATTTCCTCCTGCGTGCCTTTGACTGCGGCGGGATCGGGAATGCCCCAGTGCGCGGTCATGGGTTGGCCGGGCCAGAAGGGACAGACTTCGTTGGCGGCGCTGTCGCAGACGGTGAAGACGAAGTCGATTGGCGGAGAGCCGGGGGCGGCGAACTCATCCCAGGATTTGCTGCGGAAGCCTGTGGTGGAGATGCCTGCGAGATCGATCTGCATGAGAGCTTCGGGCCTGACCTTTCCCGTTGGATGGCTGCCAGCGCTGTGGGCCGCGAAGATTCCGCGACCCTTGTGGTTGAGGATTGCCTCCGCCATGATGGAGCGTGCAGAGTTGCCGGTGCAGAGAAAGAGCACGTTGTAACGAGCGGGAGGATGCGATGGCTGGCCGGTCATACGGTTGCGACCTCGGGCGGGCAGCATCCCGGCTCACAGCAGGGGACGGCGGGTTTGGTGGCGCGGATGAAGGCGCTGAGAAATTTTCCTTCGACCTGCGGGGCGATTTTGTCGACGGAGATTCCGGCTTCGGTGAGGAACTGGCGAGCATCTTCAATGTTGTAGGTGCGGGTCGGTTCGAGGTCGATGTCCGCGAAGCCTGCGTCTTTCAGCTTTGCCGTGTAGTCGGATTCTTCGAGGGCTCCGGCGATGCAGCCGACCCAGAGCAACATGCTCCTGCGTACGGAGTCGGGGACTTCGCCGCGCACGACGACGTCCGAGACGGCAAATCGACCGCCGGGTTTGAGGACGCGGAACGCTTCGCTGAGGACGCGGGATTTGTCTGCGGAGAGATTGATGACGCAGTTGGAGATGATGACGTCGACGGAGTTGTCGGGCAGGGGAATGTTTTCGATCTCGCCCTTGAGAAATTCGACGTTGGTTGCTCCGGCCTGACGCTGGTTTTCGCGTGCGAGCGCCAGCATGTCGTCGGTCATGTCGAGGCCGTAGGCTTTGCCAGTGGGGCCTACGCGGCGGGCGGAGAGGAGGACATCGATTCCTCCGCCGGAGCCGAGATCGAGGACGGTTTCGCCCTGCCTGAGTTCGATGAGCGCAGTGGGATTGCCGCAGCCGAGAGAGGCGAGGACGGCCTTTTCCGGGAGGGATTGGGTTTCTGAGGAGGCGTAGAGGTCTTTGGTGATGGGATCGCAGCACTTCATCGCGGGATCGCAGCAGGCGGTGGCGTTGGACTCGGTTACGGTTCGGGCGATGGAACCGTATTTGGTCTGAATTTCATTTTTTGGATTCATTTATCAGCTCCTTCATATACGCTAAGACGAATATATTTGGTTTGTCTCATATATGTCAAGGCGTATATTGGGAGAATGGGTTCTAACTCGAAATCAGTTTCTCTCGCCGGCTTGTTTGCGGCGCTTGCGGATCGTACGCGGTTGCGGCTGCTCAATCTGATGGGTGGGCGAGAGGTTTGCGTTTGTTACTTTGTGGAGATTCTGAAGCAGAGCCAGCCGAAGATCTCGCGGCATCTGGCTTATCTGAGGAATGCCGGCATTGTGAAGGCACGGCGCGAGGGTAAGTGGATGCATTACCGCATCGAACGGCCCGGAGATGCGAAGGCGGCTTCGATTCTTGACGCCGTGTTCGAATCCTTCGAGGCTGATAAAGAGATGCAGACGGATTTAGCAAGGCTGGACCGGGCGTGCTGTGAGCCGCAGCGGTTTGTTGCGTTGCAGGGTGCGCCGGTTCCTCCAGTGCTCTAGCGGACTTTGCCGGCGGAGTTTTCGAGGACTACGTTGGAGAGGATGGCGGTGTCGGACTTGTCGGGCATGTGCGAGCAGAAGCCGATGCCGACGTAGAAGGGTGCGTCGAGATGCAATTCGATGGGCGGACCGAACTGGTGCATGGGTTCGCCTTCGAGACTGAGGAAGATGGCGAAGTTGTCGCCGTGCTTTTCGATGCCGATGCGTTTGGGGATGACGGTGACGAGGGAGTCGGGGCTGGTGCCTCCAGGACGGCCGCGGCCTCCGATGCGGAACTCCATGTCTTTGACGCGGGTGTTTTTTTCGGGACGCCAGGCGAGGTGGGTCATGCCGGCTCCGTGGAGGGCGACGATGGCTTCCTTTGAGTCGTCGTCGAGACTCTGGCGGATGATGAGGAATGCTTTGCGGTCGCCGTAGCCGTTGGGATCGGGGAAGGCGATGTCGGCTGCTAGAGAGACGTCGCCGGAGAGTTTCTTCCAGAGGTAGCGGAACTCGTCGCGGGTGTACCAGACGTTATAGCCGGCGGAGTTGATGGTGTACTGCTTTGTCGCTGCATCGTAGCCGGCGCTGCCGGGGATCAGAGGGCCTCCGACGTCGGACTGGCCTTCGAAGATGCCAATGGGGGTGTTGAAGGTTTTGGTGGGGCGGTGGAAGTCAGGCGGTGGGGCTACCTGAGTGTGGGTTGCGGAGCCGGGCTGGGCCCAGTCGGGGACTGTGGGTGTTTGCGCGGTGAGGAGTTGTGGTGCGAAGAGTGGGCAGGTTATCGCGAAGATATTTGCCACAGACTGCCAACGTACCGAGATGATTCGCATGATGGTGGAATTTTACGCGTTGCAGTATATCGAGCAAACAAATTGGAGCGAAATCAAAGTTGCTGCGTGTTGCCTCCGGCAAAAAAGAGCAAAGACAAAATACAGGGGTCGTTCCCCTTCGACCAGCTCAGGGTCAGGATGACGACCTCAAGAGGAAAGGAAATCGGCTGGCGCATTTAGATTTGCACGGCCGGAGCTGGGGTTCGCGCGGCGCGCTGGGCGAGGACGAGGGAGATGAGGAGCATGGCGGCGGCGGCGAAGAAGGGGGAGCCGGGGATGTGGACTCCGCTGCCGATGGAGACGCTGAAGATGTAGGTGAAGAAGCTGGGGCCGACGAGTCCGGCGATGCCGCGGAGACTGTTGATGGCACCTTGCAGTTGGCCTTGTTCGGAGGGGCTGGCTCTGCGGGACATGAGGCTCTGGACGGAGGGCCAGGTGAAGGTCATCATGTTGAGGAAGGGGATGCCGAGCCATAGGAGAAGGCCTGTTCTGGAGAAACCGATCATGGAGTAACCGAGGGCTCCGCCGATGAGGCCGAGGTTATGGCTCCGCGCTCGCCGATCTTTGCGACCAGGGGTTTGATGAGAAACCCGCCATAGACGATGGTGAAGAATCCGACGAAGGCGAGAGAGAGACCGACAGTGCGGTTGGTCCACTGGTAGCGGTAGTCGGCGTAGATGACGTAGACGTTCAACAGAACCTGCTGGGCGAGGTAACCGAGCAGGAGGACGGTGGCGATGGCGATCATGTTGCCGTGACGGAGCAGGGTGAGAGAGCCGATGGGATTGGCTCGGGCCCAGGAGAAGTGGCTTCGATTTTCTTTGGAGAGCGATTCGGGGAGGACGAAGAGGCCGTAGAGTCCGTTGACAAGCGAGAGGCCGCCTGCGACCCAGAAGGGAAGGCGCGGGTTGATGTTGCCGAGCAGGCCACCGACGGCGGGGCCGAGGACGAAGCCGGCTCCGAAGGCGGCGTTCAACATGCCGAAGGCGGCGGCGCGACGCTCGCGTGGGGTGACGTCGGTCATGTAGGCCATGGCAGTGGGAATTGAGGAGGAGGTGAGGCCAGAGATGATGCGGCCGAGGAAGAGCCAGTTGAGCGCAGGCGCCCAGGCCATGAGGAGATAGTCGAGACCGAGGCCAAAGTTGGAGAGCAGGACGACGGGACGGCGGCCGAAGCGATCGGAGAGTGAGCCGACGATGGGGGAGCAGAAGAACTGCATTGCGGCGAAGACGGTTCCGAAGAGGCCCAGCATTCTGGCTGCGCTGGAGGTGTCGCCGTGGAGGAAGCCTTCTATGAGGCGCGGGAGGACGGGGGCGATCATGCCGAGAGCGAGCATGTCGAGGGTGACGGTGAAGAAGATGAAGGTGGCGGCGGCGCGGCGGCCTTTGGGCGGATGAGGCGTGAGGGCAGGCGTGATGAGCTCGGGCTCGGTGAGGAGCGGGTTGGGCTCGGCGGAGGCCGGTTGAGGCGCGTTTTGGGTCACGTCAGGCATCTATGTCGGGTTGGCAGTAATCGAACGGGAATGGCTGAAGATTGACGGAGGCGATTGAGGGTAGTCTACGTGAGGTGAACGGCGGATTTCTTGGAGATTTCGGCATTTTCTTTTCGAAGTTATCTTTTTTATCTTTGAATTTATTCTGAGGCGCGTCCTGTTAGGTTAGATTTCGTCTCTCAACTAAGGCGGCCTTTTGGGTGGGTGGGGATATTTGCAGGGCCTCTTGTTCTGCAATGCTGGTTCTGAATGCAGTTCAATGATGCGGAGCGGAGCGTAACATTTGATAGCCAGGAGCAGGAGTTTGACGTTGGTACAGGTTGGACGATGGTCGATGTTGTTGCTGAGTCTGCTGGTAACGGGTGAGGTGCACGCGCATGCGCAGACCTCGAATGAGGCACGGCGGATCGTTGAAACGATGCTGTCGCATGAGGGCGATCCAGCAGAGCATCGTTACAGGTACATGTATCTGTCGGAGGAACGGTCGGACCGGACGGGCGGGCATCTCTGGCTGGAACGGGTGGTCGAGACTTCGGAGGGGAAGGTTCGTCTGCTGTTGGCTGAGGATGGGAAGCCTTTGAATACAGAACGGCAGGCGGTAGAGGAGCTGCGACTGAAGGATATTGCAGCGCATCCGAGTGCCTTTCAGAAGCGTGAACAGGCGACGAAGAGCGACGAACAACATGCGGAGCAGATGCTGACGATGCTGCATAAGGCGTTTCTGTTCGATGAGCCGCGGCCCGATGGCGGGGATGTGAGGATCGGATTTCGGCCGGATCCGGCTTATCAGCCGAAGTCGATGGAGGAGAAGGTGCTGCATGCGATGACGGGTGCGGTGCTGGTGGATGAGAAGACGATGCAACTGCATCGCATTGAAGGGAAGATGAACTCGGATGTGAGCCTGGGATATGGACTCATTGGCACGATTCATGCGGGCAGCAACTTTGCGACGACCCATGAGCCGCAGCCGGGCGGCGAGTGGAAGGATGCGACGGTGAATACGGCGATTGAAGGCAAGGCGCTGCTGTTTAAAGAGATTGGCAAGAATGAGCATATGGTGCACAGCGAGTTCAAACGGCTTGCGGACAACATCAGCGTGGCCGATGCGGTTGCGCTGCTGGTGAAGTAAAACCGGTCTGCTAGACTGCCTTTCATGCGAAATAACAGGTTGCGTGGCCTTGGGCTTGGGTTGTTTTTGTGCGTTCTGACTGGAACTGGTTTTGGGCAGAAGCGGGCGATGGTGCTCGATGACCTGGCGAAGCTGGTGAATGTGGGTGGGGCGCAGGTCTCTCCGGATGGGAAGTGGATCGCGTATACGACCTCGCATGTGGATGTGGGTGAGGACAAGAACGTCTCTGAGCTTTGGATGGTGAGTTGGGATGGTACGCAGGACGTTCATCTGACGTATGGGCCGGAGGGCGTGGGCGCGCCGCGGTGGAGTCCGGATGGGAAGTTTCTGTCATTCACTTCGTCGCGGCCGGGTAAGGCAAAGGGATCGCAGGTATGGGTACTGGACCGGCGTGGAGGCGAGGCAAGTCAGCTGACTGATGTGAAGGACGATCTCGAGGATTACCGATGGTCGCCGGATTCGAAGCAGTTACTGCTGACACTGAAGGCGAAGGAAGAGCCGGAGCCGAAGGAGGGTGCAAAACCTGCGCCGCCAAAGCCGATTGTGATTGAGCGCTACCACTTCAAGCAGGATGTGCAGGGGTATCTCTCGGACAAGAAGAGCCATCTTTTTCTCTTCGATGTGGCGACGAAGAAGCTGACGCGTGTGATTGGCGATGACAAGACGGAGGATAAGTTCGACGAGCGGCAGGCGGAGTGGTCGCCGGATGGGAAGTGGATTGCGTATGTGAGCAACCAGGAGGGTCCCGACACGGACAGGTCGAATAACTCGGATGTGTTTGTGGTGGAGACGAAGGGGAGTTCGACGCCGAAGAAGCTGACGACGTTTACCGGGGTTGATAGCGGACCGCTGGCGTGGAGTCCTGATAGCGGGATGGTTGCATACCGGCAGGGGGTCTCGCAGCGGTACTCGATTTACGACATGCAGCGATTGGCGGTGGTTCCGGTCGGCGGTGGTGCGGCGGAGGTTCTGGCGGCTACGTCGGAGATGGGGACGGGCTCGCCGGTGTTTGCGGCAGATGGCAAGGCGCTGCTGACGACGATTGGCGAGGACCGCGTGGATTATGTTGCGGAGGTTCCGCTGAAGGGCAAGAGTGTCGAGCGGCTTACTGCTGAGAAGGGCACGGCGGTGATGCTTTCCTCGGGCGGCGGGCATGTGGCCGTGGTGTGGACGACGGATGTTGCGGCGCCGGAGATCTTTGCTTTGGAGGGGAAGGCGCTTCGAAAGCTGACTTCGCATAACGATGCTTTGATCGCGCAGTTGAATCTGGTTGCGGCGGAGGACTTGTCGGCAAAGGCTTCGGATGGAAATGATGTGCATAGCCTGCTGACAATGCCGGTTGGATATACGGCGGGGACGAAGGCTCCTATGCTGTTGTGGATTCATGGCGGGCCGACTGCGCAGGACTCGCACCGATTTGCGGCGGATCGGCAGCTGCTTGCGGCACGTGGATTTGCGGTGCTGCAGGTGAACTATCGCGGGAGTACGGGGCGCGGGCATGAGTATAGCTACGCGATCAATGCGGACTGGGGCGATAAGGAGGTCAAGGATCTGCTTGGCGCAGTTGACGGCGCTGTGGCAACGGGAAAGATCGATCCGGAGCGCATGGGTGTTGGGGGCTGGAGTTATGGCGGGATTCTGACGGACTACACGATTGCGACGACGACACGATTCAAAGCTGCTTCGAGTGGAGCGGGAACGGCGAACCTGCTGGGAATGTATGGAGTGGATCAGTACATTCTGCAGTACGACAACGAGCTGCAACCACCGTGGAAGAATGTTGAACCTTATCTGAAGCTGTCGTATCCGTTTCTTCATGCGGACAAGATCAAGACGCCGACGATGTTCATGGGCGGCGATAAGGACTTCAACGTGACGTTGGTTGGCGGCGAGCAGATGTACCAGGCGTTGAAGAGTGTCGGGACGCCTGCGGAGCTGGTGGTGTATCCGGGGCAGTTCCACGGATTTACGCGGCCAAGTTTTATTCGGGACCGGTATCAGAGATGGTTTGACTGGTATGGGAAGTATCTGGGAATGCCTGCGGAAGAAAAGCCTGCGGCTGCGAAGACACCGTCCGAGAAGTGAGAGCGGGGCTTCCTTTCCTGAGGAAGACGGCAAACTTCGGTAGTGGGTCAGTTTGGAAAAGCATACCCCAGGGGCTAAAGCCCCATAAATTTTTCAACCACATACGGCACGGCTGAAGCCGTGCCCCTAACAAAACTATTCAAACTGATCCACTACCGCAACTTCAGTAGGCTTTTAAATTCCAGTGGGTTCAGGCTAGTGCTTTGCGGATAGCGGGGGCTACGCGGTTGCCGAGAAGTTCGGTGGCGTGGAGGAGGCGGTCGTGATGGAGTGCGGCTACGCTCATCTGGAAGCTGAGGCGGGAGATGCCGCCGAGGGACTCGTTGAAACGGAGAAGTTTTTCAACTGCCGTATCCGGGTCACCGACGATGAGGGCTCCGGTGGGACGGCGGAGAGCTTCGAACTGGGCGCGGGTGACCGGGGGCCAGCCGCGTTCTTTGCCGATTTTGGTGAAGGCTTCGGCGTAGCCGGGGAAGAAGTCGTCGGAGGCCTGCTGGTCGGTGTCGGCTACGTAGCCTAAAGCGTGGATGCCTACTTTTAATTGCTCGGGTTTGTGGCCTGCGCGTTTTCCGGCTTCGCGGTAGAGATCGATGAGCGGGCGGAAGCGGTGAGGTTCTCCGCCGATGATAGCGACCATGAGCGGGAGGCCGAGGGCTCCCGCGCGAACGAAGGATTGTGGCGTGCCTCCGACTCCAAGCCAGATGGGGAGCGGGTTTTGCAGAGGGCGCGGGAAGACTCCCTGGCCTGTGAGTGCAGGGCGGTGTTTGCCGGACCAGTGCGGGTTGGTGGTTTCGCGGAGAGTGAGGAGGAGGTCGAGCTTTTCGGCGAAGAGGTCGTCGTAGTCTTCAAGCTTGAGGCCGAAGAGGGGGAAGGATTCGATGAAGGAGCCGCGGCCAGCGACGATTTCGGCACGGCCGTTGGAGAGGAGATCGAGGGTTGCGAACTCCTGAAAGACGCGAACGGGGTCGGCTGCGCTTAGCACCGTGACTGCGCTGGAGAGGCGGATGGTGGTAGTGCGCGAAGCTGCCGCGGCGAGGATGACGGCGGGGGAAGAGTCGAGGTATTCGCTGCGATGATGCTCGCCGAGGCCGAAGACGTCGAGGCCAACCTGGTCGGCTAACTCGATCTCTTCGAGAAGATGCGCGATGCGTTGTTGTGCGGTGACGATGTGACCTGTGATGGGGTCGGGGACCAAGGCTGCGAAGCTGTCGATGCCGATCTGCATCTGTTGTTCCTCTGTTTGATTGTCTCTCACCGCTTAATCGATGCGACGACCGCGGATTTTGGGGATTAAACGGATTGTTTAATGGTGAAGTGGAGAAGCGGAGCTGGACTTTCTTTCCATGGCAAAGAGGGCAGGTGCTATAGGCTCTGTCATCGTACCCGACTACTCGTACCGCCGCGACATGCTCACTCCACATTCCGGACGATGACCGAACGCCTCGATATGGATGACAACCAAATGAGCTTCCGGCGAGAGTCACAGCCAAAAGAAGCTGACCAAGCACTCATGGCGGCCCATAATTGCTTACTGGTAGCGCTAGAGGTGCAGAAGGAACGATTCAATATTTCCGGTTTAGAAGAACTACTTCAAAGCAGCTGTCGCGATTGGGCCATGGTGTGGTCACCTGAAGCTCGCCAAAACTGTAATGTCACCCCACCCCAAACGTCAGCCCTTATGCCGGACAGAAAACCCGGCATAAGGAGACCAAAAATGAACATCTAGATCTGTCCCCGCACAGTCCCATCGGATCGCCTTAACAGTCCCGTAACTTTTGACCTGTGCAGGTCGAAATATAAATGTGTTGCAGGTAGACACTGCTCCTCAGCAGGGCTAATCTTCCTGCACCTCCCCGTGATCAGGCCCTTCCCCGAAATTGGATCTCACCCCTGAAAGAGGTTCTATTGTGCGCAATCAACTCTATGTCTTGACCCTTCTATGTGCGGTCTCAGCTCCCACAGCCGCATTCGCCGACACGTTCGACTACACCTTTAGCTCTTCGTTTTTGTCTTCTTCATTCACCTATGACAGTCCCGTACTCATTACGACCGATACCATCTTCACTCCCTTGACTTGTACCACTCAGAGCCTCTCGTGTGTCAGTGTCGAGATAGATCCAGGCGCCAACGGCAACATCATCCTCAACCTGGCAGGGGGTGGCGGTACCGAATTCAAGGGGATTCCCGCTTCAGTCTTCACGGTCGGCGACAACAGCAGCGGCATCGCCACGCTCGACATCGTCGATGTTCCCACCGCCTCCGCCGTACCCGAACCCTCCAGCCTCGTCCTCCTCGGCACAGGTCTTCTCAGTTTTGCAGAAGCTGCACGCAGAAAGCTCGTCGCTCGATAACAAACTTTGACTCAACAGTAGTTTCCTCTTGCACCGGCGCAGCCTGATGCTACCGAATCCTCACCCGAGTTTTCGGCAACTAGACCTGTTTAACGCGCCTCTTACCGGGGCAACTAACTTCTCCACTTCACCGCTGCGCGGCTTCGGTCGAAATGACGACATTTTTGAGGTAGGGAGGCTGATTGGTATTGATTACAATCTGATTTCGGAATGGAAAGATGAGTGGAAGACACCTTGCTGATGACAAACGATAAACAAAGAAGAAACCGCTTTCGCGATTTGTCCATCTACGTTTTGATCAGTATGGCCGTAATTTCTGTAGTGTTTGGTGCCGCAGTGTCGGACGTTCCATGGGACTCCTTCAAGCATTGGTTTGCCTTTGCAGGCTTTACTTTGTTTTTGTTCAGCCAATTTGTACTCAAGAGCCGTTGGGCTTGGCGTAACCGATCGTTTTGGGTGTGGTCGAGTATTTTCTTCGCAGCCCATTGCTTTATCTTTACGAAGCTAATCCTCTCAGGAAAAGAGATTCCTGCCTTTGTATGGGTACCAATAGTTATTGGTGAGATGGCGATCTTGATGCTATTCCGAAGGCTGATGTATCGCCGTAGTTCGTAAAACCGCTGACTTCGGTAGAAAAGCACAGTCAAACGACGTCCTGCCTGGGTGGCGGTTTGCATCCCACCCTTTCGCAAAGTGCGCGAAAGGATGGGGCACCCGGCTTCGGTCGAGATGACGCATCATGGTGGTGTGATAGAAAGACTAAGAATGAAGCTTCTGTGAAGACGAATTATCGAATTTGCTGGGGTTTTTAAGGGAAATGTGCCCGAAAGCGGACAAAAACCTAAAAAAACCGTAAAAAACCTGTGGAAACCGAAGATTTGTGATTGACAAAGCGCTCAGAAAGGATGAAGGTGAATTGCGGTACAGTTCTCTCGACCCGCATGAACATTGATGATTTCGCATAGTAAAACGAATGCGGTTTTTCTCTGAGGTTGATGCAGGTAAGTGAGCAGGATCCCAAAATTCATTCATTGAATACAGAAGGAGCAAGACAAATGGCAAAAGGAATGACAAAGACAGCGCTGGTTCGCCACATGGCGGAGAAGCTCGAGATCACCAACAAGCAGGCCGCAGCGGGTCTGGAGCTTCTGGCAGAGACCGCAGTGAGAGAGACCAAGAAGAATGGTGAGTTCACCATTCCTGGCATCGGCAAGCTGGTGAAGGCCGAGCGTAAGGCGCGGCTTGGTCGCAACCCGCAGACCGGCGAGACCATCAAGATCAAAGCCAAGACCGTGGTGAAGTTCCGCGTGGCCAAGGTCGCGAAGGACACGATCGCTCCGCCGAAGAAGTAATTTTTCGAGGCGATGTGACTGCGTGGGCCAAACGCGGTTGTGTCGTTGTAGTTGCCCTCCCCATCGTCGTATCCGCGGCGTTTGTTGAGGCTTGAAACAATGAACCCGCTGTGTCCCAGATTCGTTTGGGTGCAGCGGGTTTGTTGTTTTTGTATTCATGACGACAAGAGCCAACTGTAAAAGCAGGTCCTCCCGCTACGCGGAAGAATGACACTAAAAAACAAAAGCAAAAAATGCGGCAGGGGGTGGGTGACGGCTTACATCCCACCCTTTCGCAAAAGGCGCGAAAGGATGGGGCACCCGAGCAAGAACAAAGACGAAATACAGGGGTCCTTCCCCTTCGACCAGCTCAGGGTCAGGATGACGACTTGAAAAGGAAGCGCGTTGGGGATTTTCGTCCTGGATGCGCTTAGGGTTTGGGGAGGAAAGCGCGGATGATGAGGGAGAGGCCGAGGGAGATGAGAACGCCTTTGGTGATGAGAAGGGCGTTATAGCGCCAGCCAAGAACGGCGAAGGAGAGGACTACTCCCCACATATAGATTTCGCCTAACAGAGCGTTGGGCCAGCGTGGTTTCTGTGGCGATGCCGGGATGCGTGGGGTGATGGAGGGGATGAGGCTTGGGACTTTGGCGCAGTAGGCTCGGTAGGGTTCGCCTAGTTTTTCGGTGAGGAAGGACTGTTCGGCTCCGATGAGGCGGAGTTGGAGGAGGCCGATGGCGATGATGCAGAAGATGGCTCCGCTGGGTGGCATGAGGAGCGCGAGCGCGAAGGTGTGGAGGAAGGTTCCGAGGTAGAGGGGGTTGCGGAGACGGCGGTATGGGCCAGCGGCGACGATAGCTTCGCCGTGGAGGCTTGCGTCTTTGACTACTCCGGCGCCCAGGTAGGCTGTGCCCCAGGTGCGGAGGATGGCTCCGGCCAGAGCGAAGAGGATTCCGAAGATGAGGAGGTTGTTGAAGGCGGTGAGAATGTTGATGGTTGTGGGACTAAGCGCGGAGAGTCTGGCGGCGAGAGTTCCCCAGACGTGAGCGTTGGGGCCTGCGGAATCCACGTGCAGCCAATAGTTCCACGGCGCGGTGAAGCCGAGGATGTAGATGATGGCGTGCAGGAGGAAGCGGTGGCGGAATTCGAAGGGTGTGGCTTTCATGTCAGAGGGGTGTGTCGTTTTGAGCTAAATTGTCTCGGCGTTTAACGGGCGATGAAAAGTGTCTAAGAAACAAAAATGTACCTCAGGGGCTAAAGCCCCTTTTACAGATGGACGCTTACGGCACGGCTAAAGCCGTGCCCTTAAGCAAGACAGTTTTTCGACGGCATTTTCAGCAACGACATTTCAGTATTACGGTTTGTGGGTTTCGTCTTTGTAGACTACGCCGGACTTCATGACGAAGTTCACGTGTTGGAGGAGTTTGACGTCTTTGAGTGGGTCGCCTTCGATGGCGATGATGTCAGCCCATTTGCCGGGTTCGATGGTGCCGATTTTGTCCGTCCAGCCCATGAGGTCTGCGGCGTTGATGGTGCCGGTCTGGATGCCTTGCAGCGGGGACATGCCGAACTGGTTGACGTAGACGTCGACCTCGTGGGCGTTGAGGCCGTGCGGGTAGACCGCGGCGTCGGTGCCTAGGGCGACTTTGACTCCGGCTTTGATGGCGTGGATGGCGTTCTGTTTTTCGACGGCGCTGACGTCCTTCATTTTCTGGGCGTAGAAGGGCGGGAGGTTGCCGTATTGCTGCATCCAGTCGACGAGGTAGGCAGTGGGGACGAAGTAGGTGCCCTTCTTTTTCATCATGGCGATGCACTCGTCGTTGATGTAGGAACCGTGTTCGATGGAGTCGACGCCTGCTTCGCTGGCCCAGAGGATGCCCTGGGCTCCGTGGGCGTGGGCGGCGACTTTGCGGCCGAGGCGGTGCGCGTCGGCGACGATAGCCTGCATCTCTTCGAGGGTGTACTGGGAGGCTTGTGGGTCGTCGCCTTTGGAGAGGACGCCTCCGGTGGCTCCGATCTTGATGAGGTCGGCACCGTACTTGATGTTTTCGCGGACCTGATGCTGGACGGCAGGAATACCGTCGGCTACGGCCTGGCCGTGGATGTGGAACTCGTAGGGGAGAAGGTTGTCGTCCATGTGGCCGCCGGTGATTCCTAGTGCGGGACCGCTGACCTGCATGTGCGGGCCGGGGATGTGGCCGGCGTTGATCTCGTCGCGGAGGGCGACGTCAGTGTAGTCGTTGGCGCCGACGTTGCGGACGGTCGTGAAACCGGCTTCGAGCGTGACCTTGGCGTTTTCTACTCCGATGATGGCCTCTTTGGCGGGCGTCATGGAGAGTTCAAAGTAGGGGTCGAAGTTGTTGGCCATGGTGAGGTGGGTGTGCACGTCGATGAGGCCGGGCATGACGGTGTATTTGGTGAGGTCGATTTCTGTGTCGCCGGGCTGTTTGGGCGTGGAGGCTGTGGGGGCGATGGCGGTGATGCGATCTCCCGTGACGATGATGGTTTGCGCGGCAGGCTCGGAGCCAGTTTTGACATCGAGGATGTGGCCACTGCGGATGAGCGTGCGGGTGGGTTGTTGCGCTGTTGCGGAGAAGACTCCAATTTGTAACAGAATGAGTAACAGATAAATTTTTGTATTTCTGATGGGCATGGGCCGTCTCCTGATCGTGTCGTATGGATTGTTTTGAGAGTGTCTGTGATGGGGCGCGATGTTGTCGAGGAATTATTCGCCGCCGAGGGCTGTGAGGATGGCGTCGAAGTCTTCGAGGTTGGCGTATTCGATGATGACTTTGCCTTTGCCCTGCTTGTCTTCGATCTGGACTTTGAGGCCGAGGTGGCGGCGGAGACGGTCCTGGGCTTCGCGGACGTTCGGATCTTCGGGTTGGGTAGGCTTTACTTCTTTCTTTTGTTTGGCTTCGGGGTTAACGAGGCCCTGGACGTAATTTTCTGTCTGGCGGACGGACAGATTGAGGGCGACGACCTTCTGGGCTACGGAAGTAATTGATTCTGCGGAGTCTAAGGCGAGAAGTGTGCGGGCGTGGCCGAAGGAGAGCTCGCCGGACTCGACCTGGTGCTGGATTGGCTCGGGTAAACGCAACAAACGAAGGAAGTTAGCAACACTCGCACGCTCTTTGCCAGTGCGCTGGGCCATCTGTTCCTGGGTCAGCTTGAATTCGTGGCTAAGTCGTTGATAGGCACGGGCTTGCTCCATGGGGTTGAGATCGGCGCGCTGGAGGTTTTCGACGATGGTCATCTCAAGTGTTTGCTCATCAGACACTTGGCGGACGATGGCCGGGATGGTGGTTTTGTTGGCCTGAAAGCTGGCTAGCCAGCGGCGCTCGCCGGTGATGAGCTGGTACTTTACCGTTCCCTTCGGTGAGCTAAGTGTCCTGACTACAATGGGTTGAACGACTCCTGAGACCTCGATGGACTGTGCCAGTTCTTTGAGTTTGGCCTCGTCGAAGCGGGCGCGGGTCTGGTAGGGGTTGCGTTCGATCTGGTCGAGCGGGATCTCAAGGGGCTTTCCGGTGGGTTCGGCGGCGGCGGTGATCGTGGGAACCGCAGCGGGTGCGGGGCGGGAGGGGAGGAGAGATTCAAGGCCTTTGCCTAAGGCTCGGCGTTTTGGGTCAGTGGCTGTGGACATTCGTTTAGGGCTCTCTTTTTCTATTTGGCCTGCCGGCCGGGGCCCACTGCGCGTGGGGCGGCCACTTCGTGGCGGGTATACCGGTCTGGGTGGCGCTTGACTCTAGGGTTCGGCCTTCGGCCGGGCTTTATGTTTCTTTTGTGGATTGCCAGAAGCGTGTCTTCTTTTTCTCCGGGATCTGGAATGATTTCAGGGTGCTCGCTGCTGCCGCAGCCGCGGCTTTGCGGCGTTTGGCTTCGGGACTTTCGAGGTTGTTGCGGGTAAGGAGTTCGAGGGCTAGCTCGCGGTAGGCCTCGGCTCCACGGGATTTGGGGTCGTAGAGGGCTACCGGCTTGCCGTGGCTGGGGGCTTCGGCGAGCCGGATGTTGCGGGGGATAGTGGTTTTGAGGAGCTTGTCTTCGAAGAAGGATTTGAGGTTTTCGTTGACCTGCTGGGAGAGATTGGTGCGGTCGTCGTACATGGTCAGGAGGACGCCTTCGAGGGAGAGCGAAGGGTTGAAGGCCTGAGTGACGCGGTCGAGGGTGGACATGAGCTCGGAGATGCCTTCGAGGGCGAAGTATTCGGCCTGCATGGGAACGAGGAGGCCGTCAGCGGCGACGAGGGCGTTCAGGGTAAGGAGATCAAGGGCTGGGGGGCAATCGAGGAGGATAAAGGGGTAGTCGGCCCGAATGGGGGCGAGGGCTTCGCGGAGCTTGAATTCGCGGCCTTCGAGGTTGATGAGTTCGATGGTGGCGCCGATGAGGTGTTTGCTGCTGGGGACGAGTTTGAGGTTGTCGATCTCGGTGGGGAGGATGGCTTCGGCGAGGGTGGTGTGGCCGAGGAGGACGTCGTAGGTGCTGAGGCGGGCCTCATCGTCCTCCCTGAGGCGGGCGATGCCGAGGCCTCCGGAGGAGTTAGCCTGGGGGTCGATGTCGATAAGGAGGGTTGGGAGGCCTTCGAGGGCAAGGGCGGCTGCCAGGTTGATGGCCGTGGTGGTTTTGCCGACTCCGCCTTTCTGGTTGACGACGGCGATGACCCTTGAGGAATGTGAGGTTTGGGGTGTGGCTTCTGATGTGGTGTCGGGACTGGTGATCATCGGCGTAAGAAGAAGGGTATCGGCAGGATCGTTTGGAGGCAATGCGGGGTGGGCTGTGCAGAAGTGGCGTGAGCCTGTGGAGAACCGCGTGGAAGGCTCATTTTGTTGGGGAAACCGAGGGGGTATGACGAGGGGTCATGTGGAAATCTTTTTGTGTTCCACGTGGAACATTGCCAGGAGGTTTGGGTTCCCAGGGTCAGTTCTCCGTTGTCAGTTTTTCAGCGATGTTCCACGTGGAACATTTGTGGATGAGGGCGGGTGCGGGAACGAGACTCCCGCCATGGTGGCTTGAAGACAAAGGAAAGAAAGAGATGTTCCACGTGGAACATCTCTTATGGGTACGCTCTTGGTTTGTAGGTTCCCTTGTTGCGGATCGTGTTGCCGTCAGCGGCCTCTGGTTTAGTGGTGGAGGCGCAGGAGCAGGATGATACCGAAGACGATTGTGGTGAGAAGAATCTCTGAGACGTGGTAGTCGAGGATCTTCTGGTAAGACTCTGAAGTGTAGTGGAGGCCGGATTTTTCTTTCCCGGAGAGTTCCCGGCTGGCGGGATCGATCGGCATGATTGGATTCTTTTCTGCGTTCATGTTCGAAACTCCCGAGATCGAAGCACGTAGATACTACGTGCATCCGAACAGCTATTAAGTTGCGGGGAGGGGCCGATGACACCAAGGGGCAGTACTGTTTATAACAAAGGTTCGGCCAAACTACAACTTTTTTATTACGATTCCTGGTGGTTTTTCCCCAAAATGGGGGATTGACATAATTTTTGGCTTAGTTCACAGCGCGGGGATGGTCTCGATATAGAGCACTCCGGATTCGGAGTCAGGGAGGGGGATGGAAGAGTCTGCGGGGAGCAGATTGGCGGTTGTGGTGAGAAGGATCAGCCGGCCTCCTGGACGGATTCGAGCGCGAGCAGAGAGGAGCGCCGCTTCCATCTTGTCGACAGCGCGAAGGGCCACGGCGTGGAAGCGGCGGTTTGAGGGCATGGATTCGACACGGGCGGGCCAGACCTCGGTGGTTAGATTCAGAGCGCGGACGGCTTCACGGAGGAAGGCGGCCTTCTTGTTCTGGGATTCGGCGAGGGTGACCTGGATGTCGGGGCGGAAGAGCGCGATGGGGAGGCCCGGGAAGCCGGCTCCGGAGCCGAAGTCGAGGAGGGTTTCGGTGGTGGAGCTTAGATGACAGGCGGTGAAGAGACTTTCACCGAAGTGGCGGCGGACGATCTCTTCCGGGTCGCGGATGGCGGTGAGGTTGGTGCGGGCGTTCCATTTGAGGAGCAGGTCGAGATAGGTGGAGAGCCGAGGGAGGATGCTCGCGGGAGGGTCGAGGTAGGGTTTCAGGAGAGCGGCGATTGCGGGTTCGGAGAGAGTGGACATGGATCGGGGAGTGTCTCGTTGGCATGCGGCGACAGTGGTCGGGCTTCGCCCGATGCCCCACCTTAGCGACGATACTACCGTCGCGAAGATGGGGCACCCAGAGTTTGAGTCAGTGCGAGATCGTTCGATGGTTATCTAAGTATCGTAATATGGGTTTCTCAGTTCTCAGTTCTCAGTGCGCTGGGTTCAGGCGACGGAGGTGTGGACGGGGCGGGGTTTCCATGCGGTGGCTTCGGCGATGAAGCGATCGAAGAGGGCTCGGGAGGCGGGGCTGATTTCGTAGCTGCGCTCAGGGTGCCACTGGACGCCGAGGACAAAGTGTGCGTCGGGGTTGTGCGGGTCCTGGCCGCCTTCGACGGCTTCGATGACGGCGTCCTGCGGACAGCGGGCGGAGATGCGGAGACCGTCGCCGGGGATGCCGATGGCTTGATGATGGCTGGAGTTCATCGGGAGACGGAGGAAACCGTCTTGTTCGGGAGCTTCTTCGGGAGTGAGGAGTGTGCCGAGGAGCGATTCGGGGGCGATGGCTGCGTTGTGGGCGATAGCGACGGTTTTTCCGGCGGAGTGATTGACGGGGACAGGGTTGAGGTCCTGCACGAGTGTGCCGCCGCGCCAGGTGTTGAGAATCTGGACGCCGAAGCAGATGGCAAGGAGCGGCTTGTAGAGATTGTGGGCGTCCTGGAGGAGGAGCTCGTCGACGTTTTCGCGGGCGGGGTCGGCGGGGGCGCACTCGGGGATGGGCTCGTGGCCGTACTTGTGCGGGTTGACGTCGGCGGGACTGCCGGGGAGGAGGACGGCCTGGCAGGTGTTGATGAGGTTGATGGTCTCGACCGGGGTGAGGTCGAGGGAGATGGCGACGGGTTCGCCTCCGCTACGCTCGACGCATGAAGCGTATTGAGGCCAGGAACGCTGGTTGTATTCGGCGTTGGCGCTGGTGGGGAGCGGGATGGCGATGCGAGGCTTCATGAGTCCATGATAGTTCTCCGTTGTCCGTTTGTCCGTTGTCAGTTATCAGAGCGAGAGAAATCTGATCAACGATTTCTGCGAGAGAGTGCTAAGAGGCGGGGTCGGGAAGATAGGTGTCGGTTTTGCGGCCGCGGGGTGGTTGTCCGAGGCTGAGTCTCGGGCCGGAGCGCTGAAAGGGGTACGGGGTTTGGTTGTTGATGTGGAAGGTGTGGGTGGCGGCGTCCCAGGCGCCTTCGTAGTTGCTGAATGGAACGCGGAGGCTCTGCGTGTTGTTGGCAGAGAAGATGAGGGTGGCGTTGGTCATCATCTTCTGCTCGGTGGCGATCTCAGGATCGGGGCTGAAGGCGGCGGGCGGGAGAGGCTTCCATTTGCCGAGGAGAGGATCGGTTGCGCAGGGGGCTGGGCCGATGCGGACGAAGGTCTGTTCCGGCGAACTTGAGGATTTGATGTGGAGTGTATCGCCGTCGATGTGAAAGGTTATGGTGACGGGAGTGGCGGGCGAGGTGAAGGTGTTGCCGGAGCGTGTAATGCGCGATGTAACGATGACGCCGATGTGCATGGTAAAGGTTCCGTCCGGGCGGAAGTCCCACCAGGAGGCGATGCCACCCTTTGACGGGTGTTCGATGACCCATTGCCCAACGGGTGTTTCGGCGAGTGAGGGAGTTTGCGAGTACGAGGGTGCTGCTGCGATTGCGAGGAGAAGGCAAACGAAGCGGGCGCCGCAAATCCATGTGCTGCCGATCTTCATTTTCTGATAGGTGGCCCTCCCTTCGACTGTCTATCAAACGAGGGCTCTCGTCAGTAGCCCGTTCGTTGTAAGCGAGGGTTGCGGAATGTACCTGCGATTGCTTAACGGATTCGTGGTTTTTTTTTAAGGTATCTCGACATAACGACGCAGGACTGGAGCGAATAAGCCGGAAATATGGAAAAAGTATCGGCACTACGAGCACCCAGCAGGTCCCTTCGGCAGGCTCAGGGCAGGCTCTTCGACTGCGCTCTCGCGATGTAATTGCGCGAGGCTCCCGCTCAGGATGACAATTTCTATATCAATCCATACTTAAGCTCAAACTATATGTCGATACACCCTAGAGGATGGGATCGGGGATGTAGGTGTCGGTTTTTTTGTTGTCGGGCGGCTGACCGAGGGTAAGCTTGTCGCCGGTGCGTTGATAGCTGTAAGAGGTTGTCTGGTTCTGGAGTTGGAAGGTGTGGGTCGCGGCGGACCAGGTGCCTTCGGACGAGGAGAGGGGGACGCGGAGGCTTTCGGTGTTGTCGGGTAAGAAGACCAGGATGGCCTTGGTCATCGCTTCCTGCTGGGCGGCGACGTTGGGGTCGGAGCTGGGAGCCGCGGGGGGAAGGGGTTTCCATTTGCCGAGGAGGGGATCGGTTGCGGAGGGTGCAGGGCCGATGCGGGCGAAGGTCTGTTCGGGGGTTTCCGACGGTTTGGTGTGCATGGTCTGGCCGTCGACGTGAACGGTTTGATCAGGCGTGGGGGTGGGTTTGATGTGGAGAGTGTCGCCGTCGATGTAGAAGGTGACGGTGATGGGTGCGCCACCAGTGGTGGCAGGGGGTGAGGTGAAGGTGTCTCCCGAGCGAGTGATGGTTGCTGTGACGACGACTCCGATGTGCATGGTGAAGGTGCCATCGGAGCGGAAGTCCCACCAGGAGCCGATGCCGCTTTGGGAGGGATGTTCGGCGACCCAGTGGCCTACAGGTGTGTCTGGGGCTGGGGCGGGTGTTTGGGAATACGCGATCGTTGATGCGATCGAGAGAAGAAAAACATACGTCAGGCGCTGGAGTGGGGCTGACTTAATCTGGGCGCTCACTTCTTGGTCCTCTCTTCAACTCTTCAACGATACGGCGATTCCTGAATAGATGGTGGTGATCAGAAGTTTTGTGGTGGTCGATTCGGCAGGGCCGCTTAGTTCGATGAGTTGTTTGGGTGGTAGCGCATGTAGGTGGTGGAGATGGATTCGTAGAGGCGCTGGGTGAGGGCGTCGGCGTCTCGGGTGGTGAGGCCGGTGGTGGGGATGGGGTCGCCGACTACGATGGCCAGTGCCCGTGGGTATAAGGCGTAGACGTGGATGGGCAGGAGTTCGTAGGTTCCGATGAGAGTGAGCGGGACTAACGGGACTTGCGCCTTGATGGCCATGTAGGCGCAGCCGGACATCATGGATTGGAGCTGGCCGGTGGCGGCGCGGCCTCCTTCGGGGAAGAGGACGAGGGGCAGGCCGTGTTTGAGGGTGGTGACGCCGCGGTTGAGGCTGGCGATGAGAGAGCGGGGGCTCTTGGAGTCGACGGGGACCTGGCCTGAGCGGTTGAGGTACCAGCCAATGAAGGGGATCTTCCAGAGGGATTGCTTGGCGAGGATGCGGAACTGGAAGGGAAGCCGGGCGAAAAGGACCGGCGTGTCGAAGTAGCTGAGGTGGTTGGAGGCGTAGACGGCAGTCTCATGGATGTGGAGTTTTTCGCGGCCGATGATTTTGACGGGCGAGAGACCGATGAGCAGGAGGGTTTGAGCCCAGAGGCGGGCGATAAAGTGCTGCTGGCGGCCGGATTTGTCCCAGAGGCCACAGAGGAGAGAGATGCAGCCGAAGAAGGCGGTGGCGAGGCCGATCAACGGGACCAGCAGCAGATAGGAGAGCCAGCGCAGGGCGAAGGGGGGCTTTTTGGAGTGGGTGAGCTGTGGGGGGTTGGTGGTATCCGGGTTCGGATTCAAGGTGGAGAAGCGGGTTTCTCCGCTACGCTGCGCTCGGTCGAAATGACAACTTCTTCTGTTCGGGATGCGGGTTCCGACGAAATGATGCCTTCTTCGATTGGGCTGCCTTTGGGTGCGGCGCTGGCGTTTTCGGCCGTCTGAGTCGAGTTTATGTTGGCATTTGGAGTGGAGAAGCGGGTTTCTCCACTCCGCCGCTGCGCGGCTTCGGTCGAAATGACAACATCCGGTGGTTGGGTTGGGTCGTTCATGCCTGCTTCGCCAGGTGGCGGATCTCTCCGACTAAGTATATGGAGCCAGTAGCGATGAGGATGCCGTTGGGTGGGGTGATGGCCTGGGCCTGGTCGAAGGCGGCGGCGAGATTTGGGGCGGTTTGGGCCGGGATGTCGAGGGCGCGGGCAGCGGCCTGCAGGTCCTCGAGGCTGGTGGCGCGGGGATTGTCGATGGGGGCGAAGAAGATGTGGTCCTGGCTTCTTTGGGGTTCGCCGGTGGTGGAGTCGAAGAGCGGGAAGAGGATCTGGGCCATCTCTTTCAGGTTTTTGTCGCGAAGGCAGGAGAAGAGAAGGGTGCGGGGCTGGGACTCAGGGAGTTGGGCGATGGCTGCGCGGAGCGTCCAGGCGCCGGCGGGGTTGTGGGCTACGTCGAGGAGGAGAATGCGGTTGTCTTTTAGGGGCAGAAGCTCGAGACGGCCGGGCCATCTGGTGTTGCGGATGCCTGTTTCTATTGCCTGGTTGGTTATTTTGTAACTTATTAGGTTACTTATTAGGTTATTTTGAGGTAAGTTGTAACTTTTATGGTTACGTAATTCAACTGCGGCCGCGATTGCCAAGGCTATGTTCCTCTGCTGGTGCTGGCCTGTGAGAGGAGAGTCGATCTCGAGAGGTTGGTTGTCGAGGGTGATGGTGTAGTGGTTGCGGGGAAGGGGTGGTGGTCCGAGCGAAATGCCGGACTCTGTCGACTCCGGACCGTTCGACTCGCCTGCGGCCCGCTCAAGGGCTTCGCTCGGGATGACGCTTCTAACAAGGTTGGGGATGAAGCTGGCGGCGTTGATGGCTCGGACGTTGAGAGTGGTGGCGGCTTCGCCTATGGCCTGGTTGGCTTCGGGATGCTGGGGGAGAGTGATAAGGGTGCCGTTGGGGCGGAGGATACCGGCTTTTTCGCGGGTGATTTCAGTGATGGTGTTGCCGAGGTAGTCCTGATGGTCGAGGGCTATGTCGGTGATGATGGAGATCAGAGGGTCGACGACGTTGGTGGCGTCTAAACGGCCTCCGAGGCCTACTTCGAGGATGGCGATGTCTACTGGGCGGCTCAGATCTGGTTCATCCCCTTCGCGATGAGACTGCGAAGGATGGGGCACCCGGGCAGTCCCGGTCGGGGAAATGGTTTGGGAGTGCGATTTTCCGGCTAAGTAGACAAAGGCGAGGGCGGTGAGGATCTCGAAGAAGCTGGGGGGGTGAGGGAGATCGCCGGATTCGACGAGGCGGCGGGCGGTCTCGTCGGTGTGGAAGTAGAGGCGGGCGAAGGCTTCGTCGGAGATGGGAGTGCCGTCGATCTGGATGCGCTCGTTGACGCGGTTGAGGTGGGGGGAGGTGTAGAGGCCGGTGCGATAACCAGCAGCAGTGAGGATGCTGGCGAGCGTGGCAGCGGTCGAGCCTTTGCCGTTGGTGCCGGCGATAAGTACCGAAGGGAAGGCGGTTCTGCGGGCCGCCCAAGGCGGCGGTAAGGACGCGCATATGGACAAGGTCGAACTTTCGGCGGGGGATGCCGGGGCTGGCGGGGGCGAGCTCGTGGCCGAGGGCGTAGAGGTGGTCGACCGCTGCGGCGTAGGACATGCGGCTATTTTAGGCGAAGCGGGCGATTGGGATGGAAGGGCTCGGATTGGGACTGACCCGAAGGTAATTCCCCCAACAGCTGGGGATATAACACGAAGGTGGGATGTCAGGTCTGGTTCAGGCAGGGGATAGTAAGGAATCAACTGTAGCAACATGCAACATTTTGCACTGTCACTGCTGGTTCAGCCCCGACGGATGTTGCAAAATTTGGGGAGAAAAGGAGAAGGTTGAAAATGCATATCGCATTGGTTATCTCGTTTGGAATGATTGCTGCTGCGCCGTTTGTCGGACGGTGGAGGGCCAACGTCTGGCTGAGGAAGCGCATGCCAGTTGAGCGGACGGTCGAGAGCATTCCTGAGATCGCATAAAAGGTTTACCGTGTGTGCAATTTCATGCACATAGGACCGCTGCCGGGATGGCGCGGTCCTTCTTTTTTGTGCGGAGCGGAAGTATTTCTCGTAGCTGGCGGGTTGTGGCCGCGTTCGAGCAGCCGCGACGATATATATAAAGGCGTTATCGAGGAGGTTGCCGAGCGTGGCGGAGACCGAGAAAGGCCGTGCGCCGGACCAGCTCGGAATATTGAAGGGGCTGACAGGATGGGCGTTGGCCGTCGTGGACCCGGTGGTGTGGTGAGTGCGCAGGGCGTGACGAATGATGCGGCGGCATGCGTCCTGTTCGACGTGGAGGCCCTGTTCCGAGTAGATGAGAAAACTTTGGCCGCAGACAGGGCAGCAGACAGCTGAAGTAAGCTTCGATTCCTGGCATACGAGCATAAGAGACCTGCTTTCCGAGTGCCTGAATTTTGGTTCGTGCTACGCTGCGATGCGACACGGCGACGAACTGGACCGATTATGCGGCGGCGCAGACCGGACCGGAATTGTACGAGGTGGGAGGCCGGATGCTACGGAGGTGGGATTCGGGACAGGCGTCAAGAGACTCGGGGCTACGCTGATTTCAGACCTGGATTGCAGGCGGCTGCTGGCGTCAGTGCTCTGGAAGACGATTGATGATGAAGTCGGAGATGCGGGTGGCGGCGGGCGGGTCGAGATTGGAGAGAACGGCGATGACGTAGCCGGGGCCGGGGCAGATCTGCAGCATGCCGTTCATGCCGGGGGCTCCGCCGCCGTGGCCGAAGCAGCGGACTCCGTTGAAGCTGCGGTCTTCGAAGCCGAAGGCGTAGGTGTTGTCGGGCGTGCCGGGCTTTCCGGTGGTGAGCAGCTCGGTGTAGTGGGCGTTGAGGAGCTTGTTCTGCTGGAGAGCATCGGCGAAGTGGAGAAGGTCTCCGACGGTGGAGTAGCCTCCACCGGCTGAGGTTCCGCGATATGGCAGAGTGTCGGTGTTCGGGTGTGTCGCGTGGTCTGGGGAACCGGGCGCGCCCATGGCGGTGTATCCGATGCTGGCGTTCGGCACTGGGGTGTCTTCGGGCTCGGAGCCGGTGGAGGTCATGCCTGCCGAGTTTGTAGATGTGGTCGCGAACGTAGTCGTAGTAGCTCTGGCCGCTGGCCTTTTCGACGACGAGGCCGAGGAGGAGAAAGCCGTAGTTGCTGTACTCGAACTTGCTGCCGGGCTCGAAGCGGAGAGGACGGGCGCCGAAGAGCTTGACGTAGTCCTGGAGGGTGCGCAGTTCGAGGCGGTGCGCGTCGAACTCGGGACCGAAGAAGTCCCCGGTGCCTCCGGTGTGGGTGAGCAGATTCTGGATGGTGACCTTTGCGGCGACGTCCTTGTTCGGATAGTCGGGGAGGAATTTGCCGAGCGGATCGTCGAGCGAGAGCTTGCCCTGTTGTGCGAGCTGAAGAATGGCGACGGCGGTGAACATCTTGTTCATGGAGCCGATGCGGAAACGGGTATTGAGGGTGTTGGGGGTCTTGTGCTCGCGGTCGGCGAGACCGTAGGCCTGGGTAAAGACTGGCTTGCCCTGGCTGGCGAGGAGAACATCGCCGGAGAAGGCTCCGGAGGTCGCGTCTTTCTGGAGTTTTGTCTTGAGGGCGGAGATCAGCTCGGTCTGGCTGAGGTGGGCAGGGGAATTCGGCGGGCGCGGAATGGCGCGGATTCCCAGAGAGGTAATGGCGTGCGGCTCGGCGGGATCGACCTCGAGGGTCAGGCGGGCGAACTGGTCGGAGTCGCGTTCCTGCACGAGGGCGACGAGCTTTGTCGGAGAGGAGGCGTCCTCAACCTTGCGCAGATCGAAGCCGCCGGTGCTGTGGCGGAAGTCCATGTCCTGGTCGATATTCTTTGCGCGGGATGGGAAGTTCTTCTGGAGGAAGGCGAGAAAAGCGTCGCGGTCGCCGTGATTGAAGGCGTCGAGCCAAGCGGAGCACTGATGGGCGGCAGGAGTGTCGGGCAGCGTGGCCTGGGCCAAGCCACAGGCGCTGAGGGAGAGAACGAACAGGAGAAGGCGAACGCATCGCATGGCAGACACAATACGAGTATTTTCGTAGATTGGTTCGCGTTCTCGGCAATTTCTTGGGACTGGATGTGTTCCGAACCGACGGGAAGTTGGTGCGGAGCAGGTAAAGGAAATATGCTGATAGATAACGCTATGAGTGAACAGATTAAGATTCAGCTTCCAGATGGTTCGGTGCGCGAGGTTCGCGCGCGGTACGACTCCGTATGACATTGCGATGAGCATCTCTCCGCGGCTTGCCGCTGCGGTGGTGGTGGCGCGGATTCGCCCGCTGACGGTGGCCGGTCGCTGCTGGGGAGACGGCTGCGGAGGAGGCTGACGAGGCTCAAACCGAGGCGGCGATGTATGGCTCGGGGACGGAGCAGGGCGAGCGGCTGGTGGATCTGGCGGCTCCGCTGAATGAGGATGTTGCGCTGGAGTTGCTGAAGGAGACGGACGAGGCTGCGCTGAAGGTGGTGCGGCACTCGGCCGCGCATGTGATGGCGACGGCGATCCTGGAGCTGTTTCCGGAGACGAAGCTGGGGCACGGGCCGGCGACGGATTCGGGATTCTTCTACGACGTGTATCGGGAGACGCCGTTTACGGAAGACGACCTGGCGGCGATCGAGAAGCGCATGGCCGAGGTGGTCGCGCGGGATGAGAAGTTTGTGCGCGAGCACGAGTCGCGTGAGATGGGACTGAAGGACTACGCGGAGCACGGCGACTTCATGAAGGTGCACTTCATTGAGAAGTTCACGAAGCCGGGCGAGGAGATTTCGCTTTATCGCAATGGGAAGTTTGTGGACTTCTGCAGAGGGCCGCATGTTCCTTCGACGGGACGGGTAAAGGCGTTCAAGGTGACGTCGATTGCCGGGGCGTACTGGCTTGGCGATGAGAAGAATCAGCAGCTGCAGCGCATCTATGGGACGGCGTTCTTCAATGCGAAGGATCTGGACGCGCACTTCAAGCGGCTGGAGGAGATCAAGGCGCGCGATCATCGTGTGCTGGGCAAGCAGCTCGATCTGTTTTCGATCCAGGAGGTGGCTGGTGCGGGGCTGATCTTCTGGCATCCGAAGGGTGGGTTGATCCGGAAGACGATGGAAGACTGGATGCGGGATGAATGTATCCGTCGCGGTTACGAAATGGTTTATACACCGCATATTATGCGGCGGGAGCTATGGAAGATCTCGGGGCACGAGGGGTTCTATTCGCAGAATATGTATCCGCCAATGGAGCTAGATGACGCGGAGTACAGGCTGAAGCCAATGAATTGCCCGGGGCATATTCTGATTTATAAGAATTCACCGAAGAGCTATCGGGATCTGCCGGTGCGATATGCGGAGCTGGGGAACGTTTATCGGTATGAGCGGTCTGGAACCATGCACGGACTCTTACGAGTCCGTGGCTTTACGCAGGATGATGCGCACATTTTCTGCACGCCGTCGCAGATTGAAGGGGAGATTGAAGACTGCCTTGATTTTGCCGAGGCTGTGCTGAAGAACTTTGGGTTTGCCGAGTATCGGGTGGAGCTCTCGTTGCGCGATCCGAAGAAGGCCAACGAGTTTGTAGGCAATGCTGCCGAGTGGGAGAAGGCCGAGTCGGTGTTGCATGCCGTGCTGACGAAGCGCGGTGTGTCGTTTAAGAGCATTCCAGGTGAAGGGGCGTTCTACGGGCCGAAGATCGATATCAAGCTGGTGGATGTGCTGGGGCGGCTGTGGCAGTTGTCAACGGTGCAGTTTGATTTCAACCTGCCGCAGCGTTTCGAGCTTGAGTACAAGGGCGAGGATGGCGAGATGCACCGGCCGGTGATGGTGCATCGTGCATTATTTGGTAGCGTGGAGCGGTTCTTTGGAGTACTGATTGAGCACTATGCCGGGGCGTTTCCGCTGTGGCTGGCTCCGGTGCAGGTGGGGCTGGTGCCGATCTCGGAGAAGCATGTGGATTATGCACGGTCGGTGAAAGCGAAGCTGGAGGCGGCGGGACTGCGCGTGGAGTTGGATGCACGGAATGAAAAGATGAATGCGAAGATCCGTGACTTCACGCTGCAGAAGGTGCCGTTTGTTCTGGTGATGGGGGATAAGGAAGCAGCGAGCGAGGCGGTGAGCGTGAGGACTCGGGGGAAGGGCGATGAGGGCAGTGCTACTCTTGACGCATTTCTGGGACGATGCAAGGAGTTGATGGCGACGCGGTCGGCGCAGCTTTAATTAGCGATTCGTGTTTGAGTTGAAAGACTGCAAGGCTCGAACTTGTCGCTTTGGATTATGGCGGTTCAACATTGTGTTCGTCGGCGATAAATCCTATGCGCTGACGGATTGAGCTGGCGGCGAAAAGAACAGTACAATTTTGTAAGGAGTTCCTCCCCTGATGTTTACGATTGGCGACAGCATTTTCATCAAGGCCCCGATTGAGAGATGTTTTTTGCTCTCGACCAATGTGGAACTGGTCGGCCGGGCGTATGGGATGAAGCCGATTGAAGGCAAGACGAAGGGCCAGGTTGGGGCGAATGACAAGCTGCTGTGGTCGGGTTGGAAGTTCGGGATGCCCCAGATGCACGAGAGTGTAATCAGCGGATACGAAAGGCCCAATTTCTTTCAGGACACGATGACGCAGGGGCGATTCAAGCGGTATCAGCACGATCATTATTTTTATGAGATGGACGACCGGACTGTACTGAATGACAAGATCCGGTTCACGATGCCGCTGGGGCCGCTGGGAAGACTGGTGGGCAAGTTTGTGCTGGTGCCTTATCTATCGAAGCGGCTGCGACGCAGGCTGGTTCTTCTTCGCAGAGTTGCGGAGAACAGCAAAGAGTGGCAAAAGTATCTTCCGGCGGAGAATGTGCCACACTGAAAACCCCCGCGGGATTGGCTCAATTTTTTGGGGGGGCTTGAAGACGTTTATTTTCAATTTCCTATTGATAGGCTTCCGTCGCGACTGTGAATGCATCTCAGTTAAAGGGGTGTTAATGAAGGCTGTGGTGTTGCATGAGTACGGCGGGCCAGACAAGCTTGTGTATGAAGATGTGGCCGACCCGGTGGCTGGTGAGGGGCAGTTGCTGGTTCGAGTGGCTGCGACCAGTGTGAATCCGATCGACTTCAAGATGAGGAGCGGGGCGGCGAAGGACCGGTTTCCGCTGGAGCTCCCAGCGATTCTTGGCCGGGACATCACAGGGATTGTGCGCACGGTCGGGGAACGGGTGAACGGATTCAAGCCAGGTGATAAGGTGATGGCCCTTGGAAGGAAGGCCTACGCGGAGCTTGCGGTGGTGGACGCGAAGAACGCTGTGCTTGTTCCTGAGAAACTGGACCTGGTGAACGCGGCTGCGTTGCCGCTGGTGACACAGACCGGCGAGCAACTGATCACGCGTGGGACAAAGATTCAGGCAGGACAGACGGTTCTGGTGAGCGGGGCGGTTGGCAGTGTGGGGCGGTCGGCGGTGTGGGCTGCGAAGAAAGCGGGCGCGAAGGTGATTGCCGGGGTGAGGAAGTCTCAGGTGAAGGCGGCTGCGTCGCTGGGTGCGGAGCAGGTGCTGGCGCTGGATGATTCGGCTGCGATGGAGAAGCTTGGATTTATCGATGCGGTCGCGGATACCGTTGGGGGCGAGATCGGGCAGATGCTGATCGGCAAGGTGAAGCAGGGCGGAGTTTATGCCTCCGTCGTGGGTCCTCCGGCGAATGCGAAGATGCATCCGACGGTGAAGATCGAGTCGGTCGGGGCAGAGCCGGACGCGACGACCTTACGCGCAATGGCAGAGGACGTCGCTACCGGGCAATTCGAGATTCCGATTGACCGTATGCTGCCCTTGGCAGAGGCGGGCAAGGCTCAGGCCGCAGCAGAGAAGGGTGCGGCGGGGAAGATTCTGCTGCTTGCATAGTTGGAACGGCCATCGCAGTCTGTACCGGCCATTTCTTTTTTGGAAGTCTTTTGAAACGCGGTAATTTTTTCTTGGGAATGGGTTCGAAAAACTATGAAATCGATTCAATTAGCAACGTGGATTAATGCACCCGTTGAGCGATGCTTTCTACTCTCGCTGAGTATTGACCTACATGTTGCAGGCGCTCATAAGACCGGGGAGAGGGCTATTGCCGGTGTCACGACAGGTTTGATCGGGCTGGGTGAGACGGTGACGTTCAAGGGACGGCACCTTCTGCTGCGGCGAAAGCATACGGCCCGGATTGAACTACTGCGGCCGTATAGCTACTTTCAGGATGTGATGGTGTCGGGAAGTTTCCGGCAGTTCGAACACGATCATCATTTTGCGGTGATGGATGATGGGACGAGGATACGGGACGAGGTTCGATTCACGAGCCGGTGGGGTTCGATGGCGGAGAGTCTGGTACGCAAACGTTTGAAGGAATTTCTGAAAGAGCGGAATGCGGTGATTAAACGGGTGGCCGAGTCGGAGGAGTGGAGGAAGTATCTCGACGGTGGAGTGGTGGGTCGAATTGCCGCAACCTGGGATGCTCCGGCGAATGGCTGGAACCGCCCAGCGCTGGTGCGTGGATCGCAGCAGGCTGCCTCGCAGCACCGGCAGGCCAGTTAGCGACGGCGGAAGCTGTTGCGAATGGCGCGGGTACGGTCTTCCGGCGAGGGTGTTGCGGGTTCGACGGGTTCGAGGCCTTCGGGGTAAAGGACGACAAAGCGGCGAGAGCCTTCACCCGATGACGCTGTGGGAAGACCGGATTTTGCGAGGGCCAGATGGAGCGTGCGGCGCTCGTGCGAGGACATTGGCGCGAAGGAGAAGGGAAGGCCGGTGGCGCGGACTTTCTCGATAGCGAGATCAGCCATCATGTCGAGTTCGCGGTTGCGGGTGGCTTTGAAGTTCTGAGCGTCGAAGTAGATCAGATCGTGTTCTTCGGGTTCGAGGCGGAGAATTTTTGCTGCGATGTGTTCGATGGCGTGGAGGAGTTCGCCGTTGCGGGCGAGCAGCAGCGTCGTATCTGGTCCTGAGAGGTCGACTGTGATTTGTGGGGATTTTGCGGAGGGGGTCGGTTGAGAAGCGGGTTGGGTTGCCCCAGCGGACTCGCTGGAGTTGGATTGCACCTGGCTGTCGCGGGCGAGGATATTTGGCGTTAGATTCAGACCACCTGGTTTCTGCAGTATCTTCAGGAAGTCTGCGATTTTTTTTGAGGCGTGGTTCGGATCGTCCAATAGATTTTTAGTAGTCATCTCGGAAACGGGTACCGGTTTGTTTCATGGGATAAACAACTTCCGACTTTATTTCATATATCAAGAATAGACGATTTTCTGTGAATAAAGACACTACGGGCGAGGTCAGCGTTTTCCCTTGATGGTGACGCCTGTGCCTGTTTTGCGGCGTGCGCGTTTTGCGGCGATCTCGCGCATCTCACGGCCGAGGCTGGTGCGGTTCATGATGGACTGCTGGGCGATGCTGATGAAGTTGCCGACCGCCCAGTAGAGTGCCAGTCCGGAGCCGTAGTTCCAGGTGAAGTAGCCGGAGATGGCGGGCATCATGAAGGCCATCATCTTCTGCTGCTGCGGGTCGACACCGGGCGACGGCGTGTAGAACTGCACGAGGAACTGGCTGAGAACCATCACGATGGGCAGAATGTGCCATGGGTCGGGCGCCTGAAGGTCGGGGAGCCAGAGCCAGTGTGCCTGGCGAAGCTCGACGACGCGTGGCAGCATGGTGAAGAAGGCATAGAGGAGCGGCAGCGTGATGAGTGTCGGGATGCAGCCGCCGAACATGTTGACGCCGTTGTCCTTCTGGAGCTTCATGATCTCGGCGTTCATCTCGTTGCGCTTGGGGTCGGTGGCCTTGTACTTCTTGTACTTCTCCTTGATGGCGTCCATCTGCGGCTGGATGCGCTGCATCTTCAGGCCGCTCTGCATGGTCTTGATGCGGAAGGGCAGCATCAGGATGTTGATGAGGATGGTGAAGGATGATGATCGGCCCAGCCCCAGTTCGGAGACGATGTGGTTGTGGATGAACTGGAGGGAGAGGAAGAGATATTTGCCGATGGCTCCCCAGAAGCCGAAGTCGAGGAGAGGCTCGAGGGTGATTTTGGGGTTGGCTGCCTTGACGGCTCTGAGGACGCTGATGGCCTTGGGACCGACGTAGACGCGGGTCTGGGTGTGGCCGCTGATGTCGCCGAGCGCTGCGCCGAGGATCGGCACCTCGATGGAGCCCTTCGACGGGTGAGCCGCTGCCGAAGCCGGTGCGGCGGATGGTCTTGGCGACGTCGAGCTGATTGTGCAGGGTGACGACGGTGGCGGTATCGGGAGTGTCGGGAAGGAAGATGGCGGCGAAGAAGTTGTCGCTGACGCCGGCCCAGTCGAAGGGACCGTTGAGGGTCTCGCCGCCGGAGACCTTCTTGGGGGCGATGTGCTCGTCTTTGCCGTTGCGGTAGGTGTCGAGCTGGGCGCTGCCGTAGGCCTGGGCGTTGTCCTGATCGCCGAAGCCGCCGGGCCAGTTGATGAGGGCGCGAATGGGCGAGCCGTTGCGAGTGACCTCGAACGTCGGCGTGGAGGACGTAGGTCTCGTCGAAGGAGAAGGTCTTGATGACCTGGACGCTGCCGTCGGAGTAGTTGAAGGTAAGGGTAGCGGGAGCGGCGAGCTTGCCTGTTGCCGAAGGGACGTAGAGCGCCTGGTTGAGGCTGGCGGTGAGGGCGGCGTCGTAGGTGTAGAGCGAGAGCGGATAGCCGAACTGGTCCGCTGCCTGCGTGTGGACGAGGTCGAGCGGTTTGCCGTCGGCGTCCTGGCAGGTGCAGGGGGGTCCGCTTGAGGATCCAGCTCTTGACCTGGGCGCCGCGGTTGGTGAAGGTGATGCGGTAGAGCTCGTTCTCGATGGTGGTGGTGGATTCGGCGGACGCCTGGATGGCGGGAACCGTTGGCGTTGAGGATGCACGTGCTGCAGTCGCGCCGGCTGCAATTGCGGGAGCGGTAGCAGACGGCTGTGAGACTGCGGGGGCAGTTTGAGTCGCATTCTGGGTCGCGGGGGCGTTGGGAGAGCTGTCTGAGGGTTGGTTTTCGCTGCGGTAGAACTGCAGGCCAAAGAAGACGGCAACCAAGACGAACATCATGACGAGCAGCGAACGGTTGCTGTCGCCGCCGCCTTGCTGATTGGGGTTTTTAAACTCTGCCAAGGTACTTCCTATTCTTTCCTGAGGGGTCAGGCGGATGCCTCACGGGATTGAGGCGCAATCTCTATGATAAATGGTCTTCCGGAATGGTGACGGATGGAGCGGGTCCGGAGTTTCGCATTGGAACTGGGTCGAGGCCGCCTCTGGCGAAGGGATGGCAACGCGCGAACCGGCGCAGAGCCAGCCACGAGCCCTGAAAGACGCCGAAACGGACAAGGGCGACGTAGGCGTACTCCGAGCAGGTCGGCAGATAGAGGCACTGCGAGGGGCTGAAGATATGGAGGATCGGCGACAGGACGGACTTGTAGAGCCAGTAGACTCCGCGGACGGCCGGGCTGGGTTGCGGGCCGGGCATCGCTTCAGGAGGCACTGGAGGACTTCAGCGCGGGCTTGCGTTGTCTTTCCGTGGCGGTCTGGATGGTGCGGAAGACCTGGGCGACCTCGCGCTCGAGGCTGGCGAATTCGAGGTCGATGACGCTGCGGCGGGGATGGAGCACGACATCGACAGGGGCGTTGAGCGAGGAGAGGTTTTTGCGGACGGCCTCGCGCATGCGGCGCTTGATGCGGTTGCGGTCGACGGCCTTGCCCATCACTTTGCCTACGGTGAGGCCGATGCGCGGAGAGGCGTCGTCTGCGTTGCGGAGCGGCTTGCCGTCGGGACCAAGCTGCGGGCGCTGGATGAAGAAGTAGGCCATCTGTTTGGCGAACTGCTTGCGGCTGGATTGATAGACGCGCTGATAGTCGGCGTGTTTGCGAAGGCGGAAGGTTGTGGATCTGGTAGTCATCGGCTGGCTCGACCGGAACAGATCGAATTGCTTATGTTGATTTTACTCTGGGGGCAGAGCAGGGATTAAAGTGGAAGGCCCGCCTCGGCCGGCGGGCCCTTCTGTTCAACCACTGAGTTACGAGTTAGCTGGTACTACTTCTTGTTTGCGGACTGGTCATTCTGACCACTGGTGCTTCCGCTCTGTTGGGAGGACTGGCCGGGTTTATTCGGCATCTGATTCGGCTGGCCAGGCTTGTTTCCCTGCTGTTGATTCTGTGGATTCTGATCTGCCATGGTTCGATTGCTCCTTGTTATCAGCAGGCGCTTCATCGTGCGCGTGCAACGGTGCTGATATAGGGTTCGACTGGATAGCGCAGAACGGGGTTGTCCGTAAATTCTTCCCGAAAGGCGGGATTTTGGGGCGTTATCGGCACTCCTACAGAAAGCAAAAAGCTTATCGATTGAGGGGAGGTATAAATTCTTTTTCTTGACTTTGGGGGTACGAAATTCTTTACGACGCGGTGCCAAGTTGCTCGGCGATGGAGCGGGTCAAAAGCGTCTGCTCTGAACCAGAGTGTTGGGTTGTGGTGGTTTCGATGAGTGCAATCCAGGTTTCTTCGGTAGCGGAGGTGTTGTGGCGGACGCCTCGAGGGACGACGAAGAACTCGCCCGGGCGGACAGAGACGGGGCCGCCGTCGGCGTCGGAACGGCCGATGACGAGCGTGCCGCGTAGAACGAGGAACATCTCATCCTCGTTCTGGTGGGAGTGCCAGGGAAATTCACCCTGGATCTTCGCCACTTTGATGTATTGGTTGTTGACCTGACCGACGACTCGCGGCGACCACAGCTCGGGGAGAGCGGAACACGCAAGTTCGAGCGAGATGGGAACTTTCTGGGCCATTTTGACTTCGAATCTGACGTTCGAAGGCATGGTCGTGGTCGAACTAGTCGCGGTAACCGGCGCTGACGGCGATCTTGTGACGGCCCTTGGCGCGGCGGCGGCTGAGGACGGCGGCTCCGGCCTTGGTCTTCATGCGGCTAAGGAAGCCGTGGGTCTTGGAGCGGTGGCGACGATTGGGTTGAAAGGTACGCTTCGGCATGACAAAAACTCCTGCGGCAGGAGATGGTTCCTGCACAAAACTTTAGCTATAGCAGCAATCTCTGAGTATACCCGATTCGGCGGGATTTTCACAGGGGTTCCGCGTTCTGGTTGTAGGTTCGTTTGAAAGCCCCCTTTCTCCGCAGCAAGGCTCTGCGGCACGGCTAAAGCCGTGCCCTTAACGAAACCCAACTGATCCACCCCCGCGTTCTGGTCCGTTTGACCAAAAGCGTACCTCAGCGGCCAAAGCCGCAGCTAACTTTCAGCGTCATTTACGGCACCCGTTCGGCTTCGCTCAGGGCAGGCTCTGAAGCCGTGCCCTTAAGCAAGACCTTGAAACTGATCCACTACCGCGTTCGGGGACGTGACAGGACTATCGGGGAGAGTAACGCGCGAGATCATGTGGCTTCGATGACCCGTCCAGCCGTTTTCGCATGGCGAGTTCGTAGATCGCGACCAAACGCACAGTCAGAAGAACTCGCATTTCTGACAGGGGGAGTCTGGTTGAATTCAGCGATGGAGAGAGTTGTGATGGTTGCCGTTCGCCGCGGTGATACCACAACGAGGGCCGCAAGTGTAACGCGAAATCTTCCCACCGGCGAAAAAAATTTCGCGAAGAAGGCGGAGAAATTTCTTTCTTCACCGCGAATGGTGCAACTTATTTTTTTTGAAAGATAGCATTGAAAAAGGCTGCGTTTTCCGTGCTACTATCGACTCCGTTTAGTAAGACGTTTTTCTGCAGGTCCAGCTGTTCCGCACTCTGCTTCAGTTGAACAACTCCTCTTCGCCGTCTGGTCGTCCGATCAGGCACCTACGAAGAGACTTCTGGCAACACGGGAAGGTTTCCTCTGGCCTTTGATGGGCAGGGATAGATTCCTATTTGCTGTTTGGTCATTTTGACAAAGTGCTGCGTGCTGGGTTGAAACAGGAAACGAGACAAGGAAATTAAGAAATGTCATTCGTTCCGACGGCTACCGCCGTATTGAATTACTGGGTCCGGATCCTTGCGGCGCTTGAGAAGAAGATCAATCGCCAGTCGTATGAGACATGGCTGAAGCCGACGCGATTCTCGCATCTCGAAGGCAAGAAGCTTTTTGTGCGAATCCCCTCGGCTGACTTTCAGCACATCGGGGATCGTTATGCCGACCTGATCCAGGAGGCGATCGATAATCTTGGGCTTGATGTGGAGTCGGTAACGTTCACGACTCCTGAGCAGGACCCGCGTGCGCCCAAGGTGCGCGAGGATGGCGGCTTTGCGCCGGTGCCGAGCCACAGCCAGAATGCTCCGCGGCAGGGACGGCTGGGGAGTCCTGCGGGAGCGGTGCAGGGGCCGTCGCCGGAGCAGGCACGGTTCGACTGGAGCGCAGCCTCGCAACTGAATCCGCGGTATCAGTTCGATGCGTTTGTGATCGGAAGCGGCAATCAGTTTGCGATGGCGGCGGCGCAGGCAGTCGCGGAACGGCCTTCGAAGGCTTACAACCCGCTGTTCATCTACGGTGGCGTCGGGATGGGCAAGACGCACCTGATGCATGCCATCGGCCATGATGTGAAGCGCCGGCAGCCGCATGCTTCCATCTCGTATGTTTCGGGCGAGAAGTTTACGAACGAGATGATCAACTCGGTGCGGTATGACAAGATGACCGGGTTTCGCGACAAGTTCCGCAACGTCGATGTGCTGCTGATCGACGATATTCAGTTTCTTGCGGGCAAGGAGCGGACGCAGGAGGAGTTCTTCCACACGTTCAATACGCTGCACGAGAGCATGAAGCAGATTGTGATCGCGAGCGACCGTCCGCCGAAAGAGCTACCGGACTTTGAAGATCGTCTGCGGTCACGGTTTGAGTGGGGCTTGATTGCTGATATTCAGCCACCGGATCTGGAGACGAAGGTTGCGATTCTGCAGAAGAAGGCGGAGAGCGAACAGACTTCGCTGCCGGTCGATGTCGCGATGTTCATCGCTTCGAATGTGCGGACCAACGTGCGCGAGCTCGAAGGCGCGCTGGTGCGGCTGATCGCATGGTGCAGCATGCATGGCGTGGAGATTACGCTGCCGGTGACGCAGCAGTGCCTGAAGCAGTTCATCGATACGCAGGTGCGGAAGATCACGATCGAGACGATTCAGCGGTCGGTGGCAGAGCAGTTTGGGATGCGGGTTGCGGAGTTGAAGCAAAAGAACAACTCGCGACAGATTGTGGTGCCGAGGCAGATTGCGATGTATCTGGCGAAGCAGTTGACGGAGGCTTCGCTGCCGGAGATTGGACGGCAGTTCGGGGGCAAGCACCATACGACGGTGATGCACTCGATTGCGAAGATCGATGAGCAGCGGCGGGCGGATAAGGACCTGAACCGGACGATCAATAAGCTGATGGAGACTTTGAGTTAGAGACAGGGAATAGGGAGTAGGGAATAGGGCCGCTTTTATGCGGCCTCTTTCTTTGTCCGGTGAACCGTCAGGCAATATCGGTCGTATCCCTGGTTGCAGGAGGTTTCGTTGAGGACACGTACGAAGATCGTTCTGGCATTGCCTTTGGCGCTTGCTACTTATTTTGGGATTAGCTCTTATGTGGTGCAACGAAAGATTGCGGCTAAGGAGAGGAAGACCTACAACGAAGAGATGGCGTTCTATACGGGTTTTCTAAAACCGGGAATGACGCGAGTTGAGGTTGAGCAAGAACTACAACAACGGTCCATTCCCTTCTCCGGAAGATTCGAGAGGCCCGCGGCGGTGGATCTGGTGCTTCTCGAGCGGTTCGGGTCGCCGAAATTTTATTGCAGCTTCGAGGATGCAAGCCTCTGGCTGGAGTTCGATCCCGCAGACAACGCAGCAAGTTACGAAAGCAGCCACTCTGATTCTGATGGCAATCCGGAAGATCGGCTAAGTGGAATGAGTGTGTATCGCCAGTTGATGGATTGTCTGTAGGTTTTGGTTCGTTTTTTTTTAACCTGAAAGAAAAATTTTTGTGGGCTACAATTGCGGCTCAGAGTCCCACAACAATTTTTTATTTCAAAGGAAAAGATTATGAGTACGAGTGTGTCTGTAACA
Source organism: uncultured Acidobacteriaceae bacterium (assembly GCA_963770055.1). Taxonomy (GTDB): domain Bacteria; phylum Acidobacteriota; class Terriglobia; order Terriglobales; family Acidobacteriaceae; genus Edaphobacter. Next base: position 300,845 of record CAVYOC010000007.1, read on the forward strand.
CCTGAACGGATTATGCAGTTTGCCTGGGGATATGTTCCAACCTTCCTTCTTGAGTCGGCGATACGCCATCGAGTGTTTGATGTGCTGGATGATGGGCCGATGACAGTCGCGGAGACAGCGGCGGCTACGGGGGGGTCGGAGCGTGGGCTGCGCATCGTGATGAATGCCCTGGTGGGGTTGAATTTTCTTGCGAGGACGGAGGGAGACCGGTACGCGCTGACTCCTGAGAGCGAGGCGTTTCTTGTGAGCACGAAGCCGAGCTTTCAGGGTGGGATTCTGAAACATACGAGCAGGCAGCTGATTCCAAAATGGCTGGATTTGAATGAGATCGTCGCGACAGGAAAGCCGAAGGCATCGGTGAGCGATGAGGGTGCGGGGACGAAGTTCTTTCAGGATTTTGTTCAGGATATTTTTCCGATGAGTTATCCGTCGGCGCAGGTGCTGGGGAGGCATCTGGCGCTGGATCAAAAGGGCGGGCCGGTTCGGGTGCTGGATCTTGGGGCGGGCTCGGGTGTGTGGGGCATTGCGCTGGCTCAGAGTGCGCCGAATGTTACGGTGACTGCTGTGGATTGGGTTGATGTTCTGCCGGCGACGCGGGCGACGGTGGGCCGGTTTGGATTGACGGACCGGTATACGTTTGTCGAGGGCGATCTTGGGACGGCGGCCTTCGGGCAGGGACACGACCTGGCAACGCTGGGGCATATTCTGCACAGCGAGGGTGAGGCGAAGAGCAGGAAACTGCTGCGGAAGATCTTCGATGCACTTGCTCCGGGTGGGACGGTTGCGATTGCGGAGTTTCTGGTGAATGAAGACCGGACAGGGCCGGTGGTATCGCTGTTCTTTGCAGCGAACATGCTGGTGAATACGGATGATGGAGACACGTTCTCGTTTGGCGAGATACGCGAGTGGCTGGTGGAGGCAGGCTTTGTGAATGCGCGGTTGCTGGATGCGCCGGGGCCGTCACCGTTGATTCTTGCGACGAAGCCATAGGGTGAAGTGGGTTCATTGCGTCGCCGGGTTTATTGGCCAAGCCCGGCGACGTAAATGTTCTTGTGTTCGCGGCCGACAAAGGGTAAGAAGGGGTATGACAAAGCAAAACGTACTTCGCCGTTTTGTTGTTCTCTCCTGTTTCTCCGCATTGTTCTTCGTCTTCTGCGTTGGGGAAGGACTGGCGCAGGCTCCTGCGAAGCTGATCGTTCGTAATGCGACTATCTTCTCGATGGCGCGTGATCAGCGCGCACCTTTTCATGGCTATCTGGTGGTTGCGAGCGACGGGATGCTGCAGACCGTGGCGGCTGGCGATCCGCCTGCTTCGCTGAAGGCCGCAATTGTTTGGGACGCGCAGAACCATTGGGTGATGCCGGGGTTTATTTCGGCGCATAGCCATCTTTGGCAGAGTGCGTATCGAGGGCTGGCTTCGGACCAAACGTTGCTCGGGTGGATTGCGGCTTTGTATGGCAAGGCTGTGACGCAGGCTTCGGCGGAGGATTTGTACTGGTTCACGCTGGAGGGTGGGCTTGACCATCTGCGGCATGGCATTACGGCGACGTACAGCTTCAACTACGGCGGACATAGCAGGGACCAGAGCGAAGCATTCAATGAGCAGACGTTTCGTGGAGAAGCGGACTCGGGTGTTCGGTTTGTCCATGGGTGGGAGCCGGGCAAGTATGGGCCCGCGTATACGAACGAGGTTGCGGACCGCGACTTGGGCGCTTTTCTGGCCTGGACCGAGAAGCAGGCGCCGAAGACGAAGCTGCTTTCCGTGATGATCAACGGGGGGACCGCGTTTGACGATACGTATCAGCAGGCTTTGCTTGAGGCCGCGCTGATGAAACACTACGGCGTAAGCAATCAGAGCCACTATCTGGAGCAGCCGGAGACGCAGGTGCAGGATCGCGAGGAGTTCAAGTGGTTCACGGATAGCGGACTGCTGACGAATAAGTTGATCTTTGGACACTTCATTCATACGGATGCGGCGATTCTTGCGACGACGGGGCAGGCGCATGCCGCGATGAGCTGGAATCCGCTGTCGAATGGGCGGCTGGCGTCAGGAGTGGCAGATATTCCGCAGTACCTGAAGGCGGGTGTGCGGGTTGGGATGGGGGTTGATGGCGAGGCGAGCGCGGACCTGGCTGATCCGTTTGAGAATATGCGGACGGGCTTGTATGCGATTCGCGCCAAGTACGAGAATGCCGGCGTGATGAGTCCTTACGACGTGCTGCGGCTGCACACGATGGGCAGCGCGGATGTGCTGGGCGTGGCGGATAAGCTGGGGAGCCTGGAGACGGGGAAGATGGCTGACTTTCTGGTGATCGATCCGCGCCGGTTCGGGCACGTCTTCGATCCTTATGCGACGCTGGTGTTTGTGACGAGTCAGCCGGATCTTGAGCGAGTGTATGTGGGCGGGGAGTTGATGGTGGAGCGCGGTATGCCGCTGAAGCAGGATCTGGATAAGGTGCAGCGCGAGGTCGATGGGCGCGTCGCGCTGCATGCTCCGTAGTGCATCAGGGCAGGTACTTTGCTGGGATTGGCTTGGTGGGGTTTTCAGAGTCCCAGAAGATGTTGACGACCCAGTAGCGGTCGCCGTCCTTGAGAAGCTGGAAGCTGTTGATGCCGCGGGCGAAGGGTTTTTCGTCGGCGGGATCGTGCCGGGATTCGTAGGTGCTCCAGATCTGGACGATGTTGCCGAACTGCTGCATGTCGTTGTGAATCGAGCGCTCGAAGAAGCCGTCGTTGGTGAGTCGTGCGCCGCTGCGCTCAATGTAGCCGTCGACCGAGAGCATCAGGGCGTCATTGTGGCCGTCTTTGCCTGTGATTGCGGGGATGAGGCGCGCGTCAGGGACGAAGAGAGAACGCATGCGGTCCCAGTCGCGCTGCTGGCCCTTGCCGCCGGAGATGACGCTATAGACGGCTGCGATGATGGCCTCAGGGGATTTGACGTCTTCGGGTTTGGCGACGGGCCAGCCGGTATGGCTGGCAATGGATCCTGCGGGGCGCGGGGGAGTTGGCGCGACGGGTGCGGGCGTTTGTGCAGACGCCGCTGCGGTGGCGAGTGCGAGGGTGACGAGAATAGCGGTGCGGCTGGCTTGCTTCATTCTGGCTCCTTGGGGAACAGGAATACTCTACCTGTCCGAAGGCAAAGTGCGAATTGAAGATGCGAATTGAAGGCTCGATCACTTCGACGTGGAGGCTAGCTTGTTGTCTTCTGCGATGTAGTGCTTTGCCTCTGTGACTTCGGGATTGTCTGCGTCGGCGAGTTTCCAGTTTGCGAGGAGTTGTTTGTAGGTTGTGGCGGCTGCCACTTTATCGCCTGCCGCATTCTGGGCTCTGGCGAGTCCGAGCAGTGAGAGAGAGCGGTTGGGCGCTCGCTTGAGGGAGGAGTCGAAGGCTTCGCAGGCTTGTTTGGGTTTGCCGTCCTTGAGGAGGAGTTCGCCTAGCAGCTCCTGCGGCGGTTTGAGGATTGGGGGCGGCCCGAAGTCGAATGCCATGCTGTCGTAAGTTGTGGCTGCGCGTTGGACCTGCTTGATGGCAGCGGGCATGTCGCCGGTTTTGCCGGCGATGAGACCGCCCAGTTCTTCGGAGAGAATGTCGAGATAGGTTGCGGTTTCCTTTTCGGCTTTTGCGTCGGCGTGATAGGTCTGGGTGATCTGGAGGAGTCTGTTTTGGGCGGTTTGTGCGGCGGGAATATCTCCGCGCTGCGCTGCGGCGTATCCGGTGGTGAATGCATCCCAGCCGGCTTCTGGACCGAGGGAGGCAGTGTCGATAACCAGGGATGCAGCCGGAGTATTCCCGTGGCCGGCCTCGACTACGGCGGTTCCGCGCATGGTGACGAGGCTGGTGTTGGTGCGGTCGGCACGGCGTTGACTCGCATGAGGCGACGATGTGGAATGGCCGGGATGGGCATCCATCGCGTCAGCGGCTTGTTTGCCGGTGTTCTGGCAGGAGGTCAGGACGCGATAGGCGTCCTCGTGGCGGCCCTGCTGATCGTAGCCGTATTGCAGCCAGATCGCGTAGTGTCCGCAGTCGAGGACCGGCCTTCCGGCAGCGAGGGATTGATCGTCGACGACCTTCATGGCCTGAATGTTGGCTTCGACGACCGCGTCCCACATGCCGAGGGCCATGAAGATGTGCGAGCACATGTGCTGCGCGTGACCGGCGTCGGGTGCAATCTTCGAGAGTGAGCGGGCGGCTACTAGGGCTCCCGCGGCGTGTTCGGGATCGTCCATGCCGTGGATCCAGTAGTGCGCTGCGCCAGGGTGGTTGGAGTTTCGCTCATAGGCAGCTTTGGCGATCGCTGCGGCTTCGAGGTATGTCGGAACATCGCGGACGCCTTCGCTACGACCGAGAAGCGCGAGGCTGTAGAAGAGTTGGGCTTCGTCGTCTTTGAGGTAGGTCTGCGCGACCTTCTGCATGGCGGTGGCGTAGATGGCATCGCGCTCGGGTTTGGTTCCTTTGCCGGAGTAGAGGATTTCGACTGCTGCGAGGAAGGCTTTCTGGCGTGGGTCTGCGATCAATGCAGCGCGAGCCTCGGGTGTGGGGGCTAGTTTGTTAAGCGCGGCCTGCCCGGCGGGGATGTCGAGCTCGTTCCAGACGGGATGATTGTGCGTCATGGCCTCGCCCCAGTAGGCCATCGCGAAGGTTGGATCGATCTTTTCGGCGGACTGGAAGGCCCTGGCTGCGCTGTCGTATTCGAAGACGTGGAGGAGAAGCAGGCCGCGAATGAATTCGGTTTGGGCCTCGATGGAGTGAGTGGAGGTGGGAAAGGTTGCGGTGCCGAGGCCTGGGATGGTCTGCGGCGATACGAGCTGATCTGCCAGGCTCTGAGTTGTGGCGGCGGTCAGAGCAATCAGCGAACCCAGAAAGATCGAGATGAGGCTATGGCGTTTGGTTAGCTTCATCGAAGCACCTCGTTTTGGCGGTGCACCGATGGTACTACCAGGACAAGTAGACGCCTTTTCTTATCCATTGCGGGTTGTCGATCTGCTGGACCATGAAGTCGGCCACGTCGGCCCGGGAGATGTAGCTGCCATTCGGAGGAAGCGCGTCGCCGTCCACGCGGTAGGTTCCGCGGGGTTGGTTGTCGGTCAGCATCGGAGGCATCACCATGGTCCAGTCGAGGTTGCTCTTTGAGAGCAGGGAGTATTGAGATTTCTGCTCGGCTACAGGCCATTTGAGGAAGGTGGTGTAGACGATGTTCTGGATGACCCAGCGCCGCCAGGCAGGTTGTTTGTCGAGCGAGTTGGGGAGGGCTCCGGCTGAGCCGAGGACGATGATCCTTTTCACTCCTGTCCTGCCCATGGCCTCGATGATGCGCGGGATGGCCCGGGGAAGCACGTTTTCGTTGCGAAGGGGAGAGTGAGCTCCGAGTGTGGAGAAGACGATGTCCACGCCCTCGAGGGTCTCAAAGACAGGGGAGGGATCGAAGGCGCTGCCCTGAACGATGCGGACCTTATTGCGGAAGGCGAACTTTTTCGGTTTGCGAACGAGGGCTGTGACGTGATGGCCGGCCGCCAGACTGCGTTCCGTCAGGAGAGTTCCTGTGCGTCCTCGTGCTCCGAAGATCGCGATGTTCATTGGGTACCTTTTCCTGGGTTCCTTTTTCCGCTTTCGACTACTTATCCTCCGGGGTATGATGGCGCTGTGAAAAAAATGGTTGGGGTAAACCCATTCTTTTGCGACGTTTGGTGAATTTTCCCACGGTAAGTGATGTGTCTTCTCAAGGGGAGCGGAACCAGTTGTGTGAAGAAGTGGGATAACAGGTGCTCCAACGAGAGCAGGCGACCCTTTCTTCCGAAGTGTCCGAATTCGGCTGTCGGCTTTTCTAAAACAGGAATGAGATCCAAGTCACCAGATAAGCGCAGATAAGACAGTTATCCACTTTTCAAGCGACAACGGTTACTGCTACTGGTATTTCTTCTCTTAATCTTCTTTTTATTAGAAGCAGTCGCGCCCTGAAATGGAGATTTGCGGTTGATCCCGTCATCTCACACAACGACCCATGGTTTCCACAGCGAAAAGTGTCGCACGGGGAGTGGATTCGCCCCTAAAATCAAAGAATCGAAGAGACGTGTTGTGTCTGACGTGCACTGGAGGTTGGGTTCGGTGTAAAGTTTGGCCAGCGGTAAACAACAGATTTTTCCGGAGAGACGACCGTGACCATTGCGACCCAGGAGCCCCAGATGACCGAGCCAACCGCAGCCCCAACCGGCAACCTCGAGATCACCGTTTCGCGAGCGGAGCTGCTGCGGGAGCTAACCGCTGCGCAAGGTGTCGTCGAGCGTAAGACAACGATTCCGATTCTGTCGAACTTTCTCTTCGAGGCCAGTGGCGACAAGCTGACGATTACGGCGACCGATCTCGACCAGAGTCTACGAACAAGTTGCGCGGCGAAGGTGAAGAAGCCAGGTGCATGCACCATTCCGGCGCGCAAGCTGTATGACTACATCAAATTGCTTCCGGATGGCGAGATCTCGATCAAACTGATGGACAACCATTGGGTGCAGATCCGTGTCGGCCGGTCGAACACGAAGATGGTCGGGATGGCGCGTGCGAACTTTCCCCAGGTGCCGGAGTTCCCTGCCAGTGGCGCGGTGAAGCTTTCGGTAAGCACTCTGCACAACATGGTCTCGAAGACGATCTTCGCGATCTCGAATGAAGAGTCGCGTTACACGCTGAATGGCGCGCTGATGGTGCTCAAGGCGGAGTCGATGACGATGGTTGCGACCGACGGTCACCGGCTGGCGCACATCGAGAAGCAGGGCGAGTCGCTGGAGGGCGTTTCGGGCGAGAAGAAGACACTGATTCCGCGGAAGGCTTTGAGCGAGCTGTCCGGTCTGTTGGCGAATACCGAGGCCGAGGCAGTCGAGTTTGCCGACGATGAGCAGACGCTGTTCTTCCGGATCGGCGGACGCGTGTTGACGAGCCGCAAGCTGACGGGACAGTTCCCGAACTATGAGGCTGTGCTTCCCAGGGACAACAACAAGTTTGTTATTGTGCGCTCGGAGGATCTAATGAGCTCGATCCAGCGCGTTGCGCAGTTTGCGGACGAGCGTTCGGGTGCGATCAAGATTCGCCTGGAGCAGAATGAGCTGAAGCTTTCGTCATCCTCAACGGATTCGGGCGAGTCGGAGGATTCGATCGAGACGCCTTACAACTACGATCCGCTGGTGGTGGGATTCAACAGCCAGTACCTCATCGACTTTCTGAAGGCGATTGGGAGCACTGGCGAGGTTCGGCTGGAGTTCAAGGATGCGCAAAGCGCAGGGCAGATGCGGCCTGAAGATGCGAATGAGGATGTACGGTACCGTTACATCCTGATGCCGATGCGTATCTGAGCTGCTGAAGCATCTTCGGCGCGCATGCCGAAAAAGAGAACGGCCCCGGTGATCGGCCGGGGTCTTTACTTTGTCCTCAGGAATCTCCGAGAGTGAATGTTGCAGAGTCTTTTGACGAATCTTCAGATTTCTTTTCGGCGTCCATCCGCAGTACACCGACGGGAGCAGCGAGGCTGGTTCCCGAAGCCTCAACGGAACCCATTATTTTGAGAAACAGGTCTTGCTGCTGCCCGAGAAAGGCGGACCAGTCGGCGCCGAATTTGCGATAGTAAGCGAATATCTCGATCTGTGGCCCCGACGCAGTCAGGTTGATCAGTTTTACCCTTGCCGACTCGTCGTCAATTCCCGGGTGTGATTTCAGGAGTTCGTAGATTTTGTCCACGACGATCTTGACTACGTCGTGCGGGGTATCGAACCGCAGGGTGAAGATCTGATTGATCAAGAAGTCATCGCGAAGGGAGAAGTTTTCGAGGTTGGCCTCCGCCACTTTGGAGTTCGGAATCGAGACGAGAGAGCGACCCAGAGTGCGGAGACTCAGGGAGCTGATTCCGATGTCTTCCACTGTGCCGGAAACTCCAGCGACCTGGCAGAAGTCACCGACCCGAACGGCGCCACGCATGATGATGGAGAGCCCGCCGAAGAGGTCGGCGAGAGTTTTTTGTGCGGCCAGTGCGAGGGCGACGCCGCCGATCCCCAGCCCGGTGACGAGGGCGGAGACATTAACGCCTGCGTAGGATAAGAGGGCAATGACGAGAACGAGTCCAACAAGAATCTCAAGCAGCCGACCACTGAGGTTGACGAAGGTAGCCCGCTCGACCCGTCCTCGCAACAGGAGTCGGTGACGATAGTAGCTGGTAAGGGTTTCCGAGATCTTGATTACCAACCAGGCGATGCTTATCCAGGTGAGGAGCAATCCAGCGGTCTTCCAACGATGCCTGGCGAGCGCGGTAATGGCATAGCCTCCAGCCGTTCGCTCGAGGATGGAAAGTATCAGACAGTAGATTGGCAATTTGAGCTTGAGAATAGATCGCTCAAAGTTCGCGGCCAACCTGTGTGCGAGGATTCGCTGGAGCGCCCAAAGCACCGCACGCGTGAGAAGAGAGGCAAGAGCGAAGACAACGACAAGGGACAAGAGAATGATTAACCACCGCCAGAGAGGAGCCGACAGGAAGTGGATCCGTGAGGCCCATGCCGGGAACCAACGGGCGTAGTCGACATGCTGCATCCCCGCGTAGACCGCGGGCACATCCCTAAGTGTCTTCTGAGAGAAGAGCCAGATCGGCGGCTGGCCAGAGCTTTGCACCAAGTCAAGCAGAATCGGGAGTTCACCGGTCGGTGTCTTTATTGTGCCGACTGTTTCGCGCGACAACCGCATTTTGTCGTCGGTATCTCCGCTTGGAGAGCGTGAGATCGTATCGAGGCTGGTTGAAAATTCCTGGTCGAGGAGATATTTCAGCTGGACTACCAGAGTTTCGGCCTGCTGCGGAGTTCGGTTCCCATCGAGAAACAGCGCTGCTTTTTCGTAGTCTTTCGCTTCTGCAGCTTTTAGAAATCCGATGACGCAGCCGTGCGGCGAGATACGTCCGAGGGGATCGACCGGAGTTGGCTGCGGTGCTGGAGTTGACGGTGGTGCCGGAGTTGCGGTCTGCTGCGCGGCTGCATCAGGAGCGGGAGACGAAGGATGCTGAGTTTTTCCCTGAACAGCTTTGTGGGCAGCCTGTATGAGTTGAGCGTGCAGTCCTGCCCTGAAGACACCGGACACTATGAAAACCGTGAGCAGCATGAAGCTGCAGAGTCCCGGCCGGGTTCGATGCAGGCAGCTTCGCAGAGCGACCCTCCCTTGTGCCTCGGCCCCAAGAGCGGCCGGTCTGGCATTGCGGACGGACGGATGCCATCTCTCAGTTCTGCCTTCACTGTAATTCGAGAGGGATTAGGACACATCTGGTAACAAATACAGGCGGGCGAGTCAGGTTGGCTCTAAGTAGTTGTTTTTAGAAGGATTAATAGAATTCCGAAAATATACTTGACACCGTACACTGTTTATCATACAGTGTGTTGAGTACAGTATGACAATTGAGATCCAAAACGAACTCTTCGACTCGCTTCGGCTGGAGCTTCGCCGGGGATGCCTGATTCTCGCTGTGCTTGCGCAGCTTCGGGTCGAGCACTACGGATACACGCTGAGGAAGGCGCTGGCGGATCAGGGGCTGGAGATTGAAGAGAGCACGCTGTATCCGCTGCTGCGGCGGCTGGAGACGCAGGGCCTTCTCACGAGCGAGTGGCGTGAGGAGGAGAAGCGGAACAAACGCTTCTACCGGCTATCAGAGGCCGGGGCGGCGATCCTTGTACAACTGCTGGCGGAGTGGAACGGCATCAACGATTCGCTGCACAGGATTTTGAAAGACAAAAAGGAGCGGTAAGGCTATGGACTTACTCGAACGATACCTGCAGGCGGTAGGACAGTATCTGCTGGGAAGCAAGACGGACACGCTGGCGGAGTTGCGCGCGAATCTGGTTGCTGAGATCGAAGGCCGAGAGGAAGAGTTGGGCCGACCTCTGACTGAAGATGAGATTGCAGCGGTTATCGAGAGACATGGGCCGCCTGCGATTGTGGCGGCGCGGTATCTGCCGCAGCAGTCCCTGATCGGACCGGCGTTGTTTCCTCTTTACTGGTTCACGCTGATCAAGAGTTTTCCGCTGGTGCTGCTGGCGTATGCGGTGGTTCAGGTGTGCAATTACATCTTTGGCGGAGGCGATTGGAGCTTCGGTTCAGCGATTGGACATCTGCCGTTCGTGATTCTTACGTTCTGGTCGTGGATGACATTGGGCTTCGCGGCGTTCGAGTTTGCGCAGGGACGATTTATCGCCAGGGTGAAGTGGCCGCAGACGTGGAATCCCCGGAGTCTGCCGACAGCCGGGCAGAAGGGGCCTTCGTTTGCGAATCGGGTTGCCGACCTGATTGTGAATGCGTTGATGTTTTTGTGGGTGTTGTCAGTGCCGACGCATCCGTACCTGATTCTGGGACCGGGCGGCTCGCTGCGGGGAATGCCGTTTGGGCTGTCGCCGGAGTGGAGGATCTTTTACTGGCAGATTGTCGCTCTGCTGGCGGTGATGCTGGCGCTGAAGCTATGTCTGGTCTTTGCGAGATCGGTGAACTGGATTAAGGGATTGGGGTTGGTGACGCAGGTGGTCTCGCTTCTGATTCTGGTCGTTATGGTGCAGGCGCGGACATACCTTGTCTACGTGCCAAAGGGCCATTGGCCACCGAATCCGGTGACGATGGCTTCGGTGAACTACTGGGTCAACTTCGGGTTCAAAGTCGCTCTAGCAATCGCAGGGATCAAGCTTGCGGTGGATGTCTGGCAGATAGTCGTCGGCAACCGAACGAAACAGAGCGGGTTTGTGCGGGTGTTTTAGGTTTCGTAGGCTCCTGGACCACCTACGGATCTTTAGGTGGGAGCCCAAGAGCTTCTCGCATTTCGGGAGAGTAAAGGGCGTTCTGCCAGAAGCGGGCAACTTTGATTTGCTCGGGATTGAGGCCCTGCGCGTGGCCTAGATCTGCGTTTCCCAAAAGAGTGCCTTCGAGATTCGCAGAGGCGATAGATGCATAGCGGAGTATGGCGCCATTAAAATCAGCATCTTGAAGTTGCGCGGACCAGAGATTTGCGCACTCCAGATTTGCTCGAAGAAATTGAACATTCTGCAGTTTTGCGTTCAACAAGATTGCGTTCCACAGATTGGCTCCATGAAAGTTGGCGTTGTTGAGGTTTGCGTCTTTCAAATATGCCCCTTGAAGATGGGTGAAAGAAAGGTCGAGCCGATGCTCGGGTCCTTCGCGTTTCGAGGAGATGGGGCGGCGGCCGAGAACGGTGAGGATGGCCTGAATGTCGGTATGCGGCTTTTGCGGTGGGGGTGCTATGGGTTCTTCGCCGGCGGGGACTACGGGGGCGTTCTGACGGACGTAGGCGGTGAGGACTTCCATGATGGTCCAGTGGTCGCGTGGTGAGTCGCGTGCGATGCGCTCGAGGGCGTAGATGGCTCCGAGGCGGACTTCGATGTTGGGTTTATCGCCGTCGAGCTTGCCTAGCTGCTCGATGGCCTTGGTGAAACGATCGGTGATGTGGCCCTGTTGGGCGATCTCGACGGTGCGGTCTCCGGCGCGGCTGCGACGCCAGGTGAGGTAGACGAGGAAGAGACCGAAGATGCTGAGGACGATCTGGGTGATGGTTTTGCGGAACTCGTTTTCTAGTTCGAGGGCCTTCTCGGGAGCTAAGACTTTCGCGTAAGGCGCGACTTCATGGCGAGGAACAGTCCAGACGATCCAGAGGGCGACCGTTATAAGAATAGCGACCATGACGACTGAGATAACAACGCGCGAGACAGCGTGGTCAGGATCGTTCATCCAGACGCGTATTCTTTCAGTCTGCTTGTCGACGAGATCGCTCATGATTGAGGGAGTCTAGCACTGTGGGTTTGCGATGGTGGATTCGGGGCGTGCAGCGTTTCGTAGCCGCAGGAGGAACTAGGATGTTTTTTCGATGACAGCGTTTGGATGTTGAGCGTATTCGGCCCACGAGCCGTCGTAAAGGGTGACGTCTTTTGCACCGGCGATTTCCAGTGCGAGGGAGACGACCGCGGCAGTGATACCGGATCCGCAGGTGGTGGTGATGGGCTGCTGGAGGTCTACGTTCTTTGCTGCGAAGACTTCGCGTAGTTGTTCGGGGGATTTGAGTCGTCCTTCTTCGATGAGATCGGTGTAGGGAGTGCTAGTGGCTCCGGGCATGTGGCCGGAGGGGATGGCTGGTCTTGGCTCCGGGGCGTTGCCGGTGAAGCGTGCGTTGGAGCGGGCGTCGAGGATTTGAGTGGGGATTTGAGTATGGATTTGTGTGTGTTGCGCGATGAGTTGCTGGATCTGCGAGAGGTCTTTGACGGCGGTTTGATTGAGTTTGGCGTGGAAGGTCGCCGTTGGACGGTGAACTTCGCCGGATTCTGTGGGAAGGCCGGCGGCTAGCCAGGCGTTGAGGTCACCGTTGAGAACGTGAACGTTCTGGACGCCGAAGGTGCGGAGCATCCACCAGACGCGAGGGGCGGAGAGGACGCCTTGCTGCTCGTAGATGACAATGGTTGCGGAGCTGGCGACGCCAAGGGTGGACATGCTTTGCGAGAAGACTTCGGCGGTGGGGAGCATGTGCGGGAGCGAGGTTTTGTGATCAGAGTGTTCGTTGATGTCGAAGAAGATTGCGCCGGGAATGTGCTGGGTGAGGTAGTGGGCGCGGGTGTCGACGGGTGGGTTTGCGCCTACGGGTGGGAGCGTTGCGTCGAGGATTACGATGTTGGGATTTTTCAGGCGAGCGGCCAGCCAGGCGGGTTCGACGAGGGGATTCATGGGAGTAGATTATCTGGTCGCGGAGGCGTGATGTAAGGCAGATTGTCCGAATCCACTAATCTTGAGGAGAAGCTGAGACCTTGCTGTATTCTTCTGCATTTTCCCAGTTGTCACGAAACTCATCTTTAAGATCGCTGAATTTTTCTGAAAATCCCGGAGACAAGGTCACCGTATCAACCTCTCTTCCACCTCGAATTGTAAATTCCAAACAACACAGGGGTTCAAAATTGGCGGTTGAGTCTTCGAGGAACTTTAGAGGATCCTGAAGCCGGGATCTTGGTTTAATTTTTGAGGTCGGCACCCAAATCAATGAGAGATCGGTCTCGGCAGAGTTGATACGCCGACGAACGTGAAGCCCATTTTTGATTTGACGTTGGGCTACTCTGGCCATCCGATCTGAGCGTGCTTCGTTCTCAAAACAAAGTACGCGAAAACATGTCAAGACCTGGGTTTTAGCACGATCCTCGAGTTCTTTCTCGAACCCCAAATAGGATTCCTCAGCGCTTTCCTTCTTCCACGCCCTACTATCCTGAAGTCTGCTGACGCCGAACCAGACACTTCCGGGTGGGAGGCTTGTTACCAGATTTTTCAAAAATAGATTGATAACTGAATATTCCTTGAGCCTGACTTCCCCCCTGTCTCCACGTCGTAGCTCATGAAAGTCCACTGCGTTTTGTGTATATGTATTCAACAACAGCTGTGATAGTGCTTCCCCTCCGGCTCGACAGTGGGGATATTTATCTGTTCCCCCATCATCATGAGGGTGGAGCAATTGAGCAAGCCAAACCGCACTCGATCCGTACTTTGCTACAAGATTGAGTCTTGCGAGCTGAGATGCCATTTCGTCGAGCTTCGCCAACGCTTTATTTGAGGATTCCAACCAGCTCACTAATGAAATTAAGAAGAGGAGAATACCCAGCTTCTTCAAGCCTTCGTCGTTGTGCTCTATGAAAGAGAGCCCCAATCCATTTCCGGCAAAGTCGACGACTTCTATTGCCAGGGCAATCCAGGCAGTCACTCGTGTAATCAGGCCGATCGAATTAAATTTCCCCATATCTTTCGCCCTCTTGAGTTAGGCAGAAGCGTAGAGCACCGCGCGCAGGAAGTCCAGTGACGGACTTTAATCTGGTTTCTGCTTATATAACGCGAAATGCGAAGAAAATCATTGCCTCAATTCGACTTCGGTGGCGCCTTGTCCGCCCTGGTTGTGTGGCGGCTCGGTGACGGCGGTGACGTGAGGGTGGCTGCGGAGGTATTCGCGAAGGGTGCGGCGAAGAACTCCCATGCCGGTGCCGTGGACGATGCGAATGCGCGGAAGTCCTGCGAGAAAGGCGCGGTCGAGGAAGCGCTCGACTTCATCGTGAGCCTCGTCAGCGGTGCGGCCGATGACGTTGATCTCGGAGGGGACATTATCGGAGTCTCCGCTGGTTGTCGCTACGGTAATGCCTCCGCGCTTGCGTGCGGCTTCAAGGGGAGTGACGACTTTGACGGATTCGACCTCGGCGATATCTTCGATGCCGGCGCGCATCTTCATGGGGCCGATCGAGACCTCGAAGGTCTTCGGATCAATCACTCGTTCGACACGAGCCTGGCGGCCTAATGATTTCAGTTTGACGAGATCGCCGGTCTTGATGCCTTTGGGGATGTGGGGCTGGGCGTCGGGGTCGTTTCTGTCCGCGCCGGTGGTGTGAGCGAGGACGGTGGAGTTGAACTGGCTGGCGAACTCGCGTCGCAGGGTGGCGATGCGGCGCTCGGAGTCGCGCGCGATCTTCTGGGCAATGGTCTTGTCGTCGATGGCTTTGACGGTCTCGCGCAGCTGGTAAGCGAAGTCTTCGATGAGGGAGTTGAGCTTGGCTTCAAGTTCTTTGGTGCGGGCTTTTTGTTCGGCGCGGCCTTCGATGTCGAGCCGCGTCTTTTCGCGGGAGAGCTCGCGTTCGCGCTGCTGCAGGGTCTCGCGCTCGATGGAGGCCGCTGTGAGCTGATCGTGAAGCTGATCGAGGAAGGCTCCGATGTCGGCGGTCTGCGTAGTCATCTGGGCGCGTGCGGCGGCGATGATCTCTTTCTGCAGGCCGAGACGCTGAGCGATGTTGAGGCCGGCTGAAGCCCCGGGAACACCGAGGCGCAGCTCGTAGGTTGGGGTGAGGGTGAGCTGGTCGAACCCGACTGCGGCGTTCAGGACTCCGGGATGGTTTGTGGCGTAGACCTTGAGCGAGGTGATGTGTGTGGTGATGCAGCACCACGCTCTGAGGTTGAGAAAGTGTTGCGCGATGGCTACGGCGAGAGCTGCGCCTTCTTCAGGGTCGGTGGCGGAGCCGAGTTCGTCGAGAAGGACGAGAGAATCTGCTGTGGCTTCGCGGGAGATGCGGTCGAGATTGATGACGTGCGCGGAGAAGCTCGAGAGGTTGCGCTCGATCGATTGCGCATCGCCGATGTCGGCGTAGAGGCTGGTGAAGAGTGGAAGAGTGGCTTCTTCGGCTGGGACGGGAACGCCGGACTGCGCCATCAGCGCGAGGAGCCCCAGGGTCTTCAGCGAAACGGTTTTGCCGCCGGTGTTAGGACCGCTGATGATGAGCTGGCGCGTGTTCTGGGGGAGGATGATCGTGAGGGGAACAGGAGTTTTGGGTGGTTCGTTTTCTGCAGCGGCGGCTGTTCTCATGCGGAGTTCGAGTAACGGATGGCGCGCGGCGATGAGGGAGAGTTGTGGTGATTCGGACGAATTGCGGGGGTCCTTCGACTGCGCCCCGTTCGACTCGCCTACGGCTCGCTCAGCGGCTTCGTTAAGGATGACGGCATTTTGCGAAACATCGACGTTGAACACAGGGCGGGTGCAGTTGAGGTCGTTGGCGAAACGGGCACGGGCGAAGTGCGATTCAACCTCGGCGAGAATGGAAGCGCCAAGGTGGATGGCCCCAGAGTTTTCAGCGAGCGCGTGCGTCATGATGACGAGGATGCGGTGAATCTCGGATTGTTCTTCATCGAGGAGGCGGACGAGTTCATTGTTCTGTTCGATCGTCTCCAGAGGTTCGACAAAGACTGTTTGGCCGGAAGACGACGAGCCATGAACGACGCCTGGAACCTTGCGTTTGAACTCGGCTTTGACCGGGATGACGAAGCGATCGCCGCGAATAGTGATGAGGTCGTCCTGGGTGCTGCCGCCTTCGCTGAGGCCGCGGAGAGATTTTCGGAGGCTCTCTTCGATGGCGCGGTGCTGGCGTTCCATCGCACGGCGTATGCGGCGCAGCTCAGGCGATGCCTCATCATTGAGGCTGCCGTCGGGTTCGATCTTTCCGCGCAGAAGGCGAAGGAGAGGAGCGAGATCATAGTCGCGAAGCGGCAAAGAGAGCTCGGCGATACCGGGCCATTCGTGGCGTATGGTGTTCGGGGCCGGATGGAGCAGGTTACGCCATGCGGCGACGCGCTCGACGAGGCCCAGGAGATCGCGGATCTCGATGGATTCGAGTGCGGCGCCTTCGATCCGTGCTTTCTCAAGCAGGAGCGTGGGATCGAAGAGGCCGTGAAACTCGAAGCTGCCGCCGCGTGTGAGCATGGTGCGGATCTCGGCGGTGCGTTGCTGCTGCCGGTCGATCCAGCCAGCGTTGGTTGATGGCTCGAGCGCGAGAACCCAGGCGCGGCCCAAGGGCGAGAAGGTGCGCCCGGCAATATGTTCGCGCAGGCGGGGCCACTCCAGAGATGCGGAGCTCGATTCTCGCAGCGGGGAGGGGATTACCGGTAATAGTTCTGGCGAATTCACTTCATTTATCGTACCCTTCCGCGCAGGGAACCACTTTCACAGAGAATGCGTAGTAGAGAGAGCGCAGGGCCAGGCGCCTTAAGTTTGTTGGAGGTGTGAGATGGTCTGTCAGGCATGTGGGACTCCAGTTGGTGCGGGTGTCCATTTCTGTTCAAAATGCGGTGCGTCGATACCGCCGGCTCCGCCAATGTATGCGGCGCCTTATCCGCAGCCGACAATGCCGATGTATGTGCCGCGTGTTCGGCGCAATCTGCAGACGATGGGAATCCTGTGGTGTGTGCTGGGAGTCTACCGGCTGGTGACCGGCCTGATCGGCGTCTTCTTTTTGCGGGCGTTCACCACACATCGTTTCGATGACAGTTGGATGTTCGGTGGAAGGTGGCATGGTCCGATGATGCCGATGTGGTTCTCCGGTTTGTGGCCTGTAGTAGCGCTCATGACGCTCTGTATGGCTGCGCTGGCTTTGCTTGCCGGATACGGCCTTCTGCAGCGCAGGCCCTGGGGCAGGACGCTGGCGATTGTTGCGGCGATTTTCGCGCTGGTTAAAATCCCGTTTGGCACAGCGCTGGGGATCTACACACTCTGGGTTCTGGCTCCGGGAGCTTCGGGGCTGGAGTATGACTCGATTGCGGATCGAAGCTGACCTTGCCAAAGCTCAATCCTGACCGCACCCCTCTCAACGCTGCACTTTCGTCAGCTTCGCCAGTGCAGCGTTACCGGGCCGCTTAGCGGATGCTCCCCCGCTCCCTTCAGCCGTGCCTGCTTCAGCGCGAAGTACCACTTTGCCGGCTTGTCCGCGTCGTCGATCAGCATTAGCCCCGGATTGAAGCGCAACCCCTCCGCCTGCTCGATCATCGTCTGCTGATCCTGCCTGACGAACCGCGCGCCGAAGGATGTAGCAATCAAAGTTACAAATGGAAGATGGTAAAAGACATTCCACGCGGCACAGACGTCAATTCGGCAGGTCGAAGCTGTCACTGGAGTCACCGTCGTCAGGCTGGCGAACCATTTTTCTCCCGCGCGAATCGTCTCATAGCGGCGGTTCGGCAAAACAAAATCAATCGTCGTCGTAATCGGCTCGCCATAAACTCCCAGCAATTTATAGGGGGCTGAATTTGCACTCGGAGCATGAGAAGACATCCGGAACCCGGCGTTTCGTCCGTTGTTCTCACGGTCGTCGATTGGCTCAAAGTGCTTTGTCTTCTCGTGAATGCTTGCCTGGCTGCGCCACCACCACGCCTGATGCACAAAAGGTCCATGCGCCGGGTCCATCAAACCGATGATCCCGTGGTCCACGTTGCAGGGAAGATCCGCCGTCAGATGCGCTGTGCGAAATCGTGCGGAAAATTTAGGAACCTCCGGCACGGCAGGCAATGCACCTAGCGTGCGTCCCGTCCCAGCCTCCGGCAGATAAACCCACGCATACCCATCCCTTTCCTCACAGGGATAGGCGCCCGCATAAATCTTCGTCGGGTCCAGCGTCTCGTGGCTCGTCAGCGAAGGAATCTCCCTGCACTGCCCCGAGCAGGGTTCAAACTGCCAGCCATGATATTTGCAGGTCACGGTCTCCCCGTCGAACCACCCGGCTGAAAGCGGAATGCCGCGGTGCGGACAAAGATCACGCATCGCAAACAGCTTTCCATCGTTCCTGCGTCCCAGAAGCAGCGGCACACCCAGCAGCAAAGCCTTCGCCGTTTTCTTTGCGCGCAGGTCACCCGACCGCATCGCGGGATACCAATCCCCGAAGATCAACTCCGCCGGCGGCGTGGCCGTACCCGCTACCTGAACCAATTCATTCACCTGCACTTTATCCCTCGCAACAAACTGTGCCTATATCATTCAAAAATGGGCCCCGGAATCCGGGGGTTCGTGCATCCTAAACTAATGACTATGTCCAACCGGGCTGTTTCCCTCCAAGACGACACCAGCGCGCCCGGTATCCCGGCAAGTATTCCACAACCGGAAAATAAAGCCTTCTATCCCGCTCTCGACGGCCTTCGCGCAGTTGCCGTGCTGTCCGTCTTCTTCTACCACTACGCCACCAACCGGCTCTTCTGGTGGGGATGGGCGGGCGTCGATCTCTTCTTCGTCATCTCCGGTTTTCTCATTACCGGAATTCTCTACGATACCCTCAACAAACGTCATTATTTCAGGGTCTTCTACACACGCCGGACCCTTCGCATCTTTCCACTCTATTACGCGGTCTGGCTTGTCATTCTTCTTGTCACCCCTATCTTCCACGTTGTGTGGAACCGCTGGCTGATCGCATGGCCGCTCTATCTCGGCAACTTTGCGAAGATCTCCGCTGTGCTGCACGGACAATCCAACTTCTTTGTCATGACCCGCAGCAACGGCGTTCTTCACCAGGGCGCCGTCATCGGCCACTTCTGGTCGCTCTGTGTTGAAGAGCAGTTCTATCTCGTGTGGCCTGTTGTCGTCTTCCTTACGAAGTCCCGCACACGACTGCTTCGCATCTGCGTCATCGGATTCTTCGCTACCTTTCTCCTGCGATGCACGCTCTGGTTCCTCTTCCCTGCTCCTCTTCGCGGAGCCGGAATCATCTACGCCCTTCCCTTCGCTCGCACAGACTCGCTCCTCGCCGGTGCATGGCTTGCGCTCTGGCTCCGCGGGCAGCCTAACTCGCTTGCCGGCCTGCAATCCATCGTTCGCGGAAAGCTCCGCTTCGTCGGCCTCGGAGCCTTGCTGGTCTACGCCGCCAGTTGCGCTTTCGTCTTCGTGCGCTATGGAATCCCCACCTTCGACGACGCCCGCATCCAGACCTACGGCTTTTCGCTGCTTGCCGTGGTTTTTGTCTGGGTTCTGGCTATGGCCCTCAATCCCGCCTCACCGATCTACCGGCTGCTGCTATGGCGGCCGCTGGTTCGCATCGGCCAGATCAGTTACGGAATCTACGTTCTTCACCTCATTCCGTCGCTTCTGTTCGACCGTATTCAGGACCGCATCACTTCTCCCATCCTTCATCACCTCGGACTGCCGGTCTTTTTCGCTATCGTCTATCTGTGCGCTGAACTCAGCTTCCGCTTCTTCGAAACCCCCTTCCTCAAACTTAAATCCCGCCTCGCGCCGTCCTAAGCCTTACGCTGAGGAATCACCATGTTTCCCTTCTCCTCAGCATCGGGCAATCGCCAGCGCGTTCTGCTGCTCGTCGTCGTCTGGTTTCTTCTCTATTGCAGTTTCACTCTCATCACACCGCCTCTTCTCGACGATGCGGACTCAGTTCACTCGGAGGTCTCCCGCGAGATGCTTCTCCGGCACGACTGGGTCACGCTTTACGCCAACGGCATCCGCTACCTTGAGAAGGCCCCATTCCTCTACTGGTCGATGGCCGCGAGCTTCAAGATCTTTGGTCCCCACACTGCTGCGGCACGTCTTCCGCTGGCCCTCACCGTGCTCGCCCTTGCGCTCCTCGTCGAGGCTTTCACGCGTCGAGCTTTTTCAAGCGAGCGAGCAGGTCTTTACGCAGGCCTGATTCTGCTCTCCAGCTTCGGGATCTTCATCTTCACCCGCATCATCATCCCCGACGCGATGGTCTGTCTCTGGCTTACCCTTGCGCTCTACTGCTACTGGCTGACCGAGCTTCAAACTACTGCAAACCCCATTCTCTGCTGGGCCTTCGCGGCCTGCTGCGCGCTCAACGTCCTCACCAAAGGACTCATTGGCATCGTCTTCCCAGTCCTCATTGTTCTTGCCCATCTCGCGCTCACCCGCCGCAATCTGCGTGCAGTCTTTGCCCGTATCCAACAACTCCATCCGGTCTCCAGCACTCTGATCTTCCTTGCGATCGGGGCGCCGTGGCACATCCTCATCGCTCTCGCGAACCCCACCGAGGGTCATCCCGGCAATCCATTGTTCTCACACATGTTCTCTCACGGCCACTGGTCGGTCCCGCTGCCCACGGATGGCAACGTTCACGGCTGGCTCTGGTTTTACTTCATCAACGAACATCTTCTCCGCTATTTAAATCTTCGCGTCCCCCGCGACTACGATACTGTTCCCCTCTTTCTCTTCTGGGGACTTCTCCTCATCTGGCTGATGCCGTGGAGCGCCTACCTTCTACGCGCTCTCCGCACAGTGCCCTGGCGAAAATCGCTGCGCCCTCTCGTCTCCATCCGCACCCTCGCCCCGGAAGAGAGCACGCGTCTGCTCCTCGGCCTTTGGGCCGCCATTCCCCTGGTGTTCTTCTCGCTCTCGACGCGGCAGGAGTACTACGTTCTGCCTTCACTCCCCCCGCTCGTCATTCTTATCGCTGCATGGCTCAACGACGAGGCCACCGAAGCCGAATCCTTCGTCGTTCCAAACCCACTCGTTCGTTCCGGTCAGCGAATCTCTGTCGCTCTCTTCGTCCTCGGTTCCATCGCAGCTCTGGTCGCGGGGTTCCTCGTGCTCCATTCCCACCCGCCCGCGCCTGACACGGACCTCGCCTCACTTCTCCATCAAAACCCTGCCGACTACGCCCTCTCCTTCGGCCACTTTCTCGACCTCAACGCGCAGGCCATGGGCGCCTTTCACGATCCGCTGATCCTCGCGGCGATCGCGTTCTTCACAGGCAGCTTTGCGAACTGGATCCTTCGCCGCAACTACAAACCCCACCTTGCGAACCTGTGCCTTCTCGCCGCTACTTTTCTCTTTCTGCTTGCGGCGCACGCCGGGCTGCAGACCTTCTCCCCGGTCCTTACCTCGCGCCAACTGGCTGCAGTCGTCGAACCAGTCCTCAAACCAAGTGATCTCATCGTCATCCACGGCGAGTATGAGTCTGCCAGCACCCTCGGCTTCTACCTTCATCGCCCAAGTCTGGACTCCGAGCCTATCCACATCCTCGACGGACGAAGCTCCAATCTCTGGTACGGCTCCTTCTTCCCTGACGCTCCACAGATCTTCGAAGACGAGAACTCGCTGAGCCGCAAGTGGACCGGGTCGCGCCGTATCTTCCTCTGGCAGGATCTCGGTGACCCGGTTCCCCGTCTGCCTGTGGGAATCTATTTCATCGCCCAGAGCGGCGGCAAAGAGATACTGAGCAACA
This sequence comes from uncultured Acidobacteriaceae bacterium, assembly GCA_963770055.1. Classification (GTDB taxonomy): domain Bacteria; phylum Acidobacteriota; class Terriglobia; order Terriglobales; family Acidobacteriaceae; genus Edaphobacter. Next base: position 322,357 of record CAVYOC010000007.1, read on the forward strand.
AGCCCAACCCATAAGGCAGGAAGGCTTGACCCGCAGGCGGCTATGTCATTGTTTTCGAATCAGATCAACCGGCGCCGCGCTCGTCTACCTGGTGACTTTCCACACGTAAAGAAAATCGTTGTCGCTCGAGGTAGCCAGATCGATGCTCTGCTGGCTTGCAGCTCTGCTCAAAGCGGATCGAATATTCTGCTTCGTATCGGGCAGCTCGGCCAGTGGAATTTTCAACGCCGACCCCGGCGCCAGACGCGCAATGTCCATTAGAAGTTGCGAAACAATCTCCTTATGCTTGCCATCGCGCCCCTTGGGAACATTTGCCTGGAGTATCGATTCAAATTTCATTGGCTCATATGCAGAGTCGTTTTCGCTGTGACCCATGCCTTCCTCCTAAACACACCATGCGCTAACCTGACGGTAACGCAATACTAATCTAATAGAACCATTTTCTGTCAAGGTCCTAAATTTGGCATGAGGGGAAACTAAGCCTCGCAGGAGCTGGGATAGACCATAACCGGCTGATTTAAAAGAGTTAACCCGTATCAAAAAAAGAGGTCTAAGGTGAAATTCAGAGGTACCAGACATGACCGATAAGTTAAAAACAGACATCATTCCCCTTTCCCAAGTCCCCAAAAACGACGTGACCCTAGTCTCCGGAAAGAAGCCCCGCGTGCTGATCGTCGACGATGAGAGAGTTATCGCCGATACCCTTTCGATCATCCTTTCCAAAAGCGGCTTCGAGGTCATGACCGCCTACGACGGTTCCGATGCGCTTGCATTGGCCACGAAAGCCGCACCCGACCTGCTGATCTCAGACGTCGTGATGCCTGAGATGAGCGGTATCGATCTCGCTATCACTCTCACGCATATGATCCCAGCCTGTAAGATCCTGCTCTTCTCCGGTCAGGCAGCTACGAGCGATCTACTCGCAAAGGCTCGAACCGACGGGCATGACTTCACAACGCTGACCAAGCCGATCCATCCGACCGACATGCTGCAGCGCGTCAGAGAATGTCTCGCAACCGGCCGCGCCGGTACCCAACCCTGGCCTCAGCTTTTCGACGACAACCCAGCCGTTGTCACGCGGCATTGAAGAAATAGCTTCCTGAATTACTTCTTCGCGATGTGCGGAACTCCGTGCGGAACTCCGGTAACTGGCGAGATCCGCCCATCCCGCAGACGGAACAGCTCACCCCGCCAGATCACGGTATCTCCGGCGAAGCTCCAGGCCCAGAACCACAGCCCGAAGAAATCACGCAGCGGCAGGAGCCACAGATCGCGCAGCACCTGACCATCTCTCAGGATGCCTACACCAACCGACAACGCCACGGCCACGCGAGCCAGCGCGACCACGCTCAGCAAGGAAAAACTCCACAACGCAAATCCGCTCGCGACACACGTCATCAAAGCCCACGGCAAAGCGTACGTAATCCCCAAACCGATGTATCCGAGCTTGCGCGAATCTCGCGTCGATCGTGCCCAGCGCAGTTGATGATCGCGAAAGCCGCGAAAATTGTAGGCCGGAACCGTCGTTTCAACCACCTCCGGGCAAAGCTCCACGCGATATCCTGCCGTGGCAATCCGCTCGCCCAGCTCATAGTCGTCGGCAAGATACTCCACCAGAGGTTCCAGGCCACCTGCCTTCGCGAGCACAGTCTTCGAGGTCGCCAGCGTCGATCCCAGACCAAAGCGAATCCCGCCTTCGAGCTGCCGTGCCGCAAGCACTCCGGGGAAGAAATCCGTAGAGATTCCCAACGCCTCCAGACGGGACCACACCGTCCTCGCCGGCCGCGATTCAGCGGTTCTTCCAATGTAAGGCGCAGTCACCAGACCCACTGTCGCATCCGCAAAGCAGGCCATCACGCGAGTCAGATACCGCGGGGAGACAAGGATGTCGCTGTCGTTGATCAGCACATGTTCATACCGCGCCTCGCGCAGCATCTGGACGAGGTTGCTCACCTTGCCCGATGTGCCGAGACGCTCGCGGCACTCCACCAGCCGTATCGCACAATCAGGAAACTCCGCTCGCAGCCGCTCGATCTCGGCTACAGCGGGATCGTCCAGACTGCTCACGCCAAAGACAAGCTCGAAGCTTCCTGCGTACTGTTGGCTGCAATGACTCGCCAGTCCCGCGTACATGCGCGGATCGACTCCCTTTACCGGCTTCAGGATCGAGACATCAGGCGCAAACCCATCAGGTTTTCGGCCATGCCAGAAATGAACAAAGCCACGTGCTCCCCACAACGCCAGTACCAGATAGGCCACGCCCGCCAGCGCACACAGCGCGGTCACCACCTCAACAACCGTAGCCAGCATCCATTCAGTCTACTAGGGGGCAGTCGAGCCAAAACTGGGCCAAATTGATCGAAGGGGAGACGTTGCTCGCTTTCTACTCCCTATTCCCTGCCTTACTCGTAGCGCAGCGCGTCGATCGGATTCAGGTTCGCCGCCTTCCACGCTGGATAGATGCCGAATACGAGTCCAATTCCGCAGGAACTCAGGAACGCAGCAGCGATCCACACTGTCGAGAGCGCAGCGGGAAAGATGAAGTGCAGCCCGAATCCGATCAGCACTGCCGCCCAGCACACCGATCAACGCCGCCGACAGCGCACAGCGTTATCGCCTCCAGCGTGAACTGCGTCAGGATCTTCTGCTTGGTTGCGCCTATTGCTTTGCGCACACCAATCTCCCGCGTTCGCTCGGTGACACTGACCAACATGATGTTCATCACGCCAACACCGCCCACCAGCAGACCTACAGCCGAGAGCGACAGCATCAGCGCGAATAGTCCGAACGTGATCTGGTCCCATAGCCGCGTCAGTGTGTCGGTTCCGAAGATCGCGAAGTTGTCAGGGGCCTCGTTCTTCACCTTGCGCCTGCGCCGCAGCAACTCCTGCAACTCATCCTGCACCAGAGTTTTGTTCTTCTGGTCGTCATACTTCAGGCTGATCCAGTAGTCCAGGATCTCCGGATGGATCTTGTGGAACGTCGTCACGGGAAAATACGCTGCATTGTCCTGCGGGTTTTTTCCTCCGCCAAACGCCTGTTTCCGCTTCTCCATTACCCCCACCACGGTAAACACCATCCCTGCGATGGTCACATCTTTGCCCAACGGGCTCACCGTGCCAAACAGCTCGTCGGCAGTATCGTTGCCCAGCACCACAACGTTCGCCGCACGCTCCATGTCGCCTTCGTTGAAGAACCGACCGTCTTTCAGGTTCAGATCGTAGACGTCCTTCACGCTCGGCGTGTCGCCTTCCAGGATCGTTCCCTGCATCTTTTTGGTGCCATACTTCACAGCCACCGTGCCCTGAACGCCGCTGTTGTCGCGGAATTGCAATCCGGGCGACACCGCAAGCACATGCGGCAGATCCCTCATCGCCATCGCATCGTCATAGGTCATTTGTTTCCGCGTCAGCATCTCCGTCGTCGGCCGCACCCCGATCACCGGAAACCGGAAGACCCACATCACATTGGTACCCAGCGACTCCACGAGGGCCGACACACTCGAGTTCAACCCATTGACGACCGACGAGATAATAATCACCGTCATCACGCCGATCACAATTCCAAGAATCGTCAGCCCGCTGCGCAGCTTGTTCGCCCGCAGCGTATCCAGCGCCATCGTTACCGTCTCTTTTGTATCGGCGATCTGCATTAACATCAACGGCCTCCCAACTTCTGTTCCAGCCCTCTGTTCCTGACCTGTTGGTGACTCACTCCGCTCGCAGCGCCACAATCGGATCCAGCTGCGCAGCCTTCCGCGCGGGATAGACACCAAAGAAGATTCCCGTGCCGGTAGCCATCACCAGGCCGGCAAGCACACTCCACAGCGCAACGGTCGAGGGAAATCCTGCGAGAATCGTGATCCCCTGCGCTACCAGGATTCCACCCATCACGCCGAACACTCCGCCCACCAGCGCCATCGTTCCGGACTCGATCAGAAACTGCATCAGGATGTCCTTCGGCCGTGCGCCCAGCGCCTTCCGTATCCCAATCTCGCGCGTTCGCTCGGTCACGCTCACCAGCATGATGTTCATGATCACAATGCCGCCAACGATCAGTGAGATCAGCGCTACCGCACCCGCCACCGCGCCAAACGACTTCGTCACCGTGCTGAAGAATCCCACCAGCGTATTGTTGGTATCCAGCTCAAACGAGTCCTGCTGTTCCGGGAGTGTCATGCCGATTCGACCGCATCAGCACCCTCACCTCGTCTGCCGCCGTCTCCAGCACCGGACCGGCAGAGCCTGCCTTCACATAGATCGTCAGCGTCTTCGCCGTCCCATAGCTCTTCTGAAACGCCGTCAGCGGCACCGCGACCCAGTTGTCCTGGCTTGCGCCAAACGTGCTTCCCTGCTTCTCGCTGATCCCGATCACTGTGTACGGAGCGCCGTCGACTCGCAGCTCCTGCCCCAGCGGGTCCACACCCTCAAACAGGTGGTCCTGAATATCGGTCCCGATAATCGCGACATGCGAGGCATGCTCTTCGTCCGCCTCCGTGAAGTCGCGCCCCTGCACGATGTCGAGGTTCTGCAGCGCAGGCATCTGCCACGTATAGCCGCGGATGCTCGGTATCGGTCGTGGACTGGGTTCCCCGTACGACCTTTCCCGTCACCGCCTGCTGCGCGCCGATTCCGACGCAGTGCCTGCAGTTCGTCTCCGACATACTTGTAGTCGTCGAACAGGATGTTCTTCCGCTTCTGATACCGCTGATAGTCCTCCGGACTGGTGATGATCTGCGGCATCTTCGACACGGTGAAGACGTCCGCGCCGTAGCGGGCGAACTTGGTTGCAACATAGGTGTTTGCACCGTTCACCAGCGTCACGACGGCAATCACGCTGGCCACGCCGATGACGACGCCGAGCAGCGTCAGTATGGAGCGAAGCTTGTTCGCCCAAAGCGACTGCAGCGCGATCTTGACCGCTTCTTTGAATTCCATTGTTCTTCCCGAGTACCTTTGAGAGTACCAGTGTGCGACTCGCAAAGCGAGGCACAGCCTTTTGTTTTCTACGCAATTAGACGGCGTTTTGTTCCTTCAGGTGGGATACACTGGATGTGCAGGCGGCCGGGCGATCGCTGCCGTTCGAAAGAGCGGGGGAGGAAAGTCCGAACTCCGCAGGGCAGTGTGCCGGATAACGTCCGGGACGGCCGTTTGAAGACGGCTGGACGGCAAGTGCCACAGAGAATATACCGCCCTAAGTTGATGATTTGCTTCGGCAAATCATGCAAGCGGCCTGGGGTAAGGGTGAAAAGGTGCGGTAAGAGCGCACCGCGCGGGCAGTAATGTCAGCGGCATGGTAAACCCCACACGGAGCAAGACCAAATAGGCAGGGATTGTAAGCTTCTCTTCGGCGACAACGCGTACCGGCCCGGTGCGACAAGGTGAAGAGCATTACGCGTGCGAAAGCACGAGCCGAAACTTGCGGGTAGGTTGCTAAAGCGGCGCAGTGATGCGTCGCGTAGAGGAATGATCGTCTAGAACAGAATTCGGCTTACGGGCCGTCTGCGGGAAGTATGGCCTCGAAATCGCTCAAACGGTTTCGGGGCCTTCTCTTTTTTATTTATTTATTTTGCGGGGTGGGAGTGGTGTTTTTGCAGGGGGTTTTGCGATTTCCACAGTGTAAAAACGTGGTTTTTCGCTGGTTATTAAGTGCATTTTCGTGGTCGTTACATGGCTGTTAAGTGCAGGTTTTCCGGGCGCTAAAATTTTCCTCTTTTTGAAGATTTATCTTCGGGAGGATTTGGGGAGAGAAAAGGCCTTCCTGCTGCCCATTGCTGGGAGGCAGGAAGGCCTTTCGAAGTGAATCAGGTCTGGTGAATCCGGCTTAGGCCGAGAGGCGGCGCCGAATGAATCCAGCGGCACCGAGAACGCCGGTGCCGAGGAGCGCGAGCGAGCTCGGCTCAGGAACCGAAGGAACACCGGCGGTGCTGATGCCGTGCTCAGCCGTGTCTGAACCCTTGCCGATGTCCGCCGCAAAATAGTAGCTGACATCGTTTTTGCCGACTGCGGATTTGGTGAAGTCGTATACGGAGATTCCGTCGGCGTCGTACACGTTGAAGATGAGCGGGCTGGCGTTGTGGCTGTTGTCACCACTACCGGGGTTGTCGATGTTGTAGTCGAAGGTGCCGAGGCCAGGACCATTGGTCGCGTCCAAGGTGTAGTGCACGTCTGACGTGCCCCAAGCTGAGTTGCTCGGGAACGAGATGGCGATGGTGGGGGGAAGGGGGTCATTCGCTAGATTGAAGGCGAAGCCGGGATGATTGGTGCCGTTGCCGGAGTTGATGAAGTCAGCGCCATTGAGGAGGCTGACGGTCACCTTGACGTTGTCGCTGTCGATCTGATCGAGCTCGACGCTGAAGCCGAATCCAGTTCCACTGGTGTTGAACTTGAGCGTATCGGCTTTTGCGACCGAAGCGGAGAGTCCTGTGAGAAGTAAGGCAAGAGTGAGACGTGAAGCAATCTTGGTGAGGCCCATTGTGTTTTCCCTTTCAAAGTTTCGGCCATACCTTTCCTAGAGGCTGAAACCCCGGGGAAGACATTTCGAAGAGTTCTTTGCTTGCTTTTATTATAGCAATTCGAGTACCAATTCGCCCTAGGGAGGATTGGCTGGAAATTGAGCAGTATCAAATGTTAGCTACGCGGCCGGGGAGCGGATCATGCGGAGGCAGATCGGCGAACGCTGGCCGATTTGCCGTTAGAAAAGACGGTCCAGATCAGCGGTACAGCAAGCTCGCTTATCAGGTAACGATCACCTCAGAGCCGAGGAGCGCTTTGCTTCGGCTTTGCAGGAAGCTTCGAAAGCGGACATCCGGTCCACAAATGGACAGTATGTTGGCGGAGCCGAGATTATGGCCCCAACCTATGTCGATGGCGGATATAGACTTACAGTCATAGGTGTTTTGGCACACTGCGTGCATATCCGGGGGGAATGCTCAGGTTCCCCAAGAGCAAACTTCCTTTGAGGGAGGTAGGCGTGAGAGGGCTGACTACAGGATGTTCGTTTTGCCTTGCGGCGACTTCGCAAGAATCCGGCATACACGGTCGCGGCTACGGTGATGTTGGCAGTGGCCATTTGCGCCAACAGCACGGTGTTCAGCTGGATTGACGGGACGATGCTGCACCCGATACCGGGAGCGCGAGATATGAGCTCGCTGGTAAGCGTGATGCGCGGGCAGTGGAATAGCTCGCCGACTCCGCCATTCTCCTATCTCGATTACCGCGATCTGCGTGACCAGAATCACAGCTTCGAGGGAATCATCGGGTATCACAACGATTGGATTGCGTTGACCGGCGGAGCCAAGCCGGAACGGATCTATATTGCCAACGTGACTGCGAATTACTTCGATGTGCTCGGCGTGAAGCCCCTCTACGGGCGTTTTTTCCGTCCGGAAGAAGAGGCTGCAGGGCGAAGCATTCCGTATGTCATTCTCAGCTACTCGCTCTGGAAGACGCATTTTGCGGGTGACCCCGGGATTGTGGGTAAGCCGCTGGAGATTGCTCACCACCCGGTGACGGTGATCGGCGTGGCGCCGAAGGGTTTCGTCGGTTCGGCGCCGGGACTGCGGCACGATATGTGGATCACGCTCGATCCGCTCGGAACGGGCGGTTGGCGGATGACCGAGCGCAGCGGGAATTGGCTGGTCGTGGTGGGAAGGCTGCGGCCGGGCGTGAGCCGCGAGCAGGCAAACCAAGATCTTGAGACCATCATGCGGCGGATTGTGGCGGCGTATCCTAACGATCACCTGGGCACGAACACGATCACCCTGGATCCGATGTGGCGCTCGCCGTTCGGCGCGAACGGATATATGGCGACTACGCTCCCAATCCTGCTGGCCATTGCGGGGATGGTGCTGCTGCTGACATGCGCCAATGTGGCCACGCTGACACTGGTGCGGTTTGTGTCGCGGCGGCGCGAAATCGCAATCCGACAGTCGCTGGGTGCAGGTCGCGTGCGCGTTGTCCGGCAGATGATGCTCGAAGGCGTGATCCTTGCCCTCTGCGCGGGAGCGGCGGCGTTGTTCTTGACTCTGTGGACGGCGAAGACATTCGCCCTGTTCTTTCCGCCGAACGCGATCCCAATCGCGATAAACGGCATGGTCGATCCCGGCGTTGTGATCGCAATTGTGGCACTGGCAGTTCTGGCGAGCCTGCTGTGCGGCGCATTTCCGGCCTGGCGGTCGTCGCAGGTGCCGGCGGCGGAGGTGCTCAAGGAGGAATCGGCAAGCGTATCGGGCGGTAAGCACAATCGGCGGCTGCTCAGCGGCCTGGTGGTGGCGCAGGTGGCGCTGTCGCTCGCTCTGCTGGTTAGCTCCGGACTGTTTTTGCGCACGCTCAGGAACATTGCCCATGCAGATCCGGGATTTGAGCAAGATCATGTTTTGACCGCGTCCGTGGGATTGAACATCTCCGGCTATCCGAATGACCAAAGGCGGTTGATCCGCGACAAAATTCTCCAGCGCGTGGAGGCATTGCCTGGCGTGACCGTGGCTTCGCTTACCGACTGGGTACCGCTAACGCTGACGCGAAAGACGGAGGACGCGTATCCGGAAGGATATGCGCCACGGCCGCATGAATCGCTGGAAGCAGGGAGAGCGGATGTATCGCCGCGGTACTTCGAGACCATGGGGATACCCATTCTGGAAGGGCGCGGCTTTACGCAGGACGACAATGAGAATGCGCCGCTCGTACTGATCGTGGACCAGACAGCGGCGAACCGGTACTGGCCGGGGCAGGATCCGATAGGGAAAAGGCTGAGCATAGTATGGAGCAACCTGTTCACGGTGGTCGGCGTGGTGAGGAACTCGAAGCACCTGATGATGAGTGAGCGGCCCGGGCCCATGATCTATCTGAGCTATTATCAGCAACCGGGCCCGGAACTCATCGTACAAATGAAGACCATGGGCAATCCGGCGGATCTGGCGCAGGCGGCCGAGCGCGCAATCCAGGAGGTTGACAGTCGGCTCCCGGTTTATGACGTGCGCACGATGAGGGAGAACACTGCGATAGCGAGTATCTTTGTCGTGATGCAGAGCACGTTCGCGGGGATATTCGCGGTCATCGCGCTGGTTCTGGCGGCCACGGGCATTTATGGCGTGATGGCATACCGCACCGAGCTCAGGACGCACGAGATCGGCATCCGCGTAGCTTTGGGGGCTTCGCGAACGGATGTGATGAGGCTGGTGCTGCTACAGGGAATGCGGCTGACGGCAATTGGGCTGGCGCTGGGACTGGCTCTTTCATTCGGGCTGACCCGCGTCATTGCCGGTCTGCTGTACGGCATCGGCGCCAATGACCCAGTGACGATCTTTGCCGTGCTGATTCTGCTCGCGGCGATGTCTTTGCTGGCGTGCTATCTTCCGGCACAGCGAGCGATGCGGGTGAATCCGGTGACGGCGATCCGCCAGCTTTAGGCAATGTAATCCGAGTGCTTCATCTACTTTCAGCGAGAGAAGCCCAGGGCGTGAATGGCACAAGACCTTCAGTCCCGGCCAAGCACGATTTCAGGATCTCTGCCGGCAAGCGCCATAGGCTCCGGGCGCACTTCTGGAATGACGCCAAATCGCCAATGCAACTCATTGACAACCGATAGCGATAAGCATTTCGTTGCGGGTGCGGCGCATTGCGCTTGGTGGCTTCGCGGTTTATCTAGCCTTGCCGGGCGAAAAGCGAACCATGGAAATGACAGAGTATGGAAAGCATGGAAAGCCATGAAGCCGGCTTCCCACCCTTCCCACACTCTTTGGAAATCCCTTGGGGATTCCCACATTTCCACGGCCTCGACGACTAGGTATATGCCTTCTCGTACCCTCTCAACTCGAACTATCGCCACCGCAAGGGGCTTGTAACGGATGTCTCAGGTCCACAACGTAACGCGTGTACCGGTACACTCACCCCCACTTCGCGACAGACGATGAGACGGTCTGTCGCTTCGGTCGAGATGACGCTTCTGTGGAGTTTCGCTCTTGCGTGGTAGAAGGATGGGTGCGATAGTTTTGCACTGGACTGTCCTAGAAAAAAATCAATGCAGAATCGGGGCAAACGAATCTATGGTTAGACGGGGACTTCGTTGCACGATGATCGTGGTGTGTTTGCTCTATCTGTTTGGGGCGGCGACGGCGCTTTCGCAGCGGCCGGGGGAGCCAGCAGCGCCGAAGCCTCTTGCGCACACCGGTTCGGTCGCGGGATATGTAACCTTTGCTGAAACTAATCTGCCTGCGCGCTTCGCGGAGATACGACTGGTTCCCAAACCAGTGGATACGGCGACGGACAGCAGCCAGAATTTGCCTCGGCAAGACCAACCGAAAGAAGACAAACCCCAGCCACACGTCAGCGCGGTCAACGGAGTTTCGGACATGGAGGGCCGGTTTCATCTGGAAGGTGTGCCCGCCGGAGACTATCTCGCGGCCGCGATCATGTCCGGCTTCGTAGCACCCTACACAGACAATGATCTCTGGGCCAAGGACGAGCAGCTCAAGCGACTCATCGCTGCTATCCCGACCGTTCACGTCTCCGAGGGCGGAAGCGCAACCATCAACCTGATGCTCCATCGCGGTGGCGTGATCACCGGGCGGGTCCTGTTCTCCGACGGCAGCCCGGCGATCGGCTTCGGGCTATCCCTGGAGCCACCCGTACAGCACGCCTTCAACGAAGGGCCCGGGCTTCCGCTCTCGCCGCTTCTCGAAGCGCTCACCCCTTTCAGCAACAGGACAGAGCCCCGTGACCGCGTTAAGACCGACGACGAGGGACGATACCGTATCTACGGTCTGTCCCCCGGCAAATACATCGTCGACACACCTCTGGTCGGGCAAGTCTTCGCGGCGCGAGTCTCGATGAGTGACGGCAGCGGCTTTGGCGGCGGGTCCCCAATGAGGATGTTCCCCAACCTGATGAGCGTCTATGCTCCCGGAGTGTTTCGCCGCACCGAGGCCAGGGTCTTCGAGATTCACGGAGATGAAGAGATCACCGATGCTGATCTCAAGCTCGATCCCGGCGGCCTCCACGCGTGAAGGGCAGAGTGCTCGCTGGCGAAGATCGCCATGTTCCCAGCCAGGCCATGATCCGCGTCAAGGAAGACGGGAAGTTCCTCGACCGCATGTCTTCGCTTGAGCCCGATGGGTCCTTCGAGGTCGACTATCTTCCCTCGGGCACCTACACGATAGTGATAACGGGCTCACCTGACATGATCACCAACGCCGCAGGAGATCTCCAGGGACTCGGGCGCCAATACCAGACTGCCGAACAGGACTTTATCGTGGACACTCATGATGTCGTTCTCGGTGACGTTGTCCTTGTTGCACTCAAGCCCGGTGAAAAGATGCGGATACCGCAGTGAGGACGTGTCTCAGCCGATGGCCGGACGAGCGGCATGGGTGAGTTTAGAGTGTCGGGATTTTCGGTAGTGGGTCAGTTTGGAAAAGCATACCCCAGGGGCTAAAGAGGGTGCTGAAAAAAGTGGCCGTGAAAAGCAAAAAGCGTACCGCAGCGGCTAAAGCCGCATTGATTTTGTGGCCATTTTACGGCACGGCTGAAGCCGTGCCCTTAAGCAAGCCGCACTTTTTTAGCATCCTCTAAAAGCCCCAGACACTTTTCAACCACATACGGCACCCGTTCGACTTCGCTCAGGGCAGGCTCTGAAGCCGTGCCCTTAACAAAACTATTCAAACTGACCCACTACTGGATTTTCGCTGCCGCGAAAATGAACCCACCTTAGTCGCGATAGGACCGCGACGAAGATGGGGCACCCGATTGTGTGGCGGTTCAACCAGTGAGGGTATCCGGCGGAGGGCTCGATGGGTGCGGGCACTCCGCCGACGGATGCGGCGGTTATCCGACCGCAATTACTGTGGTTGCAGGGTTGGTATCCAGCGTTTGCCAGCCGGAGAGCGGTGGGCCGGTGTAGAGCCAGGTCGTGCCGTCGCCGTGCAGTTGATACAGATTGGAATCGGCTGCAATGGCGCGGGCGCGGGGGTTGTTGTCGAGCATCTGCCAGCCGGAGATGGGTGGCCCGGTGTACGACCAGATGGTGCCATCGCCGTGCGTCTGATAGAGCGTTGAAGGTGAGGCCACAATTTCAGTGGCTGCGGGATTGTTGTCGAGCATCTGCCAGCCGGAGAGCGGTGTTCCGGTATAGACCCAGATGGTGCCATCACCGTGCTTCTGATAGAGATTTCCGCCCGAGGCTTTAATCTCGGTCGTGGCCGGGTTGTTATCGAGCATCTGCCAGCCGGTAAGCGGCGTGCCGGTGTAGAGCCAGATGGTGCCGTCGTTGTGCAACTGATAAAGCGAATCGCCTGCCGCAATGGCGATGGTTTTGGGGTTGTTGTCGAGCTGCTGCCATCCAGTAAGCGGAGGACCAGTATAGAGCCAGATGGTGCCGTCGTCGTGCAGCTGGTAGAGCTTGCGGCCGGAGGCGGCGATGGCGCGTGCGCGGGGATTGTTGTCGAGCATCTGCCATCCAGAAAGCGGAGGGCCGGTGTAAAACCAGATGGTGCCGTCGCCGTGGAGCTGATAGAGCAGGTTGCCGGAGGCGGCGATGGCGCGTGCGCGGGGATTGTTGTCGAGCATCTTCCATCCGGATATAGGCGGGCCGGTATAGATCCAGATGGTGCCGTCACCGTGCATCTGGTAGAGCGGCGCGGGGAATGGGTTATCGGTGGTGACTTTCACTGCTTTCGTGGCGGCGACCAGATCCGCATACGCGGTGGTTTTGCCGGTAAGCGTCTGGTAGTTTGCAGCGAGCGTGGAGCCGCCGGCCTGGACGATTTCCGAGATGGTGTAGCCGAGCGAGCGCATCCAGTAGAGGTATAAGATCGCGCAGCCGGTCGAGGTATTGTCCCGATCGGTCTGCTCGGTTTTGGTCACCCAGTCCGGGTAGCCTGCGCTTACCCAGGAAGGTCCGGTGATGCCCCAGCTCGGGATCACACCGGGCGAGGCATTTTCCGCCAGGTAGCGGGAAAGGCCTTCGCCGTTGCTGAAGCCGCAGCCCCAACCCTTGTTCTGCGTGCCCATGAATGCCTCGGAGAGCTCCGCGATGTAGAGTGCGACTTCCAGATCGAGAGGGTTCGGTGTGGTGTTCGCGAAGGTTGCGTCGACGTAGAGAACGCCTCCGGAGTTGAAGTCGCAGCCATAGTGATAGGCTCCGCTGGAGCCGTCGTTCTTGGCGCTCAAGGGCGAGACGATTACGGTGCAGGCGCCGCCAGTGGTTGCGAAGACTGACTGCATCTGCTGATAGGGGGCGCTTACAACGTTCAGCAATTGTTGGGCGAGGGCCAAGCCCGGAGCTCCCAGGCTGGGATCGTACGAAACGGTGATTTTGCCGGTGACGCCGACCTGGGTCGCCGGATAGTCGAAGCCAACCGGTCCGTTGGCGGCGGCGGCGGCGATCTGTTCAGGGGTTCTTTGGGGGCGAGTTGCTCCGTGGGGCAGAAATTCTCTCTGATTAGGCATGTGTTCCTCCTTCACACCTGGGGGGGCGTGAACAGTTGATCAATGTTTGATTTAAATGCCATGACCGGCGGGTTCGAATACGGAACCATCCATCACGGCGACGCTGGCCCGGCATCGAGAGGAGCATTCTGCGAACGCTGCGTGGCCCTGTATCTGGTGCATCTGCGCGCGTTGAGAGACGCATCTCGCCTGTTCCAAGTTCGGCTTCGATCCACAGACTGTAGCCCTTTGCGTAATGAGCCTGTGTCCGAAGATAGTGACGCGACCCGCCGGATCGTTGCACGTGCGGCCGGAAACTTTTGGAGAACCTAGAGCCTCTTATGAACTCTGCGCGAACGTCTTGACGAAATTTGCGAGCATGAGGATGGCGAAGGCCGGTCCAAAAAGAGGAGGGCACGGGCCTCTTCCCAGCGGTGATGTGCGTCACTGATTTTTAGCGGCGGATCCGTTTGAATGGAAGTTGAATTACGAGGTACTCTATGCCAACCGTTCAAAATCCCGTTGCAGTGAATGTTGAGAAGATTCTGCTGGCAACCGATTTTTCTGCTTCATCCGAAAAGGCTGCGGCCTATGCCAAGGCGCTTGCGCGGCGTTTTCAATCAACCGTTGAGATTGCCCATATCTTTAATCCGTCAGGTCGTTACCTCCTGCGAGGTAGCTGCCTTTCAATCTCCAGCGCCCATTATGCAGGAGATCAGCGAAGATGCTTTTGAAAAACTCAGAGGCAGCTTCGTTGCGTCAGGAGTCAAGGCAGTAACGGTCACTTATGCAGGGCACTCCCCTGCCAGTGACCTTTTGCAGATCGCCAAACGAGACACGGTGGATTTGATCGTCGCCGGAACGGCCTCGCACACAGGGTTCGGACGCGTGCTTCTTGGTTCGACGGCTGAGGGACTGATCCGAAACGCTCCGTGTCCCGTCGTGACCATTGGGCCGAACGTGGTTCCAGCCGAGAACAAGCCGCTCGTCTTCCAACGAATCATCTACGCAACCGATTTTTCGGCGACGGCGGCGAAGGCTGCGGCCTTTGCTCTCTCGTTCGCTGAGGACAGCGGTGCGCGGCTCTATCTTTGCTATGTCCAGAGCGTGACTCCAACCAACCCCGGCGCGAAGCACGTTGCCGAGGGAGCCTTCCAGACAGCGCTCAGCCAGCTTATTCCTGAGAGCTCCTACGACTGGTGCAACCCGGAGTTTGTTGTCGAACATGGCGACGCGGCGACAGCGATCCTCGGACTGGCCGAAAGGGTCAACGCGGATCTGATTGTGCTCGGTGCGCACAAAGCCTCCTTCTGGATGCCGCACTTTGAAGGCGGAGTCACGCCAAGCCTGATCGCACAGGCACGCTGCCCGGTAATGACGATCTGTTAAGGGCTGCTTTGGATCCCCATCTTCGCGACGAACTGGTCGGCGTGAAGGTGGGGATTCGTGCGTTCGCATTCCCTGTCGACAAGCGCAATGGCAAATGCAACCGCAACGGCAACGACGAAATGCGGGGGTCCTGTTCGACTTCGCCCGTCTGTTGCTTCGGTGGAGATGTATCTCGCAAAACGAAGACTTACCTCAGCGGCTAAAGCCGCTTTTAAACAAGTGGGCTTGCGGCACCCATTCGACTTCGCTCAGGGCAGGCTCTGAAGCCGTGCCCTTAAGCAAAACAGATTTTGCAGCGGTTCGGTGGTTCGCGGATGGCGGCCATGGCGGGGTGGGTCGCGGATGACGGCTATTGGCGGGGTGGTTAGCGGATGGCGGCCATGGCGGCACGGAAGAGGGTTTCGAAGTCGTGGGCGACTTCGGGGTTTTTGGTGATGGCGGTTTCGATGGCTTTTTGGGCGATGGGGCGTGGGTAGCCCAGATTGACGAGGGCGGAGAGGGCATCGTCTCCGGCTGCTCCGTGATGCGTGGCGCCAGTGGTGGTGGGGATCGTGGTGGCGAGATCGTCGAGTTTGTCTTTGAGTTCGAGGACGACGCGCTCGGCGGTTTTTTTGCCGATGCCGGGGATCCTGGTGAGGGTGGCGTGGTCGCCGGAGCGGATGGCATTGATGAGGCGGGTGGCGTCGATTCCGCTGAGCACCGTGATGGCGAGCTTGGGGCCGATGCCGGAGATAGTGAGGAGTTTTTCGAAGAGGCGTTTTTCCTGCGTCTCGGAGAAGCCGAAGAGGGCAAGCTGGTCTTCGCGGACGTGGGTGTGGATGTGAAGGGCTACGTCCGTGCCTTCGCTGGGGAGCGCGGAGAAGGTGGCTACGCTGATGGTGACGTCGTAGCCTACGCCGGCGCATTCGACGATGGCCTGATTGGGGGTTTTGGAGAGGAGACGTCCGCGGAGATGGGCGATCATGGTTGGCTGATTGTAGCGTGGGAGAATCTTGAGTTTCTCAGTTGATGACGTGAAGGCCTTGCGCGCCGTTGTGCACCGCAGATGTGAGAAGGCGCCGGTCGAAGGTTGCGAATTTGCCATTGTGCGCGATGGCAAGAGCTAAAAGGTAGCTGTCGGTGACTTGTGCGGTCGTCACGAGCCGTGTTATGTCGATCCGGCCTATATCCAACAGACTTATGTCGTCCGGCCAAAAGATATGACCGGGAATTCTTTGCAGTTGCAGCATCGATTCTGCTATGGCTGCGGGCGGGCGCGGAGAGGGATAGCGGGAGCCGCTTAGAATGCGCAACACGCCATTTTCGGTCAAAGGGCAGGTAGCCCAGGAGTGACTAGCAGATACTGAAAACCAGTTATGAGCCCGATTGTGGTCGATATGGACCGGATCAATGAGGGCGATTAGAACGTTGACGTCGAGCAGGAAGATCATTACGGCAGCTCGTCACGAAGCTCATTCACCAGTTCCTGTGTGACGGGTACGGCTCCCGGCTTAACCTCCAGCAAAAGGAAGCCATTGCGGTATCGACGCGATTGCGGAGCTGGTTGAAGGGCCTGACGGGCGAGAGAGGAGATAATCTCGCCGGTGGTCTTATGTTGCTGATCTGCAAGGGCCTTTGCAGCAGCGAGAACGTCGTCGTCAATGGTCAAAGTGGTCCGCATCTCTCGCGAGCATAACACATCTGATGCTTGATGCGGTAACTGAAGGCAGGTTGATGACTCCAGAAATAAGGGCACCTTGGCGACGACTTTCAGAACGTGGATGCGGGATACTGCTCCATGCGATTGGTGCACCATCAGTCATAAAAACTCGAAGTTTCTCAAAATCCCGTTTTGCAGGCAGTATGACGAGCTTTTGTGTAATAGAAGCGCATTTCCACCTACGCCATTTCATCGCTGAATTGGATGCGTCTCGATGAGTGACTCTACGATTCGGCGGCAATTGCTAGTTCAAAGTGACGATAGCGGAGGACGATTTGCTAGCATCCGCCTGTGAAACCACCGTGATTGAAACTGTGTTACCAGATATCGGCGTCGAAGCAGGCGCAGTGTAAAGGCCCCAATACTGATAACTACCATCCGGTAAATAATGGCCAAGGTTTGTGATGGTACCAGTCTGCGCTGTCCCGTCGGTGACGCCATTCACTTGAAACGTAATGTTTCTATTGATGTCGCCGACAGCATACCCATAAAACTGCACGGTAGAGCCGAGATGCACGCTTGCAGTTGTCGGCGCGATGCCTGTACTGACGGAAGGCGCCGTAATGGATACTTCCGTTTCGGGGTATGAACCCCCGAAGTTAGTGGAAGGCATTGCAGTTATGACAATCGTGGACTGACTGCTGTAATCAGTTACCCCTGATGGACCGTAGAGGGGCGTAGTGGGAGGGGCGGTGTAGGTCACTGTGTAGCCGCTTGTGTTGCTCAATGTTCCTGCACTCCCCGACGTCGGAATGCTTAGGATCTGCCAGGTGGGGGGACTGTTCGAGTTGGTAACAGTAGCCGTGAAGGTAATACTGCCGTTGATCGGCACAGAGGGATTTTGAGGCGAGATCGAGACGGTGGCGGGCGCGGGCGAAACGGGCGAACTCGGCCCCGACGGATTGAGGTTTCCTATACAGCCCGTCAGAATCAGTGTGGGCGCAATCGCCACCGCCGAGGTCGCTCTCACCGAAATTCGAAGCGACAGAAGACCCATTCGTGCAATTCGACGAACAGGGCTTGATATATGGTTCATCGTACTGTTTACCCTGTCAGAAAGGGCTGACGAGATGGCAATCATCGCAAGAACAGACGTGCAGAGTTTCATGCGGAAGCCTCAGGCGGTGCCAGCAAGTTTCTTTTAGCGAACTCGACTTGTCAACGGATTATTTGCGCGAGTCGAGGCATTGAAATTGGCAACCATCTTCGTATTAGCTGCTAAGCCATTGGCTAAAGTTCTTTTAGCGGCTTCTAAGTCCAGTTCCTGTTGTCCGGATTATCACTTGCAGTTAGGTAGGTCTCGAAAATGTATGGTCCGCCGCAGGACTGCAAGGGGAAGTTTGGTCGAGAGACAAGTCTGCGCAAATGTATTCGGCCTTTGAGTGGAGACTAGTTCTCCTGGCCATGATGAGTTACGCGCGTGTCTGTCCTTCTAAGTCGGTCGGTCGTTTGAAGACCATTTTCAGGATCAGGTTGCGGACACGCCGTTATGACTGTTCTTTCAGCCCAAGCGGTGCGTGCGAGCTTGTCCTCTAGAGAAGTGCTCTGGTCACTTCTGGATTGTGGGCGGTTGACGGGCGAACCAGAAGTAATCCGCAACTCCCGCAAAGTCGCGTTTTAGGAAACTACAGATCGCCCGTTTTGAGGTGGGAGTCCTGGTGCGCCCGGAGAGATTCGAAACACGTTGGAGATTGCGGGACCAGCCAAAGACGTGATTGTGGGGAAAAAGTTTCAGTGGGCGATGGATTATTTTTGGGAAAAGCGCGACTTCTTCCGGATTGCGATGTTATACAAGGTGCCAACCTGTTGCAGAGCCTGTTGCGATCGCCCCCCGGCCCCTGATGCATTGATCTGATCGATTGTTTGGAGCGACTCGATGAGAGCTTCCGGTTTTTCGCCAGCCTGCAAGAAAACTGTCTTCCCCGCTGCAGTTGCTTTAGCCGCTTGTCTCGCCGCGATCGTGGGATGCTCGGGAGGCACGTCTTCGACTCAGAATCCGACCCCGGCGATCACTGTTTCGGTGACGGGGAATGGCCAGGCGCGACTTGGTACGACGGTACAGCTTACGGCGACAGTTACAGGCAGCGCCAACATGGCTGTGACCTGGCAGGTGAACGGCGTGGCGGGCGGTGGGGCTGCGACGGGAACGGTTTCGGCGACGGGGCTTTATACGCCGCCGGCTGCGATTCCCAGTCCGAATACTGTAACGGTGACGGCGGTGAGCCAGGCTTCGGCGAGCGCTTCCGGGTCGTTGGCGGAGTCGATTTTGAATCCGGTGCCGACGCCGAGTTCGGCTACGGTGTCGGGTCCTGGACCGGCTTACACGGTGACGGTGACGGGTAGCGGATTCGTGAGCGGAGCGCAGGTGCAGGTGCAAGGCACGGCGGCTACGACCACCGCGGTAAGTGCGACGCAGATTACAGCTACGGTGAATTTGACGCTGCCGCTGGGAACGACGACGGTTCCGGTGACGGTGAGCAATCCTGATCCGGGCGGGACGACCTCGGCGGCGTTGAGTGCCGGTGTGACGATCCAAGCGGCTGTGGTGGCGGCAGCGAGGCTGCTGGATCAGACTTCGTTCGGACCGACGCTGACGGACATTCAGCATGTTGAGAGCGTGGGGCTGGCGGGGTATCTGAATGAGCAGTTTCAGATGCAGCCGACGACGCTCGCGCTGATTGCGGCGACCCCGCCGACGGCGTGCACGAACAATCTGATTCCTTGTTTGCAGTCGGAGTGGTGGCAGGCGACGCTGACGGCGCCGGACCAGCTTCGGCAGAGAGTGGCGTTTGCGCTGGCGGAGATGTTTGTGGTGTCGACGAACTCGGTGAATTCGCGGGCTGTAGTGGCGTTTCAGAACGCGCTGGTGAACGATGCGTTTGGGAATTTTTCCACGCTGCTGAACGATGTGTCGCTTTCTCCTGCGATGGGCGCGTATCTGAATATGCTGAATAGCAATAAGCCCGGCACAGTGAGTGGAGTGGTTCAGATTGCGAATGAGAATTATGCTCGCGAGCTGATGCAGCTGTTCTCGATGGGACTTTATCTGGTAAATGCAGATGGGACGCCGCAGCATGACGGCAGTGGCAATCTGATTCCGGCTTATACGGAGGCCCAGGTGCAGGCGTTTGCGCGGGCGTATACGGGCTGGACTTACGCTACGTCGACGGGTGGAAGTGCGACGAAGTTTCCGAACGGGACGGCGAACTACACGATGCCGATGGCGGCGGTGGAGAGTGCGCATGATACAGCGGCGAAGGTTCTGCTGAATGGGACGACGCTTCCTGCGGGACAGACAGCGGAGCAGGATCTGGCTGGGGCACTGCAGAATATTTTCAGTCATCCGAATGTGGGACCGTTTGTGTGCAGGCAATTGATTCAGCACCTGGTGACGAGCGATCCGAGCCCGGCGTATGTGGCGCGGGTTGCAGCCGTGTTTGCGAATAACGGGAGCAGCGTTCGAGGCGACATGAAGGCCGTGATTACGGCGATCCTGATGGACCCTGAGGCTCGGGCGGGGGACACCGATGTGACGGCGCCGGGCGGACATTTGCGAGAGCCTGTGCTGTGGCTGACGGACGTGATGCGCGCGCTGGGATTTACGAATAATGATGTGGTCGCGGGGAACGATGTGGTGGCGAACGCTTCGTTCAGCACGCTAGGGACGACCTACACGGCGAATCTGAGCCAGAAGCCGTACGCTTCGGGGAGTGTGTTCAACTTCTTTCCGCCGGAGTATGTGATTCCGGGGTCGACGGCGAATGCACCGGAGTTCAGCCTCGAGAATACGGCGACTGCGGTGCTGCGGCTGTCGCTGGCGAATACGGTTGTGTACAGCGGGATTTCGGGGTTCAAGGTGAACCTGTCGGCGACGAGCACGCTGGGGACGATGGCGAGCAACCCGGGAAATTTAGTGGACACGCTGGGGATGATGTTTCTGCATGGGCAGATGCCGACGGATATGAAGACGGCGATTGTGAACCATATCTCGACGCTGACAGATATGGGGCAGCGTGCGCGCGTGGCGACCTACCTGGTGATTACTTCTTCGCAGTACAAGATCGAGCACTAAGGAGAATGAAGATGCGGGTGAACCGACGAAGTTTTATCCGATGTGCCTCGCTTGCGGCTGCGGGGAATGCGGTGGGGCTGCGGCCGTTCGGGGCGCTGAATGCGCTGGCGCAGGGCGCGACAGACTACAAGGCTCTGGTGTGCGTTTTTCTGTATGGCGGTAATGATGCGAACAATACGCTGATCCCTTTTGACACGACGGGGTATGGAAATTATTCGACGATTCGCGGGCCGCTGGCGATCGCACAGAGTTCGTTGCTGCCGCTGACGCCTGCGCCGAACTTTGCGCTGAATCCGAATCTTCCCGATATTCAGACTTTGTTTAATAACAAGAACGCGGCAATTGTGACGAACGTGGGGACCCTGGTGGAGCCGACGACGCGAGCGCAGTTTCAGGCGAACCAATCGCTGCCTTCGAATCTGTTTTCGCATCCGGATCAACAGCTGGAGTGGCAGAATGCGGCGCAGAGCGGCTCGACGCCGACAGGATGGGCGGGGCGGATCGCCGATACGCTGACGACGAGTTACAACCCTAACGGAATGGTTCCGATGATTACGTCGGTTGCGGGAGATACGCTGTTCTGTAATGGGCAGGCGAGTACGCCGGTGTCAGTGAGTCCGGGGAACCTGGGCGGAGCGGGGTGCTCGGAGGGGACGACGGAGTGCGGAGCGCAACTGGCGACGGCACAGGCTCTGCTGACGTTCGACACGGGACTGACGCTGGTGCAGGCGGACGATACGATTACGTCGAATGCGTATAAGTATGCACAGATACTGACTGCGGCGACGCAGTCGGTGGGGAAGCTGCAGACGGTCTTCCCGACGGGCAACGGGTTGGCGGCTCAGCTGCTGCAGATTGCGCAGATTATTCAGGTGCGGTCGGCACTGGGAGTGAACCGGCAGATCTTCTTTGCGGGGATTGGGAATTTCGATACGCACTCGGATCAGCTGACGCTGCAGAATGCTCTGCTGGCGCAGATCAGTCCCGCGCTGGCTGCGTTTTATGCGGCGACGCAGGAGCTTGGAGTGGCGAGCAATGTGACGACATTTACGATGTCGGACTTCAGCAGGACGTACCAGCCGAATTCGAATACGGGTACAGACCATGCGTGGGGTTCGCACCATATCGTGCTGGGTGGGGCGGTAAATGGCGGGCAGATGTATGGGACGTTTCCGACGCTGGCGCTGGGCGGGCCGGATGACTCGGGGTCGAATGGACGGTGGGTTCCGACGACGGGATCGGTGCAGTATGCGGCGACGCTGGCGCAGTGGTTTGGTGTGACAGCGGCGCAGTTGCCGACGATCTTCCCGAATATCGGGAGCTTCAAGACGAGCAATCTTGGGTTTGTGTAGGCGCTGTGCGCTGGCTATCCAGCTGGCACTTTGATGGCATTCTCCGGATCGGAGTTGCCTACGCGTCCAAGCTCACTAACCAATTGGTTTTCATGAGGTTACAACATTGGAGGTGTCTATTTTTACAGTACCTTCCAGTACGAAATACTAGTAGCATGAACTTGAAGCACAACGGACATTACTGACAGTCAAGACTTCCCCAATTAATCTCCCAATTCCCAGGTTCAGATCGCGGATTCGAAGAACGCGGGCCCTGTTTGAGCTGAGAGGTGTCAGTGATAGGTTTCTTGATTTTCCGCAGCCGAAATAACACTCCGAGCATTCTGAAGTCCTCTGGTGTAAGGATCCGGTTCGCGATGTTCAGAGTCTTCATTTTTGCATTGCTCGCGCCGCTCTTTGCCGTGCCATTTGTTGCTGCGCAGCTGGTGACGACTCCCCAGAAGAATGTGCTGGTACTGCATGAGGGATCCAAGCTGCTGCCGTACCAGATTGAGACTTCCCAGGGGCTTGAGAAGGCGCTGACGGAGGATCGAAGCCTTTCGATTGACCTGTACGAGGAGTATCTGGACAGGTGGAGGCTGGACAGAGATGAGGCCACCATTGCCGCGGCGCTCGAGACCAAGTATGCAGGAATGAAGTTTGACGTCGTAGTTGCCGATGGAGTGGCGGGGTATTGGCTTTTACAGAAGAATCCTCCTCCGTTTCTGCGAGGGACTCCTGTTGTTTTTCTCGCGATAGCGGACCCCCTGCCAAAAGACCTACTGGCCAACGCGACCGGAGTGGTCAGCAAGGTCGATTATCTGGGGACGGTTCAACTGGCAGCCAGGCTTCAACCCGATTTACGCCATCTTTATTACATCGTGAGCGATGGGGCGTGGGACGAGATGTTGTCCAAGAAGATCCGCGAAACGCTTCAGCCCTTTGGCAACCAGCTTGAGATTACGGTCTGGGATCAGGAACCGCTGGAGGAGATGCTGAAAAAGGCGGCTCATTTGCCTGCCCACAGCGCGGTGTTGTTCGATGCTTATTTCAAAGATGCTGCGGGACACACTTACGCGCCTGCCGTGGCAGGCGCTCAGATCGCGAACAGCTCCAATGCGCCGGTTTATTCGATGTACGACACGTTGATCGGAGTGGGACCGGTGGGAGGGGTGGTCATCAACTTCAGTGAGGTAGGCCGTCAAGCCTCGGCAATGATTCTTTCTCTGTTGCATGGCGCAGCGATTTCGAGCATTCCCACGGAGTTCTCGCGAAACGAGACGATGGTCGACTGGAGAGCGTTGCAGCGGTTCGGTCTATCGAAGGAGCTTTTGCCTGACTTCGGCGATTGTGCTTTATCGCGAGCCGAACCTGTGGGTACGTTATCGGTGGTACCTGATTGGGACGATTGGCTTGATTTTGCTGCAGACGATCCTGCTCTTCACTCTGGCACGCGAGGGACGGAAGAGAAGGCAGTCGGAGGGTTCGCTGCAGGAGCTGGCGGGGCGGCTGATTCGCGCGCAGGAGGAAGAACGGAGACGGATTGCAGGCGAACTGCATGACGATGTGAGCCAGCGGCTGGCCCTCTTGTGCGTCCGGCTGGACCTGATGCGGCAATCGCTGCCACTCTCGAATGCGCGCCTGCTTGCGGATCTGTCGGTGCTTTATGACGAGACGGACAGTATCACGACGGATATCCATCAGTTTTCGCATGAGCTGCATCCGGCGATTCTGGAGGGGATTGGTCTGAAGCGAGCGTTGAGCAGGCACTGCAAGGAGTTCAGCGCGCATCGCAAGATTGAGGTGAACCTGCAGGTGAGCGGGGAGGAGTCTGGACTGACTCCGGAGACGGCGCTAGCGTTGTACCGGGTTGCGCAGGAGTGCCTGATGAATATTGCGAAACACAGCGGGGCCGATTGCTGCGAGGTGCTGCTGGACTATTGGCAGGACCATGTCGTGTTGGAGATTCAGGACACGGGAAGAGGCTTCGATGCAGGAGAGGAGAGAGCGAAGGAGGGCCTGGGACTTGTGAGCATGCGCGAGCGGTTACGTTCGGTGGGAGGAACGTTCCAGATTTCGTCGGCGCTGATTGGCGGGACCAAGGTGCGGGCGGAGATTCCGGTGACGAAGGTGGATGCGGAACCGCTTGCAGTTGAGATGGAGAAGCTAACGGCGTCAAGGCCGGCGGCGTGAAGGCCCGGCACTTGAGCTGTCGTTAGGATAAGAGTTCCGTTGATGTGTTTTCGGTTGGAGATTACTCCGTGCGAAGGGCCTGCATTGGTTGGACTCCTGCGGCTCTGCGGGCGGGGAAGGCTGCGGCCAGCAGGACTGTGAGGATGATGAGCGCGGTGGAGGCGACGAGAGTGATGGGGTCGTAGACGGCGATTCCGTAGAGCTGGCTGCTGAAGAAGCGGGCGAGCAGGCCGATCGACGGGAGTGCGATGACGGTGGCGATGGCGGCGATGAGGGCCATCTCGCGAAGAACGGCGATGACGATGCTGGCGCGCGGGGCTCCAAGGGCGAGGCGGACGCCGATCTCGCGGGTGCGCTGCTCGGTGGAGTAGGCGAGGACGCCGTAGAGGCCGACGGCGGCAAGGATCAGAGCGAGGATGGAGAAGCCTACGGCAAGGATGGCGAGGGCGCGTTCGCCGGAGGAGGCTAACTCGGTCTGGGCCTCCATAGTGCGGAGTCCGCTGACTACGAGAGTGGGGTCGAGATCGTGAATTACTTTCCGGATGGCGGCTTCGGCGGTTTCGGGTGATTGGGTGGTCTGGACGTAGAGCTGAACGCCGCCGGGATGTTCTCTTTGGGCGTAGGGACGGTAGACGGCGGGGCCGAGTTCAGTGCGGAGGTCGGTGTGACGCGAGTTGCCAACGACACCGACTATTGCGGTGTCGGGTTTTTGGTCTTTATGTGCGTCCTGAACAATGAGATGGCCGATGGCGTTCTGTGGGGAGGCAAAGAATCGTTTCGCGAAGACAAGGTTAACGACTGCGACCTTGGCTGTGCTTTTCGCGTCCGCTGCAGTGAATTCGCGGCCGACGAGAAGGGGCTGGCGGATCGTAGCGAAGTAGCCGGGAGTGATATCGGGCGACTCAAAGTCGTGGTGTTCGTCTTCGGTGAAGGTGTGGCCTTCAATTGCGTAGCCGTGGATCTCGTTATCGCCGGTGAGTTCGGGATCGGTGGTGGCTGCGACGGAGATGACGCCGGGGATACGTTTGAGCGAGTCGATGGCGTTGTTGATGATCTGCGGGGTTCGGTCTTC
Organism: uncultured Acidobacteriaceae bacterium; assembly: GCA_963770055.1. Classification (GTDB taxonomy): domain Bacteria; phylum Acidobacteriota; class Terriglobia; order Terriglobales; family Acidobacteriaceae; genus Edaphobacter. The sequence goes on from CAVYOC010000007.1 coordinate 347,537, forward strand.
GCCGTAGCCGGAGTTGGTGGGATCGAGGCCGAAGGTTGCGAGGTGGGTGGTATCGAAGCCAACAGCCTGGTGGCGGAGATTGTCGAGAGTGTGAACGAAGAGTCCGGCTGCACCGAGAAGAAGGACGCTGAGAGCGATCTGTATGCCGACGGCGACCTTGCGGAAGCGCTGCGAACCTTTGGAGGCTGTGCCGGCGCTTTGGCGGAGTGCTTCGACGAGGTTCGGCCGGATGAAATGCAGGACGGGGGCGAGGCTGAAGAGAAGGCTGACGAGGACGGAGATGCCGAGAGTGAAGAGGAGGACGCGGGAGTCGATGACTGCGGAGTAGGGTTCGCTGCCGGGGTCGGCCTGGGTCATGAGGCGGACGAGGGTGTTGGCGACCAGAGGTGCGAAGGCGAGTCCTGCGAGTGCTCCGGCGAGACCGAGGATGCCGCCTTCGACGAAGAGTTGCGAGATGATGCGAGGACGGCTGGCTCCGAGGGCGTAGCGCATGGACATCTCACGGGCCCGGGCGGCGGCGCGAAGAAGGAGAAGCGTGGCAACGTTGAGGGCGCACATGCCAACGAGAAGACCGGCCATGCTCATGAGGATGATGAGCGGAACTTTGAGATCGTCGCGGCTGGGAGAGAATCCACGGGAGTCGTCTTTGACGAGGAGATGGGAGTCGAGGAAGCGTTTGGAGAAGCGCGCGGAGCGTTCTTTGTAGAGAGTGAGTTCCTGTGCGCGGAGGGCGTGCCATAGCGGCACGAGGCTGGCTTCTGCCCTGGTCATCGTAACGCCGGGCTTGAGGCGGGCTATGAGGGTGAGCCAGATGAATTGGTGGTTGTTGAGCGGATCGCGAGGAGCGATCGATGGCATAGCAACTTCGGACATGCTCATGGGAAGGAAGAGGCCGGGTTTGTAGCCGCCGATGGCCGTCTGAAAGGCTTCGGGTGCTACGCCGACGATGGTGAAGGGTTGACCGTTGATGCGGACGGTCTGGCCGAGGACGGCAGGTGAGCCGGAGAAGCGAGACTTCCAATAGGCGTAGGTGAGGACGAGCTGGGGGTTGGCGCCCTTGGCGGTGTCATCCTGCGGAGTGAGTAGGCGGCCGAGGACCGGTTGGAGGCCGAGGACCTGAAAGTAGTTTCCGCTGACGAGCTCCACATCTTTGTCTTCGGCCTGATTGTTCCAATTGACCCCGACGTTGGCTCGGTCGATAGCGATGAGACCGGAGAAGACCGCGTTTTTGTCGCGCAGATCTTTGTACATGGGGTAGGAGAAGTAGTCGCTCATCTCTCCACCGAAGATGTTGGCACCGCCGCTGTAGGTTCCGGTCCAGTTGAAGCGGACGAGCTGCTGCGGCTTCTGGACGGGGAGCATGCGGAGGAGGACCTGATCGAAGAGGGTGAAGACGGCTGCGTTGGCTCCGATGCCTAGCGCGAGCGTGAGAATGACAGTGAGGGTGAAGCCAAGGGACTTGCGCAGTTGTCGTACGGCGTAGCGCAGATCTTGAAAGAAGGATTGCATCGGGCCTCCAGGGTGCGGGATTGCTTATGGCATTTTGCGGGCCATTAGCAGGAGGCGCAAGATGTTGATCTGAAATGAGAGGTGACTGCAGAGGGCGTTTTGCGATGTCCGGAAAGCGGAACGGGTGTCCGATGATGGACAGTGGGCTACCGTTTGAATCAGGGGATGACGGTTCGCCGCAAAATAGATTGCAAGCCAATGGAAAGAATAAGAGGGGCCCCGTAGGACCCCTCTCTGGTTGCGTCCTGGCCGTTTCTTTAGAAGATGATTTTCCCGGAGAGCTGGATAGTGCGCGGCTGACTGGAGAAGACCTGCTTCTTCTGGTTGAACTGCGCGTTAGTGACCGTGTCGAAGTTACGCGATCCGGTTGAGGCGATGGAGTTCACTGTGTCGAGTGAACCGGGGAAATACTGTGGGTGATTGAGACCGTTGATGGCCTGGACTCCGAACTCAATCTTGTAACGCTCGCGGAAGGAGATGCGTTTGAAGGCGCTGAGGTCGAGGTTGTTGATACGGCCTGTGGGGAGCGAGTTGCGTGCGGCGGTGGGAATGGTGCCCTGGCCACCCTGTACGAAGTAAGCGTTGGAGGGGGTGAAGGCGCTGTTGGTGATGCTGCCCGCTGCGTATCCAATGGTATTGGCAGCGCAGCTTAGTACCACCGTGCTGGTGCCGTTGGCTACGCCTTGCGTGGCGGTTCCAGTTGGGCATGCCGTCGCGACGTTGACCAGAGGAACGACGCCGGTTCCTGTGCCTTTGACTCCGTTGGGATTGATGAAGACGCGATCGGAGGCGGAGTCGTTGTTGAGGTTGGAGTCGGTGACGCTCTGCACTGTCGTGTATTGAGGCGACTGGAAGGTGTAAGCAGGAGCGATCTCCCAGTTGCCGACGAGGTTCCGCATGAGGAAGTTCGAGTTCTTGAAGAAGGGCACGTCATAGACAGCGACAAGGGTGAGGCGGTGCGGACGATCAAGATCCGAGCGCGAGTACTCGGCACGGAGGTTCTGGAAGTCCTGCGGACGTCTCGGATTAAGGGCGGTGGAGTTGAAGTCGGCAGTGGAGTCGTCGAAGGCTCTGCTGTAGGTGTAGGAGGCGTTGATAAGGAGGCCGTTGATGAAGCGGCGGGTGAGCTGGGTTTGGAGACCGTTGTAGTTCGAGCCACCGAAGGGCATATCGGCAGTGATTGATGGAGCGGTGAGGCCAGCCTGATAGTACGACTGCACTGCGTAGGAGGGAGCACCGTTGACCTTGGCCGTAAGCGCAGCGAGGGTGTTGGCGGGGTTGAACTGGACAGCACCGCCGGTGAGACTGGTCGGAAGCTGGTTGGCCGCGGTAACGGGCGACTGCACGTTAAGCTGCTGCTGAATATCCAGGTGAACGCCGCGGGTACCGACGTAGCGGATCTCTGCGGTGTAGTCGCGGTGGAAGACGTGCTGGATGCCGAGGGTCCACTGCTCTGAGTAGGGCAGCTTCTGATCGGGGACGAAGGCCGTGGTTGCGGCCCGCTGCTGCGCCAGAGTGGAGAAGGTCGCGTTTGCTGGAAGTCCGCCGCCGGCCAGGAAGTTTGGCGTGTTGGCGGAGAGGGTGACGTTTTCGGTGGTCTGGAACTGCGGCGGTGCGGTTGTCGTGCCAATGTTGTCGTACAGCACGTCGTAGTTGATACCGACGGCAGCGCGGATGGAGGTGTTCTCGTCCGGCGCAAAGTTTATGCCGATTCTCGGTGCGAAGTTGGTGTGCTGGGCTTTGGGCTGACCGAAGGTGATGAGCCCAGGGACACTTGCCGCGATATTGAGCGACTGCTCCTTTTCGCTGAAGGGAACCGAGGTGAACTCGTAGCGAAGGCCGAGATTGAAGGTGAGCTTCGGGGTGAGGCGGAAGTCATCGTTTCCGTAGGCGTAGATGGAGGACTGGTCGCCGTAGAAGGTAGGGCTGACTCCGGGAGGCGTGGCATTACGCTGTCCGACTTTGTCCGGGCTGATGTCATTCAGGAAGCGGCCGAGGGTGGAGTATTCGTAGTCGCCGCGAAGACGCTGCACGAAGACCTGAGGAGCGATGGACTTGCGGCCCTCGACACCAAAGTTGAGAGTGTGTTTGCCCTTGACCCAGGTGAGGGCTTCTATGGCATTGTAGAGGCCCTGGATCGTCGCCTGCGGTGCATTTGGATCAGGTCCGAGGTTGGTGGTGGTCGAGAAGTCGTAGAAGTAGAGGCTGGGGAACTGGTTGAGGCCCGGGTACTGAATGTTTGGTACGGGCGTCTGGCTGAAGAAGCGGGTGTAGCCGAGATGAAACTCGTTGCTGAGATTGGGAGTGAAGGTGTGGACTTCGTTGGCCGAGATCAGATGGTAGCGGGCCGGTGTGGCGATGAAGAATGCGGGGAAGCTGGCAGCAGTGTCGTTTCCGTCGCGGCGGTTGTAGAGATAGCGGACGCGAAGGCTGTCGTGCTGCGAGATGGTGTAGTCGAGTGAGTTGGTCGACAGGTAGGAGTTGAAGGAGTTGGTAAGACTGAGAGTGTTTCCTCCCACGGCGACGGGAGTGGTAACTCCAGCTGCGTTGGCGACGAGGATTGTGGCGCCTGACGCAGATGCGTTGCTATCGGTGCAGACAGCGCCTTTGACGCCGGGGGCCTGCTGGGTGGGCGCGGGAGGGACGAACTGTTTGTAGACGTTGAGATTGGTTGTGGAGGCGAAGCTCATGCTGTTGAGCGTTGAAAATCCGGCGGCGGTTGGGGAGCAGAAGGCGGTTGAACTGCCGGCGGAGCCAGTGGACTGACGCTCAAAGTTTGCAAAGAGAAAGAGCCTGTCTTTGAGGATGGGTCCTCCGAGCTGGCCGCCGTAGCGGTTGAAGTCGAACCGGGGCAGAAAGTTCGGAGCCACAGGGTGGGCGGGAGAGTTCGCCGCCGCGTTCTTGATGGCTTGCTGCTGATCGACGGCGTTGAGGTTGCGGTTCTGGAAGTATTCGTAAAGCCTGCCGTGAACATGATTGCTTCCGGAGACGAGGACGCTGTTGAACTGGCCGCCGGCGGAGTGGCCATACTGAGCGGAGTAGACGTTCTGGAGGAGAACGAACTCGGAGATGGCTTCGTTGGGAACGTTGAGCAGCGGACCGGTTACGCTCTTGGAGTTGTTGTCGATTCCGTCGACGGTGAAGTTGTTGTTGCGGGGACGCTGACCGGAGATGGATGGTCCTGTACCTGCGCCGAGACCGCCGGAGCTGGTGACGCCGGGAGTGAGCAACGAAAGATTGAGGACGCCGAGACCGATGGTTGCCGAGGGCAGGTCCTGAGTCTCCTTCATGGAGAAGGTGGTGCTGATCTGAGCGGTGGTGGTGTCGATGGAGACGTCGGCCTGGCTGCTGACCTCAACGGTTGTGGTTCCCTGGCCGATGGAGAGGGTGATGTCCTGGGTTCCTACGATGGTGGATGCGACCGTGATGCCTTTGATGAGGGAGGGAGAGAATCCAGTGATGACGGTGCGGAGGTCGTAGGTGCCTTCCGGCAGGTTCGAGATGCGGTATTCGCCGCTTTGATTGCTCTTTCCGGTGTAGAGGACGCCGGTGGCTTCGTTGGTGGCATTGATGGTTGCGCTGGGGACGACGGCTCCGCTTGGGTCGCGCACGACGCCTACGAGGGCTCCACTGATGGTTTGGGCGTGGGAGAAGGCGGCGCTCAGTGTGACGAGGAGTGCCAGAACGAGAGCAAAAGCGATCTTTCTTGGAGACATTATTTTCGAATTCCTCGGAACAGTTGTTAATGATGCGTGACCCACGGATGGGCGGAACGATCAATAGCGCGACGCTGAACGTCTGCGCTTCGAAGAAGAAGGAGGTATACCAGTGGTTTGCCAGAGCAAGTGAAGGGCCAAACGGACCTTTGGCCTTTTTGGGGCTAAGTCAAGGGAGTGGTGGATTTAGAAGGGATAAATGCTATGGAAATCAGGAGAAAAAACGGCTTCGAATATCATATTTCAGCAAATGGCCGCGACTTAATGCACAAAGCGCCGAAGCTTTTTGTGGCTTCGGCGCTTTGAATTGGGAGGGCTGTTGTTTTTAGTTCATCAGGTCGACGTAGTGGGCGAGGAGGACGGTTTTCCCTGAGATGGGATCTTTCAGGAGCAGGCCGACGACTCGTACGTTCTGGCTGTTCTGCAACGACGTCATGTCAGTGAGGCCGCTGCGGAAGACGGTGGGGCCAGCGACGTAGACAGTGACGGTTTGCGGGACGAGGAGACCGGCGAATCCGTTGATCTGCATCTGAAAGGTGTTGCCGGATGGGTTGATGGTGGTGGGGACGATGGTTCCGTTGAAGCCCCACTGACGAAGGACGATGCGGTTGACGGTGACGGCTTGTGCGTTGGCTGCGCCGGTGGCGGGGCCGCCGATGGCGACGTGCTGTCCGGGCAGGAGGGCGCTGGAGTTGAAGAGGAATTCGGTGAGCGGGTTGTGCCAGCGATAGATGAAGAACTTCTCCTGGCCGGAGAGGTTGATCTGGGCGATCTGGCCGAGGGAGAGGCCGGTGGTGGTTGGGAGCAAGGCGCGGACGTAGAGGTCGAAGCTGGTGGCGGTTCCGGAGGCGGGCGTGACGTAGGTGACCTGACCGGCGGAGTAGAAGGCGCTCTGCGAGAGGATGGCTACGTCGTCGGCGTCGATGGTGGCGTCAGCGCGGTCGAGATTGCCGGAGAGCTGCACGATGCTGCTGGTGGAGAGAGAGCTGATGCTCTCGTTGTTTTCCCACTCGGTCTGGCCATTGACGACTACGGTGAAGTTGCGGCCGTGCGGTCCCTGGATGACGAAGGTTTGCGCGTTGGCGTTGACGCTGACGACGGCGGCGTCGAACTCGTCGATGTAGGCTCCGGCGTCGGTGGGGCCGACGGCGTTGATGGCGAAGGTTGGAGTGACCTGACCGGTGATCTGTCCGTTGGAGTCGACCTGAATGGATTTGCGGAGGTTGAAGTCGAGGTGAATGCCGACGGGCGCTGTCTGGGTAATGACGAGCGGCGTTGCGAGCGTGGAGGTGATGGTGGAGGTGGTGAGGGTGGCGGGCTCGGTCTGGATAGTGGGTGCGGAGCCTGCCGTCATGTTGAGATAGCCGATAGTTGCCGGGCCGAGGGTGACGACGATGCTGTTGTAGGTGCCGACGGGAACGTCGTTCATGTCGAGGAGAGTCTGGAGGCCGTTGAAGCGGGCGAAGTCGACGGTGGGAGTGCCGCTGAGGAGAGGCACGCTGTTGCCGCTGGTGTCGATTGCGTTGATGCTCATCACCTGAACAGTGAAGGAGGTGACGCTGGCCATTGGGGCGTCGGTGCCGACGACGAACGATGGGCCGTTGACGACGTTCGGATTCGTTTGCGTGGTCATGGTATTAGCACCACTACAGCCGGCAATGAGGAGGGTTGCAATTGGCAATGAGAGGAGGGCGATGAGAGTTCTGCGATAGATTTGTAACAACATGAGGTCACTTCACTTTCTGCGTAGCCTAACGACTTATCAAGAACGGGCACTGAGTTGGCGGTTGCCACTCACCCTGAGACGCCGTGAAGGCGAAGGACTCTCCTGGCATCCGTGGAGACGGTTGCCGACAAGGCGCGTGCCTTGCGGAGATGCGAAGAGGCAGGAGTCCCAGGGGCGTACCCGTGCGTTGGGCTATCGCCTGAATTGCTTATTTGCTGGCCGGAGAATATGCGATCGCTCTCTGGCTTCCTCCCGCTCAGACACAGCGATGTAGGCGAAGTTGCGAAATTGTGAGGGAAAAATGTTACGGGTACAACTTTAGGTTTCGGTTGGGCAAAAATCGTGGGATTGGCCCACTACATGCGTGTGAAGCTGCGGGCGAAATGTCGTGCGAATTCAATGAAGGCGATTATTCTAGGGGATTTTGTGCGAATGGATGTTGCGGTGCCCAGGATTTGTGTCTGAGCGTACTTAGCACTTGCGTTACAAAAATAGACCGGAGCCCTGACCCTTGTAGCTAAACGATTACTGAGCGCTTCCACAATAGTTCGCCCCAGAACAGAGATGCAACGTAAACGGCAAACGCCACGGCCAACACCCAAAGTCCAGTTCTCGCCGCTCCGATTCCAGCTAGCCCGCCGAGAAGAACCTGTGCGGCACCGAAGCGTGGATCTCCGCCCACGAAGCGCCACCTACGTTGGCTCATCTGCTGACGGAGGGATGGATAGCGTCCGACTGCAATAGCGACCAGGCCGAAGGCAATACCAGTTCTTACGCTCAGAAGTGAGACCATCATCGCGAGCACAAACAAGAAGGTCATGTCCTGGGCGATAAAGAGCTTCCACCCTGCTATTGGCAGCAGCCGATAGCGTAACAAGGCTCGACCTTCGTCGAGGTGCATCAAGCGTTGCCCGATGGTGCTCATGGCTATACTGACGAACAGCGCAAGTATCGAAAACGCTTCGGGCGCTGGCGATTTCCCGAAAAGACGATAGAGCGTTCCGCTGATTGCTATCAAGAACGCGGTCCAGAAGTCGAGCGTTCCGGTCAGCTCCCGCCACGTCTCTTGCACGACTCCGCCGAGCTTTCCAGGTGCACGGGGGATACGCAGAACGGAAGGCATCCTCAATCTGCGCAAAAGTCGCATCGCCACATATATCGTCACATGGACCGCCAAGCTTATGAGGACGAAGTAAATGGCAATTGCGAAGCCCATCCAGAACAGATAACCCAGAAATAAAAAGATGAAAAGTGGGTTCGAGGCCAAGCTAACCGAACTGAATAGCAATTTTTGCATGTCGGAAAGGGGCCACATCCCCGTCCGCTGCTTTGGGAACCTGTGCTGCGTTTCCACTGAAAACATGACGAGCAAAGGCGCAAGAAGAACGAGTTGAAAGAAGAGCGTGCTCCAGAACGCATCCCTTGGCTTCGCCGCGCTACCGGACATCAGAAAGAGCATGCAGAACAGAAAGTTGTTAAACCCCACAGAGGAAAAGCTGCTCAGCTCCTTGGAAATCAGTTTTCTCAGCAAAGATACGAGGGCTAAGACCTGAGCCAATCCGGCACCTCCGGCTGTAGGTTGCCAACGACGCTGAAGTACCTCTCCATTACGACATCACTTGTTGTCGGCTGGAAGTCTGACTCGATGTGGCCGTTGTGCAGAATCAAAACACGATCAGCTATTTCTTGCACGATCGAGAGAATGTGTGAGGTGAGCAGGATCGTGGCGCCATCGCTGGAAAGTTGGCGAAGCAACGACTGAATGACGCTGGAAGAGGAAAGATCGATACCTTCAAATGGTTCGTCGAGCAGCAAGACACTCGGCTTGTACAGTAGCGCCATTGCAAGCGCAGTCTTTTTACGCATTCCGAATGAACATTCCCGTGCAGGCGTATGCCATCCATGTGTCAGGTCGAGCAACTCGAGAAGACTCCTTGATCTTGCCTTTGTTTCGATTGGTGTCAGTCCGTAGATTGGTCCTACGGCCATGAGATTCTCGATGACCGTCAGAGATTCGAATAGCCCCAAGCCCTCGGGTACGACGCCCAGCCTGTTCCGGATCTCTACGGCCCGCTTGTGGAAACTCAGGCCACCAATAAGCACAGAGCCGCTGTCCGGCTTTTCAAGGCCTGATAGCAGTCGCAACAACGTGGACTTTCCAGCGCCATTCTCCCCCAGTAGAGCGCAAATCCCGGGTTCAACAACGAGGTTGATGTCACGGAGAACGGCCCGCGATGCGTAGCTCTTCGTGACGGATCTACAGTCGATCACCAAATTCTCCTTTCTAATCAATTCACCATACCAAAGCCCCATGTTTCGTCCTGCGGCATCGCAAAGATTATTCCGAAGCACCGCAGCCCTGGTGAATAGTAATTAGATGGCACGTCGCCAGGAGCGATCAGCGCCGACGTCAAATCGCACATCGGTTCGATGAAAAGCGGTGGCGGCATATCGGTTATCCGGCAGTTGCCACGAAGAGCAGGCCATGGAAATGACTCTTTGGAAATCCCTTCGGGATTCCCACATTCCCATGGCCTCGACAAGCGAATAGATGTCTTCTCATGCCCTCAACTCGAACTATCGCCACCGCAAGGGGCTTGTAACGGATGTCTCAGGTCCACAGCGTAACGCATGTACCGGTACACTCATGTCGTATGAGACCATCTTGAGTGAGTACGACTAATGAGTAGCGAACGCGTGAAGGTTACGGTTGGGGTTTGCGGGGGAATTGCGGCTTATAAGTCGGTGGAACTGGTGCGTCTGCTGCAGGATGCGGGGTACGATCCGCATGTGGTGATGACGAAGGCTGCGGAGGAGTTTGTGCGGCCGCTGACGTTTGCGGCGATCTCCGGGCATAAGGTGATTACGTCGCTTTGGGGCGCGGATGCGGGTGCGGTTTCTGAAGGTGGCGAGTCTTCGATTGAACATATTTATGAGGCGCAGACGACGAAGCTGTTGATTGTGGCTCCGGCGACGGCGGATATGCTGGCGAAGTTTGCGCATGGGCTGGCGGATGATTTTCTGTCGACGATGTATCTGGCGACGCCGGCTCCGGTGGTGGTGGCTCCGGCGATGAATGTGGCGATGTGGGAACATCCGGCGACGCAGGCGAATGTGGAGACGCTGCGCGCGCGCGGAGTGAAGGTGATTGAGCCGGGGAGCGGGTATCTGGCGTGCGGAATGGTGGGAGGCGGGCGGCTGGCTGAGCCTGCTGCGATTGCGGCGGCGGTTGCGGAGATTCTTGGTGGATCCCATGTCTCGAATGCGGGATCTGTTGCTGAAGCGGGCGAGAACGGGTCGTGGGATGGGCCGGCTGCGGTTCTGGATTTTGCGGGGGAGACCGTGCTGGTGACGGCAGGAGGTACGCGCGAGGCGATCGATCCGGTGCGGTTTATCGGGAACCGGTCGAGCGGGCGGATGGGGTATGCGGTCGCGGAGGCGGCGAGACGGCGCGGGGGCCGGGTGATTCTGGTGACTGCGCCTACAGGGCTGGCTTGTCCTGCGGGTGTTGAGGTGATGCAGGTGGTGAGTTCGGAGGAGATGGGTTCGGCGGTGATGAAGCGGCTGCGCGAGGCGACGATTGTGGTGATGGCTGCGGCGGTGAGCGACTATCGCGTGAGAAGTGTTGCGGCGCAGAAGATCAAACGGGAGTCGGCTCGTGCGGTGTTGCTGGAGCTTGAGGCGACGCAGGATATTCTGCGCGAGGTGGTGGCGCAGCGGGTGGTGGGAACGATTGTGGTTGGGTTTGCGGCGGAGACTCAGGATGCTCTGGCTAACGGACGCGCCAAACTTGCGGGCAAAGGTGTGGATGCGGTGGTGGTGAATGATGTTTCGGTGGAGGGAATCGGGTTCGACTCGGAGCAGAATGCGGGAAGCTTTTTGACGCGAGGGGGAGCGGTGGAGCTTCCGACGATGAGCAAGGCTGCGATGGCTGACCGGATTCTGGATGAGGTGGCGAAGCTGCGCGGATGAGAATGCTTTGATGGTCGTTGTGGGTTCGATCAATGCACGGGGAAGGTTTTACATCCACCCTTCGCGATGACGCTGCGAAGGATGGGGCACCCCGGCTTTAAAGATGCGGGGGACGGGTTCGGAGACAATTGCGGCTCGCCTGCTGTGCCGATGGTGCCTGAACTAGTAGACTAAAGGCACATGATTTTCCGGAAAGCAGTTCTCTTTGTTGCCGCCGCAGCCGTCGCCTCCAGTGTCTCCGCTTTAGCGCAAGCCGGTGTTTATGGCATGTTCACGGTTGACCGTCTGAGCAATATTGCATCGTCGCCGCTGGCGCCTCCCCCTGGAGGAGTGAATGCACCGCTGAATACGGCGGATCCGCTCGGTGGTACGGGCGGTATCTACTACAACTTTATGAAGCTTGGGCCGATGAAGCTGGGAGCTGATGTTCGCGGGAGTATCCTGCACGCGACGCGTGGAGCTTACGTCAACTTCAATGGGCCCGGGACGCGGATTTATTCGGTGCTGGGTGGCGTGCGCGGCGAGTTTCACACGAAGTATGCGCCACTGAAGCCGTACCTTCAACTCTCGGCGGGGCTTGGACGAAGCGACTATGGACTGTTTTCGTCGACCACGAGTTCGAGCGGTCCGAACGCGATTCATAACAACTTTGAGTACGAAGGGCTGGCGGGGCTTGATATCAAGCTGCTTCCAATTCTGGACTGGCGGGTGGCGGAGCTTGGGTATGGCGGGCTGCTGGCGACGGGGAATCTGAGCCACAACTACCCGATCAAACAGGTGAGCATGGGCTTTGTGGTTCATTTTCCTTAGGACCGCAGAGGGTCTGACAGCGTTGTCGTCCGCGAGAGAATAACGATGCGTGTAGCCCTCTTCGGAGGAAGTTTCGATCCGCCGCATCATGGCCACATCGCGATTGCGACGGCTGCGGCGGATGTGTTCGACCTGGAGCAGGTGCTCTTTGCGCCGGTGGGGCGTCAGCCATTGAAGAGAGAGAGTACGCCTGCACCTTTTGCGAACCGGGTTGCGATGGTGGAACTGGCGTGCAAGGTGGACGGGCGCTTCGCGGTGTCGGAGCTCGATGCGCCCAGAGCGGATGGTTTGCCGAACTACACTGTCGATGCACTTGCGACGTTGCAGAGAGAGATGCCGGAGGCACGGCTCTTCAACCTTGTGGGCGCGGATAGCTTTCTTGCTCTGCGGCGCTGGCGGGAGCCGGAACGGCTGCTGGAGGCTGCGGAGTGGATTGTGGTGAGCAGGCCGGGCTTTGCGCTGGCGGATCTGTCGGGGCTTGAGCTGACGGCGAAACAGCAGGGGCGAGTTCATCTTCTGCAGACGGTGCATGAAGATGTTGCTGCTACCGATCTGCGGGAACGGCTTGAGGGGGGGGATCCGTGCCTGGATGTGCTTTCGCCAGCGGTGTCGGCTTTTATCAAGGGAGCATCGTCTTTATCAATAGAAGGCGAGTTCATTGATACGCGGTGCGCGAATATTTTGTGCGAGGATGGATTTGCCTTTGCCGCAGAACTTTCGGCTGCGGCGAGTGTCTCTAATTGATGGTCTTTCCAGCAGACTCTCGTCTTCCAACCTACGCTCTCTGGAGTGCTTTTTGATCGCTGTAGAGGAATATCGCGCGAATACTTATGAATGAACTTTTGACATTGCCTACCCACTCTACTTTTCGCGATCCGGCGGGAAGCGTTGAAGTTCGTGCGGATGGGGCCTATCGGAGTATTCGCTCCCCGTTCGATGTGGAGATTCTGGAGTTTCTGGGGACGCCGCTGGCTGCAGAGCTGGTGGCACAGGGACGGCTTGTCGGAAGTGAAGTGGTGTCGCCGGATGCGGAGATGCTGGTGTTGCGGCATCCGCGGATTGCTTTTCCCTCTTATCCATGGGAGTGGTCTCCGCAGCTTTGGCTGGCTGCGGCTGAGCTGACGCTGAATCTGTGCAGCGACCTGGTGCGCGAAGGGTGGTTGCTGAAGGATGCTACACCGCTGAATGTGTTGTTCGAAGGAACGCGTCCGGTGTTTGTCGATGTGCTCTCGATTGAGCGGATGGATCCGCATCAACCGATCTGGCTGGCGTATGGGCAGTTTGTGCGGACGTTTCTTCTTCCGATGCTCGCGCACTCGCGGCTGGGTTGGCCGTCTGCAGGGTATGCTGACGCGGCGGGATGGCTACGAACCGGAGGATATTTACGCGGCGCTCTCGTGGACAGGGCGATTGCGCCAGCCCGCGCTGGCTGCGGTTACGTTGCCTTCGCTGCTGGCGAAGAACAAGAAGGCGCAGGCTGGGAGTGTGGCTTCACGGACGGTCAAGGAACCGGAGCTCGCGAAAGAAATTCTTTTGAAGACTCTGCGGGGGCTGCTGTCGCAGATGCGCAGAGTGGCTCCGGAGCAGAGGTCGTCGACGTGGTCGGATTATGCGGAGACTGCGACGCATTACACCGAGGATGACCATGCGAGGAAGCGAAGTTTTGTGACGCGGGCGCTGGGAGCGGCCAGGCCGGAGTACTTGCTGGATGTGGGTTGCAATACCGGAGTGTACTCCGGGTTGGCGGCTGATGCGGGCGCCAGCGTGGTTTCGATTGATACTGACCTGCAGGCAGTGGATCGTCTCTGTGTGAGCCTGAAGGGTAGCGGGCGGGAGATTCTTCCGCTTTGTGTCGATCTGGCTCACCCCACTCCGGCGGCGGGCTGGGAGAATCGTGAATATGGATCTTTCCTGAGCCGCTGCACGGGACGCTTCGATGCCGTGATGATGCTTGCGGTGCTGCATCATCTGCTGCTGCGGAACCAGATTCCGCTGGATCGCATCGCGACGCTATGCAGCGGATTGACGACGCGGCACCTGATCCTCGAATGGGTGCCTTCTTCGGATGTGAAATTTCAGGAGCTGCTGCGCGGGCGGGATTCAATCTACGCGCACATTACCGAGGCAGCGTTTCGTGAGGCGTTCGGCGAGTATTTCGCGGTGATCGAAGAGCTGCGGCTGGAAAACGGGCGCATTATGTTTCATCTTCATAAAAAGTAACTGCTGGTAGTTCTCTCAGGTTTATGGGTGAACTCGCCGCGATATTGTGTGTCTGGGTGGGTGTCGCTCTATGGGCCGCGAAGGCTGGCTTCTGCGAGGGCAACCCGCTACGATGAAGGTTGAAGGAGTCTCATGCCATCGATTGAAAGCAACCAACTATTGCTCGCCGCTGCAGCCGCCTGCGAGGACAAGAAGGCGGAGGATATCAGGATTCTGGCGCTGGACCCGGCAGAGAGTGGGTTGACCGATTACTTTCTGATCTGCAATGGCACGAACGAGCGGCAGAATGTCGCTATTACCGACGAGATTGAGTTGCGGCTGAAGCGGAACTTTGGCGTCTATCCGAATTCGGTGGAAGGGCGGAGACAGGCCGAGTGGATTCTGATGGACTACGTGGACTTCATCGTCCACGTGTTTTCGCCGGAGAAGCGGGCGTTTTATGGGCTGGAACGGCTGCGGAAGTCTGCGACGACTTTGAGTGTGGCGGAGCTGGATTCTGAGGTGAAGGCGCGGATTGCGGAGACTCGGGCTAAGAAGAAAGTGCCGGTGAAGAAGGCGGCTGTGAAGGTTGCTGCGAAGAAGGCTGCGCGAAAGATGCCTTCCACGAAGGCTGCTAAAAAAGGCGCTGTGAAAAAGGCTGTTGCGAAGGCCTCGGGGCGAAAGAGTTCGGCGAAGAAGAGCCGGAAGAGATAACAGCGAAGCTAGCTTGATTGCGCGAGGGACGAGTTTTACGGAGAAGCGCCCGATGCGGGCGCTCCTTTTGTTTTTGTCTAGCGGAACAAAAGAAAGGCGGAGAGCCGAAGCTCTCCGCCTTTCCCCTATGCAGGGGAAATGATTAGAAGTAGATCTTCGCCCGGAGCTGGGTGACACGAGCAGCAGCTGCCGCAGAGATCTGGCCGAAGCTTGAAGAGAGAGTATCTGCGAACGTGCTCGCGGGGTTGGAGAACTGCGTGTGATTGAAGGCGTTGTCGCTCTCCATACCGATCTGGAGACGACGAGTGCCGTCAGCCGACAACGAGAAGTTCTTCGCGAGGATCAGGTTGGTGTTGTTGATACCGGGGCCGTGATAGGGGTTGCGGTGCGTATTACCGAACGTTCCGATGGCCTCAGGCGCCCAGCTGGTATTCGCAAAGTACACCGTACGATTCGATGCATTCTTCGTGCGGATATTGAAGTTTCTGTTGATTGGAGCGATCTGGTTGGGCGCATCGGGGCAGGCATAGAAGCTGACCCCAGCCGCGCAGAAGAGAGAGTGCGAGACACCTCCAGCGTAGGAGATATCAAACGGCAGTCCAGTCGCGACCGTTGTGATGGCGCTGATCTGCCAACCGGACGCGAGCAGGTTGAGTGGTGAGTACCAGTTGCCGCCCTTGAAGCTGGGAACGATGTAGATCGGAGAGAAGACCAGACGATGACGAGCATCGAACAGCGAGTCGCCCCAGTTGTGCGATGTGTCGTACTGGTTGTAACCGCGCTGACCGCTCGAGCCGAAGCCGGAGTTTTCGAAGCTCGAGGCAGAGTCCTGAGAATGGGCATAGGTGTAGCTCAACTGGAACTGCAGACCGTGTGTTAGTCCTTTGACTACGCTGGCCTGGAGCGAGTGGTAGCTGGATGTCGCGGCCGATCCAACCAGACCTATTTCGGCGAAGTTGGGGTCGGTCGCGGTGGTATGACTGGTGTAGTCAAGTGTCTGGAAATCCGCATCGGCAACGCATGCCGGATCGGCGAGGCATGCCTTTTGACCTGCCGGGGTGACCGGAATGCCTTCGTAGACACTTTGATTATGGCGACCAAGCGAGCCCACGTAGCTCAAACGCGTAACGATCTGTGAGGGCATCTCTCGCTCAATGGAGAGCTGGATGTTCTCCGAATAGGGGGCGCGGAAGCCAGGACCATAACCACTGAGGTTGAAGATCTGACCGAATTCGGAGAAGTCAACTGGCGCACCTGCGACAGGAGGCACATACGGGAAGCGGTTTGGCTGCGTTGCCTGTGCAAGAGAACCGCCTGCAACACCGCCGGAGGATTGCTTTTTGCCATTGTTGATGTCTGCATAGGGGTTAGCAAACTGAGGCCGGCCCGAGTAGTCGCCAGCGCCGAATGAGGTGATGCCGAACGGGGGGGTGCCGAGTGTCTGGAGCGAGGTTTCTTCTTCGCTGCGGTCATAGTAGATGCCGAATCCGCCACGGATGGAGAGTTTGCCAGCGCTGCCAGAGATCCTGCCGAGATCCGGAGCCCAGGCAAAGCCGATGCGAGGACCGAACTCGTTGTAGCGAGTGTATGCCTGACCACTAAAGGTGCATCCTGGATCGCCGGGATAGTTCAATCCTTTGGGAGCGCCAGGGAAGATCTTCGATTGCTGCGACAGAATCGGACAAGCAAGAGCCAGGCCACCATACTGGTGGTTGCGCATGGGTGTGTCGATGGAGTATCCAAGGCCATAGTTGAAGGTAAAGGTATTGGTAAGCTTCCAGGAATCCTGAGCAAAGATATAGTTCAGGAATGCGTCAGCCTGAATAACGTTTCCGCTGCCCTGGGAGAAGCTTGAAGGATTGCCGAAGACGAAGTCTAGGGACTGGTCTCCTGAGCTGAATGGATTGCTCGTGGCGAAGCCGTAGGAACCGCTGTTGGATGCGAGGAAGAGATTCACGACGCTGAACTTCCGGCCATCGTATCCGAATTTAAGGTTGTGGTGTCCAAAGGTCTTGCTGAAGATGTCGTCGAACTGGATGGTCTGGTCGACGCGTGGCTGGGGTCCGTTGTTCGTACCACCGATAGCAAAGTACGGAGCACCGAGGCTGATGGTCGGGATCGTCTGTGCACCGCTTGTCACCTGCGGGTTGATCGCGAAGCCAACGCTGCTGGGTGCGACGGTCTTTTGCGGGGCGCCGGAGTTGAAGTCAAGACGGGTGTAGTGGCCGGAGAAGTCGTTGACTGCGGTAGGACCGAACTGGTGCACGTAGTCACCGGTCCAAACTTGGGAGTGGGTCAAGCTGCCATCACCAAAACCAGGAAGGTTTGCGCCGCTGAAGGGAAGACCTTCGCTGAGGGTCGACTGGTTGTAGAGCCCGACAACGGTGAATTGATTCCGGGGATTCATCGCATAGTCGAAGCGACCAATGTATTGGTTGCCGCTGGTATTCGCGGTCGAGTTATAGACGAAGTTGGTGCCGTTGTTGGGGGCAGGAACATATTGCTGAATGAGGGTCTTGGAGATGGAGTTGAATGCGGCGGTCGGGAAGATACCTTTCAGGTCAAAGGCGCACTGTGCCCATGTCTCCAGCGGGGTGGTGCAACCGGGGATGGAGATTGAACTGGGGATCGACTTGCCTGAGAAGGTGCCGTAGGACTGGGCGGCCGTTGTTGAGGTAGCACTTGCCGGACGAGTCGTTGCGGTTCCGTTGAACGATGAGAAGTTACCAGCGAGCTGAGCGGTGGAGTAGACGGTGACGTTGGAGGTGCTTTGGGGTACACGCTGACGGGTTCCCTGATAGGCGCCAAAGAAGAAGAGCTTGTCCCGGAAGATCGGACCACCGAGGGTGCCACCGAAGATGTTCTGGTGGAAGGGGCTTACCTTGTCTGTACGCGCACCAGTAGTCGAGCTGAAGGTCTTCTGAAAGAAGTTGTTTGTGTTCAGGAAGGTATCGCGATAGAACTCGAAGACGTTGCCGTGGAAGTGGTTAGAACCCTGCTTGATGGTGGCGCTGATAATGCCACCCGAGTTACGGTCATACTCTGCATTGAGAGGACCATCAATGAGGTTGAACTGGTCAATTGCATCAAGATTCGGTGCAACAACGAGAGTGTTCAGCGCGATATCGTTGTCATCAGCACCGTTGACCAGGTATTCGGTCTGCTGCGACTGGCCACCGCTGACCGAGGGGGTTCCGAAGCGGTCGCTGGCACCCTGGACACCCGGAAGGGTGAGTGCGAGACCCGTGAAGTTACGATTGATCAGTGGGAGCTCCACCATCTGGGAAGCGTTCACGACGTTGCTGAGCTGCATGTCGGTGGTATTGACCTGGACAGCATCGGCGTGGATTTCAATGACGTCGGAGGCGGAACCTACGGTGAGGACCACGGGTTCGACAAACTCCTGACTGATGTTCAGCACGATGCCTGTCGCCTGAAACTCTTTGAAGCCTTGAGCGGTTACCTTAACGGTGTAGGTACCGATGGGGAGCTGAGGGAAGAGGTATCCGCCATCATCCTGGGATTCTGTGGTGTAGATAACGCCTGTGTTCTGGTTAACCGCGATGACCTTTGCCTTGGCAATAACTGCTCCGGCCGGATCGGTAACTGTACCTTTGATGTGGGCGTTGACGTCGGCAGCATATGCGCAGCTGAAAGAAAGTGCCAGAATGGCAACGAGAATCACTTTATACAAAAACGAACTCTGTCTCATATACGATTTCCCTTCGCGAGGTGAGGCTGTTGGGAAAGGGGCGTGCACTTTGGGTGCCAAATGTCAAGGCACCAGATTTCGGGGAATTCGGGGATTCTGGTATTTATTGCTTTGGTTCTTCTATGAAAAACTGGAGAATTTTGAGAGGAAATCTACCGAAACTCAACCATGGTAGTAACCAATTGGCCAGCGTTTATGTCGTTTTGAAGAGCGAAAACGGCGACTCGTCACAAAGTTTTTGTCCTGGCCGAGGAATCGATTTTCGACCCTTGACTTTCGCTTACTTTTCACCTTCTATGAAGATCACTTTTACAGCAATCAGTGCGCGTAGCATGCGAGCGAAGTCCGAGGCTGCGGAACGCTTGCGGCTTGATTATCTGGAGCGAGCGAGCCGCTATGTTTTGTCCGAGTCGCGGGTGTTCGACTCGGAGGGAGGAATGCTTGAGTGGCTTGATCGCCAGGCAGGGAGGACGCCGGCTTATCTCGTTGTGCTTGATAGCCGCGGGCGGGAGTTGAGTTCGGAGGAGTTTGCCGAAAGGATTGGGCGCGTTCGCGACGAGGGCGTTCAGCGGCTGGTATTTGCGATTGGGCCTGCGGATGGATGGTCAGGAGAGACGCGGAATCGTGGAAATCTACTTTTGTCGCTGGGGCGGATGACGCTGCCGCACCAGCTGGCGGGTGTGGTGCTTGCGGAACAGGTCTACCGGGCACTGACGATTCTAGCGGGGCATCCTTATCACTCGGGACACCAGAGTTTGATTGCGAGGGGCCGGTAGTGGGTTAGCTTGAAAAAGCGTACCTCCGGGGGCTAAAGAGGGGCTGAAAAAGTGGCCGTGAAAGCAAAAAGCGTACCGCAGCGGCTAAAGCCGCGTTGATTTTGTGGCCATTTACGGCACCCATTCGACTTCGCTCAGGGCAGGCTCTGAAGCCGTGCCCTTAAGCAAGACGCACTTTTTTCACCACCCTCTAAAGCCCCTTGCTATTTCTCAACTTTTCGGCAGCCCATTCGGCTTCGCTCAGGGCGGGCTCTGAAGCCGTGCCCTTAACAAAACCTTTCAAACTGACCCACTACTGAAGGGGCCTTGCTACTTGCATGAGCGGGTGGGAGTCTATATTGTTTCAGTGGTTACGGGAGAACGTTTACTGAAATGTCACTTCATTCGACGAATCGACGGAATTTTCTGAAGAACTCGACGCTGGCCGCTTCTGTTTTTGCACTTCGCGGTGGCAGGGTTTTGGCTGAGGCAACGCAGACGGATGCGCGAATCGATATTCTGGCGGGTGAGCCGATCGGGATGATCTCTCCGGAGATCTATTCGCACTTTATCGAGCACCTTGGGGGGGTGATCTATGACGGAGTGTGGGTGGGGGAGGGGTCGAAGATTGCGAATGAAGGTGGAATTCGCAAGGCGTTCCTGGATACGATGCGGGCGGTGAAGGCTCCGGTGCTGCGGTGGCCGGGCGGCTGCTTTGCAGATAGCTATGACTGGCGCGATGGGATTGGCCCGGCTGCGAAGCGGGCGGCACGCACGGGTTTCTGGGGGCAGCAGGATTCGAATCAGTATGGGCTGCATGAGTTTATGCACACGTGCCGGGCGATTGGATGCAAGCCGTATCTTGCTGCGGATCTGCGGTCGCTGCCAGCGAGGGATTTTTACCAGGAGATTGAATACTGCAACGCGCCTGCGGGCGATGTGCCTTCGAACTCGGCTGCGAAGGCGGTTCCGAATGCTCTAGCTGCACAACGAGCGGCAAATGGCGATCCGGAGCCGTTTAATGTCGACATGTGGGGTGTCGGCAATGAGAGCTGGGGTTGCGGCGGGAATATGAATCCGGAGGAGTATGCGGAGGAGTTTCGCCGGTTTACTGCGTGGACGCCGAGCTACAACAGGATGCCACCGCGGTTTGTGGCTGTGGGGCCGAATGGCGACGATGTGGACTGGACGACGCGGCTGTTCAAGGCCTTGTACTCGAATCCTGAGCGGCGACATCTGTGGGGGCTTTCGGTGCACTACTACACTTCGGGGAGTCCTTCGAAGTTTGCGGCCGGGGATGCGCTGAACTTCAATAACGATGACTACTACGATCTGCTGACGCGCGGCAGCATCATGGAGCGTGTTGTCACCGACCATTGGCGGGCTATGGGCAGTTCGGAGAACCAGCCTGACCAGCCAAAGGTGAAGCTTGTGGTGGATGAGTGGGGAGCCTGGTACGGAAAAGGCACGGAGCTTGCTCCGGAGTATAACCTCTCGCAGCAGTCGACGATGCGCGATGCGCTGTTGACAGGAATTACGTTCGATATCTTCCAGCGGCATGCGGATAAGGTGGCAGTTGCTGCGGTTGCGCAGTCGATCAACTGCATTCACTCGCTGATGCTGGCGCAGGGAGACCGGTTTACGGTGACACCGACGTTCCATGTGTTCCAGATGTATCTGCCTCATCGGGGTGGGCAGGCTGTGCGTGCGGAGTTTACGGCGCCGGCGATCAGTAATCCGCTGGCGAATACGCCTATTCCTGCCGGGGGGAACAGCTATCGCGGATCGCTGGACGCGAGCAAGACTCTTGCGGGGCTTAGTGGCTCAGCTTCCATTGCAAGCACAGGAAATGGAAGGCAGATGACGCTGACGGTAGTGAATCCGCACGTCGATCGCGCAATGACGACGGAGATTATGGTGCATGGAGCGAGTATCGCCAGTGCGACGGGAACGGTTCTAAGCGAGACGGATGTTCATGCTCATAATGATTTCGATCATCCGAATGCTGTTAAGCCGCGGGCAGCCAGTGTTGGGCAACCGACGGCTGGGCGGCTCGTGCATAGCTTTCCTGCGGCGAGCGTGACTGTATTGCAGGTGTCGCTTGCGTAGGAAGCATGCGTAGGAATTAGCGGTCGAGATCGAAGTCGACGGTGATGGTGGTGGCTACGTCGACGGGCTGGCCTTCGATCATGTAGGGGCGGTATCTCCATTTGTAGACTGCGTCGGCTGCGGGGCCGCGAAGACGGGAATCGCCCTGGATGACGTGGATGCGCTTGACTCTGCCGTCGCGGGAGATGATGGCCTGCATGATGACAGAACCTTCGACGCCAGCGACTTTTGCGGAGTCAGGATAGGCGGGAACACGCGAGTCGACGAGGTGGGAGTCCATCACGCCGGGCGATACGCGGACTGCTCCTGCGAGATCGGCGCTTGATATTCCATCAGGCGGCGTTTGCGAGGCCTGGGCTGCAACGCGATCGGCGATGGATTTGCGGGTGGAGGCGGATTCTTGTGCCGCAGTGCGCGATGGCGAGGTCTGTCTGGGGGTCTTGGTTGCAGCTGCGTTGACCGGAGGTGGGGTGGAGGTGCCTCGCAGAGGCTGTTCGGCGGCGGGCTGGGTCTTCTCCGGCTGCTCGACTGGAGTATCGGAGGTTGAGGTTGTATTTGCCGGAGTGGTCCTGTTTTGAAATTGCTGGACGAGTGAAGAGAACTTCTGTTGCAGCAGTTCGCGGTAACGATAGCCGGCGAAGCCTCCTGCGGCCAGCGCCACGACAAGCAGGAACGAGAAGACGGCCCGCCCATATCCCGAGGAATGGGTGTAGTCCTGGAGGGGGACACGCGGCGATAGACGTCCCGCCTCGGCTGCAAGGATGTCTTCGGGGGGAACGGCGGGTTCGAGAATAAGGCGCCCGGAAGGAGATCTGCGGGTGAGCTGTTCCATTCTTGCGAAGCGCGATTCGGCGACTGGCGTGGGTATGTTTTCGGTTGGATATTTTCTGGTGGCACCAGATTCGCTGTGAAGGGGTTCGAGCCGGCTCATTCTCTTGTCGATCTCGTCGAGGTGGTGCTTGAGCTCGAGATTGGTGAGTTCGAGGCGGTGGAGCGCTTCGTCGAGCTGGGGCAGAATGATCGCGCCGGCTGCTGTCTCGTCAACAACGCCGTTTGGTGCAGCGGCTGCGAAGCTCCCGGATGAGTGCGCGGGCCGGTTCCACGGTTCGGGTTCGTTTTGAGGGAACGGCGCGGGTTCTATTGGCATGGAGCCATGGACGTCGACTCCAGCGAGCATCGCGCGCAGATCGTCTATGGTTTGCCTGAGGTCGGGGTCGTCGGGCGGAACCTCTCCGTGGGTAATGCCTTCGAGGATCACGGCGAGTATCTGGTTGTCGGTGAGTTCGCCGCCGTCGCGATCGCTGAGTTTGCCGACAAATCCCCAGAAGTCCATGGAGAGATGTCTATCGGCGAGGAGCTTCTGAAGAAAGAGCGGAAGGTCATCACGGGAGCCGGTCTGGAGCTCATGAGTGACGCAGATCACGCGAAATTTTCTGACGAAGGAATCGAAGCTTTCGGGCTTTTCCAGGCTGTTTGCGTAAGCAGACATCATGCCTTCCTTAGATGCCGATCGAAGTCTGTCGAAGACTCGGGCTGACGGTGCCAGGGCAGGGTGGAACGTGCCACCTTTTCGCTAAATTATTCTTTTTTCAAGGAAACCAGAGAAGCAATTTTTTCGAATCCTGAATAAGAATTTTAGCGAGAAAAGGGTTTTGAATACAGGGGTGATTCAACCGAAGCAAAATGAGGCAGTTGACTCAAGATACCGGAAAGGGCGCGAAAGGTAATTTTTTCAACGATATTTTTTTTGGTGAAACATCTCACACCAAACAGACGACTTAGACCCGAATTTTACGGCTAGCCGGGTTTGCACGGCTACAATGGTCAAGGCAGTTTCGGGAAGGCTTGAGAGTATGAGCTGGTTTAAGCGCGAAGATCACGAGATTGTCAACGACTCGGAGAAGACTGTACGGACCGAGGGATTGTGGACGCGTTGTCCCGACTGCAGCAAGGTTCTATTCAAGGCTGAGCTCGAAGCGAACCAGCGGGTGTGTCCTCAGTGCGGGCATCATTTTCGTATCGACGCGCGGACGCGGATTGAAAACCTTCTTGAGCCGGGGTATGAGCTGGTGGATCTGGGGCTGCGGTCGACCGATCCGCTGGAGTTCACCGATCTGAAGCCGTACAAGATCCGTCTGGCCGAGGCGCAGCGCAAGACCGGGTTGAACGACGCGATTATCAATGCGATCGGACAGCTTGGTCCGCACAACGTTGTGCTGAGCGTGATGGAGTACAGCTTTATCGGCGGAAGCATGGGTGCGGTGGTGGGCGAGACGATTGCGCGTGCGGTGGACCGGTCGCTGGCCACGCGGCATCCGTTGATTATCGTGTCGGCTTCCGGAGGCGCGAGGATGATGGAGGGGATCGCGTCGCTGATGCAACTGGCGAAGATCTCTGCCGGCCTTGCACTGATGAATGATGCGAAGATTCCGTATATTTCGGTGATGACCGATCCGACGACGGGTGGAGTTACGGCGAGCTTTGCGATGCTTGGGCGATCTGAATATTGCCGAGCCAAATGCGCTGATTGGATTCGCCGGGCCGCGAGTGATCGAGCAGACGATACGGCAGAAGCTGCCTGAGGGATTCCAGCGGGCGGAGTTTCTGCTGGAGCATGGTTTTCTGGATGCGATTGTGCCGCGCAAGGAGATGAAGGCGTATCTCTCGCAGGCGCTGACGTGGATGAGCGGCGAAACGGTGTCGAAGACGGCATAACCGGGACTCTTTATGGAAGAAGCCCGTCCTTCGAGAACTGCGCTGCGGGTGGCACTGCGCAGGGCTGCGCATCAGCTGTACGATGCAAAGCCGCTTGTTTTTGACGATCCGGTTGCAGTGGCGATTCTGGGAGACGCCTACGGGCAGGAGTTGCGGCGGACGCCTACGCGGCCTGACCGCCCCTTTTCCGTTGGGCTCCGGGCTTTTCTTGTAGCGCGCAGCCGTTATGCGGAAGACATGCTGGCGCGAGCGGTTGCCGCAGGCGTGACCCAGTATGTGCTGCTTGGCGCGGGGCTGGATACGTTTGCCCATCGCAATTCTTATGCGGGGCTTCGTGTGTTTGAGGTCGATCATCCGGCTACGCAACAATGGAAACGGGAGCTGCTTGAAGCCGGTAGTTTGCCTGCTCCTCAAAAGCTGACGTACGTGCCGGTGGATTTTGAACGGCAGACACTTTCGGAGGAGCTTGCTTCCGCGGGCTTCCAGGAAGAAGTGCCTGCGTTCTTCTGCGTGGCTTGGAGTTGTGCCTTATCTGACGGCGGAGGCTTTTCGTTCCACGATCGCTTTTATCGGCGCGCGACCTTCCGGCAGTGGGGTGGTTCTGGACTACAGTCAGCCTCGGTCTGCACTGCCCTTCTCTGAACAGCTGTCGCATGATTCGCTTGCCGCAAGAGTTCAGCTTGCGGGCGAGCCGTTTCAGCTTTTCTTTACGCCGGAGGAGATTGCTGGGGAGTTGAGTGGGTTCCGCGATATCGAAGACCTTGGGTCGGGTGAGCTGAATCAGCGTTACTTTGCCGGGCGCCCCGATAACCTGAAGCTTCTGGGACGTGCGGGGCGGCTGCTGAGTGCGTGGGTTTAGTTTTTAGGGAGGAATATGGCGAAGAAGAGTGCAGTTGTGTCTCGGTGTTTGTGGGCTGGAAGCGATCCGTTGATGCTTGCTTATCACGATGAGGAGTGGGGAGTGCCGCAGCGTGATGGACGGGCACTGTGGGAGATGCTGATGCTCGAAGGTTTTCAGGCAGGGCTTTCGTGGCAGACGATTCTGCGCAAGCGGGAGGCATTCCGGAAGGCGTTTTATAAGTTCGATCCGAAGAAGGTTGCGCGCATGGAAGAGAAGGATATTGCGCGGCTTCTGCAGGATGAGGGGATTATTCGCTCGCGGGCGAAGATCGAGGCGACGATCAAGGGCGCGCAGATTTACATGGAGATGGCAAAGGCGGGCGAGGATTTTTCTGAGTGGGCGTGGGGACTGGCGGGTGGGAGGCCAATTCAGAATCGCGGGGCGATGCCTGCGAAGACTCCGTTGTCGGAGGAGATCTCTGCGGCTCTGCGGAAGCGTGGATTCAAGTTTGTGGGGCCGGTGATTGTGTATGCGTGGATGCAGGCTTGCGGGATCGTTAATGACCACGCTGTGGATTGTTTTCGACGCAAGGCGGTCTTGAAAGATTAGGGCAGATCTAGAGAAGGAACAAAGACGAAATACAGGGGTCCTTCCCCTTCGACCAGCTCAGGGTCAGGATGACGGCTTCAAAAGGACAGGAATTGGGGAGAATTCCAGCCTGCATTCCCGCCAGAAAAAGAAATCAGCGAGAGTCGGTGTGACTCTCGCCGATTTCTTGTGTTCCTTGTTTATTGCTGTTGGCGGCGTCGTCCCGGGCCTGCTTCGTCGGGCGCTCCGGTGGAGTTGGGGAAGACTCCCGGAATCGGAGCTGACTTTTCTTTGTCGAGCTCGGGGTGCGGGAACGGTTTGCGCGGGATCATGGCTTCGCGCTCGCTGGTGTTGTAGAGGAAGATAGCTTCGAGGACTGCGCCCTGCTCGAGGTCGAGTGCGTGGAGCCGGTCGAAGGTATCCATGTCGGAGTGGTGAGTGCGGGTCTCGTAGTCCATGGGGTCCTGAATGTACTGGAAGCCCGGCAGACCGACTGCGTCGAAGGAGAGATGATCGGTTCCTCCGGTGTTGCGGTAGGAGATTGCTGTTACGCCGAGGTCGGCGAGAGGAGCGATCCACTGACGGAAGATCGGAGCGACAGCATAATTCTCCTGCGTGTAGACGCCGCGAACCTTGCCAGTACCGTTGTCGAGGTTGTAGTAGGCGTCGAGAGTCTCCCACTCTTTGGTGGTTTTGATGGGAGGCTGCGGAGGCTGCGCCTGACCCGGGCCGCCGGCGGGAGTTGCGCCACAGGCGGGTAGAGGAGCGCCTTCGGGGCCGCCGAAGTGGTTGTGGATGTATCCGCGCGAGCCGCAGAGGCCTTCTTCTTCCCCTGACCAGAGTGCGATGCGGATGGTGCGCTTCGGCTTGATGTTGAGAGCCTTCAGGATGCGGACGGCTTCCATCGCCATGATGGAGCCTGCCCCGTTATCGGTTGCTCCGGTGCCTGAGATCCAGCTATCGAGGTGGCCACCGACCATGACGACCTGATCTTTCAGTTTGGGGTCGGTACCGGGGATCTCGGCGACGGTGTCGAAGCCATGCTCGTTGTCGCCGGTGAATTTGGCTTCGATGTTGACTTCGAGCGTGACCGGGACGTGGTTCTGGAGGAGACGTCCGATGCGGTTGTAGTGCTCGATCATCATGACGGCGTTGGGAATGGTGACGGCGTTAGCCTTTATCTGAGCGCTGCGGACGATGTTGGCGCCGTTGTCGTCGAAGATGATGCCGGTTCCACCACCGTTGCCGCCGTCGCGGCTTGGGGTGATGATCGCGGCTGCGTGTTCCTCGGTCATCATCTTGACGGCGGCTGTGCGGAGAGCTGTGAGACGGGCGCGGTCCGCAATCAACTGCTGGATATTGGGTTGACCGGCGCGGCGTTCGCCGGTGGGATAGGTTTCCATCTCAGCGAGTTCTTCGGTCGTATAGCGGTGGAAGAGCGGCTCGGTGATGTCAGGCGTGGCCCGCATGGCTCCGAGAAGAACGATCTTGCCGCTGAGCTTGCCTTTGAATTTATCGAGATCCTTCTCGGTCTGGAGGTCCATGTAGACGGCTTCGCCGGTGACGGGTCCGCTGGTTGCGGGTGACCATGGAGCAGCTTGCATCCAAATCGGCTCGGGGTCGGGCGAGACCATGCGGGCCCAGGTATTGATCTGCTGCCAGCCCATGCCGAACTCGCCCCAGTCTTCGAGGTGTGCGTTTTCGAGGCCGATCTTGCTGAGGGTGTCGCGTGTCCACTCGTTCGCCTTCTTCATGTTGGGTGAGCCTGTGAGGCGCGGGCCGATGCCGTCAGAGAGTGCGCTGCCGAACTCCATGACGTGGGAGTGCTTGAAGCCTTCGTCGCGGATGCGGGCGTACATGGTGAGGTCGACGTTTTCAGTTGCAGGCTGCGGGCCGTAGTACGACGGCACAGTTTCGGTAGCGGCTGGGGCTTCTTTGGTTTTTTTATCGGCGGAGTAGGCGGGAACAGCAAGGGTTGCGATGGCGGCCGTACAACAGCCCCAACGCACAACAGTACGAACGAGTGACATACGCGGTGAAACCTCCAGGTTTTACGTAGAGACGAAGGATAGCAGAATGACCTAGAGACGCGCGTGGGCGTGGCATTGTTTCGTGCCGCGGAAGGAAGGAGTTTTCGGGAGGTCAGGCTTTCCGTGTGTGGCGACGCACCCAAAGGGATCCGAGATAGATAAGTGCCGCCAATAGAACGAAGATGCCGACCGGCAATCCAGCCCATTTGTAGGTGTTGGCGAAGTCGACATAACGATGGGTTGCCGCGGTGTAGATCAGCATGACAACGATGGCGCAGAAGGTGGCCGCAAAGAATGCCGCGAAAGCTATCGCGAAGCTCATCAGGAGGGAGGTAAACCATCCGAGATCCCCGAGTGGAACGCCGAAGAGGTAGCCGGTCCGGCTGGTTTGGGGAGAGGTTGAGCCGCCACGCTGCGATATATGCGCCATACCAGTAGAATACTTCCTTATGGCAGAAGGTGTTCAAAGCGATCTGATCCAGGCTGCACAGGTTATTCACGAAGTCGAAGCCCGTCATGGGTCGAATGGGATTCGGTATGCCTCGTTCGGCGATAACAATCTCGAGGAGCGTGAGCTGGAACGTATGGTGCAGGCTGTGCCGATTGCGATTGCCGGCGCTCTGGCTCACAAGAGCTACTACTTTGTACCGCTGGCGCTGAGCGATCGTCGAGGCGGCGAAGCGACTCTGATTGCACCGGCGTATACGCCTGAGCTTGGGGACCAGGCGATCTGCCACAGGAACGTCAATCATGACCGCACGGAAGGTGTGTTCATCTCGACGCGGCTGCTGGGCGACCGGTTTGCGCTGGCGTTTGAGTTTTTCATCAATGTAGGGCATGCGTTCGTGGACGTCATCGGTGTTCCTGAGGCGTTCGATCAGCTGGTGTGGGGACAGGCACTGGCGGATGTACGCGGCGAGACGAGCCAGGATGCTTGGGAGAGCCGGAATCAGGCTGTGGGGACCAACAGCAAGGCGGATAAGATCGACGGCAAGCCGATTGTGGACGAGAAGGCTCGGAACAATTATCTCGAAGCAGCATTTTCTGATGCTTTGGCGATCTATCAGCTTTCGCTTGCTGTGGACTTCGACTATTCGGAGCTGCGCGAGCGGGAGTATCCTCTGCTTGCTCCGCAGGCGCTGGCCGACCGGCTGCGTCTGGTGGCTCAGCTTTTTCCGCCTAATGCTGGTTACGAGTTCGCGATCCGGTATCGTCGGCGAGCTTAGACGGCGTTTTGCAACGGAAGCATGGAAGAGCCATCTAATCTGGTGGGGAGTCAACGATGCCTGCGATTCGAACCTGCAAGAGTTGTGGCCAGAAAAACCGGCTTGCCGCGAGCCATCTCGCAGACACCGGGCGTTGCGGGGCTTGCAAGATGCCTCTTCCTCCGCTGGATGAGCCGCTAGCGGTTGATACGGAGCTCTTCGACGAGATAATTCAGAGCTCGCGGGTTCCGGTGCTGGTGGATTTCTGGGCGGACTGGTGCGGTCCGTGCCGGGCTGCCGCACCCGAAGTAGCGCGCACTGCAAAGGATCTGGCGGGTCAGGCGGTTGTGCTGAAGGTGGATACGGATCGCAACCAGCAGCTTGCGGCGCGGTATGGAGTTCGGGGAATCCCTAACTTCGCCGTGTTCTCTGCGGGCAAGCTGGTGAAGCAGCAGGCCGGAGTTGTCGATCACAAGGTGATGGAAGGCTGGTTGAAAGCCGTTGCGCCTGCGCCTACGGTCTAAGGCTGCCTCGTACTCTCTCTCTCAGCGATGCAGCCCCAGTGACCCGAGCAAGCCGAATGTCTGCAACAGCCAGACGATGACGGCGATGATCACCACCACGCGGATGATCTGTTTGATGGTGCCGTCCATGGGAATGAGGCCGATGAGGTAGAGCAGCAAACCCACGACGATCAGGGTAACGATGACACTAATTAAGACAGGCGTAAGCATAGGGCGGCAGTCCTCTTCTCAGAATCTGGATGATGAGATGCGAAAAGGACGCGGGGCTTAGCCCTGTAGAATCAAAAATTTCGTGGAAGTTGCGGGCAACCCTGCCGGCTTTCTTATGCGGGGGATTACCAGTCGCGACTGTGATGGGGGATCCGGGCGCAGTCGCCCTCGGTGAGATAGCAGCGAAGAAAACCGCAGATCACCGTGCAGGCGATGCCTATGATCATGAAGCCCACGCCGCTCATGATGCGGCCTGTGAAGTAGGGATAGAGGAAGAGTGCGACGCCTGCATACATCAGAATCGTCAGGACAATTCGTAGGACGCTTCTGGACATTGATCGCCTCCCTGCGCGCCGTGGCTGCGCCGGTCCGATGCGATGAACACCTGCTGCGGTGTTCCCCTCTTACCGTTTGACGCAAAACAGAGGCTCACAGTAGCCGACATCCTACCGCATGTGGGTGAGCATTCGCTATATTTCTGGAATTCGGGTAGTGGGTCAGTTTGACCAAAGAGTACCTCAGCGGCTGAAGCCGCAGCTAAATTTCAGCGTTGTTTACGGCACCCATTCGACTTCGCTCAGGGCAGGCTCTGAAGCCGTGCCCTTAAGCAAGACGTTGAAACTGACGCACTACCGCAAAATCCGGTGCAGCTTCTTTGGTTTCAGCCTGTGACGATTCCCATGGCAAGGATGGCGCAGATGATAGCGCTGGTGTCCTCTGCGAGAGCGACGGGCCAGTCTTTGGAGCCGAGTTGCACGACGACCTCGCGCCGGATGAGATAACCGCCGAAGGTTCCGATGAGGGCACCGCCGACACCCAGGATGGTTCCTTCAAACTCGGAGCCGTTAAGGCCTGCGGCCACGATTGCTCCAACGAGACCACCCATGATCACTCGGACCAGGAGTGGGCCTATCGCGGTGCGGTTGGGTGTCTTCGGTAGTTTGTCGGCGACGAGCTCGGCCAGCGCGAGGACGGTGAAGATGATCGCGGTGACGAGTTTCGCGGCCCAGGAGGCCCAGGTGTCGTCGAGCGACAGATCGCCCCTGTAGGCGAACCAACAAAGAACAGCCATGGCCGTCATGGATCGCATTCCCGTTACTACGCCGAGTAGGGGAATAGCAAGCAGCCAGGTCATTATTGCCATCGCCATGAAAATTTCCTTCGCCGAAAAGCAGAGATGGTGTTTCGCCGAAAGCTTATTCCTTGCGCAACCAGCCGTAAAGCGAGAACTTGTTGGCGAGTTCCATTACCTTACCTCGAATTTGCCGTAGTGTTGCGGGATTGTTTCGATGCTCGAGGGCCTGTGCGATCCATCCGGCGATGATGCGCATCTCGGGTTCTTTCATTCCGCGCGTGGTGAGGGCCGGGGTGCCGATGCGGATGCCACTGGGCTTCATGGGCGGGTTGGTGTCGTAGGGGATGGCGTTTTTGTTGACGGTGATTCCTGCTTCGCCGAGGGCGTTTTCGGCTTCCGAGCCGAGCATTCCTTTTTGGAAGACGTCGATGAGCATGACGTGGGTGTCGGTTCCGCCGGAGATGATGCGGTAGCCTTCGGCAGCGATGGCTTCGGCGAGGACCCTGGCGTTGGTGACTACCTGTTGGGCGTAAGCGGCGAACTCCGGTTGCAGGGCTTCGCGAAAGGCGACAGCCTTTGCGGCGACGATGTGGATGAGCGGACCACCCTGCTGTCCGGGAAAGACGCTGCGATCGATGCCGGTGGCGAACTCCTGACCGCAGAGGATCAGTCCGGCGCGAGGGCCGCGCAGGGTTTTGTGGGTTGTTGTGGTGACCACGTGCGCGTGGGGAACGGGGGATGGATGGGCGCCGCCTGCGACGAGGCCGGCGAAGTGGGCCATGTCGACCATGAGGTAGGCGCCGACTTTGTCTGCGATGGCGCGCATGCGGGGGAAGTCGAACTGTCGAGGGTAGGCGCTGCCTCCGCCTACGATGACCTTGGGCTTTTCGCGCAGGGCGGTGGCTTCGAGCTCGTCGTAGTCGATGGTTTCGGTGTCTTTGCGGACCTGGTAGCCGACGATGCGATAGAGCTTGCCGGAGAAGTTGAGCTTGTGGCCGTGGGTGAGGTGTCCGCCGTGGGCTAGATCGAGGCCGAGGATGGTGTCGCCGGGATTGAGGAGCGTCATGTAAGCGGCGGCGTTGGCCTGAGAGCCGGAGTGGGGCTGGACGTTGACATGGTCGGAATTGAAGAGTTTTTTTGCCCGGTCGCGGGCGATGTTTTCAACGACGTCGGCGTACTCGCAGCCGCCGTAGTAGCGCTTGCCGGGGTAGCCCTCGGCATATTTGTTGGTGAAGACGGTACCTGCGGCTTCGAGGACGGCTCGGCTGACGAAGTTCTCGGAGGCGATCATCTCGAGACCTTCGTGCTGGCGTTTTACTTCGTTTTCAATCTGTTCGGCGATGTCTGGGTCGGAGGTCGCCAGTGGGGCGTTTAAGTCGATTGGCATGAGGATATTTTATGACACTGTTTTGATTATTTTTTTGGCCGGGAATGTGGAAGGAAAAGCAAGAGTAGCCTGTTCGAACTTCTTACGTCCCACCCTTTCGCAAAAGTGCCGCGAAAGGATGGGGCACCCTAGCTCCCGGGCGCGTTGCCGTTCAACCGAGATGATGCGGTGTGGCGAGGCGCTTGAATTCTTTGTAGATGAAGTGGCCGAGGTACCAGCCGTCGAGGTATTTGAAGGGGAATTCGCCGGTGGTGTAGTGGCCGCAGGGGAGGATCTTCGAGTCGTAGTTGATGTTGAGGGCGTCGAAGTTTTTGTGGACGTCGAAGGAGTAGTCGAGGGGGAAGGTCAGGTCGTAAGTCGCGTGGATGACGAGCGAGCGGCGGGGCTTTCCGGGGTGTTTTTGGGCGAAGCGGTCCATGTAGGACATGGGGCTGACGATGGAGAAGATCTGGCGGACCTGGTCTTGATTCAGCCCTGATTGTTCGAAGGCTGCCCTGATGTGGCGTGTGCTCTGGCCTGTCCAGACTACGTCGCCGAACCAGGTGGACGCGTGGTTGAAGGCGCAGATCTGGAGGCGTGGGTCGAAGGCGGCGGCGACGAAGGCATAACAACTGCCGAGGGACGTGCCGAGGACGCCGAATTGCTTGTAGCCCTGTTGCTCGAGCCAGTCGATGCAGCTGCGAATGTCGACGACGGCCTGACGGCAGGCTTCGGTGGTGCGGCCTACGTTGGAGCTGACGGCGTAGTCGGAGCGCTCGAGTTCGGCGGGGCGGCGGACGTCGTGGTAGGGCTTAGAGAGGCGGAGCGCCGAGATGCCGAACGAGTTGAAGAGAGTGCAGAGAGCGTTGTGGGAGAAGGCGTCTGCGTTCCACTGGGGCATGACGATCATGGCCTGTTTCGGCTTGCCTTTTTGGGTTTCGCGGTGGGCGGGATACCAGCGGGCGTTGACCTGATCGTTTTCGGGGTAGCGGGTGCGGATGGGTGAGGTGAAGCGGAGGAAGTCGGCTGGCTCGAGTTCGCCGGTCTCGGCCTGACGGCGGAGTTCGGCGTCTTCTTCGAGGGTCTCGGGGCGAACGTTGGTGGGGAAGAGCTGGGGGAAGCGAGCTTCGAGGCGGAAGTCGGTGGGGGTGGTGTAGCCGAAGAACTCGTCGGCGCGGGCGATTATGTCGGCGTTGACTGCGGCCATTCGCGCGAAACTCTCTGCCGCAGGCGCGTCGCTGAGGTGCAGGGCGTCGGCTTCGAGGGCGATGGGGGAGAAGTCTTTGAGCCAGTCAAAACCCCACTCGAGGGGACGGACGATTCGGTTGGTGTCGCGTGTGGTGAGCGCGGTTTCCCAGGCGTACATCCACTTCGCGTAGAGCTTAGAGAGCATTATTTACAAGTTTAGCAAGGTAAGCTTTCACTTCCTATAGCCGATTTATCGGTACTTGCTTTCCTCGATGAGTGCATTGGTGATTTGGTACCAACTGGCTCGGAGAACGGCTGACTTCCGAGTAGCCGACAATCCGCTCGGAACACCGCTCAACGTCATTTGAATGATCGCGGCACACCCAGACTCACTTGTTGGCCTCAGAGTGCGATTGCAGCATCTCTTTGATAGCGCGTTTGTCGCGCGAGTAGTTATTGTGGGCCTTGGTTGGATTCTCAAACATCCAAAGCCAGTGGGCGGAGTTCTTAACCGTGTAGTTCTCAACTTCGACGCCAGGAAGGTTGGGAACTGTCCAGGTGAGTAGATCGCTTGGATCATTCAGTGCGGTAATGCGCGGAAGCCGACATCCCTGTGATGCGCCCAGCCTGGACTTGAGATAGTCGCACCTGAGTTTACCCCACGATTCGAGATGGTTTGCGAGGTTTCGATCGGAGGGTCCGTCGAGGCTTGCCAGTTCCAGCAATCGCAGCTGATTTGCGAAGAAGAAGACCATCGATGTGCGCTCGAGGACCTGATCGAATCTGTTTTTCGATTGCTGCACATCAGTCGTTTTCAGGGTGTTCTGATTGACGTCCAGCGCGGAGAAGATCAGGTAGCTGCCGAGGCTATGGCTAACAATGATGAACTCCTGGTCGACAGGTTGACGCGCTGGATCAGAAATAGTGGCTGCGCGCGAATCTCCTTCAGACTTCAGAATCAGCTGCCGAAGCCCATCGAGTACATAGGGTCGAAGCGGACCCAAGGCCAGGACAGCATCGGAGAATCCCCAGTCCATAAGTCCGGTCTTTAACTCTCGATTGGCGCGTGCGCCCTTTGAAGGAAGATGAGTCCAAACGGGCGGCCTCTTCCGGGGTAATCCAGTCGTAAGATTTGAATCTCTGCGGAACGGCGAGATTGGGTTCCAGACGGGAGCAGGTTTCAATTCTGGCTTTGCTGGGGGCCACGAAGGAGGCGTCACTCGCGATGATTTGGCGGCACTTGAGTGAAAAGGTGAGCGGCCACCAGTTCAGTTCATCGACGTAGAGGTTTTGGCCATTGGCCCGAGCGAGTTGAAAATGTATCGCGTAAGGAGCGGCAGCGCGCCATTCATCCGCACTCTTCCAAACCCGTTCGTCCATGTACTCAAGTTCCGGAACAGTAGCGTCAGGCCGGAATTGATCCTGATCGGCATAATCCCATTCACCAATCGGGGTTCCAGCCGGAGAGGTACAGTCTCTCAGATAGGCGCAGAGGCTGCTTCTGAGTGCAAGGGAGTCATAGTCATTGGGGCCGTCGGACCCTATTCCGTGGATATAAAAGATGTGAATCTCTTTGCCCTCGAGAGTGACGCAGCGAGTCGCCAAGAGAATCCGATTTCTGCAGAGGTGGATTGATAGTCGGAGACTGACTGAGAGAACGATCTGACAGAAGAAATAGCAGAAGCAGCGTCAGCGCACCGGAGCCCCGCTTGATTGCTATTTGCTCATGGATCTGCGCGTGAGGAAAGACGTGTTCGGAGCCTGACGAGGAAATCACATTCGAAGGCCCCGGAGAAGAAGTTTCGCGGAGGCCTTGCGCGGGTTGGATTCCATCTTGCTCAGGATTGCATGTCTTCTGCTGAATCGGCTTTCGTGCCATGCCTTCAGCACCGACCGTCCAATCATTAGAGCCATTTCCTACTCGGAAGAGGAACTGTCATTTTGAACAGTAGGATGCGCGGTTTATGGTCCGCAACAGGAAAAGTAACGAGAAACGCGCTTGTCGTTAGCTTGGGCGGGTCGGCGATCACTTACTTTCAAGCACGGTGCGACCGTTCAGGGATTGAGTTGGCCGCTCATCATAGGGATAGATTTTGGCAAACGTCGCTACTTGTTTGTTCGAAATCGTTACGGGCGTCTCGAGTACGAACCAACTGACGCCTTCTGTGCACGGCGGAGTCGTCAACGAACCGTCGAAGGTGTAATAGCTATGGTTAGTGGGCAACAAGTCCGCGGCATTAATTTGCAGGCTATCGTCGTCCTTCTCCGGACCAGCAGTCTTCGGCGCCTGGCTCCACAGCGTTTCAACGAGCGGATTTGCAGAACCCTCTTCCACCAGCACGGATACGACGGCCAAATGCCCGGTGGCATCGGAGTGCACCAGGTGGAGCTCCACGGGAAAATGCTTGCCGTTGATGGTCTCCTCGCTGGGATGGTGGAAATGGAATTGTTTTAGTTCGTAACGCTTGTCTCCGATTTTGATAAAGCTGCCGGGGGCGTAGATGATTTCAATCGTGTGGCCATTATTGATGATGTGGAGCGGGCTGGGTTTGTATTCGAACTGAATTGGGGGCAGGGCAGCACTCTTAGCACCGACGATATTGACTGGAGACTGGCTATGGCCGGTTTTGCATGTGGCGAATTCGGGTGCCAGGTCGCCCCAGTGCGAAGGGCCTTCACTTCCGCTGTAACCCCATTCATGCGCAGGGTGTTCCTGTGCCATGGCGGCGTGGGGCACGCATGTGCAAAATACGAGTAGCGTCACGATGGCCGATAACCGTCGCTCGATCGTGAACGACTCTGGGAAGTGAATTCATCTCGCCTCCTTCCGCAGTGCACAATCCTGGGTTCGCGTCAGTATACGCTCGGCCGATTTTTCCATGGTATTACAGCTTCGCGTATTCCGATTTTGCAGCAATGAGGATGGGAATGTCGGGGTCGGCGTCTTTCCAGAGCACGAGGAAGTTCTGATATGCGGCGCGCGCTTTGACGTTGTCGCCGGATAGTGCGTACGCCCTGCCTAACCCGAGATGCGCCAGCGAGCCGATCGGTTGATTCAGGACGATACCCGGATGATCGATCAACTTCTGAAACTCTGCGGCAGCGGCTGCTCCATTGTGCGCCGCCAGATGTGCCTGCCCTCGCACCCACGCAGGGTAGAGGTACTGCAATGAAAGTGTCCCGCCCAGTTCATACGGCACCGCCGCTTCCAGATCAAGGATTCCCTGCGAGGGATTGTGCTTACTGATTTCGATCGCACCATGCACTGTTGGCAGGCAGTAGAGTTTCAGCATCGTATCCGTGGAGGCGTTTCGGTCGCTCTCCAGTTGCTCGACAAGCCTCTTCGCCTTGGCCGTGTCGCCCGCGCGAGCCAGCGTCAGCGCTACGAGCAACTTGACGTCGCTTCCCGACCACAGCGATAGCGCCGCCTCTGCGTTTTGCCTTGCTGCGACTGTGTTTCCGAACTCGGCCTCCCGCAACCCCGCCGTGGCCCGCCAAATCGCCGCCGCTTCCTTCGAGCCTGCGCGCTCTGCGGACTCCACCGCGCGTCGCGAATAATCCTGCGCCTGCACGAGCCGCCCGTAATAGGCTTCCGTGTCTGCCTGGCCGGAGAGCATCGTATCTTCGTCTCCCGCTCGCCCCGCCGCCCAGGCGAGTTGTTGCTCCATCCCCTTCCTGTCGCCTCGCCGAAAGGCCAGGAGATAGAGATTCTCGCGAATGTAGAGCCCGTCAAAGCCGTTCGCCTGAGCCTCCTGCAACTGCTTCTCCACATCGTCCAACCGGTCCAGCGCTATGTACTCAAAGGCAAGGTTGCCGTATCCCGTCGCCGTTGGTGCGAGCCGCAGCGACTTTTGCGTCTCGACCACTGCTTTCTCGTTTTGCCCCATCTGCTGGTAGATAACACCGAGATTTAAATGCGGCGTGCTAACCCGGGGGTAACTCTTTGACCACAGTTCATACTCTTCAATCGCCTTCTCCAGCTCTCCCGTGACTGTGTGATAGTAGGTCGTCGCGATTCGGTATCTCTCGTTCTCGCTCACCCGGTCTCGCAGCTCATAGGCCCTGGTCGCATTCTCCGCCGCCAGATCTCCCTGATTGAGATTGAAATACGAGAGGCTCAGCGCCGCGTACGCCAGCGCAAAATTGGGATCGAGTTCAATCGCACGCTTATAGAAGGGAATCGCTTCCGTGTCCCCCGTTCTGATTGCCGTTCTGCCTCCCATGCTGAACGCTTTCAGCGCCTCCAGCGAAGGCGTGGTTGCCTCGACCGGCACATCGAACTTCTCCACCGTCGCCAGCGATTCACCGAGCTTCCGCCGTAGCTCCTTTGCAGTCTTTCCCAAGGTCTTCAGCACGTCCCGCTTGCCTGCAGCTTGCCGTTGTTCGCTGGCAAGGGTGTCTCCGTCAGAACAACTGATCGCGTTAAGCCCGATCACATACTGCCCGCCGAGATTGGAGATCGATCCGAGCACTGTTGCTTTGCTGCCGGTCCGCACGCAAACTTCCTGCGCAAGTTCGGGGGTGATGTGTTGCGCTGTGGGTTGGCCCATCAACTTCAGCGTTTCTTCGATCTTGCGGTCAGAGACAATATTCAGGAATGGGGATTGATTCAGTTCGATCGTCAGAGCCTGCTTGAGCGCATCGTCAAAGACCGGATCGCCGGTTTTGTTGATGAAGTCCGCCAAGAGCACACTGTCTTTGTCAGTCAGCGGTACCGCCTTCGCCGAATGAGCTGCGAGACGTGATCGCAGATAGAGTCCTCCAGCAACCAGGACAATCAGCGCCAGAGTCGCCACGACAAGGGGCTTCCAGAGGGGCACGATCTGCGAGCGCAGCCGCAGATCGGAACGCAATTCCAGTTTTGTAGCGCCAAGAGGACTCAGGCTTGCTTTTGCGATGCGGCTGGTGTCTATGTCCCGCTTCAGCCGCTGCAGGTCGGCTCGCATCTCCGCGGCGCTCTGATAACGCAACGCCCGATCCTTCTCGAGCGCCTTGTTGACGATTCTCTCCAACTCTGGGGGCAGATCGGGATTCAGTCGGACTGGATCGACCGGAGCGCGATTGAGTATGGCGTCGAATACTTCTGCTGCGCTGTCACCTCGAAAGGGCAGTTGCCCTGTGGCCATCTCATAGAGAACCCCTCCGAAGGAAAACAGATCGCTCCGTGTATCCAGTTCCTTCGCTCGTGCCTGTTCGGGTGACATGTAAGCAAGGGTTCCCAGGACTCTTCCAGAACCCGTCAGATCGTCCGGGTGCGCCTCTTTGGATGCCGTGGTCTCTGTGCCATCGATCACCTTCAACTCTGGGACAAGCTTTGCGAGACTGAAATCGAGAACCTTGGCGTGGCCTCGTTTCGTCACGAAGACGTTCGCAGGCTTGATGTCGCGGTGAAGAATGCCCGCACTGTGGGCGGCGTCCAGAGCATCGGCGATCTCTATCGCGAGAGACAGCACCCGCCCGGTATCAAGCGCCCGTCCGGCGATCAGAGATTTTAATGTCGCTCCATCGAGGTACTCCATGGCGAGGAAGGATTGGCCGTCATGTTTGCCGACCTCATAGATTGTGCAGATGTTGGCATGATTCAGCGCGGAGGCAGCACGGGCTTCACGGTCGAAGCGGCTCAGTGCCTGTGCGTCGGAGGCGAACCCGTCAGGAAGGAACTTCAAGGCGACGAAGCGACGAAGCGTAGTGTCCTTCGCTTTATAGACGACGCCCATGCCACCGCTGCCGAGCTTATCAACGATGTGGTAATGAGAGACGGTCTGGCCGATCAGAGAGGGCGAGTCTGCCATGAGAGGGTCATCTTAGGTTGGGGCCAAGAAGCAAGTCAACGAAACGAATTCGAGTGCCGAGGCTTTGGTGAGGAGGGCTCTCGTTTCGCGGTACGGCGATGTTGGGTGGTAACGGTCGACTTGTCGGCATCTTTGCCGGGATTCTTTGGGCAGTTTTCGGTCGCTTGCGATAGACCTGTAGCTGGGGTGACCGTATAATTTCGCCACTGAAAACTGTCAGGACTGGCGTACCCGATTAGAGGCCTGCGGGCGGCGGGGCTCTTGTGTGAGCGTTTACCGTTTGCGAACTCAAACAAGGCAGGGACGGCATGGGTTTCTGGAAGAAGATCCGCGAGAAGGTGCCGATCTGGGGGTCTCGTGTGGCTGCGAGCCTTGTGATTCTGACTGTCATTTTTGAGATTGCGCATAAGGCGGGGCTGCTGGACATGCTGAAGATTCCTCATGAAGCGATCATGGAGGGATTGCTGGTGTGCGCGCTGACGCTGGGGTTCTTCTCGATAGAGGAGTTCAGCAAGACAGAGAGCACGGTTGAGTTGCTCAAGGAGAAGTTGACAGAGACGGACCTGATGGTGGGATCGCTGAAAGAAACGATTGTTCGATCGTTGGACAGCACAGCGCAGAAGGTGGAGAGTCTGCACGAACATCAGAAGTCGGCGATTGAGATTGCAGGGTACACGGGGGCTGGGGAGTTTGATCTGCACTGGGCCGGGATGATGGAGACTTACGAGAGCTTTGCGATGTGGGGGAAGATGGGGTCGGATTTTACGCGCGAGTTCAAGACGATGCAGGAGAAGGGGAAGAGGTGCTCATACTACCTGCCGATTGAAGAAGACAGTCAGGATGTTGCGAGCACGTTTCTGCTGTGTGCGGAGGAGGCGAAGCGCGATTCTCTGAGGCTGTTTGAGTCGGCGTCGTTCGGGAACCTGTCGTGGCTGATCGGGTTCGACCTGCCGACGGAGACGGCGGAGGTGCTGCTGTGTTTTACACCGCTGGGCGACGCGCGGTTTGCCGGGGTTTATATGACTGGCGACAAGGCGTGGCGCTTTTATCAGTGCGTGGTGCCGCGGCTGGAGGCTCGAAGCGCTCCGGACCAGAACTCGGTGCCTCTACGGATTTATACACAACAGCAGATTGAGACGATTGTGAGCTCGAAGGTGAGCTTCAAGCAGGCGCTTGCTGACGTGGATAAGGGAGAGATTCTCCAAGGGATTGAATCTGTGTGCGAAGGGATGTCGTCGCAGCTTCGCGAGACGAGAAAGTTTGCGGACGTTACGCATCTTTGCAGCGCGGAGACGATTCCGCTGCTGCGTTCGCCGTCATTTATTGCTTGGCTGAAGGTGAACTATGAGGTTGCGGCGAAGAAGGTTGTTATTACGCGAATCTTTATTCTTCCGCGAGCGCTGCGTTCGAACCAGATTCTGCGAGAGGTGATTCAAGAGATGCGACAGAACGAGATTAACGTTCTGATCTGCGATGCAGAGGATCTGAGCAACGAATGCCTGGAGGATTTCAGCATCTATGACGAGCGGCATGTCATCTACATCGACCGAAGCGGCGGAGGGCCATGGGTGGGTAAAGACGATGCCATGGCACGACGTTCGGATAGCTGGGACAGGGTGAACCGGTATCGAACGCTGTTCGACATCATCAAAAAAAGAGCGCTTCAAACAAAGATGACGCACTACTGAGCGCTGCACGTATCTTCTGTTCTGAGTTTCGATCATTGCATGGGCCGGTGTCGGGAAGTCCACTCTCGTTAACCAATGGCTCCGACGGATGGCTTCTGACCATTATCGTTCTGCAGAGCTTGTTTTTGGTTGGTCTTTCTACAGACAGGGCAGCAGTGGGGAGACTTCGTCCGCAGACGAATTCCTGGACGCTGCTCTGACTTGGTTTGGGGATCCCGATCCACGCATCGGATCACCGTGGGAAAAGGGCGAGAGGTTAGCGAAGCTCGTCGCGCATCGTCGAACCTTATTGGTTCTGGATGGCCTGGAGCCGCTCCAAAATCCGCCTGGGCAAC
Source organism: uncultured Acidobacteriaceae bacterium (assembly GCA_963770055.1). Taxonomy (GTDB): domain Bacteria; phylum Acidobacteriota; class Terriglobia; order Terriglobales; family Acidobacteriaceae; genus Edaphobacter. The sequence continues at coordinate 388,316 of CAVYOC010000007.1, forward strand.
AAGAAGGACGCTTGCGAGAGCCTTCCCTCCAGGCGCTTATGCGCGAACTCGCTGCCTTCAATGCGGGGCTTTGTGTGATTACCACGCGGATACCGGTCGCTGATATTGCAGATCACGAGCGCACCTCAGCCCTGCGTCGTGACCTGGAGCAACTATCCAGCGATGCCGGTGCGAAGCTGCTCCGAGCGCTGGGTGTTAAAGGGGATGAGGCCGAGTTGCGAACCGCCAGCGACGAGTTCGCTGGGCACTCCCTTGCTCTGACGCTCTTGGGCAGCTATCTGACCGATGCTTATGACGGAGATATTCGTCGCCGCAAAGACGTGTCTGAACATCTTGCTGACGACGTACGCCAGGGAGTCCATGCCCGGAAAGTAATGGAATCCTACCAGAGCTGGCTTGGCGAGGGTCCTGAGCTATCGGTTCTTCGCATGTTAGGTCTGTTTGATCGACCGGTTGACGAAAAGGCGCTCGGAACCTTATTGAAACCGCCCGCTATCCGGGGCCTTACAGAGTCACTAACGGATTTGAGCCCGACCGAGTGGCGAATGATTCTTGCCCGATTAAGAAGAGCAAGACTCCTCGCCGGGGAAGATCCACAGAATCGTGGGCATCTGGATACGCATCCCCTTGTTCGTGAGTACTACGGGGAACAGCTGCGGAGCCAACAAAGCGAGGCTTGGAAGGAATGCACCAGGCGGCTCTTTAACTATTATCAAGCGCTTGCGCCGCCGCTGCCGGATAACTTTAGAGAGATGGAGCCACTTTTCTTGGCGGCAATTTGCGGCTGCCATGCCGGACTATTTCACGAAGCGCTGCATGAAGTTTACATCGCGCGGATTCAGCGGGGAGATGCGTTCTTTGCAGCTAAGGTCCTCGGCGCCAGAGGAGCATTGCTCTCGGTTTTAGTTCATTTCTTCGAACACGGACGCTGGGGTTCATTCGCGGAAATGGGCGTCGAAGAGCAGAGTCTGACTGCGGAAGATCAGCTTTTCATTCTCATGCAGGCGGCGCTATATCTGATGGCCACGCGAGGATACGCAGCACCGGAGGCGCTAACTTGTTACGAACGCGCTGAGCCCCTGTGTGTTTCGCTTAATCGACCCCTGGTCTTGTTTTCCGCGCTGATGGGTCGGTGGCGCTATTCCCTTCAGACGGACAAGCTGACGGCAACGATGCAAATTGCAGATCACTTCTACTCGCTGGCGCAGGAGCAGAATGACTCTGCTCTAATGATAGCAGCCTACAACGCTTTGGCCGGCACGCTCTATTTTATGGGCGATTTCGAGACCGCGCTACCATACGCGATGCGTGGCGTTCAGATCTGGCGCTCGGAAAGCGTACAGTCTCAACTCCAAGAGGTCGGCGCGTCCGCCGTCAGTGTTCTATGCTATGAAGCACAAGCCAAGTGGCATCTTGGAGAGACCGCCTCTTTCCAAACGGCCGTGGCAGAAGCGGTCTCGCTAGCCAAAGAGATGAATGATATGCACGGATTAGCCGTGGCATTATGGCATGCAGCGGTTTTCGCCTACTACGAGGGTAATCCTGCAGAGGTGGAACGCTTCGCATCCAAGTCGATTGAGCTGTCAACTCGTCAGAATTTTGCATTTTGGCTGCCTCAAGGAGAAGTGCTCCGCGGCTGGGCGCGCAGCACCTCCGGCGATACCACCGAGGGCATCTCGTGGATCGTGGACGGAATAGAGGACTTTCGGGCAACCGGCGCGCTCAGGGCTGTGCCATTTTTTCTGGCCCTAAAGGCTGAAGCTTTGCACCTTGCAGATCGCACCTTTGAAGCTCTTGAGGCTATAAGGGAGGCGGAAGGATTGGTCGAAAGATTCGAAGAGCGCTTGTGGCGTGCCGACGTGCACCGGCTTCGCGGTGTGCTTCTCACGGCTATGGGTGCTGACGAGACCCACATTGAGGCTTCGTTCTGCGAAGCCATCAGAATCGCAAGGGAGCAGAAGTCGATTTCGCTAGCGAAACGCGCAGAGGCAACATATGCAGAATATCGTCGCCAAAAGGCGAGCGGCTCAGAAGGACGGAAATTCCGACTTCCTCTTTAACAATTTCTTGCAGCCCGCTGGCTTTCGTTCAGCGACAACGCAATGGTTTCCAGCCATCATCTGAGGCCGTGTGACCAGCCTGGCTTTTGCCGACCGCCCTAACACCGCGATGTCTAATTGTTTAATCTTGGTGTCGCCCAAACTCAACTCTGGTCCTATCGCAGGATCGCTCTCGTCACGGGGTACACGAATTTCTCCTCGGACTCGCTGATGTCATGCTCGAACGACACGGTAAAATTAGAAATAGTTCCCATCATTTTGTTCTTATCGAGCAGACAGTGTAGCATGTAAGGACTTGGTTTTGCCTGCACATGAAACAGGACCCATGATCCCTGAGTTCTTTATATGCGAGCGATCCCACTGATGGGCTGCTTTCGTGTATTTGTTTGTAGGTAATCGGTCGGAACTGTCCGTCAAATCGGTAACTTGCCTTTGGCTTGATCCCATTTGCTGGACATTCCTAACATAGAGGTCTGCTTGTTATGGTGATCCTCTCCCGGGAATTGGACAGGTAGTAAGTTTAGCTTTTGCGGTTTTCCTAGTGGTGACTTGCTGGTTAGTTGGTTGTGTTTTTTCGGTTAAATGTTGCTACTTGGCGGCGGCCAGACTTATCCATAATCGCCCCGGTCCGGTGGGTTGCTCTGAATGCCTGGGACAGGTACGCTACGTCGCAGCAGCGCGCCGGACCGGAATGAGGCGATTGTGGATAAGTCGCCTCTTAGAGCCGAGGGTCTGCCACTCCCTGTCCTCAACAGCACCTGCTAATTTGTCGAATACGTTTTGGCAGTTGGCTAGCTCCATCATGGCGACCGAGGAGTTAATTCGAGATTTGGTGATTACACCGGATGAGCTGACCAATTTGCCAAGCCTACGGACGGTCGGATGCGGCCGGTACGCGGTTCGAGACATGCTTAAGCCGGTCCGCCCTGGGCGCACCGGCAGACCACGCAAAACGGAGGAACGCTACCGGCGCTCTCAAGCGCTGCATGCCAATGCTTGAGCTAACACGAACTGGCGCGCATCATAATTAACCATGCCGAGAAAGTCCGTTCTCTCGCCACTCCAGCCCAAGAAGCCGCCCAACTTCTCCGCGTCTCTACCCGTACCCTCTCCCGCCTCCCGTTCTTCCCACTCTATCCCTTCATCAAGTTAGGCCGCTTTAATCTGCTTCCGTAAATCCAACCTCAACGCGCCATCTCTCGCCGACTAATCCACGAAATCTCATGAAATTCCTTTCCCACCCATTCACCTGGATCTTCCTCGCCGGTATCGCCATCGGCCTCCTCACTTCCTTCTTTTTCCCGCACCTTCTTAACCTCATAAACCTCTCACGTCTCGGCTGGTGGATCATCTCTACCGCTACCCTCATCGGCGCAGGCTATAACCTCGCCTCTATCTTCCAGTAGAGTTCGCGGTGCTATAAGCTCGTATGACTCATTTATGATCTGAAAGCGGGAAGAAGTTCATGCTCAGAAAAAGGGCAATGTTTAGATTCTTGTTAGTTGGAGCCTTAAGTCTCTCTTCGGTCTCGTTTAACGCGAGTGCCTGAGATCAGCGGTGAGGATCTTCTCAGCGGAATAATCTGGCCCAGTCAGCACGGAACCGAGTGGATTAACAATTAGGCTGCCACCGCGCATGAGCACAATTTGAGAGTCGTTTCCCTGGATGGCTGGATAATCCGTCGGATAGTCGCCACGACGAATGTACTGACAGGCGGAGACTACGAAACATCGACCTCCGAACGCGATGTGTCGTATGGTGGGCATCCACGCTCGCGGTCGTCGGCGGTCGGAGGACCGACAGATGCGAATGGTAAATGTTCCGGGACACAGGCGATTGGCCAAGGCTTTCCAGCCAACCGTGCAGTTCTCCGGCTTCAAGGTCAGCGGCTTTGCGAAGAGCGAAAGCTTCACGGAACTTACCCAGCCGGAACGCCAGGTCAGAGAGATACTTTGGCCGGAGCCGCTCCAATGTCTTGCTTTTGAGTAACTTGGGAACCGCTTCGGCAATGCTGATAAACCAATTTTGGCGCAAGTTTGGTTCAAGTCGAGCATCTTTTCCCTGCGAAATCGCCGTTGATTAAATACGGTCGAAGGAAACAAGGATGTAGTCGCCCTAAGTAGCATGGCATTCATTGTCGCAACTCGGCACCCTTTCGTACGAAGAAACGATCCGCTAAAGAGAAGCGTAGAGATTTAGTGAGACACCGCGAGATTTGTTATCAGTATGTTATCATTTCTGCCGATTTTCGGCTCGAAGTATCCGTAAGTGGCTGAAAAACAGGATAATGGAGGCGAGGGGAGTCGGAGGCCCTAGATCCCG
>CAVYOC010000008.1:0-475915 GCA_963770055.1 uncultured Acidobacteriaceae bacterium
ATTCGGGTTGGAATAGGCGCGCGCGAGGCCTTTGATCTGCGCAAGCACTTCCGGGCTTTGCCGCGAGAACTGCAACGCGATGTCCTTGGCGCGCGCAAGAAGTTGCGCCGCGGGCACGACTTCGTTGATGAGGCCCCACTCCGAAAGCTCGCGCGCCGAGAACAAGCTCGCGCTGAAAAAAAGCTGCATCGCGCGATTGACGGGTATCTTCCGAAACGGGCGAACGGTGGCGCCGCCGGCCGGGACCACCCCGTATTTCGCATGACCGTCGCCGAGTTTGGCGTCTTCCGAAGCGACCAGAACGTCGCAACACAGAAGGAGTTCGAGTTCCTCCGGCGACCGCCGTGCCGTTCACGGCACCGATGACCGGAACAGTCAGCGCTTCCAGCCTCGCGAAAACGCGCTGATTGTACGCGAGCGTTTCAATAAGCTTCCGCGGGTCGCTTTGGAGCTGGTTGTTGAACTCCAGCAAGTCGCCGCCGGCGGAGAAGGCTCTGCCCTGAGCGGTCACAATAACGGATCGCAACGCCCGATCGGCTGCAAGCTGGTCCAGCACGCCATCTAAGGCATGCATCACACTGGTCGAAAGCGCGTTGAGGGCATTGGGGCAATTCAGAGTGATGACGGCAATGCCGTCGGCGCACTCCAGAATTACGTCATCTGTCATTGGTGGCCTTCAACCAAATAAGTCTGCGGCAAAGAGGCGAGGTTTTCCGCGAGTTCGCGTAGTCGCACGTTATCGTTCGTGTCGACAACGATGCGAACGCGCGTATTCAGTTTTTCGTCTTTGTCGATAAGGATCTCGGCGCTCGCTCCCGGGCCGAACACGCGCTCGATCTCCAGTTTGGCCTTCTCTTTGACGGCGAGATCCCGCAATGTCGGTTTGAAGATCTTCCCGACCGCCGTGACTGGCAGTACATCCAGAACGACGACGCGCTTGGGCTTCGCCGGCGGCTCCATGATGTTGCGTTCCAGGTGGACTTCAAGGCCGCGCAAATCGATCTCTCGTCCGGGCGCGGGCACGACGAATAGGATCGGCACCTCCCCCGCATATTGGTCCGGCATGCCAACGGCGGAACTGATTTGCACGCCGGGGAAATCGTTGGCGACGTCTTCGATCGCCGCCGGGTCGATATTGTGTCCGCTGCGGACGATAAGGTCCTTGGCGCGGCCCGTCAGGACCAGCCGTTCATCCTTGGTCAGGTAGCCGATGTCGCCGGTTATCAGCCAACCGGTTTCCGTCAGCACGCCTTCGTTATGTTTCGGATCGACGTAGCCCGGGAACACCTGCGGACCTTGAACAAGGACCAATCCGCTGGTGAGCGGAGCGCACGCCTCGGGGTTCTTGCCCTCGCTGCCGAATGCGGCAATCAGGGTCTTGGCGTAAGGCGCCCTGAAACCGACGCTGCCCGCAAGCGGCTCCCCTCGGCCGGGATTGAACGCGATGGCTGCCGCCGTCTCCGTCATGCCATAGGTTTCAAAAAGCCTTATGCCGGTGCGCTTCTCGAACCGCTCGCCGACAGCCTTGGGCAAGACGGCGCCGCCGGTCAACGCCATCCGCACGGAGGCGACATTATTCTTGCCGATGGGCACCTCGGCGAACGCCGCGATGGACGTCGGCACGCCGCTGACGATTGTCGCATTAAATCGCTCAACGATCCGCCAGTAGTTTTGAATGACGCGCGGAAGCCGCAAACTGTAAGGCGACGGGATGACGATGTGCCCACCCGCCGCCAGGATCGACAGCCCGGCTGTCACCGTACCCCCAACATGGAACAACGGGAAGCCGTTGATCGCCGTGTCGAACTCATCGAGGCCATGGACTTGAGCAAAGCTCCACGCGGCATGGATTTGATTGCCGTGCGTCAAGCGGACGAGCTTCGGGCGTCCGGTCGTGCCGCCGGTGTGAAAGAGCGCGCATACCGTGTCACGGTCCGCGGTCAGCGTAAAATCCAGGGTGTCGCTCTGCGCCGACAGGCTTTCATCGAAGCCAACAATCTTGCGACCGGGATCGCTCTTGCCGCCGACGACCAATATCCGTTGAAGCGACGGCACGCGGTCGATAACCGCGTTGGCCTTCTCCCAGAGCGCCGCATCATCGGCTGCGGAGGGAATGACCAGCACCGTCGCCTGTTCGGCGATCAGGAGATCGGCGATGGCGTCGGCATTGAGCAGAAAGTTGATCGTGCTGGCGACGCCCGCGACTTGAGCGCCAATGAGAGCCGGCGGAAATCTGGGGCAGCGCCGGGCAAAGGAAGGCAACGGCGCCGCCGGACGGCGATATGCCGAGCGAGCGAAAAAGATTGGCCGCGCGCGTTATCTCTTCGAGCAATCCCTTGTGCGACAGCGTGACGGCGCTCTCTTCAGGATCGCCGGAGGGCATAACCGTGAGCGCCGGTCGCGCGGGATGAAGCCGCGCGGTCGCCTCGAACAGCTGGTAAAGATTGCGCGCGGGTACGAGCTCATCGTAGGGCAATCGCTCGAGCGCTTTGATGTCGGCGATCGTCGTGACGGTCCTGGAAAATTTGGTCGTCCTTGGCACGCTACTTGGCATAGTCTTCCTTTTGCCGCTCAATATACCGCTGTGTGCATGATAAACTCCCCTGTCGCTTGGGTGCACGACAACTCTTCGACCAAACGTCTCCGGCAATAGGAAGAAATCACCGCGGCGGCGAGCCGTTCGTCGGCCACGGGCGAAAGCCTCACAATTCTTTGTAGGATCGCAGGCTATTTCCAAGAGGAGGCTGGACCTTGCGCTCAACTCACTTTTCCGCCGGGCGACGGGCATGCTCAAACGCCGATATTAGCGACATCGGGTTTGTGTCAGAATGTGCAGCGCCCGATGCAACGAGCTGCAAGGCAGCGGGCAGAGCGCGAAGTGTCAATCAGTAACGGTAGCGCCGTTTGCAAAGGGCGGAAAAGTCCGGCCTTTCTGCTCTACTCACCGCGTGCGTGCGCACGCTGGCTGCTGGTCGGCCCCCTATGTTCTCCCGGCGGCATCCTTCCCCCAAAAGAAAAACCCCTGCCGTCCTTTCGGACGGCAGGGCTTATCTCCGGCTTCGTGAGGGCTGGCCTTACTGCTCCTTGCTGAAGGCGTCGAGCGCCTGGGCCAATCCGTTGGACGAAATCCCGATAGCGAAATCGCGCCCTGCGGCATCTTTCCATGCGAGACGGCCGTTTCCCGACTGCACCTTCCAGCGTTGCAGAACGTCATCCTTCAGGGCGACGTCGGCAAAGCAACCTCCAGGCAGACATTTGCGCCAGCCGAGATCGAGGAGGTCGGTTTCCTTGGCATCGGGCGAGAAGCTCGGTGCGTTTGGAAAAGTGACATTGACCGGTAGAACAACCGTCAGCAGCAGCGGGTCGGACTTCTTCAAACGTCCGATGGCGACTTCCGCCAACGGGTTTTGTTGGTCCTATGCCCGGATCTGCTGGGCCACTTCACACACGTGCAGCATTTCGGCGCCGTTGCCGATACGCTAGCAGCGCAGAACCCAATCGCCGAAGCTGGCCGACGTGCTGGTCGGCGATGCATCGACGAGCGATCGAGAAGGATCGGACTTGGTCGTCGTCGTTGGGGGCGCTGTAGGTTTTGGCCCTTGGGCGATGGCGAGCGAGCCGAGGCCGAGAAAAACCGTCGCTCCCAGTACCACTGCACCAAGAGGCAGACTTGAGTTTATGATCGACTTCATTTCATTCTCCTCGTTTGCAAGAAGCGGAACTTCCGCCGGTTAAAATCGACACTTCCGTATCGATTAAGGTAAGTCATCATCCGCGTCGTCCGTTCCCGCGATCAGCATCCGCCGGAACCTCCGCCACCCGTTAAGGTGACACGGCGGTGTTTCTTGAGGCCCCGCGATATCGCCAACGACGTGCAGTCTTTTTTCGCGTTGGGGTCCGCGGGCAAATACACTGACGCGAAATTACCACTGCTAAGGAAAAAGTCTCCAACGACGGCGCTCGGGAACGCTGCGTTTTCCGCGACCGCAGTGAGCAGCGCGTTGACGACTGGGTTGACGACAGGGTTGACGACAGGGTTCACCGGTTGCTCGACGGGAGCGATCGTCAGGCTGCCACCGATATAGGTGAGCAGATAGTTGCCGCCGGCCGACAGGCTTCCCTGCAGAATGGGGTAACTCCCGATTGTCTCGCCGGGGAGGCGGACCAGGCTGCCGCTGAAGGCGTCGCCGTTGACCAGATTGCCGCTTGTGACGCTATAGGTGTAGGCGGGGTCCGGCGCTCCGACTGGGATCGTTTGGGAATAGGCGGCGACGGTGATCGGCCGGGCGGTCACGGCGAGGTTCGCGCCGGTGAAACCCGTGAGCGCGTAGTTCGACGATGCCGCGAGCGTGCCTTGCGTGATGGCGTAGTTGCCGACGTTGGAGGTCGTGGTCGCCGTCGTGGCGAGCGCGCCGGAAAGCGTGTCGCCATTGACCAGGCCCGAGCCGCCGACCGTATAGGTCAGCGTCGGATTGGCGCCGTAGGGGCTCGACTGCGCATTCGCCGCGACAGCGATCGGGCGGACCGCCACCGCCAGATTGGCGCCGGTATAAGCGATCGTATAGTTGGAATTGCCGAGCGAGCCTTGCGTGATCGCATAACTGCCAACGTTGGAGGCCGAGGTCGCCAGCGTGGCGAGCGCGCCGGTCAGCGTGTCGCCGTTGACCAAGCCCGTCGCCACATAGGTCGCGGTCGGGACGGCGTTGCCGTAGACCATACTCTGCCCGTTGTTGGCGGTGACGGTCAGCGGCGCGGCCGTCACGGTCAGAGTGTTGCCGGTATAAGTCAGCGCGTAGTTTGCTGATGCGGCGAGCGTGCCTTGCGTGATCCCATAAGCGCCGACGTTGGATGTCGTGGTCGCCGTCGTCGCCAGCAGGCCGGTCAACGTGTCGCCGTTGACCAAGCCGGTCGCGACATACGTCAGCGTCGGATTGGCGGCGCCGTAAGTTCTGCTCTGCGGATTGGCGGCGACCGTCAGTGCCGCGGCCGTCACGGTCAGAGTGTTGCCGGTATAAGCCAGCGTGTAATTCGGCGACGCCGCGAGACTGCCTTGGGTAATCCCATAAGCGCCGACGTTCGAGGTCGCGGTCGCCGTCGTGGCGAGCAATCCGGTCAGCGTGTCGCCGTTGACCAGGCCGGTCGCGACATAAGTCAGCGTCGGATTGGCGGCCCCATAAGTTTCTGCTCTGCGCGTTGGCGGCGACCGTGAGCGCCGCCGCCGTCACAGTCAGAGTGTTGCCGGTATAAGTCAGCGCGTAGTTCGAGGACGCCGCCAGCGTGCCTTGGGTGATACCGTAAGCGCCGACGTTGGAGGTCGTGGTCGCCGTCGTGGCCAGCAGCCCGGTCAGCGTGTCGCCATTGACGAGGCCGGTCGCGACATAAGTCAGCGTCGGATTGGCGGCGCCATAAGTTCTGCTCTGCGCGTTGGCGGCGACCGTGAGTGCCGCCGCCGTCACGGTCAGTCAGATTATTGCCGGTGTAAGTCAGCGCGTAGTTCGAGGACGCTGCCAGCGTGCCTTGGGTGATCCCATAAGCACCGACATTGGAGGTCGTGGTCGCTGTCGTCGCCAGCAGCCCGGTGAGCGTGTCGCCGTTGACGAGGCCGGTGCTCGTATAGGTCAGCGCCGGGTTGGCGGCGCCATAGGCGCGGCTCTGCGGATTGGCGGTGACCGTCAGCGCCGCAGCCGTCACGGTCAGATTGTTGCCCGTATAAGTCAGCGCGTAGTTCGACGATGCGGCGAGCGTACCTTGGGTGATGCCATAGATGCCGACGTTGGACGTCGTGGTTGCCGTCGTGGCCAGCAGTCCGGTCAGCGTGTCGCCGTTGACGAGGCCGGCAGTCGTATAAGTCAAAGTCGGTATCGCCGTTGACGAGACCGGTCGCGACATAGGTCAAGGTCGGAACGGTGCCGCCGTAGATCATACTCTGTGGATTAGCAACCACGCTGAGCGCGGCCTGCGTTACCGTCAGATTGGCGGGCGTATAGGTGATCGTATAATTGGCATTGGCGAGCGTGCCTTGGGTGATGCCGTAAGTGCCGACGTTGGACGTCGCGGTCGCCGTTGTGGCAAGCAGCCCGGTGAGCGTGTCGCCATTGACGAGGCGGGTCGCGACGTAAGTCAGGGTCGGATTGGCGGCGCCATAGGCGCGTGTCTGCGCATCGGCCGTCACGCTTAACGCCGCGGCGGTGACGGTGAGATTGGCCGGCGTGTAGGTCAGCGCGTAATTCGACGAAGCGGCCAGCGTGCCTTGCGTGATGCCGTAGATGCCGACATTGGATGTCGCGGTCGCCGTCGTCGCCAACAGTCCGGTGAGCGTATCGCCGTTGACAAGGCCGGTGCTCGTATAGGTGAGCGTCGGATTGGCGGCGCCATAGGCTCTGGTCTGCGGATTGGCGGTGACGTTCAGCGCCGCCGCCGTCACGGAAGCATCGCGCCGCCGCGCGGCGGAAGATGGGCGGCTTCGGTTTGCAGACCGGATAGAACAGTTGCGGAAGGGATCGCGCCTGCGCAGTGCAGTGCTGATCGCATGCGCGATTTCCGTCCTGGCGTTTGAAATTCAATTTTTGATCGCGAGCGCGCCGTCTTCGCGGCCTCCCTCCGGCATGTCCAAGCCGCATAACAACATCGCGTGTCGCGCCGGATGCACCGATCCATTCCGTCCCCGCCGCCGCCATCGATCAACCTCACGCCGCTCACCTGGCGATGGAAACTTTTTCGTCGCCCGACCTGGTCGCCGACCTGGCCAAATGCAAAATTGCATCCGGCAACGCCGCCATTGCGGCCTGCGACCGCGCGATATCATCCGGGAAGTTGACAGCCATCGACCTCGCCGCCGCCTACAACAGCCGCGGCGTCGTCTATTACCAAGACAAGAGCAACGCCCGCGCGATCGCGGATTTCAGCGAGGCGATCAGAACTCGATCCCAAATTGGCCGCCGCCTTCAATGGCCGCGGCATCGCGTATTACGTCGAGCGGGACTACAGCCGCGCCATCAAGGACTTCAGCGACGCGATCATGCTCGATCCCAATCTGGCCTCCGCCTTCAATGGCCGCGGCATGGCGTATAACGTCTTGCACGACTACGACCACGCAATCCCAGATCTCAGCGAGGCGATCTGGCGCCATACTTCGGGTCTCACCTATGGCATCTTCGGTAAGTCGCTCGTCAAACAAGCCTACAACGAAGCAAATCTTTTTGATCGCAATCAGACGCTCGCGGAATTTATTTCAAAGATTGCGAAGCTACCGCTCGCCTACCATCCAGGAACGACCTGGGAATACAGTCATTCTACCGATGTGCTGGGTCGTGTTGTTGAGGTCATTTCGGGAGTAACCCTTGATCAATTCGTTGCCGACCGAGTCGCCAAACCGCTCGGCCTCTCTGACACAGGTTTTTATGTCACCCGAGAGAAGCTAGACCGGCTCGCTGAAACCCAGATTGATCCTACAACCGGCAAAAGGTGGCCGACGTTCGACGTTACCAACCGGCCGAATTGGCTGGCCGGGGGATCGGGGATGGTCTCGACGGCTTCGGACTACGTGCGGTTCGCTCAGATGTTACTGAACGGCGGCGCGCTTGATCAGGTGCGCCTGCTGTCGCCAAGAACCGTTTCGTTCATGACATCCGATCATCTCTGGCCCGGCGTTGCATTTAGTCCGGTTACCCTGAACCTTTTTGAGCCTCTTGGGATCGCGCCAACGCCGAAGGTAGGCCAAGGTTTTGGACTTGGGTTTGTCGTCCGCGCGCAAGAAGGACGCAACCCGATGCCAGGATCTCCAGGAGAATACTTCTGGGCCGGCATATGGGGCACCGCGTTTTGGGTTGACCCCAAGGAAAAATTGATAACCGTATTGATGATGCAAGCGGCGCCGCTGCAGGCCCGCTACTACCGCTCCTTAATCCGCAATCTCACGTCGCAGGCGCTCATCGAATGATGGCCGTTCGCACAGTGTTGGCCGCTATTTCCGAACCGGCCCCCGCATCTTGCGAGCTCCTCAGCGATATGTCTTCGTTTCGAGAGGCAAATCGGAAGTATCGCGTGACTGACTAAGCCGCGCGCTACTAACCGAAGTCCAGGCCAACCCCTTAAGTTGGAACGACGGTGGCGGACTGCGGTTTAGCGGGCCTCACACGTCGAATTAAATTGTGCTATCTTGGCTAGAGCGGGAGAGCACCCAGGTGCAATTTGCGGTTGGCTTTAAAATTCAAGGGAAAACGGGACACGTTGTCGTTGACGCGGAAGACGCGCTGATCGCCGCCCTCAAGGTCAAGATGCAGCGTCCGGAGGCACTGATCGCCTATGTCCGCCAGCAAAACAAACGAGGTGACACCCGTCACCCGATGCGCCGGCTGAGTAGCGAGAACTCCTTAGCTCGGCCTCACAGCCCCCCGCGCGCTGTGTGAGGGCCGCATAGGCCGCCACGAAGACCTCTTCCGTTCAGGAGGGACGTTCTATGACCTACATAGTCAATGAGAGCTGCATAAAATGTAAGTTGATGGATTGTGTGGAAGTCTGCCCCGTGGATTGCTTCTACGAGGGCGAGAACATGCTGGTCATTCATCCGGACGAATGTATCGATTGCGGGGTTTGCGAGCCGGAATGCCCGGTCGAGGCGATCAAGCCCGACACCGAGCCGGGGGCCGAGAAGTGGCTGAGCATCAACGCCCAATACGCTAGACTGTGGCCCAATATCACCCTCAAGAAAGATCCCCCGGCCGACGCCAAAGAGTGGGAGAGGGTGCCAGACAAGGCACAATATTTCTCACCAAATCCTGGGGACGGCACTTAATCCAAAGTCTATACGAACGAGTGTTCGCTCGCGGCCGTTCCGGTTTGGGTCGATAGCCGTAGATGCCCTACCTGGCAAATGGCGAGTTACACGCACTCGCTCACAGTTCTCTCAATCTCGACTACGACGCGCGCATGTAGGGCGGCACATCGCCTGTGAGGAAATCTTCGCGAGGCGGTGCAAAGATATCGACGACCTCGGTATCCTCTGGAAAGATTCCTTCGTGCTCGACGTTACCGGGTATCACCGCAACGTCGCCCGCGACCATGGATCTCCTATCGTTCCCGATGCGGAAGTCCATTTTGCCCTTGAGCATCCAAACGATCTGCTCGTGAGGATGCTGATGAGTAGCCGCATGGGCGCCGGCTTTCATCTTCCACCACACGATCATCCCCTGCTGGCCGGCGAGGACGCGGCGCTCGATTTTGTCGGTGACACGCTCCCACGGCAGCTCCGCAAGCGCGCCGAAGCCAGAAATCACAGGCATGACCGTCCCTCCCTTTGGTTGCACAGGGCGGCTTGGTAAAGCACCTTAGTCTAGTCAAGCCATCCCTTTTTTCGCCAGCTCTTGCTTTGCTTTTTCGTTCTTCGTGAGTTGCTCGAGGCCCATGCCGCGTAGGACGTTTTGCGCTTTAGTAAATTGGATATTGTCATATCCGACAATCTCGATGCGGTTGCCCCATGGGTCGCGGAAATCGAGAAAGCCGCCGTCTAATGTCGTGACGCCGGCATCTCTAAGAGCGCGCCGTGCCGCATCCTTATCATCGACCACCAAACCAAAATGGCGGCCGTCATCCGCAGGCTGCCTACGCCCTTTCTGTAGAGCGATGAATTGGTCGCCAAGATCGATGAAGGCCATGGTGTCACTCTTGCCACGGAGTTCGAACCTGAAAAGCCGGCCGTAAAACGCTAATGCCTCCTCGATATCGCCGACCTCCAGGGCTATGTGATTCAATCCAACAGCACGCGGCTTTGCTGGTTCTGTCATTGGACACTCCGTTGCCAACTTACGAGAGGTGGGAAGAGGCGCCCTACGATGCAACTGCACTTGCAATAGGGGAATACTCCGTCGCGCTCGATGGAGTTCAGGGGACAGTCGTCGTCCTCAAGCCCTTGCGCCAGTCGAAGGCTGTTAGTAGTCCTGGCCTCAAACCGGGCGGCATGTGCCCTGTGCGACAATTGCGACGGGCAGAACCGTTGGAGCCGTCAACCTGGAGACGCGGCGTTGGCGGCAGCTTTAGTTCTGTTATCTTGCGATCGGAAGGTCAGGGAGAAGGCATGAGATCGGGGTTACTCAGCACGTTTCTTCTGTCCTTGGTCGCAACGGCCGCGACTCCGCAAACGCAGCTCCATGAGCTCATCGCACGCGCAAGGTCGCTCGAACTTGATACGCCCTATGTGCCGCCGCCCGGTGACCCGTTAGCACATCATGCCGCCGGATATGCCAAGGTCATGTGCACAGCGGTGTTCATGACGGGTCTTGCGCCAGATTTTGCTGCTGAGAATGTCGGTTATTTCACCGCGCCATACGAGGTTCGGACGAAGCTCGGCAAACCGGTGATCGACCGCGCCAACAAAGCGATTCACGTTACGCTGGCAAACGGAATAACTCGGACCGCCAAATACCTTGGAAGCCAAGGCTGTGTGACGCTTCCGCTGGGTGAGTCTGCGGTCCATTTCACGCCGGTAGTCGTAAAGAGCAAATTGCCCGATGCCGATACCATGCCTTGGCCCATGGGCGATGTGCTGCCGAATGAGCCGCTGCCGAGCGAGATCGATGCGGCAAAGCTCAAGGCGGCCGTCGACGCGGCTTTCGAACCCTCCGAGGCTTTAACGGCGGCCTTCGTCGTCACCTGGAAGGGCCACCTCATTGCAGAGCGCTATGGCGACGGAATAGGCGTGCGTACGCCGCTCGAAGGCTGGTCCATGGGCAAGAGCATTACCGCCACTTTGTTTGGCATTCTGCTCCACAGAGGCGCGTATGAGCTCACTCAACGCGCTCCTATTCCCGAATGGCAAACACCCGGAGACCCTCGCGGCAAAATCCGCGTGGAGGACCTTCTTCATATGTCCAGTGGTCTTCGGATCAGAGCACCGCAAGACCCCGACTATAATCCCTCCGGTCCGTATCCGGACCATCTGTATCTTTATACGGGAGGGGTCAATTCATACCATTATGCGGCCACCCGTCCGCAGCAATGGCCGCCTAACACGGTCGGGCGTTACCGCAACACTGATCCAGTATTGATCAGCTATCTGATCCGGCTCGCAGTCGAGAGGAGCGGTGAAGATTATTTATCATTTCCGCAGCGGGCGCTCTTTGACAAGCTTGGTATCCGCACGATGCGGATTGAAACTGATCCATTCGGAAATTTTTTAGGACAAGGCTATGAGGTAGGCTGCGGCCGCGACTGGGCTAGGCTCGGCAACCTTTATCTCCAAGACGGCGTCTGGAACGGCGAGCGCGTTCTGCCGGAGGGTTATGCAAAGTTTGTCAGTTCACCAGCTCCGGCTTGGGTGGCCGACAAACTACCAATCTACGGCGGCTTTTTTTGGATCAATGGTCTTGGCCAGTATCCCGTCCCGCGCGATTCCTATTACATGGCAGGCGCCGGCGGTCAGACAACCATGATCGTGCCATCACATGATCTCGTAGTCGTGCGCCTTGGCCACTACAAAGGAGAAGCAACCGGAACAGCAGCTCTCCGGAGGGCCCTTACGCTACTGCTGGAAGCCGTGCCACGGCGCAATTGAGACATCCCGAGCAAGTTAGCGGGACGGTAAATTAAATCGGTTTACATTCTCTCGCGCGTCGTCGCCTGTGACCCTTGACGCGGCGAAAACCCAAAGGCGGAAAGTGGCTGCCGTTCCGCCGGCTTTCGAGTCAAAAACAAATCATGTTTGATCCAGCACTTATCCCTCCGGGTATTTGGCCGCCCTCCAAGGTTCGCGAACTCAATGAAATGTTGGCGCGGCTAGAGGCGCGCAAGGTTGACCGGATTGTCATGCCGGAACCCGGAAGCGGATTTCGTGCGAGCAACGTAATACGAACATACTGCCAAGCGTATTTGCGTAGATGTCTCGTTTTGATCAACAGCACTTACGATCTTTTTTTCGTCGAAAATGGCCTCGTCAGCATGATGTGCCTCAGATCCATTTATGAGACCGTGGCAGCCTTTCTCGATTTCGAGAAAAAACTTCAGACTCTTATCGTACGAGGCGATTTGCAGGCAATTTTTGTTTTTGCCAAGCAGCGAACCCATTTCACGAAGGTTGAACACCTTGTTGCCGAGCACGGCGATCAGATTAAGGCGACTAACATTCTCACTCAGGTGGAAAAGATGGCGCGGTTACGCCCCAATATTATGGAGGAATACGATTTCCTTTCCGAACACACCCACCCGAACAGCTTCGGCGGGGTACTGTATTTCGCCGACCTGAAGACTGAACATGCGTCGGACACTGCAATATTTTCTGATGGAGGTACTGATCCTCGTGCGGACTTACAGTGGATAATGGTTGCGGCCGATCTGTTGCGATATTTTGAACAAGCACTTGAACGTATCGAGGCCGAACTGCCGGGGCTGAGCGCGAAGGGCGCGACCGTGGCTAACAAAGCCAACAGGCAGTCTTCGTAGTCCGCACGCCGACAGCAGAACGCGCCGGGCGTGTGACCGGTGCCACAGCCTCGCTTCATCCATTGCGCATTGCGGCCGGTACCACGCCAGGAGCTAGGCAAGAGAAACACAAAGAGGTTCAGAGGCGCCTTTTGGCCGCCGGCCTCTCATTTTGTCCCACCTAACTCAGCAACGGAGAAGGCGCCCCGATCCTCGGGTTGCCGCATGGCACTGAGCGCCTGACAAAGGGCCACTCTTTTGCACGGGAGTGACGCCATCCTGGACTCGGTTCGGGCCGGAATCGCGCCGGCCAATGCCCCGACTGCCTCGATAGTGCGCTCGTGAAGCGATTGATCGACTTGCACGAGCATGTGTTGCTCGGCGATGTTGATAGTCTCGATCCGGCCATGACCAGAGCGGCTACCGAAGCCAGGGACATTGCCTACCAGTTGACCGCCGCCCAGAGCACCGACGCCCGGTATCCACATCATTGGCTTGGTGTTGTGGAAGCAAAGAGCCCTTTTCACATTCGAGCCGATCGACTTCATCTGCCATTTAGGCGATGGGTCGTAGTTTACCATCAAGTCGATCTGCGGCTTTGATGGCATGTTCGCAAGCCAGGTCGCGCGCGACCCGCCACCGCTGTAGCCCACAACAACGATCTTAGCCTTGCCTTCATTGGCGAGAATTGCCTTATAGGCTTCAACCCATTTGTCCCAGGTGTAGGTTCTAACCTTGGTGCCAGGCAGCGCGCGTAGCTTTTCGGCGAGCTGGAACATGCCAGCGCTGGTAACAGATCCATCTGAACCTACGAGGCCACCCAGCAAGAGATAAACCTGCACAGATTTGACAATCGTTTCCCGGTTTCGATCCGAGGACCATTCAGGCCCGCCGCCGCGCGCTGCCATTTGCGCTTCGATCATTTCCGCGACCAAGGCGTGCTCGTCGCGGACGAGCTGCATCGTTTCCAGAGAGGCGGAGGTCCCCTTGCCCAGCGACACCTCCGCCGCCCGACAAGATTGAACGCTCAATAACAGTCCAGCGACAATGCACACCAGCATCCCAGCGCCCAGTAGGCGCTGCACCGATACACGCCATGACATTAACCAATCCTTTTTCAAACGATCGTTTGATATTCAAACGACCGTTTGAGGCGGCTACGTGCTGGGAACGAGGAGGCTTTATGGATTTTTTCGATATGGGCGCCACTTTTGACCAAGGCGCATTTTTGCTCGCGCCAATTAAATCGGCGGCTTTATGGCAATCGCGTGGAGGACTAGTTGTTTGCCGATCGCCCCGCTGAGTTGCGCATAACGTCACAACTGACGTCAGAGGCTATCAGCTTCCGACATATCTTGTCCAAGGAGGCGCGATCGTCGTCAGCAATGGTAATGATGTAGCGCTTGGCGTTACCCATCCCCGGCATTACCTTGTACAAGACGATAGGCTCGCGATCCCCGATTAGTGAAGCAAATCGCTTCACACGCTCACGGTAGACTGTCCAAGCCATGCTTTCAGACAAATGGGCGGCGAGATGAATGCCCCAGCGCGGGATGTAGCTGGCAGCACGCTGCCGCTCTTGTTTCGGTGCAAGGATCAGATTGGCAAGCCGGGTGCAAGGCACGCCTTGTGGAATTGTGGTTTTGGCCTTTTCTGGCGGCGTGGGCGACGCCCATTCATCGGCCGTCCAGCCGGTCACAAGAGCCACAGTAGTTGCGCGTTTCGCCAGGCAGGGGTCGGTGGTTCGTTAGCCAGGCGCTGACTCGGCCTGGGCCTGCATTGTACGCCGCTGCGGCAAGGCCAGATTGCCAAACTGGTTCAGCAGTTCGCGCAGGTAAGCAGCCGAGTGCCGCAGCGCCTCGATTGGGTCGAACGGGTCGGCGAGGCCATGCCAGCTGGCGGTCGCCGGCATGAATTGGGCGATACCTGCGGCTCCCTTGGGGCTGACAGCCCTGCGCATCGAAACGGCTCTCTTGCCAGATCACCCGGGCAAAGAACTCGACGGGCAGCGCGTTCTCCGCCGCCGACTGTTCTAGTGCGCGGCAAATGTCATCGGCTGTCGGCACTTGTGCCGATCCACCACGCGGCTCGCTGGCCGTTGAAGCGTCCCTATCCTCGGGTGGTGCAGGTGTGGCGCCTGCTTGTGCATTGGCAGGCGTATTTGCCAAAGCGACCGCGCAAGCAAGCAGCGGTCCGGCTATGCGGGGCATTGCTGGTGTCGTTTGGTTCGACGACAGCAAAACGCACGGGGCGGCGGACCGGTGCCGCCGCCAAACCCCTAAGAAAACCTTAAGGCTCGGAAAATCTGAGCCCCGCAACAAAGGGAACGATCTTTTGCGCGCCGAATGAACGCCCGGCCTGTCCAGCATACCGGAGGGGAATTGGTCCCCGGGCTCCACTCGATCCGAACCGCCGTCAGTGCTTCGCGTGAGAGCTGACTGCGGAGGTCGCCTCTTCGCGGCGAAACTCGACGTCGTAGTGCCTTATCTGCCGCATCAACTGCTCGATCACTTGCTGGCGGATGACACCGCCTGCGCGCCGAATGAACGCCCGGCCTGTCCAGCATACCGGAGGGGAATTGGTCCCCGGGCTCCACTCGATCCGAACCGCCGTCAGTGCTTCGCGTGAGAGCTGACTGCGGAGGTCGCCTCTTCGCGGCGAAACTCGCCGTCGTAGTGCCTTATCTGACGCATCAACTGCTCGATCACTTGCTGGCGGATGACACCGCCCTGCTGGCTTTCATCTGCCCCAGCGGTATCGACCTTGTCTGACCCGGCTGTTGCAGGATTTTCAGCACACTGTGTCACCATCTGCCACGAACTAAGACATTCCGATCAACTAATTACGTCCCAACACGGTGGGACGGATCGACTTGCGATCCTGGCACGGTTTTGGGTCCCTTGCCTGCTTGCGCGAGAACACCCCCGGCCTGTCCAGCATGGGGGTGGGGTCAAAGTGGTCCCAGTGCTCCACTCGATCCGAACCGCCGTCAGTGCATTGCGTTAGAGCTGACTGCGGGGGTCGCCTCTTCACGGCGAAACTCGGCGTCGTAGTGCATAATTTGCTGCATCAACTGCTCGACGATCGACCGAGGCACACGCTGCAGCGGTCAGAAGCGCGATCTCGGGGATCCGTCCCTAGCACTGTCGGACGGGTGCAACGGTTTAAGGGCTCGATCGCTCAAGCTCGCTTCCAATCGTGCGAACCGTCATACCGTTAAGGCGGCTCCCGCCGCGGCGATCCTGGTTTCAAAGTCCGGTGCCACGGGTGAAACGAAGAAAGCGGCGCAACGGTTTTCGGCAATCGGGCGCTGACTGGGAAACCGCTGCGGCATGCGTCAACATGGAAACTGGAGTCATCCGTCCTCATCCGCCCGCTGATTGCGACTCCTGCTCAAGGGATTAGCCGTAGCTGAGCCGAGACGGATGTTCTGCAGCTGTCGGCAGCTGCGGGGCTCTGCTAGCTTTAGCCACCACCAGGGCCACCCCCATTGTCCAACGTGGGGGTGGGGTCGAATTGGACTGTGCTCCAGTCGAACCCAAACCGCGGTCAGTGCTTCGCGTGAGAGCTGACTGCGGAGGTCACCACTTCACGACGAAATTCCGCATCGTATTGCATGATTAGACGCATCAGATGTTTGATCACTTGCTGGCGTGGCGCCGTCCTGACGCTTCCACCCCCCCATGCCGGTTCAACGGTCCCACGGTTTTACTCGGCCGACGACCCGCCGTGGTGCCGAGTGTGCGCCACCCCGCGTGAAACCGTTATACCCTCAGACCTACTTTCGCCTGTGTGACGAGGCCAGCGACAGTGAAACGGTGCGCGCCGACTTGGCCGCGCGCTTCGGTGTCCGCAGCGCTCGCAATTTCAGTCCCCGAGCATTCGGAAAGTTACACCGTGTCACCATCCGCCGCGAACTAAGACATTTCGATCAAATAATTAAGCTCGAACACGGTGGGACAGATCGCCGGCGAAGGTCGGCGATGTTGTGTGCCAAGTGAATTGCTATCTGGAACAAGTGCGCGGATACTGCCGTGACGCACGAGGTCCGCATCCAGCCCGCTATTCTTGACCCGACTGCTTGCGACGAAACATGAAAGCGCAGCAAGCGGCGGGCGACGGCGTCACCCAGCGCGTGCCGGGTATTCAGCGCAAGACCGACAGTCTGCCGTATCCGCACATCTCAGAACAGTTTCCAGGCGAGATTGATACAACCACGCCCTATGTCATCGGCAAGATTGCTTCGCGGCTGGAGATGGACTCACGTTGGGCACTTGCTCGTTCGGTCCGAGCACTTGTTGCTGAGCGCGATGCACTTAAAGAAACGCTCGAAACTGCGCCGCACGTCGAAGTGCGTAATTTTTGACGGTTCTTTTTCGCGGTTTGAAATCGCTCGTGCTAACGGCCGCACTGTCGCCGCGGCAGTTCACGTTACCCCCGAACATGGGCGAGACGTGGCAAAATCGACGCGATTTGCCAACAGGCTGCGCAGTGTTGACGTCATCCCGTTCCCGCAATCATGGAGGCGATCCGGTCGATTGTCCAGAAGGCGCCAAAGGAGCCTACAACATAAGCCGGCATGACACGCACCGGCTGCGGCCAACGGATTCCGAGCTGATGGAAGAAACGCATCAGCAGCAGGGTGAATCGCCACGAACGACAGTTGGCCGACCTCGACGCCGATATTGAACATCAACAGGGCGATCGGAATGTCGCCCTGCGGCAAACCAATGCTGGCGAGCCCGCTGGCAAATCCCAGCCCATGCACAAGTCCAAAGGCGAAGGCGACGAGCCACGGCTGGCGCAGCGTGAGGCTCGTCTCGCCCCGCCGGGAGCGCAGGACCTCGACGCCGACGAACATGATCGAAAGCGCAATTGCGGCCTCAAGCGGCGGCGCCGGCACATGCACGTAGCCCAAGGTCGCGGCCGCCAGCGTGATGCTGTGCGCAACCGTGAAGGCCGTGATCGTCTTCAAGAGCACCCAGCGGTCCCTCACCAGAAGCATCAGACCGAGGACGAACAGCAGGTGGTCGGTTCCGAACAGAATGTGCTCGATGCCCTGCACGAGATAGGCGCCGGCAACGTCCGCGATCCCCGGCGAGGCAGCGATCTCGACCCACGGCCGCGATGGATGCACCAGCGTGGTCGTGTGCGTGCCGTCGAGCGCCTGTACCCGCACCAGAACGTCGGTGATGGTCGCTTGCAGGCCCACGAACTCGATCCGCTTGCCGGCAAGGCCGTTCTCGCCGGCGTCCACCAGCCGGCGCTCGAGCAGCGTTCCGGAAAACTCCTTGAGCGATGGCGCAGTGATGTTGCGCGCATCGTCGGGCAACTTCAGCACCACGGGCAGGCGCATGCCGGCGTTGATCGGCGTGCGCCACAACACTTCATAGCGGCCGGGGGCCGTCTCGTTGATTTCAAGATACGCCGGGCGCAACTCGTGCGCTTGCGCGAGAGAGCTCTGAGCCAGCGCGCCGAGCAGGATGCAGAGAAGCGACAATCGCGTGAACACTGCTGCTCCTGTAGCGGGTCAGCGGGGAGCGCGGCAGCGTGGGCCAGGGCGCCGCCGGATGCTGCCCGTTCCGGCAGCACGATCTGATAACGGGCTCGCATGTTCTCGAACATCTTGCGCTTGGCACTCGGCGCGTTGCTCATCGATCCATGCGGACTTGACCGTCGCCGCTATTTCCTCGAAGGCCGGTACCCGGCCGGAGGTCTTCAATTCAACCCAGACCAGATGCCAGCCCAATCCGGACTCGACTGGTCCCTGCCACTGTCCCTCCTTGAGCCCGAGCAGCGCCTGCGCGAACCGCGTGCCGAATATCCCGGCAACCTGGTCGGGTGACCGCTCGGCATAGAAATCCTGGAACATGAACCGATCGGACAGCCCGTGAAGCTCCGGCGTTTCTTCCGGCTCGCCGGCAAGCTTGCCGGAGCGCATCGACGGCATCGTCGCGCGCGCGTGCGCCGCGCAGATCGGGCGAGAAATACAGGTGGCGGAACGTCACCAGGCTCGGCAATGGCAAAACGTTGCATGTTCTGCTCGAACCAGCGCCTGAGTTCGTCGTCCGTCGGTTCGCGCAACGTCGCAACGTCATCCATGACGAACTCCATCTTTTGCGCCAAGCGGCGCTTCACCACGGTGTCGTCTTTGTCGAGGCCAAGTGCGGTCGCTTCGCGCGAGAAATCTCCTCGCGGATCTTGCCGTCGAGGAGGTTGCGCAGCTCATCCGGCGTGGGCGGGCGCCGCCATTGTGCCGTCCAGGCCAGCCGGATTTGCGCAATGTCGTCCGCCGTAATCACGATGCGATTGGCATCCTTGCGCCGAGCGGCGCCGGGATTGAGCACGTGGTAGACGGCAAATAGCGCCGCCCCGATTACCACGACGTGCAGCAACGGCTCGCGCAGCCATCGCCGCAGCGGCGATGACGCCGGCTTCTTAGCCGCCGATACGGGCTCATCCGAGCCCATCACGACGCTCTGTCGGCGGCCCTGTCGCGCTCGACCGGCGACCTGCCGGTCACGGCCTCACCCCTTCGACTTCATAATTGGCGTAGCCGAACTCGTTGCTGCGCGCGGCGACATACTTGGTGCCCATGGCGTAGACGGTCACCTCGAAGGGTGTGCCTCCTATCGTGGTGACGATGCGGCCATTGCGGATCTCGTACTCCGCGCCCAGCCCACTGGGGTGCATGAGGTCGCCCATCTGCTCCGGATCGGGCAGCTTGCCATCGATGCTCGAGATCAGGCGCCGGCCGTCGACCCCGTAGGTGATCTCAAACCGCTGATTGGTCACCGTGTTGCGGACCGCCACGGTCTTGCCGACGATCAGCGCGCGCAGCTGTGCATCGTCGAGCGGCGTCGGCGCCTCTCTGCGTGAGATCGGCCACGGTCACGCCGTGCGGCGCCTGCGCTCGCATCTCTGCCGTCGGCGTGTACCAGATCGGCGAGGTCCAGGCGCGATCCTGAATGGTCGCCGGGACGTTGCTCGGCGGCGGCACGCCCAAGGTCTTGGCGTCGTAGGTGGTCCAGCGCGGGGTCGGGATTTCCAGCACCCGCGCGTAGTAGAAGGCGTGGAGGGTCGGATCGAAATCCGGGTCCGTCCACACGGTCTTCAATTCCACGGCGCCGATCGTGTTCTCGTAGGTGGCGTTCTTGATGTCGACCGTGTTGCCGACCGGCGGCAGCGTCAGCTCGTTGCCGCCAAAGAGAACATTCTGCATCGGACTGCTGCTGCGCGTGAGCACCCGATTTCCCGACCACGCGACGTCATAGATCTTCTCGAAGATCTGGCCGTTCTTGGTCCAGCCCTTGACGATCTGGATGCGGTCCAGATTGGCCCCGTCGGGGTCCTTGACCGCCCACACGATGAATGCCGGCGCCTTGCCGTTCGGCGGCGGCAGGTCGCCGCCCATCGGCACGCCGTTGGCGTAGCCGGTCTTCACCCAGTCCGCCTGCTTGAGCACGTCGGGGCTGAAATCCCAGCCGCCGAACAGGCGCACCTTGATGCGCGGACCGCTGGTGCCGAACGTCTCCTTGCGCTGCATGGCGGCGAAGATCAACTCGCGCGTATTCTCCTCCGCCCAGACGCCGCCCAGGCCCGACACGCTGAGCTGATCCATAGTCAAACCGGACTCCTTCTTCCCGCTCAGGCGAGCCTGCGGGGTCGCGTCGAGGAGCCCGTGGCCGCCGAAATAGTTCGACGCCTCGTAGGCGACGGCGGTGTCGTGCGAGTCGCTCGCGCCCACGACCCCGAACTTGTACGGGTTGTAACCGCGGGCGTCCTGCATCCCGAGGCCGTTCTGGTAGGCCTCGCGAATATAGCTGCCGTGGATCCTGGGCACGCGTTGGACGCCGCCCAGCAGATAGGTGAGAATCTCGAAACCCGCGAACTCGTCGTTGGGCGAAAGGCTCGGATGCGTCTCAGACGTACCCTTGAGCTGGGTGATTTCCGACAGCGGCTCGTTGTTCATCCGGTCGTGCGCCCAAGCGGCGTCGATGGGACGCCCCTTGCTGTCGACGTCCAACGGGAACATCGCGCCGTCGGACAGATTGGCGTTGTGCGAGATCGCCAACAGCTCGTTGCCGGCGTGGCGCTGCGCGTCCATCCATGCCCAAAGGTCCTCGGGATGGGTTAAATCGATGGCGCTGAACGGAAGCTCCGGTACCTTCTTCGTATCCTTGAAGATGACGTTGCGATGCAAATTCATGTTGTTCGGCGTCGAGGACCATTCATAGGCCGCAAAGGTCGTGAACTTGCCCGGCTGGTAGTACTTGTCGGCGATCGCCACAGTCTGTTTCCAGACATTGCCGGCTACTTGCGGGTCAACGAGCTCCTTGATCGGCTCGTTCTTGAGGATGGAGGTGGCGAGGAAGAGGTAGATTTTCTGGATGTCTTCCCTGTTACGGACCTTCAGTTTGTCGGCAATCGGCAGCTTGCTTAATTCGGAGCCAGGGTCATTCGCCAGCCTGATCGTGCCGACATATTCCGCGTGATCGGTCACTGCCTGGAAGTCGAGCGGGCGCTTGAGCTGCACCATGTAGCCGCCCGGATGCTTGATCGGCTGGCCGAGCGCGAATTTGTACGCCTCTTCCGGCCCCGTGACCGTGGTGCCGAACACGTAGGCGTCGAACGACCAGCTTGTGTGCACATGTGTCTGGCCAAAATAGGCGTTCCGTTCCGCGTTGCCTTGGGCGAGGCCCGGCGAAACGGTGAGGACGCCGATGCAAAATCCAAACACCGTTGTTGGCAAGCCACAGGGAATGGAAGCCAGAAAGGTCATGGCGTCACTCAGAGTTGGATTGAGAGCTTTACTAGGCGGCTTTAGATTGCGAATCGCGCCGCGGACCTAGGCGAGTGCTGGACAGGCCGGGGGGCATTGGACGTGTGACCAGTGAAGTGAAACAGGAGCCGCACACAACAACGCTGCGCCGAAAGCAGCGCCGAGCACCATTAGCTTTTTCATGGTCTCTCCTATAGTCAGTTTGGCTGCCCCTCACGCACCTCTAGGTAACAGCATTCGCCCGCGCATATGGCTGATCAAGACCGTCCCTGATGAAATGTGCGTGAAATTTCCCTCCGGATTGTGGCAATTCCCCGCCACCTCAGTCGCTACGAACTGGCGCAGCGACAACCGCGTGCGTCCTCACGCCGACGGCGCGCGCGATTAATTTGCGATCGGAAACATGACGCGGACGCGCCCCCAACCCCCCAGCAACTCCACGTCACCGGAGCCCGCATCCACACCGTCAGCCCTTCCCAGCGCGTAGGTGCAGGGCGACGTCGATGACATCGCAGGCGGCTTAGCGCGGGCGGGAGCAATGCGTTAGCGAGGCTGTGGTAACCCACCCCTGCCTTGCCCTGGCTTGCGGTTTTTCGTAGTGCGCCTGGCCCGGAAATACTTACGCTTGCCTTTATGGCGGTGAATCATAAGGCCGTACGCCGTGTCTGCGCAGCCGCTTTCAAACGTCGCGAGCAGCCTCGACTTGCATGCGCTGATGCACCGCGCCACACTTCCGGCATCTCACAAACGGTAGCCTGGTTGATCTCATGGGCTGAGACGACCGTCACGTCCATGCCGCCGACTTCAAGCGGCGAATTTGGCATCGGCGATACGGTGTTTCAGGGCGTACTCAGCCGCCCGATCAATGATCGCTGGGGCTATGGGTTCGGAGCCCGGCTGGTCGCGCCGACTGCGGAAGACTCTCTTGGCACTGGACGGTGGCAGATTATGCCCGGATTTGGCATCCGCTACTCTTTCCTCGAGGTCGGCAACGATACCTACTTCGTTCCGAAACTGCGCTATGCAGTCAGCTTTGGTGGTGATCCGTCACGGCGCAATCGCAATGAGCCGCAAATTGCGCCGACACTCAATATTGACCTGCGCGACCATTGGTTCGTGACGCTTTATCCCTCATACGATATCCGCATCAATTACGGCGATCCGGTCCCGGGTCAGACTGGACGGTTGTTCCTTCCGTTCGACGCGGCGATTGGACGAAAGGTAACCGAGAAGGCGGTGATCATGTGGGAGATCGCCGCGCCGATCGTGAAAGATTATCCGGTCTATAACTTCAAGACAGAGCTTCGGCTGACGATCGACTTCTGAGCCACCCGACAGGTTTCAATGACTGCTATTGGCCCAACGCGGAAGTCGCGACGTGTCCGAGGTAAGTCGGCGACGCACCCCATAGCAGACATTAGCTCGCACACACGCCCAGTGTGCGCCCCGTTTCGCCCCCCAGGTTACACCGTTTCGCGGTTGCAGGGTTGCGCCTCGATAGGCGCGCCGACCGGCTTCGCGGTTGTGTTCGCCTGAACGTTGGACGCTGTGGCGGTTGAAGCCGGTGATAAGTTTTTCAGCAGCAAAGTGGCGCGGGGCTCGAGCCGCTTAATTGTCTCGCTTGTTGCTTGGGGAGAAAGAGGGAGATTATGCGGTCGAATTGCTCTGACAAAACCTTCGTGGGGGTCTACTCCGGCACGTCGGCCCTGCCCAACGCTACAGACTTGACCTGAGCGAAGACATTCTGGCCCTGCGCGAAGCGCAGATCCTCCCAGGATTTCTGGGGTACGCGCGCCAGGAGCCGCGCGCCAGCGCCGTCCTCGCCCAAGGCCACGGCCGCCAGGACTTCGTACGCGTTGAGCGCATTCGTTGCGACGATTTGAGCCGGCAGCACGTTGAGGATCGAACTGCGGCCGGGCGGCTCGCGCGCCAGGCTGACGTCGGTCGCGAGAATGCGGACACGAATCTGATCGCCAACCGCGCCCGAAGTCGACGGCACGAGGATGTGACCGCCCGGCAGCGAGACGCGCAGCAGTCCGAACCGCGCTTCAGACTCTTCGATCACGCCTCGCAGAGAGACGGCAGCTTCCGGGGAGGTCGCCAGCATCGAATTGGGGTCGGCCTGCAATTCCGCGAGAGGACCGACTGCGACGACGTGGCCCTTATCGAGAAGCACCATCTGATCGGCGAGGCGTTCGACCTCGGTCGTGTCGTGGGTGACGTAAAAAATCGGAAGCGCAAAATGATCGCGCAGCTTTTCGATGAAGGGCAGAATCTCTCCCTTCGTCCTCCGATCCAGCGCCGAAAGTGGCTCATCCATCAACAGGACTTTCGGCTGAGCGAGCAAGGCACGGCCAATGCCGACGCGCTGACGCTCGCCCCCGGATAAATTGCGCGGCGAACGGTCAAGCAGCGCACGAATTCCTAGCAGATCGACGACCTCGTCGAAGTCGATGGTCGGTCCATCATGCTTTTTGTTCGGAGCGCCAAAGAGCAGATTTTTTCGCACGGAGATATGGGGAAACAGGCTCGCCTCCTGAAAGACATAGCCCAGCGCCCGCTTGTGGGTGGGAACGAACGCGCCGCCGCGATCCTGCCAGACCTCTCCTGCGATATCGCAGAGTCCATCTTTGATGTGGATCAGCCCGGCGATGCACCGCAGGACCGTCGTCTTGCCGCAACCCGACGGGCCAAACAGCATCGTGATCCCGGTCGCTGGAACCGTGAACACAGCCTCGAGCGTGAATTTCCCCAGCGTGCCGCGAAACTCGAGGTGGTTCTCGCGCGCCGACGTCATGCTCCGGCCCTCGCCAGGCGCTTCTGGACGAGGATTATCGACAAGATCACGACGCAGCCGAGGCATGCGTGCTCAGGCCGGGCGCCCCAGTGCGGATGATTGTTCCGACATGCGCGCCGCGCAGCGCGGCGGTCAGCCGGCCTGGCACGAGTCCGTTCACGAGCTGCACGCGCTCGATGTGGCGCGCGGTCGCCATGACCTCCAGTAGAGTACGGTCGAACGGGAGCGTGCCCTTGTGCTTTACAAGGTCGGCCGCGCTCGTCTCGCGAAGCAACTTCGCCTTCTTCCCGCCGGGGCCCTTAGGGTCGGCGTCATACACCCCATCAACGTCCTCCACGATCGTGAGGCCTGCCGCTCCCAGCGCATCAGCGAGCAGAAACGCGCCGGTGTCAGCTCGGTGGGGCGGGATGCGCGAGGTGGGGAACTCGTGGTGGTGATAGGGAGGAAAGGCGCTCCCCACGACCGCGCGGGCGGCGGAAAGGTGGATCGCGAGCTGGTTCGCTATGGTGGGGTGCTCGAGGTAGGACACGCCTTCCGGCGCGAGCAGCGACGCGAGGATGTGGCCGTTCTGACCGGCCTCGGTCGCGGCGAGAGGGGCGAGAGACCCAACCGGAAGACCGAGGTCCAGGCCGACGCTGTAGAGGTGGCGGGCGCGGATGCCCGCGCCCGTCAGGATGAGTAGACGATGCTCAGGCAGCAGCTTGCGGAGTTCGTCGACGATCGGATGGATCGCGTCCGCGCCGCGATCCATGATGGAGCGACCGCCGATCTTCACCACCTGCACCCAGGGGAGGAGCCGGATCGGACGTCCACCAGCGACGGGGCGAGTGAGGTCGCCGTCGAGGAGGGTCTGGCGCGCGAGTGGCGAGGCGACGTGCTTGGCGGTGTTAGTGCGGTCGGGCATGGCGGTGGGTCTTCAGTTTGCGGTGATAATGGTGCCGACATGCTCGCCGGCGAGTGCGCGGGTCAGGTTGCCGGGGACGAGGCCGTTCACAACCTGCACCTGGCGGACATGGCGCGCCTCCTTGAGCAGGTCGAGCATCGGGAACTCGAGGATCGAGTCGTGCAGTCCCCGCGTCTTCATCTCGTCGACCGAGATCTTAGGGATGAATTTGGCGTTCTTCGAGGTTTTCGGGTTCGCCGAGTAGAGGCCGTCTTCGTCTTTGACGAATATCATCGCCTTGCAGCCGAACTGTTCAGCGACGAGGAAGCATCCGGCGTCGGTGCGGTAAGGCGGGATGACGCCCTCAGGGGCAGGACGCATCCAGAGGCCGTAGGGCGGCATGCCGCCGAAAACGACTGCGTTCACCTCTGCGAGATAGAGCGGCACTGCCGAGAGCCCTGCGCCGTCGACGGCCGAGATGCCGTGTTTCGCAAGGAGCTGCCCCAGCATCGCGGCGTTTTGATCGGCGACCGAGGCGCCGAGTTGCGAGAGCACCCCCGCCGGGAGGTTGAGCCCTGCCGCGATCGAGTAGACGTGCCGCGCACGCGTGCCTGCCCCGGTCCCAATAAGCAATTTATGCGTCTTGCGGACGGCGACGATCTCGTCCACGAGCGGGTAGACGGCCGCGCGACCGCGATCGATGACGCTCTGCCCGCCGACTTTGATCACCGTCGCGTCCGGCAAGATTCGGAAGTCCGCCGCCGCCGCCGCCTTCGCCTGAAGCTCTGGGTCCGTGAGCGATCGCTGCATGAGGAGCGCCTCGAGCTCCGACGTCGTGTTAGTCATGGGGTTCTCCATCTCGTCGCTTCAATGCAATGCACTGCTTGGCAAAAGCCCGCAAGCTCGACGGAAAATCACTGCCCCCCGACAGTTTCCGGCGGGAGCCTTTGCCGTCATGCCCCGGCCCTCGCGTAGCGCTTCTGGATAAGGATCATCGACAGGATCACGACGAAAGCGAAGACTACCATGCCGCCCGCGAGGATGTTGGCCTCGCGCCATTGCATGGTCTCGACATAATCGAAGATGGCGGTCGACATGACGCGCGTACGGCCCGGGATATTGCCGCCAATCATCAGGACCACGCCGAAATTGCCGACGATGTTCGAGAACCCCAATACCGCTCCCGATAGAAGTCCCGGACTGGCGAGCGGCAAGGCGACCTTCCAGAAGGCCTTCCATGGTGAGGCGCGCAACGTCGCCGCCGCTTCGAGCGGCCTGTCGCCAATGGCCGCGAAGGCGTTGCGGATCGGCTGGACGACCACCGGCAGCGCCGAAACGACGCAACCGATCACCAGCCCCTGAAACGTGAAGGCCAGCGTGCGAGCACCCCAGACGCTGGCGATCGTTCCCCCAGGGCCGTCAGGTCCAAGCGCAATCAGCATGTAGAAGCCGAGGACGGTTGGAGGCAGGACGAGCGGCAAGGAGACGATCGTGGCGATCACCTCCGTCCACGCGCGTTTCGACCGGGCGAGCCACCAGGCGAGTGGCGTCGCCAGAACCAGAAGCGACAGGGTGCTGATCGTCGCGAGTTCGAGCGTCAGGCGAACCGGCGGCCAGAGATGCAGCAGCGTCTCCATGGAATTCACTCGACCGAGTAGCCGAAGCTCTCAATGATGGCGCGGGCCTCCGGCCCCTTGAGAAAGGCCAAGAATGCCTTCGAGGCTTCGTCATTTGCCCCTCGCTTCAAGAGAACCGCGTCCTGACGAATGGGCGAATGAAGGTTCTCAGGCACAAGCCACCGAGTTCCCGCGGTGACGCCATGGAGCTGCGCCAGAGCGACAAATCCGAGTTCGGCGTTCCGCGTGTCGACGAACTGGAAGGCCTGGGAAATGCTGTTGCCTCGGACGAGCCTGCGTTGCAGGGCGTCGAAGACCCCAAGCGCCTTCATGGTCTCGACGGCAGCACCCCCGTAAGGGGCGGACTTCGGATTGGCGATCGCGAGCTTCGAAAACTTGTGCGCCGAGAGCGTCGCCTTTCCGTCGGTGACGTCGAGGACCCGGCTCCACAGCACGAGTTTGCCAATCGCATAGGTGAAGCGGCTCTCCGGGACGGCGAAGCCTTTCTCTAGCGCAAGCCGCGGCCGCTCCTCGTCGGCGGAAAGAAACACCTCGAAGGGCGCGTCATGGGTGATCTGGGTGAAGAAGGCGCCCGAAGCGCCGAAAATCAGGACCGCCTCGTGGCCGGTTTTCTCGCGGAAGCGGGCGGCGATCTCGCGCGCCGGTTCGGTGAAGTTGGCCGCGACAGCCACGTGGGTTTTGGCGGCGTCTGCGCTTCCCGCAAAGCCCAGCCAAAGCAGCCCGAACGCGGCTGCGATCGATCTCAGTCTCATGCTCCCTCCCGATTGACCGGCTGCCAGCCGGTCCTGTATTTTTGCTTCGACATGGGACAGTCGGCGCTCCGACGTTATCTTGTGTCGGGGCCGAAGGAGAACCTCATGAAGAGCTATGCTCGTCCGGTGGTCGCGATCTGCGCCGTCCTCGCCGTGTCCGCGGCCTGGGCGAAGGACAGTGCCGCGCCCCGTCATCATCACCACGGGCACCACGCGACGCATGCCGCCCCGGCGCCGACCTCTAAGCGATCCGTCCCGGTTGCGGAGAGCGGCAATTCGTCGTTCAAGCCCTATGCGCACCCTGGAGACGGCGATGACGATGGGCTCAGCCGCGATCCGGACGATTGCATGAAGGGCTGCATCGGCGGAAACCCTGAATGAGCGGACCTCAGAAGCGAAACCGCATGCCGACGGTCGGTGCGATGTTCTGGGTGTGCTGGAATCCACTGGCGACGCCTCCATAGACATTAGACACCAAAAGGCCGGCGTAAAGGTTCACGCGAGGAACCGGCAGATAGTCGATCAGGAATGAATAGGAGTACCGGCCGCCAGCGCATCGAGAGCTGCTGGTTGCGGTCCCCGAGCCCGTGCAGACGGCGGGAGCCGCCAGGAAGTTGTTCTGGAATTCCCAGTACACGCCCGTGGCCAGCTCAAGATTGGACCTCACCGCATAGCGCACGCCGGTCCAGACCGTGTCGAGAACGCGCGGAACCGTATAGGCGTTCGTCGTGACAAAGCCCGCCGGAACGAAGATCCCCGGCGCGATCGTGGACACCCCAGTTGGGAAGGAAATGCTCGGATTGACGGACACCGAATAAATATTGCCTAGGTAAAACTTGAATTTTTGCCATTGGTACCGGGCGAGCAGCTCGACGCCGCCCGTGTCCTTGGCCGTCGCGCGGACGATGGAATTCGGGTCAAACCCGACCGGCGTCGGCGCGCCGCCAAAAGTCTGAAAGGTCAGCGCATTAAACGCATACCCGGCAATCGCGTCGAACGAGAAGCCGCGAAAATCGGTTCCGATCTGAGCCTGATATTGCTGGGTCGCCGCGTTGTCCTGATCGTAGCCGCCGACCTGCGCCTGAACAGCGACACGGAAATCCTGGTAAGTCAGGCGATAAGTCAAGGCGGTATTGATGCGGGAGGTCGGACTGGCGCCGAAGGTACCGTAAAGCGCGGTGAAGCCGATCTGGGAAAACGCGACCGACGCCACGGGATCGTACGCGCCGAGCGCCGTCTGGGACAGCAGTATGGTTCGGCCGAAGGTCAAGGTCCCGTAAGTCGGATTGCTCACCCCGATGAACCCTTGCCCGTTATCCCACGTGCCCGCACGCGCCAAATCAAAATGGGTGGTCTGGTTGGCGGGGGTGAAGGGATTGTTGTTGGCCAGCGATTGAGGGCCATTGGCCAGACGCAGCGTGTAGGGGTTGAAGCCGGCTTCGACGACACCGATGATTTCCCAGTCCTTTCCCACCTCTTGCGCCAAGCGGACGCCGATGGTCGAGGTGCTGAGGGCGTTTGGCGACCAAAGCCAATGCGTATTGCCGCTGCTTCTCTGGATCGCGTAATTGGGCTTGTCCGCATACGTGCCGAGCGGCGCGCCAAATTGCTCATAGCCGAAGCCGCCATCGAGCGCGCCATAGACGGTAATCGGCCCGTAGCGCAGGGGACAATCCCGAACCGAGGACTTGAAGTAGTCCCATAGGCTGCTGAAACACGACGGCTTAGCGCTTGGCGGTCGTCGGCCGCATTCGCGGCTCCGCCGACTGCACAGGCGATCAGCACGGCGCAGATCAGTTTGTTCACGCCTCGCCCCCCAGCGAAAAGCGAAATAAGTTACAACCTAGCTGGGGGCCTCGAATGACGCTCACCCGATGCCTCGCGGCATCGCTAAAAGAGTAGGCTAGCAAAACGCGACGCCGGATGCCGGCGCGCCACCGATGCTTTAAAGTCGTCCCCCAGCGTAATGTTCGGGCGATTATAACGAAGCGTCAAGCTAAATTGTCCTGCCAAGTGATGAATTTGATGAGCATGTCACCGGCAAGGCGCACTTATTCCATTCGTGCTCTCTAGAATGAAGCCCAATTCCCGATGCACGATCGCGCTTCACCCTTAGTCGGAGCGACGCCGCAACGCATCTGAAGATGTCATCAAAAAGCGCGGCCCGCACTTTTAGGATCCCACTGACGGAATGTTTGGCTTGTAAGGGCGCAATCA
Source organism: uncultured Acidobacteriaceae bacterium (assembly GCA_963770055.1). Classification (GTDB taxonomy): domain Bacteria; phylum Acidobacteriota; class Terriglobia; order Terriglobales; family Acidobacteriaceae; genus Edaphobacter. Next base: position 29,480 of record CAVYOC010000008.1, read on the forward strand.
GTCAAGAAAGCCGGTATACGCTATATTTAGATATATAAGCGCGTAGATCGGCGAAGGGGATGGGGAACGGTTCCTGCAATGCTGAAAATTCGGAGTGAGAAGCTGACAAACTGCCGTGTGGCGCCGGATGGCGGAGAGGTCGGGCTTGAGTTCCTCGATGCTTCGGGCGCTGCCGTCAGGCTGGAACTGCCGATCGAGCAGGCCGAGTCTTTGATCATGACGTTGCCGAAGCTTCTGGCTTGCGCGTTGCGGCAGAGAACCGGTGACGGAGACGCCCGCTATGTCTTTGGGCTCGGCGAATGGGCAATCGAAAGCGCCAATGGTCAAACCTGCCTGATCGCGACGCTCAAGACCCCAGACGGCTTTGAGGTCTGCTTTAGCATTCCATTCGAGGCGTGCCGGTTGCTTGGCTGGAATCTGCTGCGCGCGGCCGAGACGTGCGATCCCGAGGAGCAGCCGACGGCACATTGCCGGTTGAGTCTGAACTAAAGCTTCGCGCCGCGCTCTGCTTCGCCAAACAAGTACGAAGGCAAGCGTCAACAAGCCCCGCCAATCCGAACGATGTCAAATTCATCGACAATGCACTGAAAGACCCCCCGCTTCACCCTCGGACTTGGATGGCAAATGCACGCGACACGACCCTAGTGAGCGCGCCATAAGTGGATCATGTTATCATGTAACTGTGTCAATTACCGGCGCGCCGATCACTCGGTCTTTAATCCTCGGCATACCTTGAGCCACCGAAGAGACAAATCGACCCTGGAACTCATCAGAGTTAGGCGGCGTCAGAAGAAAATAAGAATGAGAATGCGTTCATGATTAGTCGGAAAACAGCCAGAGCTCGTCGCCGCAAATCGATGCCTCGAAGTGCTAAAAGCGGTGAGAGAAGAACCATGATCATAGATCGTCGCAGGCTCCTGGTTGGCTTCGCTGCAAGCGTCCTCGTGCCGCGCATGGTGCGCGCCGCAACTGTAACCGACGCCACCGGCCGTGCGATTACCATACCGGACAAAGTGGAACGTATTTTCGCCGCTGGGCCGCCGGCCGCGATACTGCTCTACACGCTTGCGCCGGAACTGCTTCTTGGCTGGACCAGAAGTCTTGAACCGACGCAGTGCGCATTTTTGGGGCCGGGTGCCTGTGACAAGCCCGAGGTAGGGCGCCTCACCGGCCGCGGCAACACGACCAATCTCGAAGTGTTGCTCAACCTTAAGCCCGATCTCGTCCTTGACGTCGGAACAATCAATGAGACCTATATCTCGCTTGCGACCCGCGTGCAGGAGCAGAGCGGCATTCCGTACGCATTGCTGGATGGCCGCTTCGACGCTGTTGCGCCACTCTATCGCAAGCTAGGCGAGCTAACACATCGGCCGGACCAAGCCGAGGGCTTCGCGCGCTACGCCGACGAGACGATCAAGACGATCAAGAGCCGCATCGATACCGTTCCCGAGGCGCAAAGGCCGCGCGTCTACTACGGGCGCGGGCCAAACGGGCTTGAGACCGGGCTCGGCGGCTCAATCAACGTGGAAACGATCGAGTTCCTGGGCGCGCATAACGTCGCCGCCGAGCGGCGGGGTGGCCTGGCGATCGTCTCAGTCGAACAAGTTCTAGCCTGGAATCCCGAAGTTATCATCACCATCGAACCGGCGTTCGCCGCAACTGTGAAGACAGATCCGGTATGGGCGCCGATAAAAGCGGTGCAGACCGCGCGCATTTATTTGTCGCCACGGCTGCCGTTCGGCTGGGTGGATTTTCCGCCTTCGGTGAACAGACTGATCGGGTTGTGGTGGCTTGCCAAGGCCTTTTATCCCGACAAATTCCCAGAGGAATTGCGCCCGCTGACCCGCGAGTTCTATCAGCGCTTCTATCACATGAGCCCAAGCGATGCGCAGATCGACAATGTGCTCAGTGGCCAAGGCTGATATTTTGCTCGGATGGCTCGCTCTTCCGCGCCCGGATTGCTGATCGCTTGCGCTATCCTGATCGGGGCGCTCCTCTTTGCATTTTCGCTGGGCCGTTATCCGGTTGGAGTCGGCGATCTGTTCGAGATCGTTGCGGCGAAAATCTTCGGCTACCCGTCCGACGTCCCGGCCGCAGCCGTAAATGTAGTTTTTCAAGTGCGCGGCCCACGCGTCTTAACTGCGGTATTGGTCGGCGCGGCATTGGCCGTAGCAGGCACCGCTTTCCAGGGGTTGTTTCGCAATCCCCTAGTGTCGCCCGACCTGCTCGGGGCTTCGTCCGGCGCGGCGCTCGGCGCCGTCCTCGGTATTTATCTCTCGCTTGGTGTTTTCGCTGTTCAGGTGCTGGCATTTGCCGGCGGTCTGGCCGCGGTGGCTGCTGTCTATCTGATCGGCTCAACGGTTCGGGCCCGCGATCCGATTTTGGTGCTTGTGCTGACCGGAGTCGTCATCGGCGCACTGCTCGGCGCCGGCGTGGGCCTCGTGAAATATATCGCGGATCCGTACAACCAGCTGCCGGCCATGACGTTTTGGCTACTCGGGAGCCTCGCCGCGGCCAGCGCCGCCGATCTGATCCCGCTGTTTGGCCCGGTGGCGCTCGGCACTCTGATTTTGCTCGCGCTGCGCTGGCGCATGAACGTGCTGTCGTTGCCGGATGAGGAGGCGCGCGCCCTGGGTCTGCCCACCGGCCCGATGCGCGTAGCCGTCATCGCCGCGGCGACGCTGGTGACGTCGGCGAGCGTGGCAACAGCTGGTATTATCGGCTGGGTCGGGCTTGTGGTGCCGCACATCGCGCGAACCCTGGTCGGCCCCGACTTTGGGCGGCTTATTCCGACCGCGGCGCTGCTTGGCGGCGGATTTCTGCTGGTGATCGACACGTTGGCACGCACGGTAGCCGCGATTGAAATCCCGCTAGGTATTCTCACGGCCATCGTCGGCACGCCGTTCTTCGTCTGGCTGCTCGCCGGCGTCTCAAAGACGTGGTCGTCATGATGCTCTCGGGTCACGACCTCACCATCGGCTACCGCGACCGTATTGTTGGCCGCCATTTGGATATTGCGCTGGCGACCGGTGAGGTCCTCGCTTTGCTCGGCCCGAACGGCGGCGGCAAGACCACCCTGCTCAAGACGCTACTCGGCCTGCTCGTGCCGCGATCCGGCGAGGTAAGATTAAACGACCGACCGCTGCCGGACTATTCGAGCCGTGCGCGTGCGCGCCTTATCGCCTATGTGCCCCAGTCCCACGTCGCGACGTTCGCTTTCAACGTCGAATCCATCGTGCTGATGGGCCGTACCGCCCATGGTAATATTTTCAGCCGTGCCAGCGCTGCTGATCGTGCGATTGCCGCGCAAGCATTGGAGCGTTTCGGCATATCGCACTTGAGCGAACGGCCCTACACAATGATCTCCGGCGGCGAGCGTCAACTGGTGCTACTGGCGCGGGCTATGGCTCAGGAGCCGCAGTTCATCATCCTCGACGAACCGACTGCAAGCCTCGACTTTGGCAACCAGGGCAAGGTCATGCATGAAATCCGGAAATTGCGCGCCTCGGGTCAGGGCGTTCTGTTTACGACGCATGATCCCAATCACGCCATGCGTTCCGCCGACCGAGTTTATCTTTTGCGTGACGGCGCGCGAATTGCCGAAGGCGCCGTTGATGCGGTCCTCGGCCGCGTGCAACTAGAGACCCTATATCAGGCCCCTGTTGAGTTAATTGCTGACCGAGAGGCTGGCCGATCGGCATTTCTACCCGGGTAAGATACAGGTTGTGACCAAAATCCCCGGTGAACTTGCTCGGTGGGGTCTAACCGTAGTTCCGAGACGGACCGGCGCCATTGCCAGGTTCGCTGTTGCCCTTCGAAGCATTGGGGACAAGTCTTGCGACCGTGAGCGTCTTTAGCCAGCGCGCGATCGGCGGCGGGATCGCTGGCCTGAGCGGATGACGTGATCGGAATTGCTGTTGAACCGATCGTGCTTCCGGGCGAGTCGCTTTCGAAGTACCGTAAGGAGACGGAGGCACCCGTCGTTGCGGCTTCGAAGCCCACCGGCGTGAACGTCATCGTTCCGTCCGCTCCGGGATTCGCGATTCCTGAGGGCTGGGATGGGGGCAACACCCTGCCGGGCGAATCGATCTCCCGCCATCGTCGCTCCGAAAATCGTACTTCGGTGCAGGATGCTCACGGAAGCTCCCACGCTAAGACGCCTTCATTCGCTTCGGTTGGCAAGGAAGAAGACGCTGGCCGTGTTGCGCAGGCAGTTGCGGAGAAGCCTCAGGCCCCGCTCGCAGCGCAGGCAGAGGTTATCTCCCATGTTGAAGCTCCGGAGGAGTTGTTGCCGGCTGTTCCTGCTGCTGAGTACGAGCCTGTGAATGCATCGGCCTCGTACCGCCTTGACCCTGCAGCGCCGAGCGAGTTCCGACAGAGCGCACCTGTTCTCGAACCTGCGGAGACTGACGAAATTATTGAGGAGACCGAAGAGTTCGCTCTAACGCATACCATCACTCCTGCTCCCCGGGAGCAAGCGGCGGAGTTTCGCACCGAGCCTGCGTTTGAGAAGTTCGACTGGCAGACTGCTTCCGAGCCGATTCCGGCGATTGTTGATGAGCCGGTTCCGGCCGGGCACGAGGTCACGACACTCCATGCAAGCGGTGATATCACCTCCGAAGTAGATGCAACGACCTTTATCCCGAGCGCCGGCGCTCTCGTTGAAGAGACTCTCGACGAGGAGGACTACAACACGACGCTCCATGCCAGCGCCATCGAAGAGATGGAAGACTTTGATGAAGAGGAGACGCTGGAAGGTGCGGCGGACCTGGGCACGATGCTCCGTGAGATGTCGATCGACGAGATTACCCGTTCCGGCAATGTCGATGAAGATGAGGACGAAGAGGACTTCGAAGAAGAGGATGCCGTTCACGATCTCACAATCGACGAAATCGATGACTCGGAAGAGGAGATCGACGAGTCCGACACCGAAGAAGATGTCATTCACGAAGAGTTCTCTGAAAATGGCGATGCCATTTCCAATGGCGTCGATCAGGCCCAGACTGGGGCTAATGTTCCGGTTCGTGACCGCAGCCGTGACAACGATCGTGGCCGTGGACGCCGCGATGGCCGTCGTGATGGACGCCGCGACCGTTTCGGCCGCGGGGATCGCAATGACCGCGCCCGCCACGCCGGGGGCGCTGCCGACCGCGAGCGTTCCGGGGGAGGAGGAGGCCGTGACCGACGCGGTGGCCGCAGTTCGATGCAGTCCACCAACCTACCTGCCATCAGCGAGCTTCTGAAGCCGGGCCAGGAGATTCTGGTGCAGATTGCGAAGGAGCCGATCGCGAAGAAGGGTGCGCGGATCACATCGCATATCGCCCTACCGGGCAGGTTCCTTGTTTTTATGCCGACGGTCAACCATATCGGAGTCTCGCGCAAGATTGAGTCGGACGGCGAGCGCCGTCGCCTGAAAGAGATTCTGCTGAGTGAAAAGGGTGAAGCTGCGGGCGGCTTTATCGTTCGAACGGCAGCCGCAGGCGCAAGCGAAGAGGAGCTGCGCAGCGATCTCCGCTTTCTGCTGAATCTTTGGGCCGACATCAAGCAACGTAGCGAGTCGTCCAAATCGCCAGCGCTGATTTACCACGATCTCAACCTGGTCGAGCGCATTCTTCGTGACCAGGTTACGGACAACTTCTCTGCAATCTGGGTCGACACCGAGACGGATTACGAGCGTATTCTCCGATTCCTTCAGCGGTTTCAGCCGTCGCTGATCCGGCGCGTCAAGCTCTACACGAAGGAGACGCCGCTGTTCGAGCAGTTCGGGATTACGGAAGAGATCAACAAGGCGCTGCGCTCCAAGGTATGGCTCAAGAGCGGTGGGTCCATTGTGATCAACCAGACCGAGGCTCTTGTGGCGATCGACATCAATACGGGTAAGTTCGTCGGGAAGACGGCTCGTCTCGAAGACACGATCGTCAAGACCAACCTCGACGCTATCCCGGAGATCGTTCGCCAGATTCGTCTCCGCGATCTGGGCGGCATTATCATCATCGACTTCATCGATATGGATGAACGCAAGAATCGCAACCGGGTGATGGCCGCGCTCGAAGAGGAGTTGAAGAACGATCGCGCTCCCTCGAAGATTCTTCAGTTCAACGATTTTGGCCTGGTTGCAATTACACGCAAGCGAGTCAAACAGTCTCTGGAACGCACGCTGTCGACAACCTGCAACATCTGCACCGGTACGGGCATGGTCAAGTCTCCGGTTACTGTTTGCAATGACATCTACATCGAGATGCGCAAGATGCAGCGGCACCTCGAACGCGGCGACGTGATGCTTCGCGTCAATCCTGAGGTCGTCAAACAACTGAAGGCGCCGGGCACGAAGTGGCTGCAGGAGATGGAGGAGATGGTCGGCAAAACTATTCTCGTCAAATCCGACCCGAGTCTTCATCCGGAGCAGTTCGACATTCACTAAGGCGTGTTGAAAGTGCGCCGAAAACTGCTATCATCTGGACTAAGGGCCTCCGCAATGGGAGGCCCTTATCTCTTCGCAAGTCAATATTTTGTCACTGGCAAAATCACAAAAACTGCCGTGCTTTTGTCATCCTAATTGTGATTTCAGGCGTCATATACACAACAAGCGCATTCGATTCGGGTTCAAGCCACAGAAGAACTCTGCAGCACCAAGGAGCCACTGAGAGATGCACATATGGAGCAGTACCAATCGCCTTTCTACCTTCATCGGCTACTCTGCGGCAGTTGCTTTTCTCGCCGCCTGTGGCACACTTGGGCTGCACGCGCAGCAATCTGCCGGCACGGCTCCGTCGCTGCCGCCTGTCAGTCTTAAGACGAGCCTCGCAGCACCTCTGGATCTCTCTACGCCTGACGATCTTAAATATTCGAGCAGCGTTGGCAACGCCGAGATGGCTGATGCCGAGACATTCAACATCGGGGCAGGCGAGAATCAGCCGCCGCCGCGCCGGAAGTACGGCCATCCAAACTATTCGGACAGTCACACGAATCCCGACGGCTCTGCGAAATACAGTTTTATTGTTGGCGGGGGGTTTACGTTGCCGGTTGGCGGATCCCACAGCTACCTGAGCACGAGCTATGATTTCCAGGCCGGCGTCGGGCGAAACTTCAATAAGAAGTTTGGCGTTCAGGCGGATTTCAACTGGGCTAATTTTGGATTTCAGACTTCGGCGCTGAACAGGCAACTGCTCATCTACAACAGCACCTGCGTTGGAGGCTGCGGTCTGAATCAATTGGGCGGCACGAGCCACAGCTGGGCCTTCACCCTGGGTCCGATTATGAACTTCTATCAGTCGGACACGCTGGGAGCTTATGTAATCGGCGGCGCCGGTTTCTATCACAAGACTGCCAACTTCACGATTCCGTCGATCGGGACTTATTGCGATCCGTTCTATGGCTGCTACCAGTATCAGGCCAATCAGACGATCGACAAATACACGAGCAATGCGTTCGGTGCGAATGTAGGGTTCGGAATGACTTACAAGTTCTCGCGCTTTGCCTCAGAGAAGTTTTATGTGGAAGCGCGCTACGCTTATAGCTTCAACTCTGAGCGTCCGTTCTCCTTAGGCGATGTGCAGGGAAACAACTTTAACGTCTTCCCACAGAACAGCGCGAAGACCGGCTACATTCCCATCACGTTCGGCATCCGGTTCTAGGAACCTGATTCCAATCTGCCTGGTGTGAGCGAGAAAAAGAAGAGAGGTTCGCCCTGTCTTCTTTTTCTTTTTCGGGGGAGCCTTCCTGAGGCGGATAGTTTTCTTATCCGAGACGAAGCAAAAAGCCAGCTGTGACGCCGGCAACGGAGACCAGGCTCATGGAGATCTGGTGGCCGAGGCCGCGTTGGCGCATCTCCCACGCGTTCAGCCACAACACTCCTACAAGGATGATTACGAGCCCCGGGCCTACGATCCATTGGTAGGTGACGCCATTGACGAGGGCAGCGACGTAGCCTCCTGCGGTTGTACAGAACAGCCAGACTGCTTCCTGGGTGTACTTATAGGGTGCCCGAATCCGGTTGTCCTTCGCGACAAAATCACGTGAGGCTGCGGTAATCCCAAACGTTGCTGCCATCGCGAGGCCGACGGCCACGACGTATCCGACAAAGAGAGCAAGTGCAATAAAGCTGGCGGCGATGATCTGCATTGTTCCTTATAGTTCCTTCGCAATCTGCAACGGGCTTTGCCAGGCGATTAAGTCTATCAACCCCGAATCTGATTTTTGTCAGATGCCTACCGGGTAGGGCTTTTCGTGCATCTGCTGCCCCGGATCCCCGCTTCGTTCAAAGCGTCCCTGGAGCAGACTCAGCAATCCCGTGTACCAATATCCAAACACAAACAACACGAGGAACGGTACGGTAAAAAAATTCTCCGTCGTAATGGCATAGTAGACGGTCCACGCGAAGTAGCATCCGATGGCAAGCTCGATCCATGGGACGATCCCGAGCCGTTTCCGGTAGACCTTTGCCTGGGACTTCTCGCCTTTTTTCTTCACCTTGTACTTCGGTGTGCGTGCGAAAGCGCTCTTCACACCGAACAACGCTTCCATTACGGCTTTGGTGTTGGTGATGGTCAGCCCTACTCCGCCGAGCGCCATGACGAAGGGAACGTAGAGGATCGACATGTACCAGCTACGCGGATAGAGCTCTTTCTGGCTGACCAGATAAAACGTGGAGACCGACATCGTGCTTGCGATAAACAGGGGAAAATCGATCAACAGCATCTGGACATAACCCTGCCAGCTGCGAACGATCATCGCCGGCATCAGCAGCACGCTTAGCACGATCATCAGCGGATAACTGATGTTCGCGGTCAGGTGATACCACGCTTCCAGCTTCGTGTGCCAGGGTGCATCGCTTTTGAGCACCCGAGGAAGGATCTTTTTGCCTGTCTGTATCAGGCCCTTCGCCCACCGTGCCTGCTGCGTCTTGAAGGCGGTCATCTCGATTGGCAGTTCGGCGGGACATTCGACATCCTGGAGATACTTGAACTGCCATCCGACCAACTGCGCCCGGTAACTAAGGTCCGTATCTTCTGTGAGGGTGTCGTGCTGCCAACCGCCTGCCGCTGTGATGGTCTCGCGCCGCCACATACCGGCGGTGCCGTTGAAGTTGAAGAAGACACCGGCACGGCTTCGTCCACCATGCTCCAGAACGAAATGGCCATCGAGCAGAATCGCTTCGACCTGGGTGAGGAAGCTGTAGTTACGATTGAGATGGGTCCACCTTGTCTGCACCATCCCGATCTCGGGTTGGGCGAAGTGATGGATGACCTGCATGACCCATTGCCGCGGTGGGACGAAGTCTGCATCGAAGATGGCGACAAATTCGCCGCGCGCGACGTCGAGGCCTTTGTCGAGTGCGCCTGCTTTGTACCCATGCCGGTTGCTTCGATGGAGATAGACGATGGGCTGCGGCGGCATTCCGGCGAATCCGCGCGCGTACCTCTCGACGATGTCCCTTGCCACCTCGGTGGTTTCATCTGTCGAGTCGTCAAGTACCTGGATTTCGAAGCGGTCACGCGGATAGTCGAGCTTGCAGACGGCGTCAATCAGGCGGTCGATGACAAACTGCTCGTTGAAGATGGGAAGCTGGATCGTGACAAACGGGAGCTGGCCTTCAGCGAAGCGCATTGGCGGCTCGTTCCACTTTGCCGCGTTTTTTTTGTTTTTGAGGTATAGCCAGACGAGCTGATAGCGGTGGACTCCGTAGAACGCCAGAATGATCATGACGATGAAGTAGGGAATCAGCAGCGCTGTATCGAAGGCGTTCCAGTGGTAGAGCCCCTTGAACGTCTGGTCGAGGTAATGAGACTTCCAGTAGTGGCGAAAGCCCTTTGGAGCCAGCAAAAATTCAAGTAATACCGTCGATGAATGAAGGAAAAGGGACAGGTCGATTGCTCCGGCGGGAGGTTGCGTCTTCGTCGATTCTACGCGATACGATGCGAAAATCGCGGCTGGAGATCACTGGGAGTTCTTGAATCAGCGTGCGAACGAGTCAGTTGAAATACATCGTGCGGTAGAGTGTGTCGCGCTGTACCGGTTTGAATCCGGCGTCGCGAATGACCTGGCGGACCTGTTCTTCGGTAGCAACATTTGGGCCGCCGGCGTGGAGAATGCTGCCTGTATCGTTGGCACCGAAACGGAGGCCAACCTGTAGGACCTTGAGCCCCTGGGTTTCCAGATGGGATTGAATGTTGGGAATGTTTTCGAGGTACATTCGCGAAATCGCGAGCATTTTCAGGTATTCCACGGCGGTGGCTTCTTCCAGGCCGCTGTTGACGCTGGTTTGCGGGGTGAAGGAGGTGAATCCCCCTGTTTCCTGCTGGAGTTGGCGCAGTGCGTCGAGATGATCGAGGCGATCTTCAAGGGTTTCGCCAGTGCCGAAGGTCATGGATGCAGTGGTTTGAATTCCCAGGGTGTGTGCGGTGCGGTGGATGGTCAGGCCGTCGTTGAAGGTGTCTTCCTCGCTGCCGGGGAAGGAGTCGAGGCCAGCTTCGTGGAGGGTCGCGACTGTGTCGTAAATCGTTGAGCCGGAATGGTTTGCGATGGTAATGATTTCGGCTGCGGAGAGGCTGTGTAGGTGGAGGGCTGGGAAGTGTTGTTTGATGGCTTGGAAGAGGGGCTTAAACCAATGGATTGTGTGGGTTGGGGTGGGTTTGCCATGAAGGGTGATGGCGGTGGCGCCACAGGCGGCAATCCGGGTGACCGATTCGAGAATCTGGATGTAATCCTTGTCGTTTGTTTGGTTTGTGTAGTCGATGCGCCCGTCGAGGGTGTAGGTAACTACGTTCTCGGGATGGAGATGGCGCCGGACCGTGTCTGCTTCCATGCCAATGCCAATCAAATCACTGCTTTGGAGGCAGTCCAGAGCTTCTTTTCGGGTAATTCCCATGGGTTGATTTTACGTTTTTTTTTGCAGAAATATTTTTTGCTGGGGTAGGAAGGGCGTTTTTATTGGTTTTTTTGCGATTTCCACAGAGGTTTCGGGATGTTTTTTATGACTCTTATACGGCTGTCAAGTGCAAAAACGCGGCTCTTAGCTGGTTGTTTTCGGGTCGCTAAAAACATGCCACTTTCGGAAACTTTATTTTTGGGTTGTGCGGTTAGTGGAGATGCAAGAGGTGCACCAGGAGACCGAGGATGACTGCGGCCAAAACGACGATGAGGGAGATTCCTCCCTTGATCCACCAATTGAGGGAAGCGATGGTGGACTCGAGGGCGAGCATGCGGTGCTCGTGCTGTTCGGCGGCGAGGCGGGCGCGCTTGATCTCTTCGGCGACTTCGGCGATCTGAAGGCTTTGGTCCTGAAGCTGGCGGTAGAGGCCGGCGTGGGCTTTGGTGACCTGGCCGAGGTCTCCGCGGACACCTTCGGCCATGGCAACCATTGCGGCTTCGGTGGCTTTTTCGGAGGCGGTTTTCGTTGAGAAGTACCGATCCGCCATGGGGACGAGACGGGTGATGTGAGGGAGGAGTTCAAAGAGTTGCATCAGGAGTCTGGGCCACATAGGTAACCATCGTAGACCATGTGAGTTTTTGTCTCGGCCGGAGTTTGAGGTGGAGAAGCGGTTTCTTCACTACGCCGTTCGCAAATGCGCGAACGGCTCCGGTCGAAATGAGAATGGTTGTTCCAACATTGGTGGCAGCTGCACTTCACCGGGTTGAGATTTTTACTTCCCACCCTTTCGCATAAGGCCGCGAAAGGATGGGGCACCCGAACATTCAGGCCAGTCTTCTCTTTGATAGTTTCGGCCATTCTTTGACAACCCTATGCTTCCAGAGCTACGGTTGGTCAATACCGAGATGTATAGCGATGTGCGTTATGTGTGGCGGCAACTGCGGCGTTCGCCGGGCTTTGCACTTACGGCGATCGTGACGCTGGCGCTGGGGATTGGGGCAAACGTCGTCGTCTTCGGAGTGCTGAATGCGGTGCTGCTGCACCCGCTGGATGTGAGCGACCCGCAGAATCTGTATCAGCTGCGCCATAAGCAGTGGATGATCGGACGGCTGCTGACTACGTCGTATCCCGCGTTTGAGGATTTTCAGCGGCGAAACACCACCTTCAGCGGGATGGCCGGGATTTATGGATATTCTCATGCGCGGACTGAGCTGGGGCAGTAACGCGGTGAGGGAGATCTCCGGCGATGAGGTCACCGGCAATTATTTCGATCTGCTGGGCGTGCAGCCGGAGGTAGGACGATTCTTCCACGCGGCGGACGAGCATGGCCCGGGTTCAGCACCGTATCTGGTGTTGAGCGATGCTCTGTGGCGAAGCGCATTTCACGCCGATCCGGGCGTCGTCGGGACGACCGTGGAGCTCAACAAGCATCCGTTTACGGTGGTTGGCGTGGCACCGGCGCAGTTCCACGGCACGGAGCGGTTTGTGTGGCCGGACTACTGGATGCCCATGGTGAACGAGGGGCAGGTGGAGGGGGCGATTACCTGCATAGCCGCACATCCATCACGGTTACGGTGATTGGCCGGCTGAAGCCGGGCGTGACACCGCAGCAGGCGACGGAAGATCTGAATGCAATTGCGGCCGAGCTGGCGAAGGAGTATCCGGAGACCGACGACGGACAGCCGCTGCGGCTGATCCATCCGGGACTCATCGGCGACGAGGGTGACGTCATTCGCGGATTTCTTTGGAGCGTGACCGTGCTGGCGCTGCTGGTGCTGGCGGCGGCATGCGCGAACCTGGCAAGTCTGTTTGCGGCGCGCGCGGCGGATCGCAGCCGGGAACTGGCGCTCCGTGTGGCCCTGGGATCGAGCCGGCGGCGACTGGTGAGGCAACTGCTGACCGAGGCGGTGATGGTATCGCTGATGGGCGGAGCCGCCGGGCTGGTGAGCGCGGACCTGCTGCTGGGCGTGCTGAACCGGTGGCCTCCGCTTGACGGAGCGCATCTGGCGGCAAGCGTGGATGCGCGCGTGTACCTGGCAGGTCTGGCATTCACGCTGGGAAGCGCGCTGTTGTTTGGGATGGTTCCGGCGCGGCAGGCGTGGCGGAGCAGTCCGCTGCAGATGATGAAGGGCGGACCGGATGGATTCGATGCACCTGCGCCGGTTTGCGCTGCGTGACCTGTTGCTGGGCGCGCAGATTGCCATCTGCACGCTGCTGGTGACGGCCTCGCTGGTGGCGGTGCGCGGCATGGTGCGCGCGCTGCACGCCCCGCTGGGCTTCCAGCCGCAGGGCGCGATGCTGGTCGATATGGACCTGAGCCAGGCGGGACAGGCAGGCGACACGACGCTCGAGAAAAAGAAAGCGATGATTGAGGCGGTGCGGCGCATCCCCGGCGTGACGGCTGCGGGTACGGTGAGCCGCACGCCGATGACCGGCGGCATGCATGGGATTCCGATCTTCCGGCCGGGGACGACCGAGTTCAAGCTGAACAATTCTGTGCTGGCGCCGTACGTGTTTGCGATGTCGCCGGGATACCTGGAGGCTGCCGGCACCCGGCTGCTGAGCGGGCGGGATGTCTCGTGGCATGACACCGCGAAGACGCCGTATGTGGCGATCGTGAACGAAACCTTCGCGCGGAAGATGTGGGGCGAGACGCCGGCGATCGGGCAGCGCTTCATTCTGTGGGGCAAGCTGACGGAAGTGGTGGGCGTGGCGGAGGACGGCAAGTACCACGACCTGCAGGAGTCGCCGCAGCCTGTGGTCTATCTGCCGTTGTCGCAGAGCGAGGACAGCGAAACGGTTTTCGTGGTGCGGTCGCGGCCGGCGGCGAACGAGATGGCAGCGGCGCTCCAACGCACCCTGAGCGGCATCGAGCCGAATGTGCCCATCACGGTGCAGAGCTGGCCCGACGCGCTGGATGGATGAGCTGTTTCCGGCGCGGGCGGCGACAGTGGCGCTGGGCGTCATGGGACTGCTGGCGGCGATGCTGGCGGTGACGGGCATCTTCGGCATGGCTGCCTACAGCGTGAGCAGGCGGATGAAGGAACTGGGCATCCGCGTGGCTCTGGGTGCCCGGCGGGTGCAACTTGTGCGGGCGGCTTTGGGTAAGCCGCTTGGGCTGTTGCTGGCGGGCTCCGCGGTTGGGTTGACGGTGAGCCTGTTTGCGACTCGCTTGCTGGGGCGGCTGGTGTATGAGGCGAATCCACGTGATCCGCTGGTGCTTGTGGGGGTGGTTGCGACGATGGTTCTGCTTGGGGTTCTCGCTACATGGATTCCGGCGCAACGGGCGCTGGGGGTCGATCCGTCGAGGCTGATGCGGGAGGAGTGATGCTCACTCCGCGAGAGTAAGGGTTACGGGTTTGGAGAGTTGAGAATCTGAGAGACCGGCCCGGGCAGCTCCTTGTCGGCATTCTTCAGCAGCAGGCTGACCTGCCACATCTGCGCTTCGGTCAAGACATGCGAATAGGACGGCATACCTGAGAGACGAATTCCATTCGCGACCTTCCAGTAGGTTTCACTCGCCTCATCGTCGCTTACGCCAACCACTCCGTGGCTGCCGTGCGCCTTCCAGAGCGGCGGAGCCGAAGGAAACATGTGCTTGGCAAACGCAACATCATGCCCGGGAGTGCCGTGGCAGCTTGCACACTGCTCACGGTAGACATGGGCGCCGGACTCGAAGACATCCTCGCTGATCCCGAAGGGAGGGTTCCTGGATTCGCGTTCGATGCGGGCGTTCAATGGAACTTTGACAACCTGCTTCTCGAAAGGAAGCGGCGAGTCGGCGACAGCAACCGGCAGGGGTCCGAACTTGAGGTACACAAAGAGTCCGATGGCCACGGCAGCAATACCGAGGAGGAAACCCAGAAATATCTTACCGAAGGGGCTACTGCTGCCTTTTTTCGCCATTCCGAGTCACTCCATGGAGGGTTAGGGCCGCGATAAAGCGCGGCGGATGTTCTAATAAGAGGATGGCCCGTCGATTGCGGCGGAAACCCTCGAGTTCCACAATAGCAAAACCAGGCTTCTGCAGGAGTAATCGTTGATGTTCGGTTTCAGATTGAACGTGAAGTGTGTCACAGGAGTGTTGCTGGGAGCATCTATAGCCAGCGGAGCAGTTGCCGTTCAGGCGCAGCAGCAGACAACGCATCGTACCCGCCGCGAATCAAGCGCTAACCGTAAGGCCCGCGTCGAAAGGACCATCGCCGAAACGTACAGCCATCGCTACGAGGTTGCAGGCGGAGGCGGCTATCTCCGCTTCGACTCCGGCGCTCCCCAGCGCAACAACGAAGTGACCTTCTTCATGACCGGGACCTATTTCCTGAATCCGAAGCTCGGCATCGTAGGCGACATCCGCGGTCTCTACGGGAACGCGAAGATTGGCAATACCGCCTGCACGGTGGTTGGCTGCCACCCGGTCTTCCTCGGGTTCAATCCGCAGATCTCCGAGTACCCGTTCCTCGGCGGAGTGGCCTACCGGCTCTATGCGAAGGAGAAGATTGCCGTTTCGGCTACTGGAGAAGGCGGCGTCGCGCTCGGCAAATTCGACGGCGGCGCCAAAGCGCTTCCCTCAGCAGTGCTCGGCGTCTGGAAGTCCGAGACCAAGCCGGCATTCAGTGCGGGAGTGAACGTTGACTACAACTTCTACCCGAACCTGGCTTTTCGCGTCTCGCCAACCTACGTCGGAACCCTCTTCCGCCGCGATCCTGCGGACGTAAACCACGGGCCGGATGGCACTATCCAGAACAACTTCGGCATCAACTTCGGCATCGTCTATCGCTTCGGCAAGATCAAGTAATCGAGCCACGAAAAAAGACCCCCAAGCGCTCGCTTCGGGGTCTTTCTTCTTTAACGAGAACTATTTCAGTGTGTACGAAATCGCCGTTATGAACTGAAGGCTGTTGCTCTTGAATCCAACTGCAGGACTGTTGAGGTAGTTATCCAGTAAGTTGAGATTAAAACTGAAACGTTTGTAGGTCGGAATCTGGAATCCTGCGGCGAAGATCGCCGAATAGGCGTTCAAGTCGTTCCAGGCCGGAATAAACGTCCCGCTCTCCGTGAAGATGATCTTCGCCGGCAGATTCCGGTGATACAACTCGGTGAAGCTTGTCCCAATCAGGTCTTTGTTCGGATTAGGCGGCTGGAAGTTCTGCCTCTGGTAATGCACATCTGCCTTGATATCGAACTCCTGCACTGGCGTCTTGATCAACGTCCAGCCGAGACCAATCCCATAAATCTGCTGGAAATCGAGGCCCTGGGAGAAGTTGTGGTCGAAGGCGGCCCCGACCAATCCATAGAAATTTGGAGTGAAGTATCTGTCGTGCTCCGCATCAGCATGGAAGATATTTGTCTTCGTCTCCGAAGCGAGCGTCGGAGGAATCGTCTGCGGAATCGCCGGTTGCGTCAGCTTGCCATACGTCTCCAGAACGTTGATGGTCGAGCGCGTCCGCGGCGGAAGGAAGTCCACGGTGGGAACCAGCCGAATCAGGTTGACCGCGGCGTTGTAGGACTGGCTTGTCTGGGTAGACTCCACGAGGGTAATCCCGCCCGCAATCGCTCCATGCCACCCATACCAGATCCCGGGGTTTCCGGTAACTTCTTTGGTGTAGGTGGCATTGTCAACCAGGTAAGCGAGATTTTTGACTGGCACAATCTCGGGCGCTCCCCCAGCGGCGTCCGAGACCGTCACAGTATTGTCAGCATAGGTAATGTTTCCGGGGTGTTTGGCAGTGCGGGTGATCTTCTCATCTTTCCTCAGCGCGATGAATTTTCCCCCTGCGTGTATCTCCTTGATTTTGTCGGCAGAGATTGTCACTTCGCCGACAATGTCGCTCTTGAACAGAAACGAGTCGCCGGTCGCTCGCTCGAGCGTTCCGGTCAATTGATCGCCGTTCGTGAACACGATTACGTCGGTGGCTGGCTTCGACTCATTCCCCTGGGCCATGGCCGTCGCGGTCTGTTGGAAGATCATGCCTGTAAAAAGGCTCAAAGCGAGCAGGTTGTGCCACTTGCCTGCCCTGCGGATAGGGGTCGACACATTATTGGCGCTCATCCCTTAAAAATAGCGTAGCTAAGAAGGGGATAAGCCAAACAGTCGCCTACTTGTTCGTGTCAGTAAAAAACAATTGCGCAGCTCAGCAATTTCGGGTCTCAAGGTCTTCCCAGAGACTGATCCGTGTATCACCCGAAAGTGGAAGTTTTACCAATTTCGAGTCAATCGCGGGGTGGTAGGCTTAATAGCGGCTATGCGTCGCAAAACCCTTCAATCCGTCCCAACCTGGGTTGTTTTGTCTTTGATTGCCTGGGCGTCTCCCTTTGCGTTTGCGAAGGAGCATGTGACGTTGAAGAATGGCTTCGAGATGGACTGCGTCAGGCGCGAGACGGTAGGCGACAAGGTTCGCCTTTATCTCGCCGATAACAGTGCTCTTCCCGGGGATTCAAATTACCTCGAGGTAACCGCAGATTCCGTGGTTCGGATAGACATCGTTGCGGATCCGCCGAAGCCCGAGATCCAGACGAAATCCTCCCTTCCGGGGATTACAACCTCTTCCCTGACGAAGGAGGAGATGCATGAGATGCTCGCTCACGCGGGCGCTACTCATAATATTGATGAGGATCTTCTGGCCAGTGTCATACGTGCCGAAAGTGGCGGACAGATACGGGCTGTTTCCCGGGTAGGGGCCAAGGGGCTCATGCAGCTGATGCCAGGAACTGCAAACGCCATGGGTGTCGAAGATGCTTTCAGAGCTGATCAGAACATCGCCGGCGGTACGGCTTATCTGGATTCGCTACTGACTCGTTATCACGACAACCTTGCGCTGGCGCTGGCTGCTTACAATGCAGGTCCAGGGGCGGTGGATAAATATCACGGCGTACCTCCGTACCGTGAGACGCGACTGTACGTGGCCCGAGTGATCCGTGAGTTCAACCGGAGAAAACAACAGGCCCTCATTGCCCAGACAAAATAGTCGCGGCCAAGCAGACGAAAGAGAGCAATGACGAAGCGTAATGCAGTTTTGTGGTCATTCCTGTTGGTCGCACTGGCAGTTTTCATGTTCCTGTTTCGAGACAGGATGCACTTCGATTGGCAGACGTTCTGGCAGCAGTTGCGCTATGTCAGCGGCGGTCATATTGTGGCAGCAATCGCTCTCATCTACACGACCTACTGGCTGCGCGCTGTACGGTGGTCGGTGTTTGTCTCGACAACGAAGAAGATCCCAGCCTCCACGCTGTTGGGATCCCAGTTCATTGGGTTCACCGCAGTGGCTCTGTTCGGACGGCTGGCCGACCTTACCCGACCCTATCTGGTGGCACGACGAACCGGCCTGTCGCTTGCCTCGCAGGTAGCCGTTTATACCATCGAACGTATGTTTGATCTGGGAGCCGCCGCGATCATCTTTTCGTCGGCGCTGGCCTTTACACCGAAGAACCTTCCTCATCACGATGTCTTTGTTAAGACCGGTCTAGTAAGTATGGGGGCTACGCTGGCAATTGCCGTCTTTGCAGGGACGATCCGACTTGCAGGAGGAGCAGTGGCAGGGGTCGCGCGAAAGACGGTGGGTCTTCTCTCAAAATCAGCCGGAGAGAGCATTGCGACCAAGATTGAGGGATTTCGCGATGGCCTGAATGCGATCTCGTCGGCTCGGGAGTTCGTGGTGGTGACCCTTCTATCGTTAGCGATGTGGGGCATGATCGGCCTCGCCTACCTCGTGACGGCACATGCTTTTACACGCACGCCTGAATTGGCCGAGCTGACTTTTTCGCGGACGATGCTTCTGATGGCAGCCAGCATCGGCGGCTCTCTCGTGCAGCTTCCGATCATCGGATGGTTTACACAGATCGCTGTGACGGCAACTGCAATGCACACACTTTACGGGGCGCCGATCGAGGCAGCGACTGCGTGCGGCGCGGTCCTTCTGATAGTGACCTTTCTGTGCATCATCCCCACGGGGTTTGTTTACTCACAGATTGAACACGTCAGCCTGAAGCGCGTGGCGCAGGAGAGCGAAGCCGCAGGCTCAGTCGTAGGCGATGCCGGCTAGTCAGTCGCCGAATGCGCACCTTATGACACTGCTAAAATTGAAATATACCGATGAAGTGTCCCTACTGTGGCTTTACCCAGGATCGAGTTGTTGATTCCCGCGAAAGCAAGGAAGCCGATTCGATTCGACGGAGACGCGAGTGTGAGAGCTGTAACAAGCGATTCACGACTTACGAGCGCATCGACGAGATTCCCTACATGGTCGTGAAGAAGGACGGACGACGTGAGAAGTTCGACCGGCAGAAGGTATTGAGCGGGTTGTTGCACGCGTGCGAGAAGCGGCCGGTCGCAGCGACCAAACTGGAGCAGATCGTGGACGAGACTGAGGCCTATGTCGTCGAATCGCCTGAGCGGGAACGATCCACAAGCGAAGTGGGCGAGCTGATCATGAGCAGACTTAAAACCATCGATACCGTTGCCTACATTCGATTCGCCAGCGTGTATCGGGACTTCAAAGACGTCGGCGAGTTCAAGGCGGAACTCGAAGAATTGCTCAGCGGAAAAGATCCGAAGAAGAGGCGGTAGGATGATGGCATCGAAGAAGACCCACAAGGTCACCTTGATTCCCGGAGATGGCATCGGGCCCGAGGTTTCAGCGGTCGTCGTCCGCGTTCTCGAGGCGGCTGGAGCAGCGACAGGCGTTGCCTTTGAATGGCATCGCTACGATGCTGGGGCGGATGCTTTTGAAAAGACCGGAGAGTACATCCCGAAGGCGCTCTATAACTCCATCGAAGAGAACCGCGTCGCCCTTAAGGGACCGGTGACGACGCCTATCGGCGAAGGCTTCGCGTCGATCAACGTAACTCTGAGGCAAAAGTTTGAACTCTTCGCGAACTTCAGGCCGGTCAAGAATCTGCCGGGGCTCAAGACGCGATACCCCGGCCTTGATCTGATCATCGTGCGCGAGAACATGGAAGACCTCTACGCCGGCCTCGAGCACATCGTAGTGCCAGGCGTAGTCCAGGCTCTCAAGATCATTACTGAAAAAGGTTCAACCCGCATCGCCCAGTTTGCGTTTGACTATGCCCGCAAACATGCTCGCAAGAAGGTTCATGCGATTCACAAGGCCAACATCATGAAGCTCTCCGATGGCCTCTTCCTGCGATGCTGTCGTACCGTCGCAGAAAGATTTCCTGAGGTCGAGTACAAAGAGCACATCGTAGACAACACCTGCATGCAACTGGTCATGAATCCATACCAGTACGACATTCTACTGACCGAGAATCTTTACGGAGATATCCTCAGCGATCTCTGCAGCGCGTTCGTTGGAGGACTCGGCCTGGTTCCCGGTGCCAATCTCGGTAAAGAGTGCGCGATCTTTGAGGCCGTGCACGGATCGGCGCCAGACATCGCCGGCAAAGACAAGGCCAATCCTACTGCGTTGCTGCAGAGCGCTGTTCTGATGTTGCACCACATTAATGAAGGTGCCGTAGCCGAACGCGTCCAACTCGGAGTGGAACAGGTTTACCGCGAAGGTGTGACGCTGACCCAGGATGTTGGTGGTACAAGCGGAACCAGGGCATTTGCCGATGCCGTTCTTCAAGCGATGGAGACACCTACGAATCCGGCTTGAGAAGTGACTGGCTGTGATTTTCAATGAGAACGAGATGGAGCGAGTCTGCATGAGACGAGTGTGCGATTGGTTGCCTGCGGCGTCGGCGATCATAGTTGTTCTGATGTTGGGCGGATGTAAATCGAATGATGCGGCAAAGCAAAACGGGGATGGAAAGAGTGCAGCCAAATCCTCCGTGCCACAAAGCGTACCGCTCGATCCAGCCACTCTAGGGACGGTCAGCGGAACGGTGCATTTTTCTGGGAGGCCTCCGGCACCGGTGAAGATTGATATGAGCCAAGACCCCGTATGCTCGATAACGGGCGGCGATAACTTTGCCGAGCAAGACATCGTGCATGACGGCAAACTTGCCAATGTGTACCTCTATGTGAAGAGTGGGCCGCCGGCTGCGATGTCGGCTCCTGCAGCCAAGGATGCTGCCGTTCCAGTCATCGATCAGGTCGGTTGCAAGTATGTTCCGCACGTGGTGGCGATCATGCGGGGCGAATCGATCGAATTTCGCAACTCGGATGGAACCATGCACAACATTCACACCCTGCCTACAGCCGATGGCAGCCAGCCGATCGACATCTCGCAGGGGGCCAGAGGCGTGCCGCAGACAAAACAGTTCAATCAACCAGAGGTGATGATTCCTGTGCGATGCAACAATCACCCCTGGATGAATGCCTTTATCAACGTCTCAGCGACGCCATTTTTTGCTGTGACTGGCGCCGATGGCAGCTTCAGCATCGCCGGTCTGCCGTCCGGCACCTATACGCTGGCGGCGGTACACGAAAAACTCGGCGAACAGACGATGACCGTAATCGTCGCGCCGCAGACAACAGCCAAGGCAGACTTCACCTTCAAAGCGCAGTGATATATAAACATTCCACTGGAGACGCAATGAGCTTTGGCCTAGGAGTTTTGGCGGAGGTAGTTCAGCACACGGCGCAGTTCAACCTCAATTTGGCTTTTGTTGTGAACCGTTTACCTCTGTGGTTCCTGGTCTTCGCACTGTTTTTGCCACGGCTGGCAATGGTAGTGGCCTGGTTTCAGGGCGTATTGATCCCGTTCCATCTGCAGGGCATCATTCCCCCTCTATTCTGGCTATTTTTGCCCAGAATTCTGGTGCTGTATCTCATCTACGTCGACCAGGGCCTGACGTTGTGGTTCCTGGTTCATCTGCTTGCGGCTCTGCTCGTATGGGGCGGCGGGGGCCATCAGATGCGGCGCAGACGACGAGGATACTAATCTCAGTAGAAGCATTGGATGACGATGCTGCAAGAGCAGGTTATTCTTAAAAGATATGGAACGACGCAGGGTTGGCATTCTTGGCGCGACTGGGATGGTCGGGCAGCGATTCATTCAGCTATTAAGTAATCACCCGTGGTTTGAAATTGCATGGCTGGCTGCGAGTGATCGCAGCGCCGGCAAGACCTACGCAGAGGCCTGTCGATGGAAGCTGGACACGCCGGTGCCTCCGCGCATCGCGGCGATGACGCTCCAGCCAAACATTCCAGAGGGCTCGGCGATCGAGCTTCCTGGAATTATCTTTGCCGCGCTTGACGCCGACATCGCCCGCGAACTGGAGCCGAAGTTCGCTGCGGCCGGCTGTGCGGTGATCTCGAATTCGTCCGCGTTTCGCATGGCCGCTGATGTGCCTCTGGTTGTTCCCGAGGTCAACGCGGATCACCTTTCGCTCATCGAGGGCCAGAGTTCGCGCAAGACAAGCGGCGGCTACATTGTTACGAATCCGAACTGCAGTGCAATCGGCCTTGTGCTTGCGCTGAAGCCGCTTCAGGAGCGATTTGGAATCGAAAGCCTTTTTGTCAGCACAATGCAGGCTGTCAGCGGCGCGGGATACCCTGGAGTCGCCTCGCTCGACATCCTTGGAAATGTCGTGCCCTTCATCAAGAACGAAGAAGAGAAGTTACAGGAAGAGGTGGGCAAACTTCTTGGCCGGGTGGAGGGCAGAAAAATTGAGTTGCTTGATGCAAAGGTCAGCGCGCACTGTAACCGAGTGCCGGTGGAAGACGGCCACACCGAATGCGTGAGCGTCAAATTCAGGCAGAAGGCTACGCGTGAGCAGATTCTCGAAGCCTGGAGCGCATTTCTCCCGTTGCAAGGACTTCATCTCCCGACCGCACCAGACCAACCAGTCGAATTCGATTCCGGCATCGACAGGCCACAACCCCGGTTGGACAGGATGCGCGGAAACGGCATGGCAGCCACGGCAGGCCGCCTGCGTGAGTGCACCCTCCTCGACTGGAAGTTCGTGGTCCTGTCGCACAACACGATTCGCGGCGCAGCAGGAGCGGCGGTTCTGAACGCCGAAGTCCTTGCGTTACTCGGCAAACTGGACAAGCTCGGCGTGTCCTCAAAGGAAGTAACGGCAAAAGCCATGGCGGTGACGGCTTGAGCGCAGCGCGGGAAAAATTGGTTGTCATGAAGTTCGGCGGGACCTCGGTGGAGGATGCACAGGCCATGAAGCGCACGGCGGGGATCGTGCGCGGAAGACGGGCCAAGGGACTGGAAACCGTTGTCGTAGTCTCAGCGATGGCTAAAGTGACGGACCTGCTGCTTTCCGCAGCTTCCGCGGCGGGTCGTGGAGACAAGGCAGGAGCTCTCGCTATCGGAGCCCGGCTGCGACACCGTCATATCGACACGGCGACCGCACTCCTGGCAGCCGAGCGTTTGACCCGTCTCCAGGAGGTGCTGCACCAGGAGTTCGACGCGCTCGACGATCTTCTTCGAGGCATCTCGGCTGTGGGTGAACTGACTCCGCGCACCAATGATCTTGTCGTCAGCTTCGGCGAGAGGCTCTCCAGCAGAATGATTGCCGAGGCTTTCGACCAGTACGGTCTGAGCGGCGCTCACGTCGACGCCCGAACCTGCATCATCACGGATGCGACCTACGGCAAGGCGATTCCGCAGGAGGATGCGATCGAAGCCAAGCTGGCCGAGATCGTTCTACCACTCGTGGAGTCGGGAAAGACTCCCGTAATCGGCGGCTTTATCGGTGCAACTCCCGACGGCATTACCACCACACTTGGGCGCGGTGGAAGCGACTTTACAGCCGCCCTCGTCGGTGGCGGAATGCACGCGGGCGCGATCGAGATATGGACGGACGTCAATGGCATTATGACAACAGACCCGCGGATCTGTCCCGATGCTCTCCGGGTCAAGACCATCAGCTTCGAAGAGGCCGCTGAGCTGGCCTACTTTGGCGCGAAAGTTCTGCACCCGGCAACGATTCTTCCCGCTGTGCAGAAGAGCATTCCCGTCTGGGTCCTGAACTCGCGCAATTCCGAAAACGAAGGCACCAAGATCACGGCGATGGCGGCCAAATGCGCCAGCCCGTTCAAGAGCATCGCGGCAAAGAAGAGGCTGACCATTATCGACGTAGTCGCCAGCCGCATGTTGATGTCGCATGGATATCTCAAGGCAGTCTTTGACGTCTTCGACAAATACAAATGCGTGATCGACATGGTCTCGACCAGCGAGGTGAGTATCTCCGTGTCAGTCGACAGCAACCAGCAGTTGCCGGAGATCTGCGCCGAGCTTGCCAAAATTGCTGATGTCAAAATGGAAGGCCATAAGGCGCTGGTTTGCCTCGTCGGCGAGGACATTCGCGGTCACAACGGCATCGCCGGGCAGGTCTTCGGCGCAATCAGTCACGTCAATGTGCGCATGATCTCGCAGGGCGCGAGTGAGATCAACATGAGCTTCATGATCGACGAGGAAGATGTTGAGGAGGCCGTGCGCAGCCTCCATGCATATTTCTTCGCGGATCCCGACGAGAACGTCTTCGATGTTTCGAGCCGCGTTCAGTTGAACAGCCAGGCATAGAAAGGCTAATCATGCGGATTCTGGTCCTGGGAATGGGTAAGACAGGCAAGCTGGTCGCGGAGGTTGCAGCCGAACGCGGCCACGGAGTCAATGTGCTCGACGCAAAGGAGAACGCCAACGCGTCCGCGCTGACTCCACCGTTTGTCGCCGGCTTCGATGTAGTCATCGACTTTACAACTCCTGAGGCTGCAATTCAGAACTTGCGTGCCTGCCTGGCTACCGGTGCAAAGATGGTCGTCGGAACGACCGGCTGGTACGACAAACTCCCTGATATGCGAGCGCTGGCTGAGAGAAAACAAGCTGGCCTGCTGTACGGGACCAACTTTTCTGTCAGCGTTCAGGTGATGTTGCAGGTCGCTGCAACCATGTCCAAAGCGTTGAAAAATGCCGGCTACAAGTTTTCCATCGAAGAGACCCACCACACGAGCAAACGTGACTCACCCTCGGGAACCGCAATCAGTCTCGCCAAGGTTGTTGAAGCTTCCTCGGGTATTGCGAACGTGCCTATCCAGGCCAAACGCGAAGGCGACGTGATGGGACTTCACGTATTGGAAGCGAGCAGCAGTGCGGACCGCCTCGTCCTGACCCACGAAGCTTTTTCTCGCAGAGGATTTGCAGAAGGTGCTGTTCGGGCTGCAGAATGGCTGTCCTCGCGGACTGGATGCTACAACTTCCAGGACGTTTTCCCCCAGATGCAATAGAAACAAGAGGAACTTATGAGCGTGATGGAAGTTGTGGCAACGACAAAATTTGCGGACCTGACGTTCGAAGAGAAACTCGACCGGCTTGCCGAAGTCGCAGTCAAAGTTGGGCTCGGACTTCGTGCAGGACAGGAGTTAATCATGTCCGCCCCGCTTGAAGCGCTGCCGCTGGCCCGCAGAATTACGGAGCACGCTTATAAAGCGGGAGCGCTCCTTGTCACGACCTTCTACTCGGACGACGCCACCGTCCTTGCACGGTTCCAGCACGCACAGGATGGCAGCTTCGACTACGCCCCGACGTGGCTGCACGATGGGATCGCAGCAGGCTTCCGCAGCGGCGCCGCTCGTCTCGCCATCGCAGGAGCGAATCCTGCTCTTCTGGCGAAACAAGATCCGGCGAAAGTCGCGCGCGCTAACGTAGCGGCCTCCAAAGCTGGCAAGCCAGCGATGGAACTGATTACACGCCACGAGATCAATTGGACAATCGTGGCCTGCGCAACACCGGAATGGGCGAAGCTCGTCTTCCCGGATGAACCGGAAGATGTAGCTGTAGCCAAGCTCTGGGATGCGATCTTTCTTTCCTCACGCATCGCGGTCGATGACCCGGTTCAGGAGTGGAAGAATCACGGCGCAAAACTCAAGCAGCGCATGGAGATGCTGAATAACAAGCGGTTCTCCGCGCTGCACTTCAAAGGACCCGGGACCGACCTGACCGTGGGATTGGCAGACGATCATCTCTGGGCGGCTGGCGGAACCACGGCGGGCAATGGAGTCTTCTGTCAGCCCAACATCCCAACGGAGGAGTGTTTCACCACCCCGCACAAGGACCGCGTCAATGGCACGGTCCGGGCCTCGAAGCCGCTGTCGCATCAAGGCACGCTGATCGAGAACATCGCAGTACGCTTCGAAGAGGGCAGGATTGTGGAGGCTACGGCCACCGCTGGGGAAGACGTGCTCAATCGCCTCATCAGCACAGACGATGGAGCCCGCCGCCTGGGAGAGGTCGCTCTTGTACCGCATTCCTCGCCCATCGCGCAGAGTGGCGTGCTCTTCTGGAACACCTTGTTCGACGAGAACGCGGCCAGCCATATCGCTCTGGGACAGGCCTATTCAACGTGCCTCATCGGGGGGGAGAAGATGGAACCTGAGCAGTTGGCAAAGTTGGGCGCAAATTCCAGCCTGATCCACGTCGACTGGATGATTGGCTCTTCCGGGATAGACGTGGATGGTATCGCCGCAGATGGTACGTCCGCACCCCTGATGCGAAAAGGGGAATGGGTTTAGCGACGCTGGAGTCGACATCGCGACTGGCAGGTTGTGAGGTCATGCAAAGGCTTCCTGCGGCCGTCTTGAGCGGCTTTCCACCGTTGCCCGAAGAATTTCTCTGGTATTTGCAAGGAATTCGCGGTAAATTGAAGACCAATCGGACTACGGTTCGCATTCGCCCACAAGTTCTCAAAAAAAATTAGCTGCAAGGCAAGCCGTTTTTGCAGGGACTAAGTACCTGATCCTCAGTTGGTGATTTCCATCTGTCGCAGCAGTGTCGCATCTCTACAAATCAAGCTTCTCCAGGAGAACCTTCTATGAATTCCGACATTACGCAGGGCGTTTCACGCAGATCGTTTATGCGAATCCTCGGTGCGGCCTCGGCTGCGGCGACCTCGCTCCCCGCCTTCGCTATCCAGCAACCTGCTGCGCCGGCGGCAGGACAACAGCGTGCCCGGCGTGGCATGACCGATATGGGCGAGATGCGACAACTTCCTCCTGACGCGGTCATCATCAGCTCGAACGAAAATCCGCTGGGACCGGCCCAGTCGTCGATGACGGCGATCTGCGAGACGGCAAAGCTGGGCGGGCGATACCACGGCGAAGAGACGATGAAGACGCTTACGGTCTTCAACGAGCAGTTTGGCCTGAAGCGTGGCTACTCGGCGCTGTTTCCCGGGTCGGGTGGACCGCTTGATCTGGCATTGATGTCCAACATCGGCCCGGATAAACCACTGGTCTATGGCGATCCAAGCTATGAGCAGGGTCCGCGCGCGGCTGACACGATGGGCGCTCCGAAGTATCCAGTGCCACTGACCGCGACCTACGCGCATGACGTGAAGGCAATGTTGAAGGCGCATGCTTCACCCGGCGCGTACTACATTGTGAACCCGAACAACCCCACCGGAACGATGACTCCGAAGGCAGACATTGTCTGGCTGCTCGACAATAAGCCGAAGGGTTCGGTTGTGATTGTGGATGAGGCTTATCACCACTTCTCGAACGACGAGTCAGTCATCGATCAGGTAGCGATGGATAAGGATATTATTGTTCTCCGGACGTTCTCGAAGATCTACGGTATGGCGGGCATTCGGGCGGGTTTTGCTGTGGCGCGGCCTGACCTGCTTGAGAAGTTCAGCACGGTGGCCCGTCCGGCTCGGAGCCTCGCGAGTATTTCGATTACGAGTGCGGCAGGAGCGCGTGCCGGTTTGCTGGACAAGGATCTGGTGCCGCTGCGGAAGAAGATTAATTCGGATGTTCGAGCCGATACGCTGGAGTTTCTGACCAAACATGGCTACAAGATCATCCCCGGCTCGCAGGCGAACATGTTCATGGTGGATGTGAAACGTCCCGGGCGCGAGTTTCAGCAGGCAATGCTGAAGGAGAATGTCGCGATCGGACGTACGTGGTCGGCAATGCCAAACCATGTACGCGTTACCGTCGGCACGAAGTCTGAGATGGAGAAGTTCCAGACAGCCTTCGTAAAGTGCATGGATATGCCCCCCGGAGCCGTAAATGGGGCGGCAACCCTTCATCTGCCTGAGTTCCATATCCCTACCGAGCTCTATCGCGGCTAATAATCCCCGAAAATCTCAGGCCCCGGTCGTTGCCGGGGCCTTTTTGCGGTTCCCGGTGGCATTCCATCCACGAAATCAACAATCCTGACGCGGTAAACTTAGATTCACTATGGAATTGATGGGTTGTGGAACAGCGCTGGTCACCCCCTTTCGACGGGACGGCGGCGTAGATGAGCCCGCGCTGCATGCGTTGGTCAACTGGCAGATTGAGAGCGGAATCGATTTCCTGATCCCATGCGGAACTACGGGCGAAGCTTCCACTCTGACCGAGGCGGAATGGCTTCGCGTTATTGAGATTGTCGTCGCGACCGCATCAGGACGGATTCCCGTTTTCGCAGGCTGTACTCACAACGCGACACACGAGGCAATCGTGCGCGTGAAAAAGTTATCGCGCGTGCACGGGTTGACCGGAATTCTTTCTGCAAATCCTTACTACAACCGCCCCGGCCAGGAGGGGCAATACCAGCACTTCCGTGCGATCGCCGAAGCGACCGATCTGCCAGTGCTGCTCTACAACATACCCTCAAGAACAGGTGCAAACCTTGAGCCCGCAACCGTTCTGCGTCTCGCGGAATTGAACAACGTTATCGGAATCAAGGAGTCCAGCGGAAATATTGCTCAGATAACGGAGATACTCACCACCGCGCCACGCGCTTTCAGGGTTCTGGCCGGAGATGATGGCTTGGCCTTGCCGATCGTGGCCTTAGGTGGCGCCGGGCTGGTTTCCGTGGCTTCCAATGTGATTCCGAGGCAGATGACGCGGATGATTCGAGCCGCACTCGAAAACGATTGGGCGGATGCAAGACGCATCAATCGCCAATACTACCGTCTGATGATGGCTCATTTCTGGGAGCCTAGTCCGGCACCTGTGAAGGCTGTGCTGCAGATGCTCGGCCGAGGGGAGGACATTCTCCGGCTGCCGATGGTTCCCGTCTCGGACGCAACACGCCGCAAGCTGGAGCGAATTGCAGGCGAACTTGGCATGTTGGCGGCCGTTCCTTCGAGAGGCGAAGATCTGAGGATGTTCTAAAGACGCCATGCAGATTTTTGGTAGTGGGTCAGTTTTTGACCAAAGAGTACCTCAGCGGCTGAAGCCGCAGCTAAATTTCGGCGTTGTTTACGGCACCCATTCGACTTCGCTCAGGGCAGGCTCTGAAGCCGTGCCCTTAAGCAAGACTTTGAAACTGACCCACTACCAGATTCTTTTGCCGCGCAATCTCAATCGGCCAATGCAGCTACAATTTTGTTATCCATGAAAACTCTCGAACAACAGATTGAGCATCACTTTGCCTCTGGTACGGCAGCAATCGGCAACGACCAGGCACTGGCAGCATTCCTCGAGCTTCGCAAAGCTCTGGAGGCGGGCGAACTGCGGTCCGCCGAACCGGATGCCGCAACGCCCCTTGGGTGGCGCGTTAATGCGTGGGTGAAACGCGGAATCCTGTTGGGATTTCGCATTGGCACGATGACGGAGATGGGTGGCGAGTCGCTGGGTTTCATCGACAGGAGCACTTACCCGGTGCGTCGATTTGTCGTCGCTGATGGCGTGCGTGTCGTGCCCGGCGGCGTCAGCGTTCGCACCGGGGCCTATGTCGCCAAAGGTGTTGCCGTCATTCCGCCCTCCTACATCAACGTTGGAGCCTATGTGGACGAGGGCACGATGGTCGACTCGCACGCCCTGGTAGGCAGTTGCGCGCAGATTGGCAAGCGGGTTCATCTCAGCGCGTCGGCGCAAATCGGTGGTGTCTTGGAGCCAGTGAACGCAAGCCCGGTCATCATTGAAGACGATGTTCTGGTTGGCGGAAACACCGGAGTCTATGAAGGAACCGTGGTGCGGAAGCGCGCTGTTCTGGCTGCCGGAACCGTATTGACTCGGGGAACGCCCGTGTATGACCTGGTGAAAGGCGAGATTTACAAGGCAACCGCGGAGAGGCCGTTGAGTAATTCCTGAGGGAGCGGTGGTTGTCCCCGGTTCGAGGACGGTATCCAAGGGCAAGGGAGCGGAGTGGGGATTGAGTCTGGCAGCGCCGGTAATCGTTAAATATCGGGACGAGAAGACTGAGCTTTCGCTGGTATTAGAGGATATCCTGCGGTAATTTTGTGACGGTAATTTGAGTGAAACTTTGGTTAATTGCGATGGTAATTGTCGCATTCACCGCGATTCGCGAGCATTGTTTGCGCGCCGAATAGAGGAAGGGGCGATTCGTAACTCCTAACGAATATGTGCGATAGTACATGTCGCCATTGGCAGCGCGATACGATGGTAAGCTTAAGGTTTGATGGCACAAGATAAATTGAAGTTAATTCCGCTGGGTGGCCTCGGCGAGTTCGGTATGAACTGCATGGCCATCCGCTGGCATGATGACATTATTGTCATTGATGCTGGCCTTATGTTTCCCGAGGAAGAGTTGCTTGGTGTGGACATCGTTGTCCCCGACATCAGTTACCTCACTGAAAACCGCGACAAGGTTCGGGCCATTCTATTGACTCACGGCCACGAAGACCACATCGGCGGTCTGCCCTGGATACTCTCTGAGCTGAACGTTCCTGTCTACGGGACCGAGTTTACGCTCGCGCTGGTCGAGGGCAAGCTCGAAGAGCATAACCTGCTCGACGAGGCGGACCTGATCGAAATGATTCCGGGCGGCCGGCTTACGATTGGACCGTTTTCGGTGATGCCCATTCGCGTCACACACTCCCTGGTCGACTGCGTAGCGCTTGCGATTCACACTCCGGTCGGAGTGATCCTCCACACAGGCGACTTCAAGATCGACCTCTCTCCTCCGGACAATAAGCCGTTCGATCTGCATTCCTTCGCAGAACTGGGAAAGCAGGGCGTTCTTGTACTGTTGCAGGATTCGACCAATGTCGACCGCAGCGGATACACGCCGAGCGAGCGCGCAGTGCGGCCGAAGCTTGACGAAATCTTCGCACAGTCGAAAAAGAAGCTGTTCTTAAGCTGCTTCTCTTCGTCGATCCACCGAATTCGACTGGCTATGGAACTTGCTCATGAGCATGGGCGCAAAGTCGCTGTGATAGGACGGTCCATGGATAACACGACCGAGATCGCTCAGGATCTCGGATATCTTGATCCGCCACCAGGATTGATTATCAATCCCGGTCAGATTCGCGATACTCCGGCCGACAAGCTGCTGATTCTGATCAGTGGAACGCAGGGTGAGCCAATGAGCGCGCTTAGCCGTGCGGCGGTCAATAACCACAAATTCGCCAAGATCGACGCGGGTGACACCGTGCTGTTGAGTTCGAGAGTCATCCCGGGCAACGAGAAGGCGATCTACCGGATGATCGACCACCTCGAACGCCGGGATGCCGAAGTGATCTATGACGATGGCCACTCCGGCCTGATTCACGTCAGCGGACATGGAAGCCAGGAAGAGCTGCGGTTGATGATCAATCTCGTGCGCCCGAAGTTCTTCATCCCAATCCATGGGGACTACCGCCACCTCAAGCGGCACGCGGAGCTGGCAGGGTCGATGGGCATTGTCGAGAAATCAATTTTGCTTGAGGACGGCGACGTTCTGGAACTCGATCGGGAGTCGGCCAGCAAGACTGGAAAGATAACGGTCGGTCGCGTCTGTATCGACTCCGGAGGAGCTTCTACCGACGTGGTCGAAGACCTGGTCATTCGCGATCGCAAGCATCTTAGCGAAGACGGAATCGTACTGCCGATCATTCAGATCAACAAACGCACCGGCAGACTCGAGAACTCTCCCGAGATTGTAATGCGAGGAACGGCAATCGCCGACGAAGCTCTCATCGCCGAAGCCCGGCAGGTTGTGCAACGCACTCTGGACGCATCTTCCATCGAGGAGAAGGCCGACTACGGCGTGATCAAGGAAAAGATTCGCACCGATCTCAAACGCTACATCCAAAAAAGCACCAGCCGGCGTCCTCTGATCATGCCGGTAATTCTCGAAATTTGATGCCGCCTATTTTTTTGCAGTAAGTGCGCATGTTTTCGCATCGGGGTAAACATCAGGAGATGCTGAAACTCAAGCAATGGACTGAGGTCAGCTCCAGTAACAAAGTGAGTCCGCTGGCGAGCCGGTTTCGGTCGCGAAGGAAGATCTTCGCGATTTTCCTGGGGAGTTCGTTGGCGATTCTGGCTCTGATCGCGTGGCCCTTCACTCGAGCGCACCTGCAGGCCATCGCAATGCTGCGGCTGGTGAGCGGACAGAAGGTTCCATGGATCATCAGCAAACTTGTTACCGAGCCGGTTCGTTCGGAGGAGATAACCTTCGCCACTTCGGCCGGGGTTGTACGCGGACGGCTCTACTTTCCCCAAAGTCATCGCCAATGCTCCCGGATTGATTGTTTTGCATGGAGTCCACCATTTGGGAATTGAGGAACCTCGGTCTGGTCGGTTTCGCAAGAGCGATGGCCAGCTGCGGTCTACGAGTTCTGACCCCAGAACTGCCTGGCAATCAAGGACTACCACATCGATCTCAACTCTGTTCGCGTCATCGAGGAATCTACGAAGTGGTTTGCAGGCCAAGACTGGACATCCGGTCGCGGTGATGGGTCTGAGCTTCAGCGGCGGACTTGCTTTGGTAGCCGCATCGAACCCCGTCTACAGCAAGGATTTCAAATACGTCTTCGCAGTCGGCTCGCAGGATCAGATGGCTCACGTCGCGAACTACTATCTGACCGGTCAGGAGCTTCGCCCGGACGGCACCATCGAGCGACTGAGTCGCGCATGAATACGGCCCGCTTGTTCTGGAGTACGCGCACCTGGAAGACTTTGTGCCGCCGACGGATGAGGAACCAATTCGCCGGGTCCTGCGTGAGCATTTGTACGAAAACAAGATCGGCGAGCAATGCGGCAGAGGCTGCGCTCAATGAACATCAAAAGGTGGAAGCAGCGGGGTTGCTGGATTCAAACGACAGAGAGACGAGGGAAAAACTTGCGGCCTCGGACGTAAAACATGCGAAGGAGATGGACGACCTGTCGCCTCACGGAAGACTGCAGACGCTGACTACTCCCGTTTTTCTTCTGCATGGCGAGGGAGATAATGTTATTCCAGCGGCGGAGACGCAGTGGATGGAAACTGAGTTGCCGAGAACAGCGCTACAGGCCGCGCTTGTGAGTCCTGTGCTTTCTCATGTCAATCTGGACGGTGCGAACCCGGGAGCCGGCGACTTATGGCGGCTCGTGCATTTTTTTGCTTTAACGCTGCATGCAGCAGAGAGGAATAGTTGATGAGCAAGCTTGTAACGTTGGACGACATCCGTGCGGCCAAGGAACGAATCGCAGGCGTTGCAGTAAGGACACCTCTCTACCGCGTGGAGCGCGCCCGACTTCGCATGGGCAACTTCCCCGAGCCTGAGTTTGACCTCTACATTAAAGCCGAAAGCAAACAGCCCATCGGCAGCTTCAAACTGCGCGGCGCCTACAACATGGTCTCTCAACTCTCACCAGAAGCTTTGAAGCTCGGTGTAATCACTTATTCAAGCGGTAACCACGCTCAGGGAGTTGCCTATGCAGCCCGCGCCCTGGGAGCTAAGGCCGTGATCGTGATGCCCAGCAACGCCCCTGAGGTGAAGAAGACGGCAACGCGCGCGTTGGGAGCTGAGATCGTCGAAGTTGGACCTGCTTCCTCAGAGAGACGACTGAAGGCAGAGGAGCTTGTCGCGAAGCATGGCTACTCGATGATTCCGCCCTACGACGCGCCGGAGATCATCGCAGGACAAGCGACCTGCGGTCTTGAAATCGTCGAGCAGTTACCCGGCGTCGAACTTGTGATCTCTCCGGTAAGCGGCGGCGGTCTATTGAGTGGCATTGCCACCGCGGTGAAACTTGCAGCACAGGCAGGTCTGGCCGATCCGGGGGTGAAGGTTTGGGGCGCCGAGCCTGAACTTGCGGCCGACGCGAAGGAAAGCTTCTACTCCAAGACCCTGGTCGAATGGCCCGCCGAAAAGACCACCCGCACCATCGGAGATGGTCTGCGTACGCAGAGCCTCGGTGTTCTCAACTTTGATCATGTGCTGCAGTTCGTGGACGGGATCGTCACGGTGACGGAGGACGAAATCCTCGCAGCCATGCGAGTGATGCTCGGCGCAACGGAACTAGTCCCTGAACCAAGCGGAGCGGTCGCACTCGCCGCTGCCCTCTTTCACGCCGCGGAATTACCGAAAGCAAGAAAGGTTGCGGTTGTCCTGAGTGGAGGAAATCTTGAACCAGCCCTCCGCGAGCAGCTTGCAGGTCAGATGATCGCTTCCAAATGATCTCTGCCAAAGCCTAGCGGCTGCGGTTCACGCCTCGCTGCCGTCAGAGTTTAGACTGGACGGTGCCGGGTTCTCTGTAGCCTGGCTTTGACGTTTCTATTGAGGGATCTATGCGCCTTCCTAATTTTGGGTTATCTTCGGCAATCACTGTTGCAGCGTCGATGTTGCTTGTAACCGGAGCGCATGGCGCACAGACAAAGGCCCAGAAGCAAGCTCAGAACTACGACAGAGCTGCAAGAGCCACGATGTTGCATGATGCAAACGTCTACGTCGCGGCTGATGTGGACGCACAGAAGGTCTCGCTTGTTACGCCAGGCCATGAGGTTGTCATCGTCGAGCGCAACGGCCCATGGGTCAAGGTCTTCGCCAACACAGACATCAACGACGACGCAGATGAAGACGACCACAATAAACCGGAGTTCGGTGAGGATGCGAACGTCACTCCCGCCTCGGGATGGATCCGCGACAAGGGAATTTTGGGCCCTACAACTGCCGGTGGAGACGCGATTCTTTATGGTTCGGCGGCCAACTTTGAGGAGGAAGCCGCGCATCCCCATGCTCCCAAGGGAGCCGCGAGCGCTGCGCATCTTCTCTACAGGCGTGTTGCGGAGTACTTCCCCGACTCAGGGTTGGCTCCGGAGGCGGCATGGAGGGCAGCAGACATTCGCTGGCAGCTCGACAAGCTCGACACCAGCACGCTGCCGAGCGCGAAAGAACAGGAGGCCTATCTTCGTCCGCAACTTTATGAAGGCGAGATGAAGAAGGTAATGAAAAATTATCCCGGGAGCAAATTCGCCGCGCTCGCTGCGTACGATCTCCTGGATAACAAACTCTGCGGCGACTGGCAGGGCCTCCCGAAGTGTCCCGAGATGGAGACGAATCTCTATGTCAAGTATGCGCAGCAGTATCCCGATGGGCCTAAGGCG
The DNA here is from genome assembly GCA_963770055.1 of uncultured Acidobacteriaceae bacterium. Classification (GTDB taxonomy): domain Bacteria; phylum Acidobacteriota; class Terriglobia; order Terriglobales; family Acidobacteriaceae; genus Edaphobacter. The sequence goes on from CAVYOC010000008.1 coordinate 64,505, forward strand.
GCTGAAGCGCTCTATAACGCTGTCTACCGCCAGGGCGTCGCCGTCACCATGTACAACGTGCAGGAAGACCGTAAGCGTGCTCAGGCCGCGGCACAAAGAACCCAGACCCTTGCGCAGGAGTTGAAAGAAAAGTACCCGAAGTCGGACTTCGCCGCGCGTGGCGGCAGCGTCGCCTATCGCGTCTCGCAGGGCATCCCCATCTACGGAAGCGACCGCGACTGAAGAGGCTGCCGGTATCTCCTGCGAGTCGGTCTCCCCGGCAATTCACGGTTTACACATCCTGACCCGTTAGGATGAAAGCATGTCGATTTTTCAGATAATCCTCCTTGCGATTGTGCAGGGTCTCGCTGAATTGCTGCCCGTCTCCAGCTCGGCCCACGTGGTCGTCGCCGAAAAATTGATGAGGCTCGATGCCTCTTCCCCGCAGATGACTCTTCTCCTGGTCATGCTGCACACGGGCACGATGTTCGCCGTCATCGTTTACTTCTGGAATCAGTGGAAGAAGACCTACTTCTCGAGTGGAGACGCCTTCAAGAGATTTTTGATTCGTTTGATCTGGGCTTCGCTCCTCACGGGCGTCATTGGTGAGTTCATCATCAAGGCGATCGAAAAGACTGCGTTCAAAGGTTCCTCCAAGGCTGAAATTGAACTGCTTTTCGGGCGCCTCGACCTCATCGCTCCTGCGCTCGCTGCGGCTGGTCTCCTGATTCTGCTTGCCGGGCTAATGGAAAAGCGACGCATGGGCGCTCACGCCAAGGTCTATGGCGATAGCGTTACGATGCGCCAGGCGGGTTGGATAGGCGCCATCCAGGGACTCTGCCTGCCTTTCCGCGGATTTTCGAGATCCGGAGCCACCATCTCGGTTGGCATGTTGAGTGGCGCAAGCAAGGAGCGAGCCGAGCGATTCAGCTTCGCGTTGGCTGTGGTGCTCACTCCACCGGCTGTTGGACGGGAGGTTCTTCGACTGGTAAAAGCCTCGCACGAAGCTGCGGCTGCAGGCACACCGATCGACCTCCATGGAAACATAGTGACGGGTCTTCTTGGAGCATTCTTCGCTTTCCTCGCGGGCCTGGTCGCACTCAGATGGCTCAGTGCATGGCTCGAAGAGGGCCGCTGGTACCTGTTCGGAATCTATTGTTTGATAGCTTCGGTGGTGGTGTTCGGTTTGTATCGCGCGGGTTACTGAACCCGCCATCCGTAAGTCAGATTCTGCCGTAGACGATCACTTCGCCGCCAGTGCATCTCGATGGCTGCGGACAAAATCGTGCGATGCCAGAATATGAGCCTGTTGTTCCGCCACCAGTTGACGCACAGGCAGGGGCAGATCCTGGCTGAGCACATCTGCATAAGCCTCCTTCGCCTCGTCTTCTCCCTGTTCGGCGGTTGCGAGCAGCGTATGATCTCCTCCGCCAAGCTTTGCCTTCAGATCTCCCCATACGCGGTTGAGAGCGCCTGTGGTCGTACCCGACTCCTTGATGTCGTGAACTCCGTTCTGATGAAGAATCTCTTCGAGATCTCCGCGGAAGCTTGCCCGCTTTAGCGATTCTGCCAGGAAATATCGTTTCAGTGTCTCATCTTTCAAATGTTCCCCGATATCCGACAAGCCCTTCTGGCTGTCCAGAAGAGTGCTGATCAACTCGTTCAGAGCACGCTGCATTTCATGTTGTTTTCCTGCATCTGTCGCCATAAATCCTCAATATGTGAGTGATTTAGATATCGTGTCTACGGTTGGTGCAGGGTCCGCCGGCTGTGCGCGATTCTCCTCCGCCGACGGCAAGCAGGAGAAATCGCGAAAACCCTGCTCCCCTGCCAACCGTTGATAAGGACCGCCAGCCTGACTGCACCAGCGGCGATTCTGAAAAGATAGATGCCCGCAACGCCCGTAGGTTTGCATTCGGATACCTCGATCGAGGTTTTCCGACTTTACCTCTCTTCGCCCCAACCCCCTCTGGGATAATCAAAGGTGCTCTGGAGATTTGCAGACCCTTTTGGTCCCACCCTGCGCGCGGCAGACCCCGCAAGGGTGGCGTGCGAGTCCGCGTACCCGTCCCATGAAGGCTCCCCAATGAGAACCATACGACTCGTATCCACCCCGACGCGCAACCGCCGCCTGAATGAAATTATCGGGATGGTCGTACTGGTGGCTGCCGTCCTTCTTCTCCTTGCCCTCGCCAGTTACACCCCAACCGACAGTTCGTTCAACACCGTTGGACGCTATGTCACTGGGCGCCCCGCGCACAATTGGACTGGCATCGTGGGAGCCTACGTCGCTGACGCAATGCTGCAGTTGATTGGAGTGGCGGCATTCTTTCTTCCGCTCGTGCTTGGCCGTCTTGGAATCTGTTGGATGCGCTCGCGGCCCGCTGGCTCCCCCCTTGCCAAGACGGTGGGTCTGGGAATGTGGATAGTCTTCGCGCCTGCCGCGATCGCATTGCTTCCCGGCTCGCTTCGTTGGCAGCACACGCTTCCTATAGAAGGAGCAGAAGGACGTGTCCTCGCTGACTTCATCATCCACTACCTCAATCTTCCCGGCGCCACCATCGTCCTGACACTGATGGTCGCGGTATCGCTTTATCTCGCAACTACTTTCACGTTCAACACCGCGCGGGAGTGGGCCACAACGCGCTTTGGTTTCGTGCACCGCCTCTGGGTCTGGTGGAGTTCCATGCGCAATAACCGCGCAGACTCTCAAATGGTTCCCGAGCCCGGCTATGGGAGCAAGCGCGAACAGGCTGAAGCCAAGGCACGCCGCATGCGCGAATTTGCCGAGGAAGCTGAGCGCAAAAAATCCAAACCCGAGCCCTCGACGCTCCTGGGCAGCCTGTTCGGCTGGCTAGGCAGAAAGAAGCGGGTCCAGCCAATCGAAATCGCTGCGGAGGACATAGCAGCCGTCGGGCAACAGCCCTCCATGTGGCAGGGAATGCCGCGCACGCTGGTGGACGCGCCACCTGTGACTCCGTATAGCACTGCTGCCGCTGCCGTTGCACCCTTCGCCGATGCATTGGCCAGAGCCGCCGCGCCGAAACATGCGGAAGGCGACTCTAACGATCGCGGATTCAATTTTGACAAATCTGAAAGCAAGGAAGATTTGTTGCTAAAAATTCCGCCGTCCGGACGCACGACAAAGAGGCCGGTGGAACAACCGGCAACCGCGTTCGTACCTGCTCCGGCGACGTTGCCGGATGGAATCTCCTTCGGTCGTCGCGCCGACGCGGACATCAAGCCCGTTACGATCGTTCCGAAGAGTGTCCGCGGCTACAAGCTGCCGCCTTCCTCCCTTCTTTATCGAAACGAAGAGCACTCCATCGTTCGTGAAGAAGCGCTGCGCGAAGAGGCTCGCGTGTTGGTCGAAAAATCGGCTGAGTTTGGCGTAGACGGCCAGGTGACGCAGATCAATCCCGGTCCGGTCGTCACAACGTTCGAATTCAAGCCCGAAGCCGGGGTCAAAGTCGCCCGCATCACGAGCCTTGCAGACGATCTCTGCCTCGCCATGGCAGCCGAATCCATCCTCATCGAGCGGATGCCCGGCAAAAGCACTGTGGGTATTCAGGTTCCAAACCAGGAGCGCGAGACCATCTGGCTTCGTGACGTGGTCGAGTGCGAAAACTTCGCGCAATCCAAGAGCCGCCTCGCCATCGCTCTCGGCAAAGACATTAACGGACGCATCGTCACCGCCGATCTCGCCAGCATGCCACACGTCCTCATCGCAGGCTCCACAGGTTCAGGCAAATCGGTCGCGATCAACGCGATGATCATGAGCGTCCTTTTCAAAAGCACGCCCGAGCAGGTGCGCATGATCCTCGTGGATCCCAAGCGAGTCGAACTTGGAATGTACGAGGGCATTCCCCACCTCTTCACGCCTATCATCACCGAGGCAAAGCTAGCCGCGAACGCTCTCCGCAACGCGGTCCGCGAGATGGAGCGACGTCTCAAGCTGCTAGCTGCAAATCACGTCCGCAACATCGATCAGTTCAACAAACTCTTCGATCATGGAAGCGAATATCTCTTCGAGGACGTCAACCAGGAGCCATTGCCTTACATCATCATCATCATCGACGAACTGGCCGACCTGATGATGCTCGACCGCGCCAACGTTGAGGAATCCATCACCCGCCTCGCCCAGATGGCGCGCGCTGTGGGCATTCACCTCATTCTCGCGACACAACGGCCGTCTGTCGACGTCATCACCGGACTCATCAAGGCCAACATCCCCACCCGCATGAGTTTCCGCCTTGCAACCAGGGTGGACTCACGTACCATCATCGATTCAAACGGCGCCGAAAGCCTTCTCGGACGCGGCGATATGCTGTATCTGCCGCCGGGAACCAGCCGCGTTCAGCGCGTTCACGCTCCCTTTGTCACGGAAAAGGAGATCTCGGAGGTCGTGAAGTTCTGGAAGGCTCAGGGAGAGGCAGAGTACGTCCATGGCTTCCTCGAAGGTCCCAAGGAAGACACGGCCAAAGAGAGTGATGGCGAACTCGAGGGCGACAACAACGATCCCATGTACGATGATGCGGTACGTCTCGTCTTTGAGTTCGGCAAAGCCAGCACCTCACTCCTGCAGCGTCGCCTTCGCATCGGCTACGGCCGAGCTGCCCACCTGATCGACATGATGTACAACGACGGCCTTGTTGGTCCCGCCGATGGATCGAAGCCGCGTGAACTCCTGAAGTCCCCGAACTGGATCAACGAAGTCGACGCCGCGCTTCGATAAACGCGAACCTAGTGGTGCACTGTTCTGGAAGAGCGAATTGCCACGATCGCAAGGATGCAGATTACCGCCAATAGCACAATCCAAAGCAGTTGGGGGTAACGCTCAGTCAGCAGCCGCTTATCCGGACGATCGCGATGTCCCGGATTGATCTGCTCTGGCCCTAACTGCGCAACCTGCATCGTTGCGGACGGGACAAACAGACGTGCATAGTCATATTGCGGGGCCGTCAGAGCGGAGTCACCGTAATAGAGCATCATTGGCTGCGCCCCCGCAGCCTCAAAACATATCCTCCGCTGACGCATCTCAAGCCGGACGGCCCTGATTGGAAGTGGCCTGTCGTCGCCATTGTCAACGGCGACTTCCACCTTCGCCGGGTTTTGCATGTTCGAGCCCAGAATCGCAGGTACGGTGAGCTGTTCCTGACGAATCTCACGCCCTGCCTGAGTAAGGTGGACGCGAAGAATAGTCCCCGCAAGGCTTTCGCCTGGCGGATCCGAGCCGTCAGCGGGCCGATCCGTGATTCGCACATCGCGGCTGAAGTTTGCCTTGAAACCCGGAGCCAGATCGAACGCGATCCGTTCCACAGGAATTCGTTGCTGCAAAGAAAAACCTGCGACACTCTGCCGTCCACGCTGCGTGATCTCCGTGGTTACAGCGCTTGTCGTGTAGAGAGACTGAGCCTCACGGCTGGGAGGAACATTAACTCCCTGAACCATCTCCGGGTTCGGTTCTAACGCACGCGACCCCGCGGCCGGAGAGAGCGAAAGTTCAACATGAAGAAAAGGAAGATTCGTCTCCTGTAGATGAATCGTCGTGTTGCGCGAGAGGTGCTGCGAACTCAGATCGAATAACGTGAACTCGCCCAGCCGCGTCTGGTTCGAATAATTGGGATCGCGCGTCCCCGAGACCGTAGCGGTAGCCAGAAAGTCCCGCCCCTCAAGGTCGAGCATAATCTCTGTGTAGGGACGCTCAGGCATCTCCACATCGAAGACAATGTTCCGCCCGCGTAGTCCAAGATTCCGGATGCGCGCCGTATCATTGTCCGGCTGCTGCGGCTCGCTCAGCGTGATGGCATAGGGAACCTCGCGCCCCGCCTGATAGAGACGCAGATCCTTCAAGGAAGGAGCTGCATGAGGGAATACCCCAGGCTCGATCACGGCGCAGCTTTGACCTGAGCCGTTATTCACTGTGACCGTACGTTGATAGCGCATATACTGCGCGTCTGCGCTCACGGGCTCAGAATTCGATGTAGCCTGCCAAAGCAGTACCGCCAACAGAAGAACCTGCTTCAATGAGCCTCTCCATTCGTCGGGGTACCCTGCACCTTGCTCTCACCTGCAGCCTGCGGCTCGCGCAACGCCAGCCAGTCTTTCTGATAGGCGAAGCTGACGGTCATCAGCAGCGCGCCCAACCCGAGAAAACTCAGAATCCGGTATCCCTGACTCAGATTGCGTGTGTCGTATAAAAATGTTTTGCCGATGGTGAACACCAGAAGAATCAATGCCTGCCACCGGATGAAGCCCGACCGCTTCCAGAACCCGATCGCCAGCAGGCCGCCACCATACAGCATCAAAAATGCAGACACCGCCAGCGACTTCTTCAGATCTGCCTCAGGATTTCCGTAGACGGGGTGCCACTTCGTATCCAGTTCTCGCACACAGGCCACAATCGCCACCAGATTCAGCGCAACAATTGAGCCTCCCGCAATCGCAACCCAACTCGGTGCACCTTCCTCATGCTGGCCGGAATGCAACGCGATCCATGCCGAGCAAGCCAGAGCGAGAACTCCGAACAGGGAAGTGGCAAATCGCCCGTTCAGGAACGCCGTCTCAATCTGCGAATCAATCCAGAACGGCTGCACGAGCAGGCCGAAGAAACCCAGCGCCAACGCAGCGATGGCCAATCTTCTAAGTGTCCGATGAACTGCGGCTTCCGCAGGCTCTTGTGATGGACTGGAAAGACGCGCGGAGACCCACAACAGGGCTACACCCTCCGCCAGCCAGCCCACCGTGATCCAGTGGCCACTCGCCTTCAGCGGGATCGCAATCGTCAGAAAGACTACCGCCAGGGCCAAGTGCACCGCGGACGTCACCCGCGTCTGCGGCAATCGGATCAACCCCAGATAAATCGCGCCGAATGCCACCGCAACCCATGGCAACAGGTCATGATGATGGGAGTCTACCAGCACAGAATAAAGCGCAAGCGACACAAACGTAGCATTCGCCAGCGGTAGAAGAATCTCAATAATTCGTGAATCACCGTACTCCGTTCCCACGCACGTGAATCGAGGGAATCACAAAAACCATGAAGAAAAGAACAATAAAGATCGTGGTGATCCCTACTGGCTCCCCGACATTGAAAGCGCCAAAGAACTCCGCATACCAACCGATAAAAAACGCAATCGTGGCAGGAAACACGCCAAGCAATAGCCGTGGCCACGCTTTGAGCCGAACCAGCGCAACCGTGGCAATATCGATCGCCAAAAGATAAGTGAAGAGAAAAATCTCATGGTTGCCGCCGGTCGACAACAGCAGCGGCGTGGCAAAGCCCCCAGCCAGGGCATAGGCAGCCAGAATCTCGCTGCTCTGCGACCACGCCATGTAGGCACTCCAAGCGGTCACGAGAATCATTGCACCGAGAGCCACACCCGCCGGGAGCAGATGGTAAAGCTGAAAGGCCGCCCATAACGAAAGATAAAGAGCCCCGCTCCCAACAGCCTTCAGGGAGTATGAAAAAGCCTGAAATCCCTGCCGTCGAAACCGCTCCGACCAGAGAACGATCGCAGCCCCACCGATCAGTCCGGCAACGACCCGCCCGATCGGCCCAATCCAGTGGTTGTCGATTGCCCATTTGAGGAACAAGGTCGTTGCAACCAATAAAGCCACAATGCCAATTCGGCTAAAGACCTGGGACCCGATCCTATCTTCAAGCGAACCTTTTGTTGTCGGAAGATGTTTTGAGAAGTCAGGAACGGCCGGTATCCCCATCTCTGGATGGACGGGAGGAGTAATTGCGACCGGCGGCGGGGCCTGTCGTGCCTTCGCCGAGGGCAGTCCTCGCAACTCAGCCAGTTGTCGTTCCAGCGATTCCACCCGCGCCGACAACGCATTAAGCTCCTCGGCGACCCGAGCTTCCCTGGTTAGTTGCTTCTGCTCGTCCTCCGGGGCCATGGCAACTACTTTACCGCTATCTCACGCAGGAGTGGTACTCAACTCTTCCAATTGATACTCTTTGCGCAAAGGAAAAACTCTTCATGCCGTCACGGGTCCTGGTAATTGACGACGATGATCTCAGTCGGGAGATATTCGCCCTGCTTCTGAACAGCGCAGGATACGAAGTCGACACCGCCGAATCGGGAGATGCGGCTCTTCACCATCTCCGAACGGCACACCCACCGCCCGAGGTCGTTCTGGCAGATCTCCAGATGCCGGGAATCGCTGGCAGGGAACTGGCGCTGCAGCTTCGAGCACTTTGTGGTCCTGCTACTCTTCTCCTGGCAATGAGCGCAAGCCAGCCCGACGATGGATCTGACGGCGAATTTCAAGGCCTCCTCCTGAAACCTTTTACCGCGGAGACGTTTACCAAAATACTTACCGCAGGCACGACTGGTATAGAGAGAAAAACCGCTGCGCCCAACGTCGTTCTCGATGAGGCCGTGCATCGTAAACTAGCCGAGTCCATGCGGCCGGCCCAGCTCGAAAGGCTCTACGAGCTCTGTCTTAGCGATGCCGAAAAGCGTTACAACAACATGTGCAGCGCGGCCTCCGAAGGCGACGAGGACACTTACAAGAAAGAGGCGCATGCCGTCAAAGGAAGCTGCGGCATGGTGGGTGCCCGCGAACTGCAAACACTTGCAACATCAATAGAAAAGCATGGGTTCAGTGATGACCATGTAGCTTCGCTCGGTGAATTCATCGTAGCCTGCGAACGCCTGCGGGGTATGCTGATCGCACGCGAAATCATTGATAAGAATCGAGTCAATGGAGTGTCGGGAGAAGATGCGTGATGAAGGATGCAATGAAGAAGTCTGAGGATGCAGGGATAGCAGGTCCAATTCGTATCGTTGTCGCTGACGATCATCCTGTAGTTCGCTTTGGCGTTAAAAACATGCTCGAAAATGAGCCCGGTTTCGAGGTTGTCGGCGAGGCTGAAGACGGAGATGTAGCCATCACCCAGACCCTCGAACTCGAGCCGGACATCCTCCTCCTCGATCTGGCGATGCCCCGGCTGCCCGGGCTCGAAGCTCTGCGCGCGATCATGAACAAATCGCCCCGCGTCAAGATCATCATGCTCACCAGCACCATCTCCACCCAGCAGATTATCGAGGCTCTCCAGATCGGAGCACGCGGTATCGTTCTCAAGGATGCGGTCGCCGGCGACCTCTCAAGATCCCTCCGCGCCGTTCTCTCAGGGGACTATTGGATCGGCGGGGAACGCGTCGCGAACCTTGTCACCGCGCTCAATGCCTTGATGAAGGAAGCCGCTGCGACGCCCGAGCGCAAAACCTACGGCCTAACACCGCGCGAGCTCGAAGTCGTCACCTGCATCGTCGAAGGCTGTAGCAATAAGGACGTCGCCAAACAATTCTCCATCAGTGAAGAGACCGTGAAGAGGCATCTGTCGAACATCTTCGACAAGACGGGTGTCTCCACGCGGCTCGAACTAGCGCTGTTCGCTATCGCACATAAGCTTGTAACTCTCGAAAGCTAGGAGTCGTCCTCATAGCCTTCAGTAGAATGAAGAGATGAGCGAGGCGGCGGCTTCAGAGATAGTTGATTTACTGGTGATCGGTGCAGGTCCAACCGGGCTGGCATGCGCCATCGAGGCGCAACGTGCAGGTTTCACCGCTCTCCTCGTGGACAAGGGATGCCTCTGCAACTCCCTGTTCCACTACCCCGCAAACATGACGTTCTTCACGACGCCGGAGCTCCTCGAGATAGGCAATATGCCCTTCTCCAGCCCCAATCAGAAACCTAATCGCAATGAGGCACTCGAGTACTACCGCAAAGTAGCCGATCACTACCAACTCGATATTCGCCAGTATGAAAACGTCGAGCGCGTCGAAGGACAGGACGGCAGCTTTACCGTGCACACAACCGACCGCTTCGGACGCGCACTCCATCATCGTGCCCGCAAACTTGTTGTGGCCACCGGATACTACGACCTGCCGAACTATCTCGGAATTCCCGGCGAAGGCCTCAGCAAGGTCAAGCACTACTATCACGAGCCGCATCCGTTCTACGGCCTGGACGTCCTTATCATCGGCGGCAAAAACTCTGCAGCCATTGCTGCCCTCGATCTATGGCGCCACGGCGCACGCGTCACGCTTGTTCATCGCGGTTCGGAGATGCACCGCCACGTCAAATACTGGATCCTTCCTGACATCAATAACCGCATCAAGAACGGCGAGATCAGAGCCTTCTTCGACAGTCAGGTCGCAAATATCACCGAAGACGATGTAACCCTGTCCACGCCGCAGGGCGCCATTACCTTACCGAATCAGTTTGTCTTCGCTCTGACCGGATACCACCCCGACTTCGACTTTATCGAACGCCTCGGCATCACTCTGGATGAAGCCAACGACCGTTGCCCGGCCTGCGATCCAACGACCCTCGAGAGCAACGTCCCGGGTATCTATCTTGCCGGCGTCGTTGTGGCCGGCGAACGCACCAACGAAATCTTCATCGAAAACGGGCGCTTTCACGGCCAGCAGATCGCAGATGCCCTGAGAGGCAAGCTGGTAGCCTCCACCGTGTCTCAGCTCTGCTAACACCCGCCGCTCGTCTTCCCGGTACCCTCTGATTATAGGCAACAGCGCACGATCATCACGAAGGCCTAATCAACTCTTCAGAGCGATTCGAATCACGATTTTTCCAAAGTGCGATCCCGACTTCATATGCAGAAAAGCTTCTCGCGTTTGATCAAAATCAAAAACGCGATCGACCACGGGATGAAGCTGAGCCTTCGCGATCGCAGCGTTCATCTCTTCAAACATGGCCCGCGAGCCCACATAAATTCCCTGCACACGAAGCTGCTTATGAAGAATCGGCGTCAGCGCCAGCGGTTCCGAAGTCGACGCACCCGACAGAACACCGATCTGCGCAATCAATCCTCCCACTCTCGTCGCGCGCAAGGACTGGCCGAACGTCTGCGCGCCTCCAACCTCGATAATGCGGTCAGCGCCCTTCCCTCCAGTCATCTCACCAACCCACCTCGACCACTCCGGCTTCTGCTTGTAATTGCATCCAGCCTCAAGCCCAAGACCGAAAGCGCGCGCAAGCTTCTGGTCACTCGATGAAGTCCCGATAACCCGCGCTCCCAGCATTCGCCCAAACTGCAGAGCAAACATCGACACCCCACCCGTTCCGAGAACAACAATCGTCTCCCCGGCAACCGCAGGACCAGCAGGCTCTCCGGCATGATGCAAAGCATTCCACGCAGTAACACCTGCACACGGAAGGGTCGCTGCCTCCTCATAACTCAGGTGCTCCGGAAACCGAACAACCCCATCTTCCTCAAGCAGGGCATATTCTGTCAGCATCCCATCAACATCACCGCCCAGCGCTCCCTTCGATCTCTCTGCCGTCAAAGACCCGTCAAGCCACCGCTGCATAAAAATTCCGCAAACCCGGTCGCCCACCTTGATTCGCGTCACGCTTTCACCAACCCCGACTACCTCTCCGGCTCCGTCCGAACATGGAATACGAGGAAGCGCCATTCTTGGGTTATAGAGACCTTCCACCATCATCAGGTCGCGATAGTTGAGCGACACCGCGTGCACCCGAATCAATACGGTTCCGCGCGTTATTTGTGGCGTCGGCAGTTTCACCCGTTCCAGGTGGTCCACTCCAAATTGATGTATCGGATAAGCGTACATAGAATCTCTCGTCACCTGAATACTTTCTTGCTCAATAATTCACAACCGAACCGGATTGGCGCGAGACTATTGTATTTAACGATTTCATGCGGCGTAGAATGAATCATGTCGCGAGGATGGGAGAGTAAATTCGTGGAAGAACAGCAAAATCAGGCTGCTGCTCCGAAGCCTTCCGGCGCGGAAGATCGCGCGGAGCTGGCAGAGCAAAAACGCAAACGGCAGGCGCTCGAGTTACAGCGGGAGCGCATTCTCTCCGAACGTACTTCAAGCCCGCATCGCCGATCTGCGCTTTCTCTCGCGCTGGCCGATATTGAAGAGAAGCTTGCCGAGCTTGGCTGGTCGATTCATCTCTAGCCGGAATCAGTCGTGACGGTGAAATACGGTTGAATTGGCCTGATCGATCGTCGTCATCACGATGGTGTGGATATTCACGTGCGCCGGACGGCTCGCAGCCCATACGATTGCGTCAGCAACGTCCTCTGGCTGCAATGGCGTAATTCTCTGATAAATCTTCGCAGCCTTTTCTTCGTCTCCACGAAATCGTACTTTGCTGAAGTTGGTCTCAACCATTCCAGCATCAACTGAAGTCACGCGCACCGGAGTCCCCATCAAATCAATCTTCAGCCCTTCGCTGATGGATTTCTCGGCCGCCTTGGATGCGCAGTAAACCGCTCCATTCGCATAGGTGATGTAAGCCGCCGTCGAACCAAGATTAATCACATGCCCACGTCCGCGAGCTACCATGCCGGGCACAACAGAGCGCGTCACGTACAGCAACCCTTTTACGTTGGTGTCGATCATCTCGTCCCAGTTCTGCGGATCGTCCTCGTGCAACTTCGTCAGCCCGCGGCTTAGGCCGGCATTGTTCACCAGAACGTCAATCCCGCTCCACTCCGAAGGAAGACCGGCAATCGCCGTCTCGACCGCGCTGCGATCCTGCACATCAAGTTGAAACGTAAGCGCAGCGGGAGCCCCGGCGCTGAGAAGAGCTTGCTTCAGTTCCTCCAGCGGTTCAAGACGGCGACCGCACACCAGCAGTCGACAGCCCTCGCGCGCAAATGCAACAGCAGTCGATCTTCCAATGCCGGAGCCCGCTCCGGTTACAAAAACGGTTTCTCCTGTAAGTGATCCCATTACCCTCTTATATCCAAAAAAACGAAAGGCTGCACCAGGCAGCCTTCGTTCAACTCGAACAAAATCAACTTACTGAGGATTCGTTGGTCCAGGAGCAGCATCGGGGCTGGTCTGCTGCACGCCAATCGCATCGCCCGAAACTACCAACTGAACACGCCGGTTCTGCGTGCGGCCTGCGGATGTACTGTTGTCGGCAACCGGTTTTGCCTTGCCGTATCCCGTCGCGGAGATATTGTCCGGCTGAACTCCCTGTCCGACCAAAAAGTTGCGAACTGCATCTGCCCTGTTCTCCGACAGCTTCTGGTTGAGCTCGTCGCTCCCAACACTGTCCGTATAACCCTCCACTTGCAGTTTCAGGCCAGGGTAAGACTGCAGAATCCCCGAGACCTTCGCCAAGCTAATCTGGGTATTCGGCTTCAGGGTGTATTTTCCAGTGTCGAATAGTACATCCGACATGTTGACGATTAACCCGCGAGCCGTCTCGCTGGTTGCAAGCACGCTATTCAGCTGCAAACGAAGCCGCTCACGAACCTCGTTGGCACGCTCGGCGCTCTTGTTCGCTGTCGCTGCCGACGCTTCGGCGCGCGCGCGGTCAGCATCCGCCTCTGCCTGCGCTGCTCTGGCTTTTTCCGCGGCGAGTGCCGCCTGCTGCGCCTCCAGCTCTGACTGTTGCGCCCGGGCCAGCGCATCGCGTTTTGCATTTTCGGCGGCCAACTGACGTTCCGCAGCCTGTCTCCGCAGGGTCACCAACCGCGCATCCTCCGCACGTTCCACAGCCTGCCGCGCATACGTGATCTCTATCTTGCGGTCACCCTTCTTATTCTGGTCGATCGACGTTGCGTTCGTCAGGTCCTGCATCGCCTCTTTCATAATCTCGGGGGCATACTGGTCCGCTCCGGCAGCCTGCGCAATTCGCACCGCGTTATTCGCCTGATAGAGCTCCAGCGGAGACTTCTCATCCCGTGTAATTGGATTCAGCACCGTCTTCGAACCGTCCGTCTGGGCGTAGGCGCCGCGCGGCAGCAGCAGATAGTGCGCATTCACCTTCTCCAGAATCCCCGTCGTTTTATCTTGTATGATCTCGTTCTGCAGCACGACTACATCGCTCGGCTGCGTCACCGAAAAATAAGGTTCCGCCGTAACGATCATCCCAAAAGACTGCAGCGCCGTCGTGACATCGATGTCATTCTTCGTTCCCGCCGGCAACACCTCGCCAAGATTGTTTGGCCGTCCATCCGGAGTGATCGCCCAGAGCACATATGTCAGATACTCCGGCCCGAATCCATTCGCAGGAGTGAGTCCCTGAAACCGCGCTTCAATATGAATCCCCCCCCGCTCGCTGGTCACCTTCGCCTGACCCTTCGCCAGCGGAAGCAGGGTCGCCCCTTTGAACGCAATGTTCGTCGAACCGCTGCGATGCAGATAATTCACCGCATCCAGGTCGCGCTGGACCACCTTCACACGATAGAGATAAATGCCATTGTCCTGCTTCTCTAGCTTTTGCTGATCCTGTGCCGGCGCCATTTGAGAAGTAGGATTTGGTTCCTGGCCCCAAACTACACCGGCTCCGAACACTGCCGATACCGCAGCAGTAAGCATCACGGCCGTGAAAAAACTCATACGACGATTCATCTACCCTCTCCTTGCAAAACATCAGATAGTCGCCGGAACATTCCCGATTCCTGCCGGTGTATCTGGCTTATTGTGCGATGCGAAGAGACCCTGCAAGGCTGTATCAACGGCCATTGCCAAGAAAAAAAACGCCTTAGGTGCGCCCCAAAGCAAAACTCCCCTGCTGCCCGGTCACAAATCGCCGGTCGGCAAGGGAGTCAGATTCCCTTATTTTTAGGCGTTGTGCTGTTGAGCGGCACTGCGATGCACAAAGTGATACGGCGGCCATGGTCCGGAGAGCTGCATTCTGCAGTCCTTCAACTCCTGAGTCGCCGACGTGTACTTGTTCTGATATCGCTCCACCGTCTTGTTATCGATCAGGTGAGCGATATCCAACAGCATCTTGCCGGTATCCATCCGCTTGCACGTAACCTCTTCGGCAAGTGGAAGAAACATCCGGTGCATCTGGATTGACAATGCCCGTGCCTTTGACTGGCGCTCCCGCTGTCTGCTTGCACTCTCTCGCAGGCTGGTCAGGTACTGTTGTCCGACGGTCATATCGCGAGCCGAATTGCCCGGACAGATGTCGTCCACCAGAACCTTCAGGTGCATCTCGGCTTTGCCGCGCAGACGCTCGACGTTTGCCTGGAAATGCCGTTGATTCGATCGCACCGACCGGCGCAGTGCGTCGTCATCCTGAAACGTCGTTCCAAAGCGGAAGGGAAGTACGGTTGAAAGTTTGAAGCAGTCGGCAATAACGCGTGCATGATCTTTGGCGGCCTGCTGGTCCATCCGCGCATTGTCTTCCGCACTGTGTTCGGAGACGATGACGGCCAGATCGCTGGCGGGGAAGAGGAAAGTCTGGTTACCAAACATACCCGTCACCCCTGTCAGGGGCATGGGGCGGCGGTGCCGGCAAAGTTCCGGAAATGCCTGTCGTTCTGCAATGCAATAGGCGTACCATGCCATATCTTTGTCTCTCCAAAGCGCGCTGAGGGGTCTAACCGCCCCATCAGGTAGTTGGTTGTAAAAACTCAAACCGAATCGTGAATTGTCTGGATGCTTTTCATGCGACGATTTGCCCTGCCAAAATGCACCATAAACAGTGATTTGTCAGGACCGAGAGGGATACTATGCCTATCGAAGTACGATTGGCAACCCCTTACTTTCTGTCTGTCAATCCCACGGATGCCCCCGAGTGGATATTCATTTTCAAGCAGTTCTATCGGCATTCGCGGGAACCAACCTCATCCCGCCTTCGATCGCACCTCTTCTAGCGCGCAAGTTGTTGATCTCACTTGACCTGCGGGAACAAAGCGGATACTGTCCGATATTCCAGAACAAAAGCTATCGCCGGAGTTCCCGAATCCGGTAACATCTAATATATGCCCGTTATTGCTTCTCTCGAGTGTTCCCGCTGCCACCATCATCACTCCGCAGAAAAACCACAAACGGTATGCCCTCTCTGTGCCGGATCCCTCTATGTCCGCTATGACATGGACCAGCTCAAAAAGACTGCGAAACGTGATGAGATCGCTGCTCGGGCGCTCGCGTCGCCCGCCAGCCTCGGCATGTGGCGTTACGCAAGTGTTCTCCCCGATGTAACTCCCGTCACCCTCGGTGAGGGCTGGACTCCGCTCCTCCACAGCAAGCGCTATCCAGGCCTTTACATCAAGGAAGAAGGCGCGAACCCTACGGGCACCTTCAAGGCCCGCGGCCTTGGCCTCGCAGTCACCATGGCGAAACACTACGGACTTCAGCACCTTGCCGTTCCCAGCGCAGGCAACGCTGCCGGAGCCCTCGCCGCCTATGCTGCGGCAGCCGGCATCACGGCCCACCTCTTCATGCCGCAGGATGTTCCCCTCGCCAACTACCTGGAAGGGATCGTCTACGGGGCCGACGTCACCATGGTTGACGGCCTTATCTCCGACTGCGCCCGCATGGTCGGTGAAAATATCAAGTCCCAGAAAGCCGCCAACATTCCTCTCGAACAAATCTGGTTCGACATCTCCAGCCTCAAGGAGCCCTTCCGCGTCGAAGGCAAGAAGACCATGGGCTATGAACTCGTCGAACAACTCGGGTGGACCTATCCCGACGCCGTCTTCTACCCCACAGGCGGAGGAGTAGGCCTCATCGGCATGTGGAAGGCCTTTGAAGAGATGGAACAACTCGGCTGGGTCTCCGGCAAACGCCCGAAGATGTACGCCCTCCAGTCCAGCGGCTGCGCCCCTATCGCCAAAGCCTTCGCCGAGCATAAACCCGCCGCCGAGTTCTTCAAGAACGCCGACACCTTTGCGGCAGGTCTCCGCGTCCCCAAACCATACGCCGATACCATCATCCTCGACATTGTCCGCGAATCCGGCGGTCAGGCCCTCGCCCACCCAGACGACGAAATTCTCTCGAGCATTCTTGATTGGGCCAAACACGAAGGTATCTTCCTGTGCCCCGAAGGCGCAGCCGCAACCGCCGCCTATGACGCCCTCATCGCCTCAGGCGATCTCAAGACTACCGACAAAGTCGTCCTTTTCAATACCGGCGCAGGTCTCAAGTACACCGACATGACTGCCGAAGCCATGCATCTCCGTCGACCCGCCGTCGGAGAAGTCGCACTGCCCACCAGCATGCCTGTGGGCGGCATCATCACCCCTCAATAGGCTGATTAAGGGCAAAGGGCTTGTAAACAAAACCCCCCTATTCGTCATCCGAAACGAGCTGATCGCCTTTACAACCCAGCCTCGGCCGCTTCGACCGTAGGAAAACTCGTCAGCACACCGCTGACCCTCGTCATCTTGAAGAGTTCTGTAACTCGCTCATTCACTCCCGCGAGCATCAGCTTTCTTCCGTGGTCCGTCGCAGAGACGTAGTAGTTCATAATCAGCCCCAGCCCGGCAGAATCCATATACGGCACGTCGCTCATGTCCAGAATCATGACGGACGGCGTCATCGTCCGAAACTCATTTTGAAAGCCAAATATCGTTGTAAGGGTCAATGGCCCAATAAGCCTCAGGACAGTCGTCCCCTCGTTCCGGCCCGGGGTAGAGCTGTAGCTCAAAGGTTCGTCACGCATGTTTGACAGTGTAGGGAATCTGATTCCAGCGAAGATTACAGCAGTATGAATGTCGCAACCTGCGCCATTATTTTGTTTTAGGTTGTCATCCTAAGCGCAGCAAAGGACCGGTATTTCGTGGTTGCTTTCAGCTCTCTTCCTCCAGGCACTTGCATAAAACAAACAACTGTAGTAGAAATTAACACACCAGTAGGAGACCCCTTTGCCCGAGCCCAAACTCTCCAAACTCGAATTCGAAATCATGGAAACCCTCTGGACCTGCGGCGATTCCTCCATCCGCGAGATCCAAGAGGCCTTTTGTGGAAAAAGCCGTCCCGCGTACACGACGATCCAGACCACTATTTACCGCATGGAAACCAAAAACTTCGTCCGCCGTATCCGTAAGGTCGGCAACTTCCATATCTTCTCCGCCTCTGTCAGTCGCGACGCTGCACAGTCCCGCCTCATCGACGATCTTCTCGCTCTCTTCGGTGGCCGCACTCAACCCGTCATGTCCCACCTCGTCGAATCCGGCAAACTCACCCTCGAGGATGTCAAAGAAGCGGAAAAGGCACTCCGCCGCCTCGCTAAGAAGGAGAAGTCCTGATGCAAGCTCAACTTCAGGTCGTGCAAGCTCTATCTCTGCTCTCTCAAAGACTGTCCCCGCTGGTCGCTAACCATATCTGGCAGTCCACTCTCTTTGCCGTCGCTGCAGGTCTTCTCACCCTCGCTGTTCGAAAGGACCGCGCAGCCGTCCGCTACAGCCTTTGGCTAGCCGCCTCCCTGAAATTCCTTGTTCCATTTTCCCTGCTCATCGCTCTCGGCGCCCGCCTCGCCCCCAGGCACACAATCATTCCGGCCCAGACAACGATCTATCTTGCTGCACAAGCCACCCAACCCTTCGCGCAACACTACACCGTCACCCTACCTGCGCAGTATCCTTACCTCACAACATTGTTCCCAATCCTTGCGTTCGTCTGGCTTTGCGGCTTTCTCGCCTTACTCACACGCTGGATGATTCGCTGGCGTCGCGTATCGGCCCTCGCGCGCACGGCAACACCAATTACCGACTCGCGCGAACTCTACATTCTTCGCCACCTCGAGCAGATCGCATTGTCTCGCAAACCCATTCCTCTTCTGGTGTCCAAAACCACCATGGAGCCGGGCATCTTCGGTATCTTCCGCCCTGTCCTGCTGTGGCCCGTGGGTATCTCCGCACACCTTGACGACGCGCATCTCAAGTCCATCGTGGCCCACGAACTCTGTCACGTTCGCCGCCGCGATAACCTCTCCAGCGCCCTCCATATGCTCGCCGAGGCGCTCTTCTGGTTCTATCCGCCTGTCTGGTGGATTGGTGCTCGCCTTCTCCACGAGCGTGAACGTGCCTGCGACGAGGCCGTCCTCGGCCTCAATACCGACCCCGAAACTTACGCAGAAAGCATCCTCCGGGCCTGTAAATTCTCCCTCGAATCCCCTCTCTCCTGTATCTCCGGCGTCACCGGCTCCAATCTCAAACAAAGGATCGTGAATATCATGAATCAAACTCTCACTGCCAACCTCACCCTCGGCAAGAAGTTCCTCATTTCCGTCTGCGCGACAGCGGCAATCGTCCTTCCTATCACCTTCGGATTTGTCTCCGCTCCCGCAGCCGGAGCCCGGATCCAGGCCAGCGACATCACTCTACCTGCCTATCAGGTCATCACGCTCAAACCAGTGACGGCCGGCGATCAGATGACACGCACAGAAGTTCTACCGACCGGATTCGTCGCAAACAACACAACGGTGCGAAATCTCATCGAATTCGCCTACAACATCAAGAACTCGCAGCTGTCCGGCGGCCCCTCCTGGATCGACTCCAATCACTACGATATTGAGATCAAAACCGACGGCACTCTCACTCCCGCAGGCGGCGAGTTCAAAACACTTGGAGGGCCGCAGATGCAGCACATCCTGCAAGCCGTCCTCGCCGATCGCTTCAACCTCACGATCAGTCAGCAGACCCAAACCCAGACTGTCTATGCGCTCACCGTCTCCAGCACCGGCTCAAAGCTCAACCCGTTGCCCGAACAGCAACAACCCTCTGTTGAAATCAATGGAATACGAGAAGCCGTAATCAGCGTGAGATCCACCGTAAAAACCAGCAACGGCCAGCTCTCGATCACCGGACCCGTCCAGTCTCTGGCAGGTGCGCTCTCTAACTCTCTTGATCGCCAGGTTATCGACAAGACCGGACTCAAGGGGAACTACAACATCGTTCTGCAGTGGAATGAATCCTCCGGCCATGCGCCCGACATCTTTGCAGCCGTGCAAGACCAGTTAGGCCTCACTCTGCAACCGGATGAAGCTTCCGTTCAGGTGTATGTAATTGGCAATATTGAACAACCGTCTGCCTAGGAAGATAACTTTCCGGCTATAAATTCTTGTTGGCTCCTCTGCAAACCAAGTCTGCAATTCAACGATATCCGCGTGGCATGTTTCCCCTTGCCAATCCGTTATAATTAAAACAGACGAAAAAGAAACCCCGGCTCAGCCAGCCGGGGTTTCGTTCTTGATTGCAGAATTGCTTCCAACACAACAAAATCAATAGTTTGCAGGATTGCGCCTTTTGGGGTTCGTGCTTAGCCGGTGGAGTCAAGACCTATCTCTTTGAACCGAAGACTTTGCACGAAAGCATAAGGGGAGGGAGGCGGAAAAGTGTCGGTCAAAAGCCAGATCCGACCTGTGCTTACGCTCGCTCTGCCTCTCATTCTCGCTGAGGTTGGCTGGATGTCCATGGGCATCGTCGACACCATCATGGTTGGGCACATGGCGGACCCAGCTCTCGCCATCTCTGCGGCGGCTCTCGGTCAGGTTCTCTACAACACTATCGCCTTCGGTATCGCCGGCATTCTGCTTGGTCTCGACACCCACCTCGCCCAATCCCACGGCGCTGGCCGTTTCGAGGAAGCCAACCGGTGGCTCCTACACGGCCTCATCCTTGCCGCCGGACTCGCCCTTACCCTCATTCTCATCATCGTCTGCGCTCCGCCAGTCATGCTCCGTCTTCCTATCGATCACGATGTCCTTACCGGCTCCATCTCTTTCCTCGGCGCACTCAACTGGGGAACTCCTGCGCTCTTCCTTTACTTCACCCTCCGTCGCTACCTGCAGGCCTTCAACCACGTGCGCCCCATCGCCTGGGCGCTCGTCACCGCCAACCTCATCAATGTAGTAGGCAACTGGCTCCTTATCTTCGGTCACACCTGGGGGCCAATCCATATCCCGGCACTGGGCGTAACCGGAGCCGGCCTGGCCACCTCGTTCTCCCGCTGCTATCTGGCTCTTTTCATGGTCGTCGCACTCCTTCAAATCGAACGCCGCCATAATTACGGCCTTCGCAGCATGGCTCGTCACTTCGAACCGACCCGCATCCGGCGGCTCGCGCTTCTTGGTGCGCCGGCTGGCGGTCAGATCCTCGTTGAGATCGCCATCTTTGGCCTCGTGACCTTCCTCATCGGCACTCTCGGCAAACTTCCGCTCTCCGGCCATGAGATCGCACTCAACTGTGCCAGTTTCACCTTCATGGTTCCCTACGCCATCTCCGCCGCCGGAGCCGTCCGTGTCGGCCAGGCCATCGGCCGCAATGCGCCGAACGAAGCTGCTTCCGCAGGATGGGCCGCTATCACACTCGGAGCGGGAGCCATGGCCTGCTTTTCCGCGATACTCCTCATCTTCCCCCGAACGATCGCGCACTCCTTTACCGCTGATCCTGCGGTGATTGCCGCTACTATCCCTTTCCTTCTGGTCGCCGCGATCTTCCAGTTCTTCGATGGTCTCCAGATCACCGCCACCGGAGCGCTCCGTGGAGCAGGCAACACCCACGCCGGCCTCATCGTTCACATCATCGGTTACTGGCTCATCGGCCTCCCCATCGGCTACCTCATTACCTTCCGCCTCCACCGCGGAGCCGCAGGGCTCTGGATCGGCCTATGCGCCGGACTCATCGTGGCTGGAACTGCCCTCACCACTATCTGGGGTTACACCACAAAAAAACTCTTAGTAAGCCGGCAAGTCAGCAAGTTAGCCAGCTAGCCGATCAGCCAAGAGAAAAGCAAGAAAACCCTTCTTCTGATTCGCTAACTGGCTAACTTGCTGGCTAAGTTAATGGTATCTGCTCTCTGACCCGAGTCTTCGACCGCGTCGTCAGCGTCACCGCCGAAACCAGAATCAACCCACCTCCAACCCACGCGCTGGGGCCCAGCCTCTCTCCGAGAACCAGCACCCCCAGCAAGCTTCCAATCAGCGGCTCCATGTTCAACAACACTCCGGCCTGAGAAGCAGGAACCTGTGTCATCCCCCAGTTCCAGAACAGAGTCGTCGCAGCAGTGCACAAAACTCCGCTTCCAGCTAATGCGAGCCACGCCTTCAGCGAAACCCCACTCAGTGGAGGCGTCCCATACCGTACCGGCACCCACACCACGAGCATCACCGTCCCAATCGCCAATCCATATGCCGTTACTACTACAGGCGAATGCGTTCTCACCAATTCCTTATTGATCAGGAGCCAGAACAACGCAATAAGCAGTGAAACCACGACCAGCAGATCTCCTGCCAGAGTCGCCTCACCCGCAGCGCGCCCTCTTCCACCCAGCGCGATCATTGCTGCCCCGCAGGTGGACCCGGCCAACGCCACCCACCCCACCCCGTCCATCCGCTCACGCGCAAATAATGCTGCCCCCACTGCCAAGATCACCGGCATCGTCCCCACCATCAGCGCAGCGTGGCTTACTGTCGTAATCGACAACGCATAGAACTGAATCAGAAACTGCACGGGCACACCCAGGAACGAAGCAAGTGCCAGCCATGCCCATTCCTTTCCGCTTAAACGCGGCCGATGCGTCACAAGCAATGGCAGAAAAACAGGCATCGCAAACAGGAACCGGTACAGCACCATATGAGCCGAGTTCATCTCTGCCAGCGCAATCTTCCCAAAGAAAAACCCGCATCCCCAGAAGCAGCTTGCGATCGCACACGCCACAAACCCCAGTGTGCGTCTCTTCCCAAAATCCGTCATACCTCCACTCTCGCACACCCAAAAATGAAAAGCGGGAGAGACCGAAGTCTCTCCCGCATCTTCTAGCTCCTTGTCCTCAGTTACCAGACCCTGCAACTCTTCACGGGAACCATGGTCGAACCCTTCTTGCATCCGAACGCTGCAGCAAACGCCGGCTGGTTCACAATAGCGCCATTCGCCCTGAAGTGGTCTGGCGAGTGCGGATCCGTGAGCACCTGGTTTCGCACCGCCTCCGGCCTCGAGTTCTCGCAATAGTTCTGCGCAAACCCGATGTAGAATCGCTGCGGCGCTGTGTACCCATTCTTCTTCTCGGTCAGGGTTACACCTTCTTTCTTCGCACGATCCAGATAGGCCATGTAAGCCAGCAGCAGCCCACCATTGTCCGCCGTATTCTCGCCCAGTGTCAGCTTGCCGTTTACCTTCACATCATCGACTGCGATAAAGTTGCCGTACTCATTCACCAGGCAGTCCGTCCGGCCAACGAACTTCTTCGTATCATCGGCCGTCCACCAGTCGCTCAGATTGCCCTTGGCATCGAACTTCTTACCTTCATCGTCGAACCCATGCGTCAACTCATGTCCGATCACTGCGCCAATGTGACCATAGTTCACCGCATCATCCTGCTTCGGATCATAGAAGGCCGGTTGGAGGATTCCGGCAGGGAAGTTGATGTCGTTCATGCTTGGGTCGTAGTAGGCGTTTACGGTCGGAGGTGTCATTCCCCACTCGCTATGATCTACCGGCTGGCCAATCTTGTTCAGCTGCCGGTCATTTTCGAAGGTGCTGGCGCGAAACATATTGCCTAGTGCATCGTCCGGTTTCACCTCCAGCCTGGAGTAGTCCCGCCACTTATCCGGATACCCTATCTTGTTCGCAACTGCATGCAGTTTTTCCTTTGCCCGCACCTTCGTTGCCGGCGACATCCAATCCAACTGGTCGATATCACGCTCCATCGCTGCTTCGATATCGCTTACCATCTGCACCATTTTCTTCTTGCTGTCGCCGGCGAAATACTGCTCTACGTAAACTTTTCCCAGAGCCTCGCCCAATGCACCGTTCACGGAATTCGAGCAGCGCTTCCACCGCGCCGCCTGCTCCGGCTGTCCATTCAATTTGCGTCCGTAGAAGTCGAAGTTCTCCGCGTCAAATGGCTTCGGCAGGCGGCCTGCCGCAGACGTCAGAAGTTGATACCGCATATACGCTTTCAAAGTATCCAGGCTCGCTGTGTGCGAAGCTTTGATCATTGCCGGCAAAAACTCCGGAGTTGCATTATTGATCTCCTTCACCCGGGGTGACCCGATCGCATCCTGGAAAGCGTTAAAATCCATACCGGAGATTGTTGCTTCAAATGTCTCCATCGTCTGCAGGTGGTAAGTCTTCTCCGGCTCCCTGAGATCAACTACGCCCATCGAAGCCTTCGCCAATTCAGTCTCAAATGCCATAACCGCTTCGGCATCCTTCTTCGCCTGTTCGGGCGAGCTTCCCGCCAACTCCAACATCTTCGCTACGTGCGCGACGTACTGTTCGCGAATCGTTACATCCTTGGCTCCGGTGCGCAGGTAGTAATCCTTTTCGGGCAGTCCCAGGCCACCCTGGATTACCACGGCAATCTGCTTGCTCGCGTCCTGGAAGTCCTGTTGTTCGCCATAGCCGAAGAACACATTCACGCCTATTCGCTGCAGCTTTCCAATCAGCGGCAGCAGTTGAGACCGGTCGGTAACGGCATCAATCTCCTTCAATAGAGGCTCCAGCGGCGTGAGCCCCTTCGCGTTAATCGCGTCAGTATCCATACACGCCTTGTAGTAGTCGCCAATCTTCTGCTCGTCGGACGATCGCGTCGCACCACCTGCCGATGCCTTGTTCAATATCCCGTTCAGCGACTGCGTATTGACGTTGTACAGCGCATAAAACTGATCCACCTCGGGCTGGTCCGCCGGAATCGGATGATTCGCCACAAACTTTCCGCATGCAAACTTATAGAAGTCGTTACATGGATTAACTGAAGTGTCGATCGACGTTGAATCGAATCCTGGAATTGGCAAATAGATCTCTGCCGCCTTTTCCTTATCATCCGCCAGCTTGATCTGTTGTGCCGAGGCAGCGTTCCACGTCCCTGCTGCAACCAGCGCAGCCACGACTAAGCCTGTACCGCCTCCAAGAATTTGAAACTTTGTCATCCCAGGTTTCTTCGTCATGAAAATCTCCCTTACCCGTATCAAAAATCTATTCTGTCTTTGTATCACCGGCGCAGCTCTGCTGCTACGTCGTGAATCGGAATCTGCACACGTTGCCGCCGCGCCTGCGTCTGTGAAACAGTACTCCTACGCACTCCCTGTGATGTAGGGATACGCGTCCAGCGCCATGCCGGTTCCCAAGTGTCCCATTCCGAACCCGCAACCGTCCCTGCGGCGTCTCCTCGGTTGCCTTCTTCTCCTCTGCCCCCCTCTTTTTGCACGAGGACCGGAAGCACCCGTCCGCATTCCCCTTCAGAATGTGGGCTTTCAGCCCGTCTCGAACGAATTTCTACTGAACGGCAGTTCGATGTTCACGGTCCACTACGTTGATGACAAGCATCTTCTGCTCACCTTCGGTGTCCATCGGCTGATCCCGCGTCTGCCCGACGAGCCGAACGACGATCTGGACCGCATCGTGGACGCTGTTCTCCTCGAGCTCCCGACCGGTAAACCTGTCGCCCGAACCGCCTGGCACCTCCACGACCACGCCCAATATCTGTGGAATCTTGGCCACGGCCACTTCCTCCTTCGCATCCGCGATACCCTCACGACTTTTGCGCCTGTCGCCAACCTGGCTACAGCTGAGCCTTTCGCGCAGCAACCCTTTCTCGTATCCAGTGACCGCCGACTCGCGGCGCTGATTCCTTCCCCAGACGGCGACCTTCTCATCATCGAGAGCGTCAACCGCAAGCCTGCGCAGGCAAAAGCCAGGACTTCTGTCCTTGGTCCGCGTCGGGCGCAGATCGAGGACAAAAAACAGCCCGTCCAGATCGACTTCCTCCGTATCCACGCCGGCGATGACGGCGGCCCGGTTCAGGGCTTCTTCGCTGGTGTGGTCCAATCCGACAACGCGGGGGACGTCCCTGTCACCACTGCGGGCTACCTCTCTATCGTTGACCAGGGACGTCAGCACTGGGCTTTCGACTTCCACTCCTTTGCCGGCAAAATGAAAGAACTATCGCCCTTTGACTCCACGTGCCCTCCTGTTCCAATCTTCGTCAGCCATAGCGAGTTCATTGCCTTCGGCTGCCGGCGCGGCCAGACCATGCAAGAGATCGGCGGGTTCAATATGCGCGGCGAGGAGATGTGGGAACAGGGCCTCTTTGGCGAGTTCATTGCCCCATCTCTCGCCTATGCTCCGAGCAGCGGACGATTTGCTCTGAGTCGCATCATGCTTCGAAACTCCGTCGTCTCCGACCAACCTATCAGTATCGATGAGATCAGCTCCCAGACCGTCGTTGTCTATCAGACCGGAAGCGGCAAACAACTTCTGCGTGCCGACTGCTCCCCGGTCGAGCGCGCAGGCCAGAACTTTGCACTCTCGCCAAACGGCCTCAATCTAGCACTGGTTCACGCGGAGGCCCT
Source organism: uncultured Acidobacteriaceae bacterium (assembly GCA_963770055.1). Classification (GTDB taxonomy): domain Bacteria; phylum Acidobacteriota; class Terriglobia; order Terriglobales; family Acidobacteriaceae; genus Edaphobacter. Next base: position 90,539 of record CAVYOC010000008.1, read on the forward strand.
TGAGATTTACAATTTGCCCCCGCTTACTGACAAGGATCAAACGGATCTGAAACTCGCGCGATCCTCCGCCCCGGTCGAAGACAATTTACCAATCCACTTCACTGATCGCCCCCAACCGACCGCCGAAGCGGCCTCCGATTTACAGTTCGAGAAGCAGTCCAACGCCCAATCGACAGTTGCCACGCCTACCGCCGCACCCGCGGCTCCGACCGATGCCACCCCAACGCGACCGCCTGGCTCAGAGTCTGAGACTCCGGCACAATCCGGCGCCCCAAATCCAACACCGGCCGCCCCGCCCACTACTAACAGCCAGTCTGAACAACGCCGCACTCCACCCACGCTTTACACGTTGCCCGACGAGAAACCTCCCGTCACCGCAAAGCCCACGCCGCAATAAAACGCTTTGGCGCAATAGAAAGAGGCTGGCTTACGGTCTCCCGCAAGACAGCCTTCAAATTCTCTGTGCCGAAACCCTCAGCACCATCAAACCAAAAGCTAGGCGACTTTCTTCTTAGGTGCCACGGACTTAACCCGTGCATTCAAGCGGCTCTTGTAACGGTTGGCTGTATTTTTGTGCAGAACGCCCTTCTGCACGCTCTTATCCAGGATCGACGCTGTTTCCCGATACTGTGTCGTCGCTGCGGCATGGTCGCCCTGGGCGATTGCTTCACGCAACTGGCGCAACGTACCACGCAGCTTGCTCTTGTTCGAGCGGTTCACCGCCGTCTTGCCAACCGTCTGACGTGCGCGCTTCAACGAAGAAACATGATTTGCCATAAACTCTCTTCTCTCAACCCGTACTTTTGTAGGGGAAAATGGGATGCAGGCAAGCCAGCCCGACTCGCAATCCAGTCACAGCCCGCAGCAATCCCTGCAATATCTAAGTCTACGGACTTCCAGCCGTAAGGTCAACTACCCAGGTTCCCCTCCCACATCACAATTCATCATTTGGCACTTGACGCAGACCCCTCCGCGTTCTACTCTTTGCCCATCTTCGACGAATTGGCAATTCGAGCCATCCCGGTCGCAGTCACAAGGCGCACCTCCCGCGCTGCAACTTATACCCCGTTCCAAATCATCCAATATCTGAAGTCGTCTGCCTTGGCAAGCAAACCTGTTTCCCCTGACGGAGGTCAGCACACTACTTGATCAAAAAATCCCTCGAAATCACGCCCGGCATCGAACCTCTCTACGGCACACATGACGAAAACCTTCGACTCCTCGAAGACAAGCTTCACGTCACCATCGATCTCCGCTCCGATGCCATTCACGTCACCGGGGAATCCGAGTCCGTCGGTCGCGTCGAACAGGTTTTCAATGATTTCGAGATCCTCCGCAAATCCGGCGTCAACCTACATAACGGCGAACTCCACGGCATGCTCAAACTCGTTGTCGCCGATCCCGCCATCACCCTGAAATCTCTCGTCGACGCCGGCAAGCAGCGCTCCGCCGGAGTCAAGCGCATGGTCCAGCCCCGCTCGCCCAATCAGCGCAAGTACGTCGAAGCCATCGAGCAATCCGACATGACCTTCGGCGTCGGCCCCGCCGGTACCGGCAAGACCTACCTCGCCGTCGCCATGGCCGTCTCCGCTCTCATGGCCAAAAAGGTCTCCCGCATCGTCCTCGTCCGTCCCGCCGTCGAAGCCGGCGAACGCCTTGGCTTCCTCCCCGGCTCGCTCCAGGAGAAGGTCGACCCCTACCTCCGCCCGCTCTACGACGCTCTTTATGACCTGGTCGACCCCGTGAAGGTCGACAAGATGCTCGAATCGAATGTCATCGAAGTCGCCCCGCTCGCCTTCATGCGCGGCCGCACCCTCAACGACGCCTTCATCATCATGGACGAGGCCCAGAACACCACCACCGAGCAGATGAAGATGTTCGTCACCCGCCTCGGCAACAACGCCAAGGCCGTCATCACCGGCGACCTCACTCAGACCGACCTGCCCAACCCCAAAAAGTCCGGCCTGCTCGAAGCCCTCCACGTCCTCGACGGCGTCGAAGGGATCCGCTTCTGCCACTTCGAAGACGTTGACGTAGTCCGCCACCAGCTCGTCCAGCGCATCGTCCGCGCCTACGACAGCTATGGCAAAGCCCAGCAGCAACTCCCGCTCGCCCTCAGCGAAACCGTCACCGACCCAGCTCTTCCAGCTCCACTGCAACCAATTCCAAAGACGCAATAGGAAGTCGTCTTTTTTTACTTGTCATTCCGCAGCGCAGCGGAGGAATCTGCTGTTGCGCTGCACTGCCCCCGCACTAAGCAAAGACCGCTGACGAGATCGTGATACATCTATCGAAGCGATCTCGATCCTAAAAGGGATACTCCGCAGATATCTCCCGTGCGCAACAGATGGATAGCCAGACTGATGGTCTCCCTACCAGCTCTGCTGATTTTGCTATGCGGTGCCTCCTTGTTGCGCCCATCGATTCGTGCCCGCTATCTCTTCAGCGAACTCGAAACTCTCCAACTCGGGCAATCCACCTTCGAGGACGCACAGCAGTTAGCCAAGAAAATTGGTGCTGAGCCGCACGGCACTTGCGACCGTTCATATTGCGAATTGGACGCCAGTGTCGACAATGCTCGGATTCCTCAATGGTGGCGAGGTTCCGGCGCAGCCTTCCTCATGTCCTTCACCGTGAAGGACTCGGTAGTCGTACGTAAGAACACTGGATTTGGCATAGGAAAAATAGGTGCCTTCATTCCATCCCAAGTATCACTCGAGGAGCAGGAGCATTGGGGACGATTGCCTACACGAGAACCTGTCCAAACAGGCTGGCAGACCACGGAGAGGTTTCGCTACTACTGGTTCACTGTGCGCATGACTCCCAAAGCTTCTGCTGAAGACCGGCGGCGGTACACCGCTTTCAACTACAGTTGTTTCTGGAAATTTAGAGGTTGCAAAGACGCCAGAGAACTGCTCCCAACCGCTGACCCCTTCCCCGAATCAGATTTCCCTATGACAAATAAACAGGCTGCATCTCGTCAAAATCCCCGCTAAGGATTGGTGTTGATTGATTTTCAAAACTTGGCACTAGCTTTCTCCTCATAACCAAGCCCACCCAAAGTACATTAGAGAAAACCCAAATCCTCACCGCCTCACGGAGCCCACCATGTCCCTCCGCACCGCCCTCGGCTTCCTTCTCGCCATCCCCGCTGCCATCCCCGCAATCGCCCAGCCCACCCTGGCCGACCGCACTCAAATCATCAAACTCGTGGACGCCAACGCCCCCGAATACAAACAAGTCTCCAAAGAGATCTGGGGCTTCGCCGAACTCGGCTACCACGAGAACAAAAGCTCCGCGCTCCTTCAGGACCAACTCAAAAAAGCCGGTTTCTCCATTCAGGCAGGAGTAGCCGATGAACCCACCGGCTTCGTAGCCTCCTACGGCTCAGGCAAGCCCGTCATTGCCATCCTCGGCGAATTCGACGCACTCCCCGGCCTCTCCCAGCAAGCCGTCGCCACACGCGAGCCCGTCGTCAACGGAGCCCCCGGACACGGCTGCGGACACAATCTCCTCGGCTCCGGTGCCGCCCTCGCCGCCGTCGCCACAAAAGACTTCATGGCCGAGCACCACATCGCTGGCACTCTCCGCTACTACGGCACTCCCGCTGAAGAAGGCGGCTCCGGCAAGATCTACATGGTCCGCGCCGGCCTGTTCAAAGACGTAGACGTCGTCCTCCACTGGCATCCCGCCGACCGCAACGCCGTCAACAACGGAGGCGCGCTCGCCGTCACCTCCGCCCGCTTCACCTTCCACGGAGTCGCCGCTCACGCCGCCATGGCACCCGACCGCGGCCGCTCCGCACTCGACGCGGTCATGCTCATGGGCAACGGCATCGAGTTCCTCCGCGAGCACGTCCCCGCCAATACCCGCATCCACTACATCATCAGCAAAGGCGGTGTCGCCCCGAACGTCGTCCCCGACCTGGCCGAGATGGACCTGATGGCCCGCAACCCCTACAACGAAACCCTCGACGGCATCTGGGCCCGCATCGTCAAGATCGCCAACGGCGCCGCCATGATGACCGAGACAACGGTAGAAATCCGCAACATTGGCTCGGACGCCAACATCATCCCCAACGACGCTCTCGCTCCGATCGCTCAGAAAAATCTCGAGCTCGTCGGCGGGTACAAGATGGACGCCGCCCAAATCGAATTTGCCAGAAATCTCCAGAAGACACTTCCCGCAGGAGCCGCACCAAGCCTCGATCAGACCGACATCATCCTGCCCCTGCGTCCCTACGACCCTAATGCCCCCTCCGCTTCTACCGACGTAGGCGATGTCAGCTGGAACGTCCCCACCATCGGCTTCGGAGCCGCCACCTTTGTCCCCGGAGTAGCCGCGCACACCTGGCAGGCCGCAGCCTCGGCCGGCACAACCATCGGCCAGGACGGCATGGTCATCGCCTCCAAAGCCCTCGCCCTAACCGCTGTCGATCTCTTCATGACCCCCAGCCTCGTAGCCGCAGCCCACGCAGACTTCCAACATCAGCTCCAGGGTAAAACCTACGAGTCCGCCATCCCTCTGACCCAGAAGCCTCTCATCGGCTACCGCGACAACGATTAGGCACATGCAACTCCACCAATCGCAATAGTGCCAACCATCCTGCGATACGATCAGCAGAGGGTAATCCAGCCCTCTGTTGATGTTTTAGAGGGGGATAAGGTACGTTCTCTTATCTTCTAAAACCAAGACGGAATAAGCTATTGGAATAGCCTGAAGACATGACTCTTATCCAACGATGAACACCATCGATCCCCCGAGTAGGACCCATGACCTCGTACACTTCGCAAGCCAGAAGCGAATTTTTCTGCGCGTCTGTGGAGCCCTCCTTCTTGCCACCACACTTTATGGCCAACCTCCGCAATGGCACCTGACCTGGAGCGATGAGTTCAACGCTTCCAACGGCTCCCCGCCTGACCCGGCTAAATGGAGTGTCGTTAGCGGAGGCAAAGGTTATGGCAACAATGAGCTTGAAACCTACAGTGGACGCGCTGCTAATGTGCAGCAACGCAATGGCAACCTGGTCATCACCGCTCAAAAAGAAGACCTGACAGGGGCCGACGGCGTCCCCCGGCATTACACCTCGGCACGCATTAACACGCAGAGCCACTTCGCTCAAAGATACGGGCGCTTTGAGGCTCGTATTCAACTTCCTGTGGGAAAGGGCATATGGCCCGCTTTCTGGATGCTTGGCGACGACGATAAGACGAATCACTGGCCCAACTGCGGCGAGATCGACATACTAGAGACCATCGGCGCGCACGATACGATGTACAGCACCGTTCACGGTCCTGGATATAGCGGATCCAAAGGCCTTTCGACCAAATTCGCTCTCCCCGCCGGGCAGCAGGTCGACAGCGCCTTCCATCTCTACGCCGTCGAGTGGGCCCAGAACGATATCAAGTTCTTTTTCGACGACCACCTCGTCGCGCATCGCACGCCCGCCGATCTGCCGCCTGACACGAAGTGGGTCTATGACCACCCTTTCTACCTGCTTCTCAATCTGGCTGTAGGCGGCAACTGGCCTGGCAATCCTGACGACAGCACGGTCTTTCCTCAACGAATGCTTGTCGATTATGTTCGTGTCTACTCTAGAAACCCTGAACCCTCCACGGCATCCAAGCAGGACAAGCCATGATCACCATCGACCTTGCCCCGCGCCCCAAGAGCTACAATCTCTCGACCTCTGCCCTGACGCGGTTTCTCAACCGTGCTCGCGTCGCCGTTGGTCTTCGCGGAGTCGTAGACATCCTGCTCAGCGGAGATTCCACGCTCCGTCAACTCAATAAGAGCTTTCGCGACAAGGACACGCCTACCGATGTTCTCAGCTTTCCCGCGCCTACGGCCTTTGCAAAGAAACACGCCGGCGATCTGGCTATCTCTCTTGAAACTGCGGCGCGGCAGGCAGCAACGTATGGTCATCTTGTCTCTGAGGAGATTAAAATCCTGATACTTCATGGACTCCTCCACCTCGCTGGAGAGGACCACGAGACGGACAATGGCCGCATGGCAGTTCGCGAAGCTACTCTTCGGAACCAGCTGCATCTTCCCACCAATCTGATCGAACGCACTTCGCTGAGTCACAGGAAGGAATCGCCGATCAGTACAAAAAAAACGCCGACCAGCACAAAGAAAACATTGAAGAGCGCAAAGAGACGGCCGGGTAAACCGGCAAAAGCAAAGCGAGGTGACCGATGACCGTCACCTATGCCTATGCCATCGCTCTCTTCTTCCTTCTCCTGATTCTTGCTCTTTCCGCCTATGTCGACCGTATCTACTTCGAAATGGGCAAGTTCCTCTCGCGCGAGTATCAGGACAACATCGATGCGTGGGAGGAGGTCATCGAACCTCGCCTTCGCCTCGGCCGCGAATCCATTGCGCTGTCTGCCTCGGTTCTCCGGCAGCTTACGCTGGCCGTTCTGGCGCTTCTCGCCGGCCTTCGTCTTTACACGCACTCTACGCTGGTTCCGTCACTTGCTCGGACTCCCAGTACCGGCGAAGTGCTCCGTGCTGCATTCGAATTGATCCTGCTTATCCTTCTCTTCGATCGGCTTATTCCTCAGCTTCTCTTTTCGCGTACGCGCGGCCTATGGATTGCCCGCATCCTCCCCATTCTGCAGGCTCTTTTCTATCTCATCCTGCCTGTAACGATGCTTCTGCAACTGCTTCTCTCAATTGCTGCGTTAACTGAACCTGAGGATCGGCCTGAGGAGGATCATCCTTCTGAGGCCATGGATGCTCTTTTAGAGGCTGGGGAAGAGGAGGGAATTCTTGAGGAGAGTGACCGTGAGCTTGTTCGTTCGGCGGTCGAGTTTGGCGACAAGGTTGTGCTTGAAGTGATGACGCCGCGGCCGGAGATATTCTCTGTCTCCGGTTCACTGACACTTCGCGAGTTTACCGCGCAGATCAACGAGCATAACTTCTCGCGTGTTCCTGTCTACTCCAGTTCGCTCGACCAGGTCACTGGAATTGCCTTTGCCCACGATCTCCTCAAAGTCCTTGATTCGGAAGCGAATACGCGGACGGTCGCCGAGATTCAGCGGCCCGCAGCGTTCGTTCCAGAGACCAAAAAAGTAGCTGAATTGCTGCGGGAGATGCAGCGTGAAAAGCAGCATATGCGCATCGTGATTGACGAGTATGGCTCTGTTGCGGGGCTTGTGACTATTGAGGATCTACTTGAAGCGATCGTGGGGAATATCGCTGACGAGCATGACGAATCTGAGGCTGATGACGCGCCTGTTCGCGGGGTCGATGGGTCTTATATCGTCTCTGGTTCCTTCGAGTTGTCGCGGCTTCGTGACCTCTTCGCTGATCAGCTGGAACCGACCACGCGGCGGACAGAAGAGGGTGCGAGTGAAAGCGGCGAGGTCCCACGACTTAATCCGGCCGACTCCCCGGAGGCTTACGATCTGACTGAAAACAGAGAGGATGCAGCGGCTCACGAAGAATCGAATCTGGTGCGTCTTCCGGACCACTATGAGTCCACTACTCTAGGCGGACTTGTGTCTGAGATTGCGGGGCACATCCCTCTTCCGGGTGAAGTTGTTGAAGAAGAGGGTCTTCGTCTCGAGGTGCTGGCGAGCACGGACCGACGCATCGACCGTATTCGAGTCAGTCTCAGGAGTTCTCCGACCGCTTCTTAGCGGATTATTTTTTTCTGGGGTTGAAGGCGCGGTTTTACAGGGATAATCGAGATTTCCACAGGGTTTTAAGTGGTTTTTTTGCGGTCACTAACGCGGTGGTAAGTGGAAAAATGCGGTTGTTAGCAGGTCTTATCTTTGGGCTGAAAATTTTCCTCGTTTTGAAGATTTATTTTGGGGAGTTTTCGGAGTTGGATCGAAGGCCTACGCCTCTTCTTTTGCGTATGGAGAAATGTTCGCCGTAACCTGGACGTACCTCAATGCAAAGCAACGACAAAGGCAAATGCGGGGATCCCATTCGACTTCGCTCAGGGCAAGCTTCTCCACTACGCGATCGACGGTAAGACTGTCGACCGCTTCGGTCGAGATGACGTGATGTAGGGAAGAGCCAAGAGAGAAAACAAATGCTTTGGGAGAGTTTTATCTGGTATCTGGACAGCTACGAACGGTGAGTTTGTGCAGGTGTGTTTCAACTTCGCAGAGGAGCGTTTTATGAGAGTGGATTAGATGGCCGGTGAGCTGTCGTCGTAGACGGTTTCTTCGGGGACTGCGGTAGGGCTCTCGAAGTCGATGTGATAGCCGTCGGGGTCGTTGAAGGCCGTGACCCAGAGGCCGTTGCCGACGAAGGGACGGCTGGGTTGGAGGCTGCGGGCACGGGTTTCGTGGTAGATGGCGATGGCGTCGCGGCACTGGAAGCAGACGGAGACACCTTGTCCGAGTTTTTCGTTGCGGAGCGGCGAGTCAGGGCGGTACTCCTGCAGCATGAGAGCTGCGCCTCCGAGTTGGAGCCAGCACCAGCGGATTTTGTCGGCGACGATCCATTGATTGGTGCGGGTGAAACCGAGGCCTTCGACGTAGAAGCGAAGTGAGGCTTCCATACTGGAGACCATGAAGAAGGGGACGGCTTGCTGGACGTTGGAGGTTGCGGTTGTGAGTTCTCCGTTCTCAGTTGTCTGTTGAGTTGTCATTGATGCGGCTCCCTAACTATTTCTGATCGTTGACAAGGGGTTGCCAGAGTTCGATGCGGTTTCCTTCGGGGTCAGTGATCCAGGCGAAGCGGCCATAGTCGGAGTCTTCGCGATGCGGATCGATGGTAACGCCGGCGGCGGTGAGTTGAGTGAGAAGCTCGTCGAGGTTATCGACGCGGTAGTTGACCATGGCTTGCTGCTGGCCTTTTTCGTTGCCGGTGCCGAAATATTTTGTGTCTTCGGGGAAGGTGGACCAGATCGTCATGCCGGTAGTTGGGGGGACTTCGTCGGACCAGAGAAGGGTGGCTCCGCCATAGTCGGCGATCTGGATGCCTAAGTGCTTTGCGTACCAGGCGCTGAGGGATTTGGGGTCGCGTGCGCGAAGGAAGATGCCGCCGATGCCGGTGACTCGGGCCATGGGTGCCTCCTTGAAGCTGGAGACGAGTATATACATGGCTGGCGGCGATGCGGACTTCGAGCGGAACTGAGGTTGACCCGCTGGTTGCGGCGGGAGGGTCGTGGCATACGGTTCGGGGGATCTAGACGCACAAACAGACGGGAGGCGGAGGACGGAGTGGCTGGCCGGATTTGTGACGTTCCGTTGGGATTTGCCTGGTTCGGGTGAGATTATTTTGCGGGGCAGTCTTTGCGGCCGGTATCGGCTACGCTGGCGATGAGCCATTTGCCGTTGGTGCGGACCAGGTTGAAGAGATCGGTGCCGCAGTGGTCGACTTTGCCGTTGACGAGGAAGTCGAAGGGAGCCCAGACGACGGCGAGATCATTGTCGATGCGGATGAGCGGGTCGTGGATGCGCTCTTCGATCTGGGTGGGGGGCTGTGTTGTGCTGGGGCGGCCTACACGGTCTGCGAAGGCTTCGGCGGTCATCTGGCCTGGATTGCCGTCGCGCATGAGAACCATGGTTGCGCCGGGGATGAAGGTTGCTTTGATGGCTGCGGCGTCGCGCCTGGACATGCCGTCGAACATGGCTTTGACGGGAGTGAGGACGGCTTGCTCTTCGGGGGTTTGCGCTTGCAGGGCTACGGCTATGGCGAGAAGAAGAGCGAGGCGGAGGGGGCGAAGAGTTTTCATGGGTGTCGATTCTAACCTGAGGCAGTAGGGAGTAGGGAGTAGGGACTAGCCAGTACAGTTCTCAGTTGTCAGTTGGTATGACGCAGTCTCTGGCAGGTTGAATGTAGATTTTTGTGGGCAGGTATTCTGAAAGGGTGAGGTGAATGTGAGTCTGAGGCCGAGGTTTGCTGCTTCGCTGATTCGTGAACTCGCCAATAGCGCAATGGGGCGTGAGGATTTGTTGCCGTTCTGGTTTGGCGAGTCGGATCAGGTGACTCCGTCGTTTATTCGGGATGCAGCGATTACTTCGCTGCGCGAGGGAGAGACTTTTTATACGGAGAATCTGGGACGGCGGTATTTGCGCGATGCGGTTGCGCGGTATCTGACGGGACTGCATGGACGGGCGATTGGCATGGATCGGATTGCGATGACGACGTCTGGGGATTCGGCGCTGATGTTGGCTAGTCAGTTGCTGGTGAGTCCGGGGGACCGCGTGGTGATTGTTACGCCGCTGTGGCCGAATGCGGTTGAGATTCCGAAGATTGCTGGGGCGGAGGTGGAGTGCGTTTCGCTGGAGGTGCGGGATGGTCGGTGGGGGCTACCTTTGGAGAGATTGCTGGATGCGCTGACTCCAGGGACTCGGATGCTGTTGATTAATTCGCCGAATAATCCTACGGGGTGGACGATTGGGCGTGAGGAGCAGCGGGCTATTTTTGAGCATTGCAGGTGGCTGGGGATATGGATTGTAGCGGACGATGTTTACGAGCGATTGGTGTATGACGAGGGCGTGAAATCGGCTCCTTCGTTTCTGACGCTTGCGGAGGATGAGGATCGGCTGATTGTGGTGAACAGTTTTTCGAAGGCGTGGACGATGACCGGTTGGCGCGTAGGGTGGATGGTGGTGCCGACTGCGGTGGTGGGGGAGTTGTCGTCGTTGATTGAGTACAACACTTCGTGCATTGCGGAGTTTGTGCAGCGAGGAGCTGCTGCGGCGGTCGAGCATGGGGAGGCTTATGTTGTTGAGCTGCGTGCGCGGCTGGGTGATACCCAGCGCAGGCTCATTGCCGCGTTGCGTGAGATTCCGGGTGTTGAGGTTCCTGAGGCGAGTGGAGCGATGTATGTTTTTCTGCGGGTGGCGGGGGAGAGCGATTCGATGCAGTTTGCGAGGCGGCTGGTGGATGAGGTTGGGTTGGGACTTGCACCGGGGAGGGCGTTTGGGCCGGAGGGTGAGGGTTGGATGCGATGGTGTTATGCGGCGACGTGGGAGAAGAATGAGATGGGTGTGGAGCGGCTTGCCGGGTTTCTGGCGAAGCGGACTGCTTATGCCGTGTCCAGTTCGATTTGCGTGAGATGAAGGGATGGTTTGCCGAGCAAATTTGTGACGAATTTAGAGGAGAATGAGTTGCCCTTGCACGTGAGGACTATGGCGAAGATGGGGGGAGTGGACCTACCGATGAGGAACAGAATGCGTCGGGTTTGGCTCAATGACGTCGCCGGTGATATAAGTTGCACGCAACGAGATCTCGCTTTCTGCGAGTTTCTATTTTCCGGCCCCCTAAAAAATCGATGACGGTGAATATTCTAGTGCTGAGAGGGACTCATGGAGATCGATCACATTGTTGTGTTGATGCTGGAGAATAATTCCTTTGACCGGATGCTTGGGAGCCTGCCGGGAGTGGATGGAGTGAACCTCGCTAGCCCAAGATCGAACCCGGATCCGTCGGGGAATCCTGTGGCGCAGGGGACGACGGTGACTCGTCAGATGAAAGACGATCCGGCGCACGATCTCTCGGACGTTCGAGCGCAGATGGATGGCCCGAACCTGGGATTTGTAACGAACTTTCAACTTCATTTCCAGAAGAGCACGTCGCAGGATTGGGCGGAGGTGATGGCGTTTTACGGACTGGGAACACTTCCGGTTCTGCATCAACTGGCGCGGTCTTTTGTGATATGCGACAAGTGGTTCAGCTCGATGCCTGGACCTACGTGGCCGAATCGTTTCTTCGTCCACAGCGGCACATCGTTGGGGCATGTGGACATGCCGGAGGGAATCTTTCATCCGAACCTGCACCTATACGACCAGGAGACGGTTTACGACAGGTTGGGCGATGCGGGGAAGAGCTGGGCCATCTACTACGGCGACGTTCCGCAGACGCTGACGATGACGCATATGTGGACAAAGCCGACACACCTCCACAAGATGCCGCAGTTTTTTAAGGATGCCAGCGGAGCGGAGGCGGATTTTCCTAATTACAGCTTTATTGAGCCCAGCTACTTTGGGAGCGAGCAGAATGATCAGCATCCTCCGAGCGATATTCTGCGGGGCGAGGTTTTGCTGGCGCAGGTGTACAACGCGATTCGAGCGAATGAGGCGCTGTGGGAGAAGACCCTGCTGGTCGTGCTGTATGACGAGCATGGCGGGTTTTACGATCATGTGACTCCGCCTGCGTGTGTTCCGCCGGATGGGAATGTGAGCGAGTTTTCGTTCGCGCAGTATGGGCTGCGCGTGCCGGCGATTCTAATATCGCCGTGGCTGGAGAAGCAGGTGATCTCGGATGTGCTGGATCACACGAGCTTGTTGAAGTTCGCGACGGATATGTGGGGATTAGGGCCGCTGGGCGCGAGAACTGCGGCGGCGAAGTCGTTTGCCTCGTCGTGGCAGGCGGCTGGCACTGTGAGAACCGATGTTCCGTTGCAGATCGCAGAACCTACAACGCTGCCGAATCCAGAGACGGATAGCCTGAATCCGAATCAGCTTGCACTTGTGGGGTTCAGCCGATTCTTAGAGACGAAGACGATGGCACTGGCGAGCGCGGCGGGACCGGCTGCGGCGAACGCGATGACGATGGAGATCGGGAAACGCGTGCTGTGGTCGTCGGAGGAGGATCGCCACGGGGATGTGGCGGTGGAGCGGGTTGACCGGTTCCTTGAGCTTGCGCGTGCGTCTGCACCTTCCGGTACTAAGCGGGCGAAGAAGGCTCCAGCTAAAAGGGCTGCGGTTAAGAAGCACGCGGGTGTGAAGAAAGAAGCTGTGAAGAAGACTTCTGCGAAGAAAAAGCCTGCGAAGAAGACGGTTGCGAAGGGGGCGAGGACTGCGCCGAAGAAGGGAGTGAATCCGCTGCTGAAGCTGGCAGCGAAAGAGATTGCGAAGAAGGCTTTGAAGACAGTCGCGAAGAGGGTTTTAGCGAAGGCAGTGAAGAAGAATACGAAGAGATCGACGCGTTAGTTTGTGGCTGGTGTCTGATTGACGGTCAAGTATGTGGGGCGTATGCTCTTGCGTGTTGGCGGGCCCCGGGATCTGCGTAGTGGGTTTTTAACGGATCGTGCGCCCTGTTCTGGTATTGCTCACGCACACAATCGATTGATCGCGCGGACTCGGTAAAAAATTTTCCGAGGAGAATTGCTATGGCTACTGAAACGAAGGTGATGCCACGAGAGATCAATCCTGATGCGATGAATGCGCTGGTGGGACAGGCGGTTGCGGATATGGGAGCTGCGTTGCAGGCTCCGCTGATTCTGATTGGCGACAAGCTGGGTTTGTACCGGGCGATGGGTGATGGAACGCCGATGACTCCAGGTGAGTTGGCGAAGAAGACTGGGACTGCGGAGCGGTATATTCGCGAGTGGCTGAATGCGAATGCGGCGGGGAAGCTGGTGCAGTTCGATGCGAAGGAGGGGAAGTACTTTATGACTCCGGAGCAGGCGATGGTGCTTGCTGTGGATGATACGCCGCTGCATCTGCCCGGGTTTTATCATCTGCTGGCTTCGCTGATGAAGGATGAGGAGAAGATCACGGAGATCTACCGCACGGGCAACGGGATGGGCTGGCACGAGCACGAGAAGGGATTGTTTGAAGGGACGGAGAGATTTTTCAGGCCGACTTATCTGGCGAATCTGGTTTCGAGCTGGATTCCGGCGCTGGAAGGAGTGGAGGCGAAGCTGAAGGAAGGGGCTCGCGTGGCGGATATTGGGTGCGGGCATGGAGCTTCGACGCTGCTGATGGCGAAGGCGTATCCGAAGTCGACGTTTATTGGGTTTGATTATCACAAGCCTTCGATTGAGAAGGCTCGGGAGAAGGCTAAGGCGGCGGGAGTGGCGGATCGCGTGACGTTTGAAGTGGCTCCGGCGAAGGATTTTCCGGGGAAGGATTATGACCTGGTTGCATTCTTCGATTGCCTGCATGATATGGGCGATCCGGTGGGCGCAGCGAAGCATGTGCGATCGACACTGGCGCAGGGCGGGACGTGGATGATTGTGGAGCCGTTTGCGAACGATGCTGATGCGGCGAACCATAATCCTATCGGGCGGATCTTTTATTCGGCTTCGGCGACGATCTGTGTGCCTTGTTCGCTGGCACAGGAGGTTGGGATGGGACTTGGAGCGCAGGCGGGGCCGGCGAGGCTGGAGAAGGTGGCTCGGGATGGCGGTTTCGCGAGCTTTAAGAAGGCTACGGAGACGCCGTTCAATATGGTTTTTGAGGCTCGGGCTTAGGTTCTGCTTATTATCCGGCTTAGTCTTTGGCGTCGCTGCTTTCGAGCATGGCGGTGTGGCGCTTGAAGATTGCGGCGGTGCTGGTGGCGAATGACTTGTACTCGGACGTGCCGAGGGACGTTTCCTGAGCCAGTAACTGTTCATCGGCTTTGTGAGCTTTGACCATTGCGGCGAGGTACGCGTTATCGAAGTCCCGGCCGGAGGCGTCCTTCATACGATCAAGTCTCTGCTGCAACTCGGGAGCGAGCTTTGAAGCGAGAGAGATATGATTCGCAGCGGCGAAGGAGGCTAGGTCGCGATTGATGAGTTCATGGTCGCGAACTTCTTTCCATGCGAGATCCTTGATGTCTTCTCCGTCTGCCATTTGCACGGCTAGTTTGCCGGCTTCAAGCTCGTAGAGGTTATCTTGATAGATTTTGTCGACGAAAGACTTGTCGGCGTCAGCGGTGTGCTGTGCGAAGACAGTACCGGTCGTGATTGTAGCGGCGATCAGACAGGGCAGAACGAGTGCGCGGAGAGAGAGGTTCATGCCCGTTACTGTTTTTCAACGACGACAGCGGTCCCATAGGCGAGGACTTCGGTGACGCCTTTCATGACTTCGTTGGCGTCGTAGCGGAAGGAGATCACGGCGTTGGCTCCGAGCTGGGCGGCGTGGAGGGTCATCATGGCGTAGGAGTCCTGACGGGTTTTTTCGCAGAGCTCGGTGAAGAGAGTGATGTCGCCGCCCACGAGGGTTTGAAGGCTTGCGCCGACGGTGGCGAAGATGTTGCGCGAGCGGACGACGATGCCGCGGACGACACCCAGATTGCGGACGATGCGGTGGTTGGGGATTTCCAAGGCAGTAGTGACGAGGGTTGGGTCGAGAGACAGGGTAGGAGGTGGGTAGGTGGACATGCGTGCTGGCTCCTGTGTTGAGGATAGTACGTAGTGGGATGAGTTGCGGTTCCCTAGAGCCAGGGAATAGGGAATAGGGAGTAGAGATTAGGGAGTAGAAGGCTGCTTTGCCTCGAGTTTCGGGGTGGTTAGTTGGGTTATTAGGTTTGTTACTGCGCCTGAGTTTATGGTGCGGGCCGCTAGCTTGATGCCGGTGGGAATGTCGGGGGTGAGACCCGCGGTGACTAAGACGGCTGCAGCGTTGAGGAGAACGATGTCGCGGCGGGGGCCTGGTTCGCCGGCGAAGATAGCGGTGAGTATGGCGGCGTTGGTGGTGGCGTCGCCTCCCCGGAGGGTTTCGATGGGGGCTCGGCGGAGGCCTACTTCTTCGGGGGTGATGGTGCTGTAGGTGATGGTTCCGTTGCGGACTTCGGCGTAGTGGCTTGGGCCGGAGATGGAGAACTCGTCCATACCAGTGGAATGCGGGCCTGTTGTTTGTGTGCCGGAGTGGTTGGTGTTTTCTGCGGGGCCGGTTTCGCCGTGGACTGCGAAGGCGTGGCGAGTATTGAGGAGGACCATGGCTTCGGCAACTTTGGGGACGAGATGTGGGGCGTAGACGCCGACGATCTGGGCGGACGCTCCGGCGGGGTTGGAGAGCGGACCTACGAGATGGAAGATGGTGCGGATGCCGAGGGCTCGGCGAACGGGCATGACGGCTTTCATCGCTGGATGGAGCGAGGGCGCGTGGAAGAAGGCGAAGCGGTGGCGGCGGAGAGCGGCGACGCCTTCCTGGGGTGAGAGAGCGACGGGAATGCCGAGGGCTTCGAGGACATCGGCTGAGCCGCACTGGCTTGTGACGCGACGGTTGCCGTGTTTGGCGACGGTGGCTCCGGCGGCTGCAGCTACGAGGGCGGCAGCGGTGGAGATGTTGAAGGTGCCGCTGGCGTCGGCACCGGTGCCGCAGGTGTCGGTGAGGATGCTTCGCTCTGCGTCAGTGAGGGGAATGGTGGTGGCCGCTGCGCGCATGGCGTCTACAAAGCCGGCGATCTCATTGGGGTGTTCGCCGCGGGTGGCGAGGGAGGTGAGGAGGGCGGCGATGTCGAGGTCGGTGGCTTCGCCGCGAAGAATGGTTTGGAGGACTTCGGCGGCTTCGGCGCGGGTGAGGATTTCGCGATGCTCGATGATTCGCTTGAGGTGGGAGTGGAAGAGCATTGGTTTAAGGGTAGCAGGTGATGGTGCTTGGTTCTCAGTTGCCGGTTCTCAGTTGTTCGGTTGTCGGTTTCTGGTTTTGGTTCAAAGCTGAATGTTCGATGGTGAGGAAAATTTCGCGCCTGTGTGGCTTGCGGGTGACACAATAATGCGCGAGGGATTGCGTGCGAATCTGGTTTGCTCATAGCAGTGAGGTTCCGATCTACCGGCAGCTTGAGACGCAGGTGGTGCTTGCGATTCTGAGTGGGGATCTGCGGCCGGGAGAGAGGCTGCCTAGTACGCGAGAGCTGGCGCGGCGGTTTGCGCTGCATCCGAATACGGTGAGTGCGGGGTATCGCAAGCTAGAGAAGGATGGGTGGACGGAGCGGCGCAGAGGCAGCGGAGTCTATGTGCGCGGGAATGGGGATAGTGCGGCGACTCCGGAGCAGATTCTGGATAAGCATATTGCGGCGTTCTTTCGCGCGGTGCGGGAGCTGAGGCTGCCGCAGAGCGAGGTGCGGGCACGGGTGGCGCAGTGGCTGGCAGCTCCGGTGCCGGATCATTTTGTGGTGATTGAGCCGGATGCAGAGGTACGGAGAATTTTGCTGGCGGAGATTGGGGAGTTATCGAAGTTTCGTGTGGTGGGGGCCTCGATTGAGGATTGTGCAAAGTCGGAGATGCTGGTGGGCGCGATTCCGCTGTGCAGGCCGAGCAAGACGAAGGTGGTAAGGGCGGCGCTGCCTGCGGGAGTGGAGTTGATTACGTTGCCGATCCGGTCGGCGAATGCCTGGCTGAATCCCTGGTTGCCTGCGCCGGAGGGATTGCTGGTGGGAGTGGTGTCGCACTGGGAGGAGTTTTTGACGACGGCACGGACGATGCTGATTGCGGCGGGACTTCCGGCGGAGGTGCTGGTGTTTCGCAATGCGCGCGAGGCAGGGTGGAAGCGCGGGCTGGAGCAGGCGGCGGCGATTCTGTGTGATGCGCATTCGGTTACGGTGGCGGGGTTTCCGAAGAAGCCGCAGAAGATTGTTTTTCGGTTACTGGCTGAGTCGGCGGGTGCGGAACTGGGTGGGTATGCTCGGCAGGATGGATTGTGACAGTTGCGATAGTGTCCTCAGAGGACACTTTGGATTGGAATCTGGCGCATAGGCTCGTTTCATCAACATTTTCAAGGTGAGGTGAGAGGACGATGGGCACCGATTTGAAGAAGCGATATATTCCCTGGGCGATGGCTGGTGGACGTGCTTTGCTTGGGCCGGCTTTGATTGCAGGAGCAGAGTGCGGCTGGAATGGGCTGACGCTGGCTGGTTTGGTGGTGGCGGCACTGGTGTCGGATATTTTTGACGGTGTGCTGGCGCGGCGGTGGGGATGCGATACGGCGGGTGTGCGGCTGTTCGATTCGATGGCGGATACGGTGTTTTATTTGTGTACAGCAGTTGCGCTTTGGGTGAGTCAGCCGCAGCTTTGGCGGAGTTATGGGTGGTTTCTGGGGGGGTTGCTGGGGATGGAGGCAGTGCGGTTTGGGTTCGATTTTGTGAAGTTTGGGAAACCGGCGAGTTATCACTCTTATCTGGCGAAGGCGTGGGGATTAGTGATGGCTGTGGCCGTGGTTGCGGCGTTCGCGATGCATCGCGGGAGTGTGCTGGTTCCGGTGGCGCTGGGGATGGGGATCTTGTGTGATCTGGAAGGGCTGGCGATGTCGGTAGTGATGCCGGTCTGGCGGAAGGATGTGAAGACGCTTGCGGAGGCTTGGAGGATTCGGGGGGAGGTGATGACGGGTGGATTGGCTTGGCGTGTGATGCGCCGGTCGAGGGAGCGTCGGAGGGTGTTTTTTACGGGATTTCTGGGGGTGGCTTTCTGCGTGGGGTTGGTGGCACCGGCGTTTGCGGTGGAGCCGGGGCAGGTAGCTTATACGGGCGGGTCATTGAGCGTGGCGCAGGGCACGGTTGGGAGCTTTGAGATGGCTTCGCCGACGGCTCTGGTCTTCAAGTATTCGGAAGCGGGTGCGAGTGCGAATGAAGTTGCCATCAAGTACGCGAACATTCGCGGCTATAGCTACACGAGCGAGGTTGCCTATCATCTGGGCGTGCTGCCGGCGATTGCGGTGGGACTTCTGAAGGCCCGTGAGCGGAGACATCTCTTGACGATTCGATATGTGGATTCGGCGGAGGTAGCGCAGGCGGTGGTGTTTGAGGTTGCTAAGACGGATCCACCTGCGTTGCTTGCGGTGTTGCGTGCGCGTGCTCCGCAGGCGTGCGGCTCGCCTACTTTGAGCTGCGGGGTTGGGCCGGCGAATCGTACGAGTGGGAGCGTTGCGCCTATCAGCCGAATGAGGTGGTAGCGGTTCCGCTGAAGTAGCGCACTGAGGTTTGTTCGCCTGCACGTTGTGGGGGAGGTGTAACAGTGATCACGGGTATCTTTTTGATTCGCTGTTACGCCTTTTCAGGCTTCGATGTAGATCTGGATTGTTTTATTGGGTCGCAAGGGGATGGTGAGTGGGATGGCTTCGAAGCCGGGGACGAGGTTGAAGGTGCGCTCTGCAAGTTTCGAGAAGCGTTCCATGGTGACGGTTTCACTCGACGTAGGTGAAATGATGTGGATGGTCAAGGTGCCATTTGGTTTTTCGATCTGAAGGATGTTGGGGTTGGGTTGGTTCATGGGCTCGGCGGAACTAGAGATAATGGGCAGGATGAAGTTGAGCTGAGCTTGAGGTGGAGCTTCGACGGTAGCGGTAATGGTGACGCCATATTTCGTAATGCTGTAGGTGAGATGGTAGCGAGCTTCGCCTTCAACGGGGGGCTTGTGTGAGGCGGTGAGAAGGCGGCCTTTTGTTTCGAAGAGGATCTGCTGGACGGCGCCCATTTGTTCGAAGAGGAATGTTGTTGTGGCTTCGAAGTCGCTTAGGCTCGTGCAGGTTTGTTTGCCGGCGAGTTCGATGCGCGGGGTGAGACACATGTGAGGTTTGTCGAGGTGGACTTGCTGGTTGGAGATCTCGATCATCTGGTACTCGGTCATGCTGGCGGTGAGGATGGGGCCGAGTTGCTGGTGATAGAGAAGAGAGAGAGCTCCCCCTGAGGCGTGGCCTCCGCCAGATGCTCCGCCGCCGCCGGATTGGACTCGCTCGATGTATTCGAAGTCGTAGCCCGTGACGGTGGCTCGCCATGGGCCGAGTGAGACAAGGTGTGTGGCGATTTCGGGGAATGATTTGATGGCGTAGGGCTGGTCGCGCGGGAGGGTGATCGGAAGAGGAGCGGGTTTCTCCACTGCAGCGGCTGCGCCGCCTCCGGCCGAAATGACAACTTTTGCTGTTGGGTCGGAGTCATTGTCGAGGACGCCGGCTAGAGATTTGGCGTGGGTGAAGGTGTGGTGGATGCAGGGCTTGTCGCCGTGCTGGAAGTAGTGAGGGCCGCCGTAGAGAAGGTTGTTGTGGGTGCAGGCGGCCATGAGTTCGAGGTTGCGGTGGGCGGCTTCGCGGAAGCGAGGGTCGTGGTCGGCGAGGAGGATAAAGGCGGGGTGGCAGCCGTCGGAGGTGCGGGAGCCCCACCATGTCCACTTGTAGTTGCGGGAGCCCCAGGAGTTGTCCCAGGAACCGTCGGGGAGCATGAACTCGAGGTGGGCGCGAAGGGCGGCTACGGTTTTTTCGAGGACGGCCTGGTCTTTGGCGAGGATGGCGTACTGGGCTAGCGCGGGGAGCGATTCTTCGACGTTGTAGCCGAGGTCGACGGGGCGACAGTGTTTAGGGGTGATGGCGGTTTGGGGATGGCCTTCGCCGAAGAGGAGATTGTTTTCGGTGAAGTAGTCCATGGTGGCGTGGGCTAGTGTGCGGGCTCGGTCGAGGTAGTGAGGCTCGTTGAGGACGCGGGCACAGGCGGCGAAGCAGTGCGAGGCGGTGACGGGGTAGTTGATGTTGCCGGTTTCGATGGTGATGAAGGTGTCGAGGAATTTGGCGGCGTCGGGCGAGGCGGTCGGTCCAGCGCTGGCGGGTGGCGGTGTCGAGGATGGCGCCGTGGTGATGGATGGCTTCGGCAAGCGCGATGGCGTGGAAGACGGTGATGCCTTGCCAGGAGCTTAGGGTGACGTCGTTGATCCAACTGCCGTCGGGGCGGGAGACTTGCTGCTCGGACCACTCGTGGATCAGGAGAGCGGCTTCGAGGTACTTCGACTTGCCTGTGGTGTGGGCCTGGCGGAGGAGTGGGTAGACGGCGTCTCCGCAGCGGCCGTGGATGATGGCGCAAGCTGGGCAGAGAAGGGCTCCGCGGAGTGCTGGATCAGGGTTGGTGGATTGGTGGGCGAGGAGGCCGTCGCACCAGGTTTGGAGGAGTTGGGCGTAGAGGTTTTCTTGTTGGATTGGTTGGGCGAAGGTGGGGAGGGTTAGCGCGGTTGCTGCGGTGGCGGAGAGTTGCAGCATTTCGCGGCGAGTGAGGGTGGGTTTGGGCATCGGGGGAATCTTAGAACAGTTGTCGGTGGTCAGTTCTCAGTTGTCAGTTGGGGTGACGGCATCGGTAGAGAAGCAGGGCCCGCGACTTCCCCAACCGCAAGCTCAAAACTACGCGGTTCATAGGAACCAGGTTCGACGTTGAACGGCATTGTGCCAGTGCATAACAGACGGAGAACTGACCACTGAGAACAGGGTTGGGCGATAAGCGCACGGTTGTTCGCGTTTCGGTTTGCGGGGGTTGAGGGCGTGCTCTACACTTTTTGAGCGGGAGTTCTGCGAACACACCTATGAAAATTCACGAGTATCAGGCAAAAGAGATTCTGCGGAAGTATGGCGTGCCGGTTCCGGCGGGCGAGATGGCGATGACGCTCGAGCAGGCAGATGTCGCGGCGAAGAGCTTGTTTGGCGCGGGGAACAAGGTCGTCGTGGTGAAGGCGCAGATTCATGCGGGTGGACGAGGCAAGGGCGGCGGCGTGAAGCTGGCGAAGTCGCTCGATGACTCGGATGCGGCGGCGAAGGCGATTCTGGGGATGCAACTGGTGACGCACCAGACCGGACCTGCCGGGCAGAAGGTGCAGCGGCTGCTGATTGAAGAAGGGTCGGCGATTGATCGCGAGCTTTATCTCGGACTGGTGCTGGACCGGGCTTCGGCGAAGGTGGTGTTTATGGCTTCGCAGGCTGGTGGGATGGACATCGAGGAAGTGGCGCATGCTACTCCGGAGAAGATTTACAAGGAGTACATCGACCCGGCGGTGGGGTTTGCGCCGTATCAGGCGCGGAAGCTGGCGTTCAAGCTGGGGCTGAAGCCTACGCAGATTGGCGATGCGGTGAAGTTCATGACCGGGCTGTATAAGGCATTTGTCGAGACGGATGCGACGCTGATGGAGATCAATCCGTTTATTACGACGAAGGATGACAAGCTGCTGGCGCTGGATTGCAAGATCAACTTCGACGACAATGCGATGTTCCGACATAAGGATTTGAAGGAGCTTCGCGATTTGAGTGAGGAAGATCCGCTTGAGGTTGAGGCGAGCAAGTTTGCGCTGAACTACATCAAGCTGGATGGCACGATTGCCTGCATGGTGAACGGCGCGGGGTTGGCGATGGCGACGATGGACATCATTCAGTACGCGGGCGGTAGCGCGGCGAACTTCCTGGATGTGGGGGGTGGCGCGAATCAGGAGCAGATTGAGAATGCGTTTGGGATTTTGTTGAGTGACCCGCATGTGAAGGCGATCTTTATTAATATCTTTGGCGGGATTCTGCGTGTGGATGTGCTGGCTACTGCGGTTGTGGCGGCGGCAAAGAAGTTGAATGTGAAGTTGCCGATTATTTTGCGGTTGGAAGGCACGAACGTCGAAGAGGGGCGGAAGATTTTGAAGGATTCGGGTTTGAAGTTTGAAGTTGGCGCGACGATGAAAGAGGCGGCGGATTTGGCCGTTGCTGCTGCGAAAGGTGGTAAGTAATGGCGGTTTTGGTTGATAAGAATACTCGGTTGATTGTGCAGGGGATTACTGGGCGTGAGGGGACTTTTCATGCGAAAGCCTGCGCGGAGTATGGGACGAAGGTTGTGGGTGGCGTTACGCCGGGTAAGGGTGGCACGACGCATGAGGGTTGGCCTGTCTTCAATACCGTTGAAGAGGCGGTGAAGGAGACGGGGGCGAATGTCTCGGTGATCTTTGTGCCGCCGCCGGCTGCTGCGGATGGGATTCTGGAGGCTGCTGCGGCTGAAGTGCCGCTGGTGATTTGCATTACTGAGGGCATTCCGGTGCTCGACATGGTGAAGGTGTGGGATTTCGTGAAAAGGTCGAAAAGCCGCTTGATTGGGCCGAATTGTCCCGGGGTGATTTCGCCGGGTAAGGCCAAGGTTGGGATTATGCCGGGGCGGATTCATAAGGAAGGGAACGTCGGGATTGTTTCGAAGTCGGGGACGCTGACTTATGAGGCGGTTTATCAGTTGACGACGCGCGGGATTGGGCAGTCGACCGCGATTGGAATTGGTGGAGACCCGATTATCGGGACGACTCATATTGATGCGTTGAAGCTGCTGAATGAGGATCCGGAGACTGAGGCGATCATCATGATTGGTGAGATTGGCGGCTCGGCGGAAGAGGCTGCGGCGCGGTACATCAAGGCGAATGTGAAGAAGCCTGTGGTCGGGTTTATCGCGGGGCAGACGGCTCCTCCGGGACGCAGGATGGGTCATGCCGGGGCGATCATCTCCGGTGGCGAGGGAACGGCTGCGGAGAAGATGAAGGCCATGAGCGAGGCGGGGATTACGGTGGTGAAGTCTCCGGCGGAGATTGGTGAGGCTATGGCGAGGGTTTTGGGGAAGGCTTAGTTGCGGTCTTTGGTTGGAACAAAGCCAACTGCTTGAGCTTGTTGGCGGAGAGGTTCGGGCGGTTGGGGTGAGTTGAGGGCTTCGGGGTCCTTCGCTGCGCTCAGGATGACAGCAAGAACTAGCAACGACAAAGCGAGGGCCGGAGAGCGTGATTGCTCTCCGGCCCTTTTTTGGTGGTCGCTTTTGTACGGTTATTTGATGGGGTTGCCGCTGGGGTCGAAGTATTCGATTGGGGCGAGGTTGAGTTCTTTGAGCGAGGGTTCGATTTTGGCTTTGTCGCCTACGGCTACGATGATGAGGTGGTTGGGGTGGATGTCGGATTTGGCTACGCGCTCGACGTCCTCTGGAGTGACGGCGAGGTAGGCTGCGGGGAGTTTTGCGTAGTAGTCGAGGGGACGTTTGTAGAGGAAGATGCCGGCCATTGCGTTCGCTGTGGCATTGGAGGTTTCGAACTGGCCGGGAAGCGACTGGACGCGGGCGATCTTGGCTTCTTTGACTTCAGCTTCAGTGGGTGGCTCGGACTGGATGCGCTTGAGTTCGAGCATGAGTTGCTGGGTGGCGGGTGCGGTGACATCGGTCTTGACGAGGCCGCCAGCGAGGAAGGGGCCACCGTCGCGATAGAACGAGAAGATGGAGTTTGCGCCGTAGGTGTAGCCGTGAACCTCGCGGAGGTTCATGTTGATGCGGCTGGCGAAGGCTCCGCCGAGGGTGTAGTTCATGACCTGGAGGGACTGGAGGTCTGGGGTGGTGACTGGGACTCCGAATCCGTAGGCGACGAGGGCGGTTTGAGGAGCGCCGGGTTTGTCGACGAGCGCGATGCGGAGTGCCGGGGCTTCGGGGATGGGTGGGATCGTGACCTCGGCTGCGGCGCTGCCGGTCCATGAGCCGAAGTAGTGCTCGGCGAGGCGGTGCGCTTCTTCGAGGGAGACGTCGCCAGCCAGGACTAGAGCGGAGTTGGCTGCGCCGTAGTGGCCGGAATAGAAGCTGGTGACGTCGTCGCGGGTGAGGGCCTTGACGCTGTCGAGAGTGCCAACGGGAGATTCGCCGTAGGGCTGGTCGCCGTAGAGGAGGCGAGGGCCGACGCGGCGTGCGACGGCGATGGTGGAGTCGGTTTCCTGGCCAATGGCGACGAGACGCTGGCGGCGGAGACGCTCGAGGTCTTCGGTGGTGAAGGCTGGGTGTTCGACGACGTCGGAGAGGAGATCGAGCCCGGCGTCTGCGTTGTTGGAGAGAAGGGAGATAGTGGCCAGGGCCGAGTCCATGGATGCGTTGGTGCCGAGGCGCGCGCCGATGCTATCGGTGGCTTCGGCGAGCTGGGTTGCGTTACGGGTCTTGGTGCCTTCGTTGAGGAGTGCTGCGGTGAGGGTTGCGAGTCCGGCCTGGGCGGGTGCGTTGTTTTCACTGCCGGCGCGAGTGATGATTCCGGCTGAGAGGACGGGGAGCTGCTTGTCTTCGACGACGTAGACGGTGAGACCGTTCTTCAGCGTGAAGGTTTTGGGAGTGGGCAGGGTGAAGGCTGTGGCGGGGCCGGCAACGGGAACGTTCTTGCGCCAGTTCTGCTGCTCTTCAACGGCTGCGGAGTAAGGCGGGGTGAGCTTGACGCTGGCGTCGGTGTCGGCCGGGCTGCGGGGGACGTCGTTTACGACCTTCGGGCCCGGGATGCAGGATACGACTACGGCATGGTCCTTGGTGAGGTATTTGTTTGCTGCGGCTTTGACGCTTGCGGGTGTGACGGCCTGATAGCGGGCGAGGTCTTTGCCGAGGTAGCCGGGATCTCCGGTGTACTGGTTGTAGCGGTTGAGGGTGTCGGCGACGCCGCCGAAGCCACCGAGGCGCTCGAGGCCGCTGATAAGGCCGGTGAGGTTGACGGCGCGTGTAGAATCGAGCTCTTCCTTGGTGGGACCGTCGGTCTGGAGCTTTGTTCACTTCCTGCCAGAAGGTGGCTTCGAGGTCTTCAAGCTTGACGTTGGGCTTGGCGGTGATGGTGCACTCAGTGATGGAGATGAGCTTGAGGGAGTCGTTGGAGCAGCGAACGGATTGCGCGACCTGTTGTTTGTAGACCAGAACCTGACTGAGGCGGCTGGCTTTTGCGCCGCCGAGGATATGGACGAGGATGTCGGCGTCGGCGTCGCCCGGGGTGAAGGCGGGAGGCGTTAGGAAAGCTACTCGGAGCTGGGGAAGCTTGACGGTGTCGGTGACGGTGGCTCGCTTTTGTTCGGTGATGGGTGCGGTGGTGAGGGTGACAGGATCAACCTTGGGACCGCGTGGGATGGGGCCGAAGTATTTCGTGAGGAGAGCCTTCAGTTTGGCGGGGTCGAAGTCTCCGGCTACGGCCATGGTGGCGTTGTTGGGGGTGTAGAACTGCTTGAAGAAGTCGCGGACGTCGTTGAGGCGGGCGGCTTCGATGTCGGCGTGGGAGCCGATGACGCTGGCGTAGTAGGGGTGCTCTTTGGGGAAGAGAAGCTGGTAGACCTTTTCGCCGGCGAGGTCGTAGGGAGTGCCTTCGCCCTGGCGGCGCTCGTTGCGGACGACGTCGCGCTGGTTGGTGAGTTTTTCGCGGTCGAGGCCTTCGAGGAGGAAGCCCATGCGGTCGCTTTCGAGCCAGAGAGCGAGCTCAAGCTGATTGCTGGGGACGGTTTCGAAGTAGTTGGTGCGGTCGAAGTCGGTGGTGCCGTTGACGTCGGTTGCGCCTGCTCCCTGAACGTATTTGATGTGGGCTTTTTCGCCGACGTGTTCGGAGCCTTCGAACATCATGTGCTCGAAGAGGTGGGCGAAGCCGGTGCGGCCAGCGCGCTCATTCAGCGGGCCGACGTGATACCAGAGATCGACGGCGACGAGCGGGAGGCGGTGGTCTTCGTGCATGAGGACGACGAGACCGTTGGGCAGGGTGAATTTTTCGTACTTGAGCTCGGGGACCTTGAGGGGCTTGGCGGGCGGGAGGGTGTCGGCGGCGTTGGCGACAACTGCGAGGGTAAGACCGAAGAGGAGCGCCGTGGCCGGGGCGCGTTTGGCGAGAAAGTGCAGTGCTTTCATTATTTCTCCATGGAAGCTGGCGAGGTCTTTGGAAGAGTGCCTGCGTACTCGGATAGGTAGCGATTGGGAGGATGATACCAATTACGGGGCCGGTTTGGCTGCGGATGTGATGGTTGGGCAGTGTGTGAGTTTGAACGCCGGGGGCGACCAAGGTTACCTATAACCCTGTTTTGCGTCGGTACATTCCTTAAATTTGGTCATCTGGAATTCCACGGCGCAGGAGAATATCGCGGCGCTCACGCTTCATTCGCCGATACTCACCCCACACGGGCAAAGCAAACAGCACAGGCACCGACACAATGTAGCCAATGAAGGCTGTACGCCAAGAGCTAATTCCCCAGCCAAAAATAATCCATGCCACGAGCTCTATCCAGAGGAGTGGCCGCATCTCTATAAGTTTTTCTTTGTACCGTTCCTTCAGTAAGGCGCGTCCTGTAGGCGAATTCAGAACGTAAGGCCATTCGCTTTTGACCCTCGCCTGTTCCCGCTCCCATGCGACCTTTCTCTCTAGGAGCCTCTTCTGACGCACCTCTGGGGAAAGCAGCACCTCCAACGCCTCGCGGGCACGCGTGCGTTTCTCCTCAGGAACGTCAGAGAAGAAGATGTCATCGTCATCGAAATAGCCCAGCTCAATCAGTTCCTCGGGGTAGTCGGCCGCCAACCTGAGTCGGTAGAAATACGGAATGGAGGGTAGGGGGTCTTCGCCAGTCTCCAAAATGCGCCGGGCACGTATCTGAGCCAAACGTAAAGCGGCCTCTTTGGGCGATATTTCCTGGCAGCCAAGCTCTGTCAGCATTGGCGGCAATGCTTGATCGATTCCCCATCCCGCAACGGGTTCCAAGATAGCCATGCGAAGGACATTTGGCCCATCGAAGCCGTCTTCCAGCGCATCTTGCGCGATCGCGGGCAGCCGTTCTGTCGGGATCAGCCTGAGCGCGACTTCCGCTTCGAAATTTGCCGGATCAAAGGACATGCTTATCCAGCGTACCAATCAAAAATATCCTAGCAGCCGATTCGTTCGTCATTCCCAAAAAAGTCGGCTGTTCGGAAACTTCAGTCGTTCACTCCAAGCTGACCCCCTACCGACGGTGGCCGTGCTTTGGAAGGATTCGAGTTTGTATACTCGCACTATGCGAAAAGTCTGGTTGTTTTTGGTGTTGATGGCGACTTGTGGTGTGATTTTGAAGGCTCAGAGTGTTTCGGTTTCGTTTCCGGCTGAGCGATCGCCGAAGCCGTTGGATGGAAGGGTGTTGCTGCTGTTGTCGAACGATCCTTCGGAAGAGCCGCGGATGCAGATTGACGATACTCCGCGAAGCCAGATGGTGTTTGGGGTGACGGTGGATGGGTTGAAGCCGGGGCAGAAGGTTGTGGTGGGGGATTCGGCGGCGGGGTATCCGGTACGGAAGCTGAGTGAGGTGCCTGCGGGCGACTATACCGTGCAGGCTGTGCTGAATGTTTATGAGACTTTTCATCGTGGGGATGGGAGTGTGGTGAAGCTGGCTCCGGACCGCGGGGAAGGGCAGCATTGGAATCTGGCGCCGGGGAATTTGTACAGCAAACCGCGCAAGGTGCATGTGGGGCCGGGTGGTGCGCCGATTGTGATTTCGATGGATCAGGTGATTCCGGCGATTGCGGAGGAGGCGGATACGAAGTATGTGCGGCATCTGCGGATTCAGAGCGATCTGCTGACGAAGTTCTGGGGCCGGCCGATGTTTTTGAGCGCGGTTGTGCTGGTGCCGGAGGGTTTCGATGAGCATGCGGAGGCGCGGTTTCCGCTGGTGATCTTTCATGACCACTTTGTGACCGGGTTTGATGATTTTCGGACGACTCCGCCGGATGCGGACTTGAAGCCGAATTATTCGGAGCGGTTTCATCTTGCGGGGTACAACCGGATTCAGCAGGAGGAGGCTTACAAGGAGTATCAGCAGTGGAAGAGCCCGGGGTTTCCGCGGGTGCTGGTGATGAAGATTCAACATGCGAATCCTTACTATGACGATTCGTATGCGGTGAACTCGGCGAATCTGGGGCCTTATGGGGATGCAATTGAGACGGAGCTGATTCCGGCGGTGGAGAAGAAGTTTCGCGCGATCGGGCAGGGTTGGGCTCGGTTTATGTATGGCGGATCGACGGGAGGGTGGGAGTCGCTGGCAGTGCAGATTTTTTATCCCGACCACTACAACGGGGCGTTTGTGGCTTGTCCGGACCCGGTGGACTTCCATGCTTACATGACCCGGGATTTGTATAAGGACGACAACATGTTCTACATCCAGGGTGCGAACAAGCGGGTAGAGCAGCCGGCGATGCGGGATTACAACGGGCATACGCTGATCTCGGTTCGCGATAATGCTGCTTATGAGGCGGCGCTGGGGGATCATGGGCGGTCAGGGGATCAACTGGATATCTGGCAGGCGGTGTATGGGCCGGAGGGGAAGGATGGGTATCCGGCGCAGATCTTCGATAAGGAGACTGGGGTGATCGACCACAAGGTTGCGGAGTACTGGAAGGAGCACTACGACCTCGATGCGATTCTCGAGAAGAACTGGGAGACGCTGGGGCCGAAGCTGCAGGGGAAGATTCATCTGTATGTGGGGGAGGCGGATACTTACTTTTTGAATGATGCGGTTTATCTGATGGAGGATTTTCTGAAGACGACGGGAACGCCGGGGCATGGGGTTGCTTATGACGGCGAGGTGAAGTATGGGCCTCGGGCAGAGCACTGCTGGAATGGGGATCCTACGCTGCCGAATGCTTATTCGAGGCTGCACTACAACACGATGTATCTGCCGAAGATTATGGAGCGGATTGCGAAGACGGCTCCGGCTGGGGCGGATTTGACGAGTTGGAAGTATTAGGCACGATTTTAAGCATCATTTGATGATACAATTGATGCATGCGAACGACTCTTGCATTAGACGACGCGTTGCTTGAAAAGGCAGTTTCCTACACCGGAGTGCATGAAAAGTCGGCGCTCGTACGTGAGGCGCTAAAGGCTTTGATCGAGCGCGAGGCTGCACGCAGGCTCGCCGATCTGGGAGGCACAGAGCCGGGGGCCAAGTACATTCCACGGCGGCGTCCGGCGAAGTGATTCTTGTCGATACTTCCGTGTGGGTCGATCATCTGCGAAAAACCGAGACGGGAATGCGCCACCTGCTCGGCGTGGGACAGGTGCTTTCCCATCCTCTCGTGATCGGCGAACTTGCGATGGGCAGTTTCAAGCGGCGGGATTTACTTTTGAGCGAGCTAGACGATTTGCCTAAGGCAAAGATTGCCGAGCATGACGAAGTTCTCCATTTTGTTTCCAGGCACACGCTCTTCGGTTCGGGAATCGGATATATCGACGCTCATCTGTTAGCGGCAGTCCGGCTTATGCCCGGTACTTCGCTTTGGACACGGGACAAAAGGCTGTTAGAGATCGCTTCTAAGCTTCATTTGGCAGCTGCGGAACCATAACGTACTCATTAGGTTTGGCGGCGGTAGAAGAGGCCGGCGGTGAAGAAGACTACGGCTACGGCTACGGCGAGACGGGCGTGCATGACGTGATGCATGCGCAGGCTGAGAAGGGCATCGGCGAGCCAGGCTGCGAAGCCTACGAACCAGATCCAGGATGTCTTTCGCAACATGGGCTTCATGCTCCGAGTGAGAACACTGCCGATGGAACAGGCGCAGTTCGCTGGCCTTGTTCTACACTAGTCATTGAGACTCATACAGGAGAAATACGTTGTCACAGCGCACATTCAGCATTATTAAACCGGATGCGGTTAAGAAGGGCTATGCCGGAGCCATCCTCGCCGAGATTGAAAAGGCAGGATTTAAAATCGTTTCGATCAAGAGGATGTCGATTTCGAAGGCGCAGGCCGAGGGTTTTTATTACGTTCATGCAGCTCGTCCCTTTTTTGGGGAATTGACAGAGTTTATGTCGAGCGGGCCGATCTTCCCGATGGTCCTTGAGAAGGACAATGCGATTGCGGATCTGCGGAAGCTGATGGGCGCGACGAATCCGGCTCAGGCCGAAGAAGGGACGATTCGGAAGAAGTTTGCGGCTTCGATTGGCGAGAATGCGATTCATGGTTCGGATGCCGAAGATACCGCGGCGTTTGAGATTGGGTACTTCTTTGCCGGGATTGAACTGAAGTAGTTTTGATTGCGGAAGGGCGGCAGGCTCAGGCGAGTCTGCCGCTTCTTTCTTTCCGATGGATGGAGATGCGATGGAGTTGAAGCTGCCGGATGGGCCGTTCAAGGCTTATTTGTTCGATTGCGATGGGACGATTGTGGACTCGATGCCACTGCACTATGTGGCATGGAAGACCGTGCTGGCGGAGTGGGGATGCGAGTTCGACGAGAAGTTGTTTTATTCCTGGGGCGGAATGCCGGTCGCTGAGATTATTGCGGCACTGAATGTGCGGGAGGGGCTCTCGATGCCAGCCGATGTGATCGCAAAACGCAAAGAAGGAATGTACTACGACATCCTTCCCACGTTGAAGGCGGTTCCGGAGGTTCTGGAGCATATTCATATGAGCCACGGGAAGATTCCGTTTGCGGTGGTTTCGGGGAGTACGCGGGATTCGGTGACGCGGTCGCTGGAGACGTTGGGGATTCTGGATCGGTTCGAGACACTGGTTTGTGCGGGAGATTATGCGAAGAGCAAGCCTGATCCGGAGCCGTTTTTGATCGCGGCGGAGCGGCTGGGTGTGGCTCCAGGGGATTGTCTTGTGTTTGAGGATACGGAGATGGGGATCCAGGCGGCTGCGGCGGCAGGGATGGCTTCGGTGAAGGTGCTGCAGCCGTGGGAGCGGGGGAAGGCCACCTGACGCGGTAGAGAAGCGGGTTTCTCCACTGCGCCGTTCGCAAAGTGCGCGAACGGCTCCGGTCGAAATGACAACCTCATTTTTGACCGGAGCCGTTAGGTGAGTGGTTTCGGCGAAACGACGACTCAATGGCTGGTTCGTAAGGGTTACTTGGTGAAGAGGTTGAGGTCGATGGATTCGCCCATGGCTTTGTAGCCTGCGTCGCCGGGGTGGAGGTGGTCGCCGGAGTCGTCGAGGACGAGGAACATGCCGGGGTGGGTGAGGTCGGTGGTGACTTTGTCGAAGTCGATGACGCCGTCGAGCTCGTTGGTGGTGCGGATCCATTTGTTGATGGCCTGACGCATGTCCTCACCGGCGGGTGATTGGTATTTTGCGCCGACGAAGGGTGTGAGGGTGGCTCCGATGACCTTGATGCCGTGGGTGTGGGCTCGGGCGGCGAGCTGGCTGAGGCCAGCGATGAGGTCTTCGGCAGTGACTACGTCGTACGGTCTGTTTGGGTCGGTGGCGTGGCCGATGTCGTTGATGCTTTCCATGATGATGAGGTACTTGACTCCGGCCTGAGCGAGGACGTCGCGGTCAAAGCGTGCTAGGGCTGAGGGGCCGGTGGTGTCGTGCAGGACGCGGTTGCCGCCGATGCCTTCGTTGAGGATGGCGAGGTTGGCGGTCTTCTTGTTGGCCTGGAGGCGGCGGGCGAGGACGTCGGGCCAGCGGGCGTTGGCGTTGCGTGTGCTGAGGGCTCCGTCGGTGATGCTGTCGCCAAAGGTGACGATGGAGGCGCTGTCGGCGGAGATCTTGACGTCGAGGCCCTTGAGGAAGGGCCAGTTGTAGATCTCTTTGGGGGACTCGAGGGATTTGTCTGTGACGACGTTGCCTTCCGCGGTGTAGCTGGTTTGGTCGGCGAAGCTGTGCTGCGAGATTAGGTGGATGGGTTGAGCCGGGACGAAGAAGCTGACGGCGACATCGGCGAAGGGTGGGAGTTTGAGGTCGGCGGGATCGCTGACGGCGAGGGCTCCGGCGGGAATGGTGATGGAGGGGCGGCCGCCGAAGGTGAGGGTGCTGGCGGAGGCGGGATTGATATCGCCGTTGCCGGTGGTGAGGGCGATGTTGGCGGCGCCGATGGTGAGGGGGTCGGTGCCGAATTCGTTGGAGAGGATGATGCGGACGGTGGGGCCGCCGAGGGAGATGTGTACGATCTCGCGGAAGGTAGTGTCGGCGCTGCCCATCTGCAGGTTGCCGCTTGCGTCGGTGCGGTTGGTTGCGGCATAGGGCGAGGTGGCCCAGGTTCCGACCCAGTGGTCAGGGGCTGCAGCGGAGGAGAGGCTGGGATTGAGGCAGAGGGCGAGCAGGAGGAGCAGAAAGAGAGAATGGCGTCCGGGTTTCGTGATCATGACCTACCTTTTTGCGATGGATTTACCGATTCATCTTACCGTTGTTTCGTCGAGGAACGGAGGTTGACGTATATTGGCGGGGGACGCGGAGTGGAGATTGATTCCGCAACGAAACGAGCCGCGGATTGGTTGGCGACAATTGAACCAATGCAGGAAGAACACGAGGAAATATGACGATGAGATGGCTAAAGGTTATGCTGCTTAGCATGGTGACTACGATGGCTGCACACGGATTAGTGTCGAAGACTGCGTTGGGGAAGATGCCGGATGGAACGGTGATCGATCTTTACACGTTGAAGGGCGATGGGATTGAAGCGTCGATCATGACGTATGGCGCGCGGATTGTCTCGATCAAGACAGCGGATCGCGACGGCGATGTCGGAGAACGTGGTCCTTGGCTATAACACCTGGATGCCTATCTTGCGGACAAGACGACGTACTTCGGTGCGATCGTGGGGCGGTATGGGAACCGGATTG
Organism: uncultured Acidobacteriaceae bacterium; assembly: GCA_963770055.1. Classification (GTDB taxonomy): domain Bacteria; phylum Acidobacteriota; class Terriglobia; order Terriglobales; family Acidobacteriaceae; genus Edaphobacter. The sequence continues at coordinate 123,252 of CAVYOC010000008.1, forward strand.
CGAAGGGGAAGTTTTCGATTGATGGGCATCCGTACCAGGTGCCGGTGAATAACAATGCGAATTCGCTGCATGGCGGCACGGTCGGCTTCGACAAGCTGGTGTGGCAGGCGCACGAGATTGCCGATGGCGTGGAGATGACGCTGGTGAGCAAGGACGGCGACCAGGGGTATCCGGGAACGCTGACGGCGCATGTGCGGTACACGGTGCACCATCATGCGCTGCGGATCGACTATAACGTGTCGACGGATAAGCCTACGGTGGTGAACCTGACGAACCATGCTTACTTCAACCTGTCGGCCGATCCGAAGAAGCACGATTCTCGAATGAGGAGATGATGATTCCGGCGGATAAGTACACGCCGGTGGATGCGGGATTGATTCCGACGGGCGAGCTGGCTCCGGTGGAGGGGACGCCGTTTGATTTTCGCAAGCCGACTGTCGATTGGCGATCGGATTAACGACAACAACGAGCAGTTGAAGATTGCGGGCGGCTACGACCATAACTGGGTGCTTCGCGGGGCGAATGGCGAGATGAAGACTGCGGCGCGAGTTTACGATCCGAAGAGCGGACGCGTGCTGACGGTGACGACGACGGAGCCGGGTGTGCAGTTCTATTCGGGGAACTTTCTGGATGGAACGAAGTTCGGCAAGGCGAATGAAGGGCATGCGAAGAATACGGGATTGTGCCTGGAGACGCAGCACTTTCCGGATTCGCCGAATCATCCGAGTTTCCCATCGACTGAGCTGAAGCCGGGAGAGACTCGGCACAGCACGACGATTTTCACCTTCTCGACGCAGAAGTAAAGAGATCAACCCAGGACTGCGCGGCGTTGATGCTTCGCCGCGCAGAGATTGCGCTATGAATAAAGTTGTTTCCTCCGCGGATGAAGCGGTTGCGGATATTGTCTCGGGTTCGACGATCATGCTGGGCGGGTTTGGGCTCTGCGGGATTCCGGAGAACCTGATTGCTGCGCTGGTGAGGCGACGGATTACAGGGCTGCATACGATCAGCAACAACATGGGCGTCGATGGATTTGGCATGGGGTTGATGCTTGAGGCAGGAATGATCGCTTCGCATGTGGGGAGTTATGTGGGGGAGAATCGGCGGCTGGAGCAGCTGGTGTTGAAGGGCGAGTTGAACCTGACGCTGATTCCGCAGGGGACGCTGGCGGAGCGGATTCGCGCGGGTGGTGCGGGGATTCCGGCGTTCTATGTGCCGACGGGGTTGGGGACGGTGGTGGCGGAGGGTAAAGAGACGCGGAAGATTGGCGACAGGACCTATGTCCTGGAGCATGCGCTTCATGCGGATGTTGCGCTGGTGAAGGCCTGGAAGGGTGACCGGTTGGGGAACCTTGTTTACCGGAAGACGGCAAGGAATTTCAATCCGGCGATGGCGACGGCTGCGGACTTGACGATTGCGGAGGTTGAGGAACTGGTTGAGCCGGGAGAGCTTGATCCGGACCACATTGTGACTCCGGGGATTTATGTGAACCGGATTCTGGTTGGGGAGAAGTATCTGAAGCCGATTGAGTCGAAGTTTATTAAGGCCGGAGGTGCGGCGTGACGGGCAAGGAACGGATTGCGCGGAGGATTGCGCGGGAGTTCAGGGATGGGTTTTATGTGAACCTTGGGATCGGGCTGCCGACGATGATTGCGGGGTATATTCCGGCGGGGATCGATGTGATGTTTCAGTCGGAGAATGGGATGCTGGGTGTAGGTGGGCCGCCGACCGCTGAGCAGGAGGATCCGGATCTGATCAATGCAGGGAAGCAGACGGTGACGGAGATTCCGGGGTGCTCGTTCTTTGGGAGTGAGGAGTCGTTTGCGATGATTCGCGGCGGGCATATGGATATGAGCGTTCTGGGTGCGATGCAGGTGGATGAGAAGGGCAACCTGGCGAACTGGACGATTCCGGGCAAGATGGTGAAGGGGATGGGTGGCGCGATGGATCTGGTGGCGGGAGCGCGGCGGGTGATCGTCGCGATGGAACATCAGACGAAGGATGGGAGCGTCGCGGATTTTGAAGGAGTGTACGCTGCCGCTGACCGGGACAGAGCGTGGTGCACGATATCGTGACGGAGCTTTGCTGGATTCATGTGACGCCGGAGGGACTGGTGCTGACTGAGGTTGCGGAAGGGATGGATGCTGCCGAGGTGCAGGCGCGAACGGAGGCGAGGTTGATTGTTTCTCCTGAGCTGCGCGTGATGACTGTTGGCGTGAGTGTGGTTCGGTTTTGAGGGTTGAGACGCCATGAATCATGCGCGGGAGAGATGCGCTCGATATTTTCTCGTATGCGCTGAGTGCGTCGCGGGTTGACGCGGCGATGGAGCGTAGCGTGTCGGTTCGGCGGTGGCGTGCTGCAGATCGATGGCCATCGTTATTCGTTGGATGCAGTACGGGCGATTGGTGTTGATTGCGATGGGCAAGGCCGCGGGAACGATGACGAAGGCGTTTCTGCAGCAGGCTGGGCGATGAGGCGGAGCGATTTGAGGGTGTGGTTGTTGCGCCGGAGGGTGGACTCCGGCATTGAGTTCCCGGTTTCGGGTGTATCGCGGAGGGCATCCTAGTCCGAATGCGGCTTCGGTTGCGGCGGCGGCGGATATTTTGGAGACGCTGCGAGTCGTTGACGGAGCAGCGATCTGGTCGTTTTTCTGGTGAGCGGCGGTGGGTCTGCGATGGTGGAGCAGTTTCTGGAGCCGGGGATTTCGCTGGAGGAGATTGCGGCAACGCATAAGGCGCTGGTGGAGAGCGGGGCTCCGATTGCGGCGATCAATGCGGTGCGGAAGCATCTGTCGGCGGTGAAGGGTGGACGGCTTGCGGAGGCAGCGGCTCCGGCGGAGCAGTTGACTATTTTTGTGTCGGATGTGCCGGAGGGCGAGCTCGATGCGCTTTCGTCAGGGCCGACGATGCCGGATCGGAGCACGGTAGAGGATGTTTACCGGATCGCCGAGGAGTATCGGCTTGTGGAGAGGCTGCCGGGCGTGATTGCGGAGATGCTTGCGGCGCGTTCGCTGGTCGGAGACTCCGAAGGCGGGGGATGAGATCTTTGCGCGGTCGCGATGGAGTGTGTTGCTGGATAGCGCATCGCTGGAAGAGGCTGCGGCGGTGCGCGCGAGGGAGCTTGGGTGGCATGTGGAGATTGACAACCGCTGCGATGACTGGAGCGCGGAGCGGGCGGCGAAGTATCTGGTGGAGCGGTTGCAGGTGAGTTGAGGCGTGAGCGGTGAGCGGGTATGTCTGCTTTCGGCAGGCGAGGTGACGGTGCAGGTGCCGCATGGTCGGTGACAGGGGAATGGTGGACGGAATCAGCACTTTGCGTTGTTGTGCAGCTGAGCTGATTGCGGGGAGGGAGATTGACGGTTTTGAGCGCGGGCAGTGATGGGATGGATGGGCAATAGTTCTGCTGCGGGCGGGGTGGTGGATGGGACGACGGTGGCGAGAGCCGAATGATGCGGGTTATCCGGTGAGGGAGGCGCTGGCAGCGATTCGATTCGTAATGATCTGCTGGCGATGCTTGGGAGATGCGATTGTGACAGGGCCGACGGGGAATAATCTGCGCGATCTGCGGATTTTGCTGGCACCTTAGCGGCTAGCGAAGGAACAAGTCGTGTGAGTGGCGGCCAGTAGGCGAGGAGCGAGACGAGCAGACCCATCAGGCAGGCGAGCGCGACGCTGTGCAGGAAGACGAAGCGCAGGATGGTGCCTTCGCTGCCGTAGTGTTTCGGTGGCGGTGGTGGCGACGACGATGCTCTGCGGGGCGATCATCTTGCCCATGACGCCTCCGGTGGAGTTGGCCGAGGTCATGAGGTAGGGCGAGATGCCGAGTTGCTGGGCGGTGAGCTTTTGCAGGCTGCCGAAGAGGACGTTGGAGGAGGTGTCGGAGCCGGTGGATGCCGTGCCGATCCATCCGATGAGGGTTCCGAAGAAGGGATAGAAGACTCCGGTGCGAGCGAAGGCGAGGCCGAGGGTGGCGTCCATGCCGCAGTAGCGTGTGATGAAGCCGATGGCCATGAGCGCGGCGATGGTGATGAGGGTGAAGCGGATGATGATGACTGTTTCCAGGAAGACTTTAGGCGATGGCGCGAGGTCGATGCCTCATGGAGAAACCTGCGAGGATGGCGGCGACGAAGATGCCGGTTCCGGTGGCGGAGAGCCAGTTGAGATTGAAGATGGCGGGCTCGGCTGCGGCTGGGGAACTGCGGGTGGCATGCGCAGCACGATCTGATGGAGACCGTTGATGGGGATGCGCAAGGCTGCCGATGGCGTCGAAGCCAGGTCGAGAGGCGGGGCATTCCCCAGAGGACGACGCAGACCGTGAGGATCATCCAAGGGAGCGCGGCGCGCAGGATAGAGCACCGCGAGTGAGGGGAGCAGGGTGCGCGCTCCGGGTGACCTCTGCTGGAGAGAGGCGTTGAGGATGCGTCTTGGCTTCCAGACTCGGAGGAAAGGATGAGCGACGACGATGCGTGACGGAGGCGGAGAGGACATCAACCAGCCAGGGTCCGTGAAACGTGGCGATGAGCAGGAGTGAGATTCCGTAGACTCGCTCCGGCGACGAGGATGGCGGGCCAGACCTCGAGCATTGCGCGGAAGCCGGCGAAGGCCCAGATGAGCCAGAAGGGGACGAGGACAGCAGAAGGGAGCGAGGATGCGGCCGATGACTCGGGCGAGGAGTAGCGGTATCGAGGCCGGTGACTCCGTGCAAGGCGACGATGGGAATGCCGAGTGCACCGAAGGCGACGGGCGCGGTGTTCGCGAGCAAAGCGAGGCTGGCTGCTTCGAGGCGGGGAAAAGCCGAGACCGATGAGAAGTGTTCCGCAGACGGCAACGGGAGTTCCGAAGCCAGCTGCTCCTTCAAAGAATGCACCGAAAGCAGAAGGCGATGAGGAGCAGCTGGAGGCGGCTGTCGCGTGTGACTCTGACGAGGCACTCCTGCAGCAGCGTGAACCGGCCTGTGCGTGTGATGAGCTGGTACAGGAAGAGCACAGGGAAGACGATCCAGCAGATGGGGAAGAGACCGTAAGCCGCGCCGTAGCCGGTCGCCAGAAAGGCGAGGCGGGCGGGCATGTGAAAGATGAGGAGAGCGACTGCGAGTGCGGTGGCAAGGCCTGCGAGTGCGGCGATGTGTCCTTTGATGCGAAGGCCGGCCATGGCGATGAGGAGGACAACGAGCGGCAGGGCGGCGAGTGCGGCGGAGAGAAGCCAGGAGTGCGCGGGGTCGTAGCTCTGCGGCCAAGCGGAGGTGAGAATAGGTGATCTTTCGAAGAGGAGTGCAGCGTTGATGAGAAGAACCGCGGCCAGGATTCCGGGGATCGCGTTACGTTTACGGGTCGATGACTTTGGTGGTTCTCCGGGAGGAGTGAATGCTGGTTCTTCGGTCAACACAGGGGCAGCGGTTGCTGACTCGGTGGAATGGTCGGCGTGCGGGTTGCCGAACTGATCCTGGCTGTCTGGGGTAGGGACGGGGTATTCGATGCGAACCTCACCGAGAACTTGATGCCTAACAGTATGCGTGGAGGGTTTGCTTCTGTAAACAACGACTGGAGTTGTACGGCTTCGACTGTTTTCGATGACTAGTGAGGCCTGATGATTCCTTTGGCAACCTGCGTTTGGACTGATGCATTTTGTCGGGAGGCGTTCTACCATGGAGACATGATTGAGGTTGAAGGGCAGGATACGAAGGTTCCTGCGGGCCATTCGTCGAGTTACACGCGAAACAACCCGTTTTACTCCACAGTTCGAGTGAATGAGCTGCTGACGGCCGCGGGGTCGGAGAAGGAGACGCGGCATATCGAACTGACGCTGGATGAGGGGATGATTTATACGCCGGGTGATTCGGCGGGAATCATTCCTGAAAATCGGGCGGAGGCAGTTGCGGAGGTGCTCGGTGCGCTCGGGTTCAAGGGCGATGAGCGGGTGCTGGATCATTACAAGTTCGAGATAAGCCTGGAAGAGGCGCTGAGGACGCGGCTCAGCATTGGCAAACTCGTTCGCGGCAGTGTGAAGCAGTATGCGAGGCTGGCGCCGGAGTTGGAGGGGTTGAAGTCGCTGGTGGGGCCGGAGAACAAAGCGCGGGCGGAGGAGTATTGCTGGGGCCGCGAATTTGTTGACCTTGTAATGGATTATCCAGGAGTGGTGAAGGAGCCGCAGGAGCTGTTTCATGTGCTGCCGCGGCTGGTACCGCGGCTGTATTCGATTGCATCGAGCCAGAAGGTGCACGAGGACAATGTTCAGATTGCGGTGCGAGTGATTCGGTATGAGTCCCATGGGCGCAGCAGGCAGGGCGTGGCGAGCGGGCACCTGGGGGATCGGGCAGACGTGGGGACGACGATGCCGATCTTTTTGCACTCGAACATTAACTTTCGAATGCCAGAAGATACGACTGCTCCACTCATTATGGTGGGGCCGGGGACGGGAGTTGCTCCTTTTCGCGCGTTTCTGGAGGAACGACAGGCTACCGGGCAGACGGGAGAGAACTGGTTGTTCTTCGGTGAGCAGCGGGAGAAGCTGGATTATTTGTACCGGGAGCAGTTTCAAGCGATGCATCAGGACGGCGTGTTGACGCGACTGGATACGGCGTTTTCGCGTGATCAGGCACGGAAGGTTTATGTGCAGGACCGGATCCAGGAGCACGCAGCGGAGCTCTATGGGTGGCTGGAGCGGGGGGCTTACTTCTATGTTTGCGGCGATGCTACACGGATGGCCAAGGACGTGGAGTTGGCGCTACTGGATGTGATTGCGAGGGGTTCGAATGGAACGCTGGATCATGCGACGGAGTACCTGGCGATGATGAAGAAGCAGAAGCGTTACCAAAGGGATGTTTACTGAAAAAAGATTGTGTCCTGCCGGACGGGTCTCCTGCGCGGAGGGCGGCCACTTCGTGGCGGGTCTACCCTGTCGTGGCGGGGCGTAGGGTTGGGGCCTCGCTTTGCTCGGCTTGGGATGTCGCTAGACGCGGTGGTAGTCACCGCGCCAGTTGACGATGCTTTGCTTGATGGCTTTGGGTTCGAGGTTCTGGGTGAGGGTTTTGCGGACGAGGGCCGGAAGTTCGGCGTCGGAAGCGAAGCGGAGAGCGATGAGCTGTTTGATGGAGAGCTCGTCGATGTGGGCACGGTCTTCGGCAGGAAGAAGCGCAGCGAGGCGGAGACGCTCTTCGAGGCGAATGACCCGGTCCTGGACTGTCAGGGCGGCGGTGCGGGAAAGGACCGCCATGATGAAGAAGACGATGGCCATCACGATCCACCAGAGGTGAAGAACCCAGTGGGCCGGCCAGTGGTGAATTGTGGCGTAGATGGAAAAGATGAAGTTAAGCAGGAGCATGGGCAGCACGAAGAGGTGAAAGGGAGAATGCAAGCGGGTATGGTTTTTGAGATTCTGTGGAACAGGCATAGAGGTCCTTTCCGGGATCCAATAGTGGCGGGGTCAGCATAGCATCTTGTGCGATAGGCTTGAGAGATGAAGAAGCGGGTTGGAGTGCATGTAGGGACGGCAGGTGGGGTATGGACTGCGGTGGATCGGGCCGTTGCAGCGGGTGCGAATACTTTTCAGATTTTCTCGTCGAGCCCACGGATGTGGAAGGCAGGGCCGGTGAAGGCTGTGGATGCGGCGAAGATGAAGGAGCTGCGAGCCAAGCATGATGTGGGGCCGGTGGCGATTCATGCGAGCTATCTGATCAATCTGTGCAGCCAGACCGAGGCTGTTCGGACGAATTCTGTCGCGGCGTTTCGCGGTGAAGTGGAGAGAGCGCTGGCTTTGGGGGCGGAGTATCCTGGTGCTGCATCCGGGGAGTTGGAAGGGGCTGACTCGGGATGAGGGATTGCGGCTGGCGGCGGAGTCGATTGAGAAGGCGATCGATGGCGTGACGTGGCAGGGGAAGAATTTTCGGATTTTGATTGAGAATACGGCGGGAGCGGAGTTTTCGTCTCGGCGGAAAGCTGGAACAGGTGGCGGAACTGGTGGAGAAGTTGAAGCCTTGCGCTCCGGTAGGAGTGTGCCTGGATACGTGTCATGTGCATGTGGCGGGGTATGACATCGTGTCGCCAGACGGGTATGTCGAGACGATGATGGTGGTGGGTGACACGGTGGGGTTCGATGCGGTGAAGGTGTGGCACTGCAATGATGCGAAGGCGGCGATGGGTTCGAAGCTGGATCGGCATGAACATATCGGTGAAGGGACGATTGGGGCGGAGGCATTTCGACGACTGCTGCATGATGAGCGGTTCGCGCATGCTGCGTTTATTGCGGAGACGCCTGTGGATGCTCCGGGGGATGAGGCGAGGAATGTTGGGGTGTTGCGGGCTTTGTCGGCTGGTTGACATGCCGGCGCGGTCGAGTGATGCGAGCGGAAATGATCGTGTTCTGTTGTAATGGCTTGTTAGTCTGGCCGCAATCGTTGCGGCGCAGGATTGATTCGAGAAAGTGTTGCTAGCTTTGTTGTTTTGCGAGAGATGATCTGGCGTGCCATCGAGCTTCTGGGGCCTTGAACGGCAAGGACAGGCGACGAGATGAAGACAGGGTCAGGTCCAAGGCGAATGGTGGCGCTTACGGAGATCGCTGCTCGAGTTAATGAACTCGCGCCGCAATTATTGGAAGGAATCGCGCCGCGTGATCTCACAGTGATTCTGAGAGCGGCAGAAGTACGGCGATTTGAAGCGCACTCCTTACTCGCAATTGAGGGACATCCTGCGAACAAAGTCTTTTTGATGCTCGAAGGGCAAGCCCGAGCGTTCACCACAACTCGGATGGGAGAGAAGGTTCTCCTGCTCCGGATTCCTCCGGGCGATGCCTCCGGGGGAAGGGCGTTCCTGTCTAAACCGATGGAGTATCTGGTGAGTACAGAGACGGTGACGAACAGCTGTGCTTTGGTTTGGAAGCGAAGTGCGATCCTGCCTCTGACCAAGCAATATCCAAGGCTCCTTGAAAATGCGCTGCTGATTGCGTCGGACTATGTGGAGATTTATCGCGACCTGCATATTGGAGCCAGCTCCTACACGGCCGGTCACAGGGTTGCACGAGTGCTGAAAAATTTGGCGAAGATCATGGGACAGAGAGTCGTTGATGGAATTGCAGTCGATGTCAGCAATGAGGAACTGGCCAACGAGGCGAACGTTACGATATTTACGGTCAGCCGGTTGTTGAGTGAGTGGAGAAGAAAGGGCCTGCTTGTAAAGACCCGGGGAAAGGTTGTGATCCGTTCGCCGGAGGAGTTTGTTCGGAGGGCAGGCTGAGTGTACCCGCGCATGGGTTGATGGTTTTTTGGAGGAGTTTGCGCAAGAGCAACGAAGAAAGGAGATCCGAGGGTCATCGTATTAGATGGTCGGTTCAGCATCGCCCGCGTGGCGTTCGATTGAAACGACCGTTTGCGGAGGCTCAGGCAGTTGGGACCAGTTCGTATTTTGATTGTTGATGACTTTGAACCCTGGCGTCGTGCAATTTATTCAATACTGGCAGGAGATGACGGCCTGAAGATTGTTGGCGAAAGCCCGGACGGGCTGGATGCCGTTCAGCAGTGTGAAGCGTTGCGACCCGACCTGGTTTTGCTGGATATTCAGCTGCCAAAGATAGACGGGTTCGCTGCTGCTCTTCGGATCCGCGAGGTTTCTCCAGATACGAAGATATTGTTCTTAAGTTCATGTCATTCTCGTGACGTGATGCTCCATGCTCTGAAGGTCGGAGCGGGAATGGTGGTGAAGGCAGATGCAGGGCGCGACCTGGTGGCTGTCATTTGGGCAGTGATTCGAGATGAGGCCGTCATTCGATTCAGGTTTTTGGACGACAATCCGCCGAAATCCTAGCGAGACTACACGGGTAGCCCTGGTTGTTCCGGGGAGAGGCACGGAACGTGGGGGTGTTGAGGGCTCGCTGGCTGGGTGAGGGTGCGAACGACTCTGCCGATCTCCCGGGAGTGTGGCTTTGGCGCGGCTTTCTTTACAATCAGAAGATATGCCAGAGATTGTGAAGAACGAGAGCGAGAAAGTGGAACGGTATAGCCCGGCTGAGATTGAACCGAAGTGGCAGGCGCGTTGGGACGCGGATGCATCTCTGTATGCGGCGGAGGGGCATGACTCTGGCAAACCGAAGTATTACTGCATCGAGATGCTGCCGTATCCGAGCGGGCAGTTGCACATGGGGCATGTGCGGAATTACTCGATTGGCGATGCGCTGGCGCGGCATATGTGGATGCGCGGGTATAACGTATTGCACCCGATGGGGTGGGACGCGTTCGGACTGCCGGCGGAGAATGCTGCGCTGAAAAACGGAGTTCCTCCGCGGGAGTGGACGCTGGGGAATATCGCGGCGATGAAGAAGCAGATGCGGCGGATGGGGTTCAGCTATGACTGGACTACAGAAGTTACTACGTGCCTGCCTGAGTACTATCGGTGGAACCAGTGGTTCTTTTTAAAGATGTTTGAGAAGGGACTGGCGTTTCGGAAGAAGAGCAAGGTGAACTGGTGTCCGGAGTGCCAGACGGTGCTTGCGAACGAACAGGTGATCGGCGGGCGGTGTTGGCGGCATGAGGATACTGTCGTTGAACTGCGGGATCTGACACAGTGGTTTTTCAAGATTACGAAGTATGCGGATGAGCTGCTCGACGGATTGGACAAGCTGGAGGGTTGGCCGGAGAAGGTTCGGACCATGCAGCGGAACTGGATCGGGCGGAGCGAAGGAGCTTTGATCGACTTTGCCGTCGATCAGGGAATAGGAAGTAGGGAAGAGGGTGTAGAAGGCAAGATCACCGTGTTTACGACGCGAGTGGATACGATCTTTGGGGCTACGTCGGTGCAGCTGGCTCCGGAGCATGCGGTGGCGAAGGGGTTTGCGCTGGAGGATGATGCGCTGCGCGTGAAGATTGAAACGTTGCTGGTGGAACAGCAGAAGGCTCGGGAGAGCGATGCGCTGGGTGCGATTGAGAAGCATGGTGTGAATACGGGCCGGTTTGCAGTGAATCCGTTCAACGGCGAGCGTGTGCCAATCTGGGTGGCGAACTACATTTTGGCGGACTATGGGACGGGCGCGATTATGAGCGTGCCGGCGCATGATGAGCGGGACTTTGAGTTTGCGCAGAAGTATGGGCTGGCAGTGCGCAGGGTAGTGGCTCCTGCGGGAGCTGGTGCGGAGGAGGCGGTTCTGCCGTTTGTTGCGGAAGAAGATGCCGTGGTGGTTGGTTCGGGCGAGTGGAGCGGGTTGAGTTGCGCGGTGGCGCAAGAGAAGATGGCGGCGTTTGCCAAGACAAATGGATTTGGTACTCCAACGGTTACCTATCGGTTGAAGGATTGGGGTGTCAGCCGACAGAGGTATTGGGGAACGCCGATCCCGATGGTGTATTGCGACAAGTGCTCACCGGATGAGCCAATGCCGGTGCAGGAGAGTGAACTGCCGATTCTGTTGCCCGACCAGATCGATATTACGCAGACGAATGGGTCGCCGCTGGGACGGGTGTCGGAGTTTGTGAATACAACTTGTCCCAAGTGTGGTGGAAAGGCTCGGCGGGAGACGGACACGATGGATACGTTTGTCGACTCGAGCTGGTACTTCTACCGCTATACGGATGCGAAGAATTCGAGCACGCCGTTTGATTCGGACAAAGCGAATTACTGGTTTCCGATTGATCAGTACATCGGCGGAGTAGAGCATGCGATATTGCACTTGATCTACTCGCGGTTCTGGACGAAGGTGATGCGCGATCTAGGGATGATCAGGAATGATGAGCCTGCGGAGCGATTGTTTACGCAGGGCATGGTGATCAAGGATGGCGCGAAGATGTCGAAGTCGAAGGGCAATGTGGTTTCGCCTGACGACATGATTGCCCGGTATGGCGCGGATGCGACGAGGATGTATGCGCTGTTTGCGGCTCCGCCGGACCGTGATCTGGATTGGCAGGAAGAAGGAGTTGCGGGGATCAGCCGGTTTTTGAGCAGGGTGCATGTGTTGGTGGCGAAGCACACAGGTGCCGCGGATTCGGCGGATTCTGGCACTGGCTCATCGACGGCGGGACAGGCCCTGTTGCGGAAGCTGCACCAGACGATTGCGAAGATTACGCAGGACTTTGATGGACGGTGGCACTTCAATACGTCGATCTCGTCGATCATGATTCTAGTGAAAGAAATTGCGGCGAATGAAGCGGCGATAGACGCGGGAGAGATTTCGCCTATCGTGGCCGGCGAGGTTTTTCGCGGATTGATTTTATTGCTGGCTCCCTTTGCTCCTTTTTTTGCTGCTGAGATGTGGGAGAAGCTTGGCGGCGACGGTGTGGTGTTCCGAACTGCATGGCCTGTGGCAGATGCTGAACTTGCGCGAGAGGATGAGATAGAGATTCCAGTGCAGGTGAATGGCAAGCTGGCGAATGTGCTGAAGGTTTCGGCCGATAGTGACGATGAGGCAGTGAAGTCTGCGGCTCTGGCGGATGAGAAGGCGAAGGCGCGGATTGCAGGCAAGACGATTGTGAAGGTGATCGTGGTGCCGGGCAAGCTTGTCAATATTGTGGTGAAGTAGTGGACCAGTCTTCGAAGGGCCAGATCTCACAGGATGGCGTTGTGGTTGCCGCAGGAACGGTGCGGGGGACGCAGTCGTTCGTACACACGCTTTCGGAGTGCTGGCGGCGGCCCTCGCTGACGGCGCTTGAAGTGTTGTGGCGGTGGGCTTATGGCATTCCGGCGTTGCTGATTCTTTGGTTTGAGGGCTCGAAGATTCTGCAGGAGACCCCGGTGGATTTTGCGGCGCTGGGGAATATGACGGTGCTCGATCCTATGGGGTCGGCGGCGACGATGGCGAAGGCTATGGAGGCATTGCTTCCTCCCGTGTTGCGTGTGGCGTTGTGGCTCGTGCCTTTGATGGTGGTGGTCTGGGTGGTGGTATCGGCGGTGGGCCGAACGATTGTGTTGCAGAGAGCGGATAGACGGCTGCATCGGCGCATAGGGACGCTCATTGTGCTGCAGGCTGTTCGTGTGGTGGCGCTGCTGGGGAGTTTTGCGGTTTGGTTCTGGTGCGTGGAGCGCGTGGCTGAGTGGACGGTGACAGGGCCGATTGCTGCTGGGGGTGAACCGAACCTAGTGGGGTACTTTGCTCTGGTGATTCTGGCAACGCTTGGACTGTTTACGCTGTGGGCGGTGGTGAGTTGGGCGCTTTCGGTGGCTCCGCTGTTGGCGATGTTGCATGGGCTGGGTGCGGGGGAGAGTCTGATGGCAGCGTTTTGGCTGGGGCCGCTGAAGTCGAAGCTGGTGGAGATCAATCTGGTGATGGGGATCGTGAAGATTGCGCTGATTGTGCTGGCGATGGTTTTTTCGGCGACTCCGCTGCCGTTTGAGAGCGTGACGACGCCGGAGTTTTTGATGTGGTGGTGGATTGGGGTGACGGTGCTTTATTTTCTGGGATCGGATTTTTTTCATGTGGCGCGGCAGGTGGCTTATCTGCAGCTTTGGCGGGCTTATGAAGCTGCACCGGTTGGATGAAGGCGACCCTTCTCTGTTGAGTCGAGTGCGACTGTCGCCAAGTTGCGGATTTGATTGAGGTGCATCTGTGCAATTGCTTGCGCATGGGTTAGTGCGACGCCGGTTTGATCTGAGGAAAAATTGACTCGCGCGAATAGCGATTTTTGCATCTCAGTTTTCAGGGCTCCAAATTTCCCAGGTCTGGAGAGAAGCCATGTCTTTTGCACTTTATTCGATTGGATATTTGATCTTGATCGGCGGTATTTGTTATCTAGCGCACCTTGTGCACATTCCTAATGCTTACATCGTGGCGATTGGTCTGATTATGCTTGGCATCGGTGTGGTGACGGGCGTGGAGAACACGCGGCAGAAGGATCCGAACTAGAGGTTGAGGCGGTTACACTTAGTAGGTGGAAACCTCTACGATCGTCATTCTGGATTTTGGATCGCAGTACACGCAGCTGATTGCGCGGCGTATTCGCGAGTTCAACGTGTTCTCTGTTGTGCTGCCTTGTACCGCTCCGCTGGAACAGGTGCGCGCGCTGAAGCCGAAGGGTGTGATTCTGTCGGGTGGGCCATGTTCGGTATATGACGCGGACGCTCCGGCGGCGGATGAGGGCGTGCTGGCGCTGGGGGTTCCGGTGCTGGGGATCTGCTACGGATTGCAGTTTGTCGTTCACCATCTCGGTGGGAAGGTGGTGGGTGCGGCTGCTCGCGAGTATGGACATGCCGAGGTGACAGTGGTGGCGGAGACTCCGCTGTTTCGTGGGTTGCCTGGAACACTGGATGTGTGGATGTCGCATGGAGACCACGCGGAGACGCTCCCGGCGGGGTTTGAGCTGACGGCGAAGACTTCCAATGCAGTGGCGGGGATTGCGGACGAGGCGCGGCGAATCTGGGCGGTACAGTTTCATCCGGAGGTTGCGCATACACGGCAGGGGATGGAGCTGCTGAAGAACTTCTGCCTGGATATCTGCGGCGCGAAGCAGGATTGGACCCCGGAGCATTTTATTCAGTCAACAATAGAGCGGGTGAAAGCGCAGGTTGGGGATGGCCATGCGATCTGCGGGTTGAGTGGCGGTGTGGATTCTTCGGTTGCGGCGGTGTTGGTGGCACGGGCGATCGGGGATCGGCTGACCTGCATCTTCGTCAACAATGGTGTGCTGCGGAAGGATGAGTTTGCGAAGGTGCAGACGACGATGCGTGAGCAGTTGGGGCTGAACGTGGTTGCGGTGGATGCTTCGCAGAGATTTCTGGGGAAGCTTGCGGGTGTGACCGATCCGGAGACGAAACGCAAGGTGATCGGGAATGAGTTCATCTCTGTTTTTGACGATGAGGCTGCGAAGATCTTGGATTCATTTGCCGCAGGCGCTAAAGCGGAGAAGAGTGCAGACGAGAAGATTGCGTGGCTGGTGCAGGGGACCCTGTATCCGGATGTAATCGAGTCGTCGAGTGTGCACGGGCCCAGTCATACGATTAAGAGTCACCACAATGTGGGCGGGCTGCCGGCAGATATGAAGCTGAAGCTGATTGAGCCGCTGCGCGATCTGTTTAAAGATGAAGTGCGACGGATTGGGCGGGACATGGGGATGCCTGAGGAGATTCTGGAACGGCAGCCATTTCCGGGGCCTGGGTTGGCTGTGAGGATTTTGGGTGAGGTGACGGCGGAGCGGGTGGCGATCCTGCAGGAGGCGGATGCGATTGTGGCAGAGGAGATTAAGCGGGCGGGGTTGTATCGCAAGGTCTGGCAGAGTTTTGCGGTGCTGCTGCCGGTGAAGTCGGTTGGAGTGATGGGGGATCAGAGGACTTATGCGAATACTTGTGCGATCCGGGCGGTCGAGAGCGAGGACGGGATGACGGCGGATTGGGCGGCGCTGCCGTATGAGGTGTTGCGGACGATCTCGAGCCGGATTGTGAGCGAGGTTCGCGGGATCAATCGCGTGGTGTATGACATTACCTCGAAGCCTCCGGGGACGATTGAGTGGGAGTGAGGGAAGCCGACGGGTCAGCGCTGCGTATCTGGTTTCATGGGGGCGGAGCGGCGCGGGGTGGTTTCGACGACGATCCGGGTGTTTTTGGCGAAGTCGATCTTCTGGCCTTTAGCGATCCAGCGGTAATAGAAGGCGCGCGCTGCGCCATAGTAGCCAATGCCGGCGGCCGCGTTGGGTGAGATCCCGGTGAGACTAATCAAGGTGCCTACAAGGCCAAGGCCAGCGGCTCCGCCGACAGCGTTCTTGCCCAGACCGTTGCCGGCGTCAGCGCTGTCGTGGTGGTCTTGATCGAGCGGTCGGCTGGCCATAAGGGCGAGGAGGATGGGAAGGCTGATCTTGTCCTGCGGTTTGGATTTGGCCTGGCCCTCGGAGTTGAGAGCGATGTCGCGGGGCGGAGTCGGCTGCGGTAAGCCGGGTCTCGACGATGCGGGTTTCTTCGTGGGGAACCTGAAGCTGGCGAAAGCTGAAGGTGAGAACGCCGGTGCGTCCGAATTTTCGTGAGGGCTTGGCGCGGGTGACGGCAGCCGATGAGCGTGGAACCCTGGGGAATGGCGATGGAGCGATCGGGGTTGTAGATGGGTTCGGCGACGGTGGCCTTGATCGCCTGGCCCTCTTTGGAGGTCTCCGAGCTGAGCGGCTCGTCGAGATTGGCCTGGACAATCCAACTGCCGGTATCGGTTCTGGCGGGTTCGACGGAAGGAAGAGGTTCCTCCCAGAAGTGACGCTTCGGCGGGTCTGCTGCGACCGGCGCTGGAGGTGCCGGTTCCGCGGGAATCTCGACGGAGTGCGAGGTCTCGATGGTCCAGGCCGTGCCCTTCTCGATGCGCTGGGGATGGTAGGGAATCTGGCTGTAGATGAACTGAACGAACCGGTCAACCTTCTCGGGGCCGGTCAGGATGGCGACATCGCTGCGGACGACGGTGAGGAGACCATCGAACTGACGGCGGAGGAAGCCTCCCTTGGCGGGCGGCGTGGCGACGGCGCGAAAGATGGGAGCACCGTCGATGGCGTCTCCCGAGGTGAAGGGGATGGTGGTGCCGTCGGCGAGAACAAGGCTGGTGAAGTGGACGACGGGCTTGTGGAAGGGGGTGAAATCTCCTCCCATGACGGCGCGGATGCGGCGAGAGCGGTCGGAGCGGAGCTCGACGACGCTCCCGATGACGATGGTGTCCTTGGGGAGAAGGAGTTTGTCGTTGCCGTAGATGGGGTAGAGTAGCTGAGCGCGAACCGGCTGTCCGTTACGCATGGGAAGGTGCTGGTCGATGCGCAGGGCGAGCGGGGTTCCGCCGGGAAGAGTGCCGCCTTCGGTCTGGCATAGGATCGCGCTGGGAGAAAGTAAGAGGGCGATAGCCAGGCCCGATTTGTAAATCATTGTAAGCAATTTTACGGGGCTCAACCTTAAGCCGATATGAAGAGAGCCGAGGCATGGCCGCGGCTCATTGGGGTTAGACGTATAGGTTCCGGATTTGCACCGTTTGGTGCAGGGGCAAGAAAAAACGCCGCGATCTGCGGCGTTTTTCAAATCGACTGCGTTGATGGTTGTGGCTACTTTGTCTGGACTTTTTCGTGCCAGGAGTGGGCTTGCTTGAGGGCGTTGTTGACGTTGTTGATGTTTTCGACGCCGGTGGTGTTGAGCCAGTCTTCGAAGGCCTTCGCGCCCTGCTTGGCGTAGATGGCGATGCCGTCCTTCCAGGTGGCGCGGCCGCAGAGTACTCCGTTGAAGCTGGTGCCGGATTCGACGGCGAGTTCGAGGGTTTCGATGAAGACAGGGTTGGAGACGCCAGCGGAGAGATAGATGAAGGGCTTGTGGGTCATGGTCGCGGCGTCGCGGAAGTGCTGAAGAGCTTCCTTGCGGGTGTAGGCCTTTTCGCCCTTGAAGGCTTTGGTGCCTTCGACGAAGGACATCTCGACGGGAACTTCTACTTTGAGCACGTCGACGTTGTAGCGGGCCTTGCCGAACTCGGCCATGGAGCCGGAGACGATCTCGGGCTTCTTTTTTGCGTAGGCGAGGGATTTTTCATCGCCGCCGTCAGCGTCGTAGCCGACGAACTCGAGGAAGAAGGGGATGTCGTGGGCGATGCACTCGTCGCCGATGCGCTCGATCCAGGCGTGCTTGAGGTCGTTGACGGCGGTCTTCTCGAAGGGGGTGTAGTAGAGGAGGATCTTGATACAGTCAGCTCCGGCTTCCTTGAGGCGGCGGACACTCCAGACGTCGAGGAGGTCGGGCAGGCGGCCGGGGGTGGTGGCGTCGTAGCCGGTCTTCTCGTAGGCGAGCAGGAGGCCTTTGCCGTTGCGGTGCTTGGAGGCGGGCAGGCCGAACTCGGGATCGAGAAGGATGGCGGAGGCGTGTTTGGTGAGGACACTGGTGACGAGGGTCTTGAAGACCTCGAGGTCATGGGCGTCGGCGGCTGCCCCGCGCTCTTTGGCAAGGGACTTTTGCAGCGAGCCGCGCTGGTCCATGGCGGCAGCGGCGATAACGCCGCGGTGGTCGGAGACCGCTTTAAGTCCTGCGAGTTTTCCGGGGGTCAGCTTTTCCATTGAGTGCGTTCTCCTGAAGCTAGTTTGTAGGTATGTTCAGGCCTATTTTATCAGTGCGGGTGGCGTCCTGCTGCGCTTTGCACAGGTCAATGGGATTCGTCGTTTTTGAGGTAATCCGCGACGGAGTGTTTTCAGGGCCTCCGGATTTCGAGCTGGGCGGAGACTGGGCGAGGTACTGGTTGGCGTCATTGCGGGTTTTCAGAGATGCGACTTTGGCAACGATCTGATCTCTTTGTCCCGGGTTCATCTCGATGTCCTGGTTCATTGCGGAGGCGATGATAACTGGCATGTTTCCCTCGTTGAGCGACTCGACGGGCAATCAGAAGAGACTCCGCCGCTATGGGCTTGCAGACTGGTAACGGCTGGGCTGCCGAAGCGGGTCAAAATCCTGAAATGTAGCCGGGCGGTAGCGCAGGGACGATTGCGGCGTTGAATCGAGGAAAAGCAGGGGAATTCGAGTGTTCTTCCGCGGGTGTGCGGCTAGAATTTCGATTCGTTATGAGATTTTCACGCAATTTTTTTGGAGGTCTATCTTGACAGGATTTTGCGAGAGTTGCTAGGTTTGTTTGCGCATCTGGAAACTATTTCCCAAATGCAACGAATTCCTGCACAGAACTAATACATCTATTGGAGAGCATTATGTCTAGATTGTTAGGACGGCTTCTCGCTGCGGTTATGGTTGTCGGGACACTCTCACCTTCAGCCCATGCGGATAGTATCCCGGTGGGTTTTATCAGTTACGACGTTACGGGGACGAATGTTGCGCAGTTCGACATTGTCAATCTGACGGGGGCGAACAGCTCGGGCGATGCTTCGTTTCCGATCTCGACTCCTGTTCTGCTGTCCAACCTTAGCCTGACGGTTGATTTTATCGGAGGGGTATCGCATACCTTTGACTCGTCGTACTTCACGCTGGATGCGGATGGGCTTTCATTTGATGGGGAGCAGCTTTCGACACTGGCGGGGCCGCCGACCGGATTGTTCGGCGCAGTGACTGCTACGTTGACGGGGACGTTCAGCCCAGAAGCTCTTTCTCTGTTTGATGGAAGTTCGGTGACGATTGGGCCGAACTTTACCGCGACGATCGACGGGGGAAAACAGACCCTTTCCAACGGGGACCTTGCCGTGATTAACGCGAGCACGGTGCCGGAGCCGGGGACCTGGATGATGCTGGGGACGGGCCTGATCGGGTTGCTGCGGATGGCGGGAGTTGGGAGGATAAGGCGCCTGGGCGGGAAACGTTCCGGGATTGCATTAGGGGTTGGAGTTGCGTTGCTGCTGATGCCGGCCATGTCGAAGGCGGTGACAGTGAAGCTGAACTCTCTGACGAGTCCAACTACGGGTGCGGCGGGAGCTTCGACGGTGACAGTGACGGGATCGGGTTTTCCTTCGGGCACGATCTCGCCTGCGAATGTTTTCGTTTCACTATCGGCGACGTGTGGGGGGTCGCCGACGACGGTGACGGCTTCGACGGTGCAGAAGGTGCTGGGGACGACGGCGAGGGTTTCGTTCGGTGTTCCGGCATCGCTGGCCGCGGGGACGTATTTTGTTTCGGTGAGTGGGATCGATTCGAATGAGGTGGATTTTTCGAGCGGGATGAGTTGCTCGACGCTGCAGGTTGTGCCGGGAGCCTCGCCTACGCTGACGATCGATACGACGAATCCCGCGGACTGGAAGATTGCGAATGGCGCGTTATCGATCGACTTCAATCCCCAAGGGGGCAATATTTTTGGTCTCTTTCCGGCGGGGACGACCGACAACCTGATCGATCTTACGAATGTGAACTCGCATGGCCCAAAGGGTTTTTACATGGACAATGCCGGATTCGGGACGGTAACCGGCATACCAGGCTTCGTGAATACGAACGGCTACATCGACTGGTGGGTTACGTACCCCTCGAGCAGCAGCAATGCCTATACCTACAGCGAGCACTGGGTGGTGACCCCAAATGATCCGGCGGTTCATGTTTATTTCGTCGCCGACCACTCCGCGACGGACATTGCGGGATCGACCGGGCAGGTTCAGTGGGTGGTGCGCGAGGATCTGAACAAATTTCCGAATATCTATTCGGTGAATCCGGATTTGAGCAATCCGGGGCCGATTGCGATTCCGCTTCCTTCGGCTTCAGAGTATTTTTCGACGGATCCGGGCCGGGCCGTGCAGGACGCGACCGTCGATCTTCATGGTTTTACGGATATTCCGGCGGGGTTCACACGGTTTTTCGGCGATAAGTACGACTACTCAGGTTATAGCTATCTGAACGTGGCGCATGGAGTGTACGGGTCGGAGTATGGCGCATGGGTGGTGTTTCCGAGTAACGAGTCGCTGGTGGGCGGACCGACGAAGCAGGACCTGCTGTTTACGGGCAATCTCGACATGATCGAGCCTTATTCGAACCATCTGGACAATATGCTGTCGCTGCCCGCGCCTGCGGGAGTAGCGACTCACCGGTTGTATGGACCGTTTTATGTGCGGTTCAACAAATTCGGAAGCAACATACTGACTCCGGATGACATGTACAAGGATGCGGTACTTGCCGGTACGAGCTTTGGGAATTTTTACGACAATGAGCAGCAGCTTGTGGCTTCGGGATACGTTCCGTCGAGCGCGCGCGGGACGGTGCAGGTGCAGGTAAACGGCATCGCGAGCGGGGTTCCAAAGACAGCATGGGCGGTGCTGAGCGATCCGGGAAAGAATATTCAGTTTTCGGCGCAGGGGGCTCAGTACTGGCAGGACATCAGTGGGACCGGAGCGGCTACGTTCAATGGCGTGATTCCTGGCACGTATCGTTTATCTGTGTACAACCTGGGGCAGTGGGGTGAGGTTCGGCAGGAGAACGTGGTGGTGACCGCGGGACAGAATACGGTGGTGCCGCCCGTTAGTTTTGTTCAGGAGAACTTCAGCACGAGTGCTCCGGTGTTTACTATCGGCACTGCGGACCGGTCTTCCCATGAGTTTCTTCATGGCCACGATGCTGCGGGTCATGATGATCGCGAGTTCTGGGGGAACTGGAACTACTGGGCGGACTTTGCAGCGAATCAGGGTGCGGTGGTCTACAACGCGACTGATGGTCCGGCGGGCTCGGCGACGAATGATCTGAGCAAGTGGAACTATAACCAATGGCAGACGTTCGATCCCGGATTGTTTGGCGGAGTTTACAGCTCCGGCGACGATAAGACGGATGGCTATACGTTCGCGATTCCTCCCTACGTGGCAACCCTGCCGGGACATTCGGGGACGAATGGAGTGACGACGAGGACGCCGGCGTGGACGATTCATTTTGCAACGCCAGCAAACGTCAACCAGAATGCGTTTGCCGTGTTGTCAGTGGCGCTTGCGGCAGCGGAGGGAAGCTTGACTGTGACGCTCAATGGGCAGCCGCTGGTCTGGCACGTGATCAATGCGAGCGATGCGGCGGTTCGTAGCGGGTTGTCGGGGTATACGCAGTGGATCGCTTATCAGTGGGACACGAGCGTTCTGAGCCCAGTCGGCAACGACAATGTGCTGACGTTTTCGGTGAGTCAGACACAGGGTGTGGAGTATGACGCACTTCGTATGGAGTTGACGAACACGTCGGCTGATCCGGCGGTTACCGGCTGGCATGACTATGAATTTCTTTATAAGACGATTGACACTAAGGCTAATGATTCAATACCCAATCCGTAGCCAGAGAATATAGAGTTGCCGGAAGGAAAAAGCGCTGTCTGTTGCTTCGGCGCTTTTTTGCCGGGGCAGGATTCAGGTGGCGGAATCGAGCGCGCTTCGTTGGATGGCGAAGAGTTCTCTGATGCCTTTTTCGGCGTAGTCGAGCATGTGGTTGAGCTGGGTGCGGGTGTAGGCGTTTTGCTCAGCTGTGGCCTGGGTTTCGACCAGGCCACCGTCGGCGAGCATGACGACGTTCATGTCGACGGCGGCGCGGGAGTCTTCCTCGTAGCAGAGGTCGAGGAGGATGTTGCCGTCGACGATGCCGACGGAGGTGGCGGCGATCATTTGCTTGAGGGGCGAGGTCTTCAGGGTTCCCGCAGAGACGAGTTTTCCGAGGGCTAAGGCCAGGGCGACTGCGGCTCCTGTGATAGCTGCGGTGCGGGTTCCACCGTCGGCCTGGAGGACGTCGCAGTCGAGGATGACGGTGCGCTCGCCGAGGGCCTTCATGTCGACGACGCTGCGGAGGCTGCGACCGATGAGACGCTGAATCTCGTGGGTGCGTCCGCCGATCTTGCCGCGCTCGGCCTCGCGGGGGGTGCGGGTGAGGGTGGCGCGGGGGAGCATGCCGTACTCGGCGGTGACCCAGCCGCGGCCGGAGTTGCGGAGCCAGCCGGGGACTCCCTGTTCGATGGTGGCATTACACAGGACGCGGGTGTTGCCGGACTCGATGAGGACTGAGCCTTCCGCCATGGCGACGAAGTTTGGAGTGATGCGAATGGGGCGGAGGGCGTCGGCGGCGCGGCCGTCGGGACGGAAGAGTTCGGTATTGGCAGGGATAACAACGGACATTCAGAGATTATAGAGGTGAGATTCTTCTCATGATTTTGGGGTGGGCGGAACTGCGCGCGCGAGAAAGGGAGCAATAAGTTCCGAAATGGGACTTGGTTCCAAAATGGGAAGAGGAACCGTATTGGGTTCTGTGAAGATTTCGTGAGGTTTGCGGGAGGGTGAAGTTCTATATTGGGAATCGCTGGTAAACGGTCGAGTTGAGATTGATGACTTTTTGTTTGATTTGCAGTTACTTAGGGGATGTGTCCCAGTTTGGCACATAACGTGATTACAGGAGAGCATCTGCTGTAAGGAATCATTGAGCAGAAGACGGGCGGAAGGACGAATGCGGGCAACGCAGAGCAGTACTGCCTCAGGGTCAGGGATCGATTCAGGAAAGTTTGCGGCGCTTCGGCACGTGATGCGGGAGCTGGGGCTTAATCGGTGCGCGATGCCGATCATGTCGCGGACCACGGTTGTAGCGGGTGATGCCTCTGCTCCGATTGGCGGAGTTGCCGAGGGCGCCGGGTTGGCGCATGACGCGGGAAATCTGCTGGGGGCGCTGAGCCTTTATTCCGATCTGCTGGCGATGCCGGGAGTTTTGAACGAAGAGCATCGCGAGTATGCGGCTGAGTTACGGTTGTTGAGCGACCGCAGCTGGGCGATGATCAACCGGCTGGTGAATCATTCACGTGCGGGACTGCCGGCGAAGGTGCAGACAGAGATCTCCGTGTTGCCGGATGTGTTGGACCGATGCCGTGGACTGCTGAGCAGAATTGCGGGCCGGACGGTGGAGATCTCGTATGGTCCGGGAGCATTTCAAGCTGTACCGGTGCCCGTGGAGGCTGTGGAACGGATCGTGACCAACCTGGTGAAGAATGCCGCGGAGGCGACGCTGTGGGTAGGGGCAATCTCGATCGACGTTGTGGAGGGGATAGAGCAGGGGAATGAGTGCGAGGAATCGTGGCGGCGGGTGCGGCTGACTGTGCGCGATCGAGGTTGCGGAATGGACCAGGCTGCGGTGCGGCGACTGATGCAGGCGGGTGGGATCTCAAGCACAAATGGGCGCGGGCTGGGCTTTCGCGTGGTCCGGGAGTTGGTGGCGATGTCTGGCGGTTGTCTGAATATTGAGAGTCAGCCGAATGTGGGGACCAGTATTTCTGTGGAATGGTACGCGGTGAAGCAAACAGAAGCGGAGTTGCAGCCAGGCAAGGCAAGGAGGATGGAGTTGGAGATGAAGACGGTGTTGAAGGGAGAGGCCGGGTGGATCGCATGCTGAGGACTGTAGGTTCAGGAATGATAAAGAGGATAGAGGTTGAGAGGTTCGAAGAGCGAGTCGAAGGCAGGCCGGGTATTGAAGATCATGTCGGTTCCGCGGATGTTCCGTCCGGTGTTCTGGTGGGAGTGTCGCCGGTCAAGGTTTCAGCGACGGACGCAGAGGTGCAGAAGAGCGGCGCAGAGAATGTTGGACTGCTTCACGTGCTGGTGGTCGACGACGATGATGCCGTGCGGAAGGCTTGCTGCCAGATTGCGCAGGGGATGGGTTTCGCCGTCGTGCTTGGAGCGGAGAGCGCTACGTCGGCGCGGGAGATTCTGAAGCATCAGCGTGTGGATGTGTTGCTGCTCGACCTGAAGCTGCCGGGCGGCGGCGGGCTGCCGCTGCTGGAACAGGTGAAGGCTCTGCATCCGGATACGGCGGTGATTGTGATGACGGCGTTCGCAACGGTTGCGTCGGCGGTGGAGGCGATGCGGATTGGAGCGGGTGATTATCTGACCAAGCCGTTTGCATTGGAGGAGCTGACAAGAGTGCTCGAGCGATCGGCTCAGCAACTGGAGCTTGATGTACAGAGTCGAAAGTTGCGGGAAAAACTCAGGACACAGCAGGGGATGGGCGGCTTAGTCGGGCGGTCACCAGAGATGGAGAAGCTGTACCGGATTTTGTCGAAGGTTGCGTATTCGACCCATCCGGTTCTGATTCTCGGGGAGAGCGGGACGGGTAAGGAGTTGGTGGCGAGGTCGATTCACTTCAATGGGCCGAATGCGTCGAAGCCGTTTGTGACGGTGGATTTCGGATCGCTGGTGCCGACGCTGATCGAGAGCGAGTTGTTTGGGCATGTGAAGGGAGCATTTACCGGGGCAGACCGCACGAAGGAGGGGCTGTTGGCCTCAGCTGAAGGTGGAACAGTGTTTCTGGATGAGATTGGCGAGCTACCGCTGGATTTACAGGCGAAACTGTTGCGAGCGCTGCAGGAGAAGGAGGTTCGTCCGGTGGGGTCGACGGTTGCGAAGCCGATCTCGGCGCGAGTGCTGGCGGCGACCAACCGCGATCTGGCGGGGATGGTGGAGCGGGGCAGTTTTCGCAAAGACCTTTACTTCCGGTTGAATGTGGTGAACCTGCGAATTCCACCGTTGCGGAACCGGCGGGAGGATATTGCGCCGTTGGCGATGCATTTTCTGAAGCGATTGGAGAAGGAGACAGGGCTGGATCGGAGTTTTTCCGACTCGATGCTGCGGGTGATGATGCAGTATGACTGGCCGGGAAATGTACGGGAATTGGAGAATGCGATTGAACGGGCTTGTGCCCTGTCGTCAGGGCCGATTCTGCACATGGGCGATTTGCCGACGCAGTTGCAGAACTTTCGTCTGCAGCAGGGACCTGCGGTTCGCGAGGAAGAAGTCAGGAAGAGGCAGAACGAGGGAATTCGCGCAGGAGATGGAGAGATTGTATCGATCGCGGAGATGGAAAAGCACGCGATTCTGGGGACGATCCGGCAATTGAAGGGCGATAAATTGACGGCGGCGAAACTGCTGGGGATTGGCAAGACGACGCTCTACCGGAAGCTGAAGGAGTATGGGATCACGGAAGGCTTGAACGATTAATTTCGGGTTGCTGCAGGCCGCCGGGTGATATGGATAGAATCAGTGGCGAGGAAGGTGAATACCATGCAGTGCACGCATCTGAACCATATCCATAAGGTGAAACCGTCGGCGAAGGGCTGCGAAGATTGTCTGAAGATCGGCAGTACGTGGGTTCATCTGCGGATGTGCATGGAGTGCGGGCATGTGGGATGCTGCGATTCTTCTCCGAACAAACACGCGACGAAGCATTTTCATGCGACGAAGCATCCGATCATGCGGTCGGTTGAGCCCAGGGGAAAGCTGGGGCTGGTGTTACGTGGACGAGGTGGAAGTGGATGCGGCGTGGCCTTCCTGACTGTGAGTCGAACTTCTTCGTTTGCTATTCTGGCTTTATCTAAAAATGTCTTCCGATACGGGAAGGCCAGGGAGTTTTATGTCTGACGAAGTATTGAATGTCGTGCCGGTAGAGTCTGTTCCGGCCCCGGCAGTAAAGATTACGGTTCGTCCGAATGGGCCGTTTCGGGTCGAGGGGCCGATCTCCCTGGTGGATGTGAACGGGAATGAATGGGATTTGACTGGGAAACCAGCGATCTCGCTTTGCCGTTGTGGCATGTCGTCGAAGCGGCCGTTCTGTGATGGGACTCACGGCAGAGAGGGATGGAAGTGTGAGGCTAGCCCTATCCCGACGGAGCCTATCGCTCAGGGATAGTGAGCGCCGGGCCGGTTAAATGGATCAGGTTGAGCCTTCCGAATTTTGACTCCACATAGAGGGTGCGATCCATGAAGAATTGTTTCCGTTGCAGGATGCTTCTTTCGGTAGGGCTGTTGATTTCAGTTGTCGTGGTAAAAGCCCAAGAGACGCCGCAGAGAGCGGAGTCGAAGGAGTACACGCGCAGCGAGGCGATGGTGCCGATGCGCGATGGGGTGAAGCTGCACGTGGTAATTCTGCGGCCCGTGGGCTCGGAAAGTTCGGGGGAGCCCCTGCCTTTTCTGATGGAACGGACGCCGTACGGCACGGATAACAACTCGTCGAAGATGATCAATGCGGGCAAGCCCGAGTTGGCGGCGAGCGGATACATCTTCGTGTTCGGCGATATTCGCGGGCGTTATAAGTCCGAAGGGCAGTTTGTGATGAATCGCGCGATTGTGACTCACAGTACGAAGAATGATGTAGATGAGACGACCGACACGCGGGATACGATCGACTGGCTGCTGAAGAGTGTCCCGAATAACAGCGGGAAGGTGGGGGTGTTCGGAGTGTCGTATCCGGGTTTCCTGGCGATGTCGGCTGGGATCGATGCTCATCCGGCGGTGAAGGCGATTTCGCCGCAGGCTCCAATGACGAACATCTGGATTGGAGATGACTTCTTTCATAACGGTGCGTTTCGGGAGACCTACGGTTTCGATTATGTGCAACAGCTCGAGGGACAGAAGACCGACGTTCGCGTACAGAGCAAGGAGGATATGTTTGATTTCTTTCTGCGCAATGTGAACTTTGCGGGAGCGGCGCAGGCGGCGAAGATGCAGGATCTGCCTACGGCGAAGGTGTTTCTGACAGAGCCTGCCTACACGAAGTTCTGGCAGGATATGGCGCTGGAAAGGCACTTGACGAAGGTGGAGGTGCCGACACTCGAGGTCGGTGGGTGGTGGGACCAGGAGGATATGTGGGGGACACAGGCAGAGTATGCTGCGCTGGAACCGCATGATAAGGAGCATGAGGTGTTTCTTGTTCTTGGACCGTGGAACCATGGCGGGTGGAACAGACGCACGCTGAGTCTGGGCGAGATCAATTTTGGGGTAGATGCAGGAGAGCAGTACCGGAAGACCATCGAAGCGCCGTTCTTTGAAAAATATTTGAAGGGGCGCGGAGGATTTGAACTCAAGGATACGGCCAGCTTTCGAACTGGCGTGAATCAGTGGGAACACTATGATGTGTGGCCGCCGAAGATCGGATTTCATGAAGCGCGGCTTTATCTGGCGAAGGATGCGGGGCTAAGTTTCACGGGGCCACAGGGTGGTGGTATTGCCGGGTCTTATGTCGCGGATCCGGCAAAGCCGGTGCCTTATCGAAACAGGCCGATTCAACCAACTTATGGGGATGGGTCAAAATGGCGGACCTGGCTCGTAGAGGACCAGCGATTCGTGAGTTCGCGAAAAGATCTGGCTAACTTTGAGACTCTTGTGCTCGACAAAGATGTGACCATAACGGGAGATGTAATGGCGGATCTGTTTGCTTCAACAACAGGGAGCGATGGCGATTTTGTGGTGAAGCTGATCGATGTGTATCCGGACGATGCGCCGGCGCCGATGGCTGGGTATCAATTGATGATCGTGGATGAGATTTTTCGCGGGCGGTATGTGAGGAGCTTCGAGAAGCCGGAGGCGCTGACGCCGGGGAAGGTGACGGAGTTCAAGTGGAGTCTGCATGGCGCGGACCACACTTTTTTGAAGGGACACAAAATTATGGTGGAGGTACAGTCGAGCTGGTTTCCGTTGTATGACCGGAATCCGCAGACGTATGTGGCAAATATCATGACGGCTCCGGCGAGCGCGTATGCAGGGCAGACGATTTCCATCTATGGGTCTGCGAAGTATCCGTCGCATCTGGAGTTTCTGGTTCCTGAAGAGCAGGGAGCAGGGAGCAGGAAATAGAGTGTGGCGAACTGAATTCAAGATGTGAGGTTGTGTGTCGATTAAGACGATCAGCAGCCGCGAAGTGTATCGGAATCCGTGGACCAGCGTTCGCGAAGATGTGATTGAACGGTCGAATGGACTGCGTGGGATCTACGGGGTGGTCGATAAGGATCCGGCTGCGATCATTATTCCTCTGGATGCGACTGTTGAAGGCGAGTTTGTCTATCTCATTGAGCAGTTTCGGTATACCGTGGGCGCCAGACACTGGGAGCTTCCGCAAGGCGGGTGGGAAGAGGCGGATGTCATGCCGGAGGAGATGGCTCGTGGAGAGTTGAAGGAAGAGACAGGCTTGACGGCAGAGAGGATGACGTTTTTGTCGACGCTGCAGGTTGCGTATGGGGTGATGAATCAGAAGCACCACGTCTTTCTTGCCGAGGGTCTGACAGTAGGCGAGCCAGAGAGGGATGTGGAAGAGAACGACCTCATGGTTCGGCGGGTGAGTGTCGTGGAGTTTGAAGAGATGATCGTCGATGGGACGATCGTCGATAACTGCTCGGTGGCGGCGTGGGGGTTGTATCGGCTCTGGCGGGAGCGGCTGCGGTAGAGGTGTTGTCAGTTCTGAGTTATTGTGGTGCATCCTATGTTCAGGAGTGTGCCCTATGGCATCAGGGTTAGCGATTGTGTTTGGTTGGATGGTGACCGGTCTGGGGTTTGCAACGGGAGCGTTGGCGCAGCAGGCGTCTCCGGTGCCGACCGTGCTGTTGCGGGATGCGCGGCTCATCGATGGAACTGGAGTCCCGCCGCGAGATCACGTTTCGTTGCTGTTGCGGGATGGGCGTATTGCTGCGATTGGTGGGGTGGAGATGGCCGCCCCGAAGGGTGTAGTAGTGAGGGACCTTCGAGGCAAGACGGTCATGCCGGGGTTGATCAGCGCGCACTCGCATCTTGGGTTGATGATCGACAATGCTGAGTCGTCCGCGACTGCCTATACGCGGGAGAATGTTACCACCGAGTTAAAACAGTTTGAGCGATATGGTGTGACGACGATCATGTCGCTTGGGGTGAATCGCGACCTGGTGTACGAGTTGAGAGAAGAGCAGAGAGAAGGCAAGCTGGGTGGAGCAACGATTTTTACTGCAGGACGCGGGATCGGAGTGCCTGGAGGTGCTCCGCAGCTGCCTGCGGCTCCGGATCAGGTTTACCGGCCAGCTTCTGTGGACGAGGCGCGGAAGGATGTCGACGAATTAGCCGCTCATCCTGCGGATATTGTAAAGATCTGGGTGGACAAGCAGCATGGCAGGATGCCTGAGATGCCGCCCGAGATGTATGGCGCTGTGATTGATGAGGCGCATAAGAAACATCTGCGCGTTGCGGCGCATGAGTATGCGCTGGAGGATGCGAA
Organism: uncultured Acidobacteriaceae bacterium; assembly: GCA_963770055.1. Taxonomy (GTDB): domain Bacteria; phylum Acidobacteriota; class Terriglobia; order Terriglobales; family Acidobacteriaceae; genus Edaphobacter. Next base: position 152,575 of record CAVYOC010000008.1, read on the forward strand.
GCGGTTGGTGGCAGACGGTGTGGATGTGCTGGCTCATTCAGTGAGAGATGAGGTTGTTGATGATGCGTTTGTTCAGGCGATGAAACAACACCGGGTCTGGTATGTGCCGACGTTTACGGTTGACGAGTCATTCTTTGTTTATGCAGAGCGACCGAAGTTTATGCAATCGGATTTTTTTCGGCGCGCGGCTGGGCCTCAGTTGATGGGGAAGTTCGATGCTTCGGGCTATGCGGAGAGGATAAACGGCGATCCGCAGACGGCGCAGCATCGGGAGGATTTTGCTATCGGTCAGCAGAATCTGAAGAAGCTCTTCAATGCGGGCGTAAATGTTGGGTTCGGTACGGATTCGGGTGCGCTGCCGGGGCGTATTCCGGGGTTTGCGGAGCATCGTGAACTGGAGTTGATGGTTCAGGCGGGATTGACTCCGATGCAGGCGCTGACCGTGGCTACGGGAGAAAACGCGAAGCTGCTGCATTCTTCCGATCGCGGAACAATTGTGGTGGGCAAGCGAGCTGATCTGCTCGTACTCGATGCCGATCCGCTTGCGGATATTTGTAATACACGGAAGATCTTTGCGGTGTATCACGACGGGCGCAGCGTGAGGGATTTGCCCGGTCGGGTGCGGTAAACGAGGGGCTTCGTTTTCGCATCAAAAGACCGGTGAAGGATTTGATCGATCAGAAAGATGAACGAATCGAACCCCGGAGCGTTTCGAGGCGCTACTGGGTGTGGGCGTGGATTATAGCCTTTGTGTTGATTGCAGTTGTAGCTCTTTGGGTGATCGGCGAGGTGATGATTCATCGCGCGATGCCGATTCTAAAGAGCCGGGTGACTGAGACGCTGAGCGCAAAATTCAACAGCCGCGTCGAGATGGATAAGTTCGACGTTTCTCTGGTGAAGGGGGTGGAGGTTTCAGGGAGCGGCTTGCGGATCTATCCTCAGGACGAGGTAGTTGCGGCAGGGGCGGCGGAACCTTTAATAGCATTGCAACATTTTGATTTTCATGCGGAGTGGATGGGGTTGTTTGAGAAGCCGATGCATGTGGGAACTATTTATGTGACAGGCATGGCGATTCAAATTCCTCCGAAGGAGGTGCGGGCGCAGGCGCCGAAGGGGCGGAGGCATCTTGGACACGTCGAGATCGTGGTGGATCGAATTGTGTTTGATGAATCGAAGCTGGTGATTGGAACGTTGAAGCCGGACAAGGACCCTCAGGATTATGAATTGAGCCATATAGTGTTGCGAGATATTGGTCCAGAGAAGCCGTGGGACTACGATGCGACGTTGGTGAATGCGATTCCCAAAGGCGATATACATGCGACGGGAACGTTCGGTCCCTGGAGCAACGACAGCCCCGGCGATTCTGCGGTTACGGGTCACTACACCTTCGATCACGCGGACCTGAATACGATTAAAGGGATTGGTGGAATCCTGTCTTCGGTCGGGGAGTTCACGGGGCAGCTTAACAATATTGTCGTAGATGGAACGACGGAGACTCCGGATTTTTCGCTGGATACGGCGAATCACCCGATGCCGCTGCATACGAAGTTTCATGCGATCGTCGATGGAACGAATGGGGATACGTATCTGCAACCAGTCGGTGCGCGCCTGGGGCAGTCTGACTTTTTATGTAAAGGTGCAGTGATTAATGTGAGAGGCAAGGGGCACATCATCGATCTTGATGTGAATGTGCCGAATGGACGAATACAGGATTTTCTCGAACTGGGGGTGAAGACGGCTCCGGTGGTGATGACCGGACGTCTGGCGATGAAGACGAAGCTCCACATTCCACCCGGGAAAGAAAGCGTGACGCGAAAGCTTGGCTTGAAGGCTTTTTTCACACTGCGGCAGATTCACTTTACGAATCCGGAGGTGCAGGACAAGGTGGATATGCTGAGTTTGCGGGCGCAGGGCGATCCGAAGGATGCGAAGCCGGGCGCTGAGGATGTGCACTCGCAGATGGTGGGGCAGTTTGTGAAGTCGGACGACACGCTACATTTCAGCAAGCTGGATTATTCGCTGCCAGGGGCGACGGTTGCGCTTAAGGGGGAGTATTCACTGGATGGAGACCGGTTCGAGTTTGACGGGAAGATGCGGACCGACGCGAAGGTGTCGCAGATGGTGGCTTCCAAGTGGAAGTCGATTCTGCTGAAGCCGGTGGACCCGTTTTTTAAGAAGGACGGGGCCGGGGCGGAGATTCCGGTGAAGGTTAGTGGGACGAAGTCTGCGCCGAAGTTTGGGTTGGATTTGAGGCACAAGGACAAAGAACCTCAGGAGGCCGCGAAACCATAGTTGATGGTGAATGATGCGTGGACGGGGAGTTCGGTGCGCTGTTTCGAGTCAATGAGTGTGATGCCGGAAACATCCCATTTTGTTCAGGGCGCGCCTCGCGTCCGATTGAATCGAAGGCGGTAAGACTGTGCGGATTTTTCACCTATGGCATGGCTGTTTCCTGCCCTTTTCATACGATGGAGATACGTTGCCTGGCCAGTGCAAGCGACTCAAGTGACTGCTTCGATCCCCGCTGCATCGTTCGCGAGCAGATGATGGCTTTTGTGCGCGAGAACTATCAGAGGCATTTCCGCAGACCCGGTTTCTGGCGCATTCTGAGAAAAATGGAGAAAAGAAACGGGCGCTCTCTGCGGCCTGAGTGTAGTTCTTTGAATCAGAGAATGGTTTTCATTGACGCTAAGCGTTGTGCTAGATGGTCCGCTCAATTTTAGTGAATGGTTTTCATTCGTCGGGACATGAAGTCCATCAGCAGGTAGTTGCCGAGAGTCTGCGGGGTGGTGAAGTAAGCTTTGCCACGGCACATGGCGCTGACGGTTTGCACGAACTGCATGAGAGAGAAGTCGCTGGCGAGCATGAAGGTGTTGATCATGATGTTGGAGCGCTTGCAGCGGCTGACTTCTTCGAGGGTCTCCGAGATAACGAGTGGATCGAGGCCGAAGGCGTTTTTGTAGATGCGGCCATCGGGAAGAGTGAGCGCGCTGGGTTTGCCGTCGGTGATCATGACGATCTGTTTCATGTCTTTATTTTGCCTGCCCAGAATGCGCTGGGCGAGGCGGAGGCCTTCGCGTGTGTTGGTGTAGTGCGGACCTACCTTGACGCGCGAGAGTTGCGAGACGGGGATCTCTTCGGCGGTGTCGTGGAAGAGGACGAGGTTGAGGGTGTCGCCGGGAAATTGTGTGCGGATGAGGTGGCTGAGAGCCATTGCGACGCGTTTGGCCGGGGTGAAGCGGTCTTCTCCGTAGAGGATCATGGAGTGGGAGCAATCCAGCATGACGACCGTCGCGCAGGAGGAATGGTAGTCGGACTGGTGAACGTGAAGGTCGGAGTAGTCGATGTTGAGAGGCGTGTTCTCTTCGCCGTCGATGGCCGTGCGAATGCCTTCGCGAGCGAAGACGCTGGACAGGGTCGCCGTGAGATCGAGGTTGAGAGTATCACCAAATTCGTAAAGTTTGGAGGAGCCATTGATCTCGACGCCGGCTGCTTCGTGGCGAGTATCATGACGGCCAAAGTTGGATTTACCGAGTGGGCCGAGTAACTCCCGCAAGGCCTTGTAGCCCAGAAAGTCCATGCCTTTGTCGGTAACCTCGAAGCGAGCTTCGGTGTTGCCATCGCTTTTCTGGCCTTGATTCTGTTCGGGCTGCTCGGCGTTGATGTAGTTCTGCTCCTGCATCTTCTGGATGATCTGATCGATGAGCTCTTCGATCTGGTCTTCGGAGAGAGCCTCGAATTTTTGCTGGGACTCTTCCTCGAAGAGTTCGCCGGACTCGAGGGCTTCGCGGATAGCTTCGCGAAGATTTTGAAGGGTCTGATCGTTGAACTCGTGGAAGCGGGAGTAAGGATCTTGAAAGCCGGAGTCGAGGAGAAAGTCAGAGAGGGCCTGCATGAGGTCCTCAAGACCGAAGCTGGAGGAGAGATCGCCGGTGAATTTGGTGTAGCGGACTCGCTTCATGAGGGAACTCTCCTCTCTTCTATTGTAGAAGCCTTAAGCGGTATTCGGGTTCCACGATGCTGCGTCAATCATGGTTCGGATCGATGATGGCCCCAATCGAAGCGTCTTCCGAGAATTCCTTTGACAATAAGGTGGTCGGTGGATGCGGTAACGCCCAAGCCGACGCCGAAGTTGATCTCCCAGGCTGGGGAGACGTTGAGGTCGGTGACGGCGAAGAACTGGTGCTGCTGATCGTGGAACGTAGCGCGGTCAAAGATGGGACCGGTAGAACCGTAATATTCGATACCGGCGTTGACCTTTCGTGTGAAGTCGTAGCCGATCTTGAAATTGGGAGAGAAGACCACGCCGTCGTTGACTCCTGGACCGTGCCAGGCGCGATCCATCGTCGGGTTGAAGGAGATGTAATAGCGACCGGCCTGCTTGTCGATGATGGGGCGAATCTCCCAGGTCCAGCTATCGGGAAAAAAACGAGCGCGCTGATAGCCGATCTCGTTGGAGATAGACAGACCGACGGGGAGGTGCCAGCTTTCGGGTGCGCGGACGCGAGGACGGATGTGATCCCCAACCCATTGGTAGCCGTAGCCCTCCTGGTAGCTGGTAAATATGTAGAAGCCAAGTTCAGACCATGAGGTGATGCCCTGCGTGATTTCTACTGTCTCGTGCTCGGCGTGGTTGGTTGGGTAGAGACCATCGATGGTATAGGGAGAGCCGGGAACGGCTTTGAAGCCGTTGACAGTGAAGTTGCTGTGAAGCTCGACCATGGCGGTTTTGGGAGCGACGGTTTCTGCTCCGTAGACCTGGATCTCATAGTTGTCCTGGGCGCGCATAGGGGCCGAAGCAAATAGAAAGAGAATCGAAACAAAATAGCTTGCGAGGTTTGCCTGTTGGGGACGCTTCACTCTTTGGCCTCCCGGACCCAGTGAGTGCTGACTACAGTGAGTTTGGCGCAGCCCACTTTAGCCGCGAGCTGCGCATCAGTCAGCGCCGTTGCGTGCGTCTGATTGCGAACATGCTGCTCGAACCTGGCGAGATCCGGAAAGCGGAAGACCTGGCAACCGCGCATGAAATCTACGATCTGGCCGGTGGTGCGGTTAATGGAGTACATGCGAACGAGATGGGCATTTTTGTAAATGCCGATAGAGTCGAAGCCGTCGTCGACGGCGGGCTTCATGGGGTCGAGGGTGAAGTCGGGATCGCCGAGTGGCCAGCCCTCGTCGTGAGCAAGAATGGTGGCGATATCGGTAAGTTCGGTGGGGGAGATATGGGGGCGTGGATTGGCCGGTGATTTGGTGAGAAGCAGGAGAGCGAGAGAAGGAGCCAGAATCATTCCATACCTGCGAGAAGGGTAATATTTCCTCCAATGCGAGTGGCGCTGAGAGGAACTTCAGGGATGGAGACGTGTTCTGCGCAAAGCGGAGAGATAAGGATGCTTCGCCGGATTTGCTCCAATTGAAAACTCCAATGTTGATGACTGGAAACTGATGATCTAGTTGAAGCCGCGGCGCGTTCGGTTGCGAATAGCTTCTTCGCGTTCGATCTCGCGTTCGCGCATACGCTCTGCATACTGTCCAGCCTGATCACTGCGGGATTTTTTCTCCGCGGCAGAGAAACTGCGCTCTTCGGAGCGGCTGATGCGTTTGTGAGCGTACATGCCTTCGAGGAGGAACTCGGCGGCGCTGACGGCGATCTCCGGCTTGGATTTTGTGTTGATATCGAGCGGCGAGAGTTTTTCGAAGAGGCCCTGGATTTGTTTCAGCTCTTCAAGAGAGCCAATTGCAGGCTGGGTATCGTTGAGTTGCACGGTTCCACCCAGGTTGAACCACTGCTCGATCTGTTGAGTGTTGGTGTCGGCGAAGTACTGATTGAAGATATGGGAGACGCTTGTGCGGATAATCTCGCGAATAACGGTGTCGGCTCCGCGCATCTCGCCTTCGTATTCGAGCTCGATCTTCCCACTTATTCCCGGGAGAGCCGTGTAGATGTCGCCGACTCTGGGGACGACTAAAGTTTCATCGTGGAGCAACGCACGTCTTTCGGCATTCGAGATAACGAGTTCCATCGTGCTGATGGGAAGGCGCTGGGAGACGCCGCTGCGCTTATCGACCTTTTTATCATCCCGGGCCGCGAAGGCTATCTGCTCGATGATCTGACGTATGTAGTGAGGGATCTCGATATTGCTTGCAGGGCGTTTGGACCAGGCCTCCTGCGCGGTGATCGTAATACCTTCTTCGATGTCTTCGGGGTAGTGGGTACGGATCTCGCTGCCGATGCGGTCCTTGAGCGGTGTAACGATCTTGCCGCGGGCAGTGTAATCTTCGGGGTTGGCGGAGAAGACGATGGCGACATCGAGTGGCAGCCGAACCGGGTAGCCTTTAATCTGCACATCGCCTTCCTGCATGATGTTGAAGAGGGCTACCTGAATTTTGCCGGCGAGATCGGGCAGCTCATTGATAGCGAAGATCCCGCGGTTGGCGCGGGGGAGAAGACCGTAGTGCATCGTGAGTTCGCTGCCCAGATCCTGATTGCTGCGTGCGGCCTTGATCGGGTCGATGTCGCCGACGAGGTCGGCCACGGTGACGTCGGGAGTGGCGAGTTTTTCGACGAAGCGATCGTCGGGAGTGAGCCACGCGATGGGCGTTTCGTCGCCTAACTTTGCGATCTGGTTGCGGCCGAACTGCGAGATGGGAGCGTAGGGGTTATCGCGGACCTCGGAGCCGGCGATGTAAGGGAGATGCGGGTCGAGCAGTGTGGTGAGGGATCGGAGAATGCGTGATTTTGCCTGGCCGCGGAGGCCGAGAAGGATGAAGTTGTGGCGCGAGAGAACGGCGTTGACGATCTGGGGAACGACGGTGTCTTCGTAGCCGATGATGCCGGGGAAGAGGGGAGCTGGATTTTCATTGCCGCGGGCGATTGATTCATTGCCGCGGGCGCTAATCTTCGCTGAGTTGCGAAGTTTGGCGATCAGATTTTCCCGAAGCTCGTCCTTGACGCTGCGGGCAAGACGGGCGGGAGTAAATTCGCTGGCGCGGAGGGCGCCTAATGTTGCCGGGAGAGGGGTCGCCATAATCCAAGTATAGATGTTTGACGAATACGAAGGGTTCAATGACGCAAGAGGCGTGAAATTATGGCGGCGAAACTTTATGCCGGCAAAAAAACACGGGCGAAGGAGTTCGGCCCTCGCGCTCGTTTTTTTACACTTGAGCGGTGCCGCCGTCGACAAATAACTCGATTCCCGTGATGTAGCTGCTGTCATCGGATGCGAGGAATATGACGGCCTTCGCAATCTCGTCCGCGGTTCCGAGCCTTCCCATGGGAACGAAATTGCTGATGTTTGCCATACGTTGTTTGCCGACTTCACTGCTGCCGTAGAGTTCTCGCAGGGCAGCGGTGTCGATGGGTCCCGGGCTTACCACGTTGACGCGAATGTGGCGAGCCTTGAGATCTGTCGTCCAGGTACGGGCAAAGGAACGGACAGCCGCCTTCGAGGCGGAGTAGACACTGTTTGAAGCAAGGCCTTTGCTGCCGACGATCGAGGCGTTGAGAATGATCGAGGCGCCGTCGGGAAGCAGCCGGAGGGCCTTTTGCACAGTGAATACGAGGCCTTTCACGTTGCTGTCGAAGATGCCGTCGAAGTGCTCTTCGCTGATGGATTCAAGGGGAGCGTAGTTGAAGACGCCGGCGTTAGCGAAGATGATATCGAGTTTTCCTTTTTCCTTTTTGATTTGTTCGTAGAGACGGTCCAAATCCTTGAGGCTGGTCACATCCACTTGAACGGCAGTGACGTTGGATCCGATCTCTTTGACGGCGGAATCAAGTTTGGTTTGAGAGCGTCCAGTGATGTAGACGTAGGCGCCTTCGCCGACGAAGTGTTTCGCCGTGGCGAGGCCGATGCCGCTGTTGCCACCAGTAACGAGCGCTACTTTACCGCTGAGTTTGCTCATATTTTTCTCCGAACCTTGTTTGAACAGCACGGTATAGATGGCGGCCAATGGTCTGCGGATGCATTTCTGTGAATCGCATGGAGTGGTTAAGAGTGGAACTCAGATGCTGAGGTTATCTGAGGTCATCTAGGAGAGCCTGCATTTCGCTCGCAGCGTGGGCGTTGCAGGTCCGCGCGGCGATGACGAGACCTTCTTCGAGACGAGTGATCGCTTCGCTGGTGCGGCCAACTTTGGCGAGGGTTTGGGCTGACATCTGGTAGGCGGGGACGTAGTCTGGGTTTTGCTGGATGAGGGTCGTGAACTCGGTGAGAGCGGGATCGATGGTGCCTTGGCTGAGGTGTTCCATGGCGAGACCGTACCGGGCGAAGGCGTTGGCGGGGTCGGTTTTGAGAATTTCCGTGAGCGCTGCGATCTTGTCCATTGATTGATGGTAGCAAGCGCGTCTCTCTTACCTCTGTACCGCTGGGCCTCTGCACCGTGAAGCCGGGCGATTTAGACTTGAAGGATGAGTGATGAGGTTATAGCACGGACCGTTGCGGAGTCTCAGTCTGAGCGAAGCGAGATTGTGTTGCCTGCGGATTCGAATGCGATCGGGAGTTTGTTTGGCGGGCGGTTGATGCAGTATATCGACCTGGTTGGGGCGATGGCTGCTTCGCGTCATGCCCGGGCGTTTACGGTGACTGCTTCGATGGATCACCTGGATTTCGTTGCTCCGGTGAAGGTGGGGGAACTGCTGATTTTGAAAGCTAGTGTCAATCGCGCGTTTCGGACGTCAATGGAGGTTGGGGTACGGGTGATGGTGGAGGATGTGCGAGAACAGCGGTTGCGCCATGTCTCTTCTGCTTATCTGACGTTTGTTGCTGTGGATCGTGAAGGGAACAAGCTGGTGGTCCCTCAGGTGATACCGGAGACGGAGCATCAGAAGAGGAGATTTGAGGATGCGGGTCGGAGACGAGAGATGCGGTCGGGAGAGACGCAAAGGAAGAAGGAGATGCGCGCGTCGCTGGGAGCGGGCTGGCATTTATGAGGCAGGGTGTAGGGAATAGGGTGTAGTGAGTAGCGAATAGAGGCGTTGACAAGGTCAGGAGAAGGTTATGGCACATATGGGAGCAGGAGCGCCGCAGGGACCGCAGCCTTTGCCGGGAGTGGCGCATGTGGTGGCGATTGGGAGTGGCAAGGGTGGTGTGGGGAAGACGACTGTTGCGGTGAATCTAGCGGTTTCGCTGGGGAAGCTGGGGTATCGCGTTGGGTTGATCGACGCAGATATCTATGGACCCAATGTGCCGCTGATGATGGGGGTTTCGCGGCAGCCGAATATTGTTGGCGAGAACCGGATTGAGCCGATTACGGCGCATGGAGTGAGGTTTATTTCGGTGGGGTTGATTTCGCCGGGAGATAAGCCGATGGTGATGCGCGGGCCCATGCTGCACCAGATTATCCGGCAATTCCTGCAGCAGGTGGAATGGGGAGAACTGGATTTCCTGATTGTGGATTTGCCGCCGGGGACGGGGGATGTGGTGATTTCGCTGGTGCAGACTGTGCCCTTGACCGGGGCGGTGGTGGTTTCTACGGGGTCGGGCGTTGCGTTGCAGGATGCCCGGAAGGCGCTGGAGATGTTTCATCAGGTAAAGGTGGAAGTAATTGGTTTGATTGAGAATATGTCGCAGATGACGCTGCCGGACGGGCAGGTGATCGACGTGTTTGGCGCGGGCGGGACCGAACGAACGGCGGCTCAGTTTGGACTGGAGTTTCTGGGCGCGGTCGATCTCGATCCGCAGATTCGGGAGGGTGGAGATAATGGGATACCAGTGTCGTTGGCTGGGCCTAACTCGAAGCTGGCGAAGGAGTTCTACGGAATCGCGCAGAAGGTTGTGGAGAAGGCAAAGGAGATTGCCGCAAAGAACGAGGATGTACTCGAGATCAGCTGATCTTGACGGTTGGCGTAGAGTCTAAGGATGGAGGGATGAATGGCGGACGCGAGACGGGTTACGGCGCGGCAGAGAGCTATTCTTACCGCCATCATTGAGAGCTACATTGAGACGGGCGAGCCGGTTGGATCCGGAACGATTGCTCGACTGCAAACCTCTGAAGGCGCGGGCCTTAGTTCGGCTACCGTACGGAATGAGATGGCCGAATTGGCGGAGGAAGGGCTGCTGGAGCAGCCACATACTTCGGCAGGGCGAGTGCCGACTGCACAGGCGTTCCGGATGTATGTTGAGCAGTTGAGCGGAGGGGCGCGGATTGATGCGGCTCGGTTGCCGGCCCGGTCGCGCTCGCAGATCGATCTTAGTTTTCAAGGGGTTGCGGGGACCCAAGCGGTCCTGGAGCGGACCTCGCATGTGCTGGCTACTCTCTCGAGCGGAGTGGGTGTCGCGATTGCTGCGGTGGCAGAAGGAGATGTTTTGGAGCATGTGCACTTCTCGCGGCTGGCTCCGGCGCGAGTTCTGGTGGTGTTTGTGACGCGTAGCGGGCTGGTGCGGGACAGGGTGTTGGCTCTTGATAAGGATTTTACAGTCAACGAGTTAGAGGTTGCTGGAAATTTCCTTAATGAGAACTTCCGTGGATGGAGCGTGGAGCGGGTAAGGGCGGAGATTGCACGGAGGGTGGAACGGGAGCGGAGTGAGTATCAGAGGATGTTGAATGATGTGGAACAGCTCTGGGTGAAGGCGATTCCTGAAGTTCCGGCACAGACGGTTTATGTGGATGGGGTTGCCAATCTTGTTGAAAGTCAAGGGGATAAAGAACGGCTTCGGGAGATGCTGGCGGCGCTGGAGGCGAAGCAACAACTCGTGGAATTGCTGAATGCCTATATCGATGCGCGACAAGAGAGTGTAAGGGTGGTCTTCGATTTGGAGGAGCACGCTCCGGAGATGGCCGGACTGGTTTTGATTGCGGCTCCAGCTCGGATGGGCGGGGAACGGCATGGAACGGTTGGTGTTATCGGGCCTAAGAGGATGCATTATGAGAACACGATGAATGCAGTGAGCTACATTGCGCAGGTTTTCGAGCGGATGCTGGAGCGGCGGGAGTAATTATTTTTTTCTAAAGGGAAAATCCCGTTTTTACAGGGGTATTTGCGATTTCCACGGGTAAAAAACGTGGTTCTTATGCGGTTCTTAGTGTCATTTTTGCGGTCGTAACGCGGTTGTTAAGTGCATCAATTTCGGCGTTGAAAATTTTCCTCTTTTTGAAAAATATTTTTGGATTGGAAGAGGAAGGCATACCCAGGGGCTAAAGCCCGTCGCTTGTTGTTTGGGAGAGGCTCAAAGAGACCCAAGGCTAAGCCTTGGGCTACAAGCCTTGGGTTACCTAGAAGCGGCGACGATCGGCTCGTAAGAGCTTACATCCCACCCTTCGCGGTGAGACTGCGAAGGATGGGACACCCGAACGTTTTCGACCGTGCCGACATTCCGCCCCTTGTCTCATGGGGGATTCGCGTGGAGGGCCGGGATGGTCGACAATAGAAGAGGAAACCTTTTATGAGGAGCAGGAGAACCATGCAGGAAGAGATGACGGGACGGGAGATTCTTGATCCAGAGGCAGTGGTTGGGCAGGAAATCGATCCGAGCCACGAGATTGAGCCGGGCGCTGCAGAGACGAGACCGGCGGAGCTGGAACAAGTGAAGGGCGAGCGGGACCAGCTGCTGGACCGGCTGGCACGGTTGCAGGCTGAGTTTGACAATGCGCGGAAGCGTGAGGCGAAGGAGCGGGCCGACTCGCGGGACTACGCGGTCTCGAATACGGTTGAGCCGTTTCTTGGCGTGATGGATAACTTTCAACTGGCACTGAAGTCGGATGGGACGAAGGAGCAGCTTCGGGCCGGGGTGGAGTTGATTTTGAAGCAGATGGAGGATGCTCTGAAGGGGTTGAATGTGACTCCGGTGGAGACGGTTGGTGCGCAGTTCGATCCCCGAGTCCACGAGGCGCTGGGAAGCATCGAAACTAAGGAGTTCCCGGACCATCAGGTGCTGGAGGAGATTCGGCGGGGGTATACGATCCGTGGGAAGCTGATGCGGCCGGCGCTGGTAAGGATTGCGGTGAATTCGGGGCAGATTGCGGAGTGACAGGGAATAGGGTGTAGGGAATAGGGAGTAGAAGGCAGGTGCAGAAGCAGGTTCTTGCGGGATAGAGGACAGCAACGGCGGCAAGACAACTGCAACAGCAAAGACAACGGCAAATGCGGGGATTCTTCGCTCCGCTCAGAATGAGGACTCGTAGAGTGGGTTTTGACGATTGGAATTACGAATCGTGTACGTGTTTGATTCGATGATGACGGTTGGTTTGGTATTGGGAATACGGTAGAAAGAGATCCTAGGGATATGGCTACGGCGAACGTGACAAAGATTGATTACTACGAGGTACTGAGTGTTTCGCGGGATGCGAGTGATTCGGAGCTGAAGACGGCTTATCGCAAGCTGGCGATGCAGCATCATCCGGATCGGAATCCGGACGACCCCGCGGCTGAGGAGAAGTTCAAGGAGTGTAGCGAGGCTTACTCCGTGTTGAGCGATCCGGAGAAGCGCGCGGCGTATGACCGTTATGGTCATGCGGCGTTCCAGAATGGCGGCGGCTGGTGGGAATCCGTTTGCGGGCGGCGGCTTTGCCGGCAATGTCGACCTGGGAGACATCTTCGGCGATCTCTTCGGCGAGATGTTCAATATGGGCGGCAGCGGCGGGCGGCGGGCTTCGCGTGTACAGCGCGGGCGTGACCTGCAGTACAACATGACGCTGGAGTTTGAAGAGGCGGTGTTCGGAGTCGAGCGCGAGATCAAGATTCGCCGGATGGAGACGTGCACGGACTGCCACGGTACGGGCGGGTCGAAGGGCAAGGCTCCGGTGACCTGTACTCAGTGCGGCGGGCGCGGGCAGCAGAGATTTCAGCAGGGATTCTTCTCGGTGGCGCGGACCTGCTCGGTTTGCAATGGCACGGGCACGCTGATTGTGGATCCGTGCGTGACTTGCAAGGGCCAGACGGTGGTGCAACAGGAGCACACGATTCTGGTGAAGGTTCCGGCGGGCGTGGAGCAGGATACGCGGATTCGCTATTCGGGCGAGGGCGAGTCGGGGCGGTTTGCGGGGCCTGCGGGAGATCTGTATGTCGTGCTCGAAGTGAAGGCGCATAAATTCTTCGAGCGCGATGGCGATGATCTGCATTGCGTGATGCCGATCAGCTTTCCGCAGGCGGCTCTAGGGACGGAGATCGAGATCGAGACGCTGGAGGGCGCGGCCTCGATCAAGGTTCCCGAAGGCACACAGAGCGGAAAGACGTTCAAGCTGAAGGGCAAGGGCGTGCCGCACCTGAACGCGCATGGGAAGGGCGATCTGATTGTCGAGATTCGCGTGCAGACTCCATCGAAGCTGAATAAACAGCAGAAGGAGTTGTTGCGGCAACTTGGCGAGACGATGGTAGTGGAGAATACTCCTACTTCGCGTGGGTTGTTTGAGAAGGTCAAGGAGATGTTTAGTTGAGTTTTCAGTTCTCCGTTTTCAGTTCTCAGTTTTCGAAAGTGCCTGGGCTTTTGGTCCGGGCATTTTTGTTTGGGAAGACGAGCTCGGTGTTAAGCTTAGTGCGCGATGGGAATTCGGTGGCTGGATGAAAGAAAACGGATCGCTTCGCGATGGCCCACCTTAGCGACGATAAAACTGTCGCGAAGATGGGGCACCCGCGTTTTATCGCTGGGTACACTGCTGCTGCAGGTGTGGCGAGTGAGGTTGGCGGCTCTACTCTTTGATTCGTTCCTTCACGCTGCGAGCGAGCTTTTCGATTTGCTCCGCTTTTTTGAGCATGTCCAGAGATAAAACATTCTTGTCCGCGGAATCGACCTGTTCTTTGAGAGCTGCGCTCAGCGCTACTAATTTACTTGTGTCGGCTCTCAGTTTCTTCTGCTGCTCTTCCATCCGCATTTTTTTCTGTTCTATTTCCAGGGCGCTGTCCGGGCGCGACATGATGGACATCTGTCCCTTGCTTACGTTCGAGGATCCAACTATGACTAAAGCGATTCCGATTGTTGCCACTCTCAGCAGTTTCATCGTCTTCTCCGATTCGACCGGGCGTAATCATGCTCCTTTTGGAGAAGACTGCGCAAGATGACAAGTGTGGTGCCGTAACTGCCGCCAATAGGGGATTGTGCCTTCGCAAGAAATTCTATTCACAGGAGCGAATTTCAGGCGAGTTTGGCGCGGAGGGTGTTGCCGGTCAGGGATTGCCGGATGAGCCCGATTCGTTTCTTTGCCAGAGCTGGTCGCCGTCCGGGAAGGTGTGCACCGAGGTGTATCGGGTGCGCAGGTAGGCGCGGAGGGGTACGGCGTGGTCTTTCGAGTTCGCGGCGATGTCATCCATCGAACCGAGCCTGGCGGCCCAGAGGACGTAAGGCACCTGCTTTGCCTCGAGTTGGTGAATCGTAAGTGCGACTTCTTCAGGCCGGGTTCCGTCTTCGGGTACGATCTGGTCAACAAACATGGGATTGCGCAGTTGCAAGGGCAGATAGATCCCGGGCCACGCTGCCTGAAAGACCATTTGTCCGGGTCGAGTGTGATCCCTTAGCCAGGTCAGCTTTTCGGAGGATTGGAGGCCGGTTGCGACTTCTCCTGCCGGGAGGCGGATTCTGCGGGGCTGATAGGTGTAGGCGGCGATCGTCTGCCACGCGGCGAGGAAGGCTACTCCGATCCATATCGCGGCAACTGCGTAGGACCGATTCTTCCATGCCTGATGGAAAGCCCAGACGAGCAGGATAACTCCGGGCAGGGATACCGCATAGAGTCGCAGCGAGTTGATGCTGAGTGCTACTTCCACCATTAAGAAGAATCCGACGAGGGACAGGAGGGCGATTCGCTCCCAAGGGAATGTGGGATGATGACGTTCGCGCCAGCAGCGCCAGAGCGCAAGAAGATAGACGACGGGAAGAGCGAGATAGAGAAGGGCAGCCTGGGAGAGTCTGGGTAAGCCGCGCAAGTTAAAAGGTCCGGGCAAACCCATCATGGGCGGCCGGAGGGGGACTATATATTGCCGGGTATAGGTGACCTGAAAGTACCAAAGCTGCTTCCATCCGAAGACGGCGATGAGAGGTGCGCTGAGCAGCAGAAGCGTCGCTGCGAAGCTGAGACACAGGAGTGCCTCGTTTCTCACGAGAAGAAGCCAGGACTGTCTGTCGCGTGACCGTTGCCAAAGAAGGAAGATGGCGAATGCGAGGAGGGCCGCGGCTCCGTGAGTCTGGGTGAAGAAGGATGCCAGGCCCAAGAATGCTCCTGCGATCAGGATTCTGAAGGGGTTTTCTCTGCCGTAAATCCTTACCGCGCTCATGATTGCCAGCAAACTGAAGAGGTGGTGGGTGCCGTTCAATAGCTTGCCGTAGATGAGGACGAGAAAGAGAGCCGTCGCCAACACCGCGAAACGAAGTTCCATGATCTTGATTGCAAGAGAGAAGCACAGCCAACAGAGTGCGATTCCAAGGGCGAGCACTACCGCGTTCGTGACCCATAAGCTGAGTCCAAACAGCTTGAACAGGGAGAGGTAAATGAGGTCTGTGCCCGGCGCGGTGAACTGGATGAAGTCCCGATAGATCAGCTCGCCGTCGAGCATGCGGGCAGCATCCATCCAGAAGAACGCCTGATCGTCACCGAGCAGAAAGGGTGTATGGGGAAGTGAGAAGAGGTTGAGGTAGAGGTAGGCCGTGACCGCGAGCAGGAGAACGAGGCGCGGACGTGCAGATTGCGGGTTCATGGACATGGTCTTAGTCACGATTGTTTATGGTTAGGCGATTCAGGTGAGGAAGGTGGAGGTTATCGCGATGGCGGCGATTGCTGCGGTTTCGGCGCGGAGGATGCGAGGGCCGAGAGTGACGGATTGCCACTGGTGTTGCGTGAAGAGCGAGATTTCTTCGGGCGTCCAGCCGCCTTCAGGGCCTATCGCGATGGCGTGGGTGATTTCGGTTGAGGACGAGTTTACTTCCCCCTCATGGTTGCCGGGGGCTGAGGTTTTCAGGGCCTGAGTGAGGGTGGTGGCTTGTTCGGTCTCGCTGAGGAGGATGCGGGTGGGTGACTGCTCTTGTTCGAGGGCTGGTTTGAGGGGCGAGGGGTCGGCGACCTCGGGGATGTCGGTGCGGCGGGATTGCTTGCTGGCTTCGAGGGCGATGCGGCGCCAGCGTTCTGCTCGCTTGAGGGCGGATTGGGCGAGGTGTTTTTCGGTGCGGCGGGCGAGGACAGGCGTGATGCGGGCGATGCCGAGTTCGGTGGCCTTTTCGATGGCCCACTCCATGTGATCGAACTTGAAGACGGCGAGGAGGAGATGGAGCGGAAGGGCGGCGTCGGACTGAAGCTCTTCATGGAGGGTGAAGTGGACGCGGTCTTCGTTGACTTCACTGATTTCGGCGCGGTGGAGGAAGCCGTTGGCGACGATGTCGTAGACCTGGCCGGGAGCGGCGCGGAGAACCCGGGAGAGATGGATGGCCTGATCGCCTGTGAGGGTGGCGGTGGTTGGGGTCCAGGTGTCGGCGATGAAACGGCGACGTGTCATGGACTCAGTTTAGAGCCTTGTGATGAGACGTCTTTGTTTTGGAGCGGCGGGCTAGTCCTGAAGTGTGGACGGAGGGGCGGCGACTTCACTGGATTGAGGGATGACAACCTGCTGGGTTCCCTGATGGTAGAAGTCGACGTTGAGGACGGCGGAGCGGCGGTGGTCCCAGACATCTTTGGCGATGGGGAATTGGAGGAGGATCATGCCCTGAGCGGATTTTCCGGGGTCGATCCAGGTTTCGCGGACAAGAGGTTCGGAGGCGAAGGGTTTGAGGTCTGGGAACGAGGTGAAGACGTTGGCGAGGTCCTGCTTTTCGATGGCGCTGGTGGTGACCTCTGTGCCATCGGCGGTGGTGAGAGTGGCGGTGAAGTCTTTGAGATAGAGCGGGAGATGGAGACGGTCGTCGATGCTGAGGGTGGTGAGGACGTAGAGGTGGTCCTCGGCGTGCTGGTTGGAGACGATGATGGTATCGGATTTGAAGATAGTGCGGGTGGGAACGACGAAGGTGCGGACGATGGTGAAGTTGGGAGTCCGGTAGGGATTGAGACGAACAACTAAAGCGAGAATGATTCCGAGAACGAGGAATGCGAGAAGGACGGGCACCAGCAGATTACGCCGGACGGGTTGTGCGAATTGAAGGTCGGGCACTTGGAATGAGGATAGCAAGGGAGCGGGTTTTCAGGAAGGCCAAAACCGAGAAAGCTATTACTAAAGTTTCCAGGGAATGGGTATTCAGATAGGCCGTGTCTGGCGGGTGGCTGCAAAGTGCTGTAGCTGGGCGGGTTAGTCTTTCTGTATGGCGTACTCTTCGAGGAGGACGGTGATGAGAGCGGCGGTGGGAACGGAGACGAGTGCTCCGACGATGCCGGCCAGGGCTGTGCCGAGGAGGAGGGCGACGAGAACAGTGAGTCCCATGAGGTTGACGCTGGAACGCATGATTCGAGGGATGAGGATGGCGTTTTCGATGTTGACGTAGATGAGGTAGAAGATGAGGACGCCGGCCATTTTCGTCCAGGAGTCGAGCGCTGCGACGACGCAGACGAGGATGATTGTGACGACTCCGCCGGCTATGGGGATGATGTTGAAGAGGCCCATGAGGAAGCCGAGCAGGACGAAGTAACGGACGTGGAGTACCCCGAAGACGATGATGCTGACGACTCCGAGGATAAGCATGAGGGTTCCCTGGCCGATGAGCCATTTGCTGACTTTGCGTTCGGCACGCCTGAGGGCGTTGTTGAGGCGGTGGCGCTGTTCGGAGGGGAAGAGTGAGAGGAAGAAACGGTAGGCATACTCGCCTTCGAGCATGAAGTAGACGCAGAGGAAGATGGCTGTGAGGATGTCGAAGAGGTGGGAGAGCCACAGGGGAACGTTGGTGAAGAGGTAGGAGGCGGTGGTGTCGAAGGCTCCGACGGCGCGCTGTGCGACGGAGTCGACGCCGAATCTGTTGGCGAAGGGAATTTTTTTGGTCTTGTTGAGGATGTCGGGGATGCGGTGGGGAAGCTCGTCGGAGAAGCTGCGGAGGTCGCGGAGCACCGGAGGAAGGCCGGTGGTGAAGAAGAAGGCAATGACAAGAGCGACTATGACGATGAGAAGAACGATGGCGGTGGCACGCGAGGGATGGTGACCGTAGAAGCTCGAGCGCGTGATGTATTTGACCGCCGGCATAAGGACGACGGCGAAGAGTGCGCTGACGTAGAGGATCATCAGGTCTTTTTTCAGTATCCAGGCGAGGGCGAGGAGAAGAAGGACACCGATGGTGAAGAGGATGTGGCCGCGGATGTTGGCGCGGGACTGCAGCTCGGAGGGAGTGAGATCGTCGTCTTGGGCGGCGGTGGTCAGCGGGAGTCTCCTGAGTTTAATTGCTGACTTTCTATCTGGTTAGTGTGCGCCTTTGTGGGCCAGGCGGGATAGTGCAGGGTTTGAGTCGGCCTTTTCTGGGAGATGAGAAGCGGGTTTCTCCACTGCGGCGGCAAATGCGCCGCCTTCGGTCGAAATGACAACTTCTTTCGGGCCGGTCGAAATGCCCCCTTCTTTCGGGTCGGGTCGAAATGACACCTCTACTTTTGATTCGATATGTGGAGGACAAGAGCGTCGACAGTTTGTTCAGGGGTTTGTTCGGCGGTTTCGAGGGTGAGGTTGGCGAGGCGGCGGTAGAGGGGGTGGCGTTTCTGGAAGCGCTGCTGAGCTGTGGCTGGGTCGGCGAGGACGGGGCGGGCGATGTCCTGAAGCATGCAGCGGTCGAAGAGCGTGGGGAAGGGAGCGTCGAGGAAGATGGTGAAGGTGGCTGGGGTCTGTTCGAGGAGGAGGCGGTTGGTGAGCTCTTCGGGGGTGCCGCCACCGAGGGCGAGGACGGTGTTATCGCGGCCGAGTGCGGAGGCGAGGGCGGTGGATTCGAGGCGGCGAAAGTGGGCTTCGCCGTGGCGCTCGAAGAGCTGGGGGATGGTGGCGCCGGTTCGGGCTTCGAGGTGAGCGTCGAGGTCGAGGAATTGCCAGTTGAGACGGGCGGCGAGGAGGCGGCCGATGGTGGACTTGCCTGCTCCCATGAAGCCGGTGAGGACGAGGCGGCGGAGGTGGGTGGGGGCGAGAGTGGAGCCGGGCTCGTTGGTAGGCATGTTTTCTGTCTGGTTTTCCATTTCGGCTTCGGACTGAGCGGACGTCATGGTTGCTCCTCGTAATGGTACTGAAAATGAAAGAGCCGCAACCTTTTTGGGCTGCGGCTCAGGAAGATCGATGACTCTGAGGGTTCTAGGTGTTTTCAGAGATGCATGCGAGGACTCCGCTAGCCGCTGGGTTGCGCCAATAGCAGAGCGTAAAGCCCGTAAATCGGAGGGTGCTCAACATGCAGTATTAACGATACATGGGCGTTGTGGATGAGTGCAAGGGGCTTCTGGATGAGTGATTCGGCGATTTACCACTCACCGCGTAGGTCCTAGCGAGTCGTCTGGCAAAGATCACTTGCCCAACAGGGCGGTGAGACACCGAGAAGGTTCCAGAGACAATCCGCATTCCTCCTGCCCCTGATGCCAGCGCCATAGCCCTTGCCGGCTCGCCCCTCCTGCGCAGAGGATCAATCAGCGCAGGTGCCAGGGTTCAGAGATCGGGAACAGAAATCAAGAATCGCAAAATTCACACTTGACATTGACCAGACAATGCACAACCATATGGTTGTGGATAATCTGGGTACAACATTCGCGGCTTTGTCTGATCCAACCCGCCGGGCAATGATCGAACGACTCTCCCATGGGCCTGCCTCTGTGCATGGATTGACGGAACCGTTTGCACTCTCGCAGCAGATGATTTCAAAACATATTGCCTACCTGGTGAGGGCGCGGATGGTGATCAAGACGAAGCGTGGACGAGAGAGTGTATGCACGCTTAGGCCAGAGGCGATTAAGACAGTCAGCGACTGGGCG
Source organism: uncultured Acidobacteriaceae bacterium (assembly GCA_963770055.1). Classification (GTDB taxonomy): domain Bacteria; phylum Acidobacteriota; class Terriglobia; order Terriglobales; family Acidobacteriaceae; genus Edaphobacter. The sequence continues at coordinate 172,402 of CAVYOC010000008.1, forward strand.
ATTAGCTATCGCCGATTCTGGGAAGAGAGTTTCGACAAACTGGATGTAGTTGTAAATCGAATGAAGAAAGAGGAGGTCAGAGATGACAGATAACACGGTTAGCGAGATTGAGCGGATGGTCGTTACAAGAGTTTTTGATGCCCCACGCGAGTTGGTTTGGAAGGCGTGGACAGACCCGAAGTACATCATGCAGTGGTGGGGACCGAAGGGCTTTACTGCGCCCGTTTGCAAGATGGATTTTCGCGTGGGAGGAAAACTCCTCTGCTGCATGAAGGCGCCGGACGGGCAGGAGGGCTGGAATGCGGTTGAATACCACGAGATTGTTCCGTACGAGAAGATCGTTTCCTCCATGTACTTTTCGGACTCGAAGGGAAACAAGATTGACCTTGCGGAATTAGGAATTGAACATGAGGCCATAGACGGTGCGTACGACGTGACCATCTTTGAGGATCTCGGGAACGGCCAGACGAGACTCACCCACATTGGAAATGAACCCATGGAGAGCGCAAAGAATAGCGGGCAATTGGAGGGCTGGAACGAGATACTCGATAAGATTGCTGCGGTGGTTGCGGGGCTGGCGCAGGAGAAATAGGAAGCTGAAGTTTTGACGATCGTCATGAGCGAGATATAGCTAAGGCAGACGGCGGAGGCTTGGTTAGAACGAGCCTCTCGCCGCCTTTCCAGCTAAGTGGCCCTTGGTCAACTGTTGACTTCAGGGCGATGCACTCATTGAACTCGGGTTAGGAACCAACTGCAGACTAGTCCTGACAAACGCACTTGTCGTCACTTATCTCTGACGTGTGCAATTAGTCAGACGCCGGCGGTTACTACTTCTTCGGGTTTTGGGTGGAGGGAGCGGGCTTTGACGTCCCAGGCCAGGCCGCAGAGGCGGAGGGCGGCGATTCCGTACCAGTTGGGATCGAACTCGTACCAGGCTAAGCCGTGGCGTGAGGATTGCGGATGGGCGTGATGATTGTTGTGCCAGCCCTCGCCGAAGGTGAGGAGAGCGACCCACAAACTGTTGCGAGAGGTGTCGGTAGTGGCGAAGCGGCGTGAGCCCCACATGTGCGTGGCGGAGTTGACGAGCCAGGTGGAGTGGAGGCCGATAACGGTGCGGAAGAAGATGCCCCAGAAGAGATACGGCCATCCTCCGAAGGCAAGAAGCAGGAGGCCGAGGGTGGTAATAGGGATCCAGTGCCACTTGCTGATCCAGATATGGAATTTGTCTTTGCGAAGGTCGGGGACATAGGGGAGGAGATTCGCGGCATCGTTGTGCATGGTCGTGCCGGTGACGAGCCATCCGACGTGAGCCCACAGGCCGCCTTCATTGGGAGAGTGCGGGTCGCCTTCCTTGTCGGTGTTTTGGTGATGCTTGCGATGGATGGCGACCCAGAAGATCGGTCCGCCTTCCAGGGTGAGTGTGGCGCAGATGGTGAGGAGGTATTCCATCCATTTGGAAGTCTTGTAGCCACGATGCGTGAGGAGGCGATGATAACCCATGCCGATGCCGAAGCCTCCGGCGATCCACCACAGAAGCATGGCGACGAGGAAGGGCTTCCAACTGAACATGAAGAGCGCGGCGATGGCGCCGAGATGGAACGCAATCATGATGAGAGATGTCACCCAGACGATGGGCTGAGTGAAGGTGCGATCGTGTCCAAATAAGCGCGGCAGGGTCATACATTGATTGAACTCCTAAGTGGCTGTGCAGCGGGAGTTGATTGGTAATAGTTGTGTAAGGGTTTGGATGGGGCGCCGCCTGTTAATTTTTTCAGCGGTGCAGCTGTCATGTGCTCGCGGATGGACGCGTCTTCGGGCGAAACTGAGCGGCGAACTGAGCGGAGAGCCGAACACGTCCTGCAGTTCGATCCGTTTCACTAGTACTTCTGCGAGTTTCGTGGTCTTCGACCCGAAGGTAAACTCTCCGCGTATTGACGTCTCCACCGTTAAAGGAGAATGGAAAGTTATGCTCATTCTGGAGATGAGTTTGCTGGTGTTCGTACTCGTCTTTGGAGGGAGCCTTGCCGGGATGGCTATTCGGCGAATTTTGCCGGAGGCACATTTCGAACCGGAAGCAAGAGACGCAGTTCGGCTTGCGATCGGCCTTGTCGTTACCATGACTGGCCTGGTGTTGGGGATGCTCGTCTCTTCGGCGAGGACATTTTACGAGGGTGAAAAAAACCAAGTTGCCCAGATGTCTTCGGATATGGTTCTGCTGACCGATTTGCTGGCGGCTTACGGTCCGGAGACCGCACAAGACCGTACGCTGGCTCGTCAGTTTGTTCAAGAGGCTGTCGAGCGGATCTGGCCGACAGAGAGATCGCAGGTGTCTCAACTGCGGCCGGGGGACACAGCCAAGGAAGTCTATCAGCATATAGAAGCACTTGTACCTAAAAACGACGCGCAGAAGGCCATGAAGGCGGAGCTTATGTCGGTGACGGTAGATTTGAGGAAGTCCTACTGGTTGATGTATCTCCAGACCGAACAACCTTCAATTGCGATTCCTTTGCTGGGCGTCGTAACGTCATGGCTGGTAGTGATTTTCGTGAGTTTTGGTCTGCTCGCTCCACGTAATGCCACGGTGTTTGTGACGCTGATTGTCTGCGCACTGGCGGTCTCCGCTGCGATCTTCATTATCATGTCGATGTATTCACCGTTTCAAGGAGTGCTGAAGATTCCTCCTACCGCGGTCCATGATGCGATGAGTCAGATGGCGGAAGAGAGCGATTAGGGCGTGGCCGCACAATCCGAAGAAGGCCGTCCAGCACTACGGATGATGGGCGCACATAAAGGCTAGTCCGTCTTGAGCTGGGCGTTAATGCTGGCGATGCGTTCGTTGATGACTGCGATCGATTCCACCCAGGTTTTGAAGGTCTCAGTGGTATAACCGGCATCGAACGTACGCGGATGAGGATCTTTGGCGGCATTTCTGCGCTTCGCTTCTTCGAGTCTTTGCTCGAAGTATGCAAGTCGTTGTTTTAGATTTTCTTTGCTCACGCCTTAAGGCTACACTGCGCAGTCCGATGTTCCTAATGCTTCAGGCGGCTTTTTGCGGCATCCATTCGACTGCGCTCAGGACAGGCTCTGAAGCCGTGCCCCTAAGCAAGACGTATCGCGCTTTGCGCGATGGTCCACCTTAGCAGCGTCGTGAAGATGGAGTGTCCAATTTAGATGTGGACCACCCAGCCGGAGGCCGCTCTACCGGAGTGTTCTTGATCCACATCCCTCCTCGCCGGGCGGTGCACTGAAAAGATCAGAGGCATCCCTGTCAACAAAACACAACTGAGAGAAGTGCTAGTAGAAGGGCTCTCATCACACGTTTACTATTGGCGCTAACAGGAGAGCGATTGCCTAAACACAGCTTCTCGAATTGAGGTTCTATGCATTCAAGGAAAGGTACTTTTGTTGGCGATTTTGATCTGCCTCAGTGGCAGAGGATCAAGTTCGATTGTGCTTCCTTCGTATGGCCTTTTCACCTTGAATCGACCTGCAGACGCCGCAGGTTCCTCCGCAATCTCGTCTGAATTGCGCGGGATAGTAGCGAAAGGACAGTTTGGAAATAACCTCAACACCACTGGATATCGGGAACAGGTCAAGAAATCTTTATGAATCCAGAAACTTTTCGCCTTTGTGGATCAAGGGTGATGAGCCAACATCGCAAGCAACGTATTTGATTGCGGCTTTCGGCGCAAGCCGTCAAAAAGGGTTGAATCCCAACGACTATGGTGCGGAAGGGCTAGCAAACCAATCGAAGTCGCTCAAAGGAGCGTCAGCTGTCGCTCAGGCTTCGTTCGATGCTTCTCTGACGCTGGCTACGATGCGGTACATCTCGGATCTGCGGATAGGGCGAATCAATCCCAAACATCTGAAGTTCGGCATCGACGTGCAGTCCAAAAAATACAATCTGCCAGAATTTATTACGCAACAGGTCGCAAGTGCGGGAAACATTCAATCGGTCCTCGGTCAGATTGAGCCACCCTATGCCGGCTATCGCCGTATCGAGAGTGCGTTGAAGCAATACCTGGATCTGGCTGCCAAAGGAGACGGTGCCAAAGTGCCAGCGGGGACCAAAACCGTCGCTCCGGGCGATACGTATGCAGGAACTGCTGAGCTGGCTGCGCGATTGCAGTTGCTTGGAGATCTTCCGCAGGGCGGAAGCTTCAATTCCTACAGCGGGGCCCTTGTCGAGGGGGTCAAACATTTTCAGGCAAGACATGGCCTTGCGACAGACGGCAAATTAGATGCGGCGACTCTGCGTGAGCTGAACACTCCACTCAGTGCACGCGTGCAGGAGATCGATGACGCATTAGAACGCTGGCGATGGATGCCCACCGAGTTTCAGCAGCCTCCGGTTCTCGTCAACATTCCCGAGTTTCGGCTAAGGGCTTATTCAGAAGATCACCAGCTTGCGCTCAGCATGAGAGTCGTTGTGGGCAAGGCCGCGCCGACACAGACGCCAGTGTTTACCGACGACATACGATTTATCGTTTTCCGGCCCTATTGGAACGTGCCTCCTGGAATTCTCCGCAGGAATGTTATCCCCGGCATCATGAAGAGCAGCGGATATATCACTCGTGAGAGATTCGAGGTAACCGACTCCAGCGGCAAATTGGTGTCTGGTGCAAGTGACGATATGGTCGCCGGGCTGCGCTCTGGCAAATACTCAATCCGTCAGAAACCGGGACCAGCAAATGCACTTGGGCTGATCAAGTTCATGTTTCCCAATTCGCATTCCGTCTATCTCCACAGCACTCCATCGACCGAGTTGTTTGCCAGGTCGCGGCGCGACTTCAGTTCAGGTTGTATTCGGATAGAGAAGCCAGCCGAGCTAGCCGCCTTCCTGTTGCGGAATCAAACTGATGGGCAACAACCATGGACCGTGGCACGTGCACAAACAGCGATGGACTCAGGCCAAGACAATCGGCAGGTTAATCTGACGGTGAAGGTTCCGGTCCTTATTCTCTACGTGACGGCTGTGGCGGAGGAAGACGGTACTGTGCACTTTTTCGATGATCTCTATGGTCACGACAAGCGCCTGAACACATTGCTTGCGAAAGGCCCGCCCTACCCGTAGACAGTTGAAATTTAGGTGGGGCTATCTGGCCACTACGATTCGCCCTTTTCTACAATTTCGCTCTTGTAACGGGTGAATAGCTCAAGAAACTCTTGTTGCTCTCTTTGTGGGATATGAAACTTCTTGAGCGAATCGATCGTGTGACGCATATTCGCATCCCACTCTGAAGTTGTAATTGCCAATCCCCCATGCGAGGTTTTCATGTCGCGCCCGAGGTAAAGGCATGGGCCGCCTGCCAAAGCGCATATCTGGTCGACCAGGAGTTGACGGGATCGGTTGTGCGAGTCAACACTTCGTCCGACTCCAAAGCGTTGAAATTGAGGGTCAGTGCGAAGGCGGCTGAACATGTCATCGATGACGCCCGCAATCGTATCGTACCCACCTAAGCGCTGATAGAGCGACTGCTCCATTCGTATCCCCCCTTTTACCGGAAGGCGCAATTATACACACACTCTCAAAGCGGATCGCGCTTTGCGCGATGGCCCACCGAAGCTCACCCCGACGAGCAAACTCGCCGGGGGACCCCGATTAGCGACGATAAAACCGTCGCGAAGATGGGGCACCCAAATTTAGATGTGGGCCACGCTGCCCGTCGTGAGACGTAACTGCGAGGAGTCTATGCGGGGCGGATTAGTTTGAGAAATGGTTCGGGAGGGAGTACGCCCCCGAAACGCCAGTTACTTTTTTTTTAGCTTTCTCTCTATTTCGTCCCAGACGGCTTCGCTCGGCTCGTAGGAAGGTTCGAGGAGGCTTTTCGCGGTGTCGGCGATGGTTTCAAGGTCACGGACGAGGGCGGCGCAGACAGGATTCTTTTTGAGGAAGTTCTGCACGCGCGGATCGGTGCTGACGCGGCCGTTTCCATGTTCGAAGAGTTCAGGCAGATAACGTTCGAAGTCCGCTGGGGTCATCGAATCGAAGTCAGGCAGTTTGGTCATACAGCCACCTCGTTGACTCCGGTTGGCTGGGCCTGCGGATTGCGAAGGAGATCGCGAAGTTTGAGGCGCGCCTTGTGGAGCTGGGACTTGCTGTTGCCAGTGGAGCAGTCGAGCATGGTGGCGATCTCATTGTGTTCGAAGCCTTCGACGTCGTGGAGGACGAAGACCATGCGATAGCCCGGGGGCAGTGAGGCGACGGCGCGCTCGAGAGCGACACGGTCGACGGAGCCAGTGAGCTGGAGGTCGCGGCTGCCGAAGTCGCGCTTTGGTGCGTCGTCTTCGGAGGGGTTGATGGTCTCTTCGAGAGAGACGAGATTGAGGCCTTTTTTACGCAGATGCATCAGCACCAAATTTACCGTAAGTCTATGAAGCCATGTGGAAAAAGCTGACTCTCCGCGGAAGCTGCCGATCTTACGGAAGAGATGGAGGAAGGCTTCCTGGGTCATGTCCTCGGCCTCGGAGACGTTTCCGAGCATGCGAAGGCAAAGGGTATAGACCCTGCGTTTGTGGAGCGCATAGAGCTTGGAGAATGCCTGGGCATCTCCGTTCTTGGCGGCTTCGATCGCCTCGGCTTCGCCGACGATTGGAGGATTTCGTTTGAAGACGCCTGGGGAGGGTGAATTTTGGGTCATTTGTAGGCCTTGGACTTCCATAAACTAGGCTCCGGATTACTGATGAATCACCGTTAACTATTCGCCTGTTTAAAGCCTACCGCAGACGGGAGATTGAGTTCTTGGGCATTCGGGGTTAGATGATGGCTCCAGCCGCGGGGTTGTGTTGGAAAAATGAGCTATGAGCTTTGGACTGTGAGGGTTGAACGGATGACGCGATTTCCGGAGGCGATTTTTTACGAGCCGATGAACCGGGCGTAGAGGGTTCGGGCAAGAACTGTAGCTCCTGCGATTCCCATGAGCACACAAACGAGCCTGAGCCAGTGGACATGAGCGAGGATGAAATAGCTTTGGGTTAAATGAACGTCGATGCCCATGGTTCCGAGCAGAATCGGCAGCGTGCAACAGAGAGCAAGAACCAGCAGCCCAATTCCAACTGCGACATATGCAAGCGTTCGGGCCCTTCGCGAATGCACCGGCTCGGCCATTTGGTTTTCCTGCGGAACAGGACAACATCGTATCTCATGAGCCGATGAATCGGGCGTAGAGGGTTCGGGCGAGTGTGATGTCGGTGGTGCCCTGGATGAGGCAGCGGCCATCGGGGAAGAGGGTGAGGGTGTGGGGAGGATGTTCGAAGCGGAGGAGGAGATTGTTGAAGCGAACTTTTCCGTGAGGTTCGAGACGGTCGCGCAAGGCGGGGAAGTCGATGGGGCGATGGTGCTCGTGGATCTGGACGGAGTTTCGGCCGCAGAGTGTGATGTGAGGGCGGCCTTCTCCTGCGAGGTGAGTGAAGATGCGTTGAGCGCAGACGGTGCAGTTCGGGTTTGGAGTGCCGGTGTTGATTTCGCTGCGCTGGTTGGTCCAGAGGTCGTGGCTGAGGAGAGTGCGGCGCATCAGGTGAGGCTGGTTGGTGAGGAGCTTGAGGGCCTCGGTGGTCTGGATGGAGGCAGCGAGGTTGACGGCGGTTGAGAGGATACCGGCGGTATCGCAGGTTTCGACCGGGCCGGTGGGGGGCTTGGGGAAGATGCAGGCGAGGCAGGCGGTGGGGCAGGAGGGCTCCGGGTCCCGTGGCTGTACGTCGCTTCGCTCCGTCCTGAGAGACAAATACAGGGGTTCTTCGCTCCGCTCAGAATGACGACTTTCCTGTGCGGATAAAGGGCTCTTCGGGAGAATGTTCATTGTGGCGGCGTAGGCGCCGATGGCTGCGGCGTAGATCCAGGGTTTGGATTGCTGGACGGCGTAGTCGTTGATGAGGTAGCGGGTTTCGAAGTTGTCGGTGGCGTCGAGGATGAGGTGGGCGGGGGTGAGGAGCTCGTGGATGTTGGCGGGGACGAGGTCGGCGATTTGGGAGTGAACGGTGATGGTGGAGTTGAAGAGGGCGATTTTGCGGCGTGCGGCTTCGGCCTTGGGGAGAGATTCACGAGCATCGGCCTCGTCGAAGAGGATTTGACGCTGGAGGTTGGAGGGTTCGACGAAGTCGCGGTCGATGAGAGTGAGAGTGCCGACACCGGCGCGGGCGAGGAGGGAGGCGGTTGCGGCTCCTGTGGCTCCGACGCCGACGATGGCTACGTGAGCGGAGGCAAGGAGCTGTTGACCGGTGGTGCCGATGCCGGGGAAGAGGATCTGGCGGGAGTAGCGGTCATTTTCAGAGAGGCGGTCAGAGAGAGGGCCGGAGGCGAAGTTTGGGGGCGCGGGGGTGTTGATCTGGGTGCGCGGGTACGACTCTGGATCTGATTGAGCTTGGGATAGGTTGGAATGGTTGGACATGGAGTGTTTGCGGTCTGCCAAAAAGGGCTGCTCTTTCGTAGTATAGGGAAGGGATGGATGCGCGGAAAACCTGCCGGTTCATGGCTGGATTCCGCATCTCACAGATAGAAACGGTGTGCCGGGTAAAAACCGGTTTGGATGCGGGATGTTGGTCTGCGCGATGGGCAGGATTTGCAGGGCTCCCTCGAATACGCCAGGAGTCAAGGGCAGAACGGGAATAATGGTGGTTTTTTGGGTCAGGTGGAACGAGGTCGCGCGCAGAAGTCACTGAGGTTACGGTGCGGGCTTGTCGCGGCGGGGGTGTGGCTCGGGCTTTCGATAGCGGGAGTCGTTGCGGGGGCACAGGTTCCGGCGGTTTCCACGCTGCCGACGACGGAGCGGAGTCCCGAGCATGGAATGCCGAATGAGGTGACTCCGGCTGAGGCTGAGCTGAATCCGGTGACCGAAGTGCAGGGGACACAAGGGCCAGTGGTTCCGGATGCTCCGGGATTGACGACTTCGGTGTGGGATTGGAAGGGGCTGCGAGTCGACAAGATTGAGTTTGAGGGTGTGACGTTCGATGAGACCGACAGGCTGCCAAAGGAACTTGCGCAGAAGGTGGGGACGCCGCTCGATCCTGAGCAGGTGCGGGCGAGTCTGCGGCGGCTGTTTGCGAGTGGCCGATACCGCGATATTTCGGTGAGGGGGGTGCGGCAGGGGGATGCGGTGACGCTGATCTTTGCCGGCGCGGTGCGGTACTACGTGGGGCGGGTGACGATTGTGGGGGTGAAGAGCGACCGGTTGACATCACTGCTGGAGTTTGCGACGAAGCTCTCGCCCGGGACTGCTTTCAACGAAACGCAGATCGCGACTGGAACCGAAGGGATCAAGGACATCCTGGCGCAGCAGGGATATTACGAGCCGGTGATCGTGGCGCATTCGCAGACCGATGAGGCGGGGTCGCAGGTTAATGTAACTTATACGGTTACAATTGGACCGCAGGCGCGTGTGGGACAGATCACGCTGGAGGGCGCAGATGCCGGACTAACGCTGGAGGAGTTTCGAAAGAAGTCCAAGCTGAAGGAAGGCAGCAGGGTGACGCGGGAGACGGCGAGCAATGCCATGGAGAGGCTGCGCAAGCTGTATCAGAAGCAGGATCGCCTGGAGGCTACGGTGACGCTGCAGAAGCAGACGTACTCCGAACCTCGGAATCAGGTGGATTACAACTTTCATGCGAACCAGGGGCCTGCGGTGAAGGTGGCGGTGGAGGGAGCGAAGATTTCGAAGAGCCGACTGCATCTGCTGATTCCGATCTACCAGGAGGGGACAATCGATAACGACCTGCTGAATGAAGGGGTCTTTAATATTCGGGATTATGAACTGCAGCAGGGTTACTTCGATTCCAAGGTCGAGGTGCGAGTGGTGGGGCAGGGAACGACGAACGAGAGTGTGATCTTTACGGTGGATCGCGGCGTGAAGCACAAGGTTATCGCGGTGGATTTGAAAGGCAACAAATACTTCGCGGACGATCTTCTGCGGGAACGTATGCGGGTACAGAAGGCGAATTCATACCAGAGAAGCGGGCGGTACAGTCCGGCACTGGTCTCGGGCGACGTGACGGCGATTCTGGCGTTGTATCGAGCGAATGGATTCGATCAGGCGAAGATAACGACGGACGTGAAGGATGTTTCGGCGCAGCCGAACGGGAAGCCGGTGAAGAGCGGAGAGATTTCGGTGATCTACACGATCGTGGAGGGACTGCAGCAGAAGTTCGGGGCGGTGTCGCTGAACGGGGTGGATGGAAGCCGGATGCAGGATGTGAGGGCGCTGATGAACTCGCAGCCGGGGCAGCCGTTTTCGCTGGTGACGCTGTCGGGAGACCGGGATACCGTGCTTCAGTATTACCTCGCTCATGGGTTCGACCAGGTGAAGGTGGAGATACGGCAGGGGAAGGAGTCGAAAGACACGGATAAGACGGACGTCTCGCTGAATGTGACAGAGGGGCAGCAGGTGTTCGTCGACAAGGTGCTGGTGTCAGGAGTGGAGAAGACGAGGCCGAAGGTGGTGGAGTCGCAGGTGCTGGTGCATCCGGGCGATCCGTTGGACCAGTCGGCGCTGTTGCAGACGCAGAGGAATCTGTACAACATCGCATTGTTCAATGAGGTGGTGGCGGCTGTGCAGAATCCGGACGGAGATGCTCCGCAGAAGAATGTGCTGCTGCAGTTGACGGAGGCGAAGCGGTGGAACGTGACGTATGGCTTCGGGTTTGAGGCACAGACCGGGACGCCGCAGGAGGGAATGATCTCGCAGGCGTCGTGCATCCAACTGATGCTGAATCCGTGCAACCAGCTTAGCCAGGAGGGAAAGACGGGGGTGAGCCCGCGAGTATCGCTGGATGTGTCGCGGATCAATCTGCGGGGCACGGATAACTCGCTGACACTGCACTCGTCGTATGGGTTGTTGGAGCAGGTGGCGATCCTGACTTTTCAGAACCCGCATTTCTATGGGCACAAGAGTCTGGCGGCCTCGGTTTCGGGCGGCTATTCGAATATTCGTGACATTACGACGTTTGCGTCGTCGACGCTGCAGGGAGATTTCCGGATCACTCAGAGGTGGAGACGACGGGATACGTTTATCTACGACTTTTTGTACAGACGCGTGGCGGTCGATCCGAACAGCCTGCAGGTTTCGGCGGACCTGATTCCACTGCTGTCGCAGCCGGTGCGTGTTGGCGGGCCTGGATTGACTTGGTTTCACGACACGCGGACGCCGGGGCCGCTGAATGCGGTGAAAGGACAGTACACGACACTGCAGGGGTTTGTTGCCTCGTCGAAGTTCGGATCGGAGACTGATTTCTGGAAGATCGATGGGACAAACTCGACGTATTACCAGTTCGGCAAGCTGAAGTATGTGCTTGGGCGGAGTACGCGGATTGGGTTTGAGCAGTCCTCGGGGAAGAATCCGAATGTGGGAAACGATGCCTGCCTGAATCCAGATGCAGCAGGCAATGATTTGCTCAACACGAATCCAAGTTGCGTGGCGGTGCCTCTGCCCGAGCGGCTCTATGCGGGGGGTGCGAATTCGTTGCGCGGGTTTCCGATCAATGGAGCGGGCCCACGAGATTTACAGACTGGCTTTCCGGTGGGAGGAACTGCGGCGTTTGTGAACTCGCTGGAGTTCCGCATGCCGGCACCGACGTTGCCGTACGTCGGCAGCAGCGTGTACTTCGTTCTGTTTCATGACATGGGGAACATCTTTCAGAATGCGTCGCAGATGTTCCCAAGTTTTTTGCGGTTCAAGCAGCCGAATCGAGAGACGTGTTCGGATGTATCGGGCAGTATTGGGAAGTGCGACTTCAACTATTTCTCGCACGACGTCGGACTTGGGGTGCGCTATAAGACGCCGGTGGGACCGATTCGGCTGGACTTCAGCTACAACCTGAACCCGCCGGTGTATCCAGTGATTTATGACTTTTCCAACAACCCTCCGCATGAGGGACACGCAGCGCATTTCAACTTCTTCTTCAGCATCGGAGAGAGCTTCTAGATGAGCGCGATGGCACAGAGAACGAGACATTGGCTGGCTGGCGCGGTGGCGCTGGCGGCGATCTGTGTGCTGACGGCAGGGAGGGTTTGGGCGAGGCAGGCTGTGGCTCAGGCGACGCCGCCGACTAGTACGGTTGCGGTTCCGGCCGGGAATGGGCAGGTGTTGGACCGGCTGGTTGCGGTGGTGAACGGGGATGTGATTCTTGAGAGCGACGTGGATGAGGAGCGGCGGTTTGAGGAGGTTCAGCCCTATCGCACGGTTGCCGAATCTACGCGGGCGAAGCTGATTGAGAGGCTGGTGGACCGGACGCTGATTCTGCAGCAGGCGGCGCTGCAACCGGAGGATGCGGTTACGGACAAGGAGCTGGATGCACAGCTGGCGACGCTGCGGAAAGACATTCCGGAGTGCAAGCAATACAAGTGCGAGACGGATGAGGGGTGGAAGACCTACCTGGCGCGCCACGGGTTTACGGTGGAAGAGTTCAGCTTGCGGTGGCGGCAGAGGATGCAGCTGCTGCGGTTTATCCAGGTGCGGTTTCGGAACGGAATCAGCATCACGGATGAAGAGATTCAGGAGTACTACGAGAAGACGATGCTGCCGGAGTACGAGAAGCGGCATGTGACGCCGCCGGCGGTCGATACGATCAAGAGACGGATTGAGGAGGTGCTGCTGCAACAGCAGGTGAGTGCGCTGCTGCAGGATTGGCTGAAGTCGCTGCGGGTTCAGGGGAGCGTGTGGGTCCTGACGCCGGGGGAGGTGGCGCCTTGAGCGATCTGGACAAAAAGCTGGCGGAGAAGAAGGAACTGCTGAAGGAGAAGGTGAGCGACGAGATTGCGAAGGTGAAGCGGTCGCTGGCGACGAGGATGGGCCGTGCAGTGGCGTGGTGCGTGATCGGGTTTGTAATCCTGGTGATGGTACTTGGCGGGACGTTTGCGTGGTACACGACGACGGACGACTTCAGCCGTCGAGTGAGCGCGCAAGTGGTGAAGGTGTTGGAAGATGCTACTGGCGGGCGGGTGGAGCTTGCACGGATGAAGTTCAATCTGCGGCATCTAGCGGTGGAGGCCAATGGGCTGGTAATTCATGGGCTGGAGGGACCGGGCGAGGCTCCGTATCTTTCGGTGGATAAGATCGAGCTTCGGGTAGAGCTGTTCGATTTCTTTTCACATGTTGCGGGAACGGGTGTGATGTCGCATGTGCGGTTGAATTATCTCGGCGTCGAGCATCCGCAGTTTCATCTGATTGTGGATATGGATGGAAAGACAAATCAGCCGGAGCCGAAGCATCCGAATACGAGCAAGACTCCGGTGACGGATACGCTGCTGGATCTCAGGGCCGGTGAGGCTGTGTTGACGAATGGCGTTGCGCTGTTCAACGACCGCGCGATTCCGTTTGATGTGGCGGCGCGGAATCTGGGAGCGGAGGTGCACTACCTCTCGTCGACGGATCGCTATGGGATGACGGTGGATTTGAGGGATCTGCGGACGAAGATGGCGAAGCAGCCAGAGGCACAGTCGGCGCTCCATCTTGTCGGAGAGCTGGGACGGAACGCTGCGGAATTGAAGACGTTTGAGTTTACGAGCGGAAGAGATTCGAAGTTAGAAGGGACGGCCGGGATTAAGAACTTCGCCAAGCCGGAGTGGCAGGCTGCGGTGAAGGGGTCGCTGGACCTGAAACAGATTTCCGTATTGGCGGATGTGGATGGATTAAATGCGGGGGCGATCGATCTTGATGTGAAGGGGCATAATTGCACGACTTCGCCGGCAGTCGCGCAGAAGCATCCTCCGTTCTGGAAGCGGAGCCATCCGCAGGAGGGCGCGAAACCTCTGAAACCGTTGCCGCCAGATCCGGATTGCGTGCAGGGATATCTGCTCGTGGGGTCGGCGAAGATTCGAAAAGTTTCGTACCGGAATGAGTATGTACGGCTGCATGATGTGGACGGGAGCGCGCAGCTTCATGTGACGCCGACGGAGTTGCTGCTGACGGCGCTGACGGGATACTTGCCAGGGGGAGGAAGCGCGGCCGGGGATCTGAGGATTGCGAACTGGCTGGGTGAGACTCCGGCTAAGGACCTTGCGGCAAGTTCGGCGACGACGAAGGCCGCGGTGAGCACTACGAATAAAACGGCAACGGCGATTGGGGCGAAGGAGCCTATTCCAGAGAAGACGGTTACGGTACCTCCACTGCAGGTTGCGCGTGCTTATCTGACGGCGACTCTGACGAAGATTCCGCTGCGGACGATTATGGACGTGACAGCTCCGGAGCACTACGGGGACCTGGGTTTTGATACGGCGGTAAGCGGGCCGGTGAAGGTGGAGTGGGGCGGCCCGGCGAAGAACATTGCGGATACGGTGGAGATTGATGGGGATTTGACGTTCGCACCGACAGGCGTGAAGCGGCCGGGAGCGTTGAACGATGTTCCGGTGACGGGCAAGACTCTGGCGCATTACACGGGGAAGAATGAGACGGTTCGGATTCAGTCGGTGACGCTGCAGATGCCGCAGACGAATCTTGAGGCTTCGGGTGTGCTGGGAGTGAATGAGGGTGATCCGCTGACAGATCTGCGGGTGGATCTATCGGTGCGGGATCTGTCGGAGTACAACCAGTTGCTGACGACGCTGGATCTCGAAGGCAATGGGAAGAGGGGTACGGCTGCGATTCCCGTAGTGCTGCATGGGGCGATGCAGTTCAACGGGACGGCGAAGGGGCGGATCGCCGATCTGGATGTGAAGGGGCATATGCAGGCGACGAATGCGGAGTTCGCGCTGAATACGACGGATGTTCTGATCGATTCGGTAGTGGCTGATGCGGAGTATTCGCCGAACTCGGGTGTTGTGGTGGCGAGCTCGACGATCAAGCGCGGGACTGCGGTGTTAAATGTTGAAGGGAAGCTGGTGCCGCGGAAGGTAGTGTCGCGGCGTGGCGTGGCGACGTTCGTTTGGGATGACGGGATGGAGCTGGATGGCCAGGCGCAACTGGCGAATGCACAGGTTGTGGATGTGCTCCAGATTTTTGGACAGCAGGGGAAGGTTCCGCTGACTGGAACGATGGCGTTGAATGTTCATGCAGCGGGCGAGCTGAGAACTTTGAATGGCGGCGGACATGTTTCGCTGATGAACGGTGTTGCTTATGACGAGCCTTATGAATCTGCGACGGCGGATCTGGTGGTCCAGGGGAAGGAGATTCAGGCGAGCAACCTTGTGGTGAAGGCGCATGGGATGCAGGTCGCCGGCGATGGGGGATATGACTGGGGAAGCGAGCATCTGCGGGCGCATGTGGAAGGGCATGACATTCTACTGTCGAAGTTTGTGACCGTGCAGAGAGCGCAGACGGATCTGGATGGAGTGGCGAGCGTGGTGGCGGATGCGAATGGAACGCTGACGCAGCCAGGGTTGAAGGCGAATCTGAAGATTGCCAAGGCGACTTATCAGGGCCAGGGAATTGGAGACGCGGTGATTGAGGCGCACAGTGATGCGTCGACGGTGTACTTCACGGCGAACTCGACGCTGGTGGGCGCGCAGGTGAATGCGACCGGACAGGTGGGGCTGACCGGCGACTATCCTGTGCAGGCGAAGCTGACGATTGCGGGGTTGGATGTCGGCAAGCCGATGGCGATGTTCGGACCGGGGCAGGTGAAAGCGGAGTCGCAGATCGATGGCGTGGCGACGGTGAATGGGCCGCTCAAGACACCGAAGGCTCTGAATGGAGAGGCGCAGTTCAGCCAGGTGGATGTGAAGCTGCAGGGGATCGAGTTAAGGGCAGCTGATCCGTTGCGCGTGGGACTGCGCGACGGTGTGGCGACGCTGGAGCAGGTTCACATTACAGGCCCGGATACGGATATGCGCGCGAGCGGTACGGCGCAGGTTTTCGGTTCTGGTGATCCGAAGGGCGGCAAACTGGATGTAAAGGCTACGGGCAACGTGAGCCTGACGCTGCTGCGCTCGTTCGATCCGGACCTGATTTCGAGCGGGAAAGTAGAGTTCACAGTTGCGGCGGGTGGGCGGCTGATGAAGCCAGAGCTAACCGGGAAGCTGCAGTTCGACAAGGTAAATGTCGCGATGGACGGCATCCCGAATGGGCTAAGCAATATGAACGGGACGCTGGTGTTCAATGATGACCGGCTGGATATTCAGAGCCTGACGGCGACGACTGGTGGAGGGATACTTAAGATCGGCGGATCGATTCGCTACCGTAATGGCGTCTATGCAGACCTGACGGCGACGGGCGATGCGGTTCGAGTGCGACTGTATGGATTGAGCGCGACAGCAAACGCGAACCTGAAGTTGCAGGGTGGGACTGAGAGCGCGGTTTTGAGCGGATCGATTCTGATGACCCGGTTTGGGATTGGCCAGGATGTGGACTTTGCGGCGTTTGGAACGCCAGGAGGAGTGAGCGCGCCGCCTGATCCTAATTCGCCGGCGAACAAGATTCGGCTGGATGTGCGGGTGACGAGCGCTCCGCAACTCGATTTTCAGAATTCGTACGCCAAGCTTGCGGGGACGGTGGATCTGACGATTCGCGGAACGGCAGCGATTCCGTCGGTGCTGGGGCGGATTGAAATTAATGATGGAAGCGCGACCTTTGCCGGGCAGAAGTATCAACTGCAGCGCGGTGAGATCTACTTTACGAATCCGGTGCGGATCGATCCGATCATTGATCTGGATGCGACCGCGCAGGTGGAGAACTACGATGTTACGGTGGGCCTGCATGGGACTTCGACGAATCTGAAGCCGACGTACCGGTCGGATCCTCCGTTGAGCGAGAGCGATGTATTCGCGCTGCTGGCGCTGGGTCGAACGCAAGAGGAGGCGCAGCTTTACCAGGAGCGGCAGGTGCAGCAGGGGACCGATCCGACGACGAGCGCACTGCTGGGCGGCGCGCTGAACGCTACGGTGAGCAATCGCGTAGAGAAGCTGTTCGGGGTTGGCAGCGTTAAGATCGATCCAGCGTTTGTGGGAACGCTGGGGCAATCGTCCGCGAGGATTACAGTGCAGCAGCAGTTGTCGAGGCAGGTAACGGCGACGTTTGCGACGAATGTGAACACTTCGGCGCAGCAGTTGATCCAGGTGCAGTACGACTTTAATCACAATAACTCGATTGTGGTGACGCGCGAAGAATCGGGCGTGTTCAGCGTTGTCTATAAGCTGCGGAAGAGATACCGGTAGACGGCTGCCGGCGTGGGAATCTGCATCCAACCTGGTTGGATTTTAAGACGAATTGGTCTCCGGGTTCGCCAAAATTTGAGGGGAAGCTAATGAATTGGATGACGGCTTTGCGGCGTGCTGGTCTGCTGGGGTTGGTTGTCGTGTTGATGCTGGGTGGAGTGGCGAAAGGGATCGCGCAGAGTAGTAATGATGAGGCGATTCAGGCGGATGTGATGAAGGCTTTGGATGACAAGAGATTTCAAAACGTGAAGGCGTCGGTGCAGAACGGCGTGGTGAGATTGACGGGCACGGTTGATTTGTACAGCGCGAAGGTAGATGCGGATAATAAGGCGCATCATCGCAAAGAAGTAAAGGGTGTTGAGAATGAGATTCAGGTAGCAGGGCCGACGATCGATGATCTTGCATTGCGAAATAAGCTGGCGGAGAAGTTGGCGTACGACCGCATCGGGTATTCGACGAATGCGTTCAATGCGTTTACGATCGGCGTGCAGAATGGCGCGGTGACGCTGGGTGGAACGGCGTACGGGCCTGCGGATAAGGACTCGGCAATCAGCCTGGTGCAGAATTATCCGGGCGTGAAGGACGTGATCGACAACATTGAGGTCGCGCCGGTGTCGCCGATGGATGACCGGATTCGACTAGCGGAGGCACGGGCGATTTACGGTTTTCCGTCGCTGAATAAGTATGCGATCGATCCTGCGAAACCGATTCGGATTACGGTTGTGAACGGGAATGTGACGCTTTCGGGGGTGGTGGATTCGCAGGCGGACAAGGATACGGCGAATATTCGCGCGAATAGCGTGCCCGGGGTGTTCAAGGTAACCAACAATCTTCGGGTGGCAGGTGCTCCTGAGAAGCAGGAAAAGCCGGGAAAATAGATTGTGGTTTCACGATTGGGCCGCGTTGGCGATGCTGACGCGGCCTGATTCTTTTACGATGAAGAGATGCGATCGTTTTGGAAGAGTACGGCAGTCACGCTTGAGATGATCAAGTGGGAGCACTCGGTGTTTGCGCTGCCATTTGCGTTGACCGGGGCGGTGCTGGCGGCGGGGGGCTGGCCTTCCCTGCGGGTGCTGTGTTGGATTGTGGTTTGCATGGTGTCGGCACGGTCGGCGGCGATGGCGTTCAACCGGCTGGTAGATGCCGGGCTGGATGCGGCGAATCCGCGGACGGCGATGCGGGCTTTGCCGGCGGGAACGCTGAGCAACGGGTTTGTTGCGGGGTTTGTGGTGGTGTCGGTTGCGGTGTTCGTGGTGGGCGCGGCGATGTTGAACCGGTTGACGCTGGAGTTAGCGCCGCTAGCTCTGGCGGTGGTTTTGCTCTACAGCTATATGAAGCGGGTTACGCGGTGGTCGCACCTGGTACTTGGACTGGCACTGGGGATTGCGCCTTCGGCGGCATGGATTGCGGTGCGCGGGTCGCTGGACTGGCGGATCGTGGTGCTGACGGGTGCGGTTCTGCTGTGGGTGGGGGGATTTGATGTGCTGTATGCGTGCCAGGATCTTGAGCATGATCGTAAGGCAGGGTTGAACAGCGTGCCGCAGGCCTTTGGCTTGACAGTGGCGTTCTGGATCGCGCGGGGGATGCATCTCGGGATGTTGCTGATGCTCTACTGGCTGATTGTTTTGTTCGGACTTGGAAGCCTGGCGATGGCGGGAGTATCGACGGTGGCGATTCTGCTGTTTTACGAGCACTCGATTATTTCGCCGAAGGATATGCGGCGCATGAATGCGGCGTTCTTTACGCTGAATGGGGTGATTTCGGTCGTGTTCTTCGGGTTTGTGGCGGCGGATGTTCTTCTGAGGCGATAAAAAAGCCCGTCGTTGCCGACGGGCTGGGGAGGGCATCTCTCTGTTGCGATCAGCCCCGATGCTCGCGCTTGATGTCGTCGAGTTTTTCGTTGACTGAATGTTTGATGTTCTGCGCAGCGGTAGTGACCTTTTCGCGCAGGTTGTGGGCTGTATCCTCGGCGCGATATTTCAGGTCTTCGCGTTTCACCCCCACCTTTGCCTGGTTGTCGTCGCGAACGACAGCCGCTGTGTCCTTGGCGTTGCCCCACGTCTCCTTGGCGACGCCTTTGATCTGTTCTGCCGCGCCGGAGTTGGCTAATTTCTGGTTGCCAACTGCTTCTCCGACACGTTGTTTGATCTTGCCTGCTACCTGATCGTATTTCCCCTGAATCTTTTCGGTGTTCATTTGATACTCCTTCAGTTACATGTTGCCGGGAGGGCTGCTAGAGGATGGGAAATAGGGCGTCAGACGACTCGTCTACCGGACAAGAGATTAAAGATGAGCACGATGATGGCAAGAACCAGCAGGATGTGAATCCATCCGCCGAGGGTATAACTGCTGACGAGTCCGACGACCCAGAGGAGGAAAAGTATGATTGTGATTGTCCAGAGCATTTTTGCGTTCTCCTATTCGTTCTCCGTGACGAATACCGGCATGATGTCCGGTTCGCCTGCGATGACGTGCACTACTGGGCGCTACCTGTGGTAAGGTGCGAGGCACGCGAAACAGGTTGCCAGCGAGAATAAAATTGAAGGCTGGTGTTGATGCAGAATTGGGGGATTTGACGTGAAGGTGGCGATTCAAGGCGAGTTAGGCTCCAACAGTCATATGGCGACGGTTGAGATGCTAGGCAACCAGAATGGGCTGGAGATCATCGCGTGTACCGTGTCGGCGCAGGTGCTCGCGAAGGTTGTTGCGGGCGAGGTGGATGGCGCAGTTCTGCCGATCGAGAACAGTCTGCATGGCTCGGTAGCTGAGCACTACGATTTGTTGCTTGAACTGCCGGTGCGTATTGACGGGGAGAGCCTGCTGAGGATTCGTCATAACGTGATTGCGATGCCGGGAGTGAAGATCGGCGATGTGCAGAGAGTGATGTCTCATCCTGTTGCGTTGTCGCAGTGCAGGAGATTTCTGGCGTCGCATCCGGAGTTTGAGGTGGTGCCGTTTTACGATACGGCGGGGAGTGTGAAGCACCTGATGACAGCGGGCCTGCGGGATGCGGCGGGCATTGCTCCGGAATTGGCCGCGAAGGTCTACGGTGCGGAGATTCTTGTGGCCGGCGTGGAAGACCATGCGGAGAACTACACGCGGTTTCATCTGTTGCGGAGAGAAGATGCGCCGGTGGCGAAGGACGGTTTGCACGCGGACAAGATGAGTCTCGCGTTTGCGATTGAGCATCGGCCGGGGACACTGGTGGCGGCGTTGCAGCGGCTGGCGGATGCGGGGGTGAATCTGACGAAGATTGAGTCGCGGCCGGTGCCGGGGAGTCCGTGGGAGTATGTGTTTTATGTCGATGTGCGGTTCGATACGGCGGAAAGGGCCGACGCTGCATTGGCCACGCTCAGGGAGCATTGCCGGATGGTGAAGGTGCTGGGACGGTACAAGGCGGCTTAGGGCTCGAGCAGTGATTGAGGCGCTGTTTTGAATGCGGCTCGGTGTCGTTGGAGAAACCAGAAGATGACTCCGTACACGACCACTCCCCAGATGAGGCAGATGAGATAGAAGGCACTGCTGCTGGTCCAGTCGACCTGAGGTTGGCCCGGCGTTGGCATCCAGGATGTGATTTGTGCCATAAGCGCTGCTGTGTAGAGATGGAAGCGTGCCCGGTACCAGGGCAATACGGCCAGGATGAAGTTGCAGCAGCCGATGATCAGGAAGCCGATGGTTAACAGGCGGGCAGACTCCTTGAGACGAAGGAGGCCGTATCCGGCGTAGGCAGTGACGACAGCGAAAGCGAGATAAAGAATGCGGGTTGCCTTCAGCGGAAGGATATAGCCCAGGAAGAAAGCGGGGAAGGGCAGAAGAGCGCAGAACAGACAGCTGACAGAGGAGAAGAGAAGCAGACCTCCGATGATCTTGATCGCCGTGGGAGTGCGGCCGAAGCGGCCGATTGCTATTGAGGGTTGGAGCAGGGTGGCGGGGTTCGAGAAGAGCTCGCGGATGGGGCGCAGGTTGAAGTAAATGAGCCACCAGATGCCAATGGCGGCGATGAGCAGTTCGAAGATCGCCATGAAGAGAAAGACGGCGGACGTGATGCGCAGATCGGCCGTGGGGTTTTGAGTTGCAACGGTGGGAGCCATTGTGTGGCTGAAGACGCTGCCGAGCGCGCCAAAGATTCCAAGGATGAAGGTTCCTCCGCCAATAATCAGGATGGAGTAGCGGGCCCACGGGCGGAGGCGTAGGATTCCGATTACGGTAAGGATTGCCCAGACCGCCAGTGCGGCATAAAAGAGACCGATGGCGAGCATCAGATAGAGCAGGAAGTGCGGTTCCGGCTGGAGGGATGGCTTGCGGCTGGCGAAGATTCCGACAAGAGTCATCAGGGCTGCCGTAAGCAGAAGAAAGAGGGCCGAGAGACTGAGCACAATGGCCGAGAGAATGAGTCCAACAGGTCGTTTCATGGCGGAGTCAGTGTATTCCGGGGACCGCCCAGGGCAATGATTTTATTTTGTACGGGTCATCGGTTTAGGGTAGGCGGTCGGCTAACGATTGAAGGAAAAGGGTTTATGGCCGATGACTGAGGTTGACGGGAACATCTAAGGGAAAAGGGATCAGTGACTTGCGACCGAACCTTGGGTTGCTGCATCGAATATTGGATAATCTGATAGAGGTACACTCAATGCCAAGTGATTTCGTAAGCGTAATTCAGCCGACGGCAAAGAATAACGAGGAACCCCTCTCCGAGGGGAAAGGAAAAGGGCCTGCTCCGGTGTTGCCGGTGCGGGATACAGTTTTGTTTCCGCACGCTGTATTGCCGCTGACGGTCGGGAGGGATAGCTCGATCCAGCTGATCCAGTCGCTGGGCGAGGAGAAGACGATTCTGGTGGTGGCGCAGCGCGATGCGCGGCAGGATTCGCCCCAGTCGGCGGACTTGTATGGAGTAGGGACGCGTGCGACGGTGCACAAGGTCGTGAAGATGCCGAACCAGAGCCTCTTTGTATTTACCGAGGGCAATGAACGGGTTCATCTGGGCGAATTTACGCAGCTGACTCCGTTTATGACGGCGGAGTATGAGCCCATTGTTGATGTTGAGCCGACACCGTCGCCTGAGGCGGAGGCGTTGCAGCGGAATGTGGTGAGCCAGTTCCAACAGATTGTGACCTCATCGCCGACGCTGAGCGATGATCTGCAGACGATCGCGATCAATATCGATGAGCCGGGAAGGCTGGCGGACTTTATTGCTTCTTCGTTGCCGTTTTTGACGACGACGGACAAGCAGGAACTGCTGGAGACTCCGGGTGTTTCGGCGCGGTTGGAGCGGATCAACAAGCATCTGGCGAAGGAGCTTGAGGTGCAGCAGCTGCGGAACAAGATCCAGACCGAGGTGCAGGATTCGGTGCAGTCTTCGCAGCGGGACTACTATCTGCGAGAGCAGTTGAAGGCGATCCAGAAGGAGCTGGGCGACCAGGACGACACGCAGAAGGACATCGCTGAACTCAGGGAGAAGATTGAGACCGCCGGGATGCTGGAGGAAGTGAAGAAGGACGCGCTGAAGGAGCTTGGGCGTCTGAGCCGGATGAATCCTGCTGCGGCGGACTACTCGCTGACTCGGAATTATGTGGAGTGGCTGGCGGTGCTGCCGTGGTCGAAGACTTCTTCGGGCGAGGTGGACATTCTGAAGGCCAAGGAGATTCTCGACGAGGATCACTACGGCTTGAAAAAGGTGAAGGACCGCATTCTGGACTATCTTTCTGTGCGGCGTTTGAAGCCGGATATGAAGGGGCCGATTCTTTGCTTCGTCGGGCCCCCGGGCGTGGGTAAGACTTCGCTTGGACGTTCGATTGCGAAGGCTCTGGGCAGGAAGTTTTCGCGCATCTCCCTCGGCGGTATGCATGATGAGGCGGAGATTCGCGGGCATCGGCGGACGTACATCGGCGCGTTGCCCGGTCAGATCATTCAGCACCTAAAGAGGGTTGAAGTGAAGGACCCGGTGTTCATGCTGGATGAGATCGATAAGCTGGGGCGCGATTTTCGCGGAGATCCGGCGAGTGCGCTGCTCGAGACGCTCGATCCGGAGCAGAATAATACGTTCCGCGATAACTATCTCGATCAGCCTTTCGACTTGAGCAAGGTGCTGTTTATCTGCACGGCGAACCAGCTGGATACGATTCCGGGGCCGCTGCTCGATCGCATGGAGATTATTGAACTGACCGGATACACGGAAGGGGAGAAGGTGAATATTGCCACTCGCTACCTGATTCCGCGGCAGATCAAGGAGAACGGAATTACCACGGAACACGTCGAGTTTCCGACGGCGAGCGTGCATCTGATTGCGCGGCACTATACGCGTGAAGCGGGTGTGCGTAAGCTCGAACAGCAGATCGGTACTGTCTGCAGGAAGGTTGCGCGCAAGATCGCGGAAGGTAATAAGGAGAAGGTAGTGATTACTCCGGAGATCGTGCACGAGTTCCTTGGCGGCATCAAAGTGCGCGTTGATACGGAGATTGCTGAGCGGACGAAGCGCGCTGGAGTTGCGGTCGGGCTTGCGTGGACTCCGGCGGGCGGCGATGTTTTGTTCATCGAAGCGAACCGGATGAAGGGCAAGGGCGGCTTCACGATGACCGGACAGATCGGCGATGTGATGAAGGAGAGCATGCAGGCCGCGTTGACGTGGGTGCGTTCGAACGCCGCGTCGTTAGGGCTCGATGAAGACCTTCTGAAGGAGACGGATCTGCATATTCACGTGCCTGCCGGCGCGATTCCGAAGGATGGGCCATCGGCGGGCGTGACGATGGCGACAGCGCTGGTGAGCCTGTTGACGAACACTCCGGTGCATCCGCTGACAGCGATGACGGGCGAGATTACGCTGAGCGGCAATGTGCTGCCGGTTGGCGGAATCAAGGAGAAGTTCCTTGCGGCGAAACGGGCCGGCGTGCGGGATGTGATTCTGCCGACGGACTGTAAACAGCAGGTAGATGAGGACTTAGCGCCGGACCAGATCGAAGGCGTTACGATTCATTACGCTACTCGGATCGAGGATGTTCTGGCGGTTGCGCTGCCTAAGACGCCTCGCGAGAAGGTAATGGATGAAGAGGTTCGGGAAGAGGTTCTTCACGCTACGGTGTAAGTGTCGACCGCGGATCTTCGCGGGGTCTTTGTTGTGGAACGGATTCAAGACTTGATGGGCGGTTCGGCTTCGGCTGGGCCGCTTATTTTTTAATTTTGGATTTTCCGGTAAAAAGCACGTTTTTATAGGGCTTTTTTGATTTCCACAGAGGAAAAACGTGGCTTTTGCATGGTTGTTAAGTGCATTTTTATGGTTGTAACGCGGTTTTAAGTGCACGTTGTTCGCTGCTGAAAATTTTCCTCGTTTTGGAATTTTATTTTTTCGAGGGTTGCGGCGGTGTAAAGAAGCAGATTTCTCCGCTGTGCTACGGAATGACAAGCGAATGCTGCGCTGCGGAATGACAAGCGAAGGGGTCTGTGGCGGTGTAAAAGAAGCAGATTCCTCCGCTACGCTACGGAATGACAAGCGAATGCTGTGCTACGGAATGACAAGCGAAGGGGTCTGCGGCAGTGTAAAAAGAAGCAGATTCCTCCGCTACGCTACGGAATGACAAGCGAATGCTGTGCTACGCAATGACAAGCGAAGAGGTCTGCGGCGGTGTAAGAAGAAGCAGATTCCTCCGCTGTGCTACGGAATGACAAGTCAATGCTGCGCTACAGAATGACAAGCGAAGGGGTCCAAAGGGACGAGCAAAGGGGTATCGATCATGATGACGATTGGACACTCGACGCTGGCGCTGGAGCCGTTTTTGCAGGCGCTGAGAGAGAACGGCGTTACGACCGTGGTGGATGTGCGGCGGTTTCCCGGGTCGAAGCGGCATCCTCAGTTCAGTCAGGAGAGGCTCTTCGCTTCCTTGCGGGAGGCAGGCATCCGACCGATCTGGAGGGAGGGTCTGGGGGGACGACGCGAGCCGGTTGCCGACAGCGTAAATACGGGATGGAGACACGAGAGTTTTCGCGGGTATGCCGACTATATGCAGACGGAGCATTTTGCGCATGAGATCGGGTGGCTGATGGCACTGGCGGATTTCGATTCGGCGGTGGTGATGTGCGCGGAGGCGGTACCGTGGAGGTGTCATCGCTCGCTGATTGCGGATGCGGTGTTGGCTCGTGGCGGCGTGGTGGAGGATATTTTTGTCGAGGCGGATGGGAGGAGTACGCGGCGGCCTCGTACGATGACGGAGTTCGCGCGGGTGGATGGAGAGAGAGTCTGGTATCCCGGGGAGGCCAGCCTGTTTGTATAACGGGAAAGGGATGATCCGGCTGGGGTTCGGACAGAGCTTCGTTCGACGGCAGAGCACCAGTGCTGTATTCTTGGCGGGTCTCAAGGACTCACTGGGCCCACTCTGCAGCAGGTTTCAAGGAGAGCGTCTGCGATGGCACAACCTGGCGAACCGATCGATCTGCACTGCCCTAAGCCCCCTGGCTATTTTCCCAAAACGGTCGAGAACGCCGAACGTCTGCTGCAATACGCGGCGGAGGTCGGCGTTGACGTTGACCCTGCGACTCGTGAGGCGATCCTCCGTGCGCGAACCGCCTGTACCCAGGGGTGGAGTGAGGAGATAGCCGCCAATCTGCTTGCCGCACTGACGAAGCTTGCGGCCCGACTGAAACCCGTTACTGCGGAGAGTCTCAGGGCCTACCACGACGATACGCGGCCGACCGTCCGGAGTTACTTTATTGCCGCGATTGTGTTGGCATCCATCATCGTTCCCGCCTCACTGTGCACCTTCATCACGTCCTCTCTTTCTACGTCCATTACGAATGACATCACCACGGCCAACGCGCTGGCTCTCACGCTTCGGTCGGATCTGGGGGCGAATTCTGCTTTCGCTGTGCCGACCATGCCAACGGCCCCCCCAACCCGGCGGTGGCCATATCCATGCGGAACTCCTAAAGTCCCTATGGAACCGTCCGCTGCCTCATCCCCTGTAAATAATTCCGCGAACCCATCTTCTACTGGAGCGAATGCCAGTCAGGTATCTCCTGAGGAAGCCAAACCCGGAGAGATCCACGCGGATGTCATACGCAATCTTCAGGAGTATGCGTCTCTTGTCCGGCTGATCAACTATCGCGCGCGCAAGTTGGACTGGTTTGTTTTTTGCGTCGAACCCGTTCCTTCGGGAGATATGGTGCCCGACCAGAGACGGACTTATTTCGAGCTTACTCCGGGAATTCCCAACGTGAAGTCGGATAGAGACCGCATCACCGAGACTTATCAGCACGTTCGCTACTTTGCGCAGACGAGTCTTTCGGATGTAGCGGTCTTCTACGGTGCGCTCTCCGCAGTCATTCTGCCGGTTCTCTATGCCCTGCTGGGCACCTGCGCTTATCTCCTGCGAACCTTTGAAGATCAGATGAACTCGCGAACCTTCACGCCATCGGCCGCGAACACTGCCCGCTTCGTGATTGCCGCTATCGGGGGAGCTGTGGTCGGTCTCTTCAATAACTTCGTCACGACCACGACGGTCTCAATCCCACCCTTAGCGATCGCTTTCCTTGTGGGATATGCCGTTGACGTCTTCTTCGCTTTTCTTGAGGGTCTTCTCAAAACCTTTACCAAGACTGGTCCCGCTTCCAGCCCGCCTGCGCCCACTCAGGCTCCCGAAGCCAAGTAGAGAAGCCGGGCACGAGGAAGAGTGCCAGGCAGATGAATCATGCATAGAAGAACGAGCAGACTACAACTTTCGTAACTTTCATTGCGTCGTCGGTGAAACTCAGGGTTTTCTCACGATGGTTTAGGCCACACGACGCCTTGATCTAGTGTGGTGACCGGCGCCAAACCTTTGTAAACGAACTTCTGCACGCGCTGCCCATGATAGGTCTCAGTGGTAAAGATGTTACCTTTCGAATCTGTCGCAATGCTGTGTACGGCGTAGAATTCGCCAGGCTGGCGTCCTCCATCTCCGAAACTCGTTAAGACCTCGAGCGTTTCGCGGTCGATGATGTGAACCTTCTGGTTGGTTCCATCGCTCGCGTAAAGGTACTTCTGCTGCGGATCCTTCGAGAAGGCCAAGTCCCAGATCGACCCGTCGCCCAAAGTTTTTGGATAGAAAAAGCTTTCCCGAAGAAATGTACCGTCTGGTTTGAAAACCTGGATCCGATCATTTAGGCGGTCACAGACGTATAGCAGGTTGTCGTCCGAGAGCACTGCGCAGTGAACCGGGCTGCGGAACTGCTGATCGTGTGGCGCATCAGGATTGTACGCGCCGGGATCGGTGTCGTCTGGCTTATGACCGTACGCACCCCAATGCCGCTTGTATTTGCCGGTGTCGGCGTCGAACACGATCACTCTCTTATTACCGTACCCGTCAGCGACGTACAGTTCATTGGTTTTGGGATCCACCCACATTTTGGCCGGTCCTCTAAGATTCGCGATGTCGTTGCTGCCTTTGCTCGCTCCAGCCTTGCCAATTTGCATCAGGAACTTTCCGGCCTGGGTAAACTTCAAGATCATGCTGTCATGGTAGGCACCCGGATCGACATGTCCCTCCACCTCGTCTACTACAGGCCCAGACCCGCCCTTGCCGTTGCCATTGCCACCAATCCACACGTTACCTTGATAATCCACTGTGATTCCGTGCGTCGAAACCGGCCAGTCATATCCTGGACCTGGCCCGCCCCAGTGCCCAATGAGGTTACCAGCCTCATCAAACTCGAGAACAGGCGGTGCTGCAGCGCAGCAATCACCGGCAACAGGATTCTGTTGAGAGTATGTCTCTTTCAGGTCGAGGGAACCCTGGCGATGGATAATCCAGATATGGTCCTGGGCATCGACTGACACGCCGATGGTCATTCCGAGAATCCAATGGTTCGGCAAGGGTTTCGGCCACATTGGGTCCACTTCAAACCTTGGCGCTTGGATACCGGCGGCCTGTACAGCGGCTCGCTTCTGGAGCACGACGGCCCAAACACCTAGGGCGACGACTAGCGCGACAAGAGCTGCACCGATCGTAATTTTTCGTTTCAACGTCTTATCCCTCCGACTCTCCAGTTCTCTGGTTCCAGTCCCACGCGTTTCCGGCGTGGACATCAAACTCGTGCATACTATGCTTCCCCTGTCATCGACACAACCATTTGCCACCAGAAGTCTGGCTATGAGAATGGGTTTCTGTCTTGAGAGTTGGTGAATCGCCGACAGCTGGGTTCAGCGAGTGTGGACGTCCAGCGCTGCTTTCATTTGAAAGTCGGCGGCAGACTGGCAGGTAGAATATTCCGCAAGGTCTGTTGCCTCGGAAGCCGGACTATCGCGATTGAAGCGATAGCTGCGTATTGCGTAACAGCGCGAATTTTTCTGTGGCAGGAGCCGGTTCTGGGACAGATTCGGAGACAAGAGGCGAAGGTAAGTTTGAAGCTGGCCGTCTTGTTTGGGGTTGAGTGTGAGGTGCGGGAGATTGTTTCCGCTCCCCAGATTGGATTGTGCGCCGCGAAATACGTATTGCGGGAGTTTGGCAGGGAGGTGGAGATCCTGCGAGGGAAGGAATGAGTACGTGTCCGGTTTGGCCGGGGAGTTGTTGCCTGGTAAGGACTGTGCCATGACTGACGTTATCGAAGCGGCCAACGAGGAGAGAACCAAGACGCGGAGGATCTGCATGGCAGGACTCCTTTGGGCGAAATTATAGCTCTCGGCCTTGGTAGCGGCGTTGTTTTGTGCGGCGAGCCGAAAGAGACACGATTTATGCGAAAGGGGGATGGCGGGTGCGTCGATTGGTTACGACGGCCTGCCATCCCCCTTTACGTTTCTGTGCGTTCTTTATCGCCTGTAGAGCTTTGCGCTCTTTTTCTTTGTGGCCTTCTTTTTGGTAGCTTTGGCGGCGGTGGCGGTGCCTGGGTTGACTACGGCTACGACTTTTGTGCCGATGGGTGAGCCGAGACCCGTGCAGGCGTCCCAGCCGGGGCCGGCTTTGAAGCCTACGGGGGAGCCGCTGTAGTTGGTGCCTGAGGTGATGTCGTTGAAGGCGGCTTTGCCTTTGGCGGCGTAGATAGCAGGCTGGATGAAGCCTGCGTTCTTGCCGTTGATGGCGTTGGCGACGGCGATGAGACCGGCCCAGAGCGGCGCAACGGCGCTGGTGCCGCCGATGACCATGCCTTTTCCGTCGACGCGGATGACGTAGCCCGAGGCGGGGTCTGCGTCTCCGGCGACGTCAGGAACGCCGCGCCCCCCGGCGGGGTTGGTGGGTTTTGGCACGCCTGCGCTTGCTTGCCAGGGGGGTAGCGGGAAGAAGTTGCTGACGCCTCCTCCGGTTGCTCCTTCGTCGTTAGTGAGCTCGTTCCAGACGACCTCGGAGGAGATGTTTGCTCCACTGCCCTGGAGCTTGGTTCCACCGCAACCGAGGACGTGCGGGCTGGATGCGGGGAAGTCGACGTGGTTGTTGCCATCGGTGAGGTTGTCGGTGGAACCGTTGTCGCCGGCGGCTGCGGTGATGGTGATGCCGAGAGCGGCGGCGGACTGGCAGGCTGCGTCGAGGGCCTTCATAGACTGTCCGGTCCACGTCGACTCAGGGCCTCCCCAACTGATGGAGATAACGCTGGGCTTGTTTTTTGTGTCGTGGATGGCGGTGGCGATGGCGTCGATGAAGCCCTGGTCGGTGTTGGGGGTGAAGTAAACGACGATGCTCGCCCCGGGGGCGACGGATGCGGCGACTTCGATGTCGAGCATGACTTCGCCGTCGGCGCTGTTGGCGTTGGAGGGCGAATTTTTGCCTCCGTCGACGAGGACCGCGGTGACCTTGGGCGCCTTCTGGCCGAGGGATTTGAAGTAGGCGGTGATGTCGGCTGTGCGGTATCCGCCGCCAAGTTCGATGATGCCGATGGTCTGGCCTGCGGCTGATGCGTTGGGGGGGAACTGGTAGAGGGCGGCGACCTGCGGCGGAGTGAAGGAGCCGTTTCCGGCGGCGTGTGGATGGGCGAAGCCTCCGGCCTGGGCTACGTTCGCGGAGAGATCGCCGGTTTCGCCCATGACACGAAAGTGAGGGTGGGCCTGAGGGCGGTTGTCGAGGCCCAGGACGGCCTGGACGGGTCCGACGAGTGCGGCCGGCAGGGTGATGCTGCCCTCGCGGACGCGATAGGTCTCTCCGTCGACGGTCTTGTTGACGAGGGTGACGCCGAAGGCCTTCTGCATATTGGCGATGGTGCCGACGAGCTTCACAGCGCGACGCTCGGGACCTGGAGTGTCGGGTGCGACGGTGAGGCTGTACTCTTTTGCGAAGGCGCGGACAAGTTTGACGGCTGCAGGGTCGGCTCCGTGGCGGGCGCGATACTGGGCGTGGGTGAGTCGCTCCTTGCCGGTGCGGTTGGCGACTTTAAGCTCAGCCTTGCGGCGAACGACAACAGAGACAGTGATCTTCGTACCGGCTGGGGCAGGTTTTTCACCTGCGGCTAGAACGTAGGGCTTTTTTTCGCTGCCGGGCAAAACTGCGCGGGGCGAGACAGAGAGACGAGGCGTAGATTTTTTAGTTGCCATTGGAAGTCCTCCAAATTTGGGGATGAATTTTTAAGAGGGCCCTGCGCGAGGCGCTGATTGCAAGAGAGACCATAGTATGCCAATTGTGAAGTGAGGGGCGAATTCGAATCATAAATTTCTGATGGAATGAGTGAGATAGACTGAGCAACGAGTTTTTTTACCGGTTAGCGGGTTAGTTGGTTA
The DNA here is from genome assembly GCA_963770055.1 of uncultured Acidobacteriaceae bacterium. Taxonomy (GTDB): domain Bacteria; phylum Acidobacteriota; class Terriglobia; order Terriglobales; family Acidobacteriaceae; genus Edaphobacter. Next base: position 203,142 of record CAVYOC010000008.1, read on the forward strand.
GCTCCGGTTTGATGGATCCGTGATTTTTGGGGGTTGTTCATGCAGGTTTCTACGCCGGTTGGTTCTGGTACGAAGTCGCAAGGGGAGGCGACCGGGCATGTGTTTCCGGTGGGACACATGGTGCTGTTTTCGCTGGTGACGGTGTTGTTTTTTCTGTGGGGGATGTCGAACAACCTGACGGACATTCTGGTGCAGCAGTTCAAGAAGTCGTTTGAACTGTCCACGTTCAGTGCCCAGCTTGTTTCTACGGCAAATTTCACAGGGTACTTCATCATGGCGATGCCGGCGGCACTCTTAATGCGCCGATGGGGTTACAAGGCCGGGATGGTGACGGGGCTTTGCCTGTTTGGCGGCGGGATGGTGCTGTTCTGGCCTGCTGCGGTAAGCGGGCAATATCTGCCGTTTCTGGTGGCGCTGTTTACGGTTGGGAGCGGAGCTTCGTTTCTGGAGACGGCGTCGAATCCATTTATCGCGCAGTTTGGCCCGCCGGAGACATCGGAGCGGAGGTTGAACTTTTCACAGTCCTTCAATCCGCCGGGGACGATAGTCGGTGTCTTGATCGGATCGCAGTTTATCTTTTCGGGCGTGGAGAAATCGGCAGCCCAGGTGGCGCAGATGAAGGCCGCGGGAACGTATACGGCGTATCTGCACACTGAGATCATGCGCGTGGTGCCGACCTATCTTGCATTTGGTGCGGTGGTATTGCTATGCGCCCTGGTGCTGTCCCGGATGAAGTTTCCTGCGATGCACAGCGAACATGAGGGAGAGGCGGGCGATCACGGAAGCTTCAGGCAATTGTTTCAGTATCCGCATCTTTGGTTCGCGGTGGTGGCGAACTTCTGCAATGTGGGGGCGCAGATATCGAGTTGGTCCAATCTGATTCTGTACATGAAGCAATATACGGCGGTGACGGAGCGGCATGCGTCGTACTACCTTACAGGAGTGCTGGTTGCGTTGATGTTGGGGCGGTTTGTATCAACGCCGCTGATGAAGTATGTGTCGCCGAGCAAGATGCTGGGGGTCTATGGAGTGATTAATGTTTTGCTGATGGCGGTGACGATGACCCAGCCGGGAATCGTTGGCGCGTGGGGTGTGGTGGCGAGCGGATTCTTCCTGTCGATCATGTTTCCAACGATCTTTGCGCTTGGGCTGAAGGGGCTGGGACCGAATACGAAGCTGGCGGGATCGCTGCTGGTGATGGCGATTGTCGGTGGAGCGATCTTTCCGCTGGTGCTCGGCTTGATCGCGCAGAAGACCGGGAGTCTGGCGATCGGATATATTGTGCCGCTACTCGGATTTGCCGTTGTGGCGGCGTATGGGTTCTTTGCCCCGCGGGTACAGCCGAGCGAGGTGCGGGCTTCGCCTGAGGTGATTTGAAGATTTACATCCCACCCTTCGCGATGAAGCTGCGAAGGATGGGGCACCCGAGCAGTTGAGGCCTCCGATCGTTTGACACCTCGAATCGTGTGAGCCTCTCTTTAGAAGTGGCGCAGGTTTTCTGTGGGTACGGACTTGTAGTCGGGGTCTCCGGGAATGGTGTCGAGCGAGGCGCTGCGCTCGAGGGAGCGGCTGACGATATCGCGTGAGCCGAGGCCTACGGCGAGAGCGAGGGTGAGGACGATTCCGCCGAAGAGGATTCCGAAGGCGAGCTCGACGACCGCGCCGCCGATCTGAAGGTTATCGAGGACCATGGCGGCGGTGAGGACGAGGACGAGCCATTTAACGCCGAGAGAAAGGATGCGCGCGTAGTGGAGCTTGGCGTTGACGGCACCGATGAGGACGGAGCGCTCGAGAAAGCGGGCGATGACGGTGCCGACGATGAGGAGAAGGACGGCTCCGATGGAGTGGGTGAGGTAGGGGATGATGATGGTGGAGACGGGTGAGTCACCGGGGTAGGCGGCGTCGAAGGCGGAGATGCCGATGAAGCAGCCGACGAGGACGCAGCTCCAGAAGGCGACACGGGCGATGAGGGCTGTGGGACTGTTGGCGGGGGACCAGTCGGAGATGGGTGCGATGACGTTGCGGGCGAGGCGCTCGTCGAAGCGTGCGGCGGTGAGGGCGCGGCGGAGAAGAACGGCGAGACCTGCTCCGATGGCCGTGAGGATGACGACGGCGAGCAGAAGGGCGATGAGACCGGGGAAGAACCTGGCGAGTTTGACCAGGACGCTTTCAGCGGATTGTCTGAGGGCTAGTTCGACTTGTTGCCACATGGTTGTTACCTCGTTGTCAGTTCCGAGTTGTCAGTTCTCAGTCCAGCTATAAGTTCGCGGTTGAAAAATCCTTAGGTGTTTCTTATGGGTTGAAGCGATCGGGCCAGCGCCAGCGAGATACAAGGTACGGTTTGTCGGCTTCGAAGGCGACGGCGAGGTCCTGGATGTGTTTTTCCGGGGCGGTGCCGCTGCTGATGAGAGTGAGGTGCGAGGCGACCCATGCGAGATAAAGGGGCGTGAGGGCGCCGAGGAGGTGTCCGCGATTGATGGTGCGGAGACGGAAGGTGAGGATGAAGTCGTAGACGATGCGGGCCCAGAGATTGTCGGGCATGCGGAAGGTTTCCGGCTGCATGAGCGAGAGCTTCTTGAGGCCGAGGAGCGAGTTGGGCGGAAGAACGAGGGACCAGATGTCGTGGAGGTTGGTGTAGGCGAGGCGGAAGGCATCGAGCATGGGGGCGATGTCGGGCGGCCCGGTGATGGGGATCGTGAGGGTAACGGGCTGGTAGGGTTGGACTCCGCGGGCGCGTTGCCAGAAGGCTGCTTTGGCGTCTACGTCGGTGAAGAGGGAGGACGCGATCAGGGCGAGGAGGGCGTTGAAGTCGGCTGATGGAGGCTGGAGGAAGGTGCGGGAGCCAATGTTGATTTCGGTGATGGAGTAGCCGGCGACGGCGGCTTCGTTGAGGGGCCAGAGGATCGCATCGTTCTGACCGGCGGCGGTGAAGCGCTGCGCGGCGGCGGCGAGGCGTTCGGCCATGCGGAGGGAGAGACCGACGTCGATGGCGAGAGGATAGCGCGGACGCGTGCCGAACAGGGCTCTGGTGACGGGATAGAGGATGGCAGAGTTGACGAGACCTTCGCGGGGACCGAGATCGTAGTGCGCAAGGGTGAGGTCGCAGAGGAGAGCGGATCGGGCGAGGGCGCGGATGGCTTCGGGATGGAGAGACTGGGCTTCGGCGCCGAGGAGGACGCAGGCGGTGGCGTGGTTTTCCTGGGCGAGTTTGTAGGTGTTGAGGTAGTCGGCAGCGGTGAGGATCCCGGGGATCGCGGAGACCGTGGTGACGGTGTAAGGAAGAAGACGGAGCGGGCTTCCGGAGGAGGATTGAGGGGCGGCGTCGGGTGTGGCGACGAAGACGGTTTCGCCGGGGAAGGCGAGGGCGAGGTTGCTGAGTGTGACCTCGAAGGCTTCCTGGGCCAGGGGAGCGAGGCTGATGAGAAGTCCGGAGGTCCCGGTTGCGGGTGCGGAGGCGAGGGCGATGTTGGTTTGCGTGGCCATCGGCGATCTGGTCTTTCTCGGTTAACGGTGGCTCAAAATTTGAGGTGTTGATCCGGTTGCTCAGGTTCGGCTTTTCAGAGTTAATGCGATGCAGTTCCAAACCAGAGATGCGACCGCACGCATCGTATTGAATGTCTCCGCACTAAAAGAGATGCTCAATCGGCCGTATGTGGTTGCAGGCAGAAGAAATGCAGCGAAACGAAAGGTAAAGGCAGTGGCAGAGCCAAAGAGACGAAGCGCGAACCCATTGCACGGGTCGCCGATTGAAGATTATTGCATGATTGGGGACTGCGAGACAGCGGCACTGGTGTCGCGTGAGGGCTCGATCGACTGGTTGTGCTGGCCGAATTTTTCTTCCGCGGCGTGTTTTGCGGCGTTGCTGGGAACGCGCGATCACGGCTATTGGAGGATTGCACCTGCGGGAAAGGTAAAGGCGATCCGGCGGCAGTATCAGGAACATACGCTGATTGTTGAGACGACCTTCGAGACGAAGGAAGGTGAGGTGCAGCTGGTGGACTTCATGCCTCCGCGAGCGAAGCACTCGCATGTGGTGCGGATGGTGCGAGGCGTGCGGGGCAAGGTTGCGATGCAGATGGATCTTACGATCCGGTTCGATTACGGGCGAACGATTCCGTGGGTGACGAGCGCGGACCACGGGCTGCGTGCGATTGCCGGGCCGGACATGGTGGTAGTGCATACGGATGTACCGCTGCGTGGAGAGGGAATGTCGACGCGGAGTGAGTTTACAGTGCGTGCAGGTGAGACGGTAAGTTTTACTTTGACGAATCTGTCGTCGCTGGAGAAGGTGCTGCCGGTACAACCGGCCGAAGAGGCGTTGAAAGAGACGCGGGAGTTCTGGCGAGGGTGGAATGAGAAGAACGGATACAGAGGCCCGTATGCGGAGGCAGTGGAGCGATCGTTGATGACGCTGAAGGCGATGACGTACAGGCCATCGGGCGGGATTGTCGCGGCGGTGACGACTTCGCTGCCGGAGAAGATTGGCGGGACGCGCAACTGGGACTACCGATATTGCTGGCTGCGCGATACGGCGTTTACGCTGCTGATCCTGATGCAGGCTGGGTATGTGGATGAGGCGGTGGAGTGGAGGAAGTGGCTGATGCGGGCAATTGCCGGGGCGCCTGACCAGGTGCAGACGATCTATGGGATTCGCGGCGAGCGGCAGATTGTGGAGTGGGAGGCAGACTGGCTGCCTGGGTATGAAGGATCGCGGCCAGTGAGGATCGGCAATGCGGCGGTGGAGCAGTTTCAACTGGATGTGTTTGGCGAGGTGGCAGCTGCCTTGAATCGAATTCCGCCAGCGGACGAGGAGCTTCGCGCGTCGGCGAGCGCGGTGCAGGCTGCGCTGATCGATCATCTGTGCAAGGTGTGGCGGGAACCGGACCAGGGGATCTGGGAGGTGCGCGGAGAGCCGCAACACTTTACGCACTCGAAGGTGATGGCGTGGGTGGCGCTCGATCGTGCGATCAAGACCCACAAAAAATTCGATGGGAAAGGGGATGTGAAGCGATGGGAGAAGAATCGCGACATGATTCACCTGGAGGTTTGCGTAAAGGGGTTCAACAAAAAGCTAAACAGCTTTGTGCAGGCGTATGGCTCGAAGGAGCTGGATGCTTCGTGTCTGCGGATTGGGCTGGTGGGATTTCTTCCGATGGACGATCCGCGGATTGTGGGGACAGTGGAGGCGATCGAGAAGCGATTGATGAAGGATGGATTTGTTGCGAGGTATGACACGAAGAAGACGGATGATGGTCTGCCGGCGGGTGAGGGAGCGTTTCTGGCGTGCAGCTTCTGGATGGTGACCTGCCTGTGGCTGATCGGGCGGCGGGAGGATGCGACGAAGATGTTCGAGAGGCTGCTGGCGCTGCGGAACGATGTGGGGTTGCTGGCGGAGGAGTATGATCCGGCGGCGAAGCGGATGGTGGGAAATTTTCCACAGGCACTCTCGCATATCGCGCTGATTCACTCGGCGTTTGCGATGTCGGGATTGTGGCAGCCGCAACCACTGGCCGAGACAAAGGACTTGTCGCGCGAGGCTTTGAGGGCGCGGTGAATTGTGTGTTTTTTGAGTGCAACTATCGTGCCGTTAAGTGCTTCTAATCAATCATCTGCGTTAACTCTTCTGCTGCCTTGTTTCCTGAACGAGTTTTGATCGGTCGATAACGATGCTACGGATTCCGTGCTCTACTTACAGGCTGCAACTCCATAAAGACTTTACATTCGATGACGCGGCGGGGATTGCGGAGTATCTGCGCGCGCTTGGGATCTCGCATGTGTACAGCTCGCCTTATCTGCAGGCTGCGCCGGGAAGTATGCACGGGTATGACGTCGTTTCGCATCAGCGGGTGAATGAGGAGCTTGGCGGTGCGGAGGGGCATGAACGGTTCTGCACGAAGCTGGGTGAGGCGGACCTCGGGCAGGTGCTCGACGTTGTGCCGAACCACATGTCTCTGGGTAAGGAGAACGGGTACTGGTGGGATGTGCTCGAGAACGGGACTTCCAGCCGGTACGCTTCGTTCTTCGATATTGACTGGCAGCCGGAGGAGGAGCGGTTGCGGGACAAGGTGCTGGTGCCGATTCTTGGGGATCAGTACGGCAGGGTGTTGCAGACGGGTGGGATCAAGGTTGGGCGGAAGGGGAACAGGTTTCAGGTGGAGTGTTCGTCGCAGACGCTGCCGACATCGCCGACTTCGTTGCCGGTGATTTTCTCGCGGGCGGCGGAGTATGCGAAGTCGGACACGCTGAGTTTTCTAGCGGCGTCGTTTGGGCGATTGCCGCAGCCTGAGTATGTCGATCGGCGGACGATTCTTGCACGGCACAGGGATAAGGTTGTGCTGTTCGATCTGCTGGAGCGGCTTAGCAAAGAAGAGAAGGGTGTGTGGGAGGCGATCGATCAGTCGGTTGCCGAGTTGAATGGAAATCTCGATGCGTTGGATGATTTTCTGAATCAGCAGAACTATCGGCTGGCGTATTGGAAGACGGCGGACCAGCAGCTGAGCTATCGGCGGTTCTTCGATGTGAATACGCTGATCGGCCTGCGCGTGGAGCGGGAGTATGTGTTCGAAGAGACGCATGCGCTGGTGATCGACTGGCTGAAACGCGGCGTGATCGATGGCGTGCGAGTGGATCATCCTGATGGGTTGCGTGACCCGCTGGAGTATATGAAGCGGCTTCGCGAGCATGCTCCGGATGCTTATGTTGTCGGCGAGAAGATTCTGGAGCCGGGGGAGTATTTGCGGGAGAGCTGGCCGATCGAAGGGACGACGGGATATGACTTTTAAACGTCGCTGCGGGGGTGCTGGTTGCTCCGGAAGGGATGATGGAGTTGACCCAGGTGTACCGGCAGTTTACGGAGCAGCCAACGGAGTTTCCGGCGATTGCGCATGAGAAGAAGATCAGCGTGTCGCAGGAGGGGCTGGGAAGCGACGTAAATCGGCTGACCTCGATCTTTGTGGAGATATGCGAGGCGAATCGCGACAGACGCGATTACACGCGAGCGGAGATTCGGCGGGCTATTCGTGAGGTGGCGGCTTGCTTTTCGGTTTACCGGACGTATGTGGTGCCCGATCGCGATGAGATTACCGAGGAAGACCGGCAACACATTGAAGAGGCGACCGAGTGCGCGAAGCAACAGCGGCAGGATATCGATGGTGGCTTGTTCGACTTCATGCGCGATGTGCTGACGATGGAGGTAAAAGGCAGGCAGGAGACGGAGTTTGTCCAGCGGTTTCAGCAGTTCACGGGGCCGGTGATGGCGAAGGGTGTGGAGGATACGGCTCTTTACTGCTTCAACCGGCTGGCGGGGATGAATGAGGTGGGGAGCGATCCTGGGCGCGATGGTTTGAGTGTTGCGGAGTTTCATGCGTACTGCGCGAAGATGCAGGCGACGCATCCGCTGACGATGGTGACGCTTTCGACGCACGATACGAAGCGCAGTGACGATGTGCGGGCGCGGTTGGCGGCGCTGTCGGAGATTCCGGGGCGGTTTGGTTCGGCGGTGCAGCGGTGGTCGCGGATGAACAATGCGTTTCGGTCGGTGAAGCGCGGGGCTGCGGCGATGCCTGACCGGAACACGGAGTATCTGTACTACCAGACGCTGATTGGCGCGTGGCCTCTGACGATGGAGCGGGCGCAGAGTTACATGCTGAAGGCAGTGCGTGAGGCGAAGCAGCAGACGAGCTGGGTGGCGAATAACAAGGAGTTCGAAGAGGCGCTGCGGCTGTTTATCGAGCTGACGCTGAACTATGCGCCGTTTTTGCGGGAGCTGCAGCAGTTTGTGTCGAGGGTGCAGGATGCGGGGCGGGTGAATTCGATGGCGCAGACGTTGTTGAAATATACGGCGCCGGGTGTGCCGGATTTGTATCAGGGTGGAGAGCTGTGGGATTTGAGCCTGGTGGATCCGGATAACCGGCGGCCAGTGGATTATGCGCTGCGGAAACGGTTGTTGTGTGAGCTGAAACATATGAATGGCGCTGACGTGGCCGCGCAGGTGATGTTGCGTGCGGATGAAGGGCTGCCGAAGCTGTGGACGATTCACAAGGCTCTGGAACTGCGACGCGAACGGCCGGAGTACTTTGGCGTGGACGCGGGGTATGCGCCGCTGGAGGTGGATGGAGACAAGCACGATCATGTGATTGCTTATCTGCGCGGTGAGGATGTGGTGACGGTGGTGCCGAGGTTGACGTTGAAGCTTGGAGGTGCGTGGAGGGACACGATTGTGGTGTTGCCGCCCGGGAGATGGAGGAATCGTCTGACAGGTGGGAGTGTTGAGGGTGGAGTGAATGCGATGAAGGTGTTGCTGAAGGATTTTCCGGTTGCGCTGCTGGTGCGCGAGGGGGCGGGAGCTAACGAAGGCGATGCATGAGTTTTCGGTGTGGGCTCCGACGGCGCGGAAGATGGCGGTGCAGATTGGCGATGTTGCGTATCCGATGCAGGAGCCTGACGAACATGGGTGGTGGCGTGTTTCGGTGGAGGAGGCTGGACCGGGGACTGACTACGGGTTTGTGATTGATGACGATCCGAAGGCATGGCCTGATCCTCGTTCGGAGTGGCAGCCGCATGGGGTGCATGGGCTGTCGCGGGTTTATGACCAGGCGGCTTTTGCGTGGAGCGATGGAGGGTGGAGTGCTCCACCGCTTGGGAGTGCGGTGATCTATGAGCTGCATGTGGGGACGTTCACGGCGGAGGGGACGTTCGATTCGGCGATTGAGCGGCTGGATTATTTAAAGAAGCTTGGTATTACGCATGTGGAGTTGATGCCTGTGGCGGAGTTTCCCGGTCGACACGGATGGGGATACGACGGGGCTGAGTTGTTTGCTGTTTATGAGGAATATGGCGGTCCGGATGGGTTGAAGCGGCTGGTGGACGCCTGCCATGCTCGCGGTCTGGCGGTGTTGCTGGATGTGGTTTACAACCACTTCGGGCCGGTAGGGAACTACAGCGGGAAGTATGGACCGTACATTACGGAACGGCACCATACGCCGTGGGGCGGGGCCATCAATTTTGAAGGTTGGGGAAGCGATGAGGTACGGCGGTTTTTCTGCGATAACGCGTTGATGTGGATGCGGGATTATCACATCGACGGGCTGCGGCTGGATGCAGTGCATGAGTATGTGGACCGGTCGGCGGTGCATTTTATGGAGCAGCTGTCGAGCGAGGTGAAAGATCTCTCGGAGAAGATAGGGCGGCGGTTGGTGGTGATTGCGGAGAGCGATCTGAACGATCCACGCGTGGTGAAGCCGAGCTGGCTGGGTGGGTATGAGATGGATGCGCAGTGGAGCGATGATTTTCATCATGCGCTGTTTACAGTGTTGCAGCGGGACAGCGGGGAGAATGGATACTACGTTGACTTTGGGACGATGGCGAAGCTGGCGAAGGCGCTGACGAAGACGTTTGTGCAGGACGGGACTTACTCGGTGTACCGGGGGTGCATGCATGGACGGCCGGTGGGGGATCTTTCGCCGCATCAGTTTCTGGGATTTATTCAGAACCACGACCAGGTGGGGAACAGGGCGGTGGGAGACAGGATCGATCAGGTTGTGGGGTGGGACAGGGCGAAGGTTGCGGCAGGGCTTGTGTTTACGGCACCGTTTCTTCCGATGATCTTTCAGGGGGAGGAGTATGCGGCTTCAACGCCGTTTCTGTATTTTGCAGATCATGAGGATCCGGAGATGGCGAGGTCGGTGAAGGAGGGCCGGCGCGGAGAGTTTGCGGCGTTTGGATGGGATCCGGAGGTGATTCCCGATCCGGAGGATGTGAAGACGTTCGAGCGATCGAAGTTGAATTGGGATGAGGTGCACCAGGGCCGGCATGAGGAGATGCTGGAGTGGTATCGCGGGTTGATTGAACTGCGGAGGGGGTCGCCTTCTCTGAACAATGGGCAGCCGGGACAGACGAAGGTGCGGTTCGATGAGCAGAAGCAGTGGCTGGTGATGGAGCGCGCGGCGGTGATGGTGGTTTGCAATCTGGGGGATGAAGTGCTGGAGTTTGAGAATCCGAAGCGGATTCCGCTGGTGATGGCATCGAGCGATGGCGTGAAGATGAGGAAGAGCGCGGTGGAACTGGCTCCAGGGACGCTGGCGATCTTGTCGACAGAGAAGATGCCGGGGCTTGTGTAGAATTTCCTATCTGCCTATTTCCAATTGAAGGAAGTGTCTGCCATGTCGCTCGTACTCCGCCGCTGGGCTGTTGGTGTGGTTGTTTTCGGAGCTTTGTCTGCAGGTAACGGCTTAGTGGCGCAGACGGTTCTGCCGTCACTGAGCGATCCCGCTATCTCTCCCGATGGGAAGGAGATTGCGTTTGCGTCGGGCGGGGATATCTGGACGGTGGCTGCGACGGGTGGGGATGCGCATCTGCTGGTGACAAACCCGGCGACGGAGTCCAGGCCGTTGTATTCGCCGGATGGGACGAGGCTGGCGTTTGTTTCAACGCGGACGGGCGCTGGGAATATCTATGTGCTGACGCTGGCGACGGGTGAGCTGATGCAGCGTTACTTATTCGGACCGGCCGGACTCGCTGGATGGGTGGTCGCATGATGGGAAGTGGATCTATTTCACGTCGGCGGTGGATGACATTGCCGGGCAGGGCGATATCTTTCGCGTGAGTTCGTCGGGTGGGACGCCGCTGGAGGTGAGCCATGAGCGGTATCTGAACGAGTTTGAAAGTGCGCCGTCACCGGATGGGCAAACGATCGTGCTGATGGCGAAGGGGCTGAGCAGCGCGCAGTGGTGGCGGAATGGGCATGCGCACATCGATTTGACCGAGGTTTGGCTGAAGCCTGTGGCGGAGAGCGGCAAGTACCAGATGCTGCTGAAGGCGGATGCAAAGCATGCGTGGCCGATGTGGTCGACGGATGGGAAGACTCTTTTTTATATGAGTGATGCTTCGGGCGCTGAGAATATCTGGGCGGCACCGGTGAGCACGCCTGCTTCGGCGAAGGCTCTGACTCACTTCAAGGAAGGTCGCGTGTTGTGGCCGAGCATTGGAGACGGCGGCAAGACGATCGTGTTTGAACGAAACTTTTCGATCTGGCGGATGGACACTGCGTCGGGCAAAGCGGAGAAGGTGCAGATTGCGCTGCGCGGAGTTCCGGCGTCTCCGGGTGTGACGCATGTGACGGAGACGAACTTCAATAAGCTGGCGCTGTCGCCCGACGGGAAGAAGATTGCGGTGATCGCGCATGGTGAGTTGTTTGCGGCCTCTGCGAAGGATGGCGGCGAGGCACAGAGACTGACGCATACGGCGACGGCAGAGAGCGATCCGGTGTGGTCGCCGGACTCGATGAAGCTTGCGTTCCGGTCGGAGGCTGGGAGCGGCGAGGCGAGCGGACACAACCTGGTGATGTATGACTTTGCTACTTCGAAGCAGACGGTGCTGACGCAGGCGGGTAGTGACGATGCCGAGCCGTGGTGGTCTCCGGACGGCAAGAGCGTTGCGTATGTGAAGAATCAGAAGGAACTGCATGTGTTGACGGTGCCGTCGGAGGCCGGGAAGGCAGTCGCAGATCGTGTGGTTGCGAGCGGTGAACTGCCGGGGGCTTCGGTTGCATGGTCTCCGGACAACCAGTGGATTGCGTATACGGCGGATGACAGCCGGTCGTTCCGCAATGTGCACGTGGTACCTGCTGCGGGTGGGGAGTCGCATCCGGTAAGTTTTCTGGCGAACGGCAATATTGGCGGCGTGGCGTGGTCTCCGGATGGGAAGTACATTTTGTTCGATACTTCGCAGCGGAGTGAACAGGCGCAGATTGCAGGAGTGGACTTGCTGCCGCATGTGCCGAAGTATCGGGAGGATGAGTTCCGGGAGCTGTTCCGGCCTTCGAAGACGCCGGGAACGCCGAATACTCAGGTGACGCCGAATGAGGAGAAACTGGCGACTCCTCCAGCTGATGCGAAGAGCGATACGAAGACGGATGCGAAACCCGAGGCGAAGAAGAAGGTTGAGCCGGTGAAGATTGTGTTCGAAGGGATTCGCGACCGGCTGACATTTTTGCCGCTGGGATTGAATGTGCAGGAGCCGGTGATCAGTCCGGATGGAAAGACGCTGGTCTTTGCGGCGCGGGCGGCGAATCAGCAGAGTCTATATACGTTTCCTCTGGACGAGCTTTCGAAGGAACCGCAGGTTGCGCGGCAGCTGACCTCGACTCCGGGACGCAAGAGCGATTACGTCTTCGGGCCGGACAGCAAAGAGGTTTTCTATCTCGAGAACGGGATGGTGAAGTCGATTGCGCTGGAGGCGCGCACGCCGAAGACGATCGCGGTGACTGCGCCGATGCAGGTTGATTTCGATGTGGAGAAGAAGGTTGTGTTTGAAGAGGCGTGGGAGACGCTGAACAGGCGGTTTTATGACGCGGACTTCAACGGACATAACTGGCTGAAGCTGCATGATGAGTGGGCTCCATATATTGCCGGGGTGAGGACGCCGGATGAGCTGCGGCGGGATATCAATCTGCTGATTGGGGAGCTGAATTCGTCGCACTCGGGGATCAATCGCGGGGGTGGGCCGGAGAGTGGGCCGCGGCCAGTGCAGGTGGGCAATCTGGGGTTGCGCTTCGACCGCGAAGCGTACGAGGCAGGGAAGGGATTGATCGTGCGCGAGGTGATTGCGCTTGGGCCTGCGGCGATTGAAGGGTCGATCAAACCTGGTGACCGGCTGGTGAGCGTGAATGGCGAAGATGTCGGCGGGAAGAATCTGGACAGCATGCTGGAGGATTCGGTTGGAAAGCGGGTCGTGCTGGGGATTGAGACGGCAGGCAAGACGCGTGAGGCGGTAGTGCGTCCGGTTTCGTCGACTGCGGCGGTTGGGTTGTTGTACCGGCAGTGGGTGGAGGAGCGGCGTGCGCTTGTGGACAAAGCGAGCGGAGGAAAGCTTGGTTACGTGCATCTGGCGGATATGAGCGATGCCTCGCTGCAGCAGTTGTACATCGATCTGGATGCGCAGAATGAGTCGAAGAAGGGCGTGGTGGTCGACGTGAGGAACAACAACGGCGGCTACATCAATGGGTATGCACTGGATGTCTTCACGCGACAGAACTATCTGATGATGACGCCGCGTGGACAAAGCCCGGTGCCTTCGCGGCAGAATCTTGGGCAGCGCGCGCTGGGCGTGCCGACGGTGTTGGTGACGAACGAGTCTTCATTGTCGGACGCGGAGGATTTCACGGAAGGCTATCGATCGCTGAAGCTGGGCAAAGTGGTTGGAGAGCCTACGGCGGGGTGGATTATCTTTACGGGCGCGCAGCCGCTGATCGATGGATCGTCGGTGCGGGTGCCGGGATGGCGGATTCAGGATATGCGCGGGCAGACGATGGAGATGCATCCTCGGCCTGTGGATGTGGAGGTTGAGCGTCCGCTCGGAGAGACGCAGACGGGCTCAGATGCGCAGTTGGAACGTGCCGTCAAGGAGTTATTGGCTACACCATAAAAAACGCGGTCTTAAGGGTGGGTTAAGCAGTGGGACGGGTATCATAGAGATACCGGTATATCGACGGCTTTTTTTGGCCTTAGTTTCATTGAGATTCAATACGGCAGTATTGTTTTTCAGCCGAAACTTTTGAGTATCTGGTTCGTCTTCCTTAGAGACTGACACCTTCAGCGGGCCGAGCTGAAGCGATAACCGTAAATTCGCATTGAGGTGAAGGTAAGGCCATGTTGAAGGAAGTCGGAAGTTTCCGGACAGCTGTGCTGGGAGCCGGGTTGATGTTGCCGGCAGCATGGTTTGTGTGCGGCGCACCGTTGTTGGCACAGGCTCCGGCGGCGCCTGCTACTGCGCGTCAACTTGGAACGGTGACTGCTGTCTCCGGAAACAGCCTTACCTTGAAGACAGATGCGGGCCAGGCAGTGACGGTGAATGTGGCGGATGGAGCGCGCATTTTGCAGCTGGCTCCGGGCAGTACGGATTTGAAGTCGGCACAGGTGATTGCGCTGACGAATATTGCGGCGGGTGATCGTGTACTGGTGAATGGCAAGGCAGGCGATGATGCGAGTTCTTTCGCGGCGTCGCGCGTGATCCTGATGAAGTCGACCGACATTGCTCAGAAGCATGAGGCTGAACAGGCGGATTGGCAGAAGCGCGGAAGCGGCGGCATTGTGGGTGCGGTGGATGCAGGAACGGTAACGATCACAGTGGGGCCAAAAAAGGTTGCGGTGACGACCACGAGCACGACGCAGTATCGGCGCTATGCCGGGGACTCGGTGAAGTTTGAGGATGCGAAGCCGGGAACGCTGGCGCAGATCCAGTCCGGGGACCAGCTTCGCGTATTGGGGAACAAGTCGGAGGATGGCACGTCGATCCAGGCCGAGGAGATCGTCAGCGGATCGTTCAAGAATCTTGCGGGAACGATTGCATCCATTGATTCGGCTGCGGGAAAGCTGACGCTGAAGGATCTGGCCACGAAGAAAACCTTTACGGTTGCAATCACGGCGAACTCGAATGTGAAGACTCTGCCTCCAGAGGCTGCAACGATGTTTGCTGCCCGCGCGAAAGGGGGAGCAGCGGCTGGCACTGGCGGGGCTCCTGCTGCGCAGGGGGGCGGACAAGGCAATGCGTCTGAAGGTGGACGTCCGGGCGGACCGGGACGATCAGCCGGAGGCGATCTCTCGCAGATGGTAAGCCGGTTGCCGAATAAGACGATCGCCGACCTTAAAGTGGGTGATGCAGTGATGATTGTTGCGTCGCAGCCGGATCCGGGAAGTGCGATGGTGACGGCGGTGACTTTGTTGTCTGGAGTGGAACCGATTCTGGCCGCGACACCAAGCGGCGGGCCTGCAATGACGCTGTCTCCCTGGAATATCGGGGGCGAGGCACCTGAGGGCGGCGGCGCACATTAGTTCTTTTGGAAGCAACATATTTTTCTAACGAACGCTACGACAAAAAATTTTTGAGGAGCAGTATGTCTATTCGTGCAACATTGAAGCTTGTTTTACTTTGCTTTTTGGCCTGGACGCCTATGGTTGCGATCGCCCAGCAGACCGGAGCCACGGTGCATGGGGTGGTCGCAGATCCTGAACAGGCGGTGATTCCGGGCGCGACCGTCACGTTGACTCCGGCGTCAGGCAAGGCGCTGTTGACGCAGTCGCAGAGCGATGGAAGCTATATCGTTCACAATGTTCCGGCCGGTACTTATTCGGTGACGGTGACGATGCAGGGCTTTGCGACCTTTGTGAAGATGGGCGTGAGGATCGCTGCGGGACAGAACCTGTCGCTGGATGTGCAGATGTCGATTCAGCAGCAACAGCAAGAGGTGAACGTGACGACGTCGGCGGCTCAGGTGAGTGTCGACTCGGACAACAACGCAAGTTCGACCGTGCTGAAGGGCAAGGATCTCGATGCACTGTCCGATGATCCGGACGAGCTCTCGTCGGAGTTGAGTGCGCTGGCTGGACCTGCGGCGGGACCGAATGGCGGACAGATTTATGTGGACGGATTTACTGGCGGGCAGCTTCCTCCGAAGTCGTCGATCCGCGAGATTCGCGTTAATCAGAATCCGTTTTCGGCACAGTACGACCGTCTCGGTTACGGACGTGTAGAGGTGTTCACGAAGCCGGGCACGGACAAGTTTCACGGGCAGATCAATCTGCAGGGGATTACTTCGGCTCTGAACTCGGGCAATCCGTTGCTGAATTCATTCCTCACTCCCGGACAACCACAGCAGACGCAGCCGCCGTATCACACGATTCTTGTGCTGGGAAATATCTCAGGGCCGATTGCGAAGAATGCTTCGTTTACCGTGGGCGGGTCTCACCGCTCAATCCAGGACAACAACCTGGTGAACGCGACGATTCTGAACATGCCAGCCTTCGATCCCACACTGACGTGCCCGACGGGCCAGACGACATGTTCTTACACTGTGGCGAATCCGCAGCCGCAGTCGCGGACCGACATCAGCCCGCGCGTCGACCTGGCGCTGGGTGAGAAGAATACGCTGGTGACGCGGTTCATGTATGAGCAGAACGATCAGAGCAACGTGGGCGTTGGCGGGCTGGTTGTGCCGACGGCGGGCTATAACTCCAACTCGTCGGAGACGACACTGCAGGTCAGTGACACGCAGATTGTCAGCCAGCGTGTCATCAACGAGACGCGGTTTGAGTATCAACGCGAGTCTGCGTCGGAGAAGGCTTTCAGCACCGACCCAGCGATCATCGTGCAGGGCAACGTTACTGGCGGAGGTTCGCCTACAGGAAGTTCGTCGAATATTCAGAACCACTTCGAGGTTCAGAACTACACTTCGGTGCAACTGGCCAAGAACTTCGTTCGCCTGGGCGGGAGACTGCGGTCGACGAACGACGACAATACGACGACGGCGGGAACGAACGGCACGTTTATCTATAACTGCCTGGTAATTACGCTGTGTCCTACGGGTTCGACGGCGGCCTATCAGAACAACCATGCCAGCCAGTTCAGCATCACGCAAGTAGTTCATCCGGTCAGCACCACGATGTGGGATGTTGGCCTCTACGCCGAGGATGACTGGAAACCTCGTCCGAATGTGTCGGTCAGTTACGGCATTCGGTATGAGACGCAGAATCATCTGACGGATCATTCCGACGTTGCGCCACGTGTCTCTGTTCGTTATGGGTTGGGCAAGGGCGGCAATGCAAAGACCGTTCTTAACGCCGGCTTCGGCATGTTTTATGACCGGTACCAGCTTGGCAACATTATGACGACGTTCGAGTCGAACGGCACGAATCAGCTTCAGACGCAGATAACGAATCCGAGCGCTACCTGCACGCCGCAAAATATTGCTGCGTGTACGGGAGGGACTTCATCAGCTGGAAATAAGACGGTTTCGGCGTCTTCGAGCCTTCGAGCTCCTTATACGCTGCATTATGCTTTTGGCGTGGACCAGCAGCTCTTTCGCGGAGCGACCCTGTCGGTGAATTATATTCGTGCCGACGGCGTGCACCAGTTCTACAGCATCAACGCGAACTCGCCCATCGGCCTTGATGCAAGCAACAATCCTATTTATCCGGTACTTCCGCCATCGGGTGGGCATCCTGCTGTTCAGGATACCTACGAGTCTGGTGGCGTCTTTCGGCAGAATCAGCTGATCGCCAATGTGAATATTCGTCCGAAGCCGCTGTTTTCCATCTCCGGTTACGGCGTGCTGAACTATGCGAAGTCCGATACGGGCGGCATCACCACGTATCCCTCGACGGACTTCTACAACATCGGCAAAGACTATGGTCGATCGACCTTCGATACGCGTTACCGGTTGTTCCTGTTCGGCGGTCTCAATCTTCCGCACGCAATGACCGTGAGCCCGATGATCATCCTTTCTGCGGGCACGCCTTACAACATAACGACTGGATCGGTGAACCTTTCCGGGCAGGCCAACACCCGACCGGCTTTCGGTCCGGCGAATAGCATTGCCGCGGGAAATCCCGGAACCAACACGATTCCAGGCTGCGGCAGTTTTGTAACGCCAACAGCGGGTTCTACCTATACGCCGGTTCCGATCAATCTTTGCACCGGACCCGCGCAGTTCACGACGAACGTTCGCTTTACCAAGGTATTTGGCTTCGGTCCTGAGAGGGCTGGCCCGGGCGGCAATCGTGGCGGTCAGGGCGGGCAAGGCGGTCCGGGCGGTCCGGGTGGGCCCGGCGGTCCTGGTGGCGGTCGTGGCGGTCCTGGCGGTGGTGGTCCTGGCGGTGGTGGTGGCGGAGGCCGTGGAGGCCCGGGCGGCGGATTTGGCGGGGGAGGCGGCGGCAGCACGGGCCGGCGCTACAACTTGTCCCTGGGCGTTCAGGTGTTGAACCTGTTCAACAATGAGGATCTTTCGACGCCGATTGGCACGCTGACTTCGCAGAATTTTGGCAGATCGACTCAGCTGGCCGGCCGGCCGTATACGACAAACTCCGCGCTGCGACAGATCTTCCTGCAGACTTCCTTCACCTTCTAGACGTTCCTTCGAACAAACACGGGCGCAACCGATTCTTTCCGGCTGCACCCGTTTTGTTTTGCTGTTTTCTGAACTACAGCTCCGAATTACGGCTTGAAGTTTTTCTTCAGGGGCTGCCAGCAGGTGTAGTACTCGTGCTGTCGGGCGGCGGTGTCCATGGCGAACTTCGTCGGGCGGCAGACGAAGCGCGTCTCGAACATGAAGGCGAGGGTGCCTTCGAGTTTGACCGGCTTCAACTCGGCGACGCTGGCTTTGGCGAAGGTGTCGGCGTCGGGGCCGTGGCCGCTCATGCAGTTGTGGAGGCTCGCTCCTCCGGGAACGAATCCTTCGGCCTTGGCGTCGTACTCGCCCTGGACGAGCCCCATGAACTCGTTCATGAAGTTGCGGTGGAACCAGGGTGGTCGGAAGGTGTGCTCGGCGACGACCCAACGCGGCGGGAAGATGGCGAAGTCAACGTTCGCGGTGCCGGGGATTTCGCTTGGCGAGGTGAGGACGGTGTAGATGGACGGGTCGGGGTGGTCGAAGCTGACGGTGTTGATGCAGTTGAAGCGGGCGAGATCGTATTTGCAGGGGGCGTAGTTGCCGTGCCAGGCGACGACGTCAAGCGGTGAGTGATCGAAGTCTGTTGTCCAGAGATTGCCTTGAAATTTTGCGACAACCTGGAAGGTTCCGTTGTCGCGGTCATCGTAGGAAGCATGGGGAGTGAGGAAGTCGCGGGTGTTGGCGAGGCCGTTGGCGCCGATCGCCCCGAGCTCCGGAAGACGAAAGCTGGCTCCATAGTTTTCGAGGAGATAGCCGCGGGCCTGCGGGGTTTCTCCCAAAGAGGTGAGGAGTTCGACGCGGAACTTGATGCCGCGCGGGACGAGAGCGACTTCGCCGGGTGCGAGGTCGAGGATACCGAGTTCGGTGTGGAGCATCAGACGGCCTAGTTGGGGCACGAAGAGAAGTTCGCCATCGGCAGTGTAGAAGAAGCGGTCGGTCATGCTTTTGTTTGCGGCGTAGATATGGATGGCGAGGCCGGAGTGCATGGAGTAGTCGCCGTTACCCGCCAGAGTGGTGAGTCCGTCGACGAAATCGGTAGGTTTGGAGGGGAGAGGGAGCGGGTCCCAGCGGAGTTGGCTGGGGGTGGTCTCGACCTCGTGGAAGGGGCTGGAGCGGACCATGCCATTGGCGATGCGCACGTACGGTTTGTGCATCACGGACGGGCGAATGCGATAGGTCCAGGTGCGGCGGTTGAGCAGGCGGGGCGCGGTGAAGGGACTTCCGCTCAACTGTTCGGTGTAGAGGCCGAGCGGGGCTTTCTGAGGGGCGTTCTGGCCGACGGGCAGGCCGCCTGGCACGGCTTCGGTCGCGAACTCGTTGCCGAAGCCGGTGAAGTAATGGAGATCGGGCATCAGTATCCTCTTTGGCGCGCGGATTTTTGGGCTCCGCGCGGACACCGTAGCTTAGCTGAAATTTGGGTGAATTGGCGCGGTCTTCGTTTTCCTCGTGTCAAAGTATGCAAACTGCTCCTAAAGAAGCGGTTGAAATGACGAGAGTGCAAAGGCACTTGTTTAAAACACAAAACGGAAGCCACTGGAGGCCTCCGTTTTGAAAAGAGCAGGTTTTGAATCAGCAGATTGGTTCAGGCCTTAAACTTGAGGCGCCCTAATCCGACGATCCCGAACAGGCCTGTGCCGAACAAGGCGAGCGAAGCCGGTTCCGGAACCGGGGGAGGGTTATCGGAAGGGGCAGAAGCAGACGCTGACGCCGAGAACGATGTTACGTCGATCAACGGCTCTCCGGCCACGTATTGGGAGGTAAACGAGAACATCGCCTCACCGGAGGTGCCGGTGATCGCCCCCGTTGAGCTGAAAAAGCCATTCCCCGTAACGTCCAGACAGGTGCTTCCGCTTGTGCATCCGTCCGTTCCGTCGTTAATGAAACCGGCGTTGTAGGCCGTCATGTTGAAAGTCAAGGTTGTGCCATTCTCTGTGGTCGTGAAGAGTGGTACAGGCGAAGGTGCAGGTGTATTTGTCCCGTTCAAAAAGGGCAGAGATCCAGGTAGAAAGATGATTGGGTTGCCGTCCGTTAGAAAGGTTGCGAAGGTGCCGCCGATCGCTCCCGCGACCTGTGCGCTATCGAAAGTGATGGTTGAGGAGGTGAAAGAATCGGTTCCGGTAGCAGAGAAGAAACCGCTGATTGAGTCAGCATGAGCAACGACAGAGCTGCTGAGAGCCAATGCAGAAAGTGCAATGAGGCGTTTAAACATGTAGATGGTCTCCTGGGTCGGAATGATCTCGACGTGAAGTCTTCCGACGTATTCCTCCTTTAGAAATAATTTTCATCATGCAAGTTGCATGTCACCGAAGGCGAAAAACTGAACTTTCATTTTTTCTTGTTCCTCGCAAAAAATAAATTTGATGATGCAGAAATTCGCAAACAGACAAAGTCTCTCTCGACTCAAGAGAGGCGTGGATTGTTTTGTTGAGATGAAAATATTTTTTGAACGCGATGTTCGATTTATGAATGTGAGTCACTGGAACGCGCCGAGGCGATGACGACTGTCTTCGCGTTGAGGAACTCGCGCATGCCTGCGGCTGAGAGCTCGCGGCCGTAGCCGGAGCGCTTGATGCCGCCGAAGGGCAGACGAGGATCGCTCGCTACCATTGCGTTGAGGAAGACTCCGCCGCATTGGAGTTCGGCGACGAGACGCTGTTGTTCGACGGGGTCGCGTGTCCAGGCGGAGGCGGCAAGGCCGAAGGGGGTGTCGTTGGCGATCTCGATGGCTTCGTTGACGTCGCTGGACACGGAAGAGCATGGCGACGGGACCGAAGAGCTCTTCGCGATAGACGGCGGAGGTGCGAGGGACGCCGGTGAGGACGGTGGGCTCGAAGTAGTTGCCTTCGCCGAGCATGCGCTCGCCGCCGGTGAGGATGCGGGCGCCGGCGTAGGTGGCGGCTTTGACCTGGGCTTCGAGCTGTTCGACGATGCGGACCGTGGCGAGCGGGCCGATGTCGGTGTCTTCTTTCATGGGGTCACCGACGCGCATGGCCTCCATGCCGGCGACGAAGCGCGATTCGAAGGCGTCGTAGATCTCGTCTGCGACGATGAAGCGTTTGGCGGCGATGCAGGATTGGCCGGCGTTGACGCAGCGGGCACGGACGGCGGTTTCGACGGCGAGATCGAGGTCGGCGGAGGGCATGACGATGAAGGGGTCGCTGCCGCCTAGTTCGAGGACGGATTTTTTGATGAGCCATCCGGCCTGGGCTCCGATGGCGCGGCCGGCGACTCTCGCTGCCGGTGACGGTGACGGCGGCGATGCGCTCGTCGGCGAGGATGGTTCGACCTGATGGACTTCGAGGAGGAGCGACTGGAAGAGTGCCGCGAGGGAATCCGGCGCGGCGGACGAGGGACTCGATGGCGAGAGCGCACTGGGGGACGTTGGAGGCGTGTTTGAGCAGAGCGACGTTGCCGGCCATGAGCGCGGGCGCGAGAAAGCGGAAGACCTGCCAGAAGGGAAAGTTCCAGGGCATGACGGCGAGGATGATGCCGAGGGGGTCCCAACGGACGTAGCAGTGATTCTCGGTGGGGATGGATTCGTGAGGCGAGGATGCGGGCGGCGTTGTCGGCGTAGTAGCGGCAGGCGTCGGCGCACTTACGAATTTCGAGGCGGGAGGCTTCGAGGGGCTTGCCCATCTCGAGGGTGATGAGAGTGGCGAGGTCTTCCGTCTCGTGTTCGAGAATGGCGGCGAGCTTGCGCATGCAGAGGGCGCGGTGGTCGAGGGGGACTGGCTGTGTAGGCGCGGAAGGCATCGGCGGCGAGGGCGATTTTTTGGCGAGCGGCTTCGTCGGTGAGGGGTTCGAAGGTGCGGAGGAGTTTGTTGGTGGCGGGATTGATGGATTCGATTGCCATGTCTCGACAGGGTGCTGAAGTATTGGACGGGGGGATTGCGAGTAACACGAAAGGGACATGGGAAGGGTGCGGCGGAAAATCCTTCGAAGAAAAAAGCGTACCTCAGCGGCTAAAGCCGCATTTTCGATCCACCAGCGGCACGGCTAAAGGCGTGCCCTTAGCAACTTATTTGCGATGCTACTCGGAGGCTAGTCTGGCAAGGGCCTGGGCGAGGACGCGGTGCCCTGGAGGATGTCGGTGGGGCGGCGTACTCGTCGGGACGTGGGAGACGCCGTTGCGGCAGGGGATGAAGATCATGGCGATGGGGGCGATGCGGGCCATGAAGAGCGAGTCGTGATAGGCGCGGCTGACGATTTTCTTGCGAGGCGATGTTTTGTTCGGCGCAGATTTGCTCGAGGAGCTGGACGATGTGCGGGGAGCATTGGGCGGGAGCGTCGGCGTTGACTAGCTCTTCGATGATGGCGACTTCGCGGCGTTGCGCCATGTCGACGTAGTCGCGCCGGATGTTGCGCATGACGGATTCGCGGCGGGTGGGGTCGGTATCGCGGATGTCGAGCTGGAGGATGACGCGGGAGGGGACGCGTTGACGGCTCCGGGATAGATGGCGAGGGTGCCGACGGTGGCTACGGTGTCGCCTGACCCGCTGGCGAGTGCGTGTTTTTCGACGGAGAGGATGACTTCGGCGGCGGCGCAGAGGGCGTCCTTGCGGTCGGGCATGAGGAGCGCACCGGCGTGGCCGCCGAGGCCGGTGATGGTGAAGCGATAGCTGGCGGGCGCGGCGATGCTGGTGACGATGCCGATGGGAATGCCTTCGCGCTCGAGGAGGGGGCCTTGTTCGATGTGGAGTTCGAGCCAGGCGTGGTAGTGGTTGGGCGAGAGATGGACGGAGGAGAGTGGCCCGGTAAAGCCGGCGGCAGTGCGGACTTCGGCGAGGGTGCGTGCGGTGTCGGTGGGTTCGTTGGCTTCGCGGAGGAGTCGGCGCGGGTGGCGATCGAGCGTGCCGGAGAGGAGGCGGCTGCCGAGGCAGCCGATGCCGAAGCGGGTGGGCTCCTCGGAGGTGAACATGACGAGCTCGATGGAGCGGCGAGGACGGAAGCCGCTGCGTTTGAGGGCGCGGATGGCTTCGAGGCCGCCGAGGACGCCGACGGTGCCGTCGTACATGCCGGCGTGCGGGATGGCGTCGATGTGGGAGCCGGTGGCGACGGCAGGGAGGTCGGGTTCGGTGCCGAGCCCAGCGGATGAAGATGTTGCCGACGGCGTCGTCGCGGACTTCGAAGTCCTTCCGTGGCGGCGAGTTCCTTGAGCCATGCGCGTGCTCGGAGGTCGTCGGGCGAGAAGACGATGCGGGTGACGGCGGTGCCATCGGGGGAGGGTTCGGCGCTGGTGAATGGTGGCGAGGGTTTGAAGCTCGTTGAGCAGTCGGGTGGAGTCGATCTGGAGTGGCGGGGTCTGAATCTGGCTAGACAAGTCTTCACCTGCTGTCGATTTGACCCAGATGGTGATTTAGACGAGCGGATGGCGGTTCCAATCTTTATAAATGAGGTATTTCGCCGGGCGCTTGCCGATGGCTCCGAACCACTGGGGGCAGTAGGGGCCCATCCAGATGAAATCGCCGGCGGTGACGGGGTACCAGTGGTCGCCGAGGCGGTAGATGCCGCCGCCTTCGAGCATGAGCAGGCCGTGTTCCATGACGTGGACTTCGACCATGGCTGAGGGCGGCGCCGGGGTGCGTAGGTCATGGTGTTGACGGCGAAGTCGAAGGAGGGCGAGGCCGGGAAGGAGGGAGCGGACCTGGAGGTCGGGGTCGTCGTTGAGGGGGATCGAGAGCGACTTTTTCTTCGTGGCCTACGACGATTTCGGGTGCGGAGAGTGGAGGCGAGGGGTTCGTAGGGTTTTTCGATGACGGCGAGGCGAGTGGGCTGCTGGGCGGTGAGGGTGTGGGCGGCGTCTTCGGGGATGTAGGCGAAGCTGCCGGGGATGAGGGAGTGGAAGGAGGTGTCGGTGGCGAGGTCGGCGGCGCCTTCGAGCAGATAGAGGAAGCGTTGGTTGGTGGTGGTGCCGAGATGTGCCGCCGGGTTCGAGTTCGGCGGTGTATTGGGTGAAGGCTGCGCCACCGGCGGGCGAGATGTGGACGATGGCGGTGGCACGCTGCATGCCCGGGAGGACGGTGCGGACGAAGGTGTCGGGCGTGTGGAGGAGGTGGTCGCGCTGGTTGGTGCTGCGGGTTTGTCCGAGGTTATGCATGGGCTTCCTTGAAGGATATATTTTCGCGCAACAGGGTCAGGAACTGCATGCCTGTGGCGAGGGCGGCTTCTACGTCTTCGGGGAGGACGGTTTCGTCGGGGTGATGGCTGATGCCGCCGGGGCTGCGGAGGAAGAGCATGGCGGAGGGGAAATATTTGGCGACGATCATGGCGTCGTGGCCTGCGCCGCTGGACATGATGCGTGAGGGATGACCGGCGCGTGAGGCCGCATCCTGGAGGAGCGCGGTCCATCGCGGATCCATTACGGCGGAGTTCCGGACGGAGAGGTTTTTGTACGAGAGATCTACGCCACGCTTTGAGGCGAAGTTCTTCGCGGCTTCAATGAGGGCCCAGTGCGCGGTGGTGCGGATGCCGTCATCGGCGTGGCGGATGTCGAACGATGTGATCACTGTGCCGGGGACTACGTTACCGGCGTTCGGTTCGGCGTGAATTTTGCCGACGGTCGCGACGAGATTGGGAATAGATCGGGCGTAGGTTTCGACGTTGACGATCCACTCGGCGGCGGCGGCGAGGGCGTCGTGGCGAAGATGCATAGGGGTTGTGCCGGCATGGTTGGCTTGTCCGGTAAAGGTGAGTTCAAAGCGCGATTGGCCGATAACGGTGTCGACTACACCGAGCGAAGCGGATTCTGAGTCGAGCACGGGGCCCTGTTCAATGTGGAACTCGAGGTATGCGAAGACATCTGAGAACATCTTCGTGTTGAGGGTTCGGAGGTCGATTCCAAAGGCTTGTGATTGCTTCTATGAGGCTGATGCCATTTGCGTCTTTGAGGTCGAAGTCATCGAGAGGGAGCCCGCGGGCGATGGCGAGGCTGCCGAGAAAGGGTTTGGAGAAGCGGATGCCCTCCTCTTCGGAGAACCCGACGATCTCGATGGGGAAGGGAAGTTTTGTCTGTTGAGCGTGAAGGTGTTCGACGAGGGCGAGACCCATGACGACACCGAGCGGCCCATCGAAGGCTCCGGCGTTTGGCACTGTGTCGAGATGTGATCCGATGACGAGGCGCGGAGAGTCGGGTACGGAGCCGGGATAGAAGCCACGGATGTTCCCGATGACGTCGATCGTGACCGACATTCCGGCGGCCTGCATCCACTCGCGCAGGAGCATTGTGAACATCGTGCATCGGAGGAGAGAGGAAGGTGCGAGTGGTCTCGCCGGGAATTTCGGTAAAAGTGGCGAGGTGGCGACATCGGGAGATGACTTGTGCGGCGCTGGCGGAGAAGGTTTCTGTATTTGTTAGCTGACATGATTACTTATTTTCGGACGACGCGGGCTTCGATGTAGCCACTGGGTTCGTCGGTGGGGACGAAGATCTCGTTGGGGTTGTCCTGACCGAATCGTGAGAGATCGACGAGAAGGCAGTGCTTGTTCGGCATGGTGAGCTCGATGTCGTCGATTTCTGGAACCTCTTTGAGCGCGCTTTCTGCCATCGCGTAGAGTGTCTGCTGGACGGATTTGCTGTGGTGGTGGGCGAAGGTGCGGAGCATGGTCTCGCGAACTCTGACTCGCAGGCGTCGAATTGAAGATCGGGAGCAAGTGTATCGCCACGTGGCGCTGACTGCGGTGCCGAGGAGCCGGTCTTTGGTTTCTGTCAGCGTCGTGAGGGAGTCCTTGAGGAAGCCTTCGAAGGCGGAGTTCGCGGTCTTGAGGATGACCAGGTTGTCGAGGCCTGAATGGACTTGGAACGGAGTGTTCTGTGCACGCTCGACGGTCGTGATCTGAAGTTCGTCGTTGCCGCGCATGAAGGCGCTTGGATGAGGTTTATCGTCGATCGTAAGGCGCTTCCACAGCGTGCTTTCGATGTGGATGGAGGCCGATTCGACTTGTGGATTGCGGCCAGCAGAAAGTCGGCGAGCTCTTTGGCGAAGTCTTCCATCGCCGTTGCCTTCGAGCTTCGTGCGAGGGAGTAGACGGTGTTTTTCATCGTGTCGGTCGGCAGGATTTTGCTGTTGTCGCCGTGAAGATGGGCGGCGTCAAAGTCTCCCTTGAGGAGCACCTGAACCGTCCACTCGCGCAGGTCGTGGCCGTGTTCGTTGCGCGTGACCTTCATCAGGCGGACGCGGGATTTTCCGTAGCGATTCTCAACGAGCTCGATCATCGGTCAGGTGCCTCGATAGGTGGTGTAGCCGTTGGCGGTGAGAAGCAGATGGGATATGGTAGTGCTGTTGCGCCGCAGCGACAATGAAGACGATTTCGATATAAGGGTAGAGGCCTTCGAGGCCGGTACGTTTGTAGTAGATGGCAGTTTCGAATCGAATACGATACGTCCCCGGTTGCAAGCTCCGTGATTCAGGGAAGAGAGATTTGCATCGGCCGTCGGCGTCGGTGGCTGTTTCGCGGATGAGCGACCAGGTCTCGCCGGTCAGGACCGAGAGAGCGACGGGGACTTCGAATGCCGGGCGTCCGAGCGCGGTGTCGAGAATGTGTGTTGAGATACCCATGGTCTAATTTTGCTCCATCCATCGGCGTAGTCTGAGTTCCGTGATCAGATGTTGTTGTTCGGCAGCTTCACGCAACTCGGTTGCAGGGTCATTTTTCATTCGTGTCTCCAGCGTTTCGAGTATCTCGCTCGCGGTCTTTCCCGAGGCGCAGACGATGAAGATGCGTCCAAACTTCTCTTCGTAGCGGCGATTTGCTTCTATCAGTGCCGAACGCGTCTCGTCGTCCGAGAGAGCCGTACGCTGCTCCTGCGCTGACCAGCGCAGCGATTCCGCGGTGGCATGTTTCTGCGCGTGTTTCTGGCCGATGCGAGGGTGACTGTCGAAGGCTTCCTTGCCATGCCTCCTGCGGGAGAGCCGCCAGATGGCCCGGGAGGTTTCGAGCAGAGAGAACTCGTCGGTGATGGGCGCTCCGCGAAGCGAGTGCGGCCGCCCAGGACTGTGAACCGCAACACGGCAGCGTCTCACGGCGGCAGTGTCGGCGTCGAGCGCGTTCCATCGGGCGAGGACTCTGTTCATCTTCGTCTGCTTACTATAGCTTGATCTCGCGTCCGGACGGGGTTGCAGCGAAGGCGCCGTCACTGTAGACAGCCTCGCCGCGAAGGTAGGTTGCTCTGACGATGCCGCGCAGCGTTTCGCCAAGGTAAGGCGAGATTGGGTGGCGGTATTGCAGCCTGTCAGCGGTGACCGGGAACTCTGCTTCGGTATCGAAGATGACGAAGTTTGCTTCGCGACCGACTGTGAGAGCGCCGGCACGATCGCTGATTCCGGCAAGCGCTGCGGGCGCGGTGCTCATCCAGCGTACGGTGTCGTCGAGAGTGAAGCCGCGTCGTGCGGCATTCGGTGTGGATGATTGGAAGAGCGATGAGAGAGGCTTGCGATGCCGCCCCATGCGAGATCGAAACGGCCTGAATCCAGGTGCTTCATCGCGGGTGGACAGGGCGAGTGATCGGTGACGATCATGTCGATGATGCCGTCATGCAATCCTCGCCACAAGAGTTGCTGGTTTTCTTTGCTGCGAATCGGCGGGGCACATTTCAAAAGAGTTGCGCCGTCGGCGATCTCTTCCGCTGCAAAATGAAGGTAGTGAGGACAAGTTTCGACCGTTACGGGCAGTCCCTCGGCGCGCGCACTGCGCAGTTCTTCGAGAGCAAGTGCGGTGGAAAGATGAACGATATGGAGACGGAACCGGTACTGGCGGCAGAGGCGGATCATCAGCCGAATCGCTTCGAGCTCGGCCTGATCGGGACGCGATGCAAGATAGGTTGCGTAGCTGCGCCAGTCCGAGTCGCGAAGTTTTTCGGTTGCAGCATCGATTGGGCCCGCTAATTCTGCATGGACGAGAAGGGGAAGGCCTGACTCGGCGATTGCGGGGAGAGCGGCTTCCAGTTGCTGCTGATCGATCATGGTGAAGCCATCGCAGCCGGGATAGATGAGGAAGCATTTGAAACCCAGGACTCCAGCGCGTGCGAGCGGCAGGATGTGCTCTTGGTTGTCGGCGACGGCTCCGCCCCAGGGGGCCCAGTCGATGAAGCATTCGCCTTGCGCAGCGGAACGTTTTTGTTCGAGTGCGGCGACGGTCGTGGTCTCGGGCAGACAGTTCAGGGGCATGTCGACGAGCGTGGTGTAGCCGCCAGTTGCTGCTGCGCGTGTGGCCGTCCGGAAGCCCTCCCATTCGGTGCGACCGGGCTGATTGATGTGCACATGGGTGTCGACGAGACCGGGCAGCAGCGCGCTGTCGCCGCAGTCGTGGAGGACGGCATCGGCGGGAAGCTCAGAGGGCGTGCAGACAGCGCGAATCCTGCCGCCCTCGACGAGCAGCGCTCCGGCTCGTGTGCCGTGGGGTGTGACGATACGGTTCTGAGAGGAAGGCATGTGCCATAATTTGATTATCCCGTGACTCTCGCCGCGCAATGCGTGCAATAAGGATATCGAGCCGAATGCAGGGCAATCCAGTTTTTATGGAGAAGGCAATCGCGCTGGCGACGGAGAACGTGACGTCGGGTCGCGGAGGACCGTTTGGCGCGGTGATTGTGCGTGGTGGCGAGATCGTTGCAAGCGGGACGAACCTCGTGACAGCCACGAACGATCCGACTGCGCACGGCGAGATGGTGGCGATCCGCAATGCCTGTGCGGCGCTGGGAACATTTCATCTTCGTGGCTGCGCAGATCTATACGAGCTGCGAGCCGTGTCCGATGTGCCTTGCTGCAATCTACTGGGCACGGTGCGACGCGATCTTTTATGGAGGACGTGCCGCCGATGCTGCGGCAGCCGGATTTGACGATGCTTTTCTTTATGAAGAGCTGAAGCGGCCCATGGATCAGCGGAGGATTCCTGCGGTGAATCTTCTGCGGGAGAAGGCAATCTCAAGTTTTGACGCATGGCGCGCCCGTGGCCGGCAGAATCGATTACTAAAAGATATGGCAACGAAGAAAAAACAGGCTCGGTCAACAACAGGAAGAAGGATTCCACAGTAAAGGTAGCGCTGCTTGGATTTGGAACGGTGGGCAGCTCGGTGGCGCGGGTGCTGGCGCCGTCGAAGTTTTCCGGGCGTTGAGCTGACGCATATCTTCAACCGCAATGTGGCGCGGAAGCGGAGTCGGAGGCGGCGAAGGCTGTGCCTGCGTCGGTTGTGTGGACGGAGGATATCGAACGTTGTGTTGCGTTCGAATGCCGATGTTGTTGTCGAGCTGATGGGTGGGCTGAATCCGGTGGAGGGCTGGATTCGGAAGGCGCTGGCGGCGGGCAAGTCGGTGGTGACGGCGAACAAGCAGCTGATTGCTTATCGCGGTGCTGGGGCTGGCGAAGCTTGCGGCGCAGCATGGCGTTCATCTGGTGCATGGAGCTGCGGTGGCCGGCGGGGTGCCGGTGATTCCGGGGATGCTGCAGGGGCTCTGCGGCGACCAGGTGACGCGGCTGAGCGGGATTGTGAATGGGACCTGCAACTACATTCTGAGCCGCATGGAGGCTGGCGCGGACTACGCCACGGTGCTTGCGGATGCGCAGCAGCTTGGGTATGCAGAGGCGGATCCTTCGGCGGATGTGGATGGGTATGATGCGCGTGCGAAGCTGTGCATTCTGTCGCGGATTGCGATGCATGCGGAGCTGAATCCGGATGCGGTGGCGACGCAGACGATCTCGACGGTTGAGGCGATTGATTTTTCCTATGCGAAGGAGCTGAACTGCACGATTCGGCAGGTTTCGCGTGCGGAGCTGGATGGCAGGCTTGTGCATGCGCGGGTGGCACCGATGCTGGTGCCTCTCGACTTCGCCGATGGCGTGGTCGCATGGGACGCAGAACATGGTTGTGGTGAGCGGAAGGTTTGGCGGCGATGTGGTGTTCTCGGGCCATGGCGCGGGTGGCGAGCCTACGGCGGTGGCGGTGGTGTCGGATCTGCTGGCGGTGGCGCAGGGTTGCGAAGGCAGTGGAGCTGCCGGTGCGGAGAGCGTGAGGTGACGGGGGATTTTCTGGCGCCACATTATTTGCGGTTTGTTGTGGATGACAAGCCGGGGATCGTGTATGCGATCTCGGGTGCGCTGTCGAAGGTGGGCGCGAATATTGATTCGCTGCTGCAGCGGCCGGGGTATCCGAAGCACAGGCTGCCGTTTGTGGTGACGACGGAGCCTTGTCTGACTTCGACGATCGAGAAGGCGATGGCTTCGATTGCGAAGATGGACTGCATGCTGGAGCGGCCGCTTTGTCTGCAGATTCTCGTGCCCGAGGATAAGCCGGAATAAAGCGACTGCAGGTTTGTGGCTTCTTTGCTGTTGTTCGGAGCGGCCTGTTGGCGGCGCTCCTGTGTGCGGGCTTTACGGTTGCACAAGATCCGACACCGGTAATCACGGTGCCGAATCCACCGAATACTGCTCGCAACAGGCGAAGCATTACGTCATGATGATTTCGCTCGATGGGTTTCGCTGGGACTATCGGCGAAGTGGGGTGCACCCCATCTTCTGCAGATGGGCATGAAGGGCGCGAGCGCACCTGAGGGTATGTTCCCTACTTATCCGTCGCTGACTTTTCCGAACCACATCAGCATCGTGACCGGTCTCTATCCGGAGCATCACGGAATTATCGATAACAGCTTCATGGACCCGGCGCGCGAGGAGACCTAGTCTACACTCAGACTCAGTCGAACAGCGATGGAAGCTGGTACGGCGGCGTACCGCTCTGGGTCCTGGCCGAAGAGCAGGGGATGCGTTCCGCTTCCCTGTTCTGGCCAGGCTCGGAGGCCGAGATTGAAGGCAAGCGGCCCTCCTACTGTCTACATTTTGACGACAAGTTTGACGATGAGAAGCGCGTTGATCAGATTATCGCGTGGCTGAGGCTGCCGCCTGCACTTCGACCACACTTTATTACGCTGTACTACTCTAATGTTGATCATGCCGGACATAACTATGGTCCGGACTCGGACGAGGTTCGTGCTGCCGTGCATCATGTGGATGCGATGGTGGGGGAGCTTCAGAAGAAGGTTACTGCGATGCGTCTTCCGGTCGATTTCGTTGTCGTTTCCGATCATGGCATGGTGACGGTACAGGGCGACCCGGTGACGCTCTCTGAATTTGCCGACCTCAGCGAGTTTCATACGGAAGGCTCCTGCTCTATCCGAAACCGGATGCGGACGTGCAGGAGACTTACGAGGAGTTCCTCGCACATCCGGATCCGCGATTCAAGATCTATCGTCGTGCCGACGTTCCGCGCTACCTCCACTTCGACGCAAATTAGCGTGAAGGCGATCCGGTGATTGATCCGAATGGACCATTTGCGGTGCGAGCACAGGCTTCCGGTTCCTCAATGGCGCACGACGGAAAGGTTCACGGCGCTCATGGTTGTGACCCGCGGAGGATGCCGGAGATGAAGGCGATTTTTTATGCTGACGGGCCTGACATTAGTCCCGGTGTGCAGCTCAAGCCCTTTGAGAATGTGAATATATACCCATTCGTGGCCGGGATATTGGGTTTGGAGGCTCCGAAGGTTGATGGATCGCTCGATGTTTTGCGGCCAACGTTGAAGGTGCCGGGCAAGAAGTAGCAGGGAATTGAGATGCAAAGACTTGAGATGCAAAAGAAAGGCGGCGAACCTTTTGGCTCGCCGCTTCTTTTTTGCGTTTTGCGATTAGTACTTCGGCATCGATGGATCGATCTTGTCGGCCCAGGCAAGGATGCCTCCGGCGAGGTTGGAGACGTTGGTGAAACCTGCAGTCTTGAGGATCAGAGCGGCCTTCTGGCTGCGTGCTCCGGAGCGGCAGTGGATGATGATCTCGTCCTCTTTGCGGTCTGCAAGCTCGCCGAGGCGGCTCTCGATGGAACCCACTGGAATCAGAGGAGCGCCGAGGTTGGCGATCGGGTATTCGTGCGGCTCGCGGACATCGAGGACGAAGATGTCTTCCTTCGCGTCGAGTTTGCTCTTCAGTTCTTCGACGGTGATCTGCGGGATGCCGTCGACGACTGGATGCCCGGCTACTGCCTTGTCGCGGGCAACTTCGAGCGGGCCGACCTCGCTCGGCGGCTCGATGCCGCAGAACTGGTTATAGTCGATCAGCTCGGTGACGGTGGGATTCGGACCGCAGACGGGGCACTCTGGGTTCTTGCGCAGCTTGAGCGTGCGGAAGTTCATGCCCAGAGCGTCGACGAGCAGCAGGCGGCCGATAAGGGGTTCGCCAATGCCGAGGATGAGCTTGATCGTCTCAGTGGCCTGGATGACTCCTACGAGGCCGGGAAGGATGCCGAGCACGCCGCCTTCGGCGCAGGAGGGAACGAGTCCGGGCGGTGGTGGCTCGGGGTAGAGGCAGCGGTAGCACGGGCCTTCTTCTGTGGCAAAGACGCTGGCCTGGCCTTCGAAGCGGAAGATGGAACCGTATGCGTTCGGCTTGCCGAGCAGGACGCAGGCGTCGTTGACGAGATAGCGGGTCTGGAAGTTGTCGGTGCCGTCGGCGATGACGTCGTAGTCCTTGAAGATCTCGAGCGCGTTGGCGCTGGTGAGCATGGTGTTGTGCTTGATGATGTTGACGTTTTTGTTGAGGCCCTTGAGCATCTGCTCGGCGGAGTCGACCTTGAGCTTGCCGACGGTGGACTGCGGAGTGGATGACCTGGCGCTGGAGGTTGGAGTCGTCGACGACGTCGAAGTCGATGAGGCCGATTGTGCCGACTCCTGCAGCGGTGAGGTAGAGCGCGAGCGGGGCGCCGAGTCCTCCGGTGCCTACACAGAGGACGCGTGCCGCTTTGAGTTTTTGCTGGCCCTCCATGCCGACCTCGGGAAGGATGAGGTGACGCGAGTAGCGCGCGATCTCATCGTTGGAGAGCTTTGGCAGTGCGATTTCTTCGATTGCAGTTGGCATTTTGGTCTTCCTTGATCCGTTTTAAACGTGGCGTCCTGTCGCGACGCGAAACTTAGCCTGCTGAGTTCAGTCCACCGGCGATCGACGGAATGATCGTCAGTTCGTCGGTGTCCGTGACGGTGGTCTCCTGTTTGCTCTCGAGGTAGCGGATGTCGTCGTCGTTGAGGTAGACGTTGACGAACGAACGAAGCTTGCCGTCGGGGGTAAACAGATGCTGTTTCAGGTCGGGATAGGTAATGATGAGCTGCTGAAACACCGCGTCGACGGTGGTCCCGGGTACGCTGACGGTCTCGAGCCCGCTGGTGTAGCTGCGCAGCGGAGTGGGAATGTGGATCTTCATGCTTAACCTTTCTGGTTGTACGTCACAGCCTCTGTGACGTGGGGGGCGATCGTGATCTCGATGGGTTCGTCTTCGAATTTCTTGTTGTCCTCTTCCGTTCCGGTCAGCAGGAAGGAGTTTGTCGTCGCGGCCTTACCGTGTTCGACGCTGGTGATCACGTAAGAGCAGCCGATCCAGTGAGCTTCGGCGAAGTCGGTCGTCGACCACTGTGCCGGATGGTCCGGGTGCGAGTGGTAGAAGCCGATGATATCGAGTCCAAGCCCGCGCGCCTGTCGCTGAATCTTGACTAACTCCTGCGGGGCGATGTTGTAGCGGTTGTGCGCGGAGTCGGTGCGGGTGTTGCCGGCGCGGACGATGTGCTGGACTTGATTGACCGCCGTAAGACTGTTCTCCTCTTGCGCAAGGTTCTTGCCGAGCAGGACGCCGCAGCACTCGTGCGGGTAGGTCTCTTCGCCGTGCGCTCGCAGCGCCTCGTAGTCGTGAAATTCGATGCGAAGCATACGGTTACTCCTCCGACCAGAAGCGCTCGCTCATGTACTTGTCGGCGCCGTCGCAGAGGATGGTGACGATGACAGCCTCGCGCCCCTTTGCGGCCTCTTCTTCGGCGACCTGCAACGCTGCGGCCGTCGCGGCTGCGGCGGAGACTCCTACGAGCACGCCAAGATTGCGCCCGAGGTACTTTGCCATGGCGTAGGCTCGCTCGGTGGCCATCTCGATGTTCTGATCGGCGAGGTTGGGGTCGTAGATCTTCGGTACGATGGCGGTCGCCATGTGCTTCAGGCCTTCCAGGCCGTTGAACGGCGAGTCCGGCTGCATGGAGATGCATTGAATCTTCGGGTTCAGCTCCTTCAACCGGCGGGTGGTGCCCATAAAGGTGCCGGTGGTGCCGAGAGCCGCGACGAAGTGAGTCACCTGTCCTTCGGTCTGTTCCCAGATCTCGTTGCCGGTGGTGCGGTAGTGCGCGCGCCAGTTTTCGTCGTTGGAGTACTGATCGGCGTAGTAGTACCGCTCGGGTTCGGCTGCGATTATCTCGCGGGCCTTGCGGATCGCGCCGTCCGATCCGTCCGCCGGATTTGTCCAGACGATCTCTGCGCCATACGCCTTGAGGTAGCGCTTTCGCTCCTGGGAGACGTTGGACGGCATACATAAGGTCACGGGGAAACCCATCGCCGCGCCGAGCATCGCATAGGCAATGCCGGTGTTGCCGCTGGTTGCGTCCAGAAGGCCACGGGTGCTGGACAGGAGGCCACGGCGTTGTGCGTCGGTCACGATCGACGAGGCCGCGCGGTCTTTTACGGATCCGCCCGGGTTGGTCCACTCCGCTTTGCCAAGAATCTGCACTCCCGGCAGGTGCGCGGTGAGCCTTTCGAGGCGCACGAGAGGCGTGTTGCCGATACGTTCGAGAATGCTGGTTCCGAGCGTCTTAACAGTTGTAATCATGCAGCTTCTGTCTTCCCCGGGTCTTGTTGTTCGGCTACTCTGATTGATCGGCATCAACGAATGTGCGACAGTTAATTTAAGTCTAACGTAAAGCACTCATGGCCAAAAAGACCCCACAACGCTCCTTCAATGATGTCCTTGCCCTGCTCGGCGGCCAGAGATTCGATGTTGCTCCGGTACAGGACGGTTCAAAGCGGATCGCAAACGCGGTCCAGGTGAGGAAATACGGCTGTGCTGCCGATATTGCAGCCGCTCCGGATAACACGGTCGAGATTATTGCCCGCCCGGGCTGGATGCTGAACGGCGAGATTGCGCGTGTGCTCGACCGCGGTTACCAGAAGTTCCTTAAGACCTCCAAATTGGAGATTCCAGCGACAGCAGAACACCTTCGGGCGATTCATGAGTTCAGCGAAGAGTTGCTCGAGGCTGCGGGAGGGACGATTTTGTACAACGAGGCTCTGGGAACCACGAGCGACGTTTATCACTACGATCGCGTCGAGGGTCGGGTATAGCGGCCGGTATATCCGCCGGGCTTCGCCTAAACTCTTTGCGGAGTGAGACTCAGCGCAGACGGTTATGTTCGCGCTGCAACTCCCGATAGGCCTCGCTCTTCCCCATGCCACGCTCGCGGGCGACGCGTTTCAGGGCATCCTTTTCGCTGATCCCCTCTGTCTTCATCAGATTTGAAACTTCAGCGCCAAGGCTTGCTTTGGCCTTCTCTGCGCCTCGCTCCGAGGACAGCGTCAGCATCAAAACAATCTCGCCTCGAACCGTCGCTCGAGCAGCCAGTTGCGAACGCACTTCGCCGACAGGGCCTCGCAGAAACTCCTCATGGAGCTTCGTCAGCTCGCGGGCGATGACGACGTGTTGCGAAGCGCCGTAAATAGACTCGATATCGGCGAGGCTATCGAGGATACGGTGCGGCGCTTCGTAAAAGATATGAGTCGCCGCGCCTCGATTGAGTTCTTCAAGCGCAGTCTTCCGTTGGCCGCCCTTTGCCGGGAGAAATCCGTGGAAGATAAATGGATCGGCCGGAAGGCCGCTTGCGACCAAGCCGCTGATGGCGGCGTTTGCGCCCGGGACAGGGAAGACGGCAATACCCGCGGCAATGGCGGCAGCGGCAATCTGCGCGCCAGGATCGGCGATTCCCGGGGTTCCGGCATCGCTGACGACAGCGATTCTGCCACCCTTCTTCAGATCTGCAACCAACTCGTCCGCACGCGGCCCCTCGTTGTGCATGTGATAGCTGACGGTTGGCGTTTGAATATTGAAGTGGTTCAGGAGCTTCTGCGTCTGACGGGTGTCTTCGCAGGCAATGCGGTCTGCACTCCGGAGCACACGCAATGCTCGAAGCGTAATGTCTTCCAGGTTCCCAATCGGCGTAGCGACGAGATAAAGCCCCGGCGCGAGCGGACGGTCCTCTGCGCTGTCTTGCTCGGGGGACATCTAATCCTGCGGCCGTATTCTGCGGCGCTGGTTCAGCAGTCCTATGGAGTGGGCGAGGTTCTGCGGCGTAATAATGCCGACGATGCGATCGCCGTCGAGGACGGGTACCAGCTGTGCGCCTTGTCCGGCCATGATGCGACGCAGCGTCTTGACGAGTGAATCGTCGGGCTGCGCCGTCTGGAACGAGCGCGTCATCACGCCCTGCACATAGCCGTTGCCGTCTGCGTGCAGCGCTTCGACGATGTTCTGCCGCGAGATCGCGCCCACGAGATTTGTACCTCGCACTACCGGGAAGACGTCCTGAAGGGTATGCACGGAGCGTTGCAGAGCCTCTTCGAGAGTGTCCGCTGCGGAAAGGGTGCTGAACTGCGTCAGCATTACGTCACGCATCCTTACAGCGTCGACGTCTGCCTGAAGGAGCAGGCCCTGGTCTTCCATATGCGCGCCGATCAGCACAAACCCACCCATCATGATGAGCCAGATATTCGGCATGACGAAGCCGGCGAGCATCAGGCCGATGGCGATAAGCTGCCCCAGTCCGAAGGGGGTTCGGGAGCCTTTGAGGCCACCCTTCTTTGCAAACTCACCGCGGAAGACGCGTCCGCCATCGAGCGGAGACGCCGGAAGCAGATTCACCGCGCCAAGGAGCAGGTTCATCCACACCGCAGCCCGCAGCAGATGAGCAGGAGACAACCATGGCCGGTCGTACAGATTCACGTCAGGCGAAAACGTCAGAGAAATCGCTCCGAGGACCAGTCCAAATCCGACGTTGGCGATTGGACCGACGACTCCCATGCGCTTCTGCATCGCGGGTGTCGATGCAAGCTCTGTTGCCTCCGGGGTCGCATAACTTGGCAGACCGCCGGTGGGCAAGAGCAGGATGCTGCGCAAGTCCAGTCCGAACCAGGCTGCTGCAATCGCCCGCGCTACCTCGCGCACAGTAACCGCAAGCAGCAGAAGCAGCCACAGCGCAAAGCCACGCCCCCCGGTCGCCCCGGTTATGGAGGCGTAGCTGATCGATAGTCCAAGAAGAAGGAGGAAGAAAGTGTGGACACGAACATCCACGCCGAGGAATCTGCCGATCGGAAAAGACCACCCACGCATATTGTCATTGTATGCGCTGCCGTCAACACGGCTGCGGACGAGGGCGGCTTACCATACCAAAAGATGCGAGTTATCGCCGGCACCTACCGCTCCCGACCACTCTCCGCTCCGCGCGGGATGAAGACGCGTCCCACCAGCGACCGGCTGCGTGAGACGCTCTTCAATATCCTTGCGCCGCGCATTGACGGCAGCCGTTTCGTCGATCTTTACGCGGGTACAGGAGCGGTTGGGATCGAGGCGCTGAGCCGCGGCGCCTCTCACGTCTGGTTTGCTGAAAACGCTGCGCCGGCGCTTGCGTCTCTTCGGCAAAACCTTGCGGCGCTGAAGATTAGTCGAGACTTTACCCTGGAGGACCGTGGCGTCGGAGCGCTGCTACAGCGGCTTGGCAAATTGCAGGAGCCGATCAATCTCATCTATCTCGATCCACCGTATGAGGCTGAGAGCGAATACTCCAATACGCTGGGTTTCTTCGGGAGTGCTTCCGGTAGGAAGATTCTTGCCCCTGACGGGCTCGTCGTCGCAGAGCACAGCAGCAAGGCGAAACTTGCGGAACGCTACGGTGGGCTCAGGCATGCTCGTCTGGTGAAACAGGGCGATGCTGCGCTCAGCTTTTTTTCCCCAGCGGAGGAGTAAAGCCACCACCTTGATGCTGGCCGGACTTCAGGTCGAGCGTGAACGGGGTCTCTCGATCCGTCAGCAGGTTCCACCCAAAGCCGTAGAGGGAATGCTCTTCGATGTTGGTAATGCGAATACCCTCCCAGCTCAGTCGGGCAGACTCCCACGCGATGCCGTCCTTCCCCCACGCCACAATGGAATGGAAGCCAACGAAGAGCAGCAGCTTCTGCACGACAAGTGACCGCACCTCGACCACTGGTTTGAGTGGGATATGGATGCAGTGCCCGGGGCTTGCCGTGTCGACGACATACGCATAGCCGCCTGCAACGGCGCACATCTCCTGCGGGTCGGGGCAGGCGAAGACGCTGGTGGGCATTGCAGGATCGGTAAACCCCAGAGCACAGGTCGCGAGAAACACACCTCCGTTTGGGGGGGTCACTGTGATTCGGAGCGCACCACGCGCCATCGCATCTTCTTCTCCGGCAATCTGCTTCGGGTAAGTGAACGACCGTGCAGGTGCGATGAGCGGAGGCGCCTTGAGGATCTCGAAACTCCAGTTCCGGGGAAACTCCGGCGCGTCCTTTCCTGTATCTGGCGTCATCGAACGGCGTCCAACGCCTGGGCTATATCTTCGATCAGGTCTTCGACCGCCTCGCAGCCTGCGCTCAGACGGATGAATCCGTCGGCGATGTCGTCTCCGCCCCAGCGCGCACGGCGTTCTGCGGTTGTTAAGACGCCTCCGAAGCTGGTTGCTTGCGTCAGCAGCTTCGACTTTGTAAGGAAAGTGTCCGCAGCGGATTTGTCTCGTAGCACAAAGCTCAACACCGCGCCGAAACAGCTCATCTGCTTTGCGGCAATCGCGTGTCCGGGATGACTGGGCAGGCCGGGATAGAGCACACTCTCGACTTCGTTGCGCGTCAGCAGAAATTCTGCGATGCGCTGAGCATTTTCCGAGGAGCGCTCAAGCCGCAGAGGAAGCGTCGCGATCGAACGAAGCGCCAGCCATGCCTCCATGGGCCCCAGGGCCGCGCCTGTCAGGGTTCGCCATTGATCGATCTGGGCGCGCAGTTCCATATCGCGTACGGCGACGTGCCCGAGCAGCAGGTCGCTGTGCCCCGTCATTGACTTCGTGTCGGACGCGACAGAAAAATCCGCTCCAAGCGCCAACGGACGCTGCCCCATCGGTGTCGGCGTGGTGTTGTCGACGGCGACGAGCGCTCCTGCACGATGCGCCGCATCACACAGCATCGCAATGTCGCAGATCTCCATGCCGGGGTTGCTTGGCGATTCCAGCCACAGGAGCCGCGCGCCGTCGAGAAGTTCCGCCTGTGCGTTGCCTGCAGTTGGGGCCATGCGCAGCACGACGCCCATCTTGGTGAAGTACTCCTGCATGAGCACACGAGCCGTGTAGTACGCGTTCGAAGGCAGAACGGCAATATCTCCCGGCCGCAAGACGACGCCAAAGACCGCAGTGCACGCCGCCATGCCCGATGCAAAGACCAGCGCACTTGCCCAGTATCCTTCTCCCGACTCCATCTGGCCGATAGCCTTTTCGAGCGAGGTCCACGTGGGGTTGTGAGCCCGGGCGTAGGTATACGACGTGTCCGACGGATCGCCCGGTGTGTGGTACGGAGCGGCGAATACCGGGCCGGCGTGCAACGGTTCGCCGGCGACGGCCCGGTTCATCGTGGAACGAATAACTTTTGTAGCTTCTCGCATAGGTTTAAGAGATCGGCATTCGAGCCGAAACGATTGATGGTAGCAGGGTCACCGCAATCTCTTCCTGCGGTCTCCGGTGGTTTTCGAAAAATGCTCCCAGCCCGCAGCTGCTAACTCGGCGTGGCTGCCGTCAGGAGTGATGATGGTCACGAGCGGACGCCCTGAGCGTCGCTTTTTCAAGCTTCCGATGCGAGTGACTGGAACCCCGGCAAGCGACGTCGGCATCATTACGGAAGACGGCGCCGCGAACAGCAACTCGTAGTCCTCGCCGCCGTGGAGTGTGGCCTGCAGAGCGGCGTCTGCGTCGAGTTTGCGGGCGAGCGGATGGATCGGCAGCGTCACCTGGTCAATCTCGGCGTTTACCCCGGAGGCCTGGCAAAGATGTGTCAGATCGGTCGAGAGCCCGTCGCTCAAGTCGATACAGGCGGTCGCGAGCCTGCGACGGAGCAAGGCCTCGCCCACGTCAAGCCGCGGTTCAGGAAACAGATGGGGATGACCTTCCATTAAGGACACGCTGAAGATGCGCCTCCGCCGCCTCATCATCGCTGCTAACTCTGCTGCTGCGCCGCCCAGTTGGCCCGTCACATACAACGCGTCTCCGGCGGCAGCTCCCGAGCGCCGAAGCGCCTCTCCCTTCGGAGCAGTACCCACCAGTACGATGTCAGCGAGGATGACGGCATTCTTTCCGCCGGGCGACTCGGAGGTGTCGCCCCCGGCCAATGGGACCCGGTGCATCTCGGCCAGGGCATGAAGCCCGCTGAAGAAGCGTTCAATCCAGGCTCGACCTTCCGCCTTCGCGATCAAAGACGCGGGCAGCGCCAGGGAGAGGAAGGCTGCGAGCGGCGTCGCTCCCATTGCAGCAAGATCGCTCAGTCCGCGCGCGAGACAGCGATGGCCGACCGACTCCGGAGGATGGAGGTTACGGCGGAAGTGACGGCCCTCCAGGGTTAAGTCGGTGGTGACGAGAATCTCGGAACCGGCAGGAGGGCGGAGAATCGCGCAATCGTCCCCGATGCCGAGCGTTAGATTTTTGCCTGAGAAGGGGAATTTGCGGCGAATCTGCTCGATCAGGCCCAGCTCTCCCAGCGACTTCGATGGCCTCTTCATCCTAAAAGCAGCATAAATGGTTACCAATGGGGTGGTACTTTTGTGGTAGTTACATAGAGAGTCAACGGTGTCAGGCTTGGTTGCATGAGGGTACCTGGTTTGTTACCCTCTCAAAGGACGCTCACGAGAGATTGCAGTTCTGAAATGACGATTGGCGAATTTCATTTGCCTGAGTTGATTCGATTGCAGACCTCTCCGAGCCGCGGCTTTGCTTCGCGGACAAATTCTGGGCCAGGGATTCTGCTTGAAGCTTAAAAAGCGCTATTACATCATGTTTGTAAGCCGTGACGATGACGGCAACCTGAACAAGGTTCCGGTCCCCCTTCATTACGCTTACGTCTTCGTAGCTGCCGCGGCCATCGGCATGTTCACTATCACCGGCCTGGCGGGCTCTTACTCGCGCATGCTGATCAAGACTGCCCGCTTCAACCAGCTCCGTCAGGACCACGACTCCCTGCAGAAGGATTACGCCCACCTGGAGAAGGCCGCGCATGAGAAAGACGTCGAGGCGGCTTCACTCGGCTCTTTGGCAAGCGAGGTCTCTGCGCTGTACGGTCTGACGACCAGCAAGCTAGCGATTCCCATGGGCAAGCTTACTGATAGGCATCACGGCAAATCGGCCGGGGTCGCTGAATCAGTCGCAACGGCTCCGCTGACAGGTGCTGCCGATGTTTCGGACGATGGCTATTACAAGTCGATCGACGCCTTCAACGCGCTGCGCAATACCGCGATGAATGGCCTGGCGGTACGTTCCCTGTCGAATATTGGCGCCGGCTACTCCTCCGCAAGTCTGTTCAGCTCCGGCGCGGATATGTCGTCCTACGTTCCGACGCTATGGCCGATCATGGGACCGATTACCAGTAGCTTTGGCCAGCGCGAGGATCCGATCCAGGGCAACGGCGAAGGCGAGTTTCATACCGGCATCGATATCTCCGCACCCAACGGCATTCCGATCCGGGCTACAGGTGACGGTGTCGTGCAGATGGCTGAGATGTCCAGCGGCTACGGACGCGAGGTCGTGATCGACCACGGCCACGGGGTCGAGACTGTTTATGGGCACATGTCCGGCTTTGCAGTGGTCGCCGGGCAGACGGTGCTGCGGGGCCAGGTGATTGGCTACGTCGGACACAGCGGCCGCACAACGGGCTCTCACCTGCACTACGAGGTCCGCATCCGCAATACGCCGGTCAATCCGCACAAGTATCTGCGGACGACACTGGCGGAGCTCGGCAGCTCCACAACGCTGGGTCAATAACCATCTCCTCAGGTTAAGGAAAAACGGCAGGGTCGACATGATGAGTCGAGCCTGCCGTTTTTCTGTTACTGAGGTGTTTACTTGCCGGTGTAGCTGACGTGCCAGACGGTTCGGGTCCCATCGTCGGTGACGAAGAGCGAGCCGTCGTTGCCCAACGTTACTCCCACGGGCCTGCCCCACACCTTGCCATCGGGTGTAACGAAGCCGGTCAGGAAGTCTTCGTACTCTCCTGTTGCGTGGCCGTTTTTCATGGGGACGCGAATCACTTCATAGCCCGAACGATGAGCGCGGTTCCACGAGCCATGTTCAGCGGCGAAGGCGTCCCCGGAGTAGTCCGAAGGAAACTGCTTGCCGGTGTAGAAGACCATCTCAAGCGACGCGAAGTGCGGCTGCAGGATCACGTCCGGCGTGATGACCTTGTCCTTCAGCTCCGGATGCGTTCCTATCAGGCGCGGGTCCTGGTGGCCGCCCATGTAGTACCAGGGCCAGCCGTAGAAGCCGCCCTCCTTCACACTGGTGATGTAGTCGGGAACGAGATTGTCGCCCAGGCGGTCGCGCTCGTTGGTCGAGCACCAGAGCTGGCCGGTCGTCGGGTTAATCGCTTCGCCGACGCAGTTGCGAATCCCGTAGGCGTACACCTTCTGGAACTTGCCTTCGGGACTGAACTGAAGCACATCAGCGCGATGAAACTCGTTGGGGTGCGTGTCCGGGTCGTCGACGTTCGAAGCCGAGCCTACCGAGACGAGCATCTTCGATCCATCTGGTGTAAAGACGATGTCGCGAGTCCAGTGACCGCCGCCGCGAAGCTGTGCGAAGCCGGGAAGCTCAGCAACGATCTTCTCGGGCTTGCCGGTTGCGACGAGATCGCCGGACTTGTAAGGAAACCGTACGACGGAGTCCGTGTTTCCAACGTAGATCCACTTGGGGTTCGGTCCGGCGGGATAAAAGGCGATGCCAAAGGGAAGGTTCAGCCCATCCGCGAAGGTCGAGACAGTCTGCGCCTTGCCATCCGGGCCGACGCCGCGCAGAACCCAGATCTTATCGCCGTGCGAGTCGGCAAGGAAGATGTCGCCGTTGGGCGCGGTGCGCATCAGCCGAGGCTCACGAAAGCCCTGCGCGTACATCTCAACCTTGAAACCCTTCGGCGCAACGGGCCACGCTCCCTCGGGACGTGGAACGAGGCTGGGGCCGTTGTCGACAGACTCATCCGGCTTGGGCTCTGGGAGATCGGCGAGGGTGATGTGGCGGCGGACGCCGGGATGCTGCTGGGTGTAGTCGGTGAAGGCGGCCTGCCCGGTGAGGACGGCTCCCGATTGCGCGAAGAGCGAGGCCGGCAGTGCTGAAACCGCGAGAGCCAGCGCAAGGCCTCGAACAACAGAGGGGTTGAATTTATGCATGAGACGTTTCTCCTTGAAGGGTAAAGCTGGCTGGAAGCGACTGTCCGACTAATCGGATTTTACCGCCGCATAGTTCAAATTCGAGTGCATCGACGTTGTGAATGAAGTTGACGTAATGAAAGTGCCGAAAGTTTGCCATCAGCTCGTTATCAGTAGCGTCAGGAAAGAGCAGGAGGAGACGAAACGCCTGCATGAAGAAGCCATGCGTGATGATTACGACGCAGCCACCCGGGTTTCTCTCGATGAGGC
This sequence comes from uncultured Acidobacteriaceae bacterium, assembly GCA_963770055.1. GTDB lineage: Bacteria > Acidobacteriota > Terriglobia > Terriglobales > Acidobacteriaceae > Edaphobacter. Next base: position 246,646 of record CAVYOC010000008.1, read on the forward strand.
GACGAATTGTTTCGCGTGCGCGATCGAGAAAAGAAACAAAGGACTCGGCACCCGGCCCGGCGACGTACGAGGCCTCTCCCTGTTGCCAGTAGCTCACGGTATACGGTTCTCGATCTGCCTCGGTCTTGTTGCGGTAAAGCGCCGGGTCGAGAAACGTGAACTCCTGAACTGGCCATTCCTCAACGCGAACATCTGGAAAGCGTTTACGCAGTGGCTCGGCGGTCTGCTGCGCACGCAGAAAAGGCGAGACGACGATGAGCGCCGGTTTGCAGCCGATCCGGTCGACGAGGTCGTTCGCCTGTTGTCGCCCGCACTCGGTCAGCGGATTGGAGTTCTGGTCCTCAGTTCTCGCACCGGAGTTGGCGAGGCTTTGACCGTGGCGTATTAGAAGGATCTTCGTGACCGGTGTGGCAGATTCGGTCATCGCACGCCTTCAGTGGAGGACGCCGTAATCCGTTTGACCAGGTCCAGGGGGATATTCGCTGTCAACACCACGTGGTCTTTGTGCTGCTCGATCTTTGCGGAACGCAGCAGCTCCTGAAACTCCTGATCGGAGGGTAAGGGTGCGCCCCGATGCATCTGACTCTGGACCTGCTGAACTGAAATGAGAAGGCGCAGAAGGGATGCAAGGGTTCCGGCGGAGTGCTCCGCGTCTGCCTCGGAGGGGGAGATCTGCTCGATACGCAGATGGAGCGTGCCGAGGTACCGCAGGCTCGCGACGAAGGTCGTGTCCTCTGGCAGCGGAAGCTGCAGGCCGAGGATACTGATATAGCCGCGATCGGAGAAGGGAAGCCCGATGTGACCGATCGCCCACGCGCTCGAAAAGGCAGGCACATCGCGGTAGCGCGCCGACAGCAGCGACGAGCCTGAAAACGGTGAAGCTGCAGCCCGGTGGCGGTCGACGATGGAGTGAATCTGTTCCGGTGTCGGCATATTGGAGGCGGCGATGGTGTCGTAGCCGAGCTGCGCTATCCGCAGCGGCCGCGTCACCTTCTCATCGCCGACCGCGATTGTGTAGATGTCGTGGCCGGAGTAACTTTCCTTTGCCGTGGCGATGGACGCAAGATAGCTCGCGAGCCGTCCGCCATCGAAGCGACCTTCAAAGACCTCGGAGTAGCCGACAGGCCCGTTGGGTCCGTTAGGATCGTCCATTCGATGCAACGCAAAGGCGGCTGAGTCGAGATCCCGCTCCGGCACGATGCCAGTAGCATCGATGAACTTCTGGTAGTCAGGACTTCGTGTGATGGGCGTACGTTCGAAATGGGTCGCAGCGCGGAGAGGTCTCAGGTTAGCGTAGACGATCGCGTCCGACTCAGGCAGTAGCCGTGCTGCTTCAGGCGGAGCAGCCTTGCGCAGGATCAGCACGACGGCCAGTGCGGCCATCAACGCCAGCATCAACAGCAGAGAATACCGTGTGCGTCTACGCATCAGGGATATGGCCGGTCAGACAATGGGTCAGCATAAGTTGTCGCGAAGCTGCGAGCCTTCGCGTCTTCGATTTTAAGCATAGACCATTCCGCTGCCAGCTCTCACGATTCAAGGCATAAGAATTCGAGCACACGCCATGCAGCGCTATTCCACCACTGCGAAGGTGTAGATTTTGCCGCCGTTGGTGACATTTCCACTTCCTGCCGGCAGAATGCCGAATTCGCCTCCGCCAACGCTCTTGTCGACAGTGAACTGGTAGGTGCGCGGCGCGGTTCTCACAGGGTTGAACTTGACCTCGTCGCGGTCGGCGCCGCCGGTGGAGTGAAAGACACCGCCAGTGAGGATGCGGAACTCGCGATTGTCGGAGTTGATCCGGAAGCGGAGAAACTCGTACTCGTTGATAGCGACGCCATTGTCCGGCATGTAGATGAGAATCTCGACGGGCTCCTCCAGGGCCAGCTTGGATTCGCGGCCGTACAGATGGCCGTTGTGGTCTTCTTTGATGATGCCGTGGGTTGCGGTCGACTTCAGCCAGCCACCGGATTTGATGTGGACGATCTCCGGTTCGATCAGAGTCCATTTTCCTGAGCGATCCTTGTAATAGACCCCGATTTCATTCACGTCGGAGAGCTCGATCGGCTTCTCGTTCACATTTGTGATCTGACGGCGGGCCTTGTTGATCATCGCCGTGATGACGCGGTCTGAGACTCCGGCGCCCTTCAGCAACACAAGCGAGTCGGCGTCGGTTGAGTAGTGGCCCGGTTGTGTATTGATGGTTTCGACGATGAGTTCGTCCCCCAGACCGGCCTTCGCCATCTTCATGACGGACTGGTTGTCCATGGAGGAGGCGGTTTTGGTCGCCGTCAGTGGACCGTCGACGGCCTGGGGCGCGTCCGACATGGGCTGCTGAGCGATTGTGACGATGGAGAAGGCAAAGCCAAGGGCAAAGAGCGCAAAGAGCAAGGAACGCAGTGTCTTTCGAAGTGGCATAGGATGTGTGGACCCGGGTCGACGATAGGCTAGCATGCTGCGATTTTGGACGTCACACAGGAACTCGCGTGAGCCAGCCGCGTGCCATTGCCTGCGGTTTCCGGCTATGCTAAAGTTAGCTCTGCGGCGCACTCTGCGCGGGCACTGCTTTGCGTCGTGCGGCTGGGCTTACAGAGGGCAAAAAATTGCTGTTTGGGCTGGCGTAGCTCAGCTGGTAGAGCATCTGATTTGTAATCAGAGGGTCGGGGGTTCAAGTCCCTTCGCCAGCTCCAGTTCCCCGCAGCGGAAGATGAAAGACGGATTTGGTTGTACTGCTCGACCGTTCTGGCGTTGCAGACCTCCGGTCACTCCTTCAAGGTTCGTAAACCCACTCGATTCCGGCTGAATCGGGGGTGGTCTTGATGGGCGGAAGCCGGAATTGCGCGTTCGATTTGTCAGGCAGAAAGTGCACAGGTGGCCGAGTGGTTAATGGCAGCAGACTGTAAATCTGCCGCGTTATGCGCTACGGAGGTTCGAATCCTCCCCTGTGCACCATCGATTTTGAGTTGTAAGTGTGATTTTGCGGTACCTGGTGAGTGTTGTGGATCTTAGCCCTGCCGGCAGCGGAAGAATGTGGATTGCGCTGTTTGGGCTTGGATTGCTTGCAGTTTTAGTCTGGCGGACGATGGAGCCGGACAAGCTGCGGTCGCTTACCTGGATACTGTTAGGTTTTTTTGCCTTTCGCGTCATACTCGGACGGCTGCGTTCGCGGTAGGATTGTAAGGTTGGTTTTTTCAAGCTGGCGTAGCTCAGTGGTAGAGCACTCCCTTGGTAAGGGAGAGGTCGAGAGTTCAAGCCTCTCCGTCAGCTCCAGACATTTGCAAGGGCATGGTTTCACACGGTGCCCGGGCAAGTTGCAAAAAGGGGTTTAGCCCCTGAGATGAGCGGGAGTAACTCAGTGGTAGAGTCACAGCCTTCCAAGCTGTTGGTCGCGGGTCCGATTCCCGTCTCCCGCTCCAAAATTCCAATGCGATTCGGCATTGGCAGATCGTAGGAGATCGTTTTGAGCAGTCTGTATCAGCAGCCAGTCCTTCCCGTTACCGATCCCCAAACCTTCAATAAGGTCAAGGGAGCGATCGAGTCCTCGTTTTCTGCGGACCGTGTGGCTGAGTTTTTGAAGTCGCTCGAACGCTCGAAGCTGCGTATCCGCGACTTCGAAGATGTTCTCGGCAAAGGCAAATTGGGTGCCAGCACGGCAGCAGAGTACGGCAAGCTCAGCGATGGCGATCAGGGCCAGATCCGCGAATTCTATCTCGCCGGGCTGGAGACGGTCGCGCCCGAGTTCCGCGAGAGATTTTTCAAGCTGTACGCGTATTACTGATCCCCCAAAAGTTTGTTTTTTTGAAAATAAATCACCTTGAACCCGGTGCGATGCGCCGGCTAACAAAGAGACGGAGAGAGCAATGGCGAAGGAAAAGTTTGACCGGTCAAAGCCGCACGTAAACATTGGGACGATCGGGCACATCGATCACGGCAAGACGACGCTGACAGCGGCGATTACGAAGGTGTTGTCGAAGCACAACCCGAACAACAAGTTCCGTTCGTTCGACACGATCGACAACGCTCCTGAAGAGCGTGAGCGCGGTATTACGATTGCCACCTCGCACGTGGAGTACGAGACGCCGAATCGCCACTATGCGCACGTCGACTGCCCGGGCCACGCCGACTACATCAAGAACATGATCACCGGCGCCGCGCAGATGGACGGCGCGATCCTGGTGGTTGCAGCGACCGACGGCCCGATGCCGCAGACCAAGGAGCACGTGCTGCTCGCTCGCCAGGTTGGCGTGCCGTACATCGTCGTGTTCCTGAACAAGTGCGATGCGGTTGAGGACGAAGAGCTGATCGAGCTGGTTGAGATGGAAGTTCGCGAGCTTCTGTCGAAGTACGACTATCCCGGCGACGACACTCCGATCATCCGCGGCTCTGCCCTCGGCGCGCTGAACGGCGAAGCCAAGTGGGAGGCCAAGATCGACGAGCTGATGGCTGCGGTGGACAAGTACATTCCGCAGCCTGAGCGTGCGGTTGATCAGCCGTTCCTGATGCCGATCGAAGACATCTTCTCGATCTCGGGCCGCGGGACGGTGGTTACGGGCCGTATCGAGCGCGGCAAGGTCAAGGTTGGCGAGGCGGTTCAGATCGTCGGCTTCCGCGACACGCAGAACACGGTAGTTACCGGCGTCGAGATGTTCAAGAAGCAGCTGGACGAAGGTCTGGCGGGCGACAACGCCGGTCTTCTTCTGCGCGGTACGGCGAAGGAAGACGTGGAGCGCGGCATGGTGCTGGCCAAGCCGGCTTCGATCACGCCGCACACGGTGTTCAAGGGCGAGGTCTACGTGTTGTCGAAGGAAGAAGGCGGACGTCACACTCCGTTCTTCAACGGCTACCGTCCCCAGTTCTACTTCCGCACGACGGACGTAACTGGTTCGGCGAAGCTTCCTGAAGGCACCGAGATGTGCATGCCCGGCGACAACATCCAGCTGGAGATCAAGCTGCACACGCCGGTCGCCATGGAGAAGAGCCTGAGGTTCGCCATCCGCGAAGGCGGACGCACCGTAGGCGCAGGAACCATCTCCGAAATCCTCAAGTAGTTCCCGCTAAGCGTAGAAAGATAAAGCGGCGAGCTTCGGCTCGCCGCTTTATCTTTTTCTCTACAACCAGCACCAGTAACCAGGTTTTTTGACGATTTCTATGCGCGGATGAAGCTCTTTGAGGCGTCCATTCCTCGTCCTACAGAAGGGATTATCCGAGGTTTTGGTGGGGCAAGAGGGTAGAGGAGGACACTTTATAAAGTGTCCTAACGCCGCAGATATGCCCTTTCCGAATTTCGGGTTTTCGTGGATAATAGAAGAGGACGAGCGTGGCCTGACCGCTCGTCTTTCCGTTGTACAACTCAGGATTGGCAGCAGGGGCCTTTGCCCTGCGTCGCGGCGTGTCGGAAGTAATTCTGTACAAGCTGCTTGCCAGCCGAGGTGGCTGGCCACTTAGAAGGAGATTGACCAAATGCGCGAGATCATCACACTGCAGTGTCCGGATTGCAAGAACCGGAACTACTCCACCACCAAGAACAAGAAGACCACCACCGGCCGTCTTGAGTTCTCCAAGTTCTGCAACACCTGCCGCAAGCACACGGCGCACAAGGAAACGAAGTAAGGGCAGCCTTTAGCCGCTGGCTTTTAGCTCCGGGCTAAGAGCTGACAGCTCCTGGGGGAGTAAGCTCAACGGTTAAACTGTCGGTCTCCAAAACCGAACTTCTCGGTTCGAATCCGAGCTCCCCCGCCAGTTTGCCCCGGTCCCTCAGAGTCCGGGAACAGAAATTGAAAAAGAAGATTTGAGGCAGGATTATGGCCAAGACAGTAGCAGTCACCGAACAGCCCACCGGACTCCAGCAATTGAAGTCGCAGCCCGCCCGTCTCTCCGAGTTTCTCAAGGACGTGCGCGCCGAGATGCGCAAAGTCATCTCGCCCTCGCGTGCCGAGGTGCAGTCGACCACGGCTGTCGTCCTGATCACGGTTTTCATCTTCGCCGCCTACTTCTGGTTAGTGGATACAATCATCGGCCGGGCGATTGAAGCTCTGTTGCACACCTTGACCAAGCACTAAACAGCAGATTTTGAGGCACGCGAGTAGAAAGAAGTAACGATGCGAAAAGGCACAACGATGGCGGCAGAAGAGCAAAATCCGGAAGAGCAAAACCCTCAGGGAGAGTCCTCCACCGAGCACCTTGCCCCACCGGTCAACGAAAACTTCAAGTGGTACATCATCCACGCCTACTCGGGCTTCGAGCGCAAGGTGCGCGAGTCGCTCGAGAGCCGTATCACGGCCTTTGGCCTGCAGAACAAGATCGGCCGCATCATGATTCCGACCGAGCCGGTCACCGAGCTGCGCAACGGCAAGAAGTACACCATCGATCGCGTCTTTCTTCCCGGTTACGTCCTCGTCGAGATGGATCTCGACAACGATCTCTGGCACGTCATCAAGAACACGCCGCGCGTCACCGGCTTCCTTGGTACCGGCGACAACCCGGTCGCGCTCTCCGAGCAGGAGGTCAGCTCGATCCTCTTCCGTTCCGAGGCCGCGAGGGACAAGCCGACGATGAAGGTCAAGTTCGACAAGGGCGAGCAGGTTCGCATCAACGAAGGCCCTTTCGCCAACTTCACCGGCGCCGTCGACGAGATCAACGAAGACAAGCAGACCCTCAAGGTTATGGTCAGCATCTTCGGCCGCTCCACCCCGGTCGAGATCGAGTTCTCGAAGGTGGACAAGGTTGTTGAATAACGCTCTTCCAAGAGCACGAGTTTAGAAATCAACATTAAGCAGCTGGCACACAAGCAACAGAGCCCGCCGCTGGAAGCATAAAGAGGATTTACCCCAATGGCACCGAAGAAGATTACTGGATACGTCAAGCTTCAGATCATCGCTGGCAAAGCGACGCCTGCACCTCCCGTCGGCCCCGCGCTCGGCCAGGCCCAGGTCAACATCATGGAGTTCTGCAAACAGTTCAACGAACGCACGAGCAAGGACCCCGCGCTCGTCGGGCTCACCGTCCCGGTCGTCATCAGCGTCTATGCGGACCGCACCTTCAGCTTCATCACCAAGACGCCTCCGGCGCCGGTGCTTCTGCTGAAGGCCGCCGGCATCGAGAAGGGCTCCGGCACTCCGAACAAGGAGAAGAAGGGCAAGGTCACCGAGAAGCAGATTCTCGAGATCGCCAAGCAGAAGATGCCGGACATGAACGCGACCACCGTGGAGGCCGCTGCGAAGACCATTCGCGGCACCGCCCGTTCCATGGGCATCGAAGTCGTCGCCTAGCCCCGCTTTCTGTAAGCTTAAGGACAAACACCTGGACTCGGTGACGCAGGTCGCGCCACAGTCCGGGTGTTTGTGTCTTCAAACCGGCGAAGCTCTCAGACGATCAACGCGCCTCCGTCGATCACGACGATCTGCCCAGTGGTAAACCCGGACTTCATCAGGTAGAGGAAGGTTTCGGCGACGTCGCTCCCTTCGCCAACTCGCCCAACCGGCAGGCTCCTTGCCCGTTCGGCGTACATGGCCTCGCGGTCTGTCTCGGTCATTCCGCTCCACAGCGCGGTTTTAATAACTCCGGCGCAGACTGTGTTGACGCGAATGGGCGCCATATCGAGCGCCAACCCACGGGTCAGCGACTCGACCGCTCCTGCAACGGCTGAGACAACGCTCCATCCTTTCCACGGCCGCTGCGCGAGAATTCCATTGGTCAGCGTGATCGACCCACCCTTCCGGATGTGGGGAAACGCAGCTCGCGCGGCGATGTACATTCCCCAGAATCGCACTTCAAAGAAGCTCCGCGCCTGCTCCGTGGTTACTACAGTCGAGGGCAACGCGTCTCCGGCGCAATAAATCAGGTGATCGAGTCCGCCGATAGCTTCAAAAAAACTCTGCACGGCCACTTCGTCCGTTACATCGAGACTCACACCTTCAGCGCCCTGCGGTAATTCTTTTAGCGCCTTGTCCACGTTGCTCTGGCTTCGCGACACAACGACCACATTCGCGCCCTCTGCTGCTGCAGCCTTCGCTGTTGCCAGGCCAAATCCCGACGTGCCCCCGAGGACGACGACCTTCTTTCCCTTCAGCTTCTGATCTTTCTGGTCTTCCATTGTCAGCTCCTATCCTGTCGGCGAATCGCCTGACAAACATAGGATTGTGAGGCGAATTCATGCGATTCATGCATAATGGACATATAAGTTATGCGTTGGAAGCAACTACGTCAAGTCGACCTGAATCTGCTGGTCGCCTTCTCGGTCTTTGCCGAGGAGCTGAACATTACTGCCGCCGCTAAGCAACTCTTTTAAGCCAGTCCGCGGCAAGCCGCACATTGCAGCGGTTGCAGGCGCTCTTCAACGATGACCTGCTCGTTCGCGGCGCCAGTGGATATCAGTTGACGCCGGCAGGCGTACGGCTTCAAGGCGAACTCAACCGCCTTCTGCCAGAACTGGACAGCCTGATCGGCCGCCCTGTTTTCGACCCCGCCACCGAGCAGGCTAGCTTTCGGCTGACTGGGCCGGATAACGCCTGCTCGTCACTCTGCCCACTCATTTGCCGGCAGGTGTTGCGATCGGCGCCGAAGATCAAGTTTCACTTTGTTCCGTGGAGCAGCGGCGCCCTCTCCGACCTGGATCGCGGACGCCTCGATCTAGTCATCTCCAACGACGATGTGCTTGTACCAGCGCATTTGAGGTCGCAGACTCTCTTCCGAGTGAGGTGGTACTGCATCGTCGCGCGAGAAGGGAAGTGGCCATCGCGGTTCACACTCAAGCGTTATCTGGCCGCCGACCATGTTAGCGTAGGCGTGCTCGACGACATTCAGACGATTCCGGACAAACGTCTAGCTGCACTTGGCCTGTTACGTAACTCCACCATTCGCTTGCCATACTTCGGAGCAGCCCTGGAGTGTCTTCCGGAGACAAATCTGATACTGACGGCTACCTCCGGCGTTGCACAGATCGCGAAGAAAAATCCGGACCTGCGGGTTCTCGAAGCTCCTGAAGAGCTATCGGGTTTTGCCTTTCAAGCAATCTGGCATCCCAGGCTCGATAGCGATCCGGCCCAAAGATGGCTGCGCGAAACAATCTTCAAGCTCTCGCGAGAGATCAGGCTCTGAAAGTGGAGTATCGTTCGATGCGAGGCACTCGGAGGAACGAATGCAGGACGAGTCCAAAGAAACGATCGTCATCGTCGCGTATCAACCAAAGCCCGGCAAGGAAGCCGATCTGCTGCAACTCACGCGGGAGCATGTTCCGCTGCTCCGCGCCGAAGGACTCGCAACCGATTTTCCCGTTACCGCTTGCCGGGCCAAAGACGGCACGGTTGTGGAGGTCTTCGAATGGGGCCGGGTGGCGTGGAGCGCGCCCACACAAACGCCGTAGTACTGAAACTATGGGAGCGGTACGCCTCCGCCTGCGATATCGTCCCGTTGGCCTCGCTGCCCGAAGCGTCCAATATGTTCGCATCCTTCACACCTCTCCAACTTTAGGCAAAGAGCCTCTGCTGTGCCGGAGCTCCCACACTCTGAGGCGTCCGCCTGCCTTCATACTTCGTCAAGAGAGCGCCTTCGCTCCAGCGTTGCCGCAGGCCATATCGTCTGCATGCCGCGCCAACCATCACCGCCATTCGCGCGCTGTAGGTCCTGCTCGCAAAATCGGCATGCGCAAATCGTTTGGCGTAGTCCGCCTCAAGAGAAGGGAAGTGCTCACGAACGAAGCTCAGGTAGGTAGGACGTGAGCACGGCTTGAGAAACAGCGGATGCGCAGAAAAAAAGCTTGCATCTGCCGCTGACGCGCGGCGGGCAAGCCCATCCAGCGACTTCTCGTTATCTGTAATTCCCGGCAACAACGGCGAACCGAAGATACCCGCGATGATTCCCCCCTCACGCAGCCGCTTCACTGTCTGAAAACGGAGATCAGGACGCGGCGCACGAGGCTCCAGCAACCGGGCAAGCTTGATATTCGGCGTCGTAATCGTCACATGAACCACTAGAGTGTTGCGCCGCGAGATCTCCTGGAGAAGATCAATGTCTCGCTCAATCAGCCTCGACTTGGTTACGATCCCCAGCCGGTATCCCGACTTGCGCGCGAACACCTCGAGCAGGCTTCGAGTAATCCGTGCCCGCCGCTCGATGGGCTGATACGGATCGGTTGCGGTTCCCAGCGCAATCTCCATCGCTGGATCGATCTTCTTCAACTCCTGTTCCAGCAGCCACGCTGCATTCTGCTTCAAAAAGATCATCCGTTCAAAGGTGAGCGGGTCGCGGAAGTTCGTCGCAGGAAACGGCGAAGTCGCCACCACGTTTTCATCACTGGAATCCGGTTTCGGCGCCATGAACTCATGGGTATACCGCGCGTAGCAGTACTTGCATCCGAACTCACAGCCCCGATACGGGTTGATGCTATAGACCAGCGAGAGCCTTCGCTTCGAGACCGATTTATTCAGGATGCTGCGCACCTCGAGCGCCTTGAACTCGATCAAATGTCCTTCGTCAGCATGGCGGGCTTCTGCCGCCAGACGGGCGATTCCGGTCGGTTGGGAAGGAAGAATCGGGAAGAGTGAGCTGCCATTCGTTTTCGCCATTTGTTCGCCTTCCGTGAGACGACTATAGGCCTATGCCCGGAGGCCGTCAAGCGGCATTTTTCAACCGTTTGCTGGGTTGAAATGGCCCCCTTGGCTACTCCAGCGACTTCGCAAACGCACCGGCCTCGCCTAAGAAAAACGGAACCTACTTTGGATCCGTTGTCATAGCCGAACGATGCCCCGTCGTGTTGTCCCAGTAGTCCATCCACCGCAGACGAATGCCATCGGTCCTCTCAAGCAGTTCTTTGCTTGGAGTCTTCCCGTGTTCCACAACCACCACCATGCCTGTGTTGAACTTTCTCTGCGAGTGATCCAAATCGGGCATGCGCGGACCCTCCGCCGCAATCACATCCTGAATCGTCACCTTCGTGCGATCCGCCTTGAAGATCGGATGCCCGTTCGCGTCCTTTCCATCCGGTACCAGATTCCGAAGAATGAAGAAATCCGGCACCTCATTTGGCCCAAGAAGGCCCATCAGGTAAAGATCGAGGTACGAGTACCCGGTCGCCGGAACGTAATAATCGTCATCCAGCTGGGTGAAGGTTCCGTTGTAGTTGTCCTGCCACACTCCGCCTCCCATCGCTGAGGCCTCCGTCGGCCGCTGATAGGGAAACGGCACCGGCGCCTGCAAGCCACGCGCCCAATGGGTCGGACCCAGCACGATCGTCTCGTCGCCCACCTTCGCCGAGACGAACGCCGACCACCGATGTCCCATCTCATGTCCGATCTGCGACATCGCATAGTCATACGGAGGAATCTTCCCGTTCGACAGTCCGCTCCTGAAGCTGGTGCATGTAGAAACCAATATTGTGCGATTCGCCCTCTTTCAGATCCGCCGGCGGATACTCCTGCATCTGGTTCGCGCCAACATACACCGGCTGAATGAACTGCCATTGAAATCTCCCTTTGGTGCAGTAGCTCGCGAGATTTCTCTGGTTCGCGCCAATTCCAGTCACCGCGCCTCCATCCGGACCGCCGCCCAGCGGACCAGTGCTGGAGGTGCCAGCCTCTGGGTTATCGATGCGAAAGTCCGAGTAGTACGCCAGCATGTCGAACTTGTCGCCGAGCGCATTAATCACCGTGCAGGTCAGGTCCATGGCTCGCGGCGGCTTCATATAGTGGAACGCCTCATACACCACTGGGAATGGCCCGTCCTGTTTCTTCAACGAGGAGAGATCCGCAGCGGCATTAATTAGTCCAGCAAGTTTCACTGGATGGGCCGGCACCTGATCCACTGTTACCGGCTGAGGAGCGGGACTCGGAGTGCCGTCAGAAGCCGGAGCGGCACCGGGACTCAAAGCCGAGACGGACACAAAGATCTGATCGCCATCCTTGTACCCGGCAGGCAACGTTCCCTGTACCGAGATCGTATTTCCATCGACCTTCACCGCAGGCGAAATCCCCGTGCCAGACGCGATATAGCGAGGACTTCCCCCAAGTCTTCCCCCGCCGCGCCCACCAGCAAATCCAACGATGTTCCAGACTGTCGTGGCACTGGAGTTTTGAGTACACGCCCCCGTCGGCTTCTTTTCATCGAAGCATATCCGATAACCTATCCCCGCGATCTTAGGATCGCTTTCGGCGAGCACCGGCCCATACGTCTCAATAGTTGCCTTCAAAAAGAGCCCATCCAAGGCGGTCAGCTTCACGCTCTTGATATTGAGGTTCGACGCAACAGAGGTCTTCTCTGCTCCCGAAACTGTCCCTATCTCTTTCTCCGAACCCGCCGTAACCATCGGATAGATGCCAACAATAGCGTCTTCCGCGTGCACGTCTTCATACGACAAATCGATCGTTCCATCCTTATGCAGCACCGCCTGGAACCGGTTCACCGTTGGCGTCCACGTCATATCCTGAACGCCGCCTACAGGCTCAGTCAGACTCCACGTGATTACCGCGCGGTCATCGAGCTCTTTCAAATAGCGGGTTCCCGACAGCCTCGGCTTAAAAAAGACACTGATCGCCGCCACCGTATTGATCAACTGAGGTGCTGCCTCCGCAAGCTCGGCAAATCGATCGACTGAGATACCGCCGCTCCGATTGCCAGCACCGCCAGGCCCACGCTGACCGCCACGGCCACCTACTCCTGCTGAAGGCTCACCGAACGTCATCGACCCTGTCATCCCGACCGAAAACGTATTCCAGCTCTTGCCGGAGAAGGGAAACTCAAAGCTCTTCAATGTCGCGTGGCTGTCGCTCATCGCCGGACCGAACTCAGAATCCCACTGCAAAGGAAGATTCTCGACACGATACCGCGACCCATCCGGCGTAAAGCGAAGCGTGTGATGAGCCAGATCGAACAGATTCGCCTTTCCGAGGACACCCTCGTCCAGCGTCATCACAATCAAATTCCCTTTGACTGAGATCGTCCCCAGGGATTTACCCGGCTCCTGAAACCTCTGTGCATAGGCCGCGCAGCTTAGCGAAGAGATTCCAAGAATTACTAATAAAACGTTTACTACCGAGAAACGACGGTCTTTCTTCACAATAGTCCTTACTGTTTCACTAAAAGGGTCGCAGATTGTTTGACGGCGTTATCGCATGGACGAACTCCGAGCCGTTCAGGACGCTAGATGGCAGCAAAAACTCCTCAAGTATTTCTAAAGAACATTCAGTAAACTGTGCCTATGAACTTCGCCTTAGCCGAGATCCCGCTCCCCCTGCGCTTTCGGCCGGAAAAACCGATGAGCGACGAGGAACTGATGCGCTTCTGCGCAGCGAACGATTTTCTGCGTGTCGAACGCGATGCCAATGGGGAGATTCTCGTGATGACGCCTGCAGGAATTAAGACCAGCCGCATGAACAGCCGTATTACCAGACTGCTCGATGAATGGGCCGAACAGGACGGCCGCGGTATCGCAGTCGATTCAAATGGAGGGTTCACCCTTCCCGACGGGTCCGTGCGCGCCGCAGATTCTGCCTGGGTACACAAGAGCCGCTGGGACGGGCTGAGCGATGCAGATCAGGCCCGCTTCGCCCCCATATGCCCGGACTTCATTATCGAACTCCGTTCCCCAAACGATGGTCTGGCGGAACTCAAAGAGAAGATGGAGCAGTGGATTGCGAACGGAGTTCAACTGGGGTGGCTTATTGATCCGGAGAACAAGACCGTCTCCATCTATCGCCCGGGTGAACGGCCGGAGGTTCTTACGCACCCTACTTCGGTTCAGGGTAATGGCGTGATGACAGGGTTTGAGCTTGTGATGGAGAGAATTTGGAGCTGAGACGAGTTATGGAAAACCCTTATTACAGTACTGAGACTCATGGATACTGCCGCAAGTGCAACCCACCCCGCCGGACATTTGCCGGACTAGCGAGGCCAATCGAGAAAGACGGAACGCTGTTTGTTGAACTCAATTGTAGGTTGCACGGTACGTTTCTGATGGAGGAAGATTCGCTCGATAACTTATCCGGGTACTTTCCAAAGAAGCAGGATGACTGATGCTCATGAAAAACGCATAGAAGGCATTTGTCGAACGTTGAATCCTGTAAAAAATTTGACCCCTAAATTTGACATTCAGGGCCTTGGCGGATTCCAGCCTTTAATGATTGGACTCCAATACTGAATCGGTGCGCCGTCGTTGCCTATGCCGTTTATGAAGAAGGTAGTCTCGCCAGTAACCGTATCAATTCGGAACACGCCTGTTGCCTTCTGGGCTGGTCCGGTACCCGCAATGTCGTATTGTCCTTGAAGAAGTTGATAGCGGCCAATCTGACCTCCCGCCTGTGAGGCGCTTGTACTTGTGCGCTGGCCGTAGGCAACGAGCAAACCGAGTGCAGCAATGCCGATAATCCACAAGTGCTTCGATTTCATGATCTCACCTCATTACAAAGCATTTTCCATACCGTGATATTACGGCACATTGTGGAGTGCTGATTTATGTGCACTTGGAACGCCCATTGGACGCAATTCTGGCTTGCACAAGTTCTGTACTTCCGGCATACTTATAAGAGCGTCTCAACCAGCCGTTGAGCGCAGTCGATAACCACGCCCCGGGAAGCAATCCGAGTAGGGGTGGGAGATGAGGAAAGATGGCCAGGAAGATTTCAAAGAATTTAGCGAAGGCGCGTGCGCTCGTTGAGCCCCGTCCTTACGTTCTGGCGGATGCGGTTCCGCTCCTGCAAAAAGCAAAGTATGCCAAGTTTGACGAGACCGTCGATCTGACGATGCGTCTCGGTGTCGACCCCAAGCACGCCGACCAGATGGTTCGCGGCACTGTCGTTCTGCCGCACGGCCTTGGCAAGACCAAGATCGTTGCCGTCATCGCCTCAGGCGACAAAGTCAGGGACGCACAGGCAGCCGGAGCTGAGTTCTTCGGCGGCGAAGAGTTGGTTGAAAAGATCCAGAAGGAAAACTGGACCGCCTTCGACGCCCTGATCGCCACTCCCGACATGATGAAGTCTGTCGGACGTCTCGGCAAGGTTCTCGGACCCAAGGGCCTGATGCCCAACCCGAAGACCGGCACCGTCACCACCGATGTGGCCTCTGCGGTAAAGGAGATCAAGGCCGGTAAGGTTGAGTTCCGCACCGACAAGACTGCTCTCGTGCACGTTCCGGTAGGCAAGCTCTCGTTCGACCCGCAGAAGCTGGTCGACAACGCAACGACGATCATGACCAGCGTCATCAAGGCCAAGCCGTCGGCGGCCAAGGGTAAGTACATCAAGGGCGTCACGCTCAGCTCCACGATGGGCCCCGGCATTCAGCTGGACTTTGCCGCAGTCGAGGCAGCCAGCAAGGCTTAATGCAGCCGCCGGCAAATTTGCTGGCGTTGATTTCAGGATTTCAGTCGCGCAAGCGGCGCAATTTTCAGCTAGCAATTGTGGCTAGCAGCTAAAGGCAAGGTTTTTATGGCACTGTCCAGAGCATCCAAGTCGGAGAAGGTAGCTAAGCTCGCAGCCGAGCTCGAGCACTCGACCTCCGCGATCATCGGCACCTTTAAGGGCCTCACGGCCTCGAAGGACTTCGAGCTGCGCAAGACGATTCGCAAGGCTGGCGGAAGCTACCACGTCGTCAAGAACAAGCTCGCCGCCCGCGCCAGCGAAGGAAGCAAGGTCGAGGATGCGCTCCAGGGTCTCAAGGGCGTCTCGGCCGTCGCTTACACTTCGGGCGATCCCGTCGCCTTGGCGAAGGCGCTCTCCGAGTGGGTCAAGGACAACGCGGAGTTCACCTTCAAGCTCGGAATTGTTGACGGCAAGGTCATCAACATCTCAGAGATTGAGCGAGTTGGCCAAGATGCCGGGCAAGGAAGAGCTCTTCTCGAAGCTTCTCTTCCTCATCAACTCCCCGGCGCAGCGTCTGGCGACGGTCATCAACGCTACGGGCCGCGATCTGGCGGTCGTCATTAACCAGGGCGTCGAGAAGGGCAAGTTTGCAGGTTCAGCTGCCGCTCCAGCTCCAGCAGAAGCCAAGGCGGAAGCTCCGGTAGCAGAGGCAGGCCGAAGCTCCTGTAGTCGAAGCTGCTCATGTCGAAGAGTCAGCCGCTGGCGAGCAGCCTTCGGGCGCAGCGCAGCCAGAGAATGCGACGGCGTCGCAGGCTGGCGAAGCCGCGAGCACGGAACCGGTCGAGGGTAATACCAAGTTTCGCCTGGTCTCCCCGGGTGCGCTGGTCTGGGCGCAACGGAAACCCTGGGAGGCATAGGCAACCGAGGCGCAGTCAGGTCGCGGTCAGCAGCAGGCAGCACAAAAGTTCAGATTTTATTGGAGAAATAACATGGCAGACATCCAGCAGTTGGAAGAATCAATCGTTAGCCTGAGCCTCCTCGAGGCCTCGGCTCTGGTCAAGAAGCTCGAAGAGCGTCTTGGCGTCTCGGCAGCGGCGGCAGTCGCGGCAGCTCCGGCAGCAGGCGGCGGCGCAGCAGCAGCTCCGGCTGAAGAGAAGACCGAGTTCACGGTCATCCTCAAGGATGCCGGCGCGAACAAGATCAACACCATCAAGGCTGTACGCGAAGTCACCGCTCTTGGCCTGAAGGAAGCCAAGGATCTGGTCGACGGCGCTCCCAAGCCCTTGAAGGAGAATATTTCGAAGGACGACGCGGCTGCAATCGCGAAGAAGTTCGAAGGCGTTGCGACCATCGAAATCAAGTAGTTATCTGCCATCTTGCAAGCTGGGGCGGAACGAGCTATTCTTGTTATTAGAGAAAAACTCGTTCCGCCTCGGCGTGTCCCTTGGCGGCCATTACTTTTCGGCAAACTTTTGTAGCACCCGGATCATCCTGTCAGGAACAGGCTAAGGAGCCGGCCATTATTCGCTTCTAGCGGCGGACGCGCATAGTGCAATCGGTATCAGCGAGCAGCGAATTTGGGGTAAGGCGAACCTCAAAATGGCGGCAGACATTAATATCACCTATTCGAAATAGTGCACAAGTCGATCTTTGCGCTCGTGGGACACGCTGTCCCATCGAGCGCTTTGCCGTGTTTACAGGCATGGCAGCCGCTGCACGCGTCATTTATAGCAGCTTCGGGCGCTTGCAGTCAGTAAAAGTTTGAGATTTTGTTAGTGCCGTGAAACACGATACGGCGAGACATTCTGCGCACGGAACCTCCGTTGTCGAGAACATCGGGAACCGAAGAACGTAACAATCTGCGCGATCGGAAACAAACCCGGAGGGCAGACCAAAGCCCTCCCCTCACGAGTTGCAGCCAGCCAATCAGATGCTGGCAATCACACTCAAGAGGCCTCGAAGGTCAGTTTTTCAGGAGAGAGCATGTCTGGCGAGTCCAACAACAGCGAAATGCGCGCGATCCGTACACGTCTTGATTTTTCGAAGATTCCCACATCCATTCAGATTCCCAACCTCATCGAGGTCCAGCGTCGCAGTTACGAGCGCTTCCTTCAGATGGATAAGCTTCCGCAGGAGCGCGAAGACAACGGCCTGCAGTCCGTCTTCACGTCCGTCTTTCCCATCACCGACTTCCGCAACGTCAGCGAGCTCGAGTTTGTCGACTACTCCATCGGCAACTGGGAGTGCAAGTGCGGCTACCTCAAGGGGCTGAACCACCTGCGCACGGCCTGCGTCAACTGCGGCCACATGGTCATCACTGACCCGTTCCATCCGGGCGACGTCCTTTGTAACTTCTGCGGAACTTACAACAAGAACACCCCTGACTTCTGCACCAAGTGCGGCGACCCCGTCGGCCTGCAGCTGAAGTACGACCAGGCAGAGTGCGAAGAGCGCGGCATGACCTACTCCGCTCCGCTGAAGGTCACCATTCGTCTCAAGATCTACGACAAGGACCCCGAGACCGGCGTCAAGAGCCTTCGCGACATGAAGGAACAGGAAGTCTTCTTCGGCGACATTCCTCTGATGAGCCAGAACGGCACCTTTATCGTCAACGGGACGGAACGCGTGATTGTGTCGCAGCTCCACCGCTCGCCCGGCGTCTTTTTCGAGACCGCGAATAACCGCACCTACTTCCTCGGCAAGATCATTCCTTACCGCGGCAGCTGGGTCGAGTTCGAGTACGACCAGAAGAACACGCTCTATGTCCGCATCGACCGCAAGCGCAAGTTCCTCGGAACCATCTTCCTGCGCGCGCTTGGCCTGCGTACGGATGAAGAGATTCTGAAGACCTTCTACACCGTCGACACCATCAATGTGAAGGACGGCAAGCTCAGCTGGAAGGTCGTTCCCGAAGGCCAGCTCACGAACCTGCAGGGCACGCGCCCCGCCACGGCGATCACCGTCAAGGGTGAGGAGCTTGCACCTGCGACCCGCAAGATCTCAGCTCACTCTCTCAAGGGTCTGCGCAGCCACAAGATCGAAGCTGTCGAAGTCGAGACCAGCGAGTTCGACGGCGCGATGACCGCTGCTGATGTCGTCGATCTCACTACCGGCGAGTTGCTCTACGAAGCCAACCAGGAACTCACTGCCGACAAGATCCACAAGATCCAGCAGTCCGGTGTCGCCAGCTTTGAGGTCTTCTTCCCTGAGCGCGACGACGTGGGCAACATCATCACCAACACGCTTCGCCGCGACTCCGTGCGCAAGCCCGAGGAAGCACTGATCGAGATCTACCGTAAGCTGCGTCCGGGCGATCCGCCGACCCTCGATACCGCCACGGCACTCTTTGAAGGCATGTTCTTCGATGCGCGCAAGTACGACTTCTCGCGCGTCGGCCGTCTCAAGTTCAACATTAAGCTCTACGAGAACCAGGACGCCACCGGCCTCGACAAGCGTACCCTCACCCCTGAGGACTTCTACGGCACTATCCGTTACCTCCTCAAGCTGCGCAAGAACATCGGCATCGTCGATGACATCGACCATCTCGGTAACCGCCGCGTCCGCGCTGTCGGCGAGTTGATGGAGAACCAGTTCCGCATCGGTCTCGTCCGCATGGAGCGCGCCATCAAGGAAAAGATGTCGGTCTACCAGGAGATGTCGACCGCCATGCCGCACGACCTGATCAACGCCAAGCCTGTCATGGCCGCGATTCGTGAGTTCTTTGGCTCCTCGCAGCTCTCGCAGTTCATGGACCAGACCAACCCCCTCTCGGAGATCACGCACAAGCGCCGCCTCTCCGCCCTTGGGCCCGGTGGTCTCTCCCGTGAGCGCGCCGGCTTCGAAGTTCGCGACGTGCACCCGACCCACTACGGCCGCATCTGCCCGATCGAGACTCCTGAAGGTCCGAACATCGGCCTTATCAGCTCCCTCTCATGCTTTGCGCGCATCAACGAGTATGGCTTCATCGAGTCTCCCTATCGCAAGGTCAAGGACGGCCGCGCGCTCGACTACGTCTCCGTGGTCAACGCCGGCGAGTCCGGTCTGCGTCAGGGCGACTCGCTCGAGATCAACGAGGCTCGCAAGCTGAATGAGCAGTTGAAGAAGGACAAGAAGCGCACGATGGATCTTGCTCCCTTCAGCTTCTACCTCTCCGCATGGGAAGAAGACCGCCACACCATCGCGCAGGCCAACATCGAGCTTGACGCCAAGCTGAACATCGTTCAGGCCGTCGTCGACGCTCGCCGTCAAGGCAACTTCGTCCTCGTCAACAAGTCCGAAGTCGACTACGTTGACGTCTCGCCGAAGCAGCTTGTCTCGGTCGCCGCCTCGCTCGTTCCGTTCCTCGAGCACGACGACGCGAACCGCGCTCTCATGGGCGCGAACATGCAGCGGCAGTCCGTTCCTCTGCTTGTCTCGGAAGCTCCGTTCGTCGGAACAGGCATGGAAGGCGTCACCGCACGCGACTCCGGTGCCGTCATCCTGGCCAAGCGTAACGGCATCGTGGACTCGGTCGACTCCGAGCGCATCATCGTGCGCGTCGAAGGCGAGCATCACCCCACGCAGCTCTCGCGTGAGGTTGGCTCCGACATCTACCAGCTGACGAAGTTCAAGCGTTCGAACCAGAACACCTGCATCAACCAGAAGCCGATCGTTCGCAAAGGCGATCGCGTCCTCAAGGGTCAGGTCATCGCCGACGGTCCGTGCACGGAACAGGGCGAACTCGGCCTCGGCCGCAACGTTCTCGTCGCCTTCATGCCGTGGCGCGGTTACAACTTCGAGGACGCGATCCTCATCTCGGAGAAGCTGGTCCGCGAGGACTACTACACCTCGATCCACATCGAGGAGTTCGAGATCGAAGCCCGCGACACGAAGCTCGGACCGGAAGAGATTACCCGCGATATCCCCAACGTCAGCGAGCACGCTCTGCGCGATCTCGATGAGTCGGGCATCATCCGCATCGGCGCGAAGATCGGCCACAACGACATCCTCGTCGGCAAGGTAACGCCGAAGGGTGAGACGCAGCTGACGCCGGAAGAGAAACTGCTCCGCGCCATCTTCGGCGAGAAGGCTGGCGATGTTCGCGACGCCTCGCTCACGTGCCCCCCGGGCATTGAAGGAACGGTTGTCGACGTCCGCATCTTCTCCCGCAAGGGACAGGAGAAGGACGAGCGCGCCAAGCAGATCGAGCAGGAGATGGTCGAGAAGCTCGAGCGCAACCTCGCCGATGAGATCCGTATTCTCACCGACGAGCGTCTGAAGCGTCTCGAAGCGATTCTCGGCACCAAGGAAGTCCTCGCCGACCTGCACGACGAGCGCACCAACAAGAAGCTGCTCAACAAGGGCGATGTGCTCGACCGCGACACCATCGAACTCATCAGCACCCGTAACCTCAAGCGCATCCGCTACGCCGACAAGGATCCCCGCGTCAACGAGCAGATCGATGAGATCGAAGAGATGACCTCGCGTCAGATCGACGTTCTCCGCAAGATCACCAACGAGAAGATTGCGAAGATGCAGAAGGGCGACGAACTCGCTCCCGGCGTCATCAAGATGGTCAAGGTCTACGTCGCCATGAAGCGCAAGCTCTCGGTCGGCGACAAGATGGCCGGACGCCACGGGAACAAGGGCGTCATCGCCCGGATCCTCCCCGAGGAAGATATGCCGTATCTTCCCGATGGAACTCCGGTCGAGATCGTCCTCAACCCGCTCGGCGTGCCTTCGCGTATGAACGTCGGACAGATTCTCGAGACGCACCTCGGCTGGGCCGCACACGAGCTCGGCAAGCAGGTCGCCGAACTCGCCGCGAAAATGGAGAAAGCAAGCGAGGTGCGCGAGCTCTTCAAGGCACGCTTCGCCGGCACCGCCGCTCTCAGCCAGCTTCTTGGCCTCGACGACGAGCAGACTCTGCGCGTCGCTGCCGGTATGAAGCGCGGCATCTGGTTCGGCACGGCGGTATTCGACGGCGCACGCGAGACCGAGATCAAGGCGCTGCTCAAGGCCGCTGGTCTCCCCAGCTCGGGCAAGACGCAGCTCTTCGATGGCATGACGGGCGATCCGTTCGAGCAGCCAGCCACCGTCGGCTACATCTACATGCTCAAACTCTCGCACCTTGTCGACGACAAGATCCACGCGCGCTCCATCGGACCGTACTCGCTCATCACCCAGCAGCCGCTTGGTGGTAAGGCTCAGTTCGGCGGACAGCGCTTCGGCGAGATGGAAGTCTGGGCGCTCGAAGCATACGGCGCAGCGTACATCCTGCAGGAGCTGCTCACCGCCAAGTCCGACGACGTCTTCGGTCGTACGAAGATCTACGAGGCCATCGTCAAGGGCGAGGCAGCCATCGAGCCCGGTGTGCCGGAGTCGTTCAACGTTCTTATCCGTGAGCTGCAGTCGCTCTGCCTCGACGTTGAACTGATCAAGCAGGCCGACCAGAAGAAGCAGCCTCTGCCCGCTATCGCGGCAGCTGACTAACGCACCAAGGCCTGAGGAGGTCACTGCGTACACTCCTCAGGCCGCCACCTCAGGTGGCAAGACAATCGAAAAAGAACTTCAACAGAACCACCGGTAACGCGATACGCCGAGAGTTATCGCAGAGATTTAGCAACCGCAGCCCAATCGCTGCACCTGCAAACGAGGACAAGGGAGACGCAAAATATGTTCCGCTCCAGCCCCTTCGAACTGACCGGACCCATCGCCGACTTCGACGCGATCAAGATCCAGCTTGCCAGCCCGGAGAAGATCCGCAGCTGGTCACATGGCGAAGTCACGAAGCCCGAAACCATCAACTACCGTACCTTCAAGCCCGAGCGCGACGGCCTCTTCTGCGCCCGCATCTTCGGACCCATCACCGACTGGGAGTGCCTCTGCGGCAAGTACAAGCGCATGAAGCACCGCGGAGTCATCTGCGACAAGTGCGGCGTCGAAGTCACGCTGTCCAAGGTTCGTCGCGAGCGCCTCGGCCACATCGAGCTCGCCAGCCCCTGCTCGCACGTCTGGTTCTTCAAGGGCCTGCCGTCGCGTATCGGCCACCTGCTCGACATCTCGCTGCGCGAGCTCGAGGCCGTTCTCTACTTCGAGTCCTATGTCGTCGTTGATCCAGGCGACGCGCCCGTCAAGGAGCGCGAGGTCATCAAGGACGAGACCAAGTTCCGCGAGCTCGACCAGCAGTACCGCCCCACCGGCTTCAAGGCCATGATGGGCGCCGAGGCTATCAAGGAACTCCTGAAGCGCGTTGACGTCACCGAGCTCGCTATCGAGCTGCGCGAGCGCATGAAGAACGAGTCCTCGCTGCAGAAGAAGCTCAAGTACTCCAAGCGTCTCAAGATCGTCGAGGCCTTCCGCAAGTCCGACAACCTGCCGCAGTGGATGATTCTCGACGTGATCCCCGTGATCCCGCCAGAGCTTCGCCCCCTTGTGCCGTTGGATGGCGGACGCTTTGCGACGTCGGACCTGAACGATCTCTATCGCCGCGTGATCAACCGCAACAACCGCCTCAAGAAGCTCATGGATCTCCATGCACCTGAGGTCATTGTGCGCAACGAAAAGCGCATGCTGCAGGAAGCTGTCGACGCTCTGTTCGACAACGGCCGCCGTGGCCGCGTCCTTCGTGGTGCGAACAACCGTCCGCTGAAGTCGCTCTCCGACACCCTCAAGGGCAAGCAGGGCCGCTTCCGTCAGAACCTCCTCGGCAAGCGCGTCGACTACTCCGGCCGTTCGGTTATCGTCGTCGGCCCGGAGCTGAAGCTGCACCAGTGCGGTCTGCCCAAGAAGATGGCGCTCGAGCTCTTCAAGCCATTCATCTATCACCGTCTGGAGCAGACCGGTCACTGCACGACCATCAAGCAGGCCAAGGAGATGGTTGAGCTGCAGGAGCCCATCGTCTGGGACATCCTCGAAGAGGTCATCAAGGATCACCCGGTCCTGCTGAACCGCGCCCCGACGCTGCACCGTCTCGGCATCCAGGCGTTTGAGCCTGTGCTCGTCGAAGGCAAGGCCATCAAGATCCACCCGCTCGTCTGCACCGCCTTCAACGCGGACTTCGACGGTGACCAGATGGCTGTGCACATCCCGCTCTCGCCTGAGGCTCAGATTGAAGCCTCCGTGCTGATGCTGGCATCGCACAACATCCTCTCGCCTGCGAGCGGACAGCCGATCACCGTGCCGACGCAGGACCTTGTGCTCGGTATCTACTACCTCACCAAGGCCAAGGTCAACGCCAAGGGCGAGGGCCGCGTCTTCGCCAATATCGAAGAGGTCCTCATGGCTCTCGAGGCCAAGCAGGTCGAGACCCTCACCCCGATTCGTCTGCGCTACACCGGTCCTGTCCTCGACATGACGACCGCGTACGACGATCAGGACCTCACCCACACCGAGCCGGTCGAGTTCAACAAGCAGTACATCAATACGACGGTTGGTCGCGCCATCCTCAACGATGCGCTCCCCGAGGGCATGCCTTACGTCAACGGCCTGCTCAAGAAGAAGGGAATGGGCCAGTTGATCAACTACTGCTACCTGAACCTCGGCCTTGAGGTCACGGTGAAGACGCTGGACCGCATCAAGGACCTCGGCTTCCGTTATGCGACGCGCTCGGGTCTGTCGGTCGGTCTCGATGACATGGTTATCCCGGAGTCCAAGTACACCGTCGTCTCCGATGCCGAGAAGCAGGTCATCAACGTGCAGCAGCAGTACCTTGACGGTGCTATCACCAACGGTGAGCGCAACAACAAGGTCATCCAGATGTGGTCTGGCGTCACCGAGAAGGTCGCCGACGAGATGTTCAACAACATGAAGCGTGCGGACAAGGAAGGAGCCATGAACCCGATCTACATCATGGCCGACTCCGGTGCTCGTGGTTCGAAGCAGCAGATTCGTCAGCTCTCCGGCATGCGTGGTTTGATGGCGAAGCCCTCGGGCGAAATCATCGAGACCCCGATCACGGCGAACTTCCGTGAAGGTCTCACCGTGCTGCAGTACTTCATCTCGACGCACGGCGCACGTAAGGGTCTTGCCGATACCGCACTCAAGACCGCTGACTCGGGCTACCTCACCCGTCGTCTCGTCGACGTGGCGCAGGATGTCATCATCTCGCAGAACGATTGCGGCACGGTGGAAGGCATCTACGTCACGCCGATCATCGAAGCCGGCGAGACCATCGAGCCGCTGCGCGACCGTATCATCGGCCGCGTCTCGCTCGAGAAGCTGAAGGACTACGAGGGCAAGACCATCGTCGAAGTGAACCAGGAGATCGACGAAGATCTCGCCAACGCCATCCAGGCTGCTGGTATCGAGCGCGTCAAGATTCGCTCGGTGCTCACCTGCGAGTCCAAGCGCGGCGCCTGCATTCTCTGCTACGGCCGTAACCTCGGCTCCGGCAAGATGGTCGAGATGGGCGAGGCCGTCGGCGTCATCGCGGCGCAGTCCATCGGCGAGCCCGGAACGCAGCTCACCATGCGTACCTTCCACATCGGCGGTACGGCATCGCGCGTCTCCGACGCTTCGCACATCGAGGCCAAGAACGCCGGCACGGTGCGCTTCATCAACCTCGTCACGGTTCGCTCCAAGACCGGCGACCTGGTTGCGATGAACCGCAACGGCTCCATCGCGATCGTCGACGAGAAGGGCCGCGAGAAGGAGCGTTACGCGATCGTCTACGGCGCCAAGCTGAAGATCGAGGACGGCGCAACGGTTGCTCTCGGCGACAAGCTCGGCGAGTGGGATCCGTACACCTTCTCGCTGCTCACCGAGATCGCCGGCACGGTCCAGTTCAAGGACCTGCAGGAAGGCGTCACCCTGCACGAAGAGATCGACGAGGTCACCGGCCTCTCGCGTCTGGTCGTTGCCGACTCGCCCGACGAGAAGCGTCAGCCGACGATCATCATCAAGATCGCGCAGGGCAACAAGCGTTACCTGATGCCAAGCCGCGCTCACCTTATGGTGGCCGATGGCGACGAGCTCTTCCCCGGAGACATCCTGGCGAAGATCCCGCGCGAGACCACGCGCACCAAGGACATCACCGGCGGTCTGCCGCGCGTCGTCGAGCTGTTCGAGGCACGCAAGCCGCGTGACCCCGCGATCATCTCGAAGATCGACGGCGTGGTTCGCTTCGGCGAAGTCTCGAAGGGACAGCGCAAGGTCTACGTCACTGCCGACAACGGACAGGAAGAGGAGTACTCGGTTCCGCGTGGTGTGTACGTCAACGTGCAGGAAGGCGAACGCCTCCGTGCCGGTGACGCTCTCATCGACGGTCCGCGTAACCCGCACGACATCCTTGAGGTGCTCGGCGAGCGCGCACTGCAGCAGTACCTGGTGAACGAGATCCAGGAAGTCTACCGCCTGCAGGGTGTGGCCATCTCCGACAAGCACATCGAGGTCATCGTTCGGCAGATGCTCCGCTGGGTCAAGATCGAGGAGGTCGGCGACACCACCTTCCTGGTCGACCAGCAGACGGACCGCTTCCGCTTCAACGCTGAGAACCAGCGTGTCCTGATGAACGGCGGCAAGCCTGCCATCGGTCGCTCGCTGCTGCTCGGCATCACCAAGGCGTCGCTCTCGACCGACAGCTTCATCTCGGCCGCCAGCTTCCAGGAGACCACCCGCGTACTCACCGAGGCCAGCATCAACGGCTCGATCGATACGCTCCGCGGTCTCAAGGAGAACGTCATCGTCGGCCGCCTCATCCCCGCCGGCACCGGCATGGAGTACTACCGCAACGTCCAGCTCTCACCGGAGCTCGAGGAAGCGGCAGCCCAGGTCCAGGCCGAGGTCCAGGAAGCGCACGACGCCGAAGAGCGCGAACTCGAGGCAATGCGCATGGAAGGCGAACAGGAAGAGATGGCCGCCGAGTAACTTCGCGTTATGGCGATAGGCGCTTCGCGCAAAAACAAACAACGGCAGAGCTTCGACTCTGCCGTTTTGTTTGTTTTTGACCTACAACACGAACAAGGAGCCAAGTTTGCACAGAAATCGCCTATGTGTGAAGGTCGGGTAGTGAGACCATCTATCCATGGAAGACATAGCACTTGGTTGGATTGTGATCGTTGTTCCTTTCGCTTTAACTGCTGCCTTCATTTTGATCCCCTCTAAGGAGGAGAGTGCCGCTCGTCACAAAGACTGGATAATCGGAATCATTGTTCTGACAGTCTTTTTTAGTGGCTTGGCTTCAACAACATCGAGCATCGAAAGCAGCTGAGCAGGGAACCGAGAAGGCTATCAGTCGCACGGTCACCGAAACTTCGGAGAGGGTCAAGAAAGATTACGAATCAGTTGTCAAAGCCCAAAGCGTTCAGATCGAAAAACTTCAAGCTTCTCTTGATGAGCAGGGTAAGGGAGTCAGCAAGATCGGAAGCAGTCCGTTTGTGAATGGAACTAAGCCTGTGGAGGTTGAGATTGCAGGAGGTAGTGTACAGTCAACTCCGGCTCCGGTGGTCCCTTATCAGGATTTCTACATCGTCGATAGTAAGGCAGAACGAGATTTGAAGCTTGGGAAGCAAGCTAGACAGTTCCTGCTGACGACTACCAAAGTTCATGATGGCGCTAACGTAAAAATAGATTGCAAACATCCTTTCAATGCAGTAGAAGATCGATTGGCTGGTGCCTCCACAACGGCATTCGGAGGAGCAAAATTCCTCAATGAGGAGCATACGAGCTACCGAACTTCACTTTCATCTCCCAACTGGTCTCCGATTCATCCTTATTTCATTTCATAACTCTGTACTACGACGAAGATGAATTAGGCAGTTGCACGTTTACCCCGATATCCTAGTTTCTCGGCCGGGGTGGGTGGGTTGCCTGTACATAAAAACTGCCTGTGCATCAGGGCCGCATTCATGCGGTCTCATCGCATGAGTGGGCATTCGCGCCGGAGCGCGAACCGCTTTCCTTTACCGTTAAGCCGTGAGGGATGGAATTAACCCAACCGCTTAGGAATATGCTATTCTTCTCCTGTGCCGACCGGCCTGAGAATTGGCAACCTTCGAGTAGTCATCTACCCGAACGACCACCGGCCAGCACACGTCCACGTCATCGGCCCGGAGCATGAAGCGCTCTTCTATCTGAACTGTACGGAAGGCCCGGTTGATCTGCGCGAGAACTATGGCTTCTCAACTCGCGAGATCCTTCGCATCATCGCAGCCCTGACCAAACATGTTGTGGAGCTATGCGCCGCCTGGAAGGAGATACATGGCAATCACTAGTCAGGAATTCAAACAAGCGAACGCTCGCGCAAAGACACTCAAGGCCAGCACCCCCGCCGCAACCTCGGCCTATTTCGACCGCAAATCGGGAAACATCATCGTCACGCTCTCCTCCGGTGTCGGCATCTTCTTCTCTCCGAAGGATGCGCAGGGGCTCGAAGACGGAACCCCCGCACAACTTAGGCAGATCGAAATCACCCCATCTGGCTTCGGTCTGCACTTTCCCAGACTCGACGCTGACCTCTACCTTCCTGCACTCCTCGAAGGCTTCCTTGGCTCCCGCAAGTGGATGGCAGCGCGACTCGGAGCAGCAGGCGGCTCAATGAGAAGCAAATCGAAAGCCGCCGCTGCTCGCGCCAACGGCTCACTTGGAGGCCGTCCTAAAAAGCTCGCGACGAAGTAGGAAATAAAGCCGCGACGCGGACGTGTGGCCCACCCTTCCGCCCCGCGATTCGAAAATCGGTACAAATGATAAGAAGGAGAACTATGCTCGACCACATTATCCTTACTGTCAGCGATGTCGAACGTTCGCTAGCCTTCTATGAGGCGGCGCTGAAGCCACTCAACATCAAATTCTTCATGCCGTACAAGGGCGAAGACGGTCATCCCGATCTGTGGGGATTTGGTGATGGCAAAAGGGCGTTCTTCTGGATAAAGCAAGGGAAACCTGATCCAGCGGCCATTCACTGGGGTTTTATGGCCGAAGATGAGGATAAGGTCGATGAATTCTACAAGGCCGCAAGCTCAGCTGGCGCCAGAGACAACATTTCACCCCGCGCACGACTGGAATACTATCCGGGATACTATGCCGCTGATGTATTCGACCCTGACGGGTATTCGTTCGAGGTCGTCCATAAAAGCTAATGATGGAATAGGCGGGTGGGCCAGATCTAGCCGATCCTCAAATCCGGGTGCCAGGAATTCGAATTGGAATTTCTCCGCAGACCATCATCTCTGGTTCTCAGGCCGTTGGCCCATACATAGAACCCGCCCAAACATCCGTGCCCCATTCATGCGGTCTCATGGCATGAGTCGGCATTCGCGCGACGCGCGAACCGCTTTCTCAGGCTAATTTGTTCTAAAAAGGCGCAGATGGCTATCAGGAAGGGCACGCTACTATGGGTCAAGGACATCTCCATGACCTTCAGCCCCAAAGTCATCAATCTGATCGAAACCGCTGCGGCCGTGGCCGAACCCTATGCCAATTTCGCACTCGCGCATGTCAATGATCATGTCGTTCGCATGAGCGTAATGACAGAGAGCTTCTACTGGCACCGTCATCCGAACTCCGACGAAACCTTCCTTGTTCTCGAAGGGGAACTCCTCATAGACATCGGCGACAAAACAGTCACCCTGACTCGTGGGGAGATGACAACTGTTCACAAAAACGTGCCGCACCGCACAAGACCCGGGACCGCAAGATCAGTGAATCTGACCATCGAACTCACGACGATGGAGACGGTGCGTCTCGATCAGCCGTCATAGGGACAATCCGGCCGGCCTCGGAATCTCTTTGGCGGGTGGCCCACCCTTAGCCGTATTTCAATCAACCACAAATGATCGGGTGCCCCATCCTTCGCGGCATATCCTGCGCTAAATTCTTGCGAATCTGCGTATCCATGAAGATTCCCGGCTAAGTGTTGAGTACCCCAAAGTTACCGCGTACGAGCTTGGCCAAAAATAATTGCCCCCTCTTTAGAGGAAGCCGTATAATCCGCACCCTAAATGCCGTTGAGTTGTTGTCTCGCATAGGGCCATTGGGCCATTCACAAAAAATGCCAATGGAGGATTTATGCAACTGAAATCCAGATCTATCCGCCTGTTCGCTTGTGCCGCGATTGTGGGAGCCGTGAGTGCCACGGCGCAGACATCGCCGGCGGTCATTTCAGCCACGTCCACCGGAAATAACGGCGCTGGACTCAACGGCATAGCGGCAACAACGAGTGAACTGCTGTTTACACAGCCGTTTTGCGTTGGCCAACCACCAGCAACACCTCAAACACAACAACGCGGTATCTACAAGGAGGACCTGACTACCGGAACAAGCACGCTGCTTTTTTCAATACCTGAAACTGGACAGTGCGCAGAAAACTATCTTGCCATTGCATCCGGGTTAGGTGGCTTTACAGCCGGCGATACATTCGCTACGGGTGACTCCACCACAAATAGTGCTAACGACGCAGTCTATAAGAACGGATCCACGCTGTTCATCGACGGCCTTTCCAATTCCAAAGATCACGTCGGCATCACGTTTGACACGGCGGGAACATTTGGGTTCGATATGATCCTTTCCCCTCAAGGGGGGGTTGTCGGAGTCGATTCCACAGGCACGGCCAAATTTACTTACCCCGTGGATCCAAATTTTATTCTTGAGGGGGCCACCGTGGCTCCTTTGACCTACCCGGGCTGCCCCGGGTGTCTTTTTGCAACTGCAGTGGAAGCTGACAACGTCGATGCCCTTCCGGGGGGCGTCGGTGCAATCTTCTTCGTTACACCGGGTACACCGAGCGGCACGGCGATGACATTTTATTCGGCGACACCAGGCCCCGAGCCGGAGGGAATCGTATTTATAGGGAATAACAATCTATCGTGTACGCTGGCCGGCGCCAATGGAGCTGCTTTTAGCTACTTCGTCAGCGGCTTCGACACGGGAATTGAGTTCTTCAACACCAACTTTGGGACCACTGGGGCCGTTCTCGCGTACACTCCGGCCCAGATTGCACCCTTTGTCGGACAATTTCTTGTTCCTGATGAGACAAGCGCAATCGCTGCTTTTTCCGGACCCGGTGCATCGACGGTGTTCTCCAACACCGGATTTCAGCTCGAAGGATCCACAGCCCTTCAATGCCCAACCAGCGGCTGTCCGGCGACCTTCGGTTTCTGGAAACATCACCCGTTTCCGTCTTCGATGTTTGTCGGAGGCACAACGTCGATCGGATGTATGACCTATGACGCTGCGACTCTGGTGGCTATTCTGAACCATAACAACGCCGGTGGTAACGCCGTCACTATCCTGGGCCATCAGCTCATCGCCGCGATCGCGAACTACGATGCCGGCGCGACGCAGACACCGGCGGCGACTGCTGCCATAGGATCTGCGATTGCACTGCTGTGCGCCAATAACATCAACATGAGTACATCGTTCGTGCAGGCCGGCACCACATTGGGTCAACAAATGACAGCATTGGCGGACACCCTGGACACTTACAACAGCAGTGCGCCCAACTGCGAAGGGAGAGGACTAACAGCGGCGCAGGCAACACCACAAGCAAACACCATCGCGTCGCTGGGCCGGCGGCATGCATTAACGAAAGTCAGTGCCGTATCGGAGTATTGAGATGGGCGGGTGAACCATACGAAAAAAACTACCCAAACATCGGGTGCCCATCCATGCGGCTCATCGCATGAATGGGCATTCGCCGCTCAACGTTAACTGATTTGTTATTGCCTTAGCTAACTAAATTAGCTAAGATAAGCAGATGGAAGTCAACGTCCATCACGCCAAGACCAACCTCTCTAAGCTCATCGCCGCCGTCGAGAGCGGGGAAGAGGTCATCATCGCCCGCGCCGGCAAACCCGCTGTCAAACTCGTCATGGTCACGCCACCCGTCCGCAAGTCCCGCAAACACATGCTCGGCTCGGGTATCGGCAAAATCTGGATGGCTCCGGACGCCTTCTCACCCGAGACCGACCTGGAGATCCAGAAGCTCTTCGAAGCCGACGACCTCAAGTTCGAGAACCTGGGCCCAAGACCAACCCGAAAGAAGAAGCGCGCATGAAGGTGCTGGTCGACACCCACACCTTCCTCTGGGCTCTCCTCTACGATCATCGGCTCACCGCAAAAGCAAAGCACATCCTGCGCTCCTCAGAGCACGAGCTCGTCTTCTCCCTCGTCTCTCTCTGGGAGATCGCCATCAAAATCAAGACCGGCAAGCTCAACACCATCGGCTCCTCGGTCGCCTACATCCGCGACGAGATGAACGCCTACGGCATGGAACTTCTCCCCATCCGTTACGAACACATTCTGCAACTCGAATCGCTTCCTCACCACCACAGCGACCCGTTCGACCGCCTCCTCATCGCACAGGCCCTCACCGAATCGCTCCCCATCCTCACCGGTGACAAAGCCTTCGCGCATTACGGCGCCAAAGTCATCTGGTAAGAAATTGACTCAAGGCTGTTTTTCGATCCTCGTCTCAATCGGCGGCATCGACTTCAACTCGCGAGCCCGCTGCTCCACCGCACGCATCACGCGTAAGATGTTGCCGCCGTAGATCTTCTTGATATCGCTAGCCGAATATCCCTTCTCCAGCAGCGCTCGAGTCAGAGCAGGGAACTCAGCGTACGAGCTAAGTTCCTTCGGCACGCAGCCAACCCCATCGAAGTCCGTCCCAATCCCAACATGGTCGATACCGCCAATCTTCACCGCATGATCGATCTGCGCAACGACATCAGCCAGCGTAGCGGGCGGCAGCTTCGCCGTCGATTCCTCCTCAATCTTGTCGATCGCAGCCACCCGCGCAACCGGATCCTCAATCTTCCTCGCCTCCTGCAAACGCGGCCGCAACTCCGCCATGATCGGCTTCGACGCATCCAGGTAGTGCTGCGATAGATACGCACAGTCGAAGTTGATCTGCATCGTTCCACCCTTCGCCGCCAGCGCGCGAATCATATCGTCGGTCAGATTGCGCGTATGGTTCGAGACAGCGCGGCAGCTCGAGTGCGAAGCAATAATTGGCGCAGTCGAAACCTCGAGCGCATCATAAAACGTCTTGTCCGCCGTATGCGAGATATCGACCATCATGCCCAGCCGGTTCATCTCCCGCACCACATCCTTGCCGAAGGGAGTCAGTCCGTCATGATGCTTCACCTTGGGATCGTCGAAGTCCCCCTGTGAGTCGGCCCAGTTATTGGTATTGAAGTGAGTGAGTGTCATATAGCGCACGCCCAGCGCATAGTAGTCGCGAAGCAGTCGCAGCGAATCCTCAATCGCGTGCCCGCCCTCAATCCCCATCAGCGCTGCGATCTTGTGCTGTTTGTGCGCGGCGACAATCTCGCCAGCAGTTGTCGCAAATACAAAATCATTCGGATGCGCCGCAATAATATCGGTCCGAGTCGTATCGATCATCTGTAACGCGCGATTTGCCGAATGATTGCCCTCAACATACTCCGCCCCAACGTACACGGCAAAGAACTCCGCGCCAAGAAAGCCTTTCATGCGAGCCAGATCGGTCTGCCCACTCTTGTTCGGAGTGGCGATGTTGTACCCATCGACCGTCTTTGAGGTGACGTCGTCGTGCGTGTCAATCAGGATCGCATCACGCGTAATGCCTGCGACCTCAGCGTCGGTGACGGGCTTGGTGCGCGGAGTCTGGGCCGCGACCGGAAGAAAAGCAAGACAAACAAGAGAGGCGGCAGCAACAAGCGCACGGAGTTGGAGCAAGGGACTTCCTTTCGAAAAGAGGGTTTCCTGAATAATACCGGGGCTTGCCGTCGAGGGTGATTTGCCCTCCGCAAGATCCCGTTCACCCCATTCTCCTTTCGCAATTAGGGTGCTATGCCAAGCAGTCGCGTTTCGGCGGTAAAATTCAGGGTCTGAAAATTTCATATCACTATCATCGATAGAGCTGCATCCTATCCACAGCCCAGCACATACTCGGAGAAGAGACCACAATGCCCGAAACACTGCGAATACCCGTTACCTCAATTCGCCGCATCCAAGCTGACGGCCTCACCGTCTTCTATCGCGAAGCCGGCGCGGTCGACGCACCCGTTGTACTCCTCCTCCATGGCTTCCCGTCATCGTCATTTCAATACCGCGAGCTGATCCCTCGTCTCGCCGACCGTTATCGTGTCATCGCACCCGATCTTCCCGGCTTCGGCTTTACCGTTGTCCCGCCCGATCGCGACTACAAGTACACCTTCGATGCGTTGGCCTACACGATTCTTGCCTTCATTGACGCCCTTCAACTCACCCGTTATGCCCTTTATGTCTTCGACTACGGTGCCCCCACCGGTTTCCGCCTCGCCATGGCGCGTCCCGAACGAGTCACGGCTATCGTCTCGCAAAACGGCAACGCGTACGAAGAGGGCCTTGGCGACTCATGGTCTCCCATCCAGCGCTATTGGCGCGACCCCTCCTCGAAAAACCGCGAGGCGATACGTAAAGCCCTGACGCCGGAGGGAATGCGCAACGAATACTCCGTCGGCATCCCCAACCCCGATCAGATCGCGCCTGAAGGTTACACCCTCGATGCCGCGCTCCTCGCGCGCCCGGGCAATGTCGATATCCAGCTCGATCTCTTCCTCGACTATGCCAACAACGTCACGCTCTACCCCAAGTTCCAGGAGTACTTCCGCAAGTACAAGCCGCCATTGTTCGCAATCTGGGGCAAACGCGATACTTATTTTATTCCCGCTGGAGCCGAAGCTTTTTGCCGTGACATCCCCGATGCCACCGTGCAATTCCTTGATACTGGCCACTTTGCGCTAGAAACCCACGTCGAGGAGATTGCTACCGCCATGCGCAAGTTCCTCGCGAAAAATGCCGCCTGAGCTGCAATCTGCATCAAATTAACCATGGAGCAGCCCGCCCTGCCGCCGGAAAAACGTACCCGCTTCGCCAGCCCGATCATGATCTATGTCATGGTCGGCATCATTGTCATGTCGTTTGTGCTGTTTCTGTTCTTTCGACCAAGCTAGCGTCTTCCCGGTTCCGGGACACGTACTTTCCTGACAGCAAAAGAAAAGAGACGAACTCAATCAGAGTCCGCCTCATGCTTTCTAATTCTGCGGGAAGGGCACTACAACGAACGCCTTTTTACTGAGCTGAATTGTGCATAATAATCTCAAGATTCACAGGAACCGCTGCTGGTTGACCATCCAGTGTGCCAGGGGCAAACCGGTACTGACTTACCGCTTGCAGAACGTGCTTATCGAGCACAGGATTGATCGGCTTCAGAATCTTCAACTCATTGGGCTTACCAGTTGCATCGACCGTCATCGCGACGACCGTCTTTCTGTCGTACGTGAAGCCGGAGCGGGCAGTGTCGAAATCCGTCTCGATCGCAACGGTGTGGATCAACTTCGGAGCCGTCACTCCAGTCGAAATCCGAATCGGAGCAGCGTGCGCCGTACCGTGGTCTGCCTCGGAAGCAACAATCTCCTTTGGCGAGTCGAGCCTGGATTGCAAGGTATTCGGGGTGCTCTGCGGTTGGGCAGGCGAATTTGCCTGGGCGTGAAGCAGCATCGGGGTCAGGGCGAGGGTGGCCACAATTACTTTACGCATAATTTATTGACTCCAGGGCAGTAGTGCCCATCACCACAATAATCCAATCAATGCACGATTGTCAATAAATTTAATTAAAGCCTCTCAACCTGTTATTTATCAGTAGGTTGAATTTGCACTTTGCCCGCAAGTCAATAAAATCGCAGATGGGCATGAAAAAATCGCACAACGAAAATCCGACAGCGATACTCTGAAGTGCATGATTTACCTGCTCTCCCTTCTGCTCGCTCTCTCCTTCGGCCAACACAAATCACCCGAAGTCTTTCGCGTCAAATTCGAAACCTCTGCCGGCAACTTCGTCATCGAGACCCATCGCGACTGGTCGCCGCACGGCGCAGACCGGTTCTACTCGCTGGTCCGCGCGAAGTATTACGACGACTCCCGTTTCTTTCGCGTCGTCCCCGGCCGATGGGTGCAGTTCGGCATCAGCGGCGACCCCACAATCTCCCGGCAGCAGCGCACTGTCATCATTCCCGATGACACCCTGAAACAGCACAACACCCGTGGTTATGTCGCCTTCTCCAACACTGGCCCCAACACACGCTCCACGCAGGTCTACATCAATCTCGGCGACAACAGCGCGCACAACGACACCGAACCCGCCTTCGCCCCATTCGGCAAAGTGGTCGAAGGCATGGACGTCGTTGAAAAGCTCTATGGCGGCTATGGAGAGCACTCCGGCGGAGGCATGCGCGCCGGGCATCAGGATCAGATGTTTGAAGGCGGCAATGCCTATCTCGACCGGGAATTCCCGAAACTCGACAAACTCATTCGTGCAACAATCATGTCAGGAAAACAGCCGTAAAGCGTCGCACGACCTGGGTAGCCGCTGCTAATATCCAACTCACAATGAAAACGCTGGTCATTGATATTGGCGGTACCAACGTCAAGGTCGCTTCGACCGACATGCGTATTCCCCTCAAAATTCCCTCCGGGCCAACCATGACCGCAGAGCAAATGACCACCGAGGTTCTGGCGGCCACGGAAGGTTGGGACTACGATCGCATCTCAATCGGATACCCGGGCCCCGTTGCCCACCACCATCCTGTCGCTGAACCCCACAACCTCGCACCCGGATGGATCGACTTCCCTTACGCCAGGCGCTTCGGCAAGCCGATCCGCTTCATCAACGACGCGGCTATGCAGGCCCTTGGCGGTTACAAAGGAGGTTGCATGTTGTTTCTTGGAGCCGGCACCGGTCTTGGCTCTGCGATGGTCTTTGACGGCATCGTTATCCCGCTCGAACTCGCTCATCTGCCCTATAAGAAGGGTCGCACGTACGAGGACTATATTGGCGTCGCCGGCCTTAAGAGGCGAGGCAAAAAAGCTTGGAGAAAGTCTGTGCTCGACATCATCACCCGACTTCAGGCCGCAATGGTATGCGATTCTGTGCTGCTTGGCGGCGGCAACGCGAAGCTGATGAAAGATCTGCCCAGACACGTCATGCTCGGAGCAAACAGCAACGCCATCGATGGCGGGTTGAAGCTGTGGGACGGTGCCACTCTTCCACTGGCCTCCTCCGCCGTTGAAAAGAAAACCACAAAGCGCGCCTCCTACACTCGGAAACCTTCTAGAACGAAGGAATGACGCGAAAAGGTATCTCCGGTCGTTTGGCCGACGGAACACAAGGAACCGTCTCCATGCCGAATCAAACAGTTGCGCTGACGCGCAGAGGAGTATCCTTATTGCCCAACAACCGAGACACTCCCGGCGACCCCGGGAAATCTGACACGGAGGATCGACTATGTTGCATCTGCTCTGGACGGCTCTCATCGGTCTCGTCGTCGGCGCCATTGCCAAATTCATCATGCCTGGCAAGGATCCCGGCGGCATCTGGATTACCATGCTCATCGGCATCGCGGGATCGTTTATGGGGACCTGGATTGGCCGTCTTGTTGGCCACTATGGACCTGAGGACTCAGCCGGCTTCCTCATGTCGCTCGTTGGCGCTCTCATCCTGCTCGGTTTCTACCATCTGATCAGGCGAAGTCGCGCGGTCTAGTTATGCAGCAGAGCAGTCGCAAGCTGCATGACTGAAGCGCCAGAAATTGAAGTTCGCGCGCCTTGCTACTTCATCATGCTGCTCATCAGTTCAATCGCCCGAAGGGGCACCTGGCTCGTGTAGGTCCGCACAGCATCGCAAAACTCGTCAGCCTTCACTGGCCGCCCGATGAAGTTCCCCTGTGCCTCGTCGCACTTTCGTCGAAGCAGAAAACGCAGCTGTTCATCCGTCTCAACGCCTTCCGCCACAACCTTGATATTCAAGCCATGGGACATGGCAATGATCGTGCGCACCACCGCCGCGGCGTTCGCATCGCTTCCGGCCTTCTTCACGAAGCTCTGATCGATCTTCAACCGGTCCACATGGTACTGCAGCAGATACGAAAAGCTGCAGAATCCTGTCCCGAAGTCGTCAATCGAGATTCGAGTCCCAATCTCCCGCATCTTTGCGAGCTTCTGCAGAACACTCTCAGAGTTCGACATCAACATATTCTCCGTGATCTCGATCTGTAGCCGCTCCGCCGCCAGGCCGCTCTTCAGCAGCGACCGCTCCACCACCTGCACCAGGTTCTTCTGCTGAAACTGCCGTGGCGACAGGTTGATGGAAACCGTCAGGTCCCATCCCAACTCGTCCTGTAACGCCTTCGCCTCGCAGCACGCCGTCATAAAGGCCCATTCGCCGATCGGCACAATCAATCCCGTCTCTTCTGCCAGCGGAATAAACTGCGCCGGCGAAATGCATCCCAGCTTCGGATGGGTCCATCGCAGCAGAGCCTCCATGCCGGTCACCGCTCCCGTCGTCAACGAGATCTGCGGCTGATAGTGCAGGCTTAGCTCCCCATTGGCCAGCGCATGACGAAGCGCATGTTCCATCGTCAACCGTTCCGTCGTCTCCTTCAACATGCTTTCGCTGAAGATCTGGTATTGATTCCGGCCATTCTCCTTGGCGACATACATCGCCGAATCCGCGCGCTTCAGCAGGTGCTTGGCATCGCTCGCAAAGTCCGGGTAGATGCAGACCCCCACGCTCCCGGTCATCTGAACCAGGTGTTCGTCGATCGAGATCTCCGGCGACAGCCGCGCCACAAGGTTCGCCGCGCACTGGTCGACATCACTTAGGCTCGTGATGTCCGGCATCACCACGACAAACTCATCTCCTCCCACGCGCGCTACCACGTCCGTGCTGCGTACCGAACGGGTCAGTCTCTTGGCTGCCTCAATCAAAAGCTGATCGCCCGAGGCATGTCCCAGCGAATCGTTGATCCGCTTGAAATGATCGAGGTCGATAACAAACACCGCAACCTTCGTGCCATAGCGCCGCGCCAGCTCCACCGCCTGCACTGTCTTGTCCTGCAGCAGCGCACGTCCCACAAGCCCCGTCAGCTGGTCGTGGCTCGCCAGATGAGTCACGTACTCCAGCATCTGCCGCCGTTCCGTCACATCGAACGCGATACTCACATACCCGGTTACCTCTCCGGCGTCTGTCCTCACAGCCCGCATCGCAAGATTGATCGGAGTTCGTCCTCCGTCGCGCCGCACCAGCGTCCACTCCTGCTCTTCCGTCCCCCCGTCGGCTATCCCCGCTGTCAGCACTTTGAATCCGAACTGTTCCATCGTCGCCGCCGGATCGATGCCAAGCGCCTTCCCCAGCAGCTCCCGCTCATCATGCAACACCGTCAGCGGAGCTTTCCCAACCAGTTCCTCGCGGCTATACCCTGTCAGCTTCTCCGCCGCCACATTCATCGCCCTGATCAATCCATTGGTGTCCGTGGCGACGATGCTGAAAGGCGCATTCTGAAACACCGAATCCGTAAACTCTGCCAGGTGCACGTATCTTTCCTGCGTTGCCTTCGCTTCGGAGATGTCGCTCAACGTCATTGCCAGCCCATCGCCCAGCTTCACCACCTGGCTTCGCAACCAGCGCGCCTTGACGCCCGGCACGTTGATTGCAAACTCTTCCTTCAGCGGCTCTCCCGATTCCACCACCTTAAGGAATCTGCCAAACATCGGGTTGTCCGGAGTCGCCAAAGTCACCGCACACAGTGTCTGTCCCAGCAGTTTCGAGCGAGGCCGACCCACCAGTCGCTCCCCGTTGGCGTTCACATAGAGAATCCGAAAATCGACGATCTCGCCGGCATCATTTCGAACCGGCTCCAGCAACCCAAACGCATCAAGGCTCGACTCCGCCGCCGCGAGAAACTGCGAATGCGCCTCCTGTGCGCCTCTTAACTGCGCAGTGCGTCCATACTCCCGCCACAACGCCCACAGGGCCATCAACGCTCCGGCAAGCGCCACCAGCCCGCTGATCAAGGCTCCAAGTTGGGCCCCATGATTCACCCGCCAGTACAGCTCAAATATGAGCCACACCGGCACCACGCACAATACCGTCTTCCATATCCATGGCGGCGGCGAATCGAGAGCCCGAGCCTTCAAGAAATACCTCAAACGAAATCTTCCGGGAGTGCCATCATGACCGACCCCGCTTTGCTAGCTAGCCTAACTGAACAGACTGTCTGTTTCGCTATCGAAAAAAACTGTGGTGACTCCACTGCTAAACCGTATCTTTCTCGACATCTCTCGTCACATCAATCCTGCGCCATCCATCCGTGCACCTCCATCCAGTTTGCAAGAAGCGTCGGATAGATCGCCAGCTCGGGGAGATTCTTCATCCCCTGCGCCATCCCCACCCCATGCCTCCCGCGCTCGAAGATATGCAGCTCCACCGGAACGCCCGCCGTCTTCAGCGCATCGTACAGTGCGGTCGCATTCATCGAGTTCACCGTCTGATCTTCCGTGGTCGAAAAAATAAAACATGGCGGCGTATTCTTCGTGACCAACCTCACGACCGCCACCGAATCCAGCATCGCCTGCGTCGGATGATCTCCCAGCAATCCCTCCAGATTCGTCTTGCGCGGAATCGAATCGTCCAGGCTGAACCGCCCATACGACACAATCGCAAAGTCAGGCCGGTCACTCACGCGTTCGATCGGATCCTTCGCCCCCTCAGCGCCGCCATCGTTCACCGTCGCGAGATAACCTGCCAGATGCCCGCCCGCGGAAAACCCCCACAGCCCGATCTTGTCCTTCGCCACTCCCAGCTCCGCAGCATGGCTCCGCACATACCTCACAGCCCGAGCCCCATCCAGCATCGGAGAAGGGAAGTGATACCGCGGACCCAGCCTGTACTCCAGCACAAACGCGGTCACGCCATGCTCATTCAGCCAGCGAGCCTCGGCTCCGCCCTCTTTTTCAATCGCCAGATGCGTGTATCCACCGCCCGGCATCACAATCACCGCCGTGTGAACTTCCTCACCCGCAGCCGGATACACAAACATCTTCGGAACATCCCCATCACCCGTTCCCAGAGCGCCCGGAGCGCCGTTCGGCCACAGCACGACCGTCTTCGCGTACCCGGTCGGGGGCGTCGTCACGGTGGCGGCCGGAATAGCCTTCGCGCCAGTCGAGGCCGTCGCCGTCGCCGGAGCGCATCCCACGCAAAAATACGCGCAGAAGCACGCACCAGCCAGCAAAAGGAGTTGTTTCATCGTGCCGTCAGCATACGCCCCCATGAGCCGGTCATCCAGCAAAAAAATATCTCCTGCCGTCTCATCAAATTTACTTAATCTCCGGGCACGGATTTGTGTTCGTGAAGTCAATCCCGAGCCGACATCTCCGCCAACGGAATTGCAGCCGTTGCTCCTTCCACTCGATTGCGCCCCAGCGCCTTGGCGCGGTACAACGCATGATCCGAGGCGGTCAGCAGAGATACCAGTGATCCGTTCTGCCCCGGAACTCCGGCAGCAACCCCAATGCTGATCGTCTGCAGACCTTCCGGATTGCCTGAATGAGGAATATTCATCCCCGCAACTGTCTGGCGAATGTTCTCCGCCACCCTCAGGGCGGCTTCCAACTCAGTACCCGGCAGGATCACAGCAAACTCTTCGCCCCCGAAGCGCGCCGCTACATCCGAGTGCCGCTGCAATGCGTCGGCGATCACCCGTGCAATGCACCGCAGACAGGTATCGCCCCCCACATGCCCATAGATATCGTTGTACGACTTGAAAAGATCCACGTCGATGAGCAGTAGAGCCAGAGATTGCCCTGTCCCCGCCGCGCGACTCCACTCGTCTTCAAGTCTCTCGTCGAATCCTCGCCGGTTTGCCAGTCCTGTCAACGCATCGGCCTTCGCCAGCTCACGATACCTCTGCTCACTCCGTTGCAACGAGAGCTGCAGTTCATGACGTTCTTCGAGCAGGGCCGCGACTGGAAAGAAAGTAAAGATCGCGACCGCGAGAAAGATCTGCTCAATCACAATGCGATGCAGCAGGGTCGAGCCTGTAATCAGCATCAATGGCCCATGGCCCGACACCGTAAAGCAGATCGAGATCAGGGCGATCACAAAGATCGACACCACCGTCCCGGGGAAGCCCAGTCGAAAGACCACCAGAAGCAGTGCAGGAAAGATGAAGAAGATCAGAGGGTCCTTGCTGTAACTGAAAACCAGAGCCGTCGCAATTGCCGGAATCATCAGCAGAAGCAGCGTGTTCGTGAGTCGAGCCGGGTGCAGCATCGTAAAAAATCCAGGCCGCTGCAAAATAAAAACCAGCGGCGCAATAATCGCCATACCCAGCACATCACCCAGCCACCATGTGCGAAACAGCATCCACCACGGTCCTGCATTTACAAACAACAGCGTCCACGAGGCTCCCAGTGCACTCGTAATCGCCGTCGCGCCCAACACTGCCACGCCCAGAAATCCCAACAGGGGATGCCTCTTCGTCAAAGGAAACGGACTGCCGAACCACCGCGTCAGCACCACCGAGGACGTAATCACTTCAACCGAATTCGCCAGCGAAACCCCGGCCGCCAGCTTAAGCGGATCTCCATAAAGCACGTCGGCCAGTGTGTCTGCCGCAAATCCCACGATGAAGTAGGGAATCCAAACCTGCCGTGGTCGTGTCACCACGACTGCAAACAGCAGACCATTGGTAAACCAGATCGTCGCCACGCCATCGGATTGACGCGACAGATCGATTCCAAGCCAGGAAAAAAGAAGCAAAACAGAAAAAGTAACCGTCAGGTGCAGCCAGGGTATAGGCTCCGGCCGCACAACGCCGAACGCCCCCTGATCCCCGTACAGGGAACCTCCGCCGCTGAGTCTGTCTTTGTCCATGGCTTCCTGGTCTCTACATTCTCCGACGACGCACCATATTGCAACAGACACCACTCAAACGGCCAAGGGAATTTTCCTGAGTACCTTAGCTCTCATGGTCGGCCAGGCTGAAACCCCTCCAGACCAATCTCGTCTAAACCCACATGATCGTCCTGCGCCCTCTCCGGCCAATTCTCCTGGCCGCTCTCCTCTCTGTGCCCGGTCTCTTCGCGCAACAGAAACCTGCCGCTCCGGACAAAACCCCATCCCAGACGTCAGACAAAGCCCCAGACACTAATCCATCCCAAACCCCGGCCTCCACCACCCCCACGATCGCCGTTGATGCGCGCCTCGTCAACCTCCCCGTCGTCGTCCGAGACAAAAAGGGAGCTCTCATTCAGAACCTTACCAAAGACGACTTCGCCCTCCAGGTTGACGGCAAGCCTCAGACCATCCGCTACTTCGACAAGGACACCAATCTCCCTCTCACCCTCGGCCTCCTCGTCGACACCAGTTACTCCCAGCGCCAGGTAATCGACGAAGAACGCGCCGCCAGCAGCACCTTTCTCGACCAGATGCTGACCACCCCCAAAGACAAAGCCTTCATCATGCAATTCGCCGCGCAGGCCGAACTTCTCCAGGACGTCACCGCCTCCCGGCCTCAACTGCAGGCCGCGCTCAAAGAGATCGACACCCCCAGCCGCGACTCCGGTTCCTCTACCGACGACAACAGCAATAACAACGGAGGCCGCCGCCGAGGCGGAGGAACTGCTCTCTACGATGCTCTCTTTCTCGCCTCCGACGAGCTGATGAGCAAACAGACCGGCCGCAAAGCCATCATTATCCTCTCCGA
Organism: uncultured Acidobacteriaceae bacterium; assembly: GCA_963770055.1. Lineage (GTDB taxonomy): Bacteria > Acidobacteriota > Terriglobia > Terriglobales > Acidobacteriaceae > Edaphobacter. Next base: position 289,415 of record CAVYOC010000008.1, read on the forward strand.
CGGCGGCGATCGCGGCAGCCGGGAGACCCTCGTCAAATCCATCGAAGCGGCCCAGCGCGCCGACACCATCGTCTACGCCATCTACTTCAAAGGCGAAGAGCCCTCGCAAAACAATCCCCAGCACGGAGGACGAGGTGGAGGCGGTGGCGGCTATCCTGGAGGCGGTTATCCAGGCGGCGGTCGCTATCCCGGTGGTGGTGGCTACCCGGGCGGCGGCGGCTATCCCGGCGGTGGGGGCAATCCCGGTGGCGGAGGCCGTAATCCCACCAACCAACCTCATGTCGATGGCAAGAAGGTCCTCGAGCGCATGGCCCATGAGACCGGAGGCCGTCTCTTCGAGGTCAAGAGAAACCAGACCGTCGCCCAGATCTACAACCAGATCGCCGAGGAGTTGCGCGCCCAGTACCGTCTCGGCTACACCCCCACTGAGGACGCCGCGGCCAGCGGATACCACCAGATCGATCTCAGTCTCCACAACAAAAAGGACTTGTACATCCAGACCCGCGACGGTTACTACACCGGCAAACAGCCCGCCGGTCAATAACATGCTTTTGCGAACATGCTTTGCGTCGTGCCGCGTTCTTCGTGCATCATCATCTGTAGCGCCCGGGAGGGTCTGGAACAGCCCAAGGCTGCCCGCGCGCACGCTCCGGAGAGGAACCCGATAAGGTTTGCCATGAATCAGAGATTCCGTAACACCCCGAGATTTTGTAACACCCCGATCGCAGCTCTCGCCTTCACGCTGGCTGCGCTGGCCCTCGTGCCGTTGCCTCAATCCTGGGCGCAGATCCTCCCCAACAAGAACCTCTACTCCGAGACCGCCGACCCCGCCGCCGACATCGCTGCTGCCCTCTCACAAGCTCGCCACGAACACAAGCGTGTCCTCCTCGACTTTGGCGGCAACTGGTGCGGCGACTGCCAGGTCCTCGATATCTATTACCACCAGAGCCCCAACGCTGAACTCCTCGCCAAACACTTCGTCCTCGTCCACATCAACATCGGTCACATGGACAAGAACGTCGATGTCGCGAGGAAATACAAAGTCCCCATCACCAAAGGTGTTCCCGCCCTCGCTGTCCTCGACGCCCATGGCAACCTCCTCTACGCCGAAAAAGAGAAAGAGTTCGAGCACACCTCACCCGAGGCCATCACTGCATTTCTCAAGCGCTGGAAGGCTTGAAAACAGAAATAAAACTTCACACAAGAATCACTGGGAAGGTTCTACTGCATGAACGCCAGCATCCCCTCGAACCGCCACAGAATAATCATCGCAGCACTCACATTCATCGCAGTAGCTGCTACAGGTTCCGTGCTCGGATGCAGGAGCAAACCCGCACCCGAGACCGCCAAACGCCAGCCCGTCACCGCTCCGCCCGCGGTCAAGAAGCATCTCTACTCCGCCGAAGCCGATCCCAAAGCCGACATCGCCGCAGCCCTGCAGCAGGCCAGCGCTGAACACAAGCGCGTCATCCTCAACTTCGGAGGTGACTGGTGCGGCGACTGCCAGGTTCTCGACATCTATCTCCATCAATCCCCCAACGCTGACCTCTTCGCGAACAACTTCCTCCTCGTGCACGTCGACATCGGCCACTACGACAAAAACCTCGACATCGCCGAAAAGTACAACATCCCGCTCAAGAAGGGAGTGCCTGCTCTTGCGGTCCTTGACTCCGGCGGCAAGCTTCTTTACGCGCAGCAGGACGCCGAGTTCGGCGACATGCGCTACATGTACCCAACCTCCATCAACGCCTTCCTCAATAAGTGGAAGGCATAAGTCCTGCCCGTCGCATGTTCTCGTAAGATCAACCCCATGAGACGACTTCTGCGCCTTCCCCGCATCCTCCACGGCGCACTGCTTCGAGCAGGAAGGCACGACTGTCTCAACCTCGGCCAATCCACCGCCTATTCCGCGATGGCCTCACTCTTTCCCGCGCTCATCGTTGCCGCTGCAGTCGTCAGTCTCCTTCCCGACAACGCCCCGCTTCGCTTCCAGCTCTCTCTCTTCTTCGACCGCATCCTTCCACCGGATGTCAGCCCGCTCCTCCAGAGCTACTTCGTCGAAACGCACAGCAACCGCACTGCCCGCGCTCTCATCGCTGCCTGTCTGGTTAGCCTCATCGGAGCCTCCAGCGTTATTGCCACGCTGATGGAAGGTGTTCGCCGCGCCAACGAGCTTCCCCTCGATTGCTGGACCTTCCTCCAGCGCCGAAGCCGAGCCCTTCTCCTTGTCCCGCTCTCGCTCGTTCCCTTTGCCGTCGCAACCATGCTCGTCGTCTTCGGCCAACTCATCACCGATTGGTTAGCCATGTACATCTTTCCAGAAGTGAAGACGTCGATCTACGCCATCTCTCTCTTTATCCGCTGGGGAGTAGCCCTTACCGGCAGCGTAGGTATAATCGGCCTCATCTATCACATGGGATCACCCATGAAGCAATCGTGGAAGAGGGTGCTTCCGGGCGCCTTTCTTGCCACTGCACTCTGGTTCCTTACCACGCTCGCCTTTGGCTGGTACGTCACTCGTTTCGCCAACTACTCTCAGATTTATGGTTCGCTTGGGGCGGGCATTGCGCTCCTCTTCTGGCTCTACATCATCTCGCTCTGCATCCTCTATGGAGCCGAGTTCAACGCCGAATTTTATGCACTTGTAACGCGCCCTGAAACGATTCAATCCTCATCTGCGCCCACAAACCCCCTCCCGCCCGTTTAGAATGGGCCTCGGCAGTTAAACTCACAGATCATCCATCCGTAAATCGCGATGGCCGGAAGGTTCCAGCAAAGCGACTCATGAACAAATCTTTATCTTCGAACATTATCCCTGTCGCTTCGACGGAACGCGGCCGTCGCGCCAAGATCGTCGCCACCCTCGGTCCTGCCTCCAGCACCCCTGAAATCTTCCGCAAACTCGTCCGCGCCGGCCTCGATGTCGCCCGCCTCAACTTCTCTCATGGCACCCACGAGCAGAAAGCCGAGCTCATCCGCATGGTCCGCACCATCGCCAGGGAAGAGAAGAAACCCATCTGCATCCTCGCCGATCTCCAGGGTCCCAAGATCCGCACCGGCAAGCTCAAAGGCAACAAGCCCGTTCAGCTCGTCGCCGGCAAACGCCTTACCATCACTCCACGCGAGATCGAAGGCGACGCCGCCCTCATCGCCACAACCTTCAAGACCCTCGCTGAAAATCTCGAGCCTGGCTCCCGCATCCTCCTCTCTGACGGGCTTATCGAACTGCGCGTTGAATCCGTCAAAGGCGTCGATGTCACCTGCGAGATCATCAACGGCGGCATGCTCGGCGAAAACAAGGGCATCAACCTCCCCGGCATCCCCGTCAAAGTCCCGTCTCTCACCGAAAAGGATGAAGAAGACCTCATCTTCGCCGTCGGCCAGGGTGTGGATGTAGTCGCTGTCTCCTTCGTTCGCACCGCTGCCGACATTCGCCACGTCAAGAACCGTCTCGCCGCGCTCAAATCCGACGCATGGGTTGTCGCGAAGCTTGAAAAGCCCCAGGCCATCGAGCATCTCGACTCCATTCTCGAAGTCACCGATGCCATCATGGTCGCTCGCGGCGATCTTGGCGTCGAAGTCCCACCCGAAAAAGTTCCTGCGCTGCAGAAACACATCATTCGCCGCGCAGCCGAATACCGCAAACCCGTCATCACCGCCACGCAGATGCTCGAGTCGATGATCGACAACCCGCGGCCCACGCGCGCAGAGGCCTCAGATGTCGCCAACGCCATCTACGACGGTACCGACTCCGTCATGCTCTCCGGCGAGTCTGCTGCCGGCAAATATCCCGTCGAAGCCGTCGCCATGATGGCCAAGATCGTCACCGAGACCGAGCACCAGATCCGCATCGATCCGCCTCCCGCGCTGGGCCATCACCCCAGTGTCCGCCTCTCCATCGCAGAAACCATCTGCGAGTGCATGTCCCACGCCGCAGACGACCTCGACGTAGCCGCCATCGCCATCTTCACCGAGTCGGGCGCCACCGTACGTCTGCTCTCCAAGTACCATCCCGAGCCACCCATCTTCGCCCTCTCGCCATTCGAGAAGGTCATCAATCGCTGCATGCTCCTTTGGGGAACCTACCCCATCCTCTGCGACCGCTTCCGCGACACAGACAAGCTCGTCAACATGGCCGAAGAGATACTCGAAGATCATGGACACGTCCAGCAGCGCCAGATCGTCGGCATCGTTGCCGGAACCCGCACCAAATCCGGCGCCACCAACTTCATGCGTCTCCACATGGTCGGCGACCGCGATGCCGAAACCAGCGATCTGGACAAGCCCGCAAAGAAAAGATCCCCCTTGCGCGTGAAAAAGAAAAAACGTTGACCTAACGCCTCGAAGCCAATTTTATGAACTATACCTGACTCACCTGACCTATTCGGGAGCGTAAAAGCCCCACACCCCATTGGATAGTTCGCACGTCGCGAAGCGGACTGATTGTCCAGCATCCCCGATCTCATAGATGGCGTAGCGATCTATCTGATTTGGATAGGCTGGATGAGGGAGGTTGACACGAGGTTCGCCTGTTGAACGCCACTCGTGCTTCCAAACCTCTAACCCACCGATTTTTAGGCTGTCATCTTCGAAGCCAATATGAACGACCCGCCAAACCGTCATTCCAATTTCCCCTGGAGCGTGTCCTTAATTAAAAATAGGCAGATCGTGGAATAAGCTATTGCATGCAGTGATACCAATTTCCGTTAAGAACCCTGTCCGCAGTTTCTCGTGATTCAAAAGTGACTATGTCTGACTCACCTGACCTATTCGGGAGCGTAAAAGCCCCACACCCCATTGGATAGTTCGCACGCCGCGAAGCGGACCGAATGTCCAGCATCCCCGATCTCAGAGATGTCGTAGCGATGTATTTGGTTTGGATAGGATGGATGAGGGAGGTTGAGATGAGGTTCGCCTGTTGAACGCCACTCGTGCTTCCAAACCTCTAACCCACCGATTTTTAGGCTGTCACTTGCGAAGCCAATATGAACGACCCGCCAAACCGTCATTAACAATTTCCCTGGAGCGTGTCCTCAATTAAAATAGGCACATCGTGGAATAAGCTATTGCATGCAGTGATACCAATTTCCCTCAAAAACCCTGTCCGCAGTTTCTTGTGATTCAAAAGTGATTCCAGGTGTTTTGAGGTATTCCAAATCAGGATTATGGATTTCTTTATTCCATATATCTTCGATAATTTGCAGATAACCGCTCTCTTCAATAATAGCGTTTAATCGTTGAAGAAGGTCCTCATTAGCTCGAAGCCTATCTCTTTCCGAATCGGTTTGGACAGCAATCCAGAATGAAGAATCAAATTTATATCCGAACGCCGAAAGAAATTTTACGCTCACGCCCTGTTCCTCCACGGCTTCTTTTAGAAGCTTTTGTATCTCGCGGGATTTCTCAATGGGCGGTTCCATGAGCATTTCACAAAGCATTTTTTATTTGAAGAGGGATTCAGCCTCAGCACTCGATCCTTTCACAGATTCAAACTGACCACAATCTCAATTTGTGTAAAAAAGGGACTCAGGTGGGATTGCCGCTTTGTGATATTAAAAAATATTTATCTTACGACTTATATTTGAGATTCTCGCAAGACGAAGGACTGGAGTGGCATCCGCCCGCTACCCTGCTGCTGTAGAATCGACCGGTGAATAGAAACGGATTGATCGTGCTTCAGGTGGTGGGGGCCCTCTCGATCCTGCCCTATCCGGTCGTACTGCTGGCCAACGTCATGTCGCTCGCGGCGCCCGGGCACAATTCAACCAATTCAATCCCGTGGGTGCTGCTTTCTTTTTATCCGTTCGTGTGGATCGGGCTTTACATCTTCGCGTGGCGCGCGATGGCTCGCGGGGACGCAGGCCTGGCGTTTGGACTATCGAGCATTCCGGCTTTAGCCTGCGTTATCGTTGCCGGGATTTATGTTTTCAACTCGATTAGCTTCGGGTTGGGGCGTGCGGGTGTGGGAAATGGCGGACTCCACGTTCAAACCAACAATAACGATAATCCGCTGCTGGACTCCATCTCGCTTGCCGGACAGGACATCCAGGTCGGCTCCGGGCCAGCCGCGGCAGTGGAAAAGGCACTGCACGAGATCGATGCTAATCCCACGCTGGTGAATCTCAGCGTTCCGGGTCGTGGATCGCCGCTTAATGTGGCCCTGGGCAGTCTTCTCGTTGGCCTGGATGGAACGATCAACGGCGATAGCCAGCGCCAGCAAGATCGGGTCCGATTAGTGCGCGCTCTGGTCGCCCACGGCGGGCATCTTAACGCGGATGAGTCGGCCGATCTCCGCAAGACATGGTTGCTAAGGCGTGCGCTGTATGACGGACCGGTCACCACTCGCAGTGAGAACCCGTTAGTGTGGCGAATCGTGACTCACGAAAGCGGCGATTCCAGGCCGTTCAATCCGCTCACAGACAAGCTGCCACCCAGGGGGGATGGTCCGGCGCCCTTCTCCTTGAAAGAAAACGAAATGCCGCTTCTCAACCGAAGTACCCGATTGCACGGCACTCCTTTGTATGCCACCCTGCTCGACAATGCGAACGACGCCAGCAGCGTGATCATCAAGGCGGGAGGCCGCCTTTCCGTCGAAGAAGAGCGCGACCCCGCTGCGGTGGCAGCACTGCAGGGCGTTTTCGAACACGATCGCGATTTAAAATTCGCTTACACCAAAGCTCGTTAAGGTCTGTCCACGTCAGATTCCATCTGCTTCAACCGAAGTTGACAAATCCGATGCTGTCTCAACAGCCGTATCGCTCGTTTCGGTTTTCATTGATTTTTACCGTGCGCAAAAAATCCGGTAGGTCAGAATATTTCCCGATCAGGCATTTCCAGAGCGGACACCTTGATACCCATAAGCATGCTCTTGATCTCTAAAATCGTCTCCTGGGCATAGCGAGTCGTCTTTCAATGCCGCTTGAAGTACTGGATCGCCTTCTCATGTTCCTCTGCTTTCTCGCGCGTTGCGAACGTCCCAAGATTTTTGCGTCTTCCCGTCTTCGGATCCGGATGCCGCGAATAAATGCGGTACTCCCCCGTCTTCAATTTGCGAATCATCTCCGACCTCCTCAGTTGCACCGCGCTCTGATCGTAGGATGCCCTGCTTCCTCCCATCGTTTCCCGGGTTTTATCGCTATGAAGCTCTCAATTCTTTCCACGCCCCAAAAAAAACCGCCTCGCAGGAGGCGGCTTTGTCGGAAGCACGACAAAAGAAGGTAGTGGGTCAATTTCAAAGTCCTGCTTAAGGGCACGGCTTCAGCCGTGCCGTAAACAACGCTGAAAATTAGCTGCGGCTTCAGCCGCTGAGGTACTCTTTGGTCAAACTGACCCACTACCCAAAAGAAGGTTATGCAGTCAGACGGCGGATCACACCCGCTTAGAACGCCCGTGCCAAACAGCGCAAGCGTGCTCGGTTCAGGGACCTGCTCGACGGTCGATAACGTCATTGCTCACCGACCTCGTACAATCTCCCAATGGGCCGCATTCGAATTCTCTCTGACGTCGTGGCGAACCAGATCGCCGCCGGCGAGGTCGTCGAACGCCCCGCCTCCGTCGTCAAAGAACTCCTCGAAAACTCCCTCGACGCCGGAGCCACCCGTATCCGCATTGAAGTCGAAGGCGGCGGCCGCAAACTCATCCGAATCGCCGACAATGGACACGGCATGGGCCGCGACGACGCTCTCCTTGCCTTCGAGCGTCACGCAACCAGCAAACTTCGCACCTCCGACGATCTTCTCTCCATCTCCACCCTCGGCTTCCGCGGCGAAGCCCTTCCTTCCATCGCCTCAGTCTCGCGCCTCCAACTCGAGACCCGCGCGGCCGAAGACGAAGCGGGCACGGTTATAGAAATCGCCGGAGGCACGATCCTCCGCGTCGAAGACGCCGGTCTCCCCACCGGCACCACCATCACCCTCCGAGACCTATTCTTCAACACTCCCGCGAGACGCAAATTCCTCAAATCCGAACAGACCGAGCTCTCCCACATCGCGGCCCTCGTCACCCACTACGCCCTCGTCCATCCCGCCAGACACTTCGAGCTGCACTCCGCGACCCAGGCGCTCCTCATCGCCCCAGCCGTTGCCAGCGCAGCCGACCGCCTCTTCCAGATCTTCGGCAAAGACACCAGCAGCTACATGCTCCCCGTCACCGCCGAGATGGACTTCACTCGCACCGGCGTTCCCGAACCTCCACCCTGGAAGCGCGACACCGACTACACCCCGCCCGAGCCCGGCTTCCTCCGCATCACCGGATTCGTCTCCAAACCCGAGCTGCAAAAACTCAATCGCAACTCCATCTACATCTTCGTCAACCAGCGCCTCATCCGCGACAAGCTTGTCCTCCACGCGTTATCGGAGGCCTACCGCAACATCCTCCCACACACCTCCTTCCCTGTCGTCCTTCTTTTTCTGGAGATGCCGCCGCAGGAGGTCGACGTCAACGTTCACCCCGCAAAGACCGAAGTCCGCTTCCGCCAGCCCGCCTTCGTCCACGACTTCATCCGTGACACCATCCGCACCGCCCTCGTCCAGGCCCGCCCAGCTGCCAGCTTCGCCACTGCGCTCACCAGCGGCCCGCACGGCGCATTCAGCTCACTGCTTCTCGACGTAAGCCCGCTCCCAGGCGGCGATGATGCCATCCCTCAACCCTTCTTCGAACCCAACTCCATCCCGCAATCGGAACCTTACAACGCAGCCGACACCGAAACCTTCCACACGCCCATCATCAAATCCCCAACCTTCAACCTTGCAGCGCCCATCGTCCCACCCTCACCCGGACGGTTCGCCTTCTCCGGCCACTCCATCCCGGTCGGCTACAACAACGACGAACCTGCAAACTACGAAGCCGCCCCGCAACAAGCTGACACCCTCAACGCCCTCACAACACTCAAGCCTCTCGGCCAGCTCCGCGACTCCTTCATCCTCGCCACCAACGAAGAGGGCCTCTGGATCATCGACCAGCACGTCGCCCACGAGCGTATCCTCTTCGAAAAAATCCTTCGTGAACGCGACACCGAGCGGGTCCAGCGTCAGCGCCTCCTCATGCCTCTCCTCATCGACCTCCTCCCCGCGCAGATGATTACCTTCGCCGAGATCGCCGATGAGCTTGACCGCAACGGCTTCGAAGCCGAGCCCTTCGGCCCTCGCACACTCGCAGTCAAAGCCGCTCCGGTAGGCCTCGAAGGCCGCGAACTCGAGCAGATGTTAGAAGAAGTCCTCGCCGTCCCCGACCGCAACCGGCAAACCGAGAACGCCGAAGCACGCCGCCGCCGTATAGCCGCCTCGATGGCCTGCCACGCTGCCATTAAAATCAATCAACCACTTGACCGCGAAAAAATCGATTGGCTCCTCACCGAGCTCAGCAAAACCGAGCACCCCACCGCCTGCCCCCACGGACGCCCCATCGCCCTTCGCTACTCCCACAAAGACATCCAGCGCGCCTTCGAGCGCATCTAGACCAAGCTCGCGCAAAATCCATCACGCTTCACCGAACCCTCCGGAACCCTCGGTTTTGCTGTATTCTTATAAGGAACCACAGCGGTCCCTGACGCGAATCCAGCCGCGCCGCAGCTCCCACAAAACATTGGACATCACCGATTCAGCCTAGGCTGAGTTCGCTGTCGCACGCACGATCGCCCAGCAGGAAGGCAACACCTTGAGTAACCTAAGCACCCCCACGGCTGACCAGCTCGCCACCGCCCGTCTCGCCCGTTGGCATCACAACGCCGACCCCATCCTCACCGTCAACATGCTCCGCGACTGGCTCAACGCCTCCGGCCTCGTTCTCTTCACTCCCCGCGCCGCACAGCTTCCCGCACCCGCGCCGTCCTTCGTCGAAACCACCCTGGGTGCCGCCAACCCAACCCCTTCGCTCGCAGAAACCGAGCCGTCCCGCGCCCTCCTCTCGCGCCTTATCCTCGACGGCGGAGCCATTCCCCTCAACCTCCTCGGTTCGCCCACCGGTGTCGGCAGCGAAACACCCGACTTCCTCGTCTCCCCGCTCGCCTTCCCCTATATCTTCGCCCTCCGCAGCGACAAGACGTGGAAGCAGCCCCCTGCCACCTCCGGCGCTGCGAAGGTCTCCCCTCTTGCTCTCAACACCTACACTCTCCTCTCAGAGCGCGCCGCCGAAGACAAAACGGCCGCCGGAATGTCCACCTACGATCTCGCCACCCAGCTCGGCAAAGAGGTAACCGAAACCGCCGTCCTCCGCGCGCTCACCGAGCTCTGGCAACACCTCCGCGTCATCCCTGTCCCACAACTCGATGGCGCACCCACACTCTGGGAACTCACAACTGCCCGCTTCACCAAACAGATCAAAGCCGGAGCCAACTCCGGCCAGCCCACCGCGCTCTCTGCTCTCATCTCTCTCTACCTCAATCAGGCCATCGTCGCCTCCGAAGAAGAGATCGAGATCTTCCTCTCGCCGGTCGCCGCGCGCTCGCGCATTCGCGATGTCGTTCACGCGCTTCTCGCTGCCCGTCAGCTTGAAACCATCGTCATCGAAGGCCGCACCGTCCTTCACATCCCGGGCGAACTCCCCGCCTTCATTGCAGTCGTCGCCACCCCGGCGCCAGACGACATCGACTCCCTCGTAGTTACTACGGAAGGTGACACATCTGAATCAGGCCCTGAATCAGCCGAAGGGCCACGCATCAAGAAATTCGTCCCCAAGCCCCGCAAGGTCGGCACAGGGTTTGTAACCAGACAAGCTACAAATTCAGAACGCAAGCCTTACGACAGCGAACGCCGGCCCTTCAACCGCGACTCCGGCCGCTCCTTCGAACGCCCGTCAGCCGAAACCAATCGCACCAGCTTTACCAAACCCTGGGATGAAGAGCGTGCCGGTCGCAGACCCACAGCCAGACCCGCAGCCGATGGAGAAGGGAAGCGTCCTTCCTTCGGTAGGAAGCCCGCCTTTGGCAGCAAGCCTCGCTTCGGCGGCGACCGCCCATCCTTCAGCAACAAACCCGCCTTTGGCAAGTCTCGCTTCAGCGGCGACCGTCCATCTTCTAGACCATCCTCCGGGAACGACCGACCCTCCTTCCGTCGCAATGACGATTCGAAGGATGCTCGCCCGCCACGCCGCGAATTCACTCCGCGCCCCTACGACAAAGCAGGGGACTCCAGCGACCGCCCGCGCAAGACCTTCTCGAAGCCCGGCACCTTCAGCCGCAAACGCGAAGGCTTCTCGGGCAAACCCGGATTCCAGCGCGAAGGCGACCGCGAGTCACGTCCTCCCCGGCGCGACTTCGGCGATAAGCCACGCAAACCCTTCGACGGCCCCCGCACCAAGCCCAGCTTCCGCGACCGCGACAACCGGGACGATCGTTCGGCCCGCCCCGCCCGTCCTAGACGAAGCTTTGGCGCACGCGGCGACAGTGACAGCCCTCGCAGTTACGGCGCCCGCGGCGACAGTTACAGCCCCCGTCCTAAACGCACCGACGGCCCACCCTTCCGCAAGTTTGACGCTCCGCGCAAGCCCAGCCGCTCCTTCGAAGATCGGCCCGCGTCTACCGAATCTTCAGGCGAATTCTCTCGCAAACCAGCAAAATCCTTCGGCGCAAAAAAGCCGTTTAGCAAATCCGGCAAAGGCTTCGCTGCCAGTAAAGGCTTCGCCGGAAAACCCACTGGCAGCGGCTACGCTAAAAAATCCGGCAGCTTCGGCAAAAAGCCCTTCGCCAAATCCGCTCCAGGGGGAGCCGGCAAGCCCGCCGGCACCTTCGACAAATTCAAAGGGAACAAGAAACCCTTTGGCAAGCGCGCACCCGCTCGCAAGTTTAAACCTCAAGAGAACGAATCCTCCGAATGAGTCAGACTCCGCAGATCAACAACGCAAAACAGCCTGAAGCTGTGTCCGGAAAACGCCAGCGCCCTGTCATTGCCATCGACGGCCCCGCCGGCGCCGGCAAGAGCACCCTCGCCGCTCACCTCGCCCGCCGCTTCGGCTTCCTCAACCTCGAAACCGGAGCCATGTACCGCGCCCTCGCCCTCAAAGCCATCGAGAACGACTACTCCTTCGACGAAGAGGCTCCCCTCATCGACCTTGCCGCCCGCACCCGCATCACGCTTCAGCCGCAACTCGAAGGCAACCGCGTTCTGCTCGACGACCGTCGACGTCTCCCGCCGCATCCGCGAGGCTGACGTCACCGCCGCCGCCTCCAACGTCTCCGTCCACCCCCGTCTCCGCGCCTGGATGGTCCAGCAGCAACGCGCCCTCGGCGAGGCCGGCGGAGTCGTCATGGAAGGCCGCGACATCGGCACCGCCGTCTTCCCCGACGCCGAAGTCAAGATCTTCCTCGACGCCGCCCCCGAGGTCCGCGGCAATCGCCGCTTACCGCCAGGCCGCTCCCCCATCAAACGCCAACTCGCGGACGAAAACAATCACGACCAGCTGTCCACCGGACCCCCTCACCCCCGAGCAGCAGCGTGCTCGCCGAAGAAGCCATCATCCGCGAACTCAAAGAGCGTGACTAGCGCGACCGCCACCGTGCCGAGTCACCCCTGCAGCCTGCCGCCGACGCCGTCATCCTCGACTCCACCTCGATGACCCTCGAAGAGGTCCTCGCCCGGGCCGAGGAGATCGTGCGCTCCCACCTGCCAGCACGTGAATCCTCGTGATATCTAACATCCTCGGCACACGTTTGTCGAATCGGCAAGGCCATGAATTCCTCATTTCGGAGGAAATTCCCACACATTCTGCACCATAAATAGTGCAACCATCACAATTTAGACGATTTATGTAAAAAAAAGTTGTCAACTGTGCTAACCTTCACTCATCGTTTGAAACAGATTGGATTTCTGCAAAGCTAGCACTGTACGAACCCCGATTTGGATCTACGGCAAATTCAGTAGTAACTAAGGAAATAACGAACATGGAACAGGGAACAGTAAAGTGGTTTAACGATGCCAAGGGGTTTGGCTTTATCAGCCGTCAGAACGGCGAGGACGTGTTCGTTCACTACTCGGCGATCAATTCAAACGGTTTCAAGAGCCTCCAGGAAGGCCAGGCAGTTCAGTTCAACGTGGTTAAGGGACCCAAGGGTTGGCAGGCGTCCGACGTTCAGCCTCTCTAGTCTTTAGCACTTCAACTGCGATACTTCGGCTGCGGTGACAACAAGGTTTGCGAAAGGGATGGCCTAGGCTATCCCTTTGCGCACTTAAATCCCCTCTCCAATTTAACCCTACCCCGCGGTCGTTGAATTTTACTGCGGCTCGGGATCAGGCTTCACCGTGCTCATCCCCGGCAGTATCGTCGACGTCGCCTTGAACTTCCTGTAATCCGAATTCGCAACCCTCACCGTTCCATTGATGCCTGCGAACAGAAGATAACGAAATGACCCCTGCCCCTCAAACCTTGCAGGCAGCCAGACCTCATCATTGATCTTTCTCTGCTCCATCGAAAAGTTCGTGCCCTTCTGAATATTCACCACCAGCCCTGCTCCAATTTTGAAATTATTGATGAAGCGCCCCTGCGCTTTCACCAGCACCTTGTCCTTTTCATCCATCCAGGCAGTCCCTGCCATATCGCGAATCACATCTTCGAACCGATTCTTCGTCTTCGCCTTCGGATCACCTGCAAAATCCACCGCAATCACATCTCGCCCATTCAATAGTTCATGTCGAGCATTCGTAAAACTCCCAAGTTCCAGCAAACGCGAAACCGTCACCAAATCCTCTCCATGCGAATCCGTCTCCTTCCCCTTCTCGTCAGCCTTCGCGCGTCTCTCTTTCGCCTTGGAGACCACCTTATCGATCCGGTCGCTTTCTTTCTTCTGCTCCCCCGCGCTCAATTCTTTGCCATCTTTCTTTACCAACCGGTGGACCTCGACACCTTCCAACCAGAAGACGTCAAACTCTGAATTCTCGGTCTTCTTCACCGCACCGTGTCCGTCCAACTGTGCTGCGGTTACAAACGATCGGTACAGGTAATCCTTCTCCACCGCCTCCGAAGTCTTCTCGTTACTCTCCACTGCCCGCAGCAACTCCGGAATATCCGGTAGCGGCCGCTGCACCCCCTCATCCGGCTTCACAGCAACCGGCCCCTGCTCAGCCGATGGCGCCGGTGGCGCACCCTGACCCCACGCAAGTCCCACACACCCGAAAACCATCCACAGCAGCAGAACCGGGGGTCGAAGAGCCACAGCTACCATGCTCTCCACTATAGTTGGAAACCTCATCCTGATCAGACTGGCCAGACCCCGCTCCGGGCATTGCAATCGGAGAAATTACCTGCGATTCGGCTCGCGAAACCTATCCCCAAAAACTAGAAGACTTTTGTCTAAATTCACAAAGGCAGGCGCACAACACTATCCTTTTCTCATCGACTTGGGGTACAGTGTGGTCGTACCACTATTTTGGGTTGGCTCCCGAGCAGCTGATATACGAGAAGGAAAATAGGATCTTTGAGCCACCAGACCCTCAAACTCGGAAGTTCAGACGACGTCATCGTCGCACTCAAGCCCGTTACAGCGGGTCAATCGCTCAACGGTGCGCACCTCATTGCGCTCTCTGACATCTCCGCTGGCCACAAACTCGCGATCCGCCCCATCGCCCTGGGCGAACCGGTTCGTAAATTCAACCAAATCATTGGTTTTGCCTCTCAGCCCATCGCCCCCGGTGAACTCGTCCACACCCACAATCTCATCACCCACGACTTCAACCGCGATTACGCCATCGGCTCCGACGCTCACTCTGTCGCACTCCTTGACGCCCCCGCAACCTTCCAGGGCATCTTTCGCGCCAACGGTCGCGTCGCCACCCGCAACTACGTCGGCATCCTCACCACCGTCAACTGCTCCGCCACCGTAGCCCGTCGCATCGCGGCACACTTCACACCCGAAGTCCTCGCCAATTACCCGCACGTCGACGGAGTCGTCGCTATCACCCACGGCACAGGCTGCGGCATGGCCGAACACGGCGAACCGGCCGACCTTCTCCGCCGTGTCTTCGTCGGCTATGCCACACATCCGAACTTCGCCGCCATGCTTCTTCTTGGCCTCGGCTGCGAGACCAACCAGATTGAACCCCTCATCAATCTCAGCGGTGATGCTGGCACTCTCCGCACCAGCACCATCCAGGAAGACGGCGGCACCGCTGCCTCCATCCGAAAAGGCATCGCCACCGTCTACGAGATGCTCGAGCAGGCCAACCAGGCAAGACGCACTGAAGTCCCAGCATCCAAACTCGTCCTCGGCCTCCAGTGCGGCGGCTCCGATGCCTACTCCGGCATCAGCGCCAACCCTGCTTTGGGCGCAGCCGTCGACATCCTCGTCAGCAACGGCGGTACCGCCATCCTCTCCGAAACCCCCGAGATCTACGGCGCAGAGCATCTCCTCACCCGCCGCTCCTCCAACCCGGAGGTCGCCCAGCGCCTCATCGACCGCATCCACTGGTGGGAGGAGTACACCGCACGCCATCGCGGCTCCATCGACAACAACCCCCAGCCCGGCAACAAGACCGGCGGCCTCACCACCATCCTCGAGAAATCCCTCGGCGCGGTCTCCAAAGCCGGTACAACCAACCTCAACGACGTCTATCTCTACGCCGAGCCCGTCCACACCCCCGGCCTCGTCTTCATGGACTCACCCGGCTTCGATCCCGTCTCCGCCACCGGTCAGGTCGCCAGCGGAGCAAACGTCATCTGCTTCACCACAGGCCGCGGCTCAGTCTTCGGCTGCAAACCCACCCCCTCGCTCAAAATCGCCTCCAACACGACCCTCTACAACCGCATGTCCGACGACATGGACATCAACTGCGGCACCATCATCGATGGCGAAGAAAACATAGAACAGGCCGGCCAAAGAATCTTCAACGCACTCCTCGCCATGGCCTCCGGCAAACTCACCCGCAGCGAAATCCACGGCTTCGGCGAAGAAGAATTCCAACCCTGGCTCCAGGGCGCAACGCTGTAAGCCTGTGGTTATACGAAAAGAATCAATCAACATAAATGCGTTTCTCAGGACTGATCCGACATGCGTGAGGCCGATCAGTTTTCAGTGCATAGCCACTTTCTAATCGTTCCGGTGATATTTTGTGTTTTGCGGTGTCTAATTCTTCATGTTTCAACGATGGATCTTCGTGGCACTCATGGTTCCATCTGTGTGCACTGCGCAGGTGACCGGCGCCTTTTCGGTCGATAAATCTGTTTTCGCGCATGGCGAGCCTGTCTTCCTGAACTTAACGCTTTCGAACCAAGGGAGGGAACCCGAAGAGGTCATCACGTCTGATCCTTATTCCTTCTGCTCAGGGTATGAAATTCAGATCTCACGTCAAGGTTCTCCGCATGTTGCCTGTTTTAGGGGCTACGCAGGGAGTTGCATGTCAGGGGCAGTTACGCTGGCACCCCATGGCTCACACACTGAGCGCATTCTTCTCAACTACCCCAACAACTCTCAAGGAGATCTAAATCCGCCAGTCAGTCTGCCAGGAGACTACACAGTGGATGCTCTTCGCACCATCGGTTTTGCACCGCTCGGTCCTGGATCCAATCTCTTCGGGAGCCCTAACCACACGGAAGTACATCAAGTGTTCGACCTTCATGTGGACGAAACGCTTGAAGCTGATCCCTCCATTTACGCGCCATTTGTTCAACGGTTAGCCTCTGGGGACGATCAAGTGCGAAGGGAGGCAGCTCGCACTCTTGCCACTCTTGCACCGTCCGCACTTGAACCTCTGCTGCTGACTTTTGCAACATCAAAAGACCACGTGCTGAAGCAGTTCGCCCCATTAGCACTCGCCAATCTTTCTACGAAAGCAAGTCTTTCCGCTCTTGCGGAGATGCTCATCCACGCTGACCCTGGCACATATGAGTCTATGAGTGCAGCCGAGTACCTCGGCAGGACGCATGACCCGAAATGGCTTCCCATACTCCTGGATGTTGCCGACCGACACGCAGGCATTTACCTCTCCTATGCTGCCCAAAGTGGCGGGGAGGCAGCTATCCCTGCACTTCTCGCTCGAATGAACTCTGCCAAATCTGACGTGCGGAGCAGTGCAATTTACGCTCTTGGGAACACGGGGAGTCGAGCATCAATTCCATTGCTGATCGGCCTTTTGAGAACGTCAGTCAATTCGAACGGTGAGAACTCGACGGATGTGGCGGCTGGTGCGAACGCGGCTCTTCAACAACTCACGCATCACTATGTTCAGCGGACACTAACCGGTCCTTGGGTTGAAGATGCGCGACAGCACTGGCAGCAGTGGTGGCTCACAGAGAGACAAGATGCGAAAACCTATATGCCGGGTGAGTGCGTGCCAGACACCCAGCTTCCCTAGCAGCCACCACCAACGATTGGCTAGCAGATCTTAGTCGCGGTAACTGACAAGTTTGCCCGCATCGTCTGCACAGTAATCTCTAGCGGACAAGACCTGCCCGCCGTCCGGTCGATTAGTACCGTGACGTCGGCTTCTCTTCCTTCATACTTCCGTATCCCTCGTCGATCCCAATCTCTCACGTGCACCCTTCAGCCAAAAGGTCTAGCATAGAAGTAGCCGCGAAAATCCATTTTTCGCGCACACACAGACCCGAAGCGAGGAAGCAATGGCCAGCAAGGCAGAGACACTCACCGCACCAGTCGCGGGAGTGCAGGATCGCGAACAAATCTTCGACACGTTTCGCCGCTGGGGATACCTCCAGGCATCTCTCGATCCGCTAGGCCAATATCTCCCGCCCGAACCCTTCCCCATCGCCACCACGCCCGAGGGCGACATCGCCGCCCAAGCCCGCGCCTACTACTGCGGCAACTTTGCCATCGAGTTCATGCACATCCCAAATCTCGAGCAGCGCCAGTGGCTTCAGGAACAGATCGAGCGCCCGTCGCCGAAACCAGATCAAGCACACATTCTCACCCAACTCATCCGCGCCGACCTCTTCGAGCAGGTCATCCAGCAGCGTTACCTCGGCACCAAGCGCTTCTCGCTCGAAGGTCTCACCGTCCTCATTCCGTTCCTCGATCAGATCTTCGCCACCGCATCCGCAGCAGGCATCACGCGCTCCATCATTGCCATGGCGCATCGCGGCCGTCTCAACGTCATGACCAACACCATCGGCCGCTCTCCCGCCGAGATCTTCGCCAAGTTCGAAGACGTCGACCCGCGCAGCGTCCTCGGCGGTGGCGACGTCAAATACCACACCGGAGCCACCGGCGAGTACACCTCACCCACCGGCCAGACCATCGCTCTGCACCTCGCCTCCAACCCAAGCCACCTCGAAGCCGTCAATCCAGTCGTCATGGGCCGAGCGCGCGCCTGGCAGATCCGCATGGGCGAAGAAGGCAGGCAGCAAGTCCTCCCCATCATCCTCCACGGCGACGCAGCCTTCGCAGGGCAGGGAATCACCGCCGAATCCCTCAACTTCGCCGCGCTCACCGGCTACTCCATCGGCGGAACCCTGCACATCATCACCAACAACCTCCTCGGCTTCACCGCCAACCCCGAAGAGTCCAACTCCACCCGCTTCGCCACCGATCTCGCCAAGCGGCTACCCATCCCCATCTTCCACGTCAACGGCGAAGACCCCGACACCGCCATGCGCATCGCCGCCATCGCCGCCGAGTATCGCCAGCGCTTCCACTCCGACGTTGTCGTCGATCTCATCGGCTACCGTCGCTACGGTCATAACGAAGCCGATGATCCCACCGTCACCCAGCCGCGCCGCTACGCCGCCATCAAACAGCGTCAGTTTCTCTACCAGACCTACGCGAAATCCATCGGCGTCGATCCCACCGCCGAAACCAAAGCCATTCAGGAAACATTTCTCGCCGACCAGACCGCCGCTACACAGGCGAAGCGCAAGCCGAAGCTCTCCAAACTCCCCGACTACTGGAAGCCCTACCACGGTGGTGCTCTCCCCGAAGCCGACCTCAAACTCACCACCGGCATCTCGGCCGGGCAAGTCCTCGAGCTCTCCCGCCTCTCCAACAACTACCCTGCCGGCTTCCACATCCACCCCAAAGTCCAGAAGCTCTACGAGCAGCGCATTGAGATGGCCGAAGGCAAACGCCTCTTCGACTACGGCGCAGCCGAGCTCCTTGCCTATGCCTCGCTCCTCTCTGCCGGCACTCCCGTCCGCCTCGCAGGGCAGGACTCGCAGCGTGGCACCTTCAATCAGCGCCACTCCGTCCTCGTCGACACTGAAACCGAAGTCCGCTACACCCCGCTCGATCACATGACGGACTCGCAGGCCCGCTTCGAGGTCCACAACTCTCTCCTCTCCGAAGCCGCGGCCCTTGGCTTCGAGTACGGCTACGCCCGCGACTACCCCGAAGCCCTCGTCCTTTGGGAAGCCCAGTTCGGCGACTTCGTCAACGGCGCGCAATCCATCATCGACCAGTTCATCGCCGCAGGCGAAGCCAAGTGGGGCCTCCTCTCCGGCGTCGTCATGCTCCTCCCGCACGGCTACGACGGCCAGGGCCCCGAGCACTCCTCCGCCCGCATGGAGCGCTTTCTCCAACTCGCCGCCAGCGACAACATGGTCATCGCGCAGCCCTCGAACGCATCGCAGTATTTTCATCTGCTCCGCCGTCAGGCCCTCCGTTCATGGCGCAAGCCGCTCGTCATCTTCACGCCCAAGTCGATGCTCCGCCACCCTGACGCCTCCTCGCCCGTAGCCGAGTTCGGCAAGCCCGCCTTCGAGAACGTCCTCCCTGACAACGACGTTAAAGACCCCCGCCGCCTCCTCGTCTGCACCGGCAAGATTGGCCACAACCTCCGCGTCGAGCGCGCCAGGCGCAAAGACATGACCGTCGGCATCCTCTTCATCGAGCAGCTCTACCCCTGGCCCGAAGCCGAGCTTCAAGCCGCTCTCGACCAGCATCCCAACGCGCAGGATATCGTCTGGGTCCAGGAGGAGCCCGCCAATATGGGAGCCTTCTCTTACGTCATGCCAGAGCTGCGCCGCATGGCTGGCGACCGCGCCGTCCTCAGCGTCAAGCGCAGCGCCAATGCCTCCCCGGCAACTGGCTCCGCCAAGGCCCACGAGATCGAAGAAAAGACTCTCATCGACCTCGCCCTGGGCTCAGCCGTCTAGCCTCCTGACCCTCAAGGTTTCTTTGTGATGAGAGGTTTGGCGAACTGGAACGAACTTTCATCCGGTGAAAAGAAAGACACTCTGTTTTAGTTTTCAGGGCAACTTATTCTTCCATTCATCTCTCTATACCGGTGAGCATGGTATTCGTTGTACAGTTAACGCATCACGTGTCTCAGTAGCCGTCTTAGCCGATTTTCTGTTTACGGAACTGCTTGCTGCGCTTTATCTGCATCCCCCTTGCAGTTTTTTAGGGTAGCCTCCCTCGCACCCCTGGCTTTCCGGCTCTAAATTAAAGCCTCAAAAGAATGGTCACCGAAGTCCTCCTTGCGTGTCGGTAGCAACAGCTGGCTTCTCTTTGGTGATCATGGCATCTCGGCTGAACCTCTCTCTTCTCGCTTCAAATAGAAGAGAGACCGACAGCAGCCGGAGAGAAACGAATTCGTGCACGGTTTGGATTTGCCGCCATCCGCAACCTAGGGCCCGCAGTGAGCGGAATTCTTTAGGAGGAATCAATGAAGTGTCTTTTGAAAATTAGCGCAATCGTCGTGGTGTTGGCAGCATCGGCAACGTTCGCCTCTGCCGATACCCTTAGCCTTGCCAGCTACGGCAATACCAGTGGCTTCTCCCAGCCTGGCGTCAACCCAGTTTTGTTAAACAACACCCCCATGGTGTATAACCCGATCTTCCAACTCCTCACCGGATCAACGAACCCGCAAGGTCCGCAGTCCAGCGTTGCCTTCGAACTCAATCCGGGCTCCACCTGGATTGCTCCAGCTGCCGGCAGCGCTTGGGTAGGTATTGCCCCTGATGCTGGCCCAACGGGCAATAACAACCCCGCAATGGGCTTCTACACCTTTTCCACTTCCTTCAATGCGACGGGAGGGCTTTACGCCGGCGCCATTACCATCGCAGCCGATGACACCGCCTCCATCTGGCTGGACTTCGGCACGATTGCCCAACAGCAGCTCGTAGGCATTAATCCCTTGGGTAGCGATGCAGATTGCGCCGATACCGGAATATCCTGCATCTCGGACTCTGCGATCTCGCAGGCCGGAGGCGTCCTCCTTCTTCCGGGAGTCAACACCCTCACCTTCGTCGTGGAGCAGAAGGGCCTCGGTCCAAAGGGCGGAAATGGCAATCCGTCTGGTCTCGACTTCGCCGCAACCTTGACACAGCTTGGTTCTTCTAATGTTCCTGAACCCAGTTCCCTCGCACTCCTTGGCATTGGCCTTGTCGGCTCAGCCGGTCTAGCTTTGCGCAGGATACGCCGGCAGGCCCAGTAGCTCCCGTCCCCCGGGCCAAAACACCTCGCGTTGAATTTTGGGTGCGGAGAATCCCTCCGCACCCACTCTCCCTTGTCCCATCACAATCTTGCAGTCAAAATCCCGTCTTCAAGATGAAAACAGGTGCAGACTCCTCGCAAGTTGTGTGTCAATCGACCTATCGCATTCACTCCTAACCCTTTACCAGCTATCAGTTGCCCTCGGGATCGATTTCCAGTCGAAAGTAGTAAAGTTTTTCCGTCATGGAAACTGGTTCGCCACTTCCCTCTGCAAAATACTGCATGTTTTGGGCTGGCCGAAGAACCGTTCTTCCATTCTGAATCTCTAAAACCCTCCAAAATAAGGACATACAAAGCCTTTCCGTGGTCCACGGAATGGCCACGTAAGTGCTTCTTTAGGTAAACGCAAGACAACTGTCTCTCTAGCTTTGAAGTTCATTGGCACTAATGGTTGAAACCCTCTCTCCGCGCACGTGCCCTTTCAAGGGTTGAGGGAGAAATTGACAAATCTGGGGGGAACAAAACGAGTTCAGTTTACGACTTGGATTTGGCGTCACCCGCAACCAACAAACGGGCCCCGCGATGAGCGGAAATCTTAGGAGGAATAAATGAAGAATTTTTGGAAAGTAAGCGCAATCGCAGTCGCCTTGGTAGCATCCGCAACCTTCGCGTCCGCCGACTCACTTACCCTTGGCAGCTGGGGAGTTATTCCCGGTGGCCTGTCTCCCACGGTGAGCTCCACTGGTGCTGGACTCAACAACACTGCGATGGTGTTCGCTACAGTCGCCCAGCTCCTGACCGGTTCGCAGAGCCCGACAGGCGGCTCAACCGCCCCAGCGGTCGAACTCGACCCCGCTGGCGTCTGGATGAAGCCGGTAACCGGTACGGCATGGGTTGGTATCGCTGCGGATGCAGGTCCCAGCGGTAACGACAATCCGGACTTTGGCTTCTACACCTTTGCGACAACCTTCAACGCAGTGGGAGGTCAATACGGCGGCACGTTCAGTCTTGCAGCCGATGACACCACATCGATCTGGCTCAATGGTGTTCTGATCTCTTCGCCCCTTCCTGCTCTCGGTGGCGATGGACATTGCTCCGATAATCCGCCTTCCTGCCTAACGTTGGACGCAATCAACGTCAGCGTCAACCTGCTCGCCGGTCAGAACACCCTCGCCTTTGTCGTAGAACAAAAAGGTTTGGGCCCGAAGGGCGGATCAGGCGATCCCTCTGGTTTGGACTTCGCCGCAACGCTGTCTCAGGTTCCTGAGCCCAGCACCCTCATGCTTCTCGGAACAGGCCTCATCGGTTCTGCCGGTGCGCTCTTCCGCCGCAAGCGTTCGTAATCGTTCAACTCTCCCGGCAAGCCAAAACTGGCAAACCGTGAGCGAATCCAAGACGCGCAGGAGCCAACTAGCTCCTGCGCGTCTTCCTTTTTAACAATCACCCCCACCACAATCAGTCCACGTCTGGCGGAACCTCCGCAACCTTCGCCGGAACCGGGTTCGCAACCTCCCGCGCATAGATCTGATAAGTCGTCTTCGGCGGATCGTCATGTTGGTGCAGCGCCCGCACTCGCGCCCGGATCACGTCATCCGCCGCAGTAATCCTCTCCCGCGACCGCAGATAATCCAGCCAGGACTCCATAATGAACGACTCGTTCAGATGTTCCGGATCGATCGCATCCCGATAGATTCCCCACCGCATCGCACCATCCCGCAACCTCACCCCGCGCAGTTGATGAATCGCCCGCGTAAACTCCGCATAATTCTCCGCCGGAATATGGTAGTCGATTGAGATTCGCACCGGCCCATCCGTCGGCTCTGTCTCGATCGCCAGTTGAGGAGCAGGCCGTCGCGGCTTAAACGGCGTATGGTCCGGCACAGGCCCCTGCAGGATCCGAAACCGCCGCGCAAACGGAAACGTCACCAGCAACCCGCCCGCCGCGCACGCCAACGCGATCGGCGTCGAGCTGCGCTCTGCAATCGTGCCCCACAGAATCGATCCCAGTGCCATCCCACCCTGAAACGTCATCAGGTAAGTCCCCAGAGCCCGCGCCTGCACCCACGCCGGAACCGCAAGCTGCACACTCACATTGAGTGTGGACATCGCGCTCGTCCACGCCGCACCGGACACAACCAGCGCCGGAATAATCACCATCGGACTCCGCACATAAGCCAGCACAAGCAACACGAAAACGTTATAAAAAGTCGACGTCGTAAGAATCTGGTCAGCCGTAAACCGCCGCCGCAGACGGTACAGAAAAGTCGCAGCCATCACCGCGCCTACGCCCAGCGATCCGTTCAGAATGCCGTAACCCAGCGGCCCCTGCTTCAGATCCCGCTTCGCCACCACCGCCAGCAGCGACCATATCGCCGAAATAAAGAACGGAAAGATAAACGCCCGCACCAGCGACGCCCGCAGATTCGGCGCATACCGCACGTACCGCAGCCCCGACCGGATTGACCCCGCAATCCGCTCCGACGGCAGCGCAGACTTGAACAGCGGCACTCGCTTCCAGTTCACCAGCACCCAGATCACGCCTGCAAACGACACCGCATTCAGCGCAAACACCGCACCCGCGCCTCCATGTGTCGTCTTGAACGCCGCCACCATCAACCCGCCCAGCGCCGGCCCCACTGCACGAGCCAGGTTATTGCTCGCCGCATTCAAACTCACCGTATCTGGAATCAGCTCGCGCGGCACCAGCTCCGGCACAATCGCCTGCCACGCCGGATTATTCATCGCCGATCCGATATTCAGCAAAAACGTAAACGCCAGCAGCGTCCATGGCGACACGTACCCCGCAAACGTCAACACCGCCAGAATCCCCACCGACCCCAGCATCCACGCCTGCCAGAAGATCAGCAGCTTTCGCCGATCAAAGATATCCGCCGTCGCGCCCGCCAGAAGCCCCAGCATCAACACCGGCAGGCTCGCCGCCGTCTGCATCAGTGCAATCAGCAGCGGCGAAGTAGTTAGCACGGTCATCAGCCACGTGCCCGCCGTATCCTGCATCCACGTCCCCACAGAAGACACCGTGCTCGCAATCCACCTGTCGCGAAACAGCGGAATCTTCAGCGGATCAAATCCGCTCGGCTTAGGCGAAGCAATTGCCACAACCGGGCTAGTGTTGGGAGTCTCAAACGGCATCGTTTCTTGTAGTGTACGTTCTCAATCAAGGCCAGTGGTAAGCCTGATCTCCGCTAAGCCGTAGCCACAAAACCCTCAACGTCACCCACTTAGCCGTTAAAAAGGAAACCCACGCAGCGCGGTGGGGGCTGTTGCGTGGGTATTCCGGTAAAGCAACGAAGTGGGTGGACTTCGTTATGACCGACTCAACCCGAAGGGAGTCATGCCATTCCTTAAAAGTAATTGCAAAGCCCTTCAGAGTCAAGACCCATCTGTGGATCACGCACCTCTGTCCCTACTGCGCCGCCTGCTCCATCATTACATCCACATCCACATGTCGCGTGCTCCCCGGAACATCCAGCGACCCCAGCACCATCGGCTTGCCGGGCATCAGAAACGACGTCCCCTCCAGCGAGGTCTGCCGCACGATCGGATCCTGCGGTCCCACCCCCGACCGCTCCTCGGCGATGCCCAGTTGCTCCACCTTCGTCTTCAACCGCGCCCCATTCCCATACGGCTCCAGCGTAGCGTCGAAGTTCATGCCCACGTCAAGATACGTCACCTGCGACTCTGTCCCCGAACTCCCGCCAGACGACCCCGTCACAAGCGGAACCTTGCTGCCCTGTTTCATCACCGTCCTTTGTCCCGCCATCACGATCATGGAGTAGTGCTGCACACCAACACGTTTCCCACCCTCCAGCTCGGTGATGGTATAAGTCAGCCGATAACCCTTCTTCGGCCGGTCAAGGTCGTTGATAACCTTTTGCACCAATGCCATCTGATCTGGTGTCGCGCGCACAACGATCGCATTCTGATTCGGGACAAGAAAAATCTTCACACTCGGATCAAGCAGGTTGCGTACGGCCACAACAACTTCATTGGCCTCATTCTGTTGGGTCGCATTGGTGAGGTAAAACACCTGATAGGGCCGCATATCCGAATGCGGATCAAAGCCATTCGATTTGGGAGCCGTGGCCGCTTTGTCCGCCGGAGTATCCCCCGTCTGTCCCATCGCCTCTCGTGCCATCACGCCCAGACCAATCGCCATCAAAATTCCAAACACAAACTTCATCGCATTCGTTCTCATTCGTCTCTCCTGGCGCTATGTAAAAATTCGCAATTATTCTTTCGGCTCGGTCGGCTGTGTCGTCGATTGATTGGAATCAACTGTCGGAGGTGCCCCCTGTCCTGTCATTGGCTGCTCTTGCACTACTTGATCGGCAGAGGATCGCTCTGTCGTCGACGGAATTACCGACAATTCGCTTGATTCAGTGGGCAGCACCACCGCAGGCCGAGCAAAGAACCTCTGAAACTCCGCCTCCTCCTCCGCATCCCGCAACTCACGCAGCTTCGGATCGAGCATCGCCAGCTCTACCAGATCATTCTTGTGCGCCAATCGCAGCAGCAACCTCTCCTCCTCGGTCAAAGGCATCGGCGGCGCGGGAAAACTCATAGCGCGCATCTCGCTCTCCGCCACCGAACCCTCCGAATCGCCAACGGAATCACCCGCGCGCTCCAGATTCGCTCTCGCGACATCCGTCTTCACCGTCCGCACTCCGGTTTCATGCGAAACAATCTCAGCCTCCTTCACCGCAACTACAGAATGTGCCGGCACTGACACCGTTGGTGTAACCCCCATCTTCGACTGCACCGAACCATCCTCAATCCGTCGCACAATAGGCAAAGTCAGCGCAAAGACAACCACTCCCGCTGCCACAACCCCGCAAGCCGTATACCTCGCCGGAACACCACGCCAAACCGGCCCAAACCACCGCCAGCCAGCGTCCGTCGGCCTCGAAGTCCGCCGTTCAAGCCCATCCAGAATCCGCCGTTCCAATCCCGCCGGAACTTCCACATCCCGCAGACCCGCCAGCACCCTCTCAATCGCATCGCCGGAATTCTTCATGGAGTCCCTCATCGCCTCTCTCCTTCATCAAGCCGCTCCCGCAACCGCGTCCTCGCGCGAAACAACAGAGCACGCACCGCACTCTCGCTTCGTCCCAGAACCTCAGCCATCTCCGCCGTCCCCAGTTCTTCAATTGCAGCAAGCGTCAACACATCCCGCTCCGCCCTAGGCAGTCGCTCCATCTCCCGCAGACACAGACTTCATTCGCCGGGTCTCACTCAACGCCTCATCCGCCGGCAAATCTCTTGCAACCAACCCCTCGGCAAACCCTTCATCAAACTGCTCCGGCCGTATCCTCCGCCTGCGGTCCAGCGCCAGGTTCCAGGCAATCCGAATCAGCCACACCCGCATCTCCCGCACCTCAGCCAATCGCTGGCGGTGTTCCAGAACGCGCACAAATGCATCCTGAACCACATCCTCTGCCTCAGCCCGATTGCGAAGCACCGAATGAACCACACGAAACAGCAGGGTAGAGTAAGTCTCCACCAAAGCCGCAAGGTCGATCTCCGACCCCACACCCTCCATGGAAGACAACGCCAAGCTCCATCCCTCAGCCAACGCCATAAGTCCCTTCTATCCAGACAGACGCCCGAGTTTCGTTTCCGCTCGACAGATTTTCCTGTCTTTAAAACTGTCAGTTAACCCAGTTGTGTATTCACGCTGACCCGCCGATCATCCTCTGAAATCAGCATTTCGTCACGGATTTTCGTAGCTATGTCCCACGAACCACGCTTGTGTAAGTCCCGATGGGCATAGAGTTCCGAGCACGCGACAGGTTTATCAGTTGAACAGAATCCACTTTTTCACTCACACGGCAGGTTCGTGTGGAGTGTTTTGTTCCCGTTGTTTCCGACTGGAGGCATATATGCAAATGACGTTTCGGCGTTCTATCCTCATCGTTCTCGCCCTCATCCTGGCTGCTAACCACCTCTTAGCCCAGGCAACAGCTTCAGGAAGCATCGTCGGAGTCGTCAGCGATGCCACTGGCGCCGCCTTACCCAACGCTACTGTCACCGCCACCAACAGCGGCACCAACGCCCAGCGAACCGTCAACTCCAACACCTCCGGGCAATATCGTTTTGATCTCCTCCCGGCCGGTGTTTACTACGTCAAAGCCGAAGCAGCAGGTTTTAGTTCGGCCGAAGTCAAAGATATTCAGTTGCTCATCGGCACCACCTTCACCGCTAATCTCCCCATGCGTGCCGGAGTCGTCAACTCCTCCATCGAGGTCGTCGCCAACAACCAGCTCCTCGACACCGAGAAGACCGATAGCTCAGCCGCCGTCACTCCCCAACAAATCGTCGACCTTCCCCTGAACGGCCGTGACATCGCGAACCTCGCCATCCTTGCGCCCGGCGTCAAGATCGTCGACAGCTACGACCCCACTAAAAATCGTTATGCGGTCTACGCAGTCAACGGCTCCAGCGGACGCAACACCAACACCACCGTCAACGGAATCGACAACAAGGACAACACCGTCGGCGGCGCAGTCCAGCAACTCCCCCTCGAGGCCGTCGAAGAGTTCAAGATCAGCACCAATCGCTTCTCCGCCGAGAATGGCCGTAGCGAAGGCGCCGCTCTGAACATCGTCACTAAATCTGGAACCAACCAGTATCACGGCGCGCTCTACGGCTTCTTTCGCAGCCAGGCTCTCCAGACCAACAACGCCATCAGCGAACAGGCCAATCAGCCCAAGCCCGACTACAGCCGCCAACAGTACGGCGGTGCCTTCGGCGGACACATCCGCAAAGACAAGGACTTCGGCTTCTTCGCCTACGAGGCCCTCCGCGAGCGTTCGCAACTCGCCGTCACCGATCTCGCCTACCAGGAACTCACCCTCGCCATCCCGCTGGGAGCCGTCCCGGCTCACACCATCCCCACGCCGTTTGACGAAAAGCGCTACAACGGCCGACTCGATCACAACTTCAATGACAAGGAAAAACTTTTTGTCGTCTACTCCGCGCAGGACAACAAGAGCGACAACGATCAGTCCACTGCTCAGGTCGACACGACAGAGGGCAACTTCACCATCAACGACCTCATCCTCACCAATCTCGTCCTCACCTCTGTCTTCACTCCAAAGACCGTCAACAACTTCACCGGCGGCTTCCAGTACTGGAACAATCTCATCGACTCAACGACTCGCAAGCCCTACTTCACCTTCCCGGATGGCGTCAGCTTCGGAACAAATATCAACGTTCCGCAGAAATCCAGCCAGCACAAATTCCAGTTCCGCGACGACTTCTCCCACATGATGGGCAAACACACTCTGCGCGCTGGTGTGGATTACCTCTACCAGCCCCAGCTCGGCGGCTTCTTCGAGAACAACCCGACTCCTGAGTTCGACTACTTCGCGACGGCGTCGACCATCCTGGGCAACAAAACCCTCTACCCCCTCGGCTTCTCTTCCGCCGGTGCCATCCAGGGATCCACCGGCACCTCCGGCGATCCAAGCTTCAACCTCACTCCCAAGATGCTCGGTATCTACTTTGAAGACGACTGGCGCGCCAGCTCTCGCCTCCTCCTCAATCTCGGCCTCCGCTACGATAAGGACTTCGACCTCTACGGACTCAAAAAACAGGCCAACAGCCGCACCTTCCAGGAGGTTGTCGCCGCCTCCAAAACCAATGTCCCGACAGTTCCCACAACGCAGACCCCTCCAACCGGTGTCGGCTATGTGCCCAGCCTCGGCTACCTCGGAGGTAACTACACCACGCTTCCGCAGAATGACAATCTCGCCTTCAGCCCCCGCGTGGGCTTCTCTTTCGATGTCTCCGGCAACGGCCGCTTCGTCCTCCGTGGAGGCTACGGTCTCTACTTCGGGCAGACCTTCGAAAACATTCCTCTCTTCATGATTCAGCAGGCAAACGCTCTGGTCTTCGCGAACACCTACACCATCAACTGCAATGGTCCCACCGACAAGGCCTGCGCTCCCTCCAACGTTGTCCCTGGAACCAATATCCTGCTCAGCAACTATCGCTACGGAATCGATCCTTTCCCGGTCATCCCGCCCGCAGGTCCCAATCTAGCTCCCGGCTCCACCGGACGCATGATGGATCCCGGCTTTCGCAATCCTTACACCCAGCAGATTAATGCTGGTCTCCAATACGCTGTCACCAACCATGGCGTCATCGAGGTCGAGTACGTGCAGGCGCGCGGCATCCACGAAGACAAGACCGTCAACATTAACCCAACCCAATACTTTAACGGAGGCGCGCGCCCCTTCTCAGCCGCTTTCGCAGCCGCTGGCGTACCCGTCCTCGGCCGCTTCGGTGTTGAAAAATCGATTGGCCGTTCTTACTACGACGCGCTCGACATCAGCTACCGGCAAAGCATGATTCACCACTTCAGCGCCATCCTCAACTACACCTACGGCAAGGCTCTCGCCTTTGAGGGCAATCCCGCTGCCTTCCGCAACTCCTCCACCAATCCATTCCTCGGCGAGTTCCGTCAGCCCGACCACGGCACCGCCCCCAACGACGAGCGCCATCACTTCGTCGCGGCTGGAACCTTCGCTCTCCCATTCCGCATTGAGATCTCGCCAATCCTCGTCACTGCATCCGCCCGTCCTCTCAGCATCGTCGAATCTACCGCCGATCTCTGGGGAGTAGGCAGCGGCCGTAGCAATCCTCACGCCGCAATTCTCGCCGGAGCCCAGGAGAATACTCAGGGTTACGTGAGCTATTTGAACGCTGCCAAGGCAGCCGTTGCCGCCGACACAACCGGCAAGACCACCCTCGCCACCTACTACCGCAACTGTCTCGCCGCAGGTTTATGCCGCGAGGTTGGCTACAACTCCAACTACTCGGTCAGTACGCCATTCCTCCAGTTCGACGCCCGTATCGGCAAAACCATAGGCTTCGGCGAGCGGTTCAGCCTGGCTCTCTTCTATCAGGCCTTCAACATCACCAACCGCGCCAACTACGGCCCCAACTACGACGTCAACGTCTCCGACGCCGCCACCAGCTTCCTCAAACCTCTCGGCTTCATCAACCCCTCCAGCACCGTAGTCCCACGTTCCTTCACAGGAGAGTTCGGAGCCAGATTCTCCTTCTGATCACCGATCGAATCACCAATCGAGTTGTGGCTTGAACTAACCTCAAGCCACAACTCGATCTTCTTTTCGTTCAGACCGCTAGTCCGCCATGAATCCACGCGGCATAAATAGCGTTCTGAAATTCACGTCGCAAAATTGCGGAAAGAAGCCGTCGTGCTTAAGGGCACGGCTTTAGCCGTGCCGCAAGCGCTCTCCGCGTAACGGGGCTTTAGCCCCTGAGGTACGCCTTCGCACCAGCCACCCCGGCCTCAAAGGATCATCTCCGTACTTCGTCGATTCGATGATATGATCCGGCAAAATCCTTTTGATTTTTTTTGAACTGAAGCAAGCCGTCAGCCTGACGTGTCTGCATTCCCGCAACCGTCTCCGGCGGCACTGTCGTTACACAATTTTCTTGAAACACGAGGGAATCGATGAGCAAACTGACACGGCGCGGTTTCAATGGACTAATAGGCTCGGCTTTCCTTGCGGAAACCTTCGCAGTGGCATGGCCGGCCTTAGGCAAAGCAACAGGAAAAGCTCCAGCGGACGAAGACCTCACCAAACTCAGCCTCTCCGAAGTCTCCGACAGAATCCACGCACGCACCGTCACTTCAACCCAGCTCGTCAGAGCTCTGCTCGATCGCATCAACGTCTATAACCCCAAGGTGAACTGCTACATCACCGTCATGGGCCAAGAGGCGCTCGCCCAGGCCGCCACGCTCGACGAAGAGCAGAAGACAGGCAAGTTCCGCGGCCCGCTCCACGGAATCCCCATCGGCCTCAAGGACAACATCGACACCGCAGGCACCCGCACCACGGCCGCAAGCCCCATGTTCAAAGACCGCGTGCCCACAGAAGATGCAGACATCGTCGTGCGCCTCAAAAAAAGCGGCGCAATCATCATGGGCAAGATGAACCTCCACGAATTCGCGCTTGGATGCACAGGAGACATCTCCTACTTCGGTCCCGCACGCAATCCATGGGCGCTCGATCACGTCACGGGCGGATCGTCTTCGGGCTCCGCGGCAGCACTCTCCGCCGATCTGGTCTTCGGCGCATTAGGAACCGACACCGGGGGCAGTATCCGCTGTCCCTCCGCATGGTGCGGAACCGTAGGGCTTAAGCCTACCGTAGGCCTCGTCTCCATCCGCGGCATCATTCCTTGTCGCGCCTCGGTCGATCACTGCGGTCCCATGGCCCGCACTGTCGAAGACTGCGCCCTCATGCTCGGCCAGATGGCTGGCTACGATCCGCTCGACATCTTCAGCGTCCCCAGCACCCCCGTCGACTACGTCAAGGAGATGCATCAGCCCGTCAAAGGCTTCCGCCTGGGCACTCCCGTCAGCTTTTACGATCACGTCGAGCCCGACATCGAGAAGGCCGTCAAAGCCGCGCTCGAAGTCCTCACCGGCCTCACCGCAGGTATCACCTCCAGCGCGCCGCTCTGGGATGGCCTTCCCGGCAATGGTGTCGGGGACACCGACTTCTACCATCACGACCTCATCGAGAAGTACGGCCTCAACTACATGCCGATCGACCGCTCGCGTTTCGCCCGCATCGATAACCCGCCCGCTGGAACCAAGCCCGTGACGGCTGCAGACGCTGCACGCGACCACCAGCTCCTCGCCACCACGCGCCGCCTCATCGACACGCACTTTACCAACTTCGACCTCGTCGTCGTCCCCACCACCCGCCAGAATCCCGCAAAGATTAACGACTCGCTCGCTCGCGAAGCAAAAGCCGGCCCCACCGGCGAGCCAAGCGGTACCGACAACAAGGTCTACGACTGGTTCGCCCCCGGCGGCGGCTGCACCAACACCTCACCCTTCGACGCCTATGGCATTCCGGCCATCTCTCTCCCCTGCGGCTTCACCAAAGAGGGAATGCCAATCGGCCTCATGATCGCCGGGCCCCACTTCGCCGAGGGCAAAGTTTTAGCACTCGCCTACGCCTACCAGCAGACAACCGACTGGCACAAGCGCCGCCCACCCCTCAAAGCAGACACCGTCGTGCCACCGATCATCGAAGGAAAACCCGAGACCAAACCAGGCGATGCAAAAACCTCAGACGACGACAAAAAAGATTAAAAGCTAAGAAGCTCAGAGGATCGCTAAAGAAGCGTTGTTTTGAAAGGACGCGCCTTCGCGGGGCCGCCGAAAAGCGCGTTTGCTGAGGCACGTTTTTCTCCAGAGACAACTCGCTCCTACGCGATGTCATCACAGCTACTGGTATTGAGGTGCGGGGCGAAACGCAAGTCGCATAAGCCCGTCTCAGCACGAGAAACGCGGGATCTTTAGCCCCCGCGAGAGGGTCCAAAATTATGTTGTTCTCAAGTTTGCGAAACGTGGCATTCGCCGCGGCAGCGGCTCTGTGTCTCACATCAACCTTCATCACCAAACCAGCTCTGGCAGCACCGGCAGGCATCCAGGCGCCTGACAACACCAGCCAGAACAAAGCCCCAACAGAAACAGCCGACAACCAGACAAACTCAAAGGCGGATCGGCAAATCACCGCAAAGATTCGCAAAGCCATCGTCGGCGAGAAAGATCTCTCGACCTACGCACACAACATCAAAGTCATCACTGTCAACGGTCAGGTAACCCTCAAGGGTCCCGTCCAGACCGAAGACGAGAAGCAGAAAGTTGCTTCCCTCGCCGCGTCCGTTGTTCCCCCCGAAAAGATCGTCAACGAACTCACGGTCAAGCAGTAACGAAAAAGCGATCTCAAGAAAGAACTGCCAACGGCAGCAAAGGAGTCCTTCGATGTCCAGCAAAAACACAGCAGTCTTCGGAATCTATGCAACCCCAGGTACCGCGGAAGCAGCAGTCGATCACCTGATCGCTCGCGGTTTCTCCAACTCGGCCATCTCGGTTCTTCTCCCCGACGACGAAACCACCCGCGCCTTCGCCCATGAGAAGAGCACCAAGGCTCCTGAAGGAACCACAGCGGGCGCCACCACCGGAGGCGTCGTTGGCGGCACCCTCGGTCTGCTCGCGGGCATTGGCGCTCTCGCCATCCCCGGCGTTGGCCCTCTCATCGCCGCTGGTCCCATCATGGCCGCACTCGCAGGACTCGGAGTAGGCGGAGCCATTGGTGGTCTGCTCGGTGCCCTTGTCGGCATGGGCATTCCAGAGTACGAAGCCAAACGCTACGAAGGAGCCATCAAGGGAGGCGGAATTCTGCTCTCTGTTCATTGCGACACCTCCGATCAAATCGACACAGCCAAGACCGCACTGAAAGAAACCGGCGCCAGCGACATCTCCTCCACGGGAGAGGCCGGTTCCAGCAATAAGGCTGTCGAGCGCGAAACCGTAGTACCCGTCGACACTGTTCCGGGCCGCCGGTACTCCACCGACCCGTTGGACCGTAGACCGATCGCCTCGGAACGCATCATCGTCGACAAACCGACAGGAACAACCCGGAACTAAACTACGGCTCGAACGGCGGAGGTGAAGTGAGCCCGCTCCCATCGAGCGGGCTCACTTTTTTGCGCGCCCGCATGCAAGACCCTCACGGCCCAAGAGGTCCAATCAAAAATAAATCTCAAAAAAGAGGAAAATTTTCAACGCCCATTAAACGGCACATAAGAACCGCGTAACGACCACGATTTTGCACTTAAGAACCACGTAACAACCACGTTTTTCCCGCACAAAATCGTTCTACCCCCTTGAAAAACAAGGGTAATCGCCACTCAGAAAAATTATGTTGGTTACAACCGGCAGATCAGCAGTTCCCGCTCGTAGATCATCTCGGGCGGCAGATGATCATGCAGCAGAATAAACAACTCCTCATGCCCCATAACCTCCTGTTTCCATTGCGCACGATCCACCGTCTGTAGCTCATCGAACCTGGCACGCGGAAACTCCAGACCCTTCCAGTTGATGTCCTCAAAGTGCGGAGTCCACCCGATCGGCGTCTCCTTGCCCAAAGCCCGCCCGCGCACACGGTCAACTATCCACTTCAAAACACGCATGTTCTCGCCATATCCCGGCCACAGAAACTTCCCATCCGCACCCTTCCGGAACCAGTTCACATGAAACAATCTCGGCGTGGCCGACAGATTCCGCTGCATCTTCAGCCAGTGCCGGAAATAATCCCCCATGTGATACCCGCAGAACGGCAGCATCGCCATCGGATCACGTCTCACCTTGCCCACAGGAGCACCCGCCGCAGCCGTGGTCTCCGACCCCATCGTAGCTCCCACATAAATCCCTGCTGACCAGTTAAATGCCTGATAAACCAAGGGCATAGTAGTAGCTCGCCGCCCTCCGAAGATAAACGCCGAGATTGGCACACCCTCCGGGTTCTCCCAATCTGGATCGATCGTCGGACACTGCCTCGCCGGAGCCGTAAACCGTCCATTCGGATGTGCCGCCGTCACCCCGGTCTCCTTCGCAATCGCTGGAGTCCACTTCTTTCCGCGCCAGTCAATCACCTCTATCGGCGCGGTGTCCGTCATCCCCTCCCACCAGACACCACCCTCCGGTGTCAGCGCTACGTTGGTGAAAATAGTGTTCTTAGCCAGCGTAGCCATCGCATTCGGATTCGTCTTTGTACTCGTTCCCGGAGCCACTCCAAAGAATCCCGCCTCAGGATTGATCGCTCTCAACTGCCCATTCGCATCAGGTTTAATCCACGCAATATCATCCCCGACGGTCCAGACCTTCCACCCCTCGAAACCCGCAGGCGGAATCATCATCGCAAAGTTCGTCTTTCCGCACGCCGAAGGAAACGCCGCCGCAACATAAGTCTTTTCAGTCTTTCCGTTCTTATCCGCAGGCGACTCCACCCCAACAATCAACATATGCTCGGCCATCCACCCCTCATCCCGAGCAATGTTCGAAGCAATCCTCAGTGCAAAGCACTTCTTTCCCAGCAGCGCATTCCCGCCATAGCCCGACCCATACGACCAGATCTCCCGTGTCTCCGGAAAATGCACGATGTACTTCTCGTCATTACACGGCCACGGTACATCCTGCTCCCCTGGAGCCAGTGGAGCCCCTACCGTATGCATGCACGGCACAACACGCTTCTCATCCTTATCGATCTCCGCAAACACCGGAGCCCCGATCCGCGCCATGATTCGCATATTGACCACGGCATAAGCAGAATCCGTAAGCTGCACCCCTATCTGTGACATCGGCCCGCCGATAGGCCCCATCGAATACGGCAGCACATACATCGTCCGCCCGCGCATCGACCCGCGAAAGAGCTGTTTCAGCTTCCTTCGCATCACATACGGGTCCTCCCAGTTGTTCGTCGGTCCCGCCGTATCCTTCGAAAGCGAACAGATAAATGTCCTGTCCTCCACCCGTGCCACATCATTCGGAGCCGACCGCGCCAGAAAACACCCCGGCCAAAGCTTCTCGTTCAGCTTCGTAAAAGTCCCCGCCTTCACCAGCTGATCGCACAAAAAGTTATACTCTGCCTGCGATCCGTCGATCCAGTGAATGCGGTCCGGCTGCGTCAGGTCAGCCATCTTCTCCACCCAGCGGATCAGGTGTTTATTCGTAGTTGGAGGCGTCGTAACAGTGGTCTCAACAACATTCTTCTCGGCAATCCCAATCTTCATAAATCCTTAAATCCTTCCTCATCAAGTCTTCGCCTCCATGCAAAGGCTGTCAACCTCCAAGGCGGCAGCCCGGCAACGCCTGAAGTAAGATTTTCTCAGGGAAAAACTCTACTATGCAGAACTCGGCAAGGATCAATCGGGTCGCACTATTTGTCTTAGCAGCAGTCACTGCAACCGCCACCACAGCCTATGCGCAGGGCGACCCGCCGAGAGTCTTCGATCCAGCCACCGCAGCCAAACGGACTCCAAACACTACCATTCGTATTGATCTCATCGGGGATTCCACTCAGACGGACAACGCTGGCTATGGTCGCGGCTTCTGTGTCAACCTCACCGCCAAAGTCGACTGTGTCAACATGGCCAAGGGCGGAGCCAGCACCAAAACCTTCCGTGAACAGGGCCTCTGGGAGCGCAGCCTCCAGACCAAACCTGACTACATGCTCATCCAGTTCGGCCACAACGATCTGGAGAGTAAAGAACATCTCCCGCGCCAAACCACCATGGCCGAGTACGAAACCAATCTGCGCCGTTACATTGAAGAGGCACGTTCAGCAGGAATCAAGCCCATCCTCGTAACTCCGCTCACCCGCCGCTACTTTGAAGCCGACGGAAAAATTCACTCCGACCTCACCGCTCACTCCAATACCATGAAGCGCGTCGCCGCCGAGATGAAGGTTCCGCTCATCGACCTCCAGCACGACAGCATCGCCTACCTCGACAAGATCGGCGAAAAAGAAGGCAACACCCTTGCCATCACCAAAAAAGACGACGACGGCAAGACCATCTACGATAAGACTCACCTCGACTGGAAGGGCTCCTACGTCTTCGGTCGCATCGTCGCCGTCGACATGGGCAAAGCCGCTGCCGAACTCGCAAAATACGTCAGACCCGAAGCCGCAACCCTTCCACCCGAAGGCGCCAAGGCCATGCAGATTATCGAAGGCGGCCCAGTCAAAATCGTTCTCGTAGGCGACTCTACCGTCAACGCAGAAGGCGGCTGGGGCAAAGGCTTCTGCTCCCTCATGACTCCCAATGTCACCTGCGTTAATGAAGCTCTCAACGGCCGCAGTTCCAAAAGCTTCATCGACGAAGGCGCCTGGAAGAAAGCCCTCGACGATCGCGGCGACTACTACCTCATTCAGTTTGGCCACAATGACATGAAAGGCAAAGGCCCCGAACGCGAGACTGACCCCGAAACCACCTACGCCGCCAATATCCGTCGCTACATCCGCGATACTCGTGCCATTGGAGCCGTCCCTGTCGTCGTAACCTCGCTCCCGCGAAGAAACTACCGCGACGGCGTCCTCGTGCAGGACCTCAAAGATTACTCAGCCGCAGCGAGACGAGTCGGCATGGAAGAAGGTGTAACCGTCATCGACCTCAACGCGTTGTCTACCAAGCTTCTGGAAGGCATGACCCAGGCCCAGGCCGACGAGTTTAATGCCACCGGCCATGAAGATCAGCGCGCGGAAAATAAAAAATCCGTCGTCGACCGCACCCATCTCAACCCGCAAGGCCAAGCCTTTTTTGGCCGCATGGTCGCCGACACTCTTATCCGTACCCAGGTAGAACTCGGCCCCGACGTCATCGGTGAACCGGCTAAGACCAAAACTGCAGCGGCGCAATAAGCTCGCACCCTGATAAACTTAAAGTTCTGCGCCGGTACTGTGCGCAACAAGCTCTCTCAAAGCGGCAGGACCGCGGCGAGCCAAGAAGGAAACAAAAACCAGTGGATCAGCAGACCAAAAAAGCTCTCAAGCACGATCAATTCGTCGACACCACCACCCACGGCCTCGAGTGGGCCACCGAAAACCGCCGCACTCTCATTGTTACTACCGCGATCGCACTGGCCGCCCTCGCTATCATTGTTGCCAGCGTTTTCATTTACAACAGCCGCAAGGAACAGGCATCCGTTGCTTTCGGAGCAGCCATGCAGGCCTACCAGACCCCTATCGCCGTGCCCGGTCAGCCCGTGCCTCCCGGTGTCAAAACCTACGCCTCAGCCAATGAGCGAGCCAAGGCAGCCAACGATCTCTTCATGGGCGTCGCTAACAAGTACGGTTTGACCCCCGACGGCAAAACCGCCCGTTACTTTGGCGGTCTCACCTACATGGAAGCTGGCCAGACCGGTCCCGCCGAGAGCACGCTGAAAGAAGTCGCAAGCGGCTGGAACGGCGACTTGGCCGCGCTCGCCAAGCTCTCACTCGCCCAGCTCTACCGCCAGACCGGCCGCGACCCTCAGGCCATTGATCTCTACAACGAGCTCACTGCGAAACCCACCACCAGCGTTCCGGGCGGCATCGCGCAGCTGCAACTCGCCGAGCTCTACGAGACGCAGGGCAAGCCCGACCTCGCCAAGAAAATCTACGCCCAACTCAAGGACAAAGATGCCAAGGGTCCCGCTGGCATGATCGCCGCACAGAAGCTCAACCCCGCCCCGACGGGTCCCGGCGGCCAGTAACTTGAAGAAGATCCAGTCAGGTCGGTGAGGATACGTCATCTCGACCGAGGGCGGCTACTGTGCAGCTGTAGTGGAGAGTGCCCCCAAACGTGCTTCGTCTGCTTGACATCCTCGAATGGGATAATGCAGCTTCCCGAAATCTACTCGTCGTGACCCGGAACAACGGCGCCACCCCGCACCTTAAAAGCCGATTCAGCATCCGTCCGCAGCTTCGTCAAAACGCTCCACTGATCGTTCTCCTTAGGCGGCGCAACCCACATCGGCAGAGGCATCCTGAGATATTCGGAAAGAGCGCAAGCGTGAGGCTCATACAGCGCGCGAATCGTAGACAGCCGCTTTGCCGCAGCTGGATCCCCGCACAACGGCAGACGGTTCGCACCAAGAGCCTCGCATAGATGGTAAAAATCCTTTGCCGGCAGACGATTGACCTCAGCCTGATGTTGCCACGCCTTCTTCTCCTTGACGCGAAAGACCTGGCCCAGATCGATCAACGCATGTCTCGCCATTACGAACGTAAGTTGGGCCTGCCGCGACGACACGCCCTCGACCACCGATATCAGCAGCGAGCAGGTATCGAGGATCGAGACCAGCGCCGAGAGCCAGCTCTGGTTGTCATGTTGCGATCTGTAGTAGCAGAGAATTGGATAAGAGATATGTGACTCGAGAATCTCAGCAGCCCATCGCTCCCATTCAGCGAGAAGCGCCGTCAACGCCTCCTGCCCACCCTCAAACGCATGACGCCGGAATAATTCTGCCGCATTGGGAGGCGATCCGGCACGTGAGTCCAGCAACGCCACACTGACCTCACGGCGCGAAAACGCCTGATACAGCACGGGGAGATACCCGATGACGAGCGCAACAAACCCCAGTCCCACACCGGACTCGACAATGAGCACCGCGCGCGCCAGCCGGCTATGCGGGACAACATCCCCCAAGCCCAGCGTAAACAGCGTCGTGCCGCTAACATACAGATCCGTGCCCAATTGCGCCCACGAACTGCTACCGTGCAGCAACAGAGCGTCTGCATACGGGGAATGCATGGAGAAATAGAACAAGCCGAAGCCGCAGATAAGGAGAAGCGCCCACAAAAACAGTAGCAGAAGGAGCGAAAGCGGTCCGTAGATGCTGTAGATCTGCTCCCGTACCTTTTTATTTTGGGCGTGTTCCGCCATCGCGACCCATGGGGTCCACGTGGCTACGAAGAAGAGACGAGTGATCTGAAAACGGCCAGTCGGACGTCGCGGGAGAATGATCGTCTGGAAAGCATCCAGTGCCACGCTAAGGCAGCAGAACAATCCGGCAAGGAATGCGGCAACGTGCAAGCGGAATCCTCCCTCCACCCAAAGAATGTCTCCATCCCGGGTGAAAATTCTTTTTCCACATTACCAGACGCTCCACCTGGCGCTTGCATCAAAACCAACAGGGTAATGACCTCTCAGTGAGAGGGAATGTCCAGGGAAGTGATGCGGGTTTGAGGTGTTTCTTCGTGCAATATTGGCTTGACGATAGCGCCAATTTATTCACGAACGAAACGTTGCATTTATTCGACAAGTCGGGTTTTTCCAGCCTAAGCTGGATATTACGGGTGCGTTAGGGGTTACAAAAAAACCGAATTGTTATGCGGGAGAGCACGATGCAGAGAGTCTTAATCGTGGACGATGATCGTCTGGTCGCAGACACACTGACGCTCATCTTCGAGAGTAACGGCTTCGCGGCAAGAGCTGCTTACTCGGCTGAAGAAGGACTTAGAAGTTCCCGCGAATTCGAACCGCACCTTTTGTTATGCGATGTTACGATGCCCGATCGTGACGGGCTTTCGCTGGTAGAGGATGTGACGCGCGAACTGCCGGCCTGCCGCATTCTCGTGCTCACGGGTTTCTACTCCAACCTGAAGAGCGTGCGTGAACTGGCGCGCAAGCTCTCCCGTCCGCTGGGCATTCTCACCAAACCATGTCAGCCTTCCGAGGTCCTCCGCGAAGCTGGCGCTTTGCTGAGTATGTAATAAACAGGCGTCGAATGATGCACGATCTTGGACGCACCCTTATCGTTCTCGGCCTCCTGCTGGTCGTAGTCGGTGCTGTAATCCTTGGGCTTAACCGCCTTCTACCCCTCGGTCGTCTTCCTGGTGACTTTGCCTGGCGAGGTAAGGGTTGGTCCGTCTCCTTCCCTCTTGCTGCCTCTGTCATCCTCAGCATCCTGCTCACCGCGCTGCTCTGGGTCATTGGTCGGCTGCGTCGCTAGCTCTGCAATCCCGCGCCACGATGCTAGACTCAGCGATGTGGCTGAAAGCAAGGACAAACCGCCAACCCTGGCCAGCTTGCGTACACGGCGCGGAAAGGTCCGCCCTGGAAGACGCTCTCCAATTGTTGCAAGCGAAAGCAGTCAGCCTATGCTCTTTCCCAAGCCACCTGTGGTTAAATCGCTCGACCCGGTACCAGCCGACTTGCTCGGGAATTCGATTACGTCGTCTCCTATCAAGGAAACGCAAGCGAAGACAGATCAGACTGCGGATATCGCCGGGGAGCGTCGAATCTGGACCGTTCGGGGGCTGGTAAACGGCATACGTCTCCAAATCGAGACGAACTATACAGACCTTTGGGTTGAGGGCGAAATCTCGAATTGTCGCGTGGCTTCGTCCGGGCACATTTATTTCACTCTCAAAGACAGGGAGGCACAGCTTCCAGTCGTCCTCTTTCGCCGACAGGTTGGCTTATTGCGTTTCCACCCTACCGATGGTCTTGCAGTTTTAGTTCACGGACGCGTTTCAATCTATGAAGATCGTGGTCAGCTTCAACTAATCGCAGAGACGTTGGAGCCGCGGGGAGCGGGTGCACTTCAACTTGCCTTCGAACAGTTGAAGGCGCGATTACTGGCGGAGGGACTTTTCGACGCGGCACGAAAGCGCCCACTGCCCGCCTTCCCAAAGTGCATTGGGATCGTTACTTCGCCTTCCGGTGCTGTGGTTCGCGATATCGTTACTGTCGTGCGACGGCGGCATGGCCGGCTGAATCTGCTTGTCTATCCCGCAACGATGCAGGGGGAGTCCAGTCCGGATTCGGTTGCTGAGGCGATCCGCTGGTTTAATGCAAACCCGTCGCAGGTCGATGTCATAGTGCTTGCTCGGGGGGGCGGTTCACTCGAAGATTTGGCGGCATTTAACAACGAGGCGGTTGCTCGTACGATTGCAGCCTCGTCGATTCCCATCGTGTCTGCCGTTGGTCACGAGACCGACTTCACGATTGCAGACTTTGTGGCGGACCTGCGCGCAGCAACTCCGTCGGCCGCTGCGGAGTTAGTGACCGCCGCGCAACATCGCGTAGAAGAGCGTATCTCTGAACTCGCAGCTCGTGTTGAGCGGGCTGGACGCTTCCATCTGATGCATGCTCGCCAGAATTACGTTCGTCTTTCGGCTGACTCTGTCTTGACCCGATTGCATGATTCCGTTAGCCGTCGTGAACAGCGCCTCGATGAATTGCGGCTCAGTCTTGACAACGGAATTCGAAGCCGTCTCCAGCTTCCGGTTCAGAGGATAGGAGTGATCACCGATCGTCTTCGCCGGCAAGATATTCCCGCTCGCATCGGCGCTATCCACCGACGGCTGGAATACTCGCATCAAGCTCTTCTGCACACCTTCACGCGGACCATTACCGGTCGGCGAATCCGTCTGAACCGCGCCAGCACTCGGCTTGAGACACTCTCTCCTCTCGGAGTTCTCTCCCGCGGCTATGCGCTTGTTTATTCAGGCGACGGCAGCCTCTTACGGTCCGCGGCGAAGGCTGCTCCAGGTGAATCAATACACGCCCGCCTTGCTCATGGAGTAATCAAAGCAACTGTGACGCAAACCATCATTGATGAAACAGAAACAACGGGGTCCAGCAAGTTATGAAGAAGCTCTTTGGAACCGATGGCATTCGAGGCATCGCGGGGCGGGCACCGCTCGATTCATCCACTGTCTACGCGATCGGTCTTGCATTGGCACACACTCTTGCCGGCAAGGCATCCCGCCCGCGCGTTCTGTTAGGGATGGACACGCGCGAGTCCAGCGAGTGGATCGGCGCGACGCTCACTGCAGGACTCATCGCGGGCGGGGCTTCAGTGGAGAGTGCAGGCGTTATCACCACACCGGCTGTGGCTTTCCTGACGCATACCCATGGCTTTGCGGCCGGTGTCGTTATCTCTGCTTCGCATAATCCTTGGCGCGACAACGGCATCAAGCTGTTCGGACCAGATGGCTACAAGCTGCCTGATCTCGTTGAACTAGCCATTGAAGAGGAGATATTGAGTCAACTGGCGGGTTTGGCAACACCTGCAGAACAGTGCATCGCGCAAGAGGTGAATGAAAACGACCGCGCCGAATATGTCCGCTTTCTTCTTGCCGCCGTACCCAGGCTTTCGCTCGACGGTCGTCGTATTGTTATCGATTGTGCCAACGGGGCGGCGTCTTCGGTCGCTCCCCAACTGTTTTCCGACCTCGGTGGTGAGGTCACCATCACACACGCCAGCCCTGACGGTCGCAACATCAATGAGGCCTGTGGAGCGTTGCATCCGGAGATCGTGGCAGCGCAAGTGAAGCATCTTCGCGCTTCTATGGGTATCACTCTGGACGGCGACGCTGATCGCGCTCTATTCGCCGATGAGAACGGCTGCGTGGTTAACGGCGATGCCGTGCTCCTGTTGGCGGGACGCGATCTGCAGTCACGAGGCCTTCTCACCAATTCAACTGTTGTTGCGACCACAATGTCCAATATGGGTCTCGAAGCCGCACTTAAGCGCAGCGGTATTCTGATGCATCGCGCAGCGGTGGGAGACAAATACGTGTTGGAACAGATGATCGCTACAGGTGCGGCGTTGGGCGGGGAGCAATCGGGTCATATTATCTTTTCGGGCCGCAGCACAACTGGTGACGGCCTTTTGACGGCATTGTTGCTGCTGGATATCGTGCACAGAAGTGGCAAGTCTTTGGCGGAACTCGTCGCTGACCTTAAGGTTTTTCCTCAAGTCATCGTCAATGTCAAAGTGCGAGAGAAGAAACCGCTGGAGAGTATTCCAACGGTTGTTGCCGCGATTCGGGCAGCGGAGACTGAGCTTGCAGATTCAGGGCGTGTTGTCATTCGATATAGCGGCACGGAAACCCTC
Source organism: uncultured Acidobacteriaceae bacterium (assembly GCA_963770055.1). Lineage (GTDB taxonomy): Bacteria > Acidobacteriota > Terriglobia > Terriglobales > Acidobacteriaceae > Edaphobacter. The sequence goes on from CAVYOC010000008.1 coordinate 332,968, forward strand.
GCTCGCGTGATGATTGAGGCGGAATCTGAGATGCTGATGCACCACCACGCCAATACGATTGCTGCCGCCATTCGATCCGAGCTCGGCGTCTAATGTAGAGTCGCGTGTAGAGTTGCGGGTGAGTGAAAAAGAATGGTGCTTCTCTCATGAATTGGAGTTGAATTTCAAACATGATGTTCGATCTCAACAAGTGGATTTCAAGAGGAATACAGATAACTCGATAGGATATTTGTAGTTCTATTTGCGTTTGTTCCAGTCGGATGAAGAGTTCTGGTTGAACACAAGAGAAAACGAGGAACACAGAGATGACGACTAGGTTGACACCTCTCGGTGAACGCCCTGCCTGGAAGGCACTGGAAACGCATTATGAGTTGATGCAGGACAAGCATTTAAAACAGTTGTTCGCGGAGGATCCCGCACGAGGCGAGCGATTCACAGTTCAGGCAACAGGAATATTTCTTGATTATTCGAAGAATCGAATCACGGAAGAGACGCTTAAGCTTCTGCTCCAGTTGGCGGAGGAATCGGGACTGAGAGCTCGGATCGACGCAATGTTCCGCGGAGAGAAGATTAATGTTACTGAGAACCGGGCGGTGCTGCATGTTGCACTACGTGCACCGAAGAGCGAGTCAATTTTTGTCGACGGTGAAGATGTTGTACCTGCCGTCCACGCCGTGTTGGACAAGATGGCGGGTTTTGCCGATCGTGTTCGCAGTGGCGCATGGAAGGGACACACCGGCAAGCGAATTCGCAATGTCATCAATATAGGCATTGGAGGGTCCGATCTTGGCCCGGTGATGGCATATGAGGCGTTGAAATACTACAGCCAGCGGGACATTACGTTCCGATTTGTCTCAAATGTCGATGGGACAGATTTTGCCGAAGCGGTACGAGACCTCAACGCCGAAGAGACTCTTTTTCTCGTCGCCTCAAAGACCTTTACTACACTCGAGACCATGACCAATGCGCACACAGCGCGCGATTGGTCGCTGAATGGATTGGGCGGGGATGAGAAGGCGGTCGCGAAACACTTTGTGGCGATTTCGACGAATGCTAAAGAGGTTGCAAAGTTTGGCATCGATACGGCGAACATGTTTGAGTTCTGGGACTGGGTGGGTGGGCGCTATTCGATGGACTCCGCGATTGGCCTGTCGACGATGCTCGCGATTGGACCTGACAATTTTCGTTCGATGCTGAACGGATTTAACCAGATGGATGAACACTTCCGGACAACTCCATTCGCGAGCAACCTGCCCGTACTGATGGGACTGTTGGCCGTCTGGTATACCGACTTCTTCGATGCCCAGACAGTAGCGGTGTTGCCCTACGAGCAGTATTTGAAGCGATTCCCTGCGTATTTGCAGCAGTTGACGATGGAAAGCAATGGTAAACATGTGACGCTTGAGGGGACGCGGGTCGCTGCTGACACTGGACCTGTCTATTGGGGTGAACCAGGGACAAATGGGCAACACTCGTTCTATCAACTGATTCATCAGGGGACGCGCCTTATTTTATGTGACTTTATCGGGTTCTACAAAACACTCAATCCGCTAGGCCGGCATCATGACCTGCTTATGGCAAATGTCTTCGCCCAGGCAGAGGCGCTGGCTTTTGGCAAGACGGCGGAGCAAGTGAAAGCAGAAGGAACACCGGACTGGCTGGTTCCGCATCGCGTCTTTGAGGGTAATCGCCCATCGAATACGATCCTCGCGGATAAGCTGACTCCTGAAGTTCTAGGCAAGCTGATTGCTTTGTACGAACATTCAGTGTTTACGCAGGGAACGATCTGGGGCATCGACTCGTTTGATCAATGGGGTGTTGAACTTGGTAAGGTTCTCGCGCAAAAGATTGTCGGAGAGTTGGAAAGCGAGACGGAAACTGCTCTGGTGCACGATACGTCCACAACGAATTTAATTAGAAGTTATCGAAAGAACAAGTAATATCCACGGTGTCTTGTGTGTGCTGCTCGGTTTTGAAGTTCGACAGGTGATCGAATTCGCGAAGGGGACTTTATGCAGCTTGGAATGGTAGGTCTTGGGAGAATGGGAGCCAACATGGTTCGGCGGCTTGTTGCGCATGGTCACGAGTGCGTCGTCTTCGATATGTCTCCTATGGTGGTTGGGGATATGGCGAAAGAGAAGGGAATTACGGGTTCTTCTTCGCTTGCGGACATGGTGGGTAAGATGACGAAACCACGGGCGATCTGGTTAATGATCCCGGCGGGGGTTGTCGAAAAGGCGATTCTGGAGATTGCTCCGCATCTCGAAGCGGGCGACATCCTGATCGATGGTGGCAATTCGTATTACATCGACGATATTCGGCGGGCGAAGGACCTTGCAGCGAAAGGGGTGCAGTATGTCGATGTAGGGACTAGCGGTGGGGTGTGGGGGCTCGAGCGCGGTTACTGCATGATGATTGGCGGGCCGGATGCTGCAGTGCAATATCTTGATCCCATCTTCAAGGCGATTGCTCCAGGGATCGGAGATGTTGTGCGGACAGCGGGGCGGGAGAAGGTAGGAGGGACGGCGGAGGAGGGATATCTGCACTGTGGTGGGAACGGTGGGGGGCACTTCGTCAAGATGGTGCACAACGGGATCGAATACGGGATGATGGCAGCTTATGCCGAAGGTCTGGGTGTGCTGAAGGCGGCTGATGTAGGCAAGCGTCAGGGTGAGATTGATGCTGAGACAACGCCGCTCCGCGATCCAGAGCATTATCAGTACGAGTTCAACCTTCCGGATGTGACCGAGGTCTGGCGACGCGGCAGTGTGATCGCTTCGTGGCTGCTGGATCTGACGGCAACAGCGTTGCTGGAGGATCCGGAGATGTCGAAGTTCGGAGGTCGCGTTTCGGATTCGGGCGAAGGACGATGGACTGTCAAGGCCGGGATCGACGAAGGAGTTCCGATTCCGGTGCTAACTACGGCGCTTTATGAACGGTTCAGCTCACGCGGCGATGGTGAGTTTTCCAATAAGCTGCTGTCTGCGATGCGCTACGAGTTTGGTGGACATCTTGAGAAGCCGGATGCGAAATAACTATTGAGTTGAAGGAGAAGATTCGTGAGTCAACCTCATTCCGATGCGCTGGTGTTCTTTGGTGCAACTGGCGATCTGGCGTATAAGAAGATTTTTCCTGCGCTTCAGGCGATGATCAAGCGGGGCACGTTGGGTGTGCCGGTGATTGGGGTGGCGAAGGCAGGGTGGGGGCTCGATCAGTTGAAGGCGCGGGCTAAGGACAGTCTGGAGCAGCATGGCGGGCTGGACCGGGAGGCGTGGGAAAAGCTAAGTTCTCTCCTTCGATATGTCGATGGAGACTATGCCGATGCGGCTACATTTATAGCGGTGCGGAAGGCGCTGGGTTCCGCGGAGCATCCCGCGCACTATCTGGCGATTCCGCCTTCGATGTTCGAGACGGTTGTTGAGCAACTGGTACAGTCGGGTTCGGCCAAGGGTGCGCGGATGATTGTGGAGAAGCCTTTCGGGCACGATCTGGCTTCGGCGCAGGAGTTGAATCGGATTCTGCTGTCGGCATTTCCTGAATCGTCGATCTTTCGCATCGATCACTATTTAGCCAAAGGCCCAGTTCACAACATGGTTTCGTTTCGTTTTTCGAATTCGATTCTGGAGCCGCTTTGGAACCGAGAGTTCATTGAAAGTGTGCAGGTTACGATGGCGGAAGATTTTGGAGTGCAGGGGCGGGGAGCCTTTTACGACCAGACGGGGACGATCCGGGACGTGATCCAAAACCATATCTTTCAGGTCATTTGCAATCTTGCGATGGAGTGTCCGGCTGGACGGGACAGTGAAGCGATACGGGACGAGAAGGTTAAGGTGTTGCGGGAGGTTCCGGCGATCGAGGTGAAGAATCTGGTTCGCGGTCAGTTTGTTGGCTATCTCGATGAGAAGGGTGTTGCGAAGGATTCGAAGGTGGAGACGTTTGCGGCGTTGGAGTTTGAGATCAAATCGTGGCGATGGGACGGGGTACCGTTCTACATCCGTGCGGGAAAAAATCTTCCGGTGACGTGCACGGAGGTGATGGCTCGGTTGCGGAGGCCACCTGCCACTAACATGACCGATCGCGATGCGCCGCAGAACTATGTACGTTTTCGCATCAGTCCGGAGATGACGATTGCGATGGCGGTGTCGGTTACCCCGCCTAGTGGGGTGGGCAAGGGAGAAGAGGTGGAGCTGGTCGCGTGCCGGCATCCGCAGCCCGGCGAGATGGAGGCGTACGAACGGGTGCTGACAGATGCCCTCGCCGGAGATGCAACTCTTTTCGCCCGGCAGGACTACGTTGAGGAGGCGTGGCGAATTGTAGATCCGATTCTGAAGGCGACAACCCCGATTTATTCCTATCAACCGCATACCTGGGGGCCGAAGGAAGTCGATGCGACCGTTGTCCCGCCCGGGGGATGGGATAATCCCATGGCTCAGGAGGCGGAGGATTACCGGGTTGTGGCTCAGGCCTTGTAAGTGTCAACTCCCCAATTTTCGCTGCCAGCAAGAGCAACAGAATCAATTGAATATACGACGGCGAGAAGCAGGGACCCTTCAGTCCGATTGGCGGATTGAGTTTGGCCGCCGCCACTGTTTGATCTTGGAACTGGTGTAAGCGCGATCTGGCGGGCCCGCAGTTTTGCACGGTGAGAGCGCTCTCTTCAGTTGGCGCTCGCGGCAGTGGCGGGATGCGACTTCGTGGAGAAACACGACCTCAAAGAAGCAGTCGTCGAGTTTCCGGAAGGCTTCACTCGCGGCTTCGTAGTCGGACTTGTCTAGTTCCAGCGGGGGTAGAGAGTCCGAATTCTGTTCGTAGGGGAGGGCTGGGCGATTCGTCGGCCATTGGATCGGGTTCATTCAGTGATAGATGCGAGATTGGCGGCAGGGTTTTCCCGGCGGTGATATGGCTGCGTCAGTTTAACGTACGGGTGCGCAATAGGCCGGTTTTAAAGAGGCACAGGCCGTGAGGGTGGGCAAAGGCGGGGTTTTCGGTGGAATTTCATGTCGCTAAACCGGTTAATAAATGCGAACCCGCGGTCGTAGTGGTAGTCAGGTGCCGATCAGTGATAGGTTGTGTGCGTGGTCGAGCAGGAGGAGATGATGGATCCTTATGGGATTCTTAATTTTCGAGTGAAGTGGGATGGGCAGTATATCTCCGGCGTTTCAAGGGTAACCGGATTAGTGCGTTCGTCCGAGGTGGTGGAAGAACGGGCGGGAGGCGAACCGGATACTTCGCACAAGGTGCCCGGGCAGACGAAGTATGAAGCGATTACGCTGGAACGCGGAGTAACGAACGATACGGCGTTTGAGAACTGGGCGAACCAGGTTGGTGGGGTCGTGAATGGGGCGATGACGGGGCCTTCGCCGAGCGGGTTCCGGAAGAACGTCTTTATCGAGTTGTATGACGGCGCGGGGCGGTTGGTGAGGTCGTATCGGGTGTACCGGTGCTGGCCGAGTGAGTATGGGGCGTTGCCTTCGCTGGATGCGAATGCTCATGCGATTGCGATTGAGCATATTAAGTTGGAGAACGAGGGGTGGGAGCGGGATACTTCGGTGGTTCCTCCGATGGAGCCTGCCTGACGAATTTGGGGCGAGAGGAAGGGTAACGGCAACTGCAAAGTGGGATCCACTACGGCGACAAGTTGCGTCTTCGGTCGAGATGACGCCGTTTTTGGCGGATTGCTTAGGTTGTCGTTTCGGCGGAGATGTGGGTTTGTTTGTGAGGTTGTTTGGCTCCGGCGGCCCAGTAGCCGGGGTTGATGTTGAGGAAGACGCCGTCGCGACGCTCGATCTCGGTGAGGCGGTCGTCCTGGGCTTTGGTGAGGGTGCCGACGGATTCGAAGCTTTGCCAGATGGTTTTGACTTCGTTGAACTGGTCGTTGTGGGTGAGGAAGCGAATCTCCGCGTAGTCGCGGGCGGCTCCGGTGGTGATGAGGAACTGCCAGTCGGAGGATTCGAGGAGGAGGAGCTCGCGGCAGAGCTGTTTTGCGATTCGCTTACCCAGGTCGGAGTTGCGCCAGTGACCGGCGGTGCAGACTTCGCGGGTGTAGAACTCGGCGGGGTAGATGTGGGTCTAGGTCCAAGAGGTCTCGGGGTTCATCCAGACGTGGTTGTCGCCTTCGGCTCCCCAGGAACCTTCGTGCATAGCGATGAATCCGGCGCGGGGATATTGATCGAGGTATTCGGCGCAGCTGATGAGCTCGATTTTGGTGTCGTAGTCGTGGAGGATGCGGGCGATGGCTTCGAGCCAGAGCGTGCCTTCGAACCACCAGTGTCCGAAGAGCTCGGCGTCGAAGGGCGAGCAGAGGATTGGAGGGATCTCGTCGTTGAAGCCCGACTTGAGGGCTTCGTAGACGAGATGGACGAAGTTCGAGGCGTGGGACTTGACCCGTTCGGCTGCCTGCTGAGGATAGTAGGGCAGCTTGTCTCCCATATCGACCTTGGAGCCGGTGACGCGCCAGTAGCGATGACCGCCGGGCCAGCGCTTCTTGTGGAAGTCCAGGTAGACACCGTCACCGGGATATCCGGTCTCTCCGGACCAGACCTGGACTCCGGTGCGTGGGTCGCGAGGAAAGATTGTCGTCGCGTAGCGCTTGTCGTACGGACCGTCGACGTAGTAGGGCTGATAGAGCGACCGATGGTCTTCGTGGGTCATGCGCTCGGTCTGCTCGTCGGTCGGGACAGCGCCGTTGCGGAGTTCGTAGGGCGAGGGGACGCGGTGACCTTCTTCGACGAGGTGAGTGTCGACGAAGAAGAACTCGATGTTGGACTCGGAGAGCGCCTGCTCGACGCCGATGCGGTCGAAGCCGGGAGGCGTGGGTAGTGCCGTCGGCGTTCGGGAACAGGATAGTTCCAGAAGCCAGCAGGACGATAGCCGCACTCAGGCGCCCAGATGCCGCGAGGGTGCTTGCCGATGTGACGAATGTGGGTTTCGACGGCGGTGCGAATCTGGGCGCGGACCGATTCGTCGGTGCCAAGGAGCGGCATGTAGCCGTGAGTGGCGCCGCAGGTGATGATCTCGATGAGACCGGTGTCGTTGAAGTGACGGAAGGCCCCGATGAGATTGTGATCGAAGCCCTCAAAATCATCGAGCGCCTGGGAGAAGAAGCGTTGCCAGAAGCGGGCGGTCTCGGCGAGGTGGGTTTCGCCGGACTGGATGAAGTAGGCTTCGTCTTCGCGCGCGGCGACGATCTTGCGGTTGAGGTAGTTGGGGAACTCGGCGATGAAGACGGGATGCGAGAGCTGCTCGAGCAGGATCGGAGAGAGATTGAGGTTGCAGTTGAAGCGAATCCTGTCGCGCTCGAGGTTTTTGAGCATGCGAAGGAGAGGGAGGTAGGTTTCAGCGGCGGCTTCGTGGAGCCACTCCATGCCGTGGGGCCAGGTGCCGTGATTGACGACGTAAGGCAGGTGCGCGTGCAGGGTGAAGGTGAGAAATCCTGCTGGGCGGTTTGCCGATGCCTTCGTCAAGACGGAATACCTCAAGGAGAAGGATTCGGTAGGGGCAGCAATTTTGTTGGGTGAGGTTGGCGGCTTGCTGCTATGAGTTTACACCAGCACGAAGCTGGTTGTGAATTGCCGGCGGGTTCGTGTCGTCCACCGGCTTTGGTGCTTTGGATGCAATAGATGGTGTTACGGTTGCGACTGATTTGCCGGACGTTGCTGCAAGGTTGGATTGACTGTCGGCTTTCGGTTTCGCCGTTGCTGGGAACCTTGAGCGAGAGCGTATTGGTGAGCTTGAAGCGGATGAGCGTTTCCGAGGGGATCTGGACCTGCTCGCCGCGCGTGACGGTGTTGACTCCGGCTCCGGCACCGCCTCCGGCTGCTGCTCCGATGGCTGCGCCTTTGCCTCCGCCGAGAATGCCGCCGAGAATGGCTCCGATGCTGCTCCGCCGCCAACCTTTTCAGCGGTGTTTGCTCCGCGGCCTGCACCCTGGACGCTATAGGGATCGGTGGTGATGGTAAGTCTCTCGTCGTGGCGAGTGATGCTGGTGAGTTCTATGGTAAGTAGCGAACTGCCCTTGTAGTGCGCGGCCTCCTGAACGGCGAGACACGGCCGGTGACTGGAGTGCCCTGGCGAATGACGACCAGACCGTCGACGATGACGTCCGCCGCGACGGTACCAGAGAAGTTCTCTCCCTGCTGGGTGGTGGCGCTATCGAGAGTCTGAGTGATGCGGATAGGAATGGTGGTTCCAGCCGGAATGGTGATATTATGGAAGGCCGGCGGTGGAGGCGGAGGTGGGGTGGCGGGAGGTCTAGTGCGGGGGCGGGGGCTGGCGGCGACAACAGGGGCTGCGGGGGGCGTCAGCGGGCGGGGCCTCGCGGACGACCTGGGCCGGCTTTGGCTTGACGGTTGGAACCGGTTTTGTGGTGCGGAGGCGGCGGTACGTGGGATGCAGTCGCGACCGGAGGAGTTGCGGCGGCTACTATCGGTGACGGCGCCTGAACAGCGAGGTTGTTGACCACGGTCTTGATTCCCGGCACTTGAGCGGCGTCTGCGGCGGCCAGAGATCGAGCGGCTTCGCTGCTGACGTTACCGGTGAGAGTGGCGATCTGGCCCTGGACGGACAACTGAATTGGCTCGGCGCTGATGGCGCTATCGCCAGCCAGGCGGCTTTGAACGGCGGCCGTAAGGCTGGCATTATCGGTGGGGCCTGCAGGAGAAGAGCTTTTGCAGCCCGCGAGGCCCAGGCCTATGATCAGCACGGTCAGGGTAGTGCAGGAGTGGAACAGAGCCCTACTGGAGTTCATAATTCCCCTTTTCTGATCTTGAAGCACTTACTACTTTCAAACAATGTAAATCACTGAATCGATATTCGATGCGCGGCTGGAGACAACGGCTTCATCCGCGCGTCTGGATAAAACATTTCTGACAGCAGGACGGAGCGGAATTGGTGAAGGTGATGAGGTTCGATGGATCGGCGTCACACGCGCAACCGATCCGGAGCGGGATGGTGATTGTTGCTGAAGGCGAGAGGAACGGCAACCTAATTTACGCTGAGGGCATCTCCCTGAGAGAACGTATACCGTCAAGATAGAAGTCAGGCCGGATGTGCGGAGATTCTTGTCGGCGCGCATTCGGAAGTTGAGTTATAACAGGCGGAGGAAGCAGATTCCGCACTTGAGAGCCGAAAGAGGAGAGCGAGCATGTCAGATAACGACAACGATAGTGGAATTAGCGGATTGGGATGGTTTCTGGCGGGTCTCGGCATTGGGGCGCTTGTGGGCGTGCTCTACGCACCGAAGGCCGGCAAAGAGACGCGTGAGGATCTGGTGGCCAGCGCCCTGGATGCGAGGGATCGGGCGGCTGTGCTGGCTCAGCAGGCCCAGGATCGGGCGGCGGAGTTGGCGGCATCAGGGAAAGCAGCAGGTGAGCGAATACGTCGACCGGGGCAAGGAGTACTATGACCGCGGACGGACGCAGTGGGCGCAGTATGTGGAGAAGGGCAAGGGGTTGATCCAGGAGCATCAGGACAAGGTCTCTGCTGCCATCGATGCGGGCAAAGAGGCTTATGTCAACACGACTCATGAGTTCCGATTCGTAGGCGATCTAAGGTGGAAAGGGCCCGGTCAGCTTTCGCACTGGTCGGGCCTTATGATTGTGGGGTAATGGTTTTCGGAGAGCGAGAGACGATATGGAAGCGATACGAGTCGTGATGTCGGCAATGTGGATGCAGGATTCTGGGTCGTTTTCGTCGGGGAACTCGACGATTGCTGGAGATCTTCGTCGGCATTGGTGGCGATGCGATGATCGTGCAGGCAATTGCGCTGATCGTGTTGCGGTCGGAGCAGCGAAGGCTAGTAAACGCGCGCTCGATATCGCCGAAGAGGTGCGGGACCAAGGTGATTCCGATGGTCGAGACGACGCACGAGATGCTTCAGGATTCAGGGCCGAAGGTGAAGGTCATTACGGACAACCTGGTGGAGACGAGCCACATGGTGCGGAGCAAGGCGGAGGAGTTCGATGTGACTGTGAGCGATGTGAATTGCAGGACCCGCGCGCAGGTGGCTCGCGTGGATGGAATGGTGACTTCGGTTCTGAATACGACGATTGGAGATTACGCGACAATCTGCAGAAGGCGGTTAAGGTTCCGGTGAGGGAGTTAACGGGGCTGGTGAATGGATTTAAGGCGGGGCTGGATGTGCTGGTGGGGCGGGCGAAGACGTTTGGGCGGCATCGCCGGATGGGGTAGGAATCGCGATACCGAGTGGTAGGGTCAGCGGCTGTTGTCGACATTTCCATCGAAGCGGAATTAGATAATCCAGCCGCCCCCGACGACCTCGTCTTCCTGGTAGAAGACGGCGGACTGGCCGGGGGTGATGGCACGCTGGGGCTCGTCGAAGAGGGCGTGGACGGTGTCGTCGTCGACGCGGGTGAGGGTGGCCATGGCCGGGGTGTGGCGGTGGCGGATCTTGGCGCTGACGCGGATGGTTTCGCCTTCGACGAGGTTGGGGATGGAGATCCAGTTGAGGCGGTTGGCGTAGAGGTCGCGGGAGTAGAGGTCTTCGTCGGCGCCTACGGTGACCTGGTGCGAGTCGGGGTGGATGGCGAGGACGTAGAGCGGGTTGGTTGAGGTGAGGCCGAGGCCCTTGCGCTGGCCTACGGTGAAGCTGTGGATGCCGTCGTGGTGGCCGAGGACTTCGCCTGTGGTGGTGACGAGTTCGCCGGAGGAGTCGGGCAATTCTTCGTGCTGCTCGTCGAGGTAGGCCTTGAGGAAGGTGTTGTAGTCGCCGCCGGGGATGAAGCAGATCTCCTGGGAGTCGGACTTGGTGGCGACGGCGAGGCCGGCTTCGGCGGCCATCTCGCGGACCTCGGGCTTGCGCATCTCGCCGAGGGGGAAGATGGTGCGGGAGAGCTGGTCCTGCGTGAGGCCGAAGAGGAAGTAGGTTTGGTCCTTGGACTTGTCGGCGGGGCGGGAGAGGATCCAGCGGCCGCGTGCTTCGTCGAAGTGGTTGCGGGCGTAGTGGCCCGGTGGCGATGCGGTCGGCGCCGATCTGGCGGGCGGTGATGAGGAGCTGGTCGAACTTGAGGTGGTTGTTGCAGAGGGTGCAGGGGATGGGGGTGCGTCCGGCGAGGTACTCGGTGACGAAGGGCTTGACGACCTCGGCCTCGAAGCGGTCCTGCTGGTTGACGACGTAGTAGGGGATGTCGAGCTGCTCGGCTACGTGGCGGGCGTCGTAGACGTCGTCGATGGAGCAGCAGCGGCCCTGGACGGCTTCGGGCATGCCCTCGTGGCCGGCGAGGCGGCGCTGGTTCCAGAGCTGGAGGGTGAGGCCGATGATCTCGTGGCCTTCGGAGCGCAGGAGTGCGGCGACGGCGGAGGAGTCGACTCCTCCGGACATGGCGACTGCGATCGTGTTGTTGGGCTCGGTCGGCATTTCTGGTTCTTGCGATTCGTCCGGGGTACCCCCCTCCCCATTGCCTTCGCGTAAAGTCTCCGGAATCAAATGGTTTACGGGATGGATTCGCCTCTAAATTCTTCCAAACAAATGGGTTACGGCCAAAGTCGTCCAAAGAAAGGACTTAGGGGCGATTTAGTACGTTGATCCCTGAGTTTTGGCGATTTTCCTCCTATTTAACATTATAGCGGGTTTGGAGGGGGGTTATGCCACTTGGATATTGTTGATACAGAATGGGTTAATTGGTTTAGGGGCTTGACATGCGATTTTTGGGCTGTTTTTGAAGAAAAAGTTTTTGAGCGGAGAAAACATTGGTCACGAGAAGCGTTTATCGGTACTAATCCGTCCGGTTTCGAAAAGCCGACTTTGCAGGAAAGGGCCCGGTTCATGTGCCGTGGACTTGGTGACCTGTTAGACGCCGAACTGTAACAGGTGATGGTCGATGTGTTTGTACATGAGAATCGCCCACTGATGAGGTTTGAGCGGACCAAAGAAAGGATGTGGGTGTCGAGAGCAGCAAGCTTCGCCCATGGAGGCAAATCTATTGACAGTTTTGATGAGCTGGTCGCGTTCGCGTCCGAATTCGCACTGTGTGGGGTCCGCCGTGAAGAGTTCAGGCGCGGAGGGCGAGTTACGGCGCAGGGGTTTGTCGTTGCCGAAGACCAACGGTTTGATGAGCAGGCCGATGACGTTCCAGGGAAAGGATGCGCGTCTGGGGTTGATCACGCCCATGGCCATTTGTAAACCAGAAGTGCAGTGCGCGAGCACCAGGGCAACGGGCAATTTACCCCACCGCCGCTCGCTGTCGGGACGCAGGTGCATGATTCGCTGCTTTACGTCTTCCACCAGGGTCGGGTCAAAGAGATTTTTCATGGTAGTTGGTCATTTTGTTCTCACTGCTTCTTGCTGACAGTTTACCTATCGGCACATCAACGCATTTCCTCGAAAACGCGGTTATCGGAAACTACTACACGCTAAAGGTTGAACTTTCGGATAAGCCGACTTTCCGGGCATCGAGCGGGAAACAGGATCCCGTGATTGCACTGCGCAATGAGTGAGGCGTTTTGATGCAGCGGCGATTACTTCGCCGCTGCTACGTGGTGGCTGTTTGGATAGGTGGCTTCGAGGGTGAGGATCTCGTAAGGTTTGATAGGTACGGTGATGGTGTCGCCAGTGAGGTTGAGTGCGCCGCCTTCGGGCTTCTCCATCAGATTGGTTTCTGTGGCGCTGGTAGCTCCGGGTGGGATGTGGAGTTTGACCTGGGTGGCTTCGCCGGCCCACTCGTACATGCGGAAGATGAGTGCGTCGGAGTCTTCGGCTTTTTTGATGGCGGTCAGGGTGACGTTGGGATTTTCGATGCTGGCGAACGAGTGTTCGGCGGGTAGGGTGCCGGTGTGGGGGAAGACTTGTTCGGCTTTGAGTGGGTCGTTGAGCTCGTAGCCGCGATGGACGGTCTGGGCTTGTTTCCACGTGCCTGCGTGCGGGTAGAGCGCGTAGCGGAATTGCTGTCGTCCTTTGTCGGCCACTTCGTCGGGCCAAGTTGCGGAGCGGAGGAGGGTGAGGCGGAGGGTGTTGCCCTCGGCGTCGTAGCCGAATTTTACGTCGTTGAGGAGGGAGAGGCCTTGCTTCGCGTCTCCTAGATCGGCCCAACGTTGGGCGGGGACTTCGAACTTCGCTTTCTCCCAGGAGTTTGTGCGGGTGGTGGTGCGTTCGATGGAGCCGTAGGGGATTTCGTAGGTGGCTTTGGGTGCCGTGGCGGCGAGGGGGAAGGCAGCTTTTAGGAGGATGTGGGTTTCGTGCCAGTCGATGTCGTTGTCGACGACTATGGTGTCGGTGCCCGAAGCTATAGAGATATCTTGTACAAAATGCGATTTACTCCAAGTGCGTTTGATGCGGACTGTTTGACGAAGAACCCCGGTCTCGATGAGAGCCACTGAATCCACCTTGTCGATCGGAGTCATTGTGCCGTCTAGGGTGCCGGGGTCGATGTTCCAGGCATCGTACTGCTTGGGATTATCGGCGTAGGTTTGGAGCTGGTTACCACAGGCGCGTGGAGCGAGAATCTCGGAATTCGTATCTTTCGACTTAATGCTAGTCATGCAGCCAGTGTGCTTATCGATCGTTACGTCAAAGTGTTCGTTGGAAAGAATGAAAGTGGAGGATGTCTCCTTCTCCATGAGATCAGTTACAACGTAAGGATTGCGCTTTACTCCGTACGCATGAAGAGTGACATACCCCATTGCTGGCACCTTCGCTCCCGCAACAAGTGCGGTAATTCGGTGGGTTGCGTGATCCACACTCAAAACCTGCGAGGCAATCGGAACGTCAGCGTCTTGAACTATGACGTCGTCGGAGTCGTCTGGCAGCTGAACACTGATTTCGAATGTTTCGGTGCGAGGCCACGCTAACGAGTTGAGGACGAGAATCGGGAACACTATCTTTATGCGTGACGTCTGCAGTGTCGATGCGGGCAGCGAGTGTGTTCAAGGATGCATCGGTGATCTCGTGGTCGTTGTGGAAGACTTCGGTGTAGTCCTTTTGCGCGTCTTTGTAGATGACCCCGATGCCGGAGCCGGCGGCTAGATCGTGGAACTGGTTGAAGGTGATCTTCTTCCAGTTTTCCGTGAGTTGGTCGGCGGGGTAGGGTTTGCCGTTGAGCCATGCCAGCGAGGCTAGTTTTTCGGCGTCGAGGGTGGCTACTTCGCTGGTGCGCATGCTGCGCTTGTGTTGGGCTTGGGTGGTGAAGACGCCGCGGTGGTATTCGAAGTAGAGCTCGTCGTTCCAGGTGGGGAGACCCATCGCTCCGGCGGAGGATGCTGGCGGCGGGGTGTAGCCCTTGGCGATGGAGTCGTAGTTCCAGGTGGGGGAGTCTGGGTTGAGGTTTTTTTCTACTGCGGAGAAGTACTGCTGCGCGGTGTGGTAGCGCATGGTGGGAACGGCTGCGGGTTCCATGGAAGAAAGCGTTGAGGGGGCTTGCGGGGGTGGAGTGTTGTGCGGGTCCTTCGACTCCGCCCCGTTCGACTCGCCTGCGGCTCGCTCAGGGGCGCCGCTTAGGATGACGGAGTTTTGCGGGTGCGAGAGGGCGATCCAGTGGTCGGCTTGATCGAGCATGGCTCGGGTGGGGCCGCCGCCGTGATCGCCGATGCCGTAGAGGTCGAGCATCTCGGCGGTGCCAGGGTTGCGTTGCGCGGATTCGGCGAAGTCGGCGGAGATGCGAGTGGGGTTAACGTTGTCGTGGACGTAGTCGGTAGGGAAGTAGGTTAGGACTTTGCTGCCATCGGGGGACTGCCACCAGAAGAGGCGGAAGGGAAGCTGGTTGGTGTCGTTCCAGTGCATTTTTTGCGTGACGAAGTAGTCCATGCCGGAGCGTTTGTAGATCTGTGGGAGCTGCCAGTTGTAGCCGAAGGAGTCGGGGTTCCAGCCGATGCGGGCGGTGACTCCGTATTGCTGGTTGAAGTAGCGCTGGCCGACGAGGAGCTGGCGGACGAGGGATTCGCCGTCGGGGAGGTTGAGGTCGGGTTCGACCCACATGCCGCCGACGATCTCCCAGCGACCTTCTTTGACGCGCTTGCGGATCTCGTCGTTCATCCTGGGATATTTTTCGGCGATCCAGGCAGTGTATTGTGCGGCGGACTGGGAGTAGGTGTAGTTGGGGTACTCGTCCATGAGCTGGAGGGCGGTGGTGAAGGTGCGTTTGACGACGTCGATGGTTTCGGAGCGGGGCCAGAGCCAGGCGGCGTCGATGTGGGCGTTGCCGGCGAGGTCGATGCGGGCTTGAGCGAGGACGGGTTGGAGCGTGGTGAGAATGTCCTGCGATTTGCGGAGGGAGGCGTCGAAGGCGGATTGGTCGCCTGCTTGGAGGGCTTTGGTGTCGATGGCGGCTACGGCTTCTTCGACTTTGGTGAGTAGGTCTTTGCGCGGGGTGGGGAGTGCGGGCAGGATGTTGGCTGCGGTGATGCACTGGATGCGGATGTCTTCGGGATTGGGGCGAGCGCTGGCGCCGGTGGCGTTGGGGTTGGGTTCAATCTTGAGGTTGACTCCGGCGAAGGTTTTTTCATCGACGGTGTGGAGGAGTTTGACGGCTACGAGAATTTTGTCGCCGGGTTTGGCAGGGTCGAAGAGGACGATGGGCTCGAGGTCGTCGCCGAGGGCTACGCGGCGGCCGTTGAAGTAGATGATCTCGGGCATGGGGCCGTTGGCGTCGGCGTGGAACTGGAACCAGATGCGGGAGCCGGTGAGGTCATAGCCGTTGAGGGTCCTGGGGACTTCGATGACGCGGCGGTACCAGACGGCGTCGGTCGGGGCTTTTGCGCGAGGCTTCTGGAGCGGCCATGCGGAGTCGTCGAGGGTGGGAGATTCGCCGTGGGGGATGTCACCGGCGTGGAATCGCCATTCGCCTACCGGGAGAGAGTTGAGCAGTTCGAGAGTGTGGAGCTTGGCGATGGCGGCGGGGGAGAGGTTTTTCTGCTCGCGGATAGGCGTAAAAGACTGAGCTAAAGCGATTGAGGTCGTCAGTGCGAGCGCGAGCGGGAAGCTGTCTTAATTGCATGGGCGCAAGGGTAGCAAATTTGAAAGGAATCGAGAAATGTCGTGGTCTGGGATATTTGGAAACGTGGCTGACTTGTTGGCGGGGACGCTGGTAGTCTTTCGTGCATGACGAAAATGCAGGTACGTGCGGCGGGCGTCTGGGGATTCGTGTGGGTGATAGTGTGTGTGCCGGTGATGGCGCAGAATACTTTGCCAGCGGGCACGGCGAGCGGGATTGATGCCGCAGTTGCTGATGTTTTGAAGGCGACCGGGACGCCGAGTGCTTCGGTGGCGGTGGTGCAGGGTGGGAAGATTGCGTATGTGAAGGCTTATGGGCTGGCTCGGCTGGAGCCGGCGATGGCGGCTGCGCCGGAGATGCAGTATTCGATCGGGTCGATCAGCAAGCAGTTTACGGTGGCGTTGATTCTGCTGCTGCAGCAGGATGGGAAGTTGAAGCTGGATGATCCGGTGGGGAAGTATCTGCCGGGACTGACGCGGGCGAACGAAGTGACGATAAGACAGGTGTTGTCGATGACTTCGGGGTATCAGGATTTCTGGCCTGAGGACTATCTGATGACGTCGATGATGAAGTCGATCGACTCCGCAAGGGCATTCTGGATGGGTGGGCGAAGAAGCCGCTGGACTTTGAGCCGGGAACGCAGTGGCAGTACTCGAATACGAATTATGTGATTGTCGGGCGGATTGCTGAGATCGTGGGTGGGAAGCCGCTGATTGAGCAACTACAGGCGAGAATCTTTCGGCCGCTGAAGATGACGGATGTGTTCGATTCGGATGCGAGCAGGCTGCCCGCGAACGATCCTACGGGGTATTACCAGCATGCGCTGGGGCCGCTGCGCCCAGCGCCGCAGGAGGGACAGGGGTGGATGTTTGCTGCGGGGGAGTTGGCGATGCCGGCGAGCGATCTGGCGTTGTGGAATATCAGTTTGATGGCCAGGACGCTGCTGGCTCCGGCCTCGTATGACGAGATGTTTACGGAGGTAAAGCTGAAAAACGGGACGTGTTCGGGGTATGGGCTGGGAGTAAAGGTTGGGAGCCGGGATGGACACCGGTATATCGAGCATAGCGGCGAGGTGTCGGGGTTTGTGTCGGAGAATATTGTGTTTCCGGACGATAAGGTCGCCGTGACGGTGCTGACGAATGGGGATGCTTCAAGCGCGGCTGGAGCGCTGGGGCAAAAGATTGCTCCGCTGGTGCTTGGTGGGGCTTCCGATAGGAGCGCGGAGGTTGCGGCGGAGAAGCGTGCGCTGGATATCTTTCTCGGGTTGCAGGAGGGGAAGCTGGACCGGATGCAGCTTACCGAGCTTTGCGGTGCATATTTTACAGAGGAGGCAGTTGGGGATTTTGCTGCTAGTCTGAAGCCGCTGGGGACGCCGACGAGCTTTAAACAGACGGGAGAGGCGAAGCGTGGAGGCATGACTTTCCGGTCTTTCAATGTGGCCTTTCCGCAGAAGGAGTTGCGGGTAACGGAATACGAGATGCCGGATGGGAAGCTGGAGCAGTATCTTGTGATTCCGGCGGGAAGTTAAGGGGCGTGGTTCGACGTAAGTTTCTGCGTTGAGACAAGCAACTCGATGACGGATAATAGTTGCTGATTCGAGAGCGGCTGATTTGGGGGGCGCTCTGGAGGGTTCCCTGTTGTTCTGGCCCTTTGGGCGTTTCTTCCTTGGTGGTAACCAGAGGAAGGCAAAGAACATGAATCTTTGGACAGAATACGAAGGGCGAACGATTGACGGCGCCTACCCGCTTACGAAATTGATTCGGCCAGAAGGCCGGAGCGCCTTTTTCTCGACGTCAAATGGGACGGGTATGTCGGCGGTGATTCGGCTGATCGAAGCGCATTTTGACGGGGAAGACATTCTTGTGCGGTGGCGCGGGGCTCAGGCACTGAACCATCCCAATCTGGTGAAGCTGAGAAAGTTTGGGCATGTAGTGGTGGACGATACGCCACTGGTTTACGCGGTGATGGAGACGGTGGACGCCAACCTGGCGGAGATTCTGCGGGAGCGACCGCTGAGTGTGGACGAGACACGCGAGATGGCGACGAGCCTGTTGGCGGCGATCGAGGCGCTGCATGCGAATGGTTTTGTGCATGAGCATGTAGAGCCAGCGAATGTGATGGCGGTGGGCGAGATAATCAAGCTGCGGAGCGACTGTATCCGGGAGACGCTCGAGGGCGAAGAAGGCGCTGCGTTGAAGAAAAAAGATGTTCGCGACTATGCGCTGGTGCTGGTGGAGGCGCTGACGCAACAGAAGACCGTGGATCGTATGCTGCCGGCGCCTTTTGACGAGATTGTCAGGAAGGGAATGAACGGCGAATGGGGACTTGCGCAGATGGGGGTGGCGTTGAAAGGGAAGATTCCGGTTGCGTCGTCGGCTGTTCGACCTGCTGCTGCGCCGGTCACGCGCGCTGCTGATATGCCGCCGGTGCGCCATGCCGTGGCGGCGACGACTCCGGTTGAGAGACGGGTTGAGGCGAACCCCGTACCGTCGGTGACGAGGCGAATTCGAGTGCCTGTCGATGATGGCGCGCGAGGGATTGGGCCGCGAGGGATAGCTTATTTTGCGGGTACCGTTTTAGTTCTTTTGCTGGTGTGGCTCTTCGTGCATGAGCGGCCTCTGGATTCGAGCGCTGCTGTGCCAGCGATGGCTCCGGTTGTTCAGCAAAATGTGCCAGCGCCCAGGGAGAGTAGATCGAATCCGGCACCGGCCCCTGTTATGAAGGCGAGTGGGGTGGTGCCTCTAGAGACAAATGCCGTTGGGAGTAGTGGCCGCTGGAGAGTGATCGCGTTTACTTATAACCAGGCGGATCAGGCTCAGCATAAGGTTGCCGAGATTGCGCAGAGTCATCCGGATCTGAATCCTTCGGTTTTTACGCCCAGTGGGCATGCGCCTTTTCTTGTGGCGTTGGGCGGGCCGATGAACAGGCAGGACGCGTTTGCGCTATCGGGTAAGGCTAAGAGGGAAGGCTTGCCGAAGGATGTTTATGCGCAGAATTATCGGGGTAATTAGGCAAACCTTGTAATTACCACAAGTCGATCTGCAAGCAGTTAGTGCGGTTCCTCAATACTCACGTCCGTCGGCTTGGCAAAGAGCTCAGGGCGAAAAGGTAGCTGCTCCCAAAAAGAATAACGAACCTTTATAGTTTTCCCTCCTTGAATCAAAGCGATCAAGATCGGAATATGAATGTCTTCGCGTTCGACGAGTTCGAAGGTTGCATCGTCGATCTTCAATTCGTAGTACAACGCTTTGAACGAAGTCAAGGCAGGTCCTTCGACCTGCTTTGCCCCGTGGTTTTGGAAGAATTCCAATTCGTGGCCGAATTCCAGTTCGCCAATTTTTCCCGTTGCCATCGCCTGGCCAAAGGCAAATATGGGAAGGCGACAGTTGAAGTTCGGTCCGGGATCAACCATATGCTTTGCCCTGTTATTGGCAAGGTCGATGAGCCATGCGTCAGGCTCGTTCATGACTGTAAGGAGATGGAGGTTGGCCTGCGGATCGGGTTCTTCTTCGATACGGCAAAATGAGTTTGTTGCGCGCCACATCGTCTTCGGTTTCTTGGCAAAGGAGTCCGAAGGTATCTCATCTCCGCTGTATTGAGCAATGATGTGCGTCATTTTGACTGGTTGAGGCTCAGTACCGAAGGCATGAATTGCAAGCGCGGAAATAAAAAGGACAGCAATCGTTCTAGTCATTGTTCTTTTTTCAGATTATCAGTTTATTTGTGTTCGGTTTGATCGAGGAAGTCGATGAGGTATTGCTTCCAGACGGCAGCATTGGTGTGGGTGCCGTGGCCACGGGTGGCGTCGGAGATAGGGATGTCGATGTACTTTGTCTTCGGCATCTTCGAAAGGATGCGGGGATTGATGATGAACTCGCCTGTTTCGGGCGGGTTGATGAAGTCGTCTGCGGAGTTGATCCAGAGAGTAGGGGCGACGATGGAGGAGAGTTTGGGTTCGGGGTTGTAGGTGCGCGAGGCGTTGACGTAGTAGATCAGGTCGTTCGCGTCGACGTGGGCGATGGTGCGGGTCATGTAGTCATCGACGTATTTTTCGGCCTGAGTGCGGGTGGGGTAGTTCTTCTGCATCTGAAGCGGGGCGGAGCCCATGACGAGAAGCATGGCTTCGGCTCCCCGGAGGCCTTGGACGGGCTGAGAGGTGTACTCACCATTCTTCCATGCGGGATCGTTCTTGATGCTTTCGATGGCGATGTAGCGGGTCATGCGATTACGGCCAGCGAGCTCGATGGGGTAGCAGGCGAAGGGCGCGAGGGCGTCCATGAAGGTGGGGAAGGTTTCGCCCCAGACCCAGGACTGCATGCAGCCCATGGAGGTGCCGAGGATGAGGCGAAGGTGATCGACGTGGAGGCCTTCGAGGAGCATGGTGTGCTGGGAGTTGACCATGTCGTCGTAGTCGTACTGGGGGAACTTCATGTGGAGGCCGTCGGAGGGTTTGGAGGACTGGCCATGGCCGATGTCATCTGGGAGGATGAGGAAGTATTTCGTGATGTCGAAGGGCTGGCCAGGGCCGAAGAGGACATTGGAGAAGACGGGGTTCATGAGTGAGTGAGCGTCGCCGCCGGTGCCATGAAGGAGGAGGATGGCGTTGTCGGTGTGGCCTGCCGCGTCACGGTGGGGCTTGCCGAGGGTGATGTAGTGGAGATGGAGCTTCTCGATGGTCTCGCCGTCTTTGAATTGGAAGTTGGCGATGTCGTAGGTGCCGTCCTGGGTGGACCATTTACTGGCGGGGACCTGGGCGTTGGCGACTGTTGCGACTGCCAGAAGCGAGAGGACGGCGAGGCGTGTGATCATGACTGCGGTGGCTCCGTTGAAGCGATGTTTTGAGTTGTGGCTGTAAGACGGATGCTGATGGAGGAAAGTTCCTAGTCTTTCATGTTCTTCGGAGCCTGACGAAGGCTAGCTGCTGACATGAACGCAACCTCGGAAGGAAAGTAGCAGTGGAGGGCCAGGATTCGGCGATTGCCAGGAAATGTTTAAAGGTGCGATAAAGCCAAGTGGGAGTTTTCCACAGGAGGCGGCTTTCTAGAATCGGCCTACCGCGGGATGGAGGCCGGAAGCGACTTGAACAAGCACGAGAGAGGCACCCAGCTCTATAATCTTCTGCGAACGGCACGGCTGAATGTTCTCTACTATGAGGAATCGCTTCAGCGGTGGACGATTGCAATTCGGACGCACGATGTTATTGTTGCGGTGACGAGTGCGGCGTCTCCGATTGCCTTCTTGAAACATTCGGACGAGCCTCTGCAGAAACAGGTATGGTTTTACTGCACGATTGCAGCCGGGATTGCGGGCCTTCTTAAACCGATCTTCAGACTGGATAAACAGATTTCGTTGTATTCCGAGCTGGTGACGCACTATCGCGAGTTGCATCACGACCTGAAGTGCCTGGCGGAAGATATGGTTGCAGATCGCGATTTCAGCCCGGCGCTGGAGAAGAAATTTCAGGCCTGTCGTCAACGTGAAAACGATCTTCAGAAGAAGGAGCCACCGCCGCGACGGGAAAAGATTCGCCGATTGCAG
Organism: uncultured Acidobacteriaceae bacterium; assembly: GCA_963770055.1. Taxonomy (GTDB): domain Bacteria; phylum Acidobacteriota; class Terriglobia; order Terriglobales; family Acidobacteriaceae; genus Edaphobacter. The sequence continues at coordinate 354,447 of CAVYOC010000008.1, forward strand.
GCTGTAGTGGAGAGCGAGTACGATCCTTCCGATCTCTGGGTTCCCAAGGAGGAATGATGGCACAACAGCAGCAGCAGCAACAGCAACAGCAGCAGCAACAACAACAACAACAGCAGCAGCAACAGCAGCAGCAGCAGCAACAGCAGCAGCAACAAAGTCCGGTTCAGCCTATTGAGCAGTGGTCGAAGCCGCAACAATAGAAGGGCTTCGCGGTTTTGGCTAACGTTGCTACTCGAATATGTGCGCTGCCCAGGTGGCGGGGGATTTGTGTGTCGCCGATCTCCCTCCAGATTGAAGGGTGAGAATGCGGAGATCAGAAAGGCGTGGAGACGGGGCTCCACGCCTTTGATGTTTCTACGGGCAGGGTTAGTTTGTTGTGTCTTTCTTTTCTTCCGGCGTTTTTTCCGGGGTGGTGAGGGGTTTGGTGATGTCGTCGAGGTAGTCGGGTGTGCCGTCTACGCGGACGAGTGAGGGGTAGCGCTCGCCTTCATGGTAGTCAAGGTCGGCATTGGTGACGAAGGTGTCGCCCTGCAGGATGAGGTGGATTGGTTCGGTCTTGCCCTTGGCGTCCTTGATGGCGGCTTTGAGGGCGTCGCCGGAGAAGATGTTGCCGTTGACGGCGATGATTTTTTCGCCGGGGAAGAGTTTTGATTTGTCTGCGGGACTGTTCCAGCGGACGTCGGTGACGTTGCCTTCACCGTTGACGCGAATGCCGATGGAGTACCAGACGTCGATGCCGCCGCGGCGTGGACCGCCGGAGGAGGCGATGGTGCGGGAGGATTTGGTGGGCTTGTCGGTGAAGATGAGCTTGTAGCCGCCCTGCTCGATGCCGGTAAGGTCGGCGTGGGGGTTGATGGCGTCGATGTGGTCGTGGATGAAGGTGGCCCAGTCGTTCTTAACGACCTGGTTGAGGTCGGCGATAAGCTCGTCGCGGTTGTAGGTGGCGATGAGCGGGCCCGTGTTACCGCCCTTGGCGAGGAAGATGTGAAGGAAGTCGGTGAGGGATTTTTTGTTGTCGGTGAGCTTGCGGATGGTGGTGTCGGCGTCAAGCCAGAAGAGTTCGCCCTCCTGGTAGTAGTCCTGGCCGCGTTTCCAGTTCGACCAGGCGGGGTTGCCGCCGCGGAGGATGCTGGCGGCGATGGCGGTGTCTTCGGTCGACGCGCCAGTCGCGGCCGGGTTTGTAATCGAGATTGGCGGCGGAGGCGGCGAGCATGTCGCGGTACTGCTCCTGCGACTTGAGGCCGGATCGTGGCGGCGAGGACATTGCCGAGGTATTGGGTCATGCCTTCGTAGACCCAGAGGAGCGAGCCTTCCTGCATTTTGGAGAAGTCGGTTTGATAGAGGTTGAAGGGGCGGCGATACTTGCCGTTCCAGGAGTGGGTGAACTCGTGGGAGAGCAGGTCGGCTTCTGCGAGTTGGTGGGCTGGGTCGGAGAAGCCTTTTTCGCCGACGCCGTTGTCGGAGGACTGGCCGTGCTCGAGGCCTTCGCCGCCGGCTACATCAGAGAGTGTGAGGAGGAAGTGATAGACGTTGTAGTGGCGCGAATTGTAGGCGGCGCCGGTTTCGCGGACGAGATTGTTGAGCTCGACGAGAAGTGCGGGGCGGAGTTGCGAGTCTTCGGCGCTGTCGGCGACGACGTCGATGTAGTGCTTAGGAGTGACTTCGGGAGCGAGGGCGAACTCGTGGAAGTATTCGCCGGTGATGACAGGGGAGTCTTCGAGTTGCTCGACGGTGGTGGCGGCGAAGTGTGTGAGGCCACCTTTGGGATGTTGCGGGTCGTAGCCATCGGTCGGGGTGAGTGCGGTCCCGATGCCCCAGCCTTCAGGGACTTTGACCGAGGGTTGGATGGGAATTTCGGCGACGGGCGTTTTGGCGGGGTAGAGGAGGAGTTTCTCCCACTCGAGGACTGCGAGCTTCTGGCTGATGCGCCCGGTAACGATGCAGTCGAGGTGGGCGTGGAGGGTGGTAACGCCGGCGGGAATGGTGACATGGAACTCGTAGAGGTCTTCTTCGTCGCGACGCCAGGGAAGGGTTTTACCGTTAGCGGTGAAGACTACGCCGGTGATGTCGTCGACGGGGCCGGTGGGGCGATGGTTGCCGGGAATCCACTTGGGGGTGGTGAGGGAGACGGGGCCTGCTGTGACGGGGATGTCGACTTCTGCATGATAGAGCTTGCGTGGAGCGTCGGAGAGGTCCGCTGTGATCTGGATGGGGGCCTTTTGGGCTTGCAGAATGCCGGATGTGGCGAGGCTGAATAAGGCTAAAGGCAGAAGTGTGCGGCGGACGATCATGAGCGGAGTGTTCCTCTCGGAGTGAGGGTGGATTTTAGATATTATGAAGAATAGACGATGCGGGGAAGGATGAGGACTCGAAATCGGGCGGTGGGGTGGAGAAATTCTACATTTCACTACGATGAGTAAAACAACGACGTGGTTAGGTTACGGATTACATCCCACCCTTTCACATGAAGCCGCGAAAGGATGGGGCATCCGATCGTTTGTGGAGGACTGATCTTAAACTGATCTTCAGTTGAGGGCGGCTTCGATGGCGGCGATGATGATGGGGTCGTCGGGGAGGACTTCGGGAGAGAAACGGGCAACGACGTTGCCGTTACGGTCGATGAGGAACTTTTCGAAGTTCCAAAGGATGCCGGGTTCGGGGTTGGTGGTGGCGCCGTTGTGGTTCTTGCTGAGGAAGTTGTTGAGGTTTTCACGGAAGGAGTCGCGGGTTGGGCCAATGGCCTTTGGTTGTGCGGCGATGAGGGATTGATAAAGCGGGTGAGTCTCGGGGCCGGTGACGGGGATCTTGGAGAACATGGGGAAATCGACGGAGTAGTTGGTGCGGCAGAAGGTGAGGATCTGTTCGTTAGAGCCGGGCTCCTGCGCGCCGAAGTCGTTGGCGGGAAAGCCGCAGAGGACGAGGCCGGAGTCTCTGAAGCGGGAGTAGAGCTTTTCGAGGCCGTCGTACTGGGGGGTGAGGCCGCATTCTGAGGCTACATTGACGAGAAGCAGAACTTTTCCGCGGTAATCGGCCAAGGATGCCGGCTCGCCGGTGATTTTAGTGGACGGGAATGTCGTAGATAGTTGCCATAAAAGCAGTGTATCGCTACGGCTTCTTTATGCGGCGGGGACTAGGCTGGGACCCGATATGTCGATTAACGACTTTTTGTTTGGCAAACCTCTGGCTACAAGTGAAGAGAGAGCCGAACATATTGGCGTCGCTGCGGGAATTCCGGTCTTCGGGTTGGATGCCTTGACGAGCGCAGCTTATGGGCCCGAAGCTGCGATGACGTTGCTGATCCCGCTTGGATTGGCCGGGCGAAATTACATTCTTCCGGTGGTCGCGGCGATTGTTGCGCTGCTGGTGATTGTGTATTTCAGTTACCGGCAGACGATCGATGCGTATCCGAACGGCGGCGGCTCGTATACGGTGGCGAGCGAAAACCTGGGCCATCGCATGGGGCTGCTGGCGGCTGCGGCGCTGATGATTGATTATGTGCTGACGGCTGCGGTGGGTATTTCGGCGGGTGTGGGGGCGCTGATCTCTGCGGTGCCGAGGCTGCAGCCGCATACGCTGGCGCTTTGCCTGATCATCCTGCTGGTGCTGGCGATTGTGAATATGCGCGGCGTGAGAGATACGGGCGCGGTGTTCATGCTTCCGACGCTGTTGTTTATCGGAACGCTCTCACTCATGGTGGCAGTGGGGATATGGCGTGTGGTGCACAGCGGGGGAAATCCTGTGCCGGTAGTGGCTCTGCCGGCAGTGTTGCCTGCGACGATGCAGTGGATGACCTGGTGGCTGCTGGCGAAGGTGTTTGCGAGCGGATGTACCGCGATGACGGGCGTCGAGGCGGTTTCGAATGGCGTGATGGCATTCACTGAACCGAAGACGAAGCATGCGCAGCGGACGCTGACGGTGATCATCGCGATTCTGATTGTTCTGTTGCTGGGGATTGCGTATCTCTCGAAGGCGTATGGAATCACAGCGACTGATCCGGGGGCGACGGGCTACCAGAGCGTGCTGAGCATGTTGGTTGCGGCGGTCTTTGGGCGGGGATGGTTCTATCAGTTGACGATGGCGTCGGTGCTGGCGGCGCTGGCGCTGAGCGCGAATACGGCGTTCGCGGATTTTCCGCGGCTGACGCGAATGATCGCAATGAATGATTATCTGCCGCACGTCTTTCTGCTGCGCGGACGAAGACTGTTGTACTCCCATGGCGTCTATGCGCTGACGGGGCTGACGGCGGCGTTGCTGATTCTGTTCGGCGGCGTGACGGACAACCTGATTCCTCTTTTTGCGATTGGAGCGTTTCTCGCGTTTACATTGTCGCAGGCCGGGATGGTGGTGCACTGGTACAGGTTTGGACCAGCGCACAAGCTGCGTGGCTGGCATATGTTTGTGAACGGGCTCGGCGCGGTGGCGACGGGCGTTACGCTGCTGGTGGTGCTGGTGGCGAAGTTTATGGCGGGAGCGTGGGTGACGGCGCTGCTGATTCCGCTGCTGATCGCGGTGATGGCGGGAGTGAAGCGTCACTATTCGCGAGTGAAGAAGGAGATGGCAGAGTCGTTGCCGCTGAATCTTGAGAATCTGCAGGAGCCGATTGTGGTGATTCCGATGGCGGGTTGGAACAAGATTGCGGAGAAGGCGATGCGATTCGGGCTGGTGCTGTCGAAGGAGATCAAGGTGGTGCATGTGCACTCGGACGATGAGCCGGCGGGGCTGGAGGAAGAGTGGGAGAACAACGTGGTGGCTCCGCTGCGGAAGGAGGGTTTCAAAGTGCCTGAGTTGGTGATGATACCTTCGAATTACCGGTTTATCGTTGCGCCGTTGTTGGACTACGTTCTGGATTTGGAGAGGGCGAATCCAGGGCGGAAGGTGGCGGTGCTGCTGCCGGAGCTGGTGGTGCGGCACTGGTGGGAGAATGCGCTGCATAACCAGAGGGTGCAGTTGTTGAAGCTGCTGCTGTTGTTGAAGGGGAATCAACGGATCGTGGTGATTAATATTCCGTGGTATCTGTAGGTGCCCAGCCGCGAGCAGGGATACCGATGGAGTTTGTTGGAAAGAGACGGTAGGATTCTAACTGCATGTCTTTAACCGATTCAATTATTGGAAAACCTTTAGCTACAAGTGAAGAACGAGCCGAGCACATCGGCGTCGCAGCCGGAATACCGATTTTCGGGTTGGATGGGCTGACGAGCGCGGCGTACGGGCCAGAGGCGGCGATGACGCTGTTGATCCCGCTGGGGGTCGGGGGCGTTGAATATGGGTGGCGGATCATTGCGGCGATCTTGGTGCTGCTGACGATTGTTTATTTCAGCTACCGGCAGACGATTGCGGCTTATCCAGGCGGTGGCGGGAGTTATACGGTCGCGACCGAAAATCTTGGTGAGAAGCCGGGGTTGCTGGCGGCGGCGGCGCTGATGATTGACTACATTCTGACGGCTGCGGTGGGAATCTCGGCGGGCGTTACGGCGCTGACCTCGGCGGTTCCGAGTCTGCAGCGACATACGCTGCTGATTTGCCTTGTGATTCTCGCGCTGCTGGCGATTGTGAACCTGCGGGGCGTGAAGGATACGGGGACGGCGTTTATTCTGCCGACGTTTTTGTTTGTGGGGACGCTGCTGACGCTGATTGCGGTTGGGATGTGGAAGACGGTGCACGCGGGTGGGCATCCGATGCCGATGGCTCCGGTGCCTGCGCCGCTGCCGGCGACTGTCGGGGCGCTGGGGATCTGGATGCTGATGAAGGCGTTTGCGAGTGGTTGCGCGGCGATGACCGGCGTTGAAGCGGTGTCGAATGGAGTGATGGCGTTTGGCGAGCCGAGGGTGAAGCGGGCGCAGACGACGCTGACGGTGATTATCGGGATACTGATGGTGCTGTTGTTTGGGATTGCCTACCTGGCGAAGACGTACCAGGTGATGCCGATGGATCCTGATGCGTCGGGTTACCAGAGTCTGCTGAGTCTGCTGGTGACGGTGGTGTTTGGGCGCGGGTGGTTTTACTACCTGACGATGGGAAGCGTGCTGCTGGCGCTGGCGTTGAGCGCGAATACGGCGTTTGCGGATTTTCCGCGGCTGACCAAGGCGATTGCGATGCATGACTATCTGCCGCATGTGTTCATTCTGCGCGGACGGCGACTGCTTTATTCGCATGGAGTTTATGCGCTGACTGGATTTACTGCGGTGATTCTGATTCTGTTTGGGGGAGTGACGGACCGGTTGATTCCGCTGTATGCGATTGGAGCGTTTCTCGCGTTTACGCTTGTCGCAGTCGGGGATGGTGGTGCACTGGCTGAGGATGGAGAAGCATCCGGGGCGGTTGTGGCATGCGTTTGTGAATGGTGTCGGTGCGGTTGCTACGGGGCTGACAACGATTGTGGTGCTGATGGCGAAGTTTGTTGCGGGAGCGTGGGTGACGGCGCTGCTGGTGCCAACACTGATCGGGATCATGATGCTGGTGAAGCGGCACTACTCACGTGTGAAGCGGGAGATGGCGGACATGACTCCGCTGAACCTGGTGAATTTGCAGGAGCCGATTGTGGTGATTCCGATGGCTCGGTGGGACCGGATTACCGAGAAGGCGATGCGGTTTGGGTTGCTGATGTCGAAGGAGATCAAGGTGGTGCATGTGCACTCGGATGACGAGGAGGGCCAGCCTGGATGAGATATGGGACGAGCAGGTGATTGCTCCGATCAAGCGAGAGGGCCTGCAGGAGCCAGAGCTGGTGGTGATTCCGTCAAATTACCGGTTTATTATCAATCCGCTGATGGACTACATTCTGGAGTTGGAGGAGACGAATCCGGGGCGGAAGGTGGCGGTACTGCTACCGGAACTGGTGGTTAGGCATTGGTGGGAGAATGCGCTGCATAATCAGCGAGTGCAGTTGCTGAAGCTACTGCTGCTGTTGAAGGGGAATCAGCGGATTGTGGTGGTTAATATTCCCTGGTATCTGTGAGCGCGTGTTGTGAGTAAAAACGAAAGCAGCCGATCCCTGAATGTGAAGTCGGCACTTAAGATATCGAGATTCTTGTGGCCTGAGTTCGTCCGAGAGAATGGATGCGTGTTCCTTGGCCGACAATCAGGTTCCAATCCACCTCCTGCGAACGACACGGCGACAGGTTGGGAATCGTTCGTCAACCACGTGCATATCTTTGATGAGTTTCGAAACTCCGCCACGAAACGATCGGTAGTCCATGAAGGTAAGACGTTGGATATTGAGGATTGGATTTACGACGAAGCCCATCCTGATTTCATTGCCGCGTGCGAACTCGGGCGCACAGCGGTAAAGTTCTGGGCTTTGAAGCTGGCGGAGGACTTCCCCACTGAGCGATTTCGGGTCTATTACACCGAGTACGACAATCCGATAGTGCGTTTCCACAAGGTTCGAACCGACGAACCGGTCTGGATATCTGACGAAGCGCTACGAACGTCGACGAATTCGGTGCTTTCTCAATTCCGTGATCTACGATACGCAATATCCGACTGAGCCAGTCTGGGGTCCTGCGATCTGCCGTTCACTAAGGGTAGATTTCACGAAGTGACGAGAGATTTCGTATTCCACGCGGGGGAGAGTTCGCGTAGTCGGGCTACGGCGGTGGGGATGATTTTGAGGGCTTCGTCGATCTCTTCCTGCGTGGTGAGGCGGGAGAGGGAGAAGCGGATGCTGGCCCGTGCGCGAGCAGGAGTGAGGCCCATCGCGGTGAGTACGTGGGAGGGTTCGGCGGCGCCGGATTGGCAGGCGGAGCCTCCGCTGACGGAGATGCCCTTGAGGTCGAGGGCGATGACGAGAGCTTCGGCTTCGAGGTGATCGAAGTAGAGGTTGCTGGTGTTGGAGACTCTGGGTGCGCCGCTGCCGTTGACTCCGGCGTCTTCGATCTGGGTGAGGATGCCTTGTTCGAAGCGGTCGCGGAGGGCAGTGAGTTCGTACGGGGCCTTCTGGTGGTGAGCCAGTGGAGGCGAGCTCGGCGGCTTTGCCGAGGCCTGCGATGCAGGCTACGTTTTCGGTTCCGGCGCGGCGCTGGCGCTCGTGCGTGCCGCCGTGCATCATGGGGGCGAGACGGACGTTGCGGCGGACGAAGAGGACACCGATGCCTTTGGGGGCGTAGATTTTGTGGCCGGAGATGGTGAGGAGATCGATGTTTTTGAGCGGGCCTTCGGCCGAGAGGTCGAGTGGAAGCTTGGAGGCGACCTGGACGGCGTCAGTGTGGAAGAGCGCGCCGGCTTCATGAGTGATGGCGGCGAGTTCGCTGCGATGGGTTGGATGACGCCGGTCTCGTTGTTGGCGTACATGATGCTGACGAGTTTGGTGTTGGGGCGGAGAGCGGCTTTGAGGGCGGCTGGCTCGATGAGTCCTTCGGCGGTGGTTGGGAGGAAGGTTACTTCAACTCCGGTTTTCTGGAGAGCTTCGGCGGCGTGGAGGACGGCGTGGTGCTCGATGGTAGTGGTGATGAGGTGAGCGGGTTCGCCGTGGGTTGATTCGGGTGAGAGGACGCCGAAGAGGGCGAGGTTGTCGCTCTCAGTGCCGCCGGAGGTGAAGACGATCTCGGAGTTGATGCAGTGGAGGAAGCGGGCGACGGCGGTGCGAGCCTGCTCGACGGCTCCGCGGGCGTGCTGGCCGTGCTGGTGGATGGAACTGGCGTTGCCGTAGTGCTCCATCCAGTAGGGACGCATGGCCTCGAAGACCTCTGGGAGTAGAGGTGTGGTGGCGTTGGCGTCCAGATAGATGCGGCGCATGTGTTTATTTTAGCTTGTGGGCGGGTGGCGGCTGCGCGCCGAGAGGAAAGAGCAGACCCCCAGGGGCTAAAGCCCCTTTTGTGGAGGGCTAGAGAGGCCAAGCCTAAAGGCTTGGCTTACCTAGAAGCAGCGGCAACTATAGGCAAGAAGAACGGCCACCTGAGTTCAGGTGGCCATTCTTGATACAGTGCTGAAGTTTTTACTTCAGGGTGGTTGGGGTTGAGGGGCCGTAGAGGATTCCGTTGAAGAGGAATTTGAAGGTGCCGTGGGGTTGGCCGCGGAAGGTGACTTCGGGGCCGTAGAGAACGACCTGACCTTTGCCTACCGGAGCTGTGGCTATGGCTGTGGTGTGGTTGATGTACTTCTGGCCCCAGGCCCAGCCGCTGGCGAGGAGGTTGTCGTCGTCGTACCACGCGATTGCGTGCAGGCCGGAGAACGAGGCCTGCGGGTCGAGGGTGAACGCCGGGCTGCTGTCGAAGTCCACGATGACATTAGGCGGGACGCCATAGGCGATGGGGTCGGTGTTGTCGACGTGTGCCTTGAGCAGCGAGCCGGGGATATAGAAGCGATCGGGCGGGACGGGCTGGTATTCGCCTTTGACCATCTCCATGGGCGCGTTGACCAGCGGCAGCTTGAGGAACGATGCGATGGAGGTGGAGGTGCCGATGGCTAGTAGCGTGCCACCGTTCGAGACGAAGCTCTGGAGTTGTGGATAGGTCTTGGCCGGGGTGATGCTGCCTTGCCATGGCCGGAACTCCGCGGGGATTTCTTCAGGCTTCATCTCACGTGGGGTGAAGCCGCCACCGCCGCGGCCGCCGGGGCGAGGTGAGCGAATGATGCCGTCGGCCGCTACGATCACGTCATATTTCGCGTTCAGGTTGCCGGCGTCGAGCTCCTGCGGATAGACGACGGTGAATGGGAACTCGAACTGATCGAAGAGCCAGCGGATCCAGCCTGAGGGCATGGAGCCGCCATACACGTCGAGGAGCGCGATGCGGGTGGGGTGAAGCTGGATGGCTGCTCCGGTGGGGGTCGTCGAGACGGCGGTGGCGTTAATGCCGAGCGTTTTGGTTGCGGTTTGAAGCAAATCTGCGGTGGTTGTGGAGTATGGCAACCACAGAGCGCCGGGCGGGAGTTGCTTCCCGTTGGCTGTGACCTGATCCTTCAGCCAGTAGACCGGCTGGCCGGCCTTGAGGAGGCGGTTGGTGAGGGTGTAGGTGTCGTTGTATTCGTGGCTGACGAGGTATCCGGCTGGCGTGCCGCTTGCGCCGACGATGGTGCCGGGCAGCGGCGACGGCCAGATCGGTCTTGACCGGTGCGAAGGGACCTGTGAAGGGCTCTGTGTAGCGATCGAAGTGGACGCCCATCTGGAAGGCGAGAGTCCAGCCGGTTGTGTCATAGGGCCGGTTGGGTGGGCCGCCGGGGTAGGGGAAGTCGTTGGGGTGATCCTGCGGCTCGAACATGTCGAGAACCTGTGGGCGGAAGGCTTGTGCAGCGAAGACGACGTAGCTGCCGGCGGGGTAGTGCTTGTCGGAGACTTCAAAGTCCGCGCTGGCTTGCTGGACTTCGACACCGGTCTTCATGAGGCTGTTGATGAACTTGGTGGCGGTGGGGAAGTCGGGCTGGTCGGCGGGGACGACGTAGCCGCGCGCGTCTTTCAGCTTGGGATCGTGCAGCACCTTGTCGTAGAGATCGGCCGGAATGCCTTGAGTGCGCGGGCCTGCGGCGTTGGAGGCGTCCGGCGAGAGCACACCTGCGCGGTTGACGCGTGCGCCGCTCTTTTCGGCTTCGGCCTCGAGGGCTTCGATGCGCTTGGGCGTGACGGTCCAGTGGTCCTCACCCCCGTTTGCGACGGAGTCTTTGCCCATCAGGTAGAAGTTGTAGAGCAGGTGGGTGCGCTCGCGGGAGGCGTAGTCGAGCACTGCGCGATTGTTGGTCTGCTCGTAGGCGATGGACGAGGCATAGTGCCAGAGCTGCGGCTTGATGGGTTCGACAAGGTCGCTGCGCGGAAGCTGCTGATTGGCGAGCAGCGGCAGCGGCTCGGGCGTGGGATTGCCGATGATCTCGGTCAACAGGCCGATCTGGTTGTGAAAGTAGGAGACGGTGCGGAGGCTGCCGTTAAACCACGTGGAGTACGGAGCGCCGCTGCGCGAGGTGGAACCGGGCTTGCCTTCTTCGACGAGACGCTGGTGCATGGCTGTGCCTACGGCTTCAATGCCGAGCACGACGAGAGGGTCATAGAAGTAGCTGTTGGGGTCGCGGAAGGGCGGCATGAAGATGACGGTGCCAGCGGGGCCTGCCTGGTGATGGTTGTAGACGATCTGCGGATACCAGACGCGGGAGAGGATGCGGTTGACGTTGGTGGTTTCGGGCTGGTTGCTGGCGAAGAAGTCGCGATTGTCATCGTGGCCGATGTACTTCTGCCAGAGACGAGGCACGCCATCGAGCGAGCGCTTGGTGGGGTCGGGGTTGCGCATGTACCAACTGGAGACGAGCTCCATGCCGTCCGGATTGGCAAAGGTGCAGAGCACGATGTCGTCATGGAGGAATCGCGTTGTTTCGGGATCGGTTTTTGCGTTGAGCTCGTAGATGGTCTCGACGAGTTGCTGGGCGCCGACGGTCTCTGACGCGTGAAGGCCGCCGTCGATCCAAACGATTGCCTTGCCTTCTTCGGACAGCGCCTTGGCCTGGTCGTCGGTGAGGCGATTAGCCAGCGCGAGCTTCTGGCTGATCTCGCGGTAGTGGTCGAGGTTCTTCATGTTTTCCGGCGAAGAGATGATGGCCATGTACTGGTGGCGGCCCTCGGCGGTGAGGCCGATGTCGACCAGTTTCATGCGGTCGGATTCCTTGGCCAGCTTCTGCAGGTACTCGGTCTCCTGGGTGTAGGTGGCGAGCATGTAGTCGTCACCTACGTTGAAGCCGAACTGCTGTTTGGGGGTTGTGATTTTGCGCGGAGAGCCGGCGGCCTGGCCAAAGGAAGGAGAAATCATGAGGAAACACAAAAAAAACGAGAGAATTCGCAGCTTCATGGGCGAGAGGGGCTCCTTCAGGGATGATTGAGTTATATCAGTGACGAATGGCGATGTCTGAAAGTTTGTGAAACCGATTTTTAGTGGAAAACGAGGTGGCGGCCCTGCGGCGAAGGTTGGAAATCTGGTAGGCTGAGCGCGACTCTGCGGTTTTTGCCGCAGCGATCTGACGAGAGACTGGAGAAACGAAAGATGATGAAGCGGATGGTTGTGATGTTGGCGCTGGCGGCTTGTTCGGTGACGGCTGGGATGGCACAGATGGCGCAGTCGGCCCCGAAGGTGCCCGCTGGAACGATCATTGATCCGGGCAAGTCGATGGATGCGCTGCTGAAGATCTATGAAGACGAGATTATGGGCGCGGTGAAGGCCATGCCGGCGGAGAAGTACAACTTTGCGCCGAGTGCGGCGATCTTTGCGTCATCGCAGAAGGTGGATTACCTGTCGCCAAACAATAAGGGCGTGAAGACGTTTGGGCAGACGGTGGCGCACATTGCGCAGGCGAACTACTACTTCTTCGGGTTGTCGTGGGGTGCGAAGCCGGACGCAGATGTAAAGGGGATGGGCGACCTGACTTCGAAGGAAGATACGGTGAAGGCGCTGGCGGGGTCGTTTGCGCTATGCTCACGCACAGCTTGCAACACTGACAGCGGCGAATGCGTTTGCTTCGCTGAAGGATGACTCAGACGAGGACGAGCATGGCGGCGTTTGGTATTGCCCACATGTGCGATCACTATGGACAGCTTGTGGAGTATCTGCGGATGAATGGGATTGTTCCGCCAGCCAGCCAGAAGTAGGTTTTCGAGGATTGCAGGAAGAGCAGCCTTTGCGGGCTGCTCTTTTTGATTTAAACGTAAAGGGCACGGGGCGGAGCAGATCAGCGGAAGAGTTCGTCCATAGGGTTGTCTTCTGTCGTGGGGGGCGAGCGGAGGACTAAGGTGAGTCCGATCGCTGCGGTGTCGGTGTGGATGCGGAGACTGCGGCTGTAGTAGCCAGAGAGAGTGACATTGCGGCTGAGCGGAATATCGAGTGAATTGGTGAAGCCATTGTCTTCAGTGACGCTGTGACCGATGACGACGGTGGCTTTGCCCTTGCGGGAGGGGCCGTAGATCTTCTGGTCGCCGATGGGAAGCTGTTCGTACGCGTCACTTTCAAAGGACATGCCGCGAAAGAGATCGACGGCGAGGCCGATCTCGAAATGCGCGAGAGGGCCTAGCGATGTGTAGTTTTTAGTAACGGTGCGGTTGACGAAGATTGTGGAGTCACCGGCGCCGAGATCGAGGCTTGGGGTGAAGCGACCGTAGGAACGCTCGAAGTGGTTGCTGACGTCGAAGGTGACGCGGCCGGTGGAGAGACCATAGGCCTCGTCGCCAGTGGGGGCGGTGAAGGCACCGGTGAGCTGGTATTGGAACTGGTGCGGGAGAAATTGCGCGTGAAGGCCAAAGAGAATGTCGCCGGGTTCGCCGCGCTGGTTGACGAGGTGAGCATCAGGTTTGGGGTGGGTGGACCGGCTCTCGGCGAGGCGGTACATATAGATGGGAATGGTGGCGTCGACGGAGAAGATGTCGTTGAAGCTGTAGCCAACGGCGGGGGTAGCGATCGTTGCCCAGCCGGTCACGGAGTCGTGGACACCGGAGAAGGTGATGCCTGCATTCCAACCGTGTATGTAACCGGAAAGACCGGGTACGGTGGGGACGTCCTCGGCGTCAGACGAGGGGATTTGAGTGGGCGTTGCTGGCGGCGAAAGGGCTTCGTGCGGGAGTTGAGCGGCAGCGGGGAGTACGGGAAGTACAAGGAGAAGAAGGAAGCAAGAGACGCGGCGGGAGAGCTTTTGCGGCAAAAGGAACGCCTGACGCGCACTCTTCGCTGGGAATGAACTGGTGGAAGCGCTTGGCCGGGCCGCACTGTGTTGTTTGTGGGAGGCGACTGTTGGACCGGCGAATGTTGTCGACAGGACTAACGTTCTCCGATTGGAATGTAGGGCGCGGGATAGGCAGGGCCGGTGTAGTCGGCGCGCGGACGGATGAGGCGGTTGTCGTCGTGCTGCTCGATGACGTGGGCGGCCCATCCGGCGATGCGGCTGACGGCGAAGATCGGGGTGAAGAGATCGATGTCGATGCCAAGCGTGGTGTAGGTGGAGGCGGAGTAGAAGTCAACGTTGGCGTTGAGTTTCTTTTCCTGCTTGACGAAGAGTTCGATCTTGCGGGACATGTCGAACCATTTGGTGTTGCCAGCGGCTTTTCCCAATTCTTCGGACATGCGGCGCAAGTGAGTCGCGCGCGGATCTTCAGTGTGGTAGACACGGTGGCCGAAGCCGGAGATCTTTTTCTTTTCTGCGAACATCTGGCGGACGTATTCGACGGGATCGGCACCGGCCTTCTCGATGGCATAGAGGAGGCGCATGGTGGCTTCGTTCGCTCCACCGTGAAGTGGGCCTTTGAGGGCGCCGATGGCTCCGGTGATAGCGGAGTGGATATCGGCGAGGGTGGCGGCGATGACGCGGGCGGCAAAGGTGCTGGCGTTGAGCTCGTGGTCGGCGTGGAGGATAAGGGCGATGTCGAAGGTGCGGGTGGCGGTGTCGGAGGGCTTCTCGCCGTTGAGCATCCAGAGGAAATTTGCTGCGTGGGAGAGGGTAGGGTCGGCCTCGACGATGGGCTTGCCCTTGCGGATGCGATCGAAGATGGCGACGATCATGGCAATCTGCGCAGTGAGGCGGAAGGATTTGCGAACGTTGGCGTCGTGCCCGCTGTCGGCTTCGTCGGCGTCGTAGATGCTGAGCAGGGAGACGGCGGTGCGCAGGACCTGCATCGGTGTTGCATTTTTGGGGACGCTGCGGAGGAGGTCGAGGATCTTTGGATCGAGCTTGCGCGCCGAGGCAAGTTTTGCGGAGAAGTCGGCGAGTTCGGCCTTGGTAGGGAGTTTGCCAAACCAGAGGAGGTAAGTGGTTTCCTCGAAGGTGGAGCGCTGTGCGAGTTCGTGGATGTCGATGCCGCGATAGGAGAGGACGCCTGCGTCACCGTCGATCCAGCAGATAGATGAGCTGGTGGCGACGATGCCTTCCAGACCTTTCGACGCGACAGCGGTGGACATAAGACACTTCTCCGAGGAAAAACTTAGTACATCTGGTTATAGCGCAGCGGAGAAACGGTTGTCACGGAGGGGTGCGCGAATATCGGTGTTGGCGTGCGACTTCGGTGTTAGGCCGTTCTGGCTGGAGAGAAGGGAGTGAGGTCAATCGAAGGGACTTCCTTAATAAGGAGCTGTGCGATGACCCGGGCTGTGGCTGGGGCCAGGAGAATACCGTCGCGGTAGTGTCCGGACGCAACGAAGTAGTTTGATCGTGGGGGTAGACTGCCGAGAACCGGCAGGCCGTCTGCAGTGGCAGGTCGGAGGCCGGCCCACGCTTCGCGTTGAGTGGCGTAGGCCAGTGGGTGAAGCAATGTGGAGGCAAGCGCGCGGAGGCGGGTGATGTCTGCGGAGTGAACCTCTTTGTCGAAGCCTGCGTCTTCGACTGTGGCTCCGATGACGGCCTGGCCGGCGTTTGGACCGGAGGTGCGGGGAACTATATAGATCTCCGGCGTACGGACAACGACACGTAACGGAAGAGAGAAGGGCAGGCTGACGGCGAGCATCTGACCCTTACGGGGATAAACCTGAACGGCAGGCAGGGTAGAGGTTAAAGAGGTCCACGCTCCGGTGCAGTCTACAAATTGTTTGGTGCTGACGACGCTATCAGGGGTGTGGACCTCAATGGCGTCGTCGACGTCGTGAGTTGCGATGACCGGCGTGTTGCGGAGAAGTTGAATGGATGTCGCACGGATTGCGGCGAGCAGGGCTTCGGCAAGCTGACGAGGATCGAGGCTGGGTTCGTCGAGCAATACGAAATGATGGTTGCCGGGGGTGAGAGCTGCGAGGAGATGGGTAAGATCCCGTGGCGTGAGTTCCTTTTTCGCAGGATGGACGCCTGGCGGAAGAGCTTGCAGGGTGAGGTGGGTTTGAACAGGAACTCGCATGCCGGAGAGTGTCTGAATTTGTTCGAGGAACTGCGGGTAGAGCGAGCGGCTGAGGTCAGCGAGAGGGTGAAGCTGAGGTGGGTTGAGAGGATTGGCGGCAGCGAGCATTCCGGCGGCAGCGGTGGAGGCTTCGGCGAGGGGTTCGGCGCGATCCAATACCGTGACATGAAGTCCCCGCTGGTGGAGTTCGAGGGCGAGAGACAAGCCAATGATACCGGCACCAGCGATGCAGACGTCGGGGAGGGACATGGAGATAGTTTAGTCGGTTCGCGAAGAAGTTATAGTTTTGGGGTACCAGTTTTGCAGGCTGACGCGTAGTCTGTGAGCAGACTGACTGTACCAAGGCGGCAGCTTTTGAGTCGATAATCAGGACGAGGAGAACAGGAATGAGCGACGAAGGGTACGTAGAACAGAGGTCGATTTCGGGAGCATTGCTTGGAGTGGTGGCGGTTGCGTTGCTGGCCGCACTGGGGGGACTGGTTTGGACTTACGGTCTGCAGAACCATCTTTCGGCAGCGGAACAGAAGATTACGGCGACGGAACAGAAGAACGCCGAACTGACCCAGCAACTGGAGGCAACGAATGCCAGGCTGCGGGCGACGAGTGAAACTTTGGCACAAAGCGTCGGTATGACGCAGAAGCAGCTCGAGTCCAAGGCGGCGAGCATTCTGGCGGCGCAGCGTGAGGCGACGGCGAAGCTTGAGCAGCAGGCGGCAGCGACGAACAAGCAGATCGGCGCAGTGTCGACCGACGTTGCCAGCGTGAAGACTGACGTGGGTGGCGTGAAGACAGATGTGGCGACGACCAAGTCTGACCTGGAGGCGACGAAGGTCCAGCTGAAGAGCATGAAGGGCGATGCGGGCGTGATGAGCGGCTTGATCGCGACCAACCACGATGAGCTGGAAGTTCTGAAGCACAGGGGGGACCGGACTTATCTTGAGTTCAGCCTGCAGAAGGGCGCGAAGCCGACGTTGTTGTCGACCGTGAAGCTTCAGTTGAAGAAGGCGGACGAGAAACACTCGAAGTACACGCTGCTGGTTAGCTCGGACGATCGCAATATCGAGAAGAAGGACAAGAGTCTCGATGAGCCGGTCCAGTTCTATAACGGGAAGGATCCAGTGCTGTATGAGCTGGTGGTGAATGTGATCGAGAAGAACCGGGTTTCGGGTTACCTGTCGATTCCCAAGACCGGGGCGAAGACGAGTGGAGGGATGTAGCGACACGCGATTGAACAGTGCAGACGCAGAAAGGGGGACGCTCAATGCGTCCCCCTTTCTGGTTGCCTTAGTTGGACTACTTCTTCTTTGCTGCCTTCTTCGCTGGTTTCTTTGCTGCCTTTTTTGCTGCTTTCTTAGTTGCCATTTTGCCTATTCTCCCTAGTGATTAGACATCTTCTTTACAACACGCTGCAGAGCAGCTAACGAAGGTATAGATTTACGAAATTTAACTGTCAAGAAAAAAATGAAGAAAACGCAAATTCTTTTTGGGGATGGAAGGAAGAAAAATGTCTCCTTTTGACCTCCCGTCATCGCGAATTGGAGTTGAGCGAAGCGACTGCGCGAAGAAAAAAATGGATTTGAAGTTGGCGTGGGGATGTGCGGAGCTATGCACTATAGTCATGGAAAGAAAAATTTCTGAAGTGGATTTGTGTGCGACTGATTTTACTTCGGTGTTACGGGAGAGCGCGGAATGCTTGCAAAAAACGTGATTGTGATGGTGGTCTGCCTACTTCTTTCGAATGCGTTGATGGCGCAGAAGCGAAACATAACCGAGAAGGACATCTTCAGCTTTACGTGGATCGGCGACACGCAACTCTCGCCGGACGGAAGCCGCGCGGTGTATGTGCAGACGACTGTGAATGTAAAGCGCGAGGGCTATGACACTGCGCTTTACCTTCTGGATACTACCCACCCTATGATGCCGGCACGAAGGCTGACGAATGGTCCGCACGACGCGCAGCCCCGATGGTCGCCCGACGGGACGCAGATCGCATTTACGCGTGCGGTGGAGAAAGATGGCAAACCGCAACCCGCACAACTGTATGTGATTTCGATGTCGGGAGGAGAGCCGATGCAGGTTTCGGCGATTGAGAAAGGAGTCGGTTCGCCGCAGTGGTCGCCGAACGGAACCTGCATCGCGGTGTTGAGCGAGACAGCGATCGTTCCTGAGCCGAAGTCCGACAAGAAGGACGAGAAGAAGGCTGAAGAGCACAAGAGCGATGTGCGGATCATTACGAAAGCTGTCTATCGTAACAATGGAAGTGGGTACCTGGATACGAAGGACGCTTCGCAACTTTATCTTTTCTATACGGCGAAGTTCGGGCCAAAGACAGTGATTCCGTGGCAGGTGACGGCGGGGCGGTTTTCGGTAGGTGAGTTCACCTGGCATCCGTCGTCGGGCGCGATCTATTACACGTCGGAGCATACCGACGAGCCATACTACGATCTGCCGCATAATGAGATTTACAAGCTGGACGCTCCGGCAATTGCTCCGGCGGATGAAAAGACTCCGCCGCCGATGAGCACGCTGGTTGCAAAACTTACCTTTGGCGCTTCGGGTATTTCGATCTCGCCGGATGGGCGACGGCTGGCGTTTCATGGCGACGAGCAGTCGCTGACGAAGCCAAGGTCGCATCAGCAGGCGGATCTGTTTGTGATGGAGATTGATCCAGCGACGGTGCATCCGTCTCCCCGCAACCTGACGGTGAACTATGACTATGAGGTTGGCGGAGGGGTTGGAGGGGACAATACTGCTCCGCGGGGTGGCGGACGCGGGGGGATGGTGTGGACGGCGGATGGCAAATCCATCCTTGATGTGGTGGGCAAGCAGGGAAGCGCGCTGCTCATCTCAATTGATGCCTCGTCGGGTGCGGTGAAGGAACTGACTGCGGAGAAGCAGGCGGTCATTGGCTTTACTGCGACACGAGACACGACAAAGCTGCTGGCGCTGATCTCGACGCCGGTCGTGATTGGGGACTTGTATTCGGTAGCGATGGACGGCTCGAAGCAACAGGCTCAGTTGACGGATGTGAACAAGGCGTTGTTCTCGCAGCTGAACCTGACGATGCCGGAGGATATGCAGGTCGTGCCTACGGCGAATGCGAAGGATATTCCGGGGAGCAAGATTGAGTCATTTGTGCAACTGCCGCCGGATTTCGATAGAGCAAAGAAGTATCCGCTGATTCTGAATATTCATGGTGGGCCGCACTCGGCGTATGGGTGGGTGTTCGACCACGAGATGCAGTGGATGGCGGCGAAGGGATATGTGGTGGTGTACCCGAATCCGCGCGGGTCGACGACGTACGGGCAACAGTTCGCGAATGTGATTCAGCACAATTATCCCGGTGACGACTTTCACGACCTGATGGATTGTGTGGATACGGTGGTAAAGCTGGGGTATGTCGATCCGGCGCGAATGGGCGTGACCGGTGGAAGCGGAGGCGGGTTGCTGACGGACTGGACGGTGACACAGACGACGCGCTTCAAGGCAGCAGTGGCGCAGAGGGATATTACGGACTGGTCGAACTGGTGGTATACGGCGGACTTCACGCTGTTTCAGCCGACGTGGTTTGAGGGCGCACCGTTTGAGAAGGTGGAGGAGTTCAGGAAGTATTCACCGATCACTTACGTAACGAAGATCCAGACGCCGATGATGTTTATTCTGGGCGAGGCTGACTATCGCACGCCGCCGACGGGCGGAGGAGAGGACTTCTTCCGTGCGTTGAAGTACAGGCACATCGATACGGTGATGGTGCGGTTTCCGGGTGAGAGCCATGAGCTCTCGCGGAGCGGGCAGCCGTGGCATCGCGTGGAGCGGTCTGGAGAATATCATGAGCTGGTTCGACAAGTATCTGAAAGGGATGCCGCAGCCGCAGTACGACATCGTGCCTGCCAACGCGACGCCTGCTAGTGTGAAGTGGAATTAGTGGAGTAGAGTTTTCATCGAGGAATTTCTTTCGATGAAGGATGTTGTGATTGTTTCTGCGGTGCGGACGCCGGTGGGTAAGTTTCAAGGGGCGTTCGCAGAGATGACGGCTGTCCAGCTGGGTGCGATTGCGGTTCGTGAGGCAGTGAAGCGAGCCGGGATCGATGCGGCGAGTGTCGATGAGTGTCTGATGGGGTGCGTGTTGCCTGCGGGGCTGGGACAGAATCCGGCGCGGCAGGCAGCGTTACAGGGTGGACTGGCGGATACGGTGTCGGCGATGACGATCAATATGGTTTGCGGATCCGGGCTGAAGGCTGTTGCGCTGGCCGCGCAGACAGTGATGGCGGGGGATGCGGAGATTGTTGTTGCCGGTGGTATGGAGTCGATGACGAATGCGCCTTATCTGCTTCCGCAGGGGCGGAAGGGCTTTCGCATGGGTGACTCGGTTGTGGTGGATTCGATGGTGAAGGATGGGTTGTGGTGCGCGTGTGAGGGCTGGCACATGGGGATGACGGGGGAGTTGGTGGCGGAGAAGCACTCGATCACGCGGGAGGAGCAGGATGCTTATGCGCTGGCGTCGCATCGCAAGGCCAGCGCGGCGTGGAGGGAAGGGCGGTTCGATGCGGAGGTGGTTCCGGTTTCGGTGCCGGGCAAGAAAGGTGCGGTGACGGTGGTTGCACGCGATGAGAGTGTTCGGGACGATGCTTCGCTGGATGCGCTGGCTGCGCTGAAGCCGGCGTTCAAGAAAGATGGGACGGTGACGGCGGGGAACGCTCCGGGGGTGAATGATGCTGCTGCTGCTGTCGTGGTGATGTCGGCTGAGCGGGCAAAGGAGCTTGGGTTGAGTCCGCTGGTGACGATCAAGGCGCAGGCTACGAGTGGCGTCGCGCCGAAGTGGGTGATGCTGGCTCCGGTGACCGGCGTGCAGCTGGTGCTGAAGCGGGCTGGTTGGGAGCGGGACGAGGTGGATCTGTATGAGTTGAACGAGGCGTTCAGCGTGCAGGCTTTGGGAGTGATGAAGGAGTTGGGGCTGGATGCTTCAAGGGTGAATGTGAATGGTGGGGCGGTGGCGATTGGGCATCCGATCGGAGCGAGCGGGACTCGGGTGCTGGTGACGCTGATCTACGAGATGATGCGGCGGGATGTGAAGAAGGGTGTGGCGGCGCTTTGTCTGGGCGGTGGGAATTCGGTGGCGTTGGCGGTCGAGCGGTGATAGATATCTTCGACCCGAGAAGCGCAATTTTTTCTCAAACCTGATTTCGTTGAATGCATGATTCGAGGTCAGCACTCGATGATGTTGAGGGCAAGTCCTGCGAGGGAGGTTTCTTTGTAGCGGGATTGCATGTCTAGGCCGGTCTGGTACATGGTGGCGATGACCTGGTCGAGGGAGAGTTTGTGATCTCCTGATTCGTGCATGGCCATGCGGCAGGCGTTGATGGCTTTGACGGCGCCCATGCCGTTGCGCTCGATGCAGGGGATCTGGACGAGGCCGCCGATGGGGTCGCAGGTCATGCCGAGGTTGTGCTCCATGGCGATCTCGGCGGCGTGCTCGACTTGTGCGTTGGTGCCGTTGAGGGCGGCGACTAATCCCCCTGCGGCCATCGAGCAGGCTACGCCGACTTCTCCCTGGCAGCCGACTTCGGCTCCGGAGATGCTGGCGTTTTCTTTGTAGAGGATGCCGATGGCGGCGGCGGTGAGGAAGTAGCGGATGATGCCTTCCTGTTTTTCTTCGGGTGTTCCCTCAATGAAATGGGTGTAGTAGTTGGCGATGGCGGGGATGACGCCGGCGGCTCCATTGGTGGGGGCGGTGACGACACGGCCACCGGCGGCGTTCTCTTCGTTGACGGCCATGGCGTAGACGGTGACCCAGTCGATGGGAGCGAGGGGGTCTTTGGAGCCGATGGTGTTGAGGCGTTCGGCGAGGCGGTGGGCGCGGCGACGGACGTTGAGGCCTCCGGGGAGAACGCCTTCGGTGGCGATGCCTCGCTCGGTGCATTGCTGCATGGTGTGCCAGATGGCGAGGATGCTGGCTTTGATCGACGCTTGGGGAGAGTGTTCTTCCCACCCTTCGCGATACGACTGCGAAGGATGGGGCACCCGAACTTCTGTGTTCTGGTTGGATTTCCCTTTGGGGCGGTTGATGGGGATGTCGGGATCTTTGAGGAGGGCGACCTCGTTGGCGAGCATAAGCTCTGCGATCGTTACACGATAAGAATCGGCGGTGGCGAGGAGGTCGGCTGCGCTGCGGAAGGGATAGGGAACTTTGCGCGTGCTGGTAGTGGTTTCAGCGGTGCGCTCGGCCTCAGAGACGATGAAGCCTCCGCCGATGGAGTAGAAGACTGCTTCGGCGAGCTTGGCGCCTGTGCTGTCGAGGGCGGTGAAGCGCATTCCGTTAGGGTGCGAGGTGACGTTGGGATCGGGGTACATCTGGTTGCGGCGGAAGTTGAGGTTGGCGGCTTCGGTGAAGGGGATGGTCTTGCGGCCGCCGAGTTCGATGGAGTTGGTCTCGCGGATGGTGGTGATCTTGGTGTCGACTGTGGCGGGATCGACGGTGTCGGGTGCTTCGCCGAGGAGACCGAGGAGGATGGCGCGGTCGGTACCGTGGCCGATTCCTGTGAGAGCGAGCGAGCCGTAGAGGTCGACGTTGACGGTGGCGGTTTTTTCGAAGAGGTTTGCCGCTGCGAGTTCGCTGGTGAAGCGGAGGGCGGCTCGCATGGGGCCGACGGTATGGGAGCTGGAGGGGCCGATTCCGATTTTGAAGAGTTCGAAGAGGCTGGTGTTCACGGAGGTTATTGTAGGGGGCGGCGGGTGGTTCTGGCAGAAGGTACGGACTTGGTGGACTTCTTCGTGGTTTTCTTCTGGGATTGTTTGGCGCGGAGGGTCTGGTAGGCGGTCATGAGGGCTCCGGCCATGATGGACTCGTCGGCTTTGCTGAGTTGGATGTAGGTCATGCCCATGCGGCCCCATCCTCCCTGGACCGGGGAGAAGATGTGGGGCTGGTCGGCGATGAAGGCTTGCTGCTGTTCGAGGGTGAGGTTGAGGACTCCGCAGCCCTTTTCCTGGGCGGAGAGGGTGGCGAAGATCTGGTTGTTGAGGCGGAAGTCGGGGTGGTTCATGTGGGAGCTTTCGATGGCTCCGGGGAGCGAGAGGGCGAGGCGACGGAAGAGAGCGATGTGCGATTTCATGATGCCGGTTGCTCCTTTATTGCGCTTGCGAGAGAGAAGAGTTCGGGTCTCTTCCTGTATGTTTGGGCTGAGCGTAACCGTCTCATCGTCGAACTGTCCAGCGAAGATGCGGATGCTATACTCAGCCGAATATATTCTGCCCTAAGGGTTTATCGGCTTCGGAATGCTTTTTACAGCTCGCAGTGCCGCGGTTTACGGGATTGACGCGAACATTATTGATGTTGAGGTGGACTTTTCCGGCGTGAAGCTGGAGAAGGAGCAGTTCAGTACGGTGGGTTTGCCGGATGCGGCGGTGCGGGAGAGCCGGGACCGGGTTCGGTCGGCGATCAAGAACTCAGGGTTTGAGATTCCGACTACGCGGATCACAATTAATCTTGCACCTGCTGACCTGAAGAAAGAGGGTTCGGGGTTCGACCTGCCGATTGCGATCGGGATCCTGGGGGCTTATGGGGCTCTCCATATTAAGGACCTGAGCGATTATCTGCTGGTGGGGGAGTTGGGGCTGGATGGGAGTCTGCGGGCGGTGCAGGGGATGTTGCCGATTGCGGTCGCGGCTCGAGCTAAGGGGATTAAGAACCTGATCATTCCGGCCGGCAATGCTCGCGAGGCTGCGGTGGTGGAGGGGGTGAATGTTTATCCGGTGCGGTCGCTGCTGGAGGTTCGGGAGCTGCTGAATTCGGCGGTGCTGGGTGGGATTACGGCTGCTCCGCTGAAGGTGGAGACCCAAGATTTATTGAACGAGATGCAGCAGTTTCCGCATGACTTCAAGGATGTGCGGGGGCAGCAGGTGGCGAAGCGGGCGCTGGAGGTGGCGGCTGCGGGCGGGCACAATATTCTGATGATTGGACCGCCGGGATCCGGGAAGACGATGCTGGCAAAGAGGCTGCCGTCGATCCTGGCTCCGCTGCGGTTTGAAGAGGCGCTGGAGACGACAAAGATTCACTCGGTGGCCGGGGTTCTTGATGCGGAGCAGGGACTGGTGGCGCATAGGCCGTTCCGGTCTCCGCACCACACGGTGTCGGATGCGGGACTGATTGGCGGAGGGATGGTGCCGCGGCCGGGTGAGGTTTCGCTGGCGCATAACGGCCTGCTGTTTCTGGATGAGCTGCCGGAGTTTCCACGGAATGTGCTGGAGGTGCTGCGGCAGCCGCTGGAGGATGGGAATGTGACGATCTCGCGGGCGGCGATGAGTTTGAGCTTTCCTGCGCGGTTTATGCTGGCGGCGGCGATGAATCCCTGCCCTTGCGGCTATTTTAATGACAAGAGCCGGGAGTGCATGTGCACGCCTCCGATGATCCAGCGATATGTGTCGAAGGTTTCGGGGCCTTTGCTGGACCGGATTGACATTCATATTGAGGTTCCGGCGGTGCAGTATAAGGAGTTACGGGGCGGGTCAGCTGCGGAGGGGTCGCAACAGATAAGGGAGCGAGTGCTGGCGGCCCGGGAGCGGCAGCATGAGCGATTTGGGGTGGCAGGGGAGCGGTCGGGCCGTAACGGGAATGGTTCGGCTAAGAGCGCTTCGCGGCAGATTTTCGCTAATGCGCAGATGAATACTCAGCAGATTCGGGCGTATTGCGAGCTGAGCTCGGATGCGGAACGGTTGCTGGAGCGGGCTATGCAGCAGCAGGGGCTGAGCGCGAGGGCTCATGACCGTATCCTAAAGGTAGCAAGGACGATAGCGGATCTGGGCGGGGAGAAGGATATCGCGGTGAAGCATATTGCCGAGGCGATTCAGTATCGGACGCTGGACCGGAGCTACTGGTCTTGAGCGTATTTCAGGGTGTTTTTGGATGGCAGTAAGGCGGTTCTTAGGTGCAAATTCACGGTTGTTAGCGGTGTTCAGGAGAGTGTAATTTTAGGGTTGAGATAATTCTGTTTCTGGAATATCTTTATTAACAGGTTCCCGAAAAAAGTATTGACCTCCGGGCCGATACGATTTACTTTCCATGAAGTCGCAGTTGCTCCGAAACGGAGGGGCTTCCGAGAAAGGGAAGGCCGGGAGGACCGTGACGCAAGCAATTTAGCTGGCCGAGGTACTGGCTGGCATTCTGTTTCAGGCCTGGGCGCGGTGAGCGCTGAATCTTACGGAAGAGACAGTTGGATGTACTGCTGATCTTCGGATCAGCAATGGTTTGGTTTGTCTGCCGCGCAGTTGAAACTGATCAAACTGAAAGAAATGAATTCGGATTGCAGGAGTCCCATTTGGTGCTTTCTGCGTCTAATAGCTAAACGTCGGATCCGTCAGCGGCTGATCCAATTCGAATGGCAAATTGAAGTGATTTCAGGCGAGTGAGTGCGAACAAGACGCTTACGCCCTGCAAGAGAAAAAGGAGAAACTATGCGCTCAGATCTTATTTTTGGAGCTCTCACGCACGTGAATAACCGTTACGAACTGTGCCAGCTGGCGTCGAAGGCTACGCGCAAGCTGCATAAGCCCAACACGCGGCTGCAGGATACGACGAATGAAGTTCTGGACCGGTTCAAGGACACGGTTCCGATGGATGAGTCGGAGACTGTTGTCCAGAAGGTACAATTACAGGAACGCCGCGCAGCTTAACGCGCGGCCGTTTCACCCCCCCCTTTGATTTTCAACCGCTAACCTCACTGCAATCCAACCCCAACCCCACCCCAACCCAACCCCATCCGCAGTAGAGATTCAGCTCCTATTCTGGCCTTCCGCACGACCCCCTTCGTCAAGCAGATCCCGCCTCAGCTTCAAACATCCCTCCTAAAAAATCAAAATCCCAGGTAAACCATGACAATTTCTGAATTGAAAGAACACAATATCGCGGAGCTTAGCAAGCTTGCGCGTGGACTCGACATTGCGGGCACAAGCGGCCTTCGCAAACAGGACCTGATCTTCAAGATTCTGCAGGCGCAGAGCGAGAAGGAAGGACACATCTTCGCGGAAGGAGTGCTGGAGATTCTGCCGGACGGCTACGGATTTCTTCGCAGCCCGGATTACAACTATCTGCCAGGGCCGGATGACATTTATGTATCGCCATCGCAGATTCGCAAGTTCGACCTGAAGACGGGCGATACGATCTCTGGCAACGTGCGGCCTCCGCATGAGGGCGAGAAATATTTTGCACTGGTGAAGATTGAGGCGATCAACTTTGAGTCGCCGGAAGAGACGCGGAACAAGATTCTGTTCGACAACCTGACTCCGCTGTATGCACAGGAGCGGGTGAAGATGGAGACGGTGCGGGATAACATCTCGGGCCGGGTGATGGATCTGCTGACTCCGGTGGGCAAGGGACAGCGTGGGCTGATTGTGGCTCCGCCACGGACGGGTAAGACGATGCTGCTGCAGTCGATTGCAAACAGCATCACGTCGAACCATCCGGAAGTGGTGCTGATTGTGCTGCTGATCGATGAGCGTCCGGAAGAAGTGACAGATATGCAGCGGTCGGTGAAGGGCGAGGTGATCTCGTCGACGTTCGATGAACCGGCGGCGCGGCACGTGCAGGTCGCGGAGATGGTGATCGAGAAGGCGAAGCGCCTGGTGGAGCATAAGCGCGATGTCGTGATTCTGCTGGACTCGATTACTCGTCTGGCGAGGGCTTACAACACGATTGTGCCGCCTTCGGGCAAGGTGCTCTCAGGCGGTGTGGATTCGAATGCACTGCAGAGGCCGAAGCGGTTCTTCGGTGCGGCTCGTAACATTGAAGAGGGTGGCTCGCTGACGATTATTGCTACCGCGCTGGTGGATACCGGTTCGAGGATGGACGAAGTGATCTTCGAAGAGTTCAAGGGCACGGGCAATATGGAAGTGATCCTGGATCGCAAGCTGGTGGATAAGCGAGTGTTTCCGGCGATCGATATTCAGCGCTCCGGTACTCGTAAGGAAGAGTTGCTGATTCCGAAGGAAGATCTGCAGCGGATCTGGATTCTACGGAAGGTGCTGAATCCGTTATCGCCTGTTGAAGCGATGGAACTGCTGACGGACAAGTTGGCGAAGACGCGGAACAATCAGGAGTTTCTGCATAATATGAGCTCGATTTAAGTTTAATCCGGGCTTTAAGTTGGTCCAGGTAGTGGACTGAGCGGCGTGATGCGATTGCATTGCGCCGTTTTTCTTTAATGGCGCCGGTAAGCGAATGGGGCTTCGACCTGGTGAGTCAGGGAATTCAATGGGCGAAGAAAATATTTTGCCCGATTTGCATTTTTTGCATTCCGGATTGGAATGGATTGCGTATAGGCAGGTAAGCGGGGTTAATGCGAACGGACGAGGCAAGGTTTCGCGAGTTGGTTGAAGAGCACCAGTCGATGGTGTTTTCGATTGCGCTGCGAGTTCTTGGGGACTGTGGCGCCGCGGAGGAAGTTGCGCAGGATGTGTTTGTGGAGTTGCATGGTTCACTCGCGAGATTGGAGTCAGCGGAGCATGCGAAGTTCTGGCTGAGGCGCGTGGCGTCGCACCGGTCAGTGGATTATTTGCGGAGAGGACGGTTGCGACCGGAGTTTGCCGCGGAAGAGTGGACGGAGGAGCACGGGCGTGGATGGGATGAGAGTGTCGTACGCAATGGAGCAGTTGAGATGCGGCTGGAGCAGATGGTTTCATCACTGCCAAAAGGGTTGAGAGCGGCGGTGGTACTGCGGTACCAAGAGGATCTGGCTCCCGATGAGATTGCGAAGATTCTGGAGCAACCGCTGGCTACGGTGAAGAGCAACCTACAGCGCGGACTGGAGATGTTGCGGCAGAAAGCAGGAACGATGTTGAAGGAGTATGTGCGTGAGCGATGAGTTCAAGCAGGAACCGATGGACGAATTTGAGAAGGATTTGGCGCGTGCGCTGCGGCGAGTAGAAGTACGCGCGGAGACGACGGCGAAGTTTCTGGCTATCGCGTCCGAAGCACGGGTCGAGCAGCAGCGTACAGGGAAGATGTGGGTGAAGCCCACGAGTGGGGGACGGCTGTTGTTTTTGCCGAAGCTGCGGATATGGCTGTGCGGACCAATTGCCGCTGTGCTGCTTCTAGGATTGTTCGTAGGCGAGAAGGTGCAAGAGCGGCGGAAGGCCGAGATTGTGGCGCGACAGTTCGAGGTTGCGATGCGAGTGACGGGAAAGACTTTGGATGATGTTGGAGCGCGGGTCAGCAGGGCAGGTATGAAAGAAGAGAGGGAGAGGCAATGAAAGTACAAAACGGGATTGTGCGGATGAGAGTGGCGGTAGTGGTTGCGGGACTGTTGATGTCGGCTACTTCCATGCTGGCGATGGGAGGGTTGCAGCAGAAGGATGAACTGTTTGCCGGGACGGAGAAGTTTGCCCAGGGGGCGAAGTCGACGACCGAGGTAAATCTCGATAAGAACATGCTGGGGATGGTGGGCAAGTTTGGCGATGAGGGCTCCGACAAGAGCGGCACGGAACTGGCGAAGAAGATGGAATTCGTGATCGTGCGCTCGTACGAGTATGCGGCGCCGGGACTGTACAAGATGTCGGATGTCGAGGAGTTCAGGAAGCGGCTGGAGGATGGGGGTTGGTCGCACATTGTGAAGGAGAGAAGCGTGGACGAGAGCACGGATGTGTGTGTGAAGGTGGACGCGAACGGACAGTTCAGCGAGCTGGTGGTGATCAGCGCAGAGCGGACGGAACTGACGTTTGTTCATCTGAAGGGGCATATGTCGATGGATGAGCTGACGAGAGTGGGCTCTCATTATGGCGTGCCGCAGGGGGATGGGAAGAAGAAAGATAAAGACAAGGAGAAAGGGAAATGATGCGGCGAACGGGAGGGTTCTTGTTGGTTGCTCTTGGAGTTGCGCTGATGATTGCGCAGGGTGTGTATGCCTCGGACCGCAGCGGCGACAACTTTGACGCGCTAGTGAGGGGATTAAGCGCGCGGTATGCGGTGAAGCCGAAGACGATTCCGTTGATGTGGATGGTAAATTTTTGCGCGCGCGGGGTTACGCATGGCGGCGTGCGGGGGATGCGAGTGGTTGAGTTTGAAGATTCGCCGAGGATCGAGGATGCGGTGGGGTTTGAGGAACTGGTCAGCTCGAAGCTTGGAGAGGACTGGTCGCGTGTGGTGCGGAAGTGGGAGGCGAGCGGGAATCAGTCGTTGATCTACGTGCGTGCGAAGGATAAGGAGATTGAGATGATTGTCGTCGATCTTGAGCATGGGGAGCTCGACCTGGTGAAGATGACAATGAATCCGGAGCAGTTTGCAAAGTGGACCAAAGATAAGGGTAAAGGCGTGGGATTTCAGTAGCCGTTGGCGATGAGGTACTCTTCGCTGAGGATGAACTTTTGTGCGTCGACTTGTTTGCGTTCGGCGTATTTGCTGAGGACGTCGACTTCGATGTTGAGTGGGGCTCCGGGGATGAGGGTGCGTAGGCTCGTGGCCGAGTAGGTGTGGGGGATGATGGCGATTTCTACGACGTTGTCGACGATGGAAGCGACGGTGAGGCTGATGCCTTCGACGGTAATGGAGCCCTGAGGGACGACGTAGCGGGTGAGGGTTTCGGGGAGCTGGAGGCGGAGGCGCCAGTCGGTTTGCGGGGCATCAGGTGTGATAGGTGTGAGGGAGATGAGCGTGGCGGTACCATCGACGTGACCCTGGACGACGTGGCCTCCGAGGGGTGCACCCGCTGGCGTGGGGAGCTCGAGGTTGACAACTGCGTCGGGCTGGAGGCGCGAGAGTGTGGTGCGAGCGATGGTCTCGGCGGCGAGATCGGCGGAGAAGCGCGGGGGAAAGGCGTTGGGCTCGATGCTGAGGGCGGTGAGGCAGACTCCGTTGACGGCGATGCTGTCACCTGTGTTGAGACGTGAGGTGAGGGTAGGGGCAGCGATGGTGATGCGTGTGGTGCCTTCAGTTGGCGTGAGGGCTAGGATGGAGCCGGTGGTTTCGATGAGTCCGGTGAACATAGGTACAGGGTATAGGGAATAGGGTTTAGGGAATAGGGTTCCGGGCTTCCGGAATCGTCTGAGGCCATGGGTCGTGGAGGTAGCCGGTGATGCAGGTGTCCGTGCCGAAGGTGGTGCGGGTGCTTCGGTGAAGGGATTGTTCGAAGGTTTGTGGGGACTGGATGCCTTCGGCGAAGGGGGTCGCGTTCTCGCCTAGTTTGGTTTCGGCATAGAAGAGAACGGCTTTGTCGATGAGGTTCTGATGGAGGAATGCCCCGTTGATGTGCGGGCCGGATTCGAGAAGGAGGCTGAGGATGTCGCGTTCGGCGAGGGCGGCGAGGGCACCGGGGAGGCTGAGGCGTCCGGCGTACTCCGGAACTTGATCTACCTCGACACCTAGCGAACCGAGAGTGGCGGCTTTGGTACGGGATGCAAGAGTTCCGCAGAGGATGAGCAGGTCGTTGGAAGCAGTGCGGACGAGTTGTGATTCGAGGGGAATGCGGAGGTGAGTGTCGAGGATGACGCGGAGGAGTGGGCGGCGTCGCGGCTCGCCAGTGCGGTCAGTGAGGAGCGGATCGTCCGCCAGGACGGTGCCGATGCCGGTGAGGACTGCGTCAGAGGCGTGGCGGAGGCGCTGGACTTCGTCGCGGGCTGCGGGACCGGTGAGCCAGTGCGGTTGATTTGGAAGGCGTGCGGCTCGCGGCGGGGCGAGTTTGCCGTCGGCTGAGAGCGCAGCTTTGAGCGTGACGAAGGGTGCGCGGTGCTGGATGAAGTGGGCGAAGGCTTCGTTGAGGTCGCGGGCGGGTTGTTCGAGGATGCCGAGAGTGACTTCGATGTTGGCGGCGCGGAGGCGGGCGATGCCCTGGCTGCTGACTTGCGGGTTGGGGTCTTGCGTTGCGATGACGCAGCGGGCGATGCCGGCGGCGATGAGGGCGTTCGAGCAGGGTGGAGTGCGGCCGTGGTGGCTGCAGGGTTCGAGCGTAACGTAGGCTGTTGAGCCGCGTGGTGAGAAGCCTCGGGCGGCGGCTTGCTTGAGGGCGACGATCTCGGCGTGGTCGAGGTTTTCGTAGAGATGGGCGCCTTCGCCGATGATTTCGCCGTTGAGGACGAGGACGCAGCCTACCTGCGGGTTTGGGGAGGCAAGGCCGACGGTTTCGGTGGCGAGCGCGAGGGCTCGTCGCATGAAAAACTCGTCTTGTGTTTGTGCATGCTGGGTTTGTTCGGGTTGCATGAATTTCAGGATAACGGGTTTGATGGTTTGGCTCGCTGAGGTGTACAACTTATGCCATGCGAAGCTCGACGCCGATGTTGACTCCTCGTGAAGCTGCACGGATGCTGGGGGTCAGCTACGCGACCGTGAAGCAATGGATTCTGAGCGGGAAGCTGAAGACGGTACAGACGCCTGGGGGGCATCATCGCGTGGCGGCGGGAACGTTGAAGCCGTTTCTTGAGAAGGACAGGATGCGGCCGTCGGCAGAGTCGAGACAGCGGTTTCGCAGGGTGAGCGGACGGAATCAGCTTGCGGGGAAGATTGTGAGTCTTCGGGTGGAGGGACTGCTGGCGGAAGTGGTGCTGGCGGTGGGAGACGCGCAGGTGACATCGATTATTACGGCGAATGCGGTGCGCGAGTTGCAGTTGAAGAAGGGCGATACGGTGGCTGCTCTGATCAAGTCGACGGACGTGATGATTGAGCGGCTGGACGGTCCTTCTCTGAATGGCAAATAGAAGATAGGCTGCTTTGGTTGAGTTCAGGCCGAAGCCTCGGCTGGGATTTTTAATGATGCCCATTTGCCCGGACAATTGACTCTACGATTCGAAACGCCTAATTTTGATTAGCATCGTTTTACAGGATGGGCGGAATCTGCATCTTTCGGCCTGTGTCGTTCCTGTTCAGAAACATCAATATTGACCGCCGGAAGCTGATCCGGACTACGCTCAAAGGAGCGATTTTAATGAAATTTCCGCGTCTGTTGGGTGGGGTGCTTCTTCTTAGTTTGTTTTTTGTTGAAATGAATGAACCCCCTGCTCTTGCGCAGATTGCGGGAGATCTTCGCGGGAGAGTGCTGGATCCTTCAGGGGCGGGAGTCGCGAATGCTCAGGTCGAGTTAATCGAGACGGCGAAGAATGTGCGCCAGACGACGAGGAGTTCGAATACCGGGGATTATTTGTTTGCGAATCTCAATCCGGGTACGTATCGTGTGCTGGTTTGGGCGACCGGGTTTCAGAAGCTGGATCACTCGGGGATTTCGGTGGAGGTTGGGCAGACGGTGACTGCGGATCTGTCGCTGACGGCCGGTGGGGATCAGCAGACGATTACGGTGACGAGCGATCTTCCGTTGATGCAGGAGGGGACGAGCGATATCCAGACGAATATCGCAGGACCGACAATTGCTGCGATGCCGCTGAATACGAGGAATTTTATTCAGCTTTCGACTCTTGCGCCGGGGGTGGAACTTCCGCCGGGGACGTTGCTGCCACGCATCAATGGAGGACGACCGAGAACGAATGAGTATCTGTATGACGGGATTTCAGCGCTGCAGCCGGAGCCAGGGCAGGTGGCGTTCTTCCCAATTCTTGACGATATTGCGGAGTTCACGATTCAGGCGAACAATGTGCCGGCGGAGTTTGGGCGGTTCAACGGTGGCGTGGTGAATGTGGCTACGCGGTCCGGGTCGAACCAGTTGCATGGAAGCTTGTTTGAATACTTTCGCAATGAGGCATTGAATGCGCGGAATTATTTTGCGCCTGCGGGGCGGAAGCCTGAGTATCGGAGAAATTTGTACGGAGCGACGCTGGGAGCGCCGATTCTGAGAGACAAGCTTTTCTTCTTTGGCGATTATCAGGGTGTTAAACAGTTGATTGGGGTGACGCGCATCTCGACAATTCCTACTATGTCCGAGCGGCAGGGGATCTTTACGGGTGTGTCGAAGATCTTTAATCCGACGACGACACAGACGGTGGGTGGGAAGTTTGTTCGGCAAGAGTTTCCGA
Source organism: uncultured Acidobacteriaceae bacterium (assembly GCA_963770055.1). Taxonomy (GTDB): domain Bacteria; phylum Acidobacteriota; class Terriglobia; order Terriglobales; family Acidobacteriaceae; genus Edaphobacter. The sequence goes on from CAVYOC010000008.1 coordinate 387,157, forward strand.
ACGATGTGATTAATATTCCGTTCGATTCGGCGGCGAAGGGACTGCTTGCGCGGTATCCTACGCCGACCACGACGGGAGCGGCGAACAACTATTCCCGGACGGCGAATGATTCCGATCATCAGAACCAGTTTGATGTGCGTGTTGATGGCGTGTTCCGGTCGCGGGATCGAGCGTTTGGGCGTTACACGTATTACAACGAGGTGGAGTTGCCGGTGGCACCGCTGCCGGATGGCGGTGGGTTAATTTCGGGGACGGTTCTGGGAACGGGCGGAGTGGTGGGGCTGTCGAATGTGCTTGGCCAGCAGGCCGTGTTCAACGAGGCGCATACTTTTTCGCCGCGAGTGTTGAATATCTTTGCGTTGGGTTACACGCGGCGTGGGAATACCGTTGCCGGGCCTACGTTGGGGACAACGGCTTCGGCTGCGCTGGGGATTCCGGGGATTCCGACGAATGCGGCGTTCAATAATGCGCTGCCATTGTTTACCTTGACGGGGATTCAGCAACTTGGGCCTTCAGCGAGCACGTTTGCGAAGTTTCAAACGGGGGTGTGGCAGATGGTTGATACGGTCAACTATACGAGGGGACCGCACGCTTTTAAGGCAGGGCTGGATTTTCGTTGGTATCAGTTGAATACGGTGTCGCCGCCGAATCCGACGGGGTCGTTCGCATTTACGACTACGGGGACAGATCAGCAGGGTGTGACGAGCAGCGGCAATTCGATTGCGAGTTTTCTGCTTGGGCAGGTGGATACGTTTTCGATCGATTTGCAGGAGAGCAAGATTCGGCCGCGCGACATGATTGAAGAGTATTTCGTACAGGATGACTGGAAGGTTTCGCCGCGATTGACGCTGAATGCCGGCGTGCGGTGGACGCTACATTTTCCTTCGGTGGAAAAGAACAATCAGGGTGCGGTTTTCAATCTGGCTACGCAGCAGTTGGATTATCTGGGGCAGAATGGGAACTCGCGGAGTGCGCGTGAACTGCACTATGACAACTTTGCTCCGCGGATCGGCTTTTCTTTTCTTGCGACGCCGAAGATTGTTGTGCGATCGGGTTATGGGATTGTGTTCATCGACCAGTCCGGAATTACGACTCCGTTTACTACGCCGCAGTTTCCGTTCATTCAGAATGTGCAACAGAAGACACAGGACAGCGTGAATGCAGCGTTTGGGCTGTCGGGTGGGCCTTCCGTTGCGCCGATTCCGTTTACGCCGGATGCGGGGATGGGGCAGAGTGTTTATACCGCAAAGAGGACTGCGGGCTCGGGTTACGTGCAGCAATGGAATCTTGCGGTGCAGCGGACGATTACGAATAACATGTCAGCGGAGATTGCCTATGTAGGGTCGCACATTGTGCATGTGGGAATTCCTGATTCGAATCTGAATCAGTTGACTACGGCTCAACTGGCGCAGGGATCGTCCCTGTTGACGCAGGTGGCGAATCCGTACTTCGGGCAGATTCCTGCTTCGAGTTCGATTGGGACGAAGACGGTGAGTCAAGCTCAGTTGTTGAAGCCTTATCCGCGGTTTCTGAATATTGCGACTTACCGGAACAACAGTGGCACGACGAACTACAACGCAATCCAAACGAAGGTGGAGCAGAGGTTTTCAAATGGGATTGCTTTTTTGTTTGCGTATACGCACTCGAAGCTAATTGACGATGCTTCTTCGGTGTTTTCAACGACGGTGCTTTCATCGCCGAACTCGAGCAGCCTGGTGGCGGCGGATACGTTTCGACCTTACCTGGAGCGGGATTCGTCGAGCGGGGATATGCCCAATGTGACTTCGTTTACGGGAATTTACAGCATCCCAGCGGGACGCGGGCATCAGTTTGCTTCGACTGGAATTGGGAATGCGGTGCTGGGCGGGTGGTCGCTGAATGCGATTGTGTCGCTGCAGTCGGGGATGCCGGTGACGGTGACTCAGGCGACGAATAATAATGCGTTTGCCGGGTTTGCGCTGCAGCGGCCAAATATTGTTGGGAATCCGAGTTTGTCGCCGGGGTCAAGGACGCCTGCGCATTATTTCAATACTGCTGCGTTCGCTACAGCTCCGCAGTTTGTGATTGGAACTGCATCGCGAAATCCGGTGCGTGGACCGTCTTATCGTGACCTGGATATGGCGCTGGTGAAGCATACGAAACTTTGGGAGCAGACGGACATGGAGTTTCGGGCGGAGATGTTCGATGTGACGAATACGCCGGAGTTTGCGCAGCCGAATGGGAGTTTCGGGTCGGCTGCGTTCGGGAGTATTACGGCTACGACGACGGACCCGCGGGTGATGCAGTTTGCACTGCGATTGAGCAGATAGTTTTAGTCGAGCAGAGAGTCGATGAAGGCGGTGCTGTCGAAGGGAATGATGTCTTCGAGTTTTTCTCCGGTGCCGGCGTAGACGACAGGGAGTTTGAGTTCGGTGGCGATGGCGAGGACGATGCCGCCTTTGGCTGTGCCGTCGAGTTTGGTGAGGACGATGCCGGTGACGCGGGCGGCTTCGGTGAAGAGGCGGGCCTGCTGGAGGCCGTTCTGTCCTGTGGTGGCGTCCATGACGAGGAGGGTCTGGTGTGGCGCTCCGGGGATGAGTTTCTCGGCGGTGCGGCGCATCTTGTCGAGCTCCTTCATCAGATCGGTCTTGGTGTGAAGGCGGCCAGCGGTGTCGACGATGAGGACCTGGATGCCGCGAGCTTTGGCGGCGGCACAGGCATCGTAGAGGGCGGCTGAGGGATCGCCGCCTTGTTTGGTTTTGATGATGTCGACGTTGGAGCGTCGGGACCAGACTTCGAGCTGCTCGATAGCGGCGGCGCGGAAGGTGTCGGCGGCGCAGAGGAGTACGGTGCGTGCTGGTCCATCTTTTCCGGCAGTGAAGTATGCGGAGAGCTTGCCGGTGGTAGTGGTTTTCCCGGTGCCGTTGACGCCGACCATCATGATGACTTCGGGCGGTGTGGCGGGGTGCGTGACAGGACGGGCGACGCCGTCGAGGATTTGTTTGAGCTCGGATTTGAGGAGTTGCTTGAGCTCTTCGCCGCCTTGGATTCCTACGCGGAGGGCGCGCTGGCGGAGGCTCTCCATGACGAGGGCGGTGGTGGGGGCGCCGAGGTCGGCGGCGAGGAGGAGAGGCTCAAGGTTGGTGAGGGTGGTCTCATCGACTTCGCGGGTCAGGGCGATGATGGAGTCGATGGATTCGGTGAAGGACTCGCGCGTGCGGGTGACCGCCTGCTTCATGCGGTCGAAGAGGCCGCGTCTGGGCTCCTGCGGCTCGGGGACGGGCTGATCAGGTTCAGTGGGGCGTTTGCCGAAGAGGGAGAAAGCCATCCCTTTTAGTTTAGCGGAGACCAGCGGAACCTTGCGTGATAGGTTGGGTTTACGTGTTTATGCGTGATTCAAGAATGACTTTTCTGCCGGGCCTTTTTCTTTCTCTGATGGTGACGATGGCTGTTGGGCCAATGTGGTCGCAGGCGCCTGGTTCGCAAACGGATACGACGACGCTGCATGTGGCGTCGCGACTGGTTGTGGTTGATGTGGTTGTGCTCGATCGCAATGGCAAGTTTGTGTCGAACCTTGACCGCTCGCAGTTTACGGTGACTGAAGATAAGGTGCCGCAGACGATCAAGAACTTTGATCCGCCGAGTGGGCATGAGATGCCGCCTGGATCTGCCGGCAAGATGCTGGTGCAGAGCGGTGCGGATTTGCCGAAGATCGGCAATGCGCCAGTGAATATTCTTGTCTTCGATGAGGTGAATACACCGTTTATGCAGCTGGCGTATTCACGGCAGATGATGGAGCACTATCTGAAGCGGATGCCGGAGGTGCTGCCGGTGCCGACGCTGTTTATCGCGGCCGGAGCGAAGAAGATCGCAGTGCTGCACGACTACACGCAGAGCCGCGCGGAGCTGCTGGAGAGTATTCGGACCCATACGACCGACACGGATTTTACGATGCTGACGAATACTCTGAATGGAGGCAGTTCGGGTTCGGATGAGGGGCTGGTGAAGACGCTTGGCGCGTTGACTCAGATTGCGAGCAGCGTGCGCGGTGTGCCGGGCCGGAAGAATGTCATCTGGGTGGGGACCGGATATCGGAACGCAACCGATTTGAACGATCTGAGCAACGCTGATAATGACAAGGTGAAGACCGCGATCCAGACGGTGACGGAACGCATGCAGGCGACGCGTGTGACGCTGTATTTGATCGACCCGGCGGGCGTGACCCCGAGGGATCCGGGAACTCCCGATTCGCTTGACGGCGGAATTCCGGGCAGCGCGGCCACGGGTTACGGAGCCTACGATCCGCGTTTTGGATTTGAGAGCCTGGTCTACACAACGGGTGGAGGAATCCTCCCCGGACGCAATGATATCGATGCAGAGATTGAGCAGACGGCCACGGCAGGGACGAAATACTACACACTGTCTTATGTGCCGACGAGTGCGAACGATGCTGCGCAACCATATCGACGGATTCGCGTGAAGCTGAACGATCCTTCGCTACGGGTGATTACGCGCGACGGCTATTTTGGCGGAGAAGAGAAGATCGATGCTGTGGCTTCCAACGCTGCGAAGAAACAGCCGAAGCAACTGCTCTTCGATCTGACGGCGGCAGCCAGGACGACGCTGGTCTATACCGGGCTGCATATTGAGCCGGTGCCGACGAAGAATGGCTATCTACTGAAGGTGAAGGCCAGTGATCTTACGTGGGAGCCACAACCGGACGGCTCGCGGCTTGCCGAGGTGACGGTGGTTGCGGTGGGATACAACAACCGTGACAAGGAGGTGGGTCAGCACGCCGCAGAGCTGAAGCAGCAGATCGAGGCGAGTGATGTGATCGGGCCGCAGTCGCAGGTTGGGTTTAGCTTTCCGTTCGCGGTGCCTCCGGGGACCTCGCGTGTGCGTATTGTGATGCGCGACGCAGGGACGGGCACGATGGGCTCGGCGAATACGAAGCCTTAGTCTGGCTACTCGTCGCGACCGGGGCGGGACATGAGTTCGCGAATGGCTTCTTTGGGACTTTTATTGTGGTGGAGGATGGCGTCCATCTGTTCGGTGATGGGCATCTCGACAGCATAACGGGCAGCGAGGCCGAGGGCGGCGGCGGTGCTGCGGACTCCTTCGGCAACTTTGCCGTTAAGGCCCGCGATGATGTCGGGGAGCTGGCGGCCACGGCCGAGCTCGATGCCTACGGTTCGGTTGCGTGAGAGGGAACCGGTGCAAGTGAGGACAAGGTCACCTACTCCGGAGAGTCCGGCGAGGGTCTGGCGTCGGCCTCCGCAGGCTACGGCGAGACGTGTGATCTCGGCGATGCCACGGGTGATGAGCGCGGCGGAGGAGTTGTGGCCGAGATTGAGACCGGTAGCAACCCCGGCGGCGAGAGCGATGACATTTTTCAGTGCGCCGCCGAGTTCGACACCAACGACGTCGTCGTTGGTATAGACGCGGAGGGTGGAAGAGGTGAGGTCGCGTTGGATGGTCTGCGCGACGGGCGCGAACTGCGAGGCGACGACGACGGCAGTGGGCATGCCGGCAGCGACTTCCTGTGCGAAAGACGGGCCGCTGAGAACGGCGAAAGGATTGTTGGTGATTGAGGCGACGACCTGCGACATGCGGAGGAAGGTAGTCTCTTCGAGACCTTTGCTGGCGCCAAGGATGATCTGGTTGCGCGTGAGCATGGGGGCGATGTTGGTGATGACACCGCGAAGGTGCTGCGAAGGCGTGACGCAGAGGATGATGTCGGCTTCAAAGATGGCTCCGGGAAGATCGGAGGTGACATCGACCTCGGCGGGAAGAGTAAAACCGGGAAGGTAGCGGAGATTTTCGCCTGCGTCGGTGAGCTGTTCGGCAAGCGCGGGGGAGTGAGACCAGAGGCAGAGCTGGTGTTCGCTGCGGCGTGCGAGGGTGAGGGCGAGCGCTGTACCCCAGGCTCCAGCGCCGAGGATGGCAATGCGGCTCATGCGGCTGCCTTCTTTTTGCCAAAGCGACTTTCGGTGCCGCTGAGGAGGCGGCGGATATTTTCATAGTGCTTGATGATGATGAGCAGAGGGATGAAGAGGAATCCGGCGATGACGATTGGTGAGCGGTAGGGAACGAAGTAAAAGCCGAAGAGAGGAAAGAAGGCAGAGCCGACGATCGACGCGAGAGAGACGTAGCGGGTGATGAGAACGATGATGAGAAAGATGCCGAAGGTGCATCCGGCGGCGGCAGGTGAGAGTGCGAGGAAGACGCCGAGTGCGCTGGCGACTCCTTTGCCTCCGCGAAAGCCGAGCCAGATGGGGAAGACATGGCCGAGGATGGCTGCGACGGCGGCGGCAACGGCGAGATCGTAGTTTCCGGGGGCGAGGTGCTGAGCGATCTTGACGGCGAGGAAGGCTTTGCCGCAGTCGAGAAGAAGCGTGGCGATGCCAAGGCCTTTGGCTCCGGAGCGCGCGACGTTGGTGGCGCCGATGTTGCCACTGCCGGTGGCGCGGATGTCCTGCTTGCGGAAGATTTTGACGAGGAGATAGCCGAAGGGGATGGATCCGAGGAGGTAGGCGAGCGGAATAGAGAGATACCAGGGATTCATGACTGTGTGGATGAGTTTAGCAAGTTAGCTGGTCAACAAGTTAGCTCGTCAGCAAGTTAGCTTGTTAGCTGATAAGCGAGCCATCCCGTTAGATGACAGGAGCGGTCGTGCTTCGCACGATGCCCTCATCTCAGAATCGAGATAGGGCACCCAGATTTTTCGCGGAAGGGTTAGAGGAGGTGACGGCGGATGAGTTCGAGGGCGTGCTGGCTGGCCCAGAAACGGATGCGTTCGCGGTCGCCGGGGAGATTGAGTTCTTTGACTTCGGTGCGGTGACCATCGGCGAGTGCGATGTAGACGAGGCCGATGGGTTTGTTGGCGTCGGGGCCGGGGGAGCCTGGTCCTGGTCCTGGGCCTGCGATGCCGGTGATGGAGATGCCGAGCGATGCTCCAGTCCGAGTGCGGATGCCTTCGGCTAGCGATTTTGCAACCTCGGGGGAGACAGGGCCTTTTTGCGCGACGAGTTTGGCGGGTACGGCAGCGAACGTTGTTTTGAGAGCATCGCTGTAGACGACTGCTCCGCCGAGGAAGTAGCGCGAGCTGCCGGGAATGGCAGTGAGGCGCTGCGCGAGGAGACCTCCGGTGCAGCTTTCGGCTGCGGCCAGTGTGAGATTGCGAAGGCCGAGGTTGAGGAGAACAACCTCTTCGAGGGATTCACCATGCGAGGAGAAGATGGCGTCTTCCATCTCGGCTTCGATTTTTTCGGTGAGCTCGTCGACGCGATGCTGTGCTTCTGCGAGTGTAGGCCTGGCGCAGAGAAAATGAAGCTGGATCTCCGCAGGGCCGGCGAGGATCGTGGATTCGATGTCAGGATACTGCATGTAGATGGGGGCGGTGCGGGCGTCGACATGCGATTCGGGAATGAGGGCCATGCGAAGCATACGGCTGGCGAGGTGGCGCGGTGGCAGCGACGCGGCGAGGAGGTGTTTGACCTGATCGTCGAAGAGAGGCTTGAGTTCTTTGGGCGGGCCGGGAAGGAGGATGACGATCTTGCGGATGGGTTCGCCTCTCGGGCCGGGTACGGTCGTATCGAGGTATTGGCCGGGGGCGCTACCGTTTCTGTTCTCGAGGACAGTGGCGCCGTCGAGGATATGGGCCTGCTTCGCATTGTTGGGCGGCATCACCATCTGGCGTGCAGCGAAACGTTTGTAGAGAGCGGTGAGGACCGTGTTGTCGGTGCGGATGTCGAGGTTAAGGGCTGCGGCAACGGCCTCGCGGGTGAGATCGTCTTCAGTGGGGCCCAGGCCGCCTGAGAAAAGAACGATGTCGGCGCGCGAGATTGCGATGGCGGCGGCAGCGGTAAGATGAGAGAGATTGTCGCCGACGATGGTTTTGAAGGCGACCTGAACGCCGAGGTCGTTGAGGCCGCGAGTGAGGTGGAGAGAGTTGGTGTCCTGACGAAAGGGAGTGAGCATCTCGGAGCCAACTGCGATAATTTCGGCGATCATGGATTGTGGTGAGCTTTCTCGGCAGAGATTGCCTTAAGAAGATGATAGCGGTTGGGGCATGGATAACTTCAATGGCACTGCAAGCGTCAGTTGATGGATGGAATTGCCGAGGCTCGCGGCACGAGGTGAATAGAAGGTCACTGACTTCCCGGACAATGGTGTTGAGGCAGCGAATGTGGGAGCGGAAGATCCGACAAGCTAAGGCTGTGGTGGATGTTCACACGATTCAGTCAGGGCAGGGATCTTTCGACTTCCCAGGGTTGAAGTAGGGCTTACGGGGTGTTGTGGCGCGTTAGATGAGCTTGCGGCCTTCGATGTCGAGAGCGACGTGGTAGAGCGCGTCGCGCGTGGCGAGAGTGGTGTTACCGTCTTCGAGGAAGGCGAGGCCAATGATGTTATTTCCTGAGACGGCAAGCGTTGCTTCCCGGTGGGGGGTGATGCGGATGATTCCACGCTGCCCGTGGAGGCTGGCGGCGACGTAGAGGTTGCCTTCAACGTCAAAGGCCATGCCTTGTGGGCGGCCGAGGCCCTGGTAGAAGACGGTGGTGTTACCGTCGCGGTCGATGGCGTGAATCGCCTGATTGGATGAGGTGGTGGGGCCTGTGACGAAGAGAGTGCCTGCATCGTTGAATGCCAGATGATAGGCGGCGATGCTGGGCTCGAGGGTGGCAAAGACGAAGATCTCCTTGAGTCCAACGCCGGCGCTACTGCTGGTTGAGTCGGCCTGCGCGGGGGCGATCTTGAAGATAGTGCCGGAGCGATCGCCGACGAAGAGATTGCCGTCGCAATCGAAGGCAATGCCGGTGGCGACGCCCATGCCTTCGGCGTACGTGGAGATAGCGCCCTCGGGAGAGATGCGGTAGACGGTTCCTTCCGCGCGCGAACTGGCGTAGAGGAAGCCATCGGGACCGAAAGCGAGGCCTGTGGCGTTGAGAAGATCGCGAACGAAGGGGCGCATCTGGAAGTCGCGTTGAATTTGATAGATGGAGACGGGGACGGACTGCCCGCGTTGACCTGACACGGTGGAGTAGACGTTGCCGTCGGCGTCGACTGCAGGATTGGCGACGGGGTGAAGATTTTCAGCCATGGGCACGGCGACGCGCACGTTGAGAGGATTGCTTTCATGCGCATTGCGATGAAGGATGAGGCTGCCGGAGATGGCGCCGTCGGGAATGCGAATGGAGGCGCGGTTGGGGCGGCTGAGGGTGACGGGGGCGGGGGTGTCGCCGATGGTGGCTCGGGGGATGGAGATGGCGTGTGGGTCTAGATGCTGGCCGTGGACGACGATTTCTCCTCCGGGCATGGCGGCGGGGGGGTCGATGCGGTCAAGATGCGGGCCATTAGCCTTGTCTGTCGTGAGGAGAGAGCGGAGCGTGGTCATACCTGAACGCTAGCGTAGTTGGGCGCAGGAGGGAAGTGCAACTCAGAAGCGAAGGTGGATGAGGGCAAAGACGGCGAGGGCGAAGAGGCCGGCGGCTACGTCGTCGAGCATGATGCCAGTGCCTTCGGGGAGTTGTTCGAGACGGCGGATGGGCCAGGGTTTGAAGATGTCGAAGAGGCGGAAGAGGATGAGGGCGAGAATTCCGTGAGCCCAGTCTGGCGGACAGACGATGAGGGCGATGAGCTGGCCGGCGACCTCGTCGATGACGACGTGGCTGGGGTCTTTGCGGGAGGATTCGCGGGCTACGATGGTCGCGGCGGGGATGCCGATGAGTGTGGCAAGGATTGCAGCGATGAGGGTTAGCAGCGGTAGGTGCGCCGGGTGGAACATCTGGGCGAAGGTGATCCACAAGGCGAGGACGGCGGCGCTGCCCCAGGTTCCGGGGCCAGGTTTGAGGTTGCCGAAGCCGAAGAAGGTGGCTACGAGCCAGGCCCAGATGGTCTTTCTTTTGGGGGTGTCTTTCGCGTCTTCAGGGATATGGGCTGGGGTTGAGTTGGGCATGCCGTTGTTTAGTGTACCGGGGTCCCCCCTCCCCGTACTTAATTGTGCAAAGTCTTCGATCCAAAAGGGTTAGGTCTGGACTTTGGTGCTGAAAGGCTGATTTTGCGGGTAAAGTCTTCGATTCAGGAGGGTTAGCCCCGTAGTGGGGACCACTTAATTTCTGAGCAGAACATCAGTCTTCGTCGTTATGAGGATTCGTTTTATTGGACCGGGCGAGCTCTTCGAGGAGGTCCGGATCCTGAACGGGGGAGGAGACTTTGTAGTCGCCGGAGGCCCACTTGCCGAGGTCGATGCGGCGGCAGCGGTCGGAGCAGAAGGGAAAGTTTTCGCTGCCGGCGATAACGATGTTGCGGCAGGTAGGGCAGCGGAGGGTTTTGACTTTCGAAGCGGACCCTTTCGTCATGCATCCAGTTTAATCCTCTCTGCAGACTGCGGCCAAGTATGCATAAAGGAAACGAGGGAAAGCGTCCAAGGGGTGCGAGGTGTCTGAGTAAGCTAGACTCGTGCAACAGGATTATCGATCCGCTCCATCCGTTCGTTGATGGGTTGCTGACGTTCAGTAGCCTCCGCGGGACGGTAATTATCCTTCATTACACATTACAGTTCAGGTAGGGCTATCTCATGACTCGAAGCCAGCAGCCTGCTTTGACACTCTTTGCAGCCGGGATGATTGGTCTCGGCATCCTCGCGTTGATCTATGGCGATTTTGCGCTGGTCTGGCAGCCTGTTGCTGCATGGGTGCCTGGACGAACTGCTCTCGCATACCTTTCAGGGCTGATTATGCTGTTTGGCGGGGCGGGGCTGCTTTTTCGCGCGACCGCGAAGCTCTCAGTTCGAGTTCTCTTTCCTTATCTCATTGTGTGGGCGTTGCTGAAGGTGCCTGCTCTGTTCGTGGCTCCTCAGATCGAGGGCGTCTGGCTGGGCTTTGGTGAGCTTGCGCTGCTTCTGGCTGGAGGATGGACTCTGTTTGCCGTTCTTGCGCAGCTGCCTGAGCGATCGTTCCTGAGCTTCGCCACGGGGGAACGCGGGGTTCGTCTTGCGCGGATCTTTTTTGCGGTTTGGATTTTCCCGATTGGGCTTGCACACATTATGTATGTCAAGGAGACGGCTGCCCTGGTGCCAGCGTGGCTTCCTTTTCAAACGGGTTGGGCCTACGTGACCGGCGTTGGGCAGATTGCGTGCAGTCTGGGCTTGCTGTTTTCGGTCTTGCCGCGTGTGGCGGCTGCGGCGGAGGCGGGGATGATCAGCCTGTTTGCGCTTCTGGTATGGGCGCCTCGGGTGATTGCGGCACCGAAGGCACGATTTGCGTGGACTGCATTTCTTATTTCGTGGGCGATTGCGGCTGCCGGGTGGGTGGTGGCTCAGAATGTTGGGACGAAGAGATCTGAGAAACAGAATGGGTGATGCTGCCGCGAACACTGATGGATGCGAACGCAAGCTTATTGTTTTTCGAGTGCCGAATCGCGGAATTTGGCGACGTGAAGCACCGTAACGAGGACATCGTTGGGAAGTCTTTTCAGTCTGGCTGAGTCTGTTGAGGTGGAGAGATCTTCGGCGGTGACTTGAAGCGATTTGCACTGCAAGGGACTTTTGTCGCCGCTACTCATCACGACGACCGCTCCGTTTTTGACGAGTACACAGTAAGGATTATTCCACGCGTCGACTCTATTGTTGGGCGTGACCTCTGCGAGATCGCTGCTGCTGATGATTGTTTGAGGAAAGGAACCGCTTTCATTTAAATCCCGCACGAGACGACCTGCGATGAGCCATGTGCGGGTGAACATCACGCGTTGTTTGAAGAGGGCAGGATTGTCCTTGTACTGAGCAAGGACAGGTTTCGATGCTTCTTCTGTTGAGAACGAGTCGCCAAGAACGGACCGATCGAGCGCGACGTTGGACATAGCGCCGACTGCTAGTGTTTGGGCTTCTTCTATCTGTTCATCGCTGAAGGAAAACTTGAGTCTGGAAACCTGCCAGTACAGAAAGGCTGCTCCAACGAAGAATATTGCGACCAAAGACCCGAGGATTATGAGGATTCTGTGACGCTTCATTAGACAATCTCTGCGGAGGACTGAATTGTATCGTTAAGGAAAAAGTAACAGCAGATTCCTCCGCTTCGCTGCGGAATGACAAAAAGCGAATGCGGGGGACAGCGTCAGAGATGGCGGGTTTCAGCGCGTAATTGGAAACCAGATTTCGAGAGGGCCGCGCGTCACGGGATCGAAGCGGTGGTCGTAGCGCTCGAAGTCCGGGGTGTGCGTGGCTTTTACGCCGGAGGAGGGTAGCCAGGTCTGGAAGAACTGCTGCCAGAAGGGACGGATGTCTTTCACGGTGTCGAGGGCGAAGACGGCGTACTCGGCGGCGGGAACGATCATACGACCGATGTCGGCGGGGAGGTCGTCGAAGCTGGGGACTTCGTAGCCGGAGAGGTACTCGAAGCGCTGGTTGGGCATGTCCATCTGGCAGGTTGCTCCGTAGGCGACCTTGGTCTCTGCGCGGCCGGGAAGCGGGAGGGCGTTGAACTCATCCCACTGCGGCGGGATGGTTTCAGGGGCGGTGGCGAAGGTGTGCCAGCGGCGGATGCCCGCTAGGCGAAAGGAGGGAAGGGATTGGTAGGTGGGGATGACCATATTGGTTAGTTTGATCGACTTTGCGCAGTAACGTGGAAGAAAGGATATCGGTTTGGTCCAGGTCAAGAAAGATTATGCATAAATCAGATGACTATTATGTGTATCCTGCCTTTGTGCGATGGACGGCACTCACCTATGCTGAACGGAACTCTTGCTTAACTAGGTCCAGATCGGAGCTTGATTGACCGACGGTACTAAAGATTTTGGAGAAACGGCCAAAGGTCTTGCGCGAAACCCTCTGGGGATTATCGCGCTTTTTATAGTACTCGTATACGGTTTTGCGTGTTTGGTAACGGCTTTTAGCGCTTCATTTACACCCGAGCAAAAAACGCCTCTAATTTATTTTCTCGTGGCCTTTCCCGTGTTGGTGTTGGGTGTTTTTTGTTGGCTTGTGAGTAAGCACAGCGGAAAGCTGTTTGCGCCCGAAGATTTCAAGAATGAAGAAAATTACATGAAGATGCAAATGTCGGCAGTTGCTTCGCTGACTCTCGCTACAGCCAAAAGTGATTCGCCAAATACGTCTCTTGAAGTTGAGCATCTAGTTGAAATGGTTCAGCATGCGAAGCCGACTAGCGCGGCTGCGCCGGAGGGGTGGCGGCGGCAAGTATTGTGGGTAGACGATCGTCCCAATAACAATATCCATGAACGTAGTGCATTTGAATCTGTCGGTATTGTTTTTACACTTGCCCTCTCTACTAATGAGGCACTAAAAGTGATCTCTACTAGTAAGTTCGCGGCAATCATCTCTGATATGGGGCGCGTCGAGGGTCCTAAAGAAGGGTATGTCCTCTTAGATGCTCTTCGCTCTCGAGGGGACCAAACCCCATTTTTTATCTATGCAAGTTCAAATGCGCCTGAGCACAAGCAGGAAACCGCTAGACATCAAGGTCAAGGTTGCACGAATAATCCTCAGGAACTTTTTCAAAGCGTGACCCGCGCGATCTTAGGTTCGAGCTAAAAGAAAAACCCATATACCGATTCGGCCTCCTATTCGAGGATACGGGCGACTACGTCGTAGTCGTGGGAGTCGGTGATTTCGGCTCGGTAGAAGGTGCCGGGGACTAGTTCGTCGTGGGGGCCGAAGTCGTTGATGAGGACTTTGCCGTCGATCTCAGGGGCGTGGAGCGGGCTGCGGCCCTGCCAGAGGAGCTCGGTCTCGTCGGATTCGCCTTCGACTAAGAGGTCGATCTCGCGGCCTACCCAGGCGGCTTTGGATTTGGTGCTGATCTTTTGCTGGAGCTTCATCAGCTTGTTGCGGCGGGACTGGATGGTTCGCTTGGGAACTTTGAGCTGGTCGGCTAGTTCAAAGGCCTTCGCTCCCTCTTCGTCGGAGTAGGTGAAGACGCCCAGCCAGTCGATATTCGCTGCTCGTATGAACTCGCAGAGAGTGTCGAAGTCGGCTTCGGTTTCGCCGGGGAAGCCTACGATGAAGCTGGTGCGGATGACGATGCCGGGGACGATGCGGCGGCCCTTGGCGATGAGATCGAGGAAGATTTGTGCGTTGCCGCCGCGCTTCATGCGTTTGAGGACGCTGGGGCTGGCGTGCTGGAGGGGGACGTCGAGGTATTTTGCGATGGTGTCATGCCTGGCCATCGTCTCGAGCAGGCGCGTGGTGACCTTGTTCGGGTAGGTGTAGAGGAAGCGCAGCCAACGGAGGCCGGGGAGGACGGCGAGGGCGTCGAGGAGTTGGGCGAGGCCGTCGGTGAGGCCGAGGTCTTCGCCGTAGCAGGTGGTGTCCTGGCCGATGAGAGTGATCTCGCGGACGCCTTGCGCGATGAGGTTTTCGGCTTCGTGGACGATCGAGGACATGCGGCGGGAGCGGAACTTGCCGCGAAGCTGCGGGATGATGCAGAAGCTGCAGGGGTGGTCGCAGCCTTCGGCGATCTTGATATAGGCCGACGCTCTTGGCGTCGACAGGATTCGCGGGGTCTCGTCGGAGTAGAGGTAGTTGGGCAGTGCGGCGGTGGCTCCGTCCCATGCTGCTCGGGAGAAGCGGCCGGATTGTTCGCGGGCGTCGCCTTCGGGGCGCGATGCTAGTCCAGAGACAACCGCAGGTCCTTCGACTTCGGCTTCGCCTACGCTCAGGATGACAGTTTTTTTGTGATTCTGGAGTTGCGCGCCTTGTTCGGTGGGGTGGGAGTGCTGGTGGACAGCGCTGGGGGCTCGTGCGGCCAACGAGTCTTGCGGAAGGATGTTGAAGGGGCTGTCGGATCTTGCGTGGCCGGTCGGGGTGAGGCCTGCGGCGCTAAGGATGGCTTCGAGTTCTCCTGTGCCTACTACGGCGTCGACTTCGGGGATGTTCTTCTGGATTTCGTCGCGGTAGCGCTCGACGAGGCAGCCGGCGACGACGATGCGCTGGGCTTTGCCTCCGTTCTGCTGCTTGTGCTGGACCATCTCGAGGATAGTGTTGACGGACTCCTGCTTGGCGGAGTCGATGAAGCTGCAGGTGTTGATGACGATGATCTCGGCGTCTTCGGCTCGAGGGGTGAGTTCGGCTCCGTTGTGATGGAGGAGGCCCATCATGACCTCGGAGTCGACGAGGTTTTTGGGGCAGCCGAGGGAGACGAATCCGACTTTGGGTTTCGCGGGCGCGGGGGTCTCGAGGACTGCGATTTGTCCAGTGGTTTCGGGGGGAGTCACAGACTTCTATTTTATCAATTTTCCTCGAAAATTGCCGGGAATTCGGCCTCAGGCGAGGCCGTTGCGGGCTATGACCTCTTTGTAGAAGTGGGCGCTTAGTTTCGGGGTGCGCTTCTGGGTTTTGAAGTCGACGTAGTGGATGCCGAAGCGGTAAGCATAGCCGTCGGCCCACTCGTAGTTGTCGAGGAGGCTCCAGCAGAAGTAGCCGCGGACGGGGACGCCTTCGGTGACTCCGCGATGGAGCTGCGTGAGGTAGTTGCGGAGGTACATGACGCGGTCGGTGTCGTAGACGCGGCCTTCGGGGGTGAGGACGTCGGTGGAGGAGGCTCCGTTTTCGGTGATGTAGATCTCTTTGATGTTCCAGATCTGGGCGGCGAGTTTTGGTCCCCAGTAGAGGGCCTCAGGGCCGACGTGGAGCCAGGAGCTCATCATGTGCGGGTAGGATTTGGGCGGCGGGACCATGGCAAACCCTGCAGGCCCGTCGTCGGCGCGAACGTAAGAGGGCGTGTAGACGTTGATGCCGACGAAGTCGAGAGGTGAGCCGATGGCTTTCATATCGGCGTCGGTGAATTTGGGAGCGTCGGCGCCGGCGTGGTGGAGGTAGGCGTCGGTGTAACGGCCTTCCATGACCGCGGTGAGATAGCCGGCGTTGACTTCGCGCATGGCTTTGGTTGCGGCGGCGATGTGTTCGGAGCTCTCGAAGACGGGAACGCAGCAGGTGGCGTTTTCGGCGAGGCCTACCTTAGTACCGGGTTTGGCGTGGGCGCGGATGGCCTGGACGGCGAGACCGTGTGCGAGGACAGCATGATGACGGACCTGGTTGACTCCTGCCGGTGGGAGAGTGAGGCCGGGAGCGTGGCGTCCGTCTTTGTAGCCGATGTCGACGAAGGAACGCATCTCGTTCATGGTCATGAAGTGGTTGATGCGGTCGGAGAGATGTTCGGCGACGAAGCCGGCGTAGTTGGCAAAGGCTTCGGAGGTATCGCGGGATTGCCAGCCGCCCTTATCTTCGAGGGCCTGGGGGAGATCCCAGTGAAAGAGCGTGCAGAAGGGCTGAATGTTGGCGGCGAGGAGTTCGTCGACGAGGCGGTTGTAGAAGTCGAGGCCCTTGGGATTGGGCGAGCCGGTGCCCTGGGGGAAGACTCGTGGCCACGCGATGGAGAAGCGGTAGGTTTTGAGGCCGAGGTTCTTCATCAGAGCCACGTCTTCTTTGTAGCGGTGATAGTGGTCGTCGGCTACGTCGCCGGTATCACCGTTGTTGGTCTTGCCGGAGATGTGGGAGAAGGTGTCCCAGATGGAGGGGCCGCGGCCGTCTTCGTTGACGGCGCCTTCGACCTGATAGGAGGCGGTGGCGGAGCCCCAGAGGAATCCCTGCGGGAAGCGAAGAGCGAGAGGCTCGGGAGAGGGAGTCTCGGCGGAAGCATAGGGAGCGAGATGCGTGAGTCCAGCTGGGGCAAGAGCCGCGGCTCCGAAGAGGCGAGCAAAGGTACGGCGAGAAAATCGATTTAGCACTGGGCTTTATTCCCCTTTTTTACAGTGGGGGAAGTGTAGCTGTTTCGGCTGTCCAATGCCAGCAGCTTGTGACGGCGAAGATTTTTTGGTGGAAGCGACGAATCAGGGAGTTTGCTGCCGTACGGTTATCAGGTCTACTGAATTTCAGCAGACCCTCCGCGCTAGCCAGCGCTGATGAGGGCGCTGGCTAGCGGGAAGAGGTGTAGGCGTAGAAATTATTTCGCGACCGGGGGGTAATTCTTCATAAGCTTTTGGACTGCTTTGTTAAGATTCTTTTCGCGCTTTTCCGGTTTCGCTTTTGGATCGAGAGTTTTGCTCGCGACTCCTCGCCATACTAGGTCCTTATTGGCGGAGTCATACATATCCACCGCCAGTTGTCCGACGTAGATGGTTGAGGTTGTACCGGTGGTCATTCCTCCACCTCCGCCATACCAACCTCCTCCGTACCAGCCAGGACCATAACCCCAGCCTCCCATACCCGAGTCGAAGGAGGTGTACTGCTTCTCAGTTGACAAGGCAGTCTGATAGGCGACGTAGACGTCGGCAGTGTCGCCCTCAGTTTTACTGAGACCTTTGGATGCGAGTCCGGCGTCGACCGCGGCCTTGACCTGTTTGTCGACAAGATCGTCGGGCTTCTGGGCGTCCTTGATGGTGACCCATTTGTAGGTCTTGAACTTCGAAAAATCAGTACCCTTGTCAAAGTTGTAGCGAACGTCCTGGCAGAGTGCGCTGCTCGTGATGATGAACAGGAGGGCCACCAAGAGAAACGAAATCCTTTTCATAGTCCAGTCTCCTAACCTTAGGTTTCATTAACTTCCGAGCGTGTCTGTGATGACTCAAAAGGAATGGTAGGCGGGTCCAGGAAGGGCGGATACTGTCAGCTTTGACAGATGGTTCAGGGGAGTTTGGCGGCTTCAGCTTCGGGATTCCAGTGGTCGTGGCCTGCGAGGAAGGTGGCAGGCAGATATTGCTTTGCTTCGGCCGACGTGAGCTGGTGGGACCATGGGACTCGGGCGGAGGGGATGGCACCGGGGCCGGTTGAGTTGGATTCGGCGTACCAGGCGGTCTTTTCATTGGCCGGATTGTTCCAGTTGTTCCAGCCTGCGGGGTTGAGGTCTGCGGGGAGTTCGGCGTTGATGTAGATGACGCGGGAGTAGGGTCGCCAGGGTCGGCCAAGGCCGGTGGTGTTGTGAGCTGATGCGGAGCTGGTGGCGCCGGGGGTGTTGGGTTCCATGGGCGGCGCATCGTGGACGATGCTGCTGGTGACTCGGCTGTTGAGGATGACGTAACCGGTGGGCTGGTCGGGTGCGGTGCGGGACTGCGCGGTGAGGTAGCCGGGGCCGTTGGCATGTAGCTCGGAGTGTTCGAAGACGGCGGTGGCGTTGCCGAAGATGAAGTCGACGCCGCCTTCGATGTAGGAGTCGACGTAGTACTGACGGCCGTAGTCGGCGAAGAGGGTGTCCTGATGGCCGAGGAAGCGGCAGTGTTTGAAGATGCTGCGGTCGGCGCGATCGGCTACAGCGACGGCCTGGCCAGTGTTGCCGGCGGCGTTTTCGAAGGTGATGTTGTCGGCTTCAAAGCCGGGGCCGTTGATCTCGACGGTTTCGGTGAAGAAGGTGCCGCCGGCAGTTTTTGCGTTGAGCGAGTTTGTGATGACGACGTCTTCAGGGGATTTGCCTGTGCCGATGAAGGTAATGTTGGGATGGTTCTGCGTGATGATGACACGCTCGTGATAGGTGCCGGGGGCGATTTCGATGAAAACGCGTCCGCCGGGACCGGGCCAGGGATGGTGGTCAAGGGCGTTCTGGATGGTGGGGAAGATGGTGAGGTTCTCGTCGCCGGGGTTGGCGTGCGGCGCGGAGGGATCGACACGGACGTGAACGTCCTGAGCAAATAAAGACGTGAGGGAAGTGGCAAGAAGAATTGGCAGGACCAATCGCATGGTCGTAAGAGTATCAGTTTCTATGGTTTCTTTGCGGCTGCCGCTTTGTCTGCTTCTGCCAATGCTTTTCTAAAAGCGTCTACCGCCGGAACCGTATGTGGACGGAGTCCGTCCTTCGCGAGGTATTTCCATGCAGGAACAGAATCAAGAGGTTTGTCGACGTCGCCGTTGTAGACGGTGAAGGAATCGTCTGAGGATCCGATCTCTGTTTGCGAAGGTGATTTTGCGGGAGACGAATCCGGTGGAGCGCTGGATGGATTCGGCTGACGTCCGTGCTGTGCGCCTATGGCGATGCCGTTGTCGGTAGGATTGATGGCTCCGGCGCGATTGTTCTGACGAGGATCGGGAATGGTTTCGTCGACCAGACGTGCGTGACCCTTGCGGACAACGATGATTAAATCCGCTCCTGGAGTGCCCATGAGGGGTTCAAATCTTCCCCAATTGAGGAGCGCCGTCTCGACATCTTTTTGCGCTACCTGGTTCGCTTGCGGATCGTCGACTGACATGCCTGCGGTGGGGTCTACGATGACTGCGACGGTTCGAGCGCGCAAGACGTAGGGCGGGATTGTGGGCTTGTTTTTGTCCTTTGCGAATCCGGAGGACACCAGCAGCAGGACTCCAGCAAAGAGAGCAGATGCACGGTTTTTCATCGCGTCTCCGAGGTCGTTACGAGATGATCCTACGCCGGTTGGAAGCACGTGTCATTTTTGTTTCGCGGTGCGGAAATGGGTTGCTCTGAGCGCCGCGAGTTGGGGCCTGGATTTTTTGAGTTAGAATAAGAACTGTGCCGGGTCCTACGCGACGTAATCCCGCCAACCCCGCCAGGTCCGGAAGGAAGCAACGGTAACGGGTAATTATGGGCGCAGTAGGTCGCCCGGTGCACAGAATTTCCCCCTCCGACTACGTGGCACTGCGATGGCGCAATGGCGCAGTAGGTCGCCCGGTGCACAGAATTTCCCTCTCCGAATTACGTGGCACTCCGCGCAATGGCGCACAGAATTCCCCTCCTGATTTCCTCCATTTCCATCAAAGTTCTTAGTTGCCCGTTCTCAGTTGTCAGGTGAATACAGCGATTGAGTATGGTCGGAGAACTGTTCACTGAGAACGGATAACGGACACCTGAAACGAGATACGTGACAGGCGTGCCTTTCTCGGAGAGAATGAACTGCGACAGATGAACGTTTGTTCATCAGTTTGCAACCTTGGTGAGGTGAGAGTTTGAGTTTGACGTTGAAGCCGCGGACGACGGTGCGCGCGAAGATCAGTTCGGTAGGGACGTATGTTCCTCCGCGGTTGTTGACCAATGCCGACCTCGAAAAGATGGTCGCGACCAACGATCAGTGGATCAGAGAACGGACGGGGATTCGCGAACGGCACATTGTGGACGATGGGGTGGCGACGAGCGATCTGGCGGTGGAGGCGGCGAAGGTTTGTCTGGCGAAGCGTGGGATTGGAGGCGAGCGAGGTTGAGGTGATCATCGTCGCCACGGTGACTCCGGATATGTTTTTTCCGGCGACGGCTTGCCTGGTGCAGGACGGCTGGGAGCGAAGGGCGCGTGGGGGTTCGATCTGTCGGCGGCTTGCTCAGGGTTTCCTTATGCGCTGCAGGTGGGAACGAAGCTGGTGGAGAGCGGGGTGCACAAGAAGGTGATGGTGATTGGAGCGGATGTGATGAGCTCGATCATCGACTATACGGACCGGGCGACGTGCGTGATCTTCGGCGATGGCGCGGGCGCGGTGCTGCTGGAGCCTTGTGCGGAGGATGAGATTGGGCTGATCGACTATCTGCATGAGATCGACGGGTCAGGCGCGCCTGCGCTGAATATGCCGGGGGGCGGGAGCCTGCATCCTCCGACGGCGGAGACGGTGGAGAAGAAGATGCATTATGTGCATCAGGATGGGCAGGCGGTGTACAAGTTTGCGGTGCGCAAGATGGCGGAGGCTTCGGAGACTGTGCTGAAGCGCAATGGGGTGGAGGGCAAGGAGCTTGCCTGCTTTATTCCGCACCAGGCGAATAAGCGGATTATTCTTTCGACGGCGGAACGTCTGGGGATGCCGGAGGAGTCGGTGATTATCAATATCGACCGGTTCGGGAATACAACGGCGGCGACGATTCCGCTGGCGATGCAGACGGCGATGGATGAGAAGAGGCTGAAGAAGGGCGATCTGGTTCTGCTGGCGAGTGTCGGGGCCGGGTTTACGGTGGGGGCGACGCTGTTGCGATGGGAGATTTGAAGGGAACAGGGAATAGGGAACAGGGAACAGGGACTAGGGATTAGGGAAGAGAAAGGCGGACTATTTCGTCCGTCTTTCTATTTGGTTGGAGGGCTGCTGAAGGGTGTGTGCGATATTGTCAGACTGCGGTATTGGAATGAGTGGGGAGAGCCTGTGGATGGACGCCGACGGTGCGTGAGGTTTTGTAGATCCTCCAGAAGGCATAGGCGCAGCTTGCTGCGATACCTACCCAGAGAATGACGAGGAAAGGTGTGGCGTATTTCGCTGAGAAGCTGTTCCAGAGACGCAGGATGTTTCGTCCGTAGTGGACTCCGAGCCATGCAGTGGCGGCGTGACGGAGGGCGCGGCTGATGGTGAAGGCTATCAGGAATTTTTTGCGTGACATGTTAAGCGCGCCGGCAGCGAGGACGAACGGGCTGAGCGGCATAGGCGGCGGAAGGATCGCAGGAAGCGCGACGGAGAGGATGGCGTGTTTTTCCATCCACTCGCAGATGGGTTTAAGGATGCGGACGGGAACACGCTTTTCGAGGAAGGCCATTCCGCCGCGCTGGCCGACCTGATGGCTGAAGTATCCGCCGAGAGCCGAGCCGATGCTGGCGACGAGGACGAGCAGAATGACGTTCTGATGGCGCGCGGCCATGAGGACGATCATGATGTCGGTGACGCCGGGGATAGGCAGCGGCACGAAGGAACTGTCGACGATGGAGACGACAAAGAGGCCAAAGAGTCCGAAGCTGAAGGCAAGATGGAGCAAGGGGTTGCGCGGGCGGACGGTTCTCGTTGCCCTAGGTGCGGCGGACGAAACCTGTTTCACAAGGTGAATTGCCGTTGCCCGGAACGTCATACTTAATTTGACGTCGGTCGGCGGCACGAAGTCGCGGGATTTACCCCAGATTGATGCCAGATTGGCGAATTAAGGGACTTAAAGGAAGCAAAGGCCGGCGAGGGGAGGAAGGATTCCCATCTCGGCGGCGTATTGGCGGAACAGATGGATGGTGCGGATGCAGTCAGGGTCGAGGGTGTAGTGAATGTTGCGGGTGAGGTAGTTGCGGATGGTGGCGGCGGAGAGTGCGATGCGCGGAGTCCACTGCCTGACGAGGTCGTCGATGTGCCGGAGGCCGTGGTCGCGTGAGGATTCGAGATCTTTGGTCAGTTGTTGCGGAGTGATGCGGTTCTGGCTGAGGGCTTTGGGGCGAACGGCCCAGACGGCTGCGACCCAGGGGAGATTGGTACGTGTGCGCCACTCGCGGGCGAGATCGAACCATTGGCAGGGACCGATTTGTTGTTCGATGGAGTCGCGGGATTCGAGCGCGAGAAGGGCCGGATCGCCGATGAGGATGGCGGCGTCGGCCTGTTGCAGCATGGCGATGGGATTAGCCGGTGCGGGAAGGAACGTCGGGTGGGTCTTGAGAAATTTGCGGAAGAGAATTTCGGCGTAGGCAAGAGAGCTGCGCGAGGCCGTGTCGGCTGCGACGGTGCGGATGGTGGAGAGAGAGTTTGGGTTTTTGACGATGAGCTGGATGGAGCGGACCTCGTCGAGCGAGGCGATGGTGCAGCCGGGGACGATGGCGAGTTCGGGCGTTAGAGAGGCGATGGGAATGAGGCCGAGGTCGGCGCGGGAGGCGAGAAGCTCGTCCGCGCAGAGCGAGGGCTGGGTGTAGTGGAGGGTGTAGCGTTGGGCCAGTTCGGCGGCGAGGGGAGGGTGCTCGAAGTCCCACATGAGGGGAGCGGGATTGAGGAAGTTGATGGCGGCGACGCGGAGCATTCGTGAGTGATCGAAGTAAGTGACCCAGAGACTAGTCTATTGGATGTTGGATGAGGGTGCGATGCAGCGAGCTGTGATGAGTTTCTATCAGGATGAGGAAGGGCACTGGGCGGCTCGGCTGGAGTGCGGACATGGACAACACGTGCGGCACGATCCTCCGTGGATGGTACGAGAGTGGGTGACGACGGAGGAGGGCAGAGCGGCGCGGATCGGGAGCCTGATGGAGTGCAAAAAATGCGATGAGGAGAAGATTTGATAGTAGGATTCTCCCGATAACCGCACATCACTCTGGAGAGGCGACTCTATGGGATTGTTCAGGGCTGGCAGCATCTTGTTTGCGATTGCAATGGTGTTCTTCGGGATTCAGTTTGTGATCTTTGCGGCTACGCTGACGGGGCCGGTACCGGGACCTCCGTGGACGCACGGAACCGCAGTGACGGCGTGGCTGGTGGCAGCAGGGTTTCTCGCTGCTGGAGTTTGTATCGTGACTGGTGCGATGGGCCGGGCCGCTTCGCTGCTTCTGGGGGCAACGCTGGTGCTGTTTGGGCTGTTTCACTATGGACCAATGCTCGCGGCACGGTTGCACGATCCGGGACTGTGGACGGTACTGTTTGAGCTGCTGGCGATGGGCGGCGGGGCGCTGGTGATCGCCGCGAATTTTCCTCCTCCACCGCGTGCCGGGATCAGTATGTTGTCAATCGTGGGGCGCTGGCTGATTGCGATTTCGCTGGTGGTGTTTGCGGTGCAGCACTTTTTGTATGCGGGTTATGTGGCGTCACTGATTCCCGCGTGGATTCCGTGGCGGGTTTTCTGGGCTTACTTTGTCGGAGTCGCGTTTGTGGCTGCAGCGTTGAGTATTGTGTTGAGAAAGATGGTGGGGCTCGCTGGATTTCTGCTCGGAGGGATGTTTTTGATCTGGGTGCTGATCCTGCATCTGCCCCGTGTGGGCGGCGCGCCACGAAATGGGAATGAGGTGACGAGCCTTTTTATTGCACTGGCAATGAGCGGCTTGGGATTCGCTTTGGCGAGCGATAGCGAAACCAGGTCTGGAGGGTTTGGTGCTTAATGCTTCTTATGATCAAAAAGCGATACAGGGTCACCTCCGTGCAGACCGTCGCGCCACCGCCGTCGTCCGTGCTACACGCCGCAATCGCAAGGGCACCCGCAACAGCAATGGAAAACGTGGTGGCCAGGTATCGGCGAGTTATGCTGGGAAAGTTTACCGCCGACGCTTTGTGTCGACGCGCTTGGCGGCCACTTTGCTCGCCGATGGGGCGCCTTGCTTCGCCATCTGCGCCTGCCCCGCCTTGGTCATCAAGCGCGATTGTTCGTACATCTCCATCCACTTCTCGCTCGAAATCGCCGAGATCAACTTGCCAATCGCTTCGAGCGGCAAATCGTCCGGCGACTCGAAATGAACGCAACACTTCCCCATGTCGAGCTTCTTCCCCGCCGCCTTGAACGCCGCCTTCAGTTGCTCGAGCTGACTCGCACCCCAATACGCCCCCATCAGGTAGAGCGAGCAGTAGTTCTTCTGCGACGAGAGCGCGACGTAGCAGATCGGCTGCTGGTTGTAAGTGTCTGGATATCGAGACAGGGGGATCGTCCAGCCGATCGTGCCCCAGACGATGCACTCATCGTAGCCGCGCGGAATGTGCTTGTTCACGAGTGCGCGCACCGTCGCGATCGTCTTCGCACGATCGCCGGGGAGTGAGGCGATGTATTGCGCTGGCGTCTTGACGTTCGATGGTGGTTTCATGGATTCGTCGTCCTTCCGAACGAAGTTTATCACCGAACGTTTGAAGACCCAGCCAGCGGCAGGGGCTGTGAGTATCGCGTAAGTCCTAGCCGTGCGCAAGCACGGAGTCTTTTGTCCGTTCTTAAAGTCGTCACCCAGAAGAGAGGGCGGTGGGCGCTTGTGGAAATCGCGCAGCGATTTCCAAGGCGCGGTGGGCGCGTTCTCGGCATCCATGGCGCCGGCACGCGTCCACGGCCCTGAAGAGGGAGTTTTGAAACGCACTCTCAAGGAATTAATTAGCAGATGGAGATTTATTTCCTCTTCGGCTGCGAGGGTGTCGAATGCGTGGTGGGTACCGTGGCCCGTGCGGCCTGGAGGTGAGCTGAAGGTTTATTTGAATTCGCCTTATCCTTTTCCTCTTTGTCCTGATCGGCTGCCAACTGAAGGACACGGAGGGCTTCGCGCAGATGCTCGCGTGCGGTCTCGTCGCCTTCGCTTTGCAGTCCGCTCTGGAGCGCGGGGATGGCGTCGGTGACGCGCATGGAACGGAGCGAGTCAGTGGCTGTAATGCGGACCGTGGGATCGATGTCGGTGAGAGCCTGGACTGCGATCTTCTGGGCTCCGTCAGACTGGCCGCGATAGTTAACGGCCGCGATGATGGCGAGAACGCGTACGGTGGCGTCCTGATCGTCGCGTGCAATCTGGCGGACAGCCGGGAAGCAGTCAGGGAGCTGTCTGTGCGAGATGTAGCGTGCGGCGTCGAGGCGGGCAGTGGACGGCTGGTTGACGTCTTTGCAGATGGTTTTGAGTTGCTCAACCGCGATGTTGGAGCCGAGCCATGTGGCTGCTCCGGCGATGTTGACCTGAACCTGCGGATCGCGTTCGTCCTGAAAGGCGGTGATCATGTATTTGAGGGCGGGATGATCGTCGGCTGCGGCAAGCTGGGCGGCGGCAAGACTGCGAATCTCGGGATCGGGATTTTTCAGTGCGGCGAGGAGATCGGGTTCGGTGAGCGGGATGTTGTGGCGGGTGAGGCCGTCGGCGAAGGTCTCGACGGGGGGCGGTGGAGTTCCGGCGAGCCACTTCGGCGCAAGCGGGGCGACCTGGGCCGTGGCTGCGAAGCTGGCAGTGCACAGGAATCCAAGTGCGGCTTGTTGAGCGAATCGTGCTGCGCGTTTGGAGTTTGGTGTCGCCACGATCTTTCCTCTTCCTACTATGAGACGTTTATGAGATTGATAACGTTTTTCGGCTTTATGCAGTTCTCGCCGGTATTACTGCGAGACGAACTTCGCGAGGCGCCTTGAGAGTTCGTCTGACTTTGTCTGTTCTCCGTTCTTATCGTAGATCTGCATGAGAAGTGTGGCGGCGTTGAGATTCAGAGGGTCGAGTTCCATCGCCCTTTCCAAGTGCTGTTGCGCAAGCTTCTGGTCGCCAAGGGCTGTATAGGCCTGGGCCAGATTCATCTCCTTCGGCGAAGATTTTGGATCGTAACGGACAGCCAGTTCGAAGGCCTGCCTTGCTTCTCCATACTGTTGCCCGATGAAGAGCGCGTTGCCCATGGTGTTGTACATCTCGCTGTCCTGAGGAAACTGGTGCTGCGCTGTTGTCAGCATTTGATATCCGTCGACGATCTGTTTCGGGGACCGGCGTTCCATCCCTGCTTCAATCGATGCGATTCCCATATTGCGAGTCGCAAATTCGATGGGAGGCTCGCGCCACGGAGCGATCTGCGTTGATACTTCGGAGGGTTCAGATACGGGGTTTCGCTGAATGCGATGGTCGGTGAATGCTGTGTGGCCGCCATCCTTTGCTTCGCGCGTGGGCATGTGGCAGCCGATGCAGTTGCTCGTTTTCGCGGGATGGTCCGAGGCGAACTGTGTCGCCGCGTGGCATTTCAGGCAGCGCTGGCGGTAATACCATTCGCGGTCGGTGGGTTCGTAGTGCGGGTCATGACAGGTTCCACACCACATGCCCGCACCGGTTGTGAGCTTGCACTTGCTCAACGCGAGCTGCTCGGAGTGGCTGATGACCTTGAATGCGGCTTCGGTGCCTTTGGGCGCTTCGTTGTGGTAGATGGTGAAGGTCTGTTCCAGCCGTTGTCCGGGTTTGAAGTCGGTGTATTGTTTTCCAGGATTCAGAATTCTTGCGACACCCATGAGGTGGCACTGCTCGCAGATGCTGTCCCGCGCGCCGGGCTCCAAAATGGCCGGATTAACGATATTCTGCAACCGAGGTTTCGCGAGGTGGGCGACCGTGGAACCATGGCAACGTTCACAGCTGATGGCGAGATGTGGGAAGGGGACTTTGCCGTATTGATTCTGGGTTCCTGCGACGGAATCGAACGAACCTGCGTGGCAGTAGACACAGGCTTCGGCGATGGGGCGAGTAAAGTCGGGGTCGGGTTTTCCTTCGTATCCCGGAGCGAGATCGTACGCGGAGCGACTGCGATAGTAGGCGACAGGAGATTGGAAGAGATGATCGCCGAGATCGATGACGTATCCGCTGGCGTGGGTGCCGGATCCGATAACATAGTCGACGCGATAGGAGTTTGTGCTGCCATGACTGTCGAGCTTCTGCCATGATCCGCGTTGATCGGAGAACATGGTGATGGTTGTGCCGTGAACCTGTACGACTCCTGCGGGCTCCTGCGCTGGGAGACGCATGGAGTGGGCCATCTTCGATTGTGCAAACCCATCTACCTCTTCCGCGTGGCATCTTCTGCATTGATTGCCGTCGGTGGAGGACGTTGCGAGTGTGGCCTTGGTGGCTGGTTGCGCTGAGCAATGGGCTGAGCTCACGCCCAAAGGTCCGGTGCACCACAGCACGCCTGCAAGAGCGTACAGAGCTACAGGACCTCTGTGAACATTTCGTTTCTTCGTCATTGCTGTGATTGTGACCTAGTTCTGCCGCGACAATTGTAAACTTGGTCGACAAAGCAGCTATAGGTCTGGTTTCAGGCGCAACGAAAAAGCTTCCGCCGATGGTGGACGGCGGAAGCTTTGAGGTTGATCTGAACGTGATCTTTGATCTAAGTTCAGGCACGGATTTTTCTGCGTACCGTTTGCACAAAGCCGATCATGCCAGTGCCCAACAGCAGAAGAGTGCCAGGTTCCGGTGTTACGACTGCGATCTGGCCGCGAATTTCGCCGCCGGGGAAGTTAGCGTCGTGGATGTTGGCATAAGTGTTTCCGCTATTCAGCCCGGCAATAAGGCCAGATTCTGCGTCAGGAACGGTGCCGCCCTCCTGGGTGATGAAAGCTGCGGTGTAGGTGGCTGCAAGGGTCAGGTCTACCGTTGCGATGAATGTGCCCGAGGTGGAGTTCGGGAACGGTGTGAATGGAACTGCGACGATTTCGTTGACTCCCAGGGGGCCACAGCAATGAATGTGCGCTGCGCTTGCGTTAGTGGTTAATCCGGAGAAGACTTCATCAATCGTTAGCAGATTGCCATTGAGGGTGAAGGTGGCTGATCCTGTGCCGAGACTTGGGGTTGGAGGAACTTCGTTAGACCCTTTAAGGATTGCGGTGTAGGTGATGGTGTCGGCGTGTGCCGGTAGAACGACGGAGAAAGCAAGGATAAGGGACCCGGTCAAACAGAGACGCTTGAACATTAGGATTCTCCTTCCGCAGCAGGGCGGAATTGGTTAGATGCAATTTGAGAAGTCGCAAGTGGTTTAATGAAAATGATTTTTCGGCTACAGATTTGTGGGTCGATTGCAAGTTCTTCGCCTGATCGCCGCCTTGCGTATATTGAGGTTGAAGAGAAATCGTGGATACAGACCAAGGGGAACTAAGGGAATGGGCCTTGCAGAGCAGGATATGGCTGGAGATGTAGGCGCACGGGAACTGGCAAAGATGGCGTGGATGGCGTTGACGTTGACGCCGGGGATGGGACCGACGCGGATCTGGAAGGCGATGGGCCGGTTGGGCGAAGCGGAGCAGTTATTTGAGGCTTCGTTGACGGAGTTGGAAGGGCTGGGGATGCCAGCTGCAGCGGCGCAGTTCTGTTTTGAGGGGAAGGCTCGGACGGCGGCTGAGGATGAGATGAAGCGCGTCGCGGAGGCTGGCGGAGTTGTGTTGACACCAGAGGATGCGGAGTATCCCGAGCGACTGCGGGAGATCTATGATCCGCCGGCTGTGCTTTGGTTTCGTGGGGATGTGCGCCTGCTATCGCGGCCAGGAATTGCGGTGGTCGGGACGCGACAGCCTTCTCCTTATGGGACGGGAATGGCTGAGTTGCTGTCGCGGGATCTGGCGCATCGCGGATTGGTGATTTTGAGTGGGATGGCTCGGGGAGTCGATACTGCGGCACATAAGGGTGCGATCGATGCTGGAGGGAAGACGGTTGCGGTGTGGGGGACGGGGATCGATGTGATCTATCCCAAGGAAAACAAGAAGCTGGCCGAGCAGATTGTTGCGACTGGAGGGGCGATTGTGAGCGAGTATCCGCTGGGGACATTTCCTGCACCGCAGAACTTTCCGATCCGGAACCGGATCCTGAGCGGGATGAGTGTCGGGGTTCTGGTGATTGAGGCAGCGGAGTACAGCGGGACCCGGGTAACGGCGCGGTGTGCAATGGAGCAGAATCGGGATGTTTATGCGGTTCCGGGGAATGTGACGAACAAGAACGCCTGGGGTCCTAACACGCTGATAAAGCAGGGGGCTAAGCTCACTGCGACTTGGGAAGATGTGTGGGAGGATCTGCCTTCGGAGATTCGCCTGGCTCTGGAGGAGGAGCTCGCGGCGAGCAGGCCGGGTGAATCGAAAGCCAGGGGGACGGCATCTCTACTATTTAATGATGAGCCGATGCCCGCGCATGAGCGGGTGGTTTTTGACCGCCTGCGGCATGATGAGGCGATCCAGCTGGATGAGCTGATCGAGCAGTTGGAGCCAGAGTTAGGGTCGTCTGAGATCTTCACGGCGCTATTTGAACTGGAATTAAAGGGGCGGGTGAGGCAACTTCCCGGAAAAAATTATGTTCGGAGTTTTTAGGCGGCAGTGGGCCAGTGAGTCCAATGGGTGATGGCGGTGGGGAAAAACTCAAGGTAAGTTACGGTGTTGGCTTGGTTTGCCGGATAGTCTGCGATGCGGATTTTTCCGGGAAATGCACAGCTCTGTGATGACCTTCGGGAATCCTTTTCGTCAGTTGAAAAATCGTCGACGAGATGACGCGTTTGCAGAAACCGTGTTAGGTTCGCAAGGGAACACAGGAAGACCCGGAACGTTTGGCCTCGGCTGTGCGTTCTGATTCATGAAGGGAAAGAATGGCAAAGTCACTTGTGATCGTGGAATCGCCGGCGAAGGCGAAGACGATCGGGAAATATCTCGGCAGTGAGTACGTGGTGGAGGCCTCGATCGGCCACATCATGGACCTGCCGAAGAACGAGATTGGCGTGGAGCTGAAGAAGCGTACGTTCGAGCCGACGCTGATTGTGTCTCCTGGAAAGGAGAAGGTTGTTGAGCGTCTGAAGAAGCTTGCCGCGAAGGCGGATACGGTGTACCTGGCCCCTGACCCGGACCGCGAAGGCGAGGCGATTGCCGCGCATCTCTCGATACAACTGCTGCCGATGGTGAAGGACAAGTCGAAGGTTCGGCGGGTTACGTTCAACGAGATTACGAAGAAGGCGGTGCACGCGGCATTTCTGCATGCCAGAGATATTGATGAGAACCTCGTCGATGCGCAGCAGACGCGTCGTGTGCTGGACCGGCTGGTGGGATACCAGGTTTCGCCATTGCTGTGGGATAAGGTGCGGCGTGGGTTGTCGGCCGGGCGTGTGCAGACTGTCGCGCTGCGGCTGATTGTGGAACGCGAGGCGGAGATCAATGCGTTCAATCCGGTGGAGTACTGGACGATCGATGCAGCGCTCGAACCAGGTGCCGACAAACAGAGCTTTACGGCGCGGTTTGTCGGCGTGAATGGCGTGCCTTCGCGTGTCGCGAACGGGAAAGATGAGGAGGGCAAGGAGCTCTTTCTCGCGAACGCGTTGCCGGATAAGGAAGCGGTCGATGAAGTCGTCGGCGAGTTGGAGCATGCGAAGTGGAGCGTGCGCTCGGTCGAGAAGAAGGAGCGGAGGAATAATCCGAAGGCCCCGTATACGACGAGCAAACTGCAGCAGGATGCCTCGGGTCGGCTGGGTTTCAATGTGCGGCGTACGATGGGCGTGGCGCAGCGTTTATATGAGGGCGTGGAGATCGGCGATGAGGGTACGGTTGGGTTGATTACGTATATGCGTACCGACTCGACGCGCGTGAGCCCGGATGCGATTGCCGAGGCGCGTGAGTTTATCGGGAAGCTGGGAAAACAGTATTTGCCGGCGACACCGAATGAATACGCGGGCAAGAAGCAGGAGCAGGCTCAGGATGCGCATGAGGCGATTCGGCCGACGAATGTGGCTTACACGCCGGATTCGATCCGGAAGTATTTGAGTGACGAGCAGTTTCGTTTGTACAAGCTGATCTGGCAGCGATTTGTTTCGAGCCAGATGACACCAGCAGTCTTCGACCAGACGACTGTGGATATTGTTGCGAAGGCGAAGCAGGCTTATGACTTCCGCGTGACGGGAAGTGTTCTGAAGTTTGACGGGCATCTGAGGTTTGAGGAAGAGGACAAGCGCGCGCGGCAGGCGGCGAAGGGTCAGGCCGCGGCAAAAGCTGCCGAGCAGAGCGATGCGGACGGTGAAGAAGAGGCTGAACGCAGGCTGCCGGAGTTGAGCGAAGGTGAGGCTCTGCGGCTGGAGAAGCTGGACCCGCAGCAGAAGTTTACGCAGCCTCCGCCGCGTTACAACGAAGCGAGTCTGGTGAAGACGCTTGAGGAGAAAGGCATTGGGCGGCCTTCGACGTATGCGTCCATCATTAATACGATTCAGGACCGCGATTATGTGAAGAAGATTCAGGCGCGGTTTGTGCCGACGGAGATCGGCACCGTCGTCACGAAGCTGCTGGTAAAGAATTTTCCGTACATCTTCGATACGGCCTATACAGCTACGCTTGAAGGCGAGTTGGATGCGGTCGAGGAAGGCCATGAGAAGTGGACCGATCTGCTGAATGGGTTTTATGAACACTTCGAGAAGGAACTCCACGTCGCTGAGAAGAAGATGGAAGACATCAAGCGGATGGAGCAGGCGACGACGGAAGTCTGCGATAACTGCGGCGCTCCGCTGGTTTTGAAGTGGGGCAAGTTCGGCAGCTTCTATTCGTGCAGTAATTTTTCGAAGGTGAAGCCGGTGACGGTGGCCGCGGGCCCGTGGAAGAAAGATCCGAAGGCTTCTTTGAAGAAGGTAACGAAGACGTTGCATTACCCGATTACGGTGAAAGCTACCGCGGACGATGTGGTCGAGTACTCGAAGGAGACCAACGACGCGAAGGAGCTGACGGCGGCGATCGAAGAGGCGATGCTGCTAGGCAAGAAGGTGACCGCAGAGCCGTTTAGCTGCGATTTTACAAAGGAGAACTTTGCGGCGAAGCCTGATCTGAGTGCGCCGGGAGCCGATGAGGTTGCGGAGGAGGAGTTCTGCGACAACTGCGGACGTGGGATGGTGCTGCGGAATGGGCCGTGGGGGCCGTTTATGGCCTGCCCCGGGTATAACGAAGATCCTCCGTGCAAGACGATTCGCAAGTTAAACCAGAAGGTTCAGCAGAAGCCTCCGGTGCAGTTGGACGAGGCTTGTCCGAAGTGCGGGAAGCCGCTGCTGCTGCGCAATGGGCAGTATGGCGAGTTCATCAGCTGCAGCGGGTATCCGAAGTGCAAGTACATCAAGCAGGAGCTGCTGGAAGTGAAGTGCCCGAAGGACGGCGGCGACATTGCCGTGAGGAAGACGAAGCGCGGCGACGTGTTCTACGGGTGCGTGAACTATCCTAAGTGTGACTTTGCGTCGAACCTGAAGTTGATCGACAAGACCTGTCCGAAGTGCGACAGCGCGTACCTGCTTGAGATTCACAACGACAAGGGAACTTACCTGGTGTGCCCGAACAACCGCGAGGCTCTGCCGAAGAAGCGAAGGAAGAAGGGTGCGCCGGTTGAGGAGCCGACGACTCCGCCTTGCACGTATGAGAAAAAGATTGCCGGGCCGGCTCCTGTGCCGGTACTGGAGAAGCCCGATCCGGAGAAGACCCGGGCGGTTGTCGAGAGCGTAGCCTGAACGAAAGGAAAAAGATGGCGACTGCAGCGGATGCTGAGTTGATCCTGAAGCTGTACGAACTTCGGGGTGAAGAGACTTTGCGCAAGGCGAGACGGTTTATGATCTTCGACTTTCAGCCAAAGACGCTTGAAGAGTTGCGGGCGGTCTCGCGGGACGTTAATTCGGAGTTCAATCCGTATTGGCGCCAGGCGATAAGCTACTGGGAGATGTCGGCTTCGTTTGTGCTACGCGGAGCGATCGATGCGGATCTGTTTCTGGACTCGTCCCTGGAGGGGATCTTGCTCTATGCGAAGTTCCACCACTTTCATGCGGAGACGGAGAAGCAGAGCGGGAACCCGTTTATGGCGAAGACGGCAGAGTTGATCGCGAAGTATCCGGCGGCCATGGCACGCTATCAGAGTTTCGTGAAGACTTTTGGGATTTCGAAGTAATCCGCGAAGTAGTTTGATTGAGATCGCTCGGGCCAACCTCCAGGAGAAGATGCAATGGCAAATCCAGCATCGCTGAGCTATGTCCTCTACATTGCCGCCCCACCGGAAAAAGTGTGGGACGGCTTTGTTTCGCCGGAGTCTAATCGCATCCTCTTCATGGGAGCGGAGCTCGAGGCGGAGTGGAAGCCCGGCGGCTCGATGGCATGGGTAGGGCCGGGATCTGACGGCAAGCCGACGAAATACGTTCAAGGAGAGGTACTGCGTTTCGATCCCCCAAAGATGCTGCAGTACACGTTTAAGATAGGGCAAAGCGAAAGAACGTCCCGTGTCAGTGTGGAACTGATTCCAGAGACCGAGGCTACCAAGGTGACGGTGGTCCATGACCAATGGACCGAGGGTGACACCGCCTATGCTGGTACCGCCGACGGATGGCCTCGAATTCTTTCCCGGTTAAAGACCCTGATCGAGACTGGAAAGACGTTCAAACCGCACTGACGCGGCTCGGACGAGGCCATTCCTTTTTTGCATCATTTCTGTTACAAATGGGTTATAGGCCAGAGTGACGCAGATTCGACGGCGATGACCCGCTGATGCGAGCATGTGCCGCAACTTATTGAAAAGATGCAGGTTGTTTACTATGGCGAAGGCAGTATGGAACGGTCAGACTTTGGCCGAAAGCGAAAAAACAGAGATGGTTGAGGGAAATATTTATTTCCCGGATGAGTCGGTGAAGCGGGAGTTTTTGAAGACGAGCTCCACGACCTCCAGTTGCCCATGGAAGGGGCAGGCGCGGTACTACACGATCATCGTGGACGGGCAGGAAAACCCTGATGCAGCGTGGTACTACCCCGATCCAAAGCCAGCGGCACGGAGTGTAAAGCATCACATCGCGTTCTGGCGCGGGGTTGAGATCATCAAGTAGCCGGACAGTCAGAAAATATTGAACGGGAGGGGCTTAGGGCCTCTCCCGTTTTGTCTTCAGTAGGCTTGGGCGAGGTCGAGGGGTAGACGGACCTGGAAACAGGTTGCGTCGGGTTTGGATTCGACGGTGACGAAGCCAGAGTGTTTGCTGACGATGCGCTGCACCGAATCCAGACCGAGACCGAGGCCGCGTCCGGGAGCTTTCGTAGTGAAGAAGGGCTCGAAGATGCGAGATTTGATCGTGGGATCGATGCCGGGGCCGTCGTCCCAGACCTCAACCAGCGCCATGGAACCGTTGAGCTTGGTGACAAGGCGAAGGGTGCCCATGTCGTTCATGCTCTCGAGGGCATTTTCGATCAGTGCGGTCCAGACCTGATTGAGTTCGCTGCCGTAGGCGCTGATCGGGGGCAGTTCCTGGTCGAAGTTCAGCTCCACCTGGACGTTCTTCAGGCGCGAGTTGAACATGACCAGCGTGTTTTCGAGCGACTGCGCGAGATCGACCTCCTGGATGGGCGCCTGGTCCATGTACGAGTAGTCCTTGATGGCGCTGATGAGGTCGAAGATGCGGACTGTGGAGTCGACGACGGTTTCGGCGAGCCGTTCGACGCGCAGAGAGCGTGAGACGGTTGCGAGGGCCACGGGCAGGACTTCTGGCCGCGTGACGTTGGCTAGTTCATCGAGCAGGTCGATAGGAAGATTGGTCTCCGAGAGCGCAGGGGCGATGTTCCAGGGCTCGGGAACGCTGTGCGCAGTAAGCCAGCGGACGATGGCCTCTTCGCGATCGGTAGCGGCGAGCGGGCTTTGCGGCCCTTGTGCGCGCGAGTAAGCGGACATGCGCGTGCGAGCGCTCTGGACCCAGTTGCGATAGCCGGCAATCTCATCCTCGGTGAGGCAGAGGTTGCCGAGGCGGTATTTCTGTTCACCATATTCGCGCAGCTCGCCGAAGAGGCTGGCAGCGCAGCGCTGGGCAGCGGAGGCAGGATTGTTGAGCTCGTGGCTGAGGTTGGCGGCGAGCTTGCCGAGGGCGTTGAGCTTTTCCGACTGCTGCTCGATGCGGGTGACCTCGCGGACGCGGTCGAGGAGCACGGAGACGCAGCGCTGGCTCATCGATGGAATTGCGGTAAGCATCTCGGGAAAGAGCGTGTCGGGGATGTCGAGCGACCAGACGGGGCCAACCGCGAAGCCTTCGCCGCCATAGTTCTTCATGCGCGAGAAGGGAAGTTTACCGGTCATAGAGCTCGCACGCCCAATGAAGAGCGCGACATTGCCGGAGCGGCGGCGGCGGACCTGGACCTCGCCGCGGAGGATGAAGTTCATGTTACGCGCGGGATCGTTATCGCAAAACAAGACAGCACGATCTGGTCCGACGCGCTCAGTCCCGTGGGTGGCGAGCCAGGTGTATTCCTCGTCGGTGAGGCCGTCGAGCGGGGTGATGGTGCGCAGCGCGGCGACGATTTCGGGAAGGGGTGTCGGCGTGGCGGGTGGCCCGGCCATAATCTGCAGTTCGGCTTGAGTTGCTGGTGTTTGGAGCAGACCTTCGTAGCTGTTCAGGGTGGCCATTTTTTTGCGGGCTCCTTCTGCTGCTTGGTGTCGAATCGTTTCTCTTGTCTACGTCTCCATTGTTACAGGAGTTCCAGAGTTGCAGGTCTATGCGGAACGGTTCTTTTTTACGCAGGTAAAGCGATTAAATAGAAGAGGCGACAACTGATTGGATGCCGCCTCTTTCTAATTGGACTGTGAAAAAACGTTTTCGATTTGATTCGACTGAATTTATGCCTTCTGAACCTGGCCGTCCTTGACGACGACAGGGTCGAGGAAGGGCATGGACTTGCGAAGCTCGGCTCCGACTTTTTCGATCTGGAGCTCGGATTCCGCCTTGCGGATGCGGGCAAACTCCTTGCGGCCTGTCTCGTTTTCTGCGATGAACTTCTTGGCGAAGCTGCCGTCCTGAATATCGTTGAGGAGGGACTTCATCGCTTTTTTGACTTCGTCGGTGACGATGCGCGGGCCGGCGACGTAGTCTCCCCACTCGGCGGTGTCGGAGATGGAGTGACGCATGTAAGCGAGGCCGCCGCGGTACATCAGGTCGACGATGAGCTTGAGTTCGTGGAGGACTTCGAAGTAGGCGAGTTCGGGTTGGTAGCCGGCCTCGACGAGAGTCTCAAAGCCTGCCTTGACGAGCGCGCTGGTGCCACCGCAAAGGACGGCCTGCTCGCCGAAGAGGTCGGTTTCAGTCTCTTCGGTGAAGGTGGTCTGAAGGACTCCGGCGCGGGTGCAGCCGATGCCTTTGGCGTAGCTGAGAGCGAGCGCGAGGGCGTTGCCACTGGCATCCTGCTCGACGGCGACGAGGCCGGGGATGCCGCCGCCTTCGGTGAAGACTTCGCGAACGCGATGGCCCGGGCCTTTGGGAGCAACGAGCGACACGTCGGCCGTGGACGGCGGCGTGATGGTGCGGAAGCGGATGTTGAAGCCGTGCGCGAACATGAGCGTGACGTTGGGCTTCATGTTGGGCGCGATCTCGGCGTGGTAGACCTTGGCTGCGGTCTGGTCGGGCGTGAGGTTCATGATGACGTCAGCCCATTTGCTGACGTTGGCGACGGTGTCGACGACGAGACCGGCCTTGCGGGCGCGCTCAGCGTTGGGGGAGTCAGGGCGGAGGCCTACGCGGACATCAACGCCGGAGTCCTTGAGATTAAGGGCGTGGGCGTGGCCCTGCGAGCCGTAGCCGATGATGGCGACTTTCTTTGCCTGAATAAGGGAGAGGTCTGCGTCTGCGTCGTGATAAGTCTTTGCCATGGCGGTAGGTTTGTATCCTTATTTAGTTGGGAAGAGAAGCGTGTTAACAGGAGTTAAGTATACCGAGGCGGTGAGTGAAGTGTGCATTGCGCGGGATGAACATTCAGGCTTGGAAGGCCCCCGGGGCGCCTTACAGAACAATTACCTTGTGACGGACCTGGACCGGGCTATACTGCGGTGTGTTCCGGGGACTTCGGGGGCAAATCCATGAAATTTCAGAAGATTCAGGCGATGGCTACTGTGGCTTCGATTGGCTGGTTGACGAGTTGTGGCGGTGCGTCAGGGTCTGGTGTTCCGGGGCTCACGCTGACGAAGAGTTCGAATGTAATCGCGGCAGGATCCAGCGCGACATTTTCTGTGCAACCGGGTGGTTACCTGGCGGCAGCAACGCCCACTTGGAATCTCAGCGCGGCATTCGCGAGTCCCAGCATTACGCCTATCGATGCGGGGAATACTGATGTGGGCACACTTTCCGTCACGAGCGGAGATACCGTCACTTACACCGCTCCTTCTACGCCTCCGGTCTATGTAAGCGCAGCGAACAATTCGAGCGAGCAAGGTTTTGTAGGTTTGACGGTGAATGGAAGTGTCGCCGCCGGCAACGGAGTCGCCGCAATGCATATCCAGATACCGATTGTGATTACTGCCGCATCGGTGACGACGGGGATATCGCCTTTGACGGCGTCGGTAGCGCTGAATGGGACTCAGCAATTCAACGGGTATGCCGTGGGGAATACCAACAATGGAGTGACGTGGCAGGTAAATGGGGTGACCGGTGGCTCCACGGCTGCGGGCACCATTACAACGAGCAGCACCGCCGGGGGGCTCTATACGGCGCCCGCTGCGATGCCGATGACGGGAAAGACGGTGACGATCACGGCGATCTCGCAGGCGGATCCGACGAAGACCGCTTCAGCGGTGGTGACGCTGCGTTAATGGGAAGTCTTTCTACTGTTCGTCGCTGCCATCTTCTTCCGGGATGTCTTCGAATTGGCCGGGAAGAGGCCGGGATGGGGCTTCTCCGTTGGGTGTGCCGAGGGCTTTGAGGACGCGGCTGGTGTGGTGGCCTCGGCGCATGGCCATGCGGCCGGTGCGGGAGACTTCGAGGATGGTATAGCCGCTCTCGGTGATGACCTGGATGAGGCCTTCGATCTTCGAGGAGCTGCCGGTGAGCTCGAGCATGATGGACTCGGGGGCGAGATCGACGACGCGGGCCTTGAAGACGGTCGGCGAGCTCGAAGATCTGCGAACGCGAGTGCTGGCCGAGAGGGTGCGACGGGCCTGCGCCCACCTTGAGGAGGCAGAGTTCGCGGATGACGGCATCGGCGCGGCCGACCTCGTCGACGTCGACGGTGATTTCGAGTTTGTAGAGTGAGGCGCGGATGCGGTGGGCGGCGTGGTCAGGCGCCTCGCAGACGATAGTCATGCGGGAGATGTCGGCGCGCTCGGACTCGCCTACGGTGAGCGAGACGATGTTGATGTTGAGACGGCGGAAGAGCGAGGCGACTCGCGTAAGGACGCCGGGTTTGTCCTGGACCAGGGCTACGAAGGTGTGGAGCATAAGTGGCCTTTCAACGAAAGCTTTATTTAGGGTCAAACTGCATAAGCAATTGCGAGCGTACAAAGAACCAAACAGAAACTCAATAGAAATGAGGCCACAGACGACTTTGCGCTTCGCTGCGTTCGAATTGCAACAGAGAGGATTTCCCCCACAAATGAGCGTCAGTATAATCTTGGCATTGCTTCGCCAGGAAGACCATAAGACCCGAGAAGGTCGAATGAAAAAGGTCCGAAAGCTCCATTCCAAGCAAGTGACAGTAACATCCATGCTGAACTTATTCAGGATTAGGACAAGCGTGAAAGAAGCTTTCGATTCGGTTTTGATGGCGTCGCGCCAGCTCAACACGAGTAATAGCGGGACTCAAGCATTATGGGCGTATTCAAAGATTCACAAGCATGTTTGAGCAAGGCCTAATCCTCTGCAGTTTCTGCGACTTCGCTTGGTCGTCTGTCGGAGGGCTACGTTCCAAGGTGTGGAGCATGGGACCTCATCGGAATTTGGATTACGCAGGCTGTAGAGGGTGTGGCGCTGGTACGGTGGCCTGCGGGGACGCGGGGGTGGTCGAAGTCGAGTTCGGGACGGTGGGTCATGCCTAGCTTTTCCATTACGCGGCGTGATGGCTGGTTGGGGATTGCGGTGATGGCGACGACTTCGTTAAGGCCGAGTTGGTTGAAGGCGAAGTCTACGATGGTGCGTGCGCCTTCGGTGGCGAGTCCTTTGCCCTGAGCTGATTGTGTGAGGCGCCAGCCGATCTCGACTGCGGGTTGAGGAAGATTCGGGAACAACGTCGCGCATGGTTTGCAGGCCGATGGTTCCGATGAAGTCGTCGGTGTCACGCAGAGTGGCGGCGAAGAAGCTGAGGCCGTCGCGGTCGAAGGCGGCGAGGTAGCGGTCGATGGCTTCGTCGCTCTGTTCGCGGGTCATCGGCGCGGCGAAGTAGTGCATGACGACCGGATCGGCGTTCATTGCAGCGAACGGCTGCGCGGTCGGCCTCCTGCCAGCGGCGGAGGGTGAGGCGTGGGGTTTCGAGTTGGAGCAGTTGGGTCAATTCTTCGTTCTCAAAAACGGATGAATCTGAAGTGTGTAGCTTTATCTGCGCTGATTCGTAGTTCGTGATTACTTTGCGGTTTGTGGGGGTTCTCGTCGGAGTGGGGCAAGTTGCCGGCGGGTGGCGCCGGGTAGACAGGGATGAAGGTTTTGGGGATCTCGTAGAGGACGAGGACCCCGGGCCTGGGCGCGGGACTGGCGCTGCTGCAGAGGTTGCCGGTGGTGATGCCGGTCTGACGAATGGTGGCGATGGAGTAGTTGGTGTAGAGTTCGCCGCGCGGACGGCAGTCGGCGTACATGTTCGAGAGGATGCGGATGATGGTGGCGTCGCCGGTGTCGACGAGGATGATGCCGTTCTTGTCAGTGGGCATGGCGACGGAGCCGATCTGGTCGACCTTGAGGGCTATGTTTAGTTTTTCGTCATGGATCGGTTTGTTGGTTTGGGCGTTGATGACGCGGATGTGGACAGGTTGGGATTGAGCGAAAGCGATTGAGGAGAGTTGCAAACAAGTGACTATCGTTGCACAGATCTTTATGAATTTGCTTCCGATCTGGTCGAAGAAGGAAGCGCTAGTTTCGCCGGATTTTTCATCTAACTGTTCAATGAACGTATCGAGCATCTGGTCCTCAATGAAAAAACAATTCGTTTCGGAAACCAACGGGGTGCTACAGACCACGTTTGCTACTTGCTGCGAAACCAATCAACAAACCGATCACGGGGGCTCCGATCAGGAACTTCAGTAGAAAGAGTTTTGTACCTCGATCGACTTCTCGGCCCGTCATACGAAACCAATTGATGCACAGGAAATATCCAATAACCATAGCGACAATCACTATTGGCCCTAAAACCTCGATCGCATCCCAAATCTGTTTCATCTACTCATCCTCCGCGGTTTCGAGGAGCGGGTCTTTCTGTGGGCGGCGGACCATCTCGTGGAGGGCGGCGCCGGGGGCGATCATGGGGTAGACGCCGTCTTCTTTTTCGACGGCGAAGTTGATGACGAAAGCGGTTTCGCCGGTGCGGGATTTTGTAACGGTTGGTGTTACATCCTTGCGCTGGGTGATGTGCGCGCCGGGGAGGCCGTGAGCTTCGGCCAGTTTGACGAAGTCGGGCGAGAGGATGGGCGAGCAGGAGTAGTTCTTGTCGTAGAAGGCCTCCTGCCACTGGCGGACCATGCCCAGAAAGCCGTTGTTGATGACGGCGATGTTGATGTGGAGGTTCTCCTGCACGATGGTGGAGAGCTCGGCGGCGGTCATCTGGAAGCCGCCGTCGCCGGCGATGACCCAGACGTCTTTCTCCGGGCAGGCGACCTTGGCGCCGATCGCAGCAGGCAGCGCGAAGCCCATGGTGCCGAGGCCTCCGCTGGTGACGAGCGTGCGCGGGGCGGTGTGGTGGAAGTACTGCGCCTCCCACATCTGGTGCTGGCCTACGTCGGTGACGATGATGGTGTCGCGGTCGCGGCCTGCGGCGACGGCTTCGCGCCAGATGTCGTGGATGACGTGCGCGGCGTAGAGGTGGCCGTTGTCGGGCAGGTTGATGATGTCGCGGACGGAGGCGTCGCCCTTCATGGCGCGAATCTCGCGGAGCCACTCGGAGGTAGGATGCTGTTCCTTAGCGGTCGCGGAGAAAGCGGGTTTCGCCGACGGCCTCCGGCCTCCGGTCGAAATGACAACTCTTGGGGGAGCATCGAGTTGCCGGAGGCGCCGCTACCCTGGCGATACGTCCCGGTGACTGTTCCGGCGCCGGTAGGCAGGCGTTGACCTTGCTGGCCGTCGCCGAACCGGATCGTGCTTGTGTCGCCATCCTGGGTGACCGTGTAGAGACTGTCGCCAAGAAGCGGGGCGAGCGTGTTGAGGACCTCTTTGAGGTCGCCGATGAGAGCTACGTCGACTTTGACGTTCTTGTTGATCTCAGAGGGGTCGATCTCGATGTGAATCTTCTTGGCGTCGGGCGCGTAGCTGGCGAGGTTGCCGGTGACGCGGTCGTCGAAACGCATCCCGAAGGCGAGGAGGAGATCGGCCTGCTGGATGGCATTGTTGACCCAGGATTCGCCGTGCATGCCCATCATGCCGAGCGAGAGCGGATGCCCTGCGGGGAAGCTGCCGAGGCCCAGCAGCGTGCTCGCGACGGGGATGTGGAGGCGCTCGGCGAAGTCGATGACTTGTTTTTCTGCGCCGGACTGCGTGATGCCGTGACCGGCGAGGATGACGGGCTTCTTCGCGGCGCGGATGAGTTCGACGGCCTTGCGGATGGAGGAGCTTTCGGCGCGGAGCATGGGATGCGGGCGGTAGGGCGCGGGGGCGGCTTCGTCGAAGTTGAAGAGCGCGGTGCCTTGCTGCGCGTCCTTGGTGATGTCGACGAGGACGGGGCCGGGGCGGCCGGAGGCGGCGATCTGGAAGGCCTCGCGGATCATGGGGGCGATGTGCTCGGCGCGGGTGGCGACGAAGTTGTGCTTGGTGATCGGCAGGGTGATGCCGGTGATGTCGATCTCCTGGAAGGCGTCGGTGCCGAGGACTTTGCTGGAGACCTGGCCGGTGATGCAGACGATGGGGATGGAGTCGAGCATGGCAGTGGCGATGCCGGTGACCAGGTTGGTCGCGCCGGGGCCGGAGGTGGCGATGGCGACTCCGACCTTGCCCGAGGCGCGTGCGTAGCCGTCGGCCATGTGCGCTGCGCCCTGCTCGTGGCGAGTGAGGATGTGATGGATGGGAAACTTGCGCAGAGCGTCGTAGGCGGGAAGGATGGCTCCGCCGGGGTAGCCGAAGACCGTGGTGACACCTTCGCCTACGAGCGTGGCCCAGAGGATTTCGGCTCCGGTTAGGGTGGGGTGTTGATTTTTCGATTAGACATTTTCAGCCTCCATACGCCCTTGAGGAAAGTCGGTTCCACGCGCGGGTAGTAAGAACCAGCGGAGAAGTACGGCTGCGGCAAAGAAAAAGTCCGGAACCGTCAGCCATTCGAAATCTGACCAGATAGGTTTGCTGCCTCCGCAGATCACAAACCACCAGTAGGTAAGAGCGGCGAAGGCTAGCAGGCAAGCTACCGCGAAGCTTGCAACGTGATGCTTCCTGAGGCTAAGGATGAGGGAGGCAAATCCAAGCAAGAGTTCGATTGCAAACGGAAGGTAGTCTCGCAGGTGCTTGGCCCCAGCTAGCGGTGCGAAGACAAGGAGTTCGAAGGCTTTCCAGAGTAGGATCAGATCATGACCGTGCGGCGAGCGTCCCGACGACGTCATATATCCGATTTGTCTTTGATCCTCTCAACATTGGCCAATGACCTCAAGGGCTAAAGCCCCTTTCTTCGGGTTAATGTTGCGGCACGGCTGAAGCCGTGCCCTTCCGGTTCGTGCTCTGCGACGAATTGACAAGAGCTAGTTGGTGACTGCTCCTTGGCTGGCGCTGCTTACGGTGTTGGTGTACTTTGGCGAAGACTCCACGTTTGTAGCGTGCTTCGGGGGCCTTCGACGACTTTGAGGCGCTTGGCGATCTCTTCGGCTGGGACGTCGAGATTCGAGTTCGCGCTTTTTGATGTCGAAGGTGATGAGGTCGCCCTCTTGCACGGCGGCGATGGGGCCTCCGAGTTGGGCTTCGGGGGCTACGTGGCCTACCATGAGGCCGCGTGTGGCACCTGAGAAACGCCCATCTGTTAACAGCGCGACGGAGTCGGAGAGTTCCGGAATGCCTTTGATGGCGGCGGTGACGGCGAGCATCTCGCGCATGCCGGGGCCTCCGCGCGGGCCTTCGTAACGGATGACGCAGACGTCGTTAGGTTTGATCTTGCCGGCTTCGACGGCAGCGTGGCAGGCGTCCTCGGAGTTGAAGATGCGCGCGGGGCCGGTGTGGAGGATGCGCTCGTGGCCAGCGACCTTGACGACACAGCCCTCTGGCGCGAGGTTGCCCTTGAGGATGACGAGGCCGCCGGTGGCTTTGAGCGGGTGGTCGAGGGGATAGATGACGGGCTGGTTCGGTGTCTCGACTGCGTGGGTGGCCTCTTCGGCGAGGGTCTTGCCGGTGACGGTGATCTGACTGCCGTCGAGGAGGCCTGCGTCGAGGAGCCGCTTGGCGAGAAGGCGTGAGCCGCCTGCATCCTGGTAGTCCTTCGCGGCGTACTTGCCGCCGGGGGAGAGGTCGCAGATGTGCGGCGTGCGGTCGCTGATGGCGTTGAAGTCGTCGATGGAGAAGGGAATGTCGTACTCGCTGGCGATGGCGAGCAGGTGGAGGACGGCGTTGGTGCTGCCGCCGGAGGCGCAGGCGGAGACGTAGGCGTTCTCGATGGCCTTGCGGGTGACGATCTTCCGCGGAGTCAGGCCGGTGCGGGCGAGCTGCATGACGAGACGGCCGGCTTCGCGGGAGGCTTCGGCCTTGTCGGGCGACATGGCGGGGACGCCGGTGATCTGGATGGGAGAGATGCCGAGGAACTCGCCCGCCATGGCCATGGTGTTGGCGGTGAACTGGCCGCCGCAGGCTCCGGGGCCGGGACAGGCGGTGGCTTCGAGAGCTTCGAGCTGCGCGTCGGTGATCTTGCCGGCGGCGTGCGAGCCCATGCCTTCGAAGACCTGAAGGATGGTGATCTCTTTGACGGAGCCGTCGGGTTGCGGGAGTTTGCCGGGAGCGATGGAACCGCCGTAGAGCATGAGACCGGGGATGTCGAGGCGGCCGAGAGCCATGATGGCAGCGGGCATGTTCTTGTCGCAGCCGGCGATGCAGATGAGACCGTCGAAGGAGTTGCCGCGAGCGACGAGCTCGATTGAATCCGCTATGACCTCGCGGGAAATCAGCGAGGCCTTCATGCCTTCGGTGCCCATGGTGATGCCGTCGGAGATGGTGACGGTGTTGAACTCCATGGGGGTGCCACCGGCTTCGCGGACGCCTTGCTTGACGGCCTCGGCGACCTGGCGGAGATGGAAGTTGCATGGGCCGATCTCGGTCCAGGTGTTGGCGATGCCGATGATGGGCTTGTGCAGATCTTCTTTGCTGAAGCCTACGCCACGCAGATAGGAACGGGCCGCGGCTCGGCTGGGGCCTTCTGTGAGGACTCTGGAGTGTTGCTTGGGATCGATTTCGTTGCTCAAGTGTCAGCCTTTCAGATTAGCGAGTCAGCGTAGTGGATCAGCGAAAGAACAAAAGCAGATTCCTCCGCTGTGCTGCGGAATGACAAACTAAGAGGCAGCGGTGGTGCCTGGAGCGGTTGCGGCCTTCGGTGCGGACCAGAAGTCTTTGTTGTGCTGCTC
The DNA here is from genome assembly GCA_963770055.1 of uncultured Acidobacteriaceae bacterium. GTDB lineage: Bacteria > Acidobacteriota > Terriglobia > Terriglobales > Acidobacteriaceae > Edaphobacter. The sequence goes on from CAVYOC010000008.1 coordinate 431,677, forward strand.
TTCGAATTTGTCGAGGTCGGCTTCGTGGCGCAGGGTAAGGCCGATGTCGTCGAGGCCGTTCAGCAGGCAGTATTTGCGGAAGGGGTCGATGTCGAAGTGGGCGTTGAAGCCGTCGGCATCGGTAACGGTCTGTGCTTCGAGGTTGATGGTGATGAGGTGGTTGGGGTCTTTGGTGCAGCGGGCGAGGAGCTCCTGCACTTCTTCTTCGGTGAGGCGACAGAGGATGATTCCGTTTTTGCCGGCGTTGGAGTAGAAGATGTCGGCGAAGGTGGGAGCGATGACGGCGAGGAAGCCGTACTGGTTGAGGGCCCAGGCGGCGTGCTCGCGGGAGCTGCCGCAGCCGAAGTTGCGTTCGGCGATGAGGATCTCGGCACCTTTGTAGGCGGGGTTGTTGAGGACGAAGTCCTTGCGGGGCTCGACGTGGTCGGGGATATCGAGGTCGTAGCGCCAGTCGAAGAAGAGAAATTCTCCGTAGCCGGTGCGCTCGATGCGCTTGAGGAACTGCTTAGGGATGATCTGGTCCGTGTCGATGTTAGGAAGCGGCAGCGGGACGGCTTTCGAGGTCAGGATGTTGATGGGTTCCATAGATGAGCGAGTTAGCTGGTTAGCGAGTCAGCGAAGAGCAGATTCCTCCGCTTCGCTGCGGAATGACAAGCCAAAGGGCTAACGCGATCCTCCTTTCGCGAGGGCTGGTTCGGATGCTTCGTACCGTTTCCATTTGCGGATGTCTGTGAAGTGACCAGTGATGGCGGCAGCAGCAGCCATTTCGGGGCTGACGAGGTGAGTGCGCCCGCCGCGGCCCTGGCGGCCCTCGAAGTTGCGGTTACTGGTGGAGGCGCAGCGTTCGCCGGGCTGGAGGATGTCAGGGTTCATGCCGAGACACATGCTGCAGCCGGGCTCGCGCCACTCGAAGCCTGCGGATTTGAAGATGGTGTCGAGGCCTTCCTCCTCTGCCTGATGCTTGACTGCCTGCGAACCGGGGACGACAAGGGCGCGGATTTTTGTGGCGACATGGTGGCCTTTGACCACGGCAGCTGCGGCGCGAAGATCTTCGATGCGCCCGTTGGTGCAGGAACCGAGGAAGACGGTGTCGATTTTGATCTCTTCCATCGGCGTACCGGGCTTCAGGCCCATGTACTCGTAGGCGCGCGCGAAGGACTTTCGGTCCGCCTCGGACTTTGCGTCGTCGAGCGTTGGAACCGAGCCGTCGATGGTGGCGTGCATGCCGGGCGAGGTTCCCCAGGTGACCGCAGGAGCGAGAGTAGCAGCGTCGATGTGGAGTTCGCGGTCGAAGACTGCGCCTTCGTCGGTGGGAAGCGTTCGCCAGTGTGCGACCGCTTCGTCCCATACCGCGCCTTTCGGCGAGAAGCGGCGGCCTTTGAGGTAGGCAAAGGTGGTCTCGTCGGGAGCGATCATGCCTGCGCGGGCTCCGGCCTCGATGCTCATGTTGCAGATGGTCATGCGGCCTTCCATCGAGAGCGCGCGAATCGCTGAGCCGGCGTACTCGACTGCGTAGCCGGTGGCGCCGTCGGTGCCGATCCTGCCGATGATATCGAGGATCATGTCTTTTGCAGTGACACCAAAGGGAAGGTCGCCGTCAACGGTAATGCGGAAGGTCTTGGGTTTCGACTGGGGAAGGGTTTGCGTGGCCATGACGTGTTCGACCTCGCTGGTGCCGATGCCGAATGCGAGGGCGCCGAAGGCTCCGTGGGTCGAGGTGTGGGAGTCGCCGCAGACGATGGTCATGCCGGGTTTGGTTGCGCCCAGTTCGGGCCCGATCATGTGGACGATGCCCTGCGAGGCGTCCTGTACGTCGAAGAACTCGACGCCGAACTCAGCACAGTTCGTGCGAAGAGCGTTGACCTGCGCGGCGGAGACCTGATCGACGATGTGGAGGCGGTCTTCGGCGCTGGTCGTGGGCACGTTGTGGTCGACTGTGGCGATGTGGCGGTCGGGGCGGCGAAGTTTGCGGCCAGCCATACGCAAGCCATCAAAGGCCTGCGGGCTGGTGACCTCATGGACGAGATGCAGATCGATGTACAGGATCGTCGGCTCGCCTTTGGGTTCGGCGACGAGGTGCTGGTTCCAGACTTTTTCAAAGAGAGTGCGGGGTGCGGTCATGGCTGTGCCTTCTGCTCGGTTGGTGGAAGAGTGAATGTGTTGGCGCCGATCGAAGCCGGTGGAATGTCGTGCGGCGTGCCGTCGGGATCGACCAGAATGGCGTTGCGAATCTGCTGAGTTTCTTTGTTGCCCGGCGGCGGATGCGCGGTCCAGCGAGCAATGCTGTGGACGAGCGCGGCGGGAATGTGTTCGGGCTCGATGGCCTGGTTTGGAAAGACCCAGAGCGTGTACTCTGCGCCGGGCTGGTCGGGTGTCTTGCTGTCCTTGATCCAGTCGATGGCGTTGAAGACGACGAGCGGATGCGGGCCGTTGAAATCGACCCACAACAGACCGCGATCCGAACAGAAGCGGAAGACGCAGCCGGTGATGGAGAGGTAACGGTTGTTGTCGGCGAGAACTTTGTCGGGCATCGAGAGGAAGTCGAGCGCGGTGACGGCGAGCGATTTGTAGCCTGTCTTTGGATTGCCCCAGAAGCTCTGCGGGGCGGTGAGGTGTTGCGCGAGAAATGGCTGGAATCGCGTGTCAAGAACGAGCTGGGTCTCGCGGCCATCGGCGGGAGGGGGGCCGTACTGCCAGAGCCACTCAACGTTTTCTTTTGGCGTTTTTTTGTTCTTCTGTATCTGCGGCGGAGGGATTTGTGCCGGCGGCTGAGGCGTGGGCATCTGCGCACGCGCGACGGCTGTTACGAGCAGTGCGATAAGAACGAGTTGGAGAGCACGGCGCATGATTTTTTCTTTAGCGAGAGCGTCTGGGTTGGTTGAACTTTCTCTGGGTGAGCCAGAGAAGGCCGTTGACAATCGTGAACATGATGATGGCTGCGACTAAAAGCACCATCGGCGGTGTACCGGTGAACCAGCGATAGATCAATGCTGCGAGGACGGCACAGTTCAGCAGGACCTGTTTGAATTTCGGATTCATGTCTCTTTAGACGGCGTGCATGGCCTGTCGGCGGTCGATGGATTCGGACAGTGCCTGGTGGACGAGCTTGCCCATCTCCTGTGTATTGACTGGGGTTTGACCGGGCTGTTGGCCGCGAGCGATATCGGCGGTGCGGTAGCCGGCGTCGAGAACCTTCTGGACGGCTTGTTCGACGGCTTTCGCATCCTGTTCAAGATTGGCGGAGTGACGCAGCACCATCGCGGCGGTAAGAATTGCACCGAGGGGGTTCGCTTTGCCTGTTCCGGCAATGTCGGGTGCGCTGCCATGGACGGGCTCATAAAGATTGACTGCGCCGCCGATGGTGGCCGAGGGCAGCATGCCGAGCGAGCCGGTGATGACGCCGGCCTCGTCGGAGAGGATGTCGCCAAAGAGATTTTCGGTAAGGACGACGTCGAAGTTTCGCGGGATGTTCATGATATGCATTGCCATCGAATCGACGAGCTGATGTTCGAGCGTGACGTCGGGGTAGTCCTTGGCGACTTCGGTGACGGTGGCGCGCCAGAGCTGCGAGACTTCGAGGACGTTCGCCTTGTCGACCGAGGTGACTTTGCTGCGACGCTTGGAGGCGAGTTCGAAGGCGATGCGGGCGACGCGCACGACTTCAGATTTGGTGTAGCGCATGGTGTTGATGGCTTCACCGGTCTCCTTGTTCCACGAGCGTGGTGCGCCGAAGTAGAGGCCACCGAGGAGCTCGCGGACGAAGAGAATGTCGGCGTCTTTGATCACTTCGGGGCGAAGAGGTGAGCTCTCAGCGAGTGCGGCGTAGGCGATGGAGGGGCGAAGGTTGGCGAAGCCTCCGAGGGCCTGGCGGATTTGCAGGAGGCCGGCTTCGGGGCGTTTGTCGGGCGGGAGGGCGTTGAATTTGTTGTCGCCGACAGCACCAAGGAGTACGGCGTCGCATTCGAGTGCGGCGTCGAGCGTTGCAGTGGGGAGTGGCGATCCGCTTTCCGTGATGGCGATGCCGCCGATCAGGCCTTCAACGAAAGTAAAATCGTGGCCGCCTAGCTCGGCTACCGCGCGGAGGATGTTGGTGGCTTCGCGGGTGACTTCGGGGCCGATGCCGTCGCCGGCGAGGATTGCAATTTTGAGACGCATTGGGTATTCCCTTGGTTCGAGTGCTGTTCGCGTTTAGTGCGTCAGCGTTGGAGTCTTTTCGGGCTGCAACAGGCCGATGAGGTCTTCATCGTAGATCAACTTCTTCCGGTCTGCGAGCTCAGTGAAGCGGGCATAGACGTTTCGTCAATCCCTTGTTTGGAGAGTGTGTAACCGAGTGCGGAAAGACGATGTTCCAAGGCGCGTCGCCCGGAGTGCTTGCCCAGAACGATAGTGTTCGCGGTGACGCCGACAGAAGCCGGTGTCATGATCTCGTAGGTCAGTGGATTTTCGAGCACGCCGTGCTGGTGGATTCCGCTCTCATGCGCGAAGGCATTTTTGCCAACGACTGCTTTGTTCGGCGAGACCTTATGGTTGACAATTTCCGACAGTAGCGCGCTGGTGGGGAAGAGCTGCGTATTCACGATGTTGGAGGTGTAGGGCAGAACATCGCGTCGCACGAGCAGAGCTGCAGCCACTTCTTCCAAAGCTGCGTTTCCAGCCCGTTCGCCGATGCCGTTTACGGCAACCTCTACCTGTCGCGCGCCGCCTTCAATGCCGGCAAGCGTGTTGGCGACCGCGAGGCCGAGATCGTCGTGGCAGTGCGTGGAGAGGATGATCTTCTCCATTCCTGGAAGCTGTTTCAACATGCGAAAGATAGCCGCGTATTCGGCCGGCGTGATGTATCCGACAGTGTCCGGGATGTTGATGGTCGTCGCACCTGCCTGCACAGCCACTGTGACCATAGCCTTGAGGAAGTCGGGGTCGGTGCGGGTTGCGTCCATGGGAGAAAATTCGACATCATCGACAAGCGAACGCGCAAGACGGACCGACTCTCCGGCTAGATCGAGTGCCTGGTTGCGGGACAGCTTCATCTGATGCTCGAGATGAATGTCGGAGGAGGAAAGAAACGTATGGATGCGATTCAGCTCGGCGGGCTCCACTGCTCGGGCGGCGGACTCGATATCGATCGGCTTGGCGCGTGCCAGTGCCGCGATCCGCACCCCTTTCACCTCGCGGCGATGGTGCGAACCGATTCGAAGTCTCCAGCGGACGCGATGGGAAAACCTGCTTCGATCACGTCAACGCCGAGGTTGGCAAGCTGGTGCGCGAAGCGCAGCTTTTCGCCGTGGTGCATGGTGCAGCCGGGGGACTGCTCTCCGTCGCGGAGGGTGGTGTCGAAGAAGACGATCTGATTAGAGGAAGACATAAGGCCTTGTGCTCTCGATCTGGACTTGATCATAATGCATGCTTATGACGGTCGGAAGGTTTATCATAAATTCTAATTACGGTATTCGGTGCTGAAATCGTTGCCGCGGCGAGGTGAAGATTGGATTTAGTCCAGATGGAGACGTTCCTGGCGGTGGCTGAGGAACGAAGCTTTTCACGGGCCGCCTCACGGCTCCATCGTACCCAGCCAGCGGTAAGTCAGGCAATTGCAAAACTCGAAAACGAGCTGGATGAGGTGCTGTTCGACCGATCCTCGCGGGACGGTACTCTGACAGATGCGGGCGAAGTATTACGCGAGTACGCCGCTAAGTTGCTGAATCTTCGCAATGATGCCTCCGGCGCACTGGCTGAGCTACGGGCGCTGCATCGCGGGCGGCTGAACCTGGCGGCGAATGAGTACACGTGTCTTTATCTGTTGCCGCTGCTGGACGAGTTCCGCAGGCAGAATCCGCGGATCAAGCTCGCCGTGCAGCGGACGCTGGCCAGCCGCATCTCGGATGAGGTGCTGATGCACTCGGTTGAGTTTGGAGTGCTTTCGTTCCGTCCCGACGATACGCAGGTGAAATCAACCGTGGTGTACCGCGATGAACTGGCGTTCGTTGTCAATCCGCGGCATCCGCTGGCTGGTGCGGGCAAGGTCTCGATCCGGCAGTTGGGCGCGCAGAACTTCATTGCACACAATATCCCGTCGCCGCAGCGCCAGAAGGTGATTCAGACGTTCAAGCGGCATAAGACTCCGCTGCAGATGGGGGTAGAGCTGCCTTCGCTCGAGGCCATCAAGCGGTTTGTACAGATGGGGAATGGAGTTGCGCTGGTGCCGGGCCTGACGGTGCAGCCTGAACTGGAGAGCGGCGCGCTGGTGCGGGTTCAAGTGCCGGAGCTGCAGACCGAGCGCAAACTGAGGCTGGTCTACCGGAGGCAGGCAAGCCTCTCTCATGCGGCGCTGGCGTTTTTGAAGGTCGTGGAGGAGTACGCTACGGCGCATGGAGACCCTTACTGCTTTCAGGCCGAGCGGGGAATGTGACATCTCTGCAAATTTTTTTTGAGGTGCGAAGTCTCCGGCGGAAAAGGTGCGTCTGTACCAATAGAACTTAACCGCCAGAGAAGAGCGCTCCGGCAAGGCGATACAGACGAGGGAGAATTCGATGAATTCGATGAAGACGACGACGTTTCGTAGTGCGATTTTGCAAGTAGCTGGCTTAATTTTCTTGACCTTGACGATCGGCGCGACAGCGTTGAGTGTTCGTGCCGTGGCCCAGGATCCAGGTGCACCACCCCCGGGACAGGGCGGTCCGCGAGGGCGCGGAATGCGAGGACACCAGGTGGAGTTTCTAACCCAGCAACTGAACCTCACGCCGGACCAGGTCACCCAGGTGAAGGCCATCGATGCGGATACGTGGAAGCAGGCGCAGGCGATGAGGGACGACACTTCGATTGCGGGGCCGGACAAGCGGTCGAAGATGATGGAGATCCACAAGGCATCGCAGGATAAGATCCGCGCCTTGCTTACACCCGACCAGCAGACAAAGTTCGACGCACTGCAGACCCAGATGCGGCAGCGCAGAGAAAATCATGGTGGTGGAAACCAAGCCGCTCCACCGACGCCGCAGCTGTAAACAAGTAAGCCGGGAAATAAACTATTTAAAGGCCGGGGGAAGGTATATCCTCTGGCCTTTCTACGTGCTGCCCCCCTTCCAGCGCACCGGTGCGGTTACAATGAAGAACAGTGACTAGGACACATCGTAACTCTTGCTACAGCTTTGCCTGCGGGACAGGGCGAGGGTTGCGGACGAATTTGGAAGGGATCCAGCGAAGAATGAAGAAGACGATGTTGTTGTTGGGCGCGCTGACTGTATCTGCGGCGGCCGGTTATGCGCAGGAGAGCCGGCAAGACGTGAGCGTCAGCGCCAGTGCAGCTTTTGCTCCCCAGATCAATGGGAACAGCGTGCAAAAGAATACAAGCATGACTCTTGGGCTGGTCGCCAGCTATCGGTACATGCTGACACCACGAAGCGCACTCGAACTGAACTACGGGTATCAGCAGAACACCCAGTACTATGTGCTTTCCGGGAAGAGTAACGGCGGCATCCACATTTTGCAGCAGGAGATAAGCGGAGCCTACGTTTTCAATCTTAATTTCAAGAACTTCAACCCCTTCCTTGAGGGTGGCCCGGGCGCGATGATCTTTACCCCATTGAAGGATGCCGGAACTTCGAACCTCGATGCGAAGCAGAATACGAACATCGGCGCACTCTTTGGTGGTGGTGTGGCATACGAACTGAGTCCAAGCTTCGATATCCGGGCAGGGTATCGCGGCTTCCTGGTTAAGACTCCGAACTTCAGTCTCCCGGGAAATAAATTCAACACCAACCGTTATGAAGTCATCTCGACTCCTTCGATCGGCATTGCTTACCACTTCTAAACGGAATTGGAGTCAAAGGAAAAGCCCCGGTATTGATGCGGGGCCTTTCTTTTGCATAGGTGAGAGAGCTAGTGTTCTCGTGGTGTGAAACGATAGGCCGCGCCCACAGTGAGGATATTGGGCGAAAGGCTGGAGTTCTGGAAACTGAACCACTTCTGATACTCCCAGTCGGCACGGGCGTAGAGCCAGGGCTTTACCTTGTAGTCCACGCCACCGCCGAGGGCAGCCAGATTAAAGGCAAGATTAGGTTGGAATCCGTCCGGCAGGGCAGGGAAGTTGAAGACGCCTCTTCCATACAGGACCTTCAAGTAAGGAACGAACCTGCGATGGGGGAAGTAGTATCTTCCGCCGACCTCATAGGTCTTCTCGTACAGATTGGCCGTGCCCGAAACGAAATGAAACTCACCTGTCACACCGATGTGTGGGAGGAAGTCGAAGTCGACATAGGCCGCGCCTCCGGTGAACTTGTGATAGTAGTCAGAGTCAGCGAGGGCGTAGCCGCCGCCGACCTTGAGGTCGCCGATGCGTGAGCTGGTCGGAATAGCCTGGGCCCGCAACACGGGTGCTGTAGCTGACAGCCCGATCAAAACGATTATCCGTGTTAGCAAGTGCCTTCCCCTAAAAGCTGGTTCAAGTTACTGCAAAAAAGAGTTGCAAATCTTTCTGGCCATCGTATAGCACCCGGAAACGCAAGCGGTCAGTGAAAAACGTACGCTGCGCCGACGGAGCCTGACATGGGTGAAAGGCCGTTCTGCGGAAAGCCCGGCCACTTCTGTATCTCGAAATCGAACGCCCGGACGTTGACGTGACGAGTTGCATGGACGTCCACGCCGAAGCCTGCCACGTAGGCGAAGTAGACGTTGGTCTGCGGAACAGTAGTGCCGCCGATCTGCAATCCGAAATGACCGGCGCCGAAGAGAAGCTTTGCGTATTCCTCGAAGCGGTTTTGTCGAAAAACGTAGCGGGGCCCGGCAACATAGAGATTCTCGCTTACGTTGGTTGGGGTGAGGACCGAATAGTGGATCTCGCCTTCAGCGCCAAAATGTCGCGAGATGTCGAAATCAGAATAGAAAATCATGCCCTGGATGTTCCTCTGGCCGAAGTCGGGATTCGAATAGAACCATCCCGCACCGGCCGAGAGGGAACCCACTCGCGACGCAGTGGGCAGAGCTTGAGAGTGAAGCAAGCTCGGAGGGCCGAGAACACAAGCGATACAGCCGATAAGAATGTGTCGCTTGAACAGGGCTCCTCCTCGCAGGTAGTAAAACTCTTTGGGCGATTCTATGGAATGCAGAAATCAAGCTGTTGCGGACGTAAGCGTGGCAGCCTTTTTCCTAATCGGCTGCCACACTTCAGAACTTTAGTTCTGCGGCGTAGTGGGTTGTGGCGTGGTCGTTGCAGAAGTCGCAGTTCCTGCGGGAGCTGTAGCTGCAGGAGCTGCAGTGTTATCTGTTGGCGGAGGCGCTGTAGCCGCTGGGGCCGCGGCCGGAGCAGGCGTCGCGTCGGGCGGCGGTTTGTAATAGGTAAGCTTCAGATAGACCGGTTCCACTTCGAAGGGCATCTTGTCGGCCGCAGTCAGCAGCGGTTCGTAGGCCGAGTGCATCACGAAGACCTGGTCGGTCCACGGATCGAAGCGGACGAAGCTCGCCAGCGGCATCGCAGCCTGTTGCTTCAGATCCTTCATATCCAGCTTGGGGCCTTTGGACATTATGGCCGCCATCCAGAAGGTCGGATCTTCATCGCTGTGGACAAGACCGTCACCGATCATCGGCTCGTTGAGAGCCTTCAGGTTCTTCACGCGCTGCTGCAATTGCTGGAGGTAGAGGCTGAAGTACTGCTGGCCGTTGTCCAGTTCCTTGGCGCCCAGGAGCTCGATGGCTTTCTTCGCCGCCGCGGTATTGTCGGCATCTGTGTGGTGCATCGGAATGCGGTTGAAGACAGAGGTCGACGGGAAGAGCAGCCGGTCGTTGAAGGCATACTTTGTATCGAGCCGGTGAGCGAGGATGATGTGGGCGATCTGGAAGGCAAGAATCGCGTTCAGGTTGCCCATCTGCTGCTGGCCATCCTGTGTAATAACCCCGGTGGTATCGAGAAGGCTCTTCGAGACGACGATGGTGTTGCCGATCGCGAGCGACTCGAGCGGCTCCGTCAGAAGCGTACGGCAGCGGATCGGCCTCGACAGGGTGATGTTGTTATAGGCCAGAATATTATTTGCCAGCGCCTCGAGTGTCTTGTCGAACTCGCTGGGCGCATCGAGAAGTCCGGCCTGGAAGAGGCGTTCGACGATGTTGTCTTCAGCCTGCTGGACCCAGGCGCGCTGCGCACCGAGCGGGCTTACGTCCTGCGCATCGTTGCTGACGTCCGTTGCACCGACGACATCGAGAGAAGCATCAGCGGCCTCCGGCGGTGGAACCTTCAGCAGATAGCCCCAGATATGGTTGATTGCCTTGAACTTCAGAGTGCGGGAGACGCTCTTCGGGTCGCTCTCTTCAACATAGAACGAGGTCGGCAGCCAGAGATCGGGCTGAACGTTCGTGCGCCAGCTGTCGAAGTGGTAGAACTCCTTCTGGTCTTCCTGCGTGCCGGCAAAATCGCCGTTGAAGCGAACGACGTTGCCATTGCGGGTCTCGATCCAGACACGGCCGAAGAAGCGGCCGAAATCCTTCTTGCCCGAGATCGGTGTGACGTCGAACACCGCCGTCGGCGTATTCCCGAGGAAGTCGTTGCGCACATAGCCGAAGTTGTAGTGCTGCCGGTCAAAGTTGTTGGAATCCATCAGCAGCATCTGAACGAAGCCGGCTTCGTGGAAGGTCAGATGAAGGCTGCCGCCCAGGCCGCTGACAGTCGCGAGGGAATGCTTGAAGAACCCCATCTTGCTGCTGTTCCCGTCCTGAGACGTCGATTTGTTGACTGCAAAGGAGTCGTCGTTGATGATGCTCTTGAAGTCGACGCGGCTCAGGAAGTGCTGGTCGGAGTCCGGAACCTGACCCAGCACCGGATCGGGCTTCATGTTCTGGATGTAGGTCTCGACGATGGGAGCCCGGTCCTTGATGGTCTTGACGATGACCTTCTCGCGGACGATGGCCTTGTCGATGAGCGCGTTCTGTGCGGCTGAAGGTTTGCGCGAGGTCGAGAGGTCGTCTTCTTTCTTCTTCTTACTCTTCAGAAGCCCTGCTTCTGCTTGCGGGGCAAAAGTAGTTGCGACGAAGATTGCCAGGGCTAGACCGGCGATGGACTGTTTCCCGAGAATCATAATGTACGGCTCCTGCGGCTACCCGAGGGTGAGCCTAAATATGGACTCAATGCTAGTTCATGCTGCGAAGACACAACAAAATTATGATGCTCAACCTGCAAGTTGAAACGTAACGTTTACGACACCTTCCCACTCAACCGGATTACCCGAGTCGTCGGTGGCAGGTTTGAAACGTGTGGCCTGAACGGCACGGACAGCAGAATCGCCGAGACCGTGACCGAGATCGCTGGTAACGCCCAGTACCTGAACTGCGCCGGAAGAAGAGACCCGGATCCTGACAGTGACGTTGCCTTCGATATGAAGCTGTTTGGCCTCTTCGGTGTACTCCGGCTTGGGTTTGAAGAGAACTTTGGGTCCGCTCTTGGAGGTTGCCACTGTCGGACCGCTGGGCCTCGGCATCGGCGGCGGAGAGTTCTGTCCGAGACTCACCGACTTGCTGTTCAGAGGACCCGTGCCTCCAACCACTCCATGCGGAATGCCCGCGACCGCGACCGGTCCGTTACCCTTCATGTTCTGGCTGTTAGGCGAGCCGGAACCAAGACTGACAACACTTGCTCCTGCTCCATTGTTGGACTTCGGCATGCCCGATGCTCCGGCGTTGCCGAGGCTGATCGCCGTGGGCGATGGCTTATTCGAGACGGCGATCGGATTCGTCGCAGAACCCAGCGCAATGGCTTGCGGATGTGCTGCGTTATTCGGAACTGTCGCGGGCATTGCCTGCGCGAGATTGACAACCTTGGGAGCCGGAGGAGGCTGGACAAGCTTCGGCGGCGCGGGCATCACGACCGGCATCGGCTGAGTCATCTTGACCTCTGGCGGCTTCGGCGGCTCAGGCACCTTGATGTCAGGCAGCTTAATCTTCGGCGGCTCAATCTTTGCGACCACGGGTGGCGGCGGCAGTTTGATCTTGATCTTCGGCGGTGGCGGCGGCTCCTCTGGCTTCTTCATCGGAATCGGCTCGTCGAGGTGCGTCAGCTTGTGCCGGTTGTCGATCGTCTTCTTCGCTGCCGCACCGATGATCACAGCGCACACGGCGAGAAGAATGTTCAGCGCGACGGAGGTGAAGAGCGAACCCTTGCTCTGGTTGCCGTCGTTCAGGACGCCGAAGTGCGAGAACTGCATACTCTGCGGTTTGGGATCATCACTGCGAAGCGGCTTGACCTGTGCCATAGAAATCCTTGAGCGGTCCTCTCTTCGAGGGCGGGATATCGAAACCGGTGCTGCTAACCTGCCAGTATCGGAACGGGGAGTATCTCTGCTTTGAGTTGGACCCGGTCGAACTGACTCATAAACTGTTACGACCAGGGCTACATCGCGGAAGTTGCGCTAACTTCACTCAAACAGACGCAAGTCGCGAAGGAAAAGGTTGTAGCGGGAACCGTGCTTTCGGGAGCCACATAACGATTCATGTGTAGGTACGCCGCCAGTCACTTACTGCAAGTATATTGCCGTAAGCGTAAGTGATTGACACTGGTACTTTTGTGGTATCCAAGTAGAAGCAAAGGAGATGCATCGGATGAGGATTCTTGTGACCGGCGGAGCAGGCTATATCGGGGGTACGCTCACGCGTCTTTTACTCGGTCAGAAACACGAGGTGACGGTCTACGACAACCTTTGCCACAGCAGACGTTCGGCTGTTGCACCGGGAGCGATCTTTGTCGAAGGAGAGCTCGCCGATCGTGCATTGCTTGAGAAAACTCTGCGCGACGGCCGCTTCGACGGAGTCATGCACTTTGCCGCGTTGATCGAGGCCGGCGAAAGCATGAAGCATCCGGAGATCTATTTCCGCAATAACACCATGGCAACGCTGTCTTTGCTCGAAACAATGTTGGCCACAGGACACAATAAGCTGGTCTTCAGCTCGACCGCCGCCTGCTATGGTGAGCCGGAATCCACGCCGATTCTTGAGGATGCAAAGCTCCAGCCCACGAATCCCTATGGCGAAAGCAAGCTCATGGTTGAGCAGATGCTGCGCTGGATGAATCTCAGCCACTGCCTCCAATACGCCAGCCTGCGCTACTTCAACGTCGCGGGCGCAATGGAAGGCTATGGCGAGGCGCACGAGCCGGAGTCGCATTTGATTCCTCTCATCCTCGACGTTGCGCTTGGGCGCAGAGCCGGCATCAAAGTCTTTGGCCGCGACTACCCGACGAAGGATGGCACTTGCGTCCGCGACTACATCCACGTGCGCGACCTGGCCGAGGCGCATCTGCTTGCTCTTGCCGCGCTGAGCGACCAGAAGAGCAGGCTCATCTACAACATCGGCAACGGACAGGGCTTCACGGTGATGGAGGTGATCGAGTCGGTGCGTCGCGTCACGGGCAAGTCCATCGCCGTCGAAGAATGTGCGCGCCGGCCGGGCGATCCCGCGGTACTGGTCGCAGGTTCCGAGAAGATCAAAGCCGAACTCGGCTGGAAGCCACAGTTCGCCGAGCTGGACAAGATCATCGCCAGCGCCTGGCAGTGGCATCAGCAGCGGTTTGCACAAGAAAAGTAGAAGGAGAACACCTTGATCGAGAGTATGTTTCATCTGCAGCTGCCGGTTCTTGAAAAAATTCTTCGCCCGGTCGTTGTCTACCTGTTCCTCATCGGTTTTTTGCGGCTCTTTGGCAAACGTGAACTCGCTCAGTTGAACCCGTTCGATCTCGTCGTACTGTTGAGCTTGTCGAACACCGTACAGAACGCGATGATCGGCGAGGACAACTCGGTCTCGGGCGGGGTGATCGGGGCATTTTCCCTACTGACAATTAACTGGCTGCTCACGCGAATTCTCTTCCGAATGCCGAAGTTGAACAAAGCGCTTGAGGGTAGCCCCACCAGGCTGATCCACCACGGAATTGTCGACTGGAATGCGGCGAAGAAGGAGGCGCTGACCGAGATCGAGCTGCGTGCCGTCCTCCACAAACAGGGATTCGACCGTTTCGAGGAGGTTGAGAAGTGCGTCCTCGAACCCAACGGCAACTTCTACATGGAAGGCATCAAGTCGATGAGCGACGACGCGCAGCGAGCCGAACTGATGCGGGCGATTGAAGTTCTGACTCGCGAGGTGCGGGATATGCGAACCGAGCTGGCGGCACGCTAACGGTCTGTCGTACGCGGTCTATTTCTGGTCGCGAAGCAGCTTTGCCAGCGCCTTCGTATATCGTTCCGGCGGCGTAGACAGCTGTGATTCACGTACCGCCGCCCGGTATCCTCCCATAAAGATGGAGTACATCACCGCCAGCGCGCACCCCACGCCAAAACCGAAGCCAAAGAGAAAACCGATGATGGCCGGCCAGTAGAACGTCACGATAGTTAGAGTCTACAGGCCGCAAACCATGTACAGTCTTGTTCAAACAATTCAAGCCAGAAGCGGAGAGAACGATGTATACGAAGCAGTGGATCGTGGTGTACGGAATAGCAGCAGTGATGGTTACCGGGTTAACAACAAAGTTATCGGCGCAGGATATCCCCTCTCTGGTGGCGAAGCAGTTGCCGGAGTTGGTGACGACGTACCAAAGACTGCACCAGAGGCCGGAACTATCGCGCTATGAGGCAAAAACCTCAGCGTGGCTGGCAGAAGAGTTTCGTCAGGCTGGATATACCGTCACGGACCATATTGGCAAATACACCGAGGGCGCACCGGCCTACGGTGTCGTGGGAATCCTGAAGAACGGCCCCGGACCAACGTTGCTGATTCGCACCGATATGGACGCGCTGCCTGTCGAGGAGAAGACCGGGCTACCCTATGCGAGCGCGGTCAAAATGAAGAACGCGGCGGGGCAGGAGGTATCAGTAATGCACGCCTGCGGGCACGATCTGCACATGACCAACATGGTTGGCGTAGCGCGCGTGATGGCTGCCGAGCGATCCAGTTGGCACGGCACCCTGATGCTGGTGGGACAGCCGGCTGAGGAGCTGGGGGAGGGGGCACGGGCGATGCTCTCAGATAATTTTTATGAACGTTTTGGACGACCGGACTTCGCCATCGCCCTGCACGACAACGCAGGGTTGGCCGCGGGTAAGGTGGGAATCACCTCCGGCCCCGCCATGGCAGGCACGATGACACTCACGGTGACCATCCGCGGAGTCGGCGGCCATGGCGCCATGCCTGCGTCCACCAAAGACCCAATCGTGATGGCATCACAGTTTGTGCTCGCCATTCAGACGATCGTGAGCCGCCAGACATTGCCGACACACCCGGCGGTGGTAACAGTGGGAATGATCAACGGTGGCACGCAACCCAACATCATTCCGGACGAGGTGAAGCTTGGGCTCTCCGTCCGTACGATGGACGAAGCGGTGCGCAAGAGTATTCTCGAGGACATTCAACGTACCGCAGATGGCATCGCGATGATGGCAGGAGTTCCGCCAGACCGTCGACCTCTCGTCGATGTTCTTCTTCCGCATCTAGGACCAGTGACCTATAACGATCCGGCCCTGACCGCGCGGGTGAGAGCGACGCTGGTGACGGCGCTTGGCAGCGAAAATGTGGTTGACCTTGAACCGGTGATGGTCTCTGAAGATTTTGGCCGGTTCGGTCTCGACGACCGCAAGATACCGACGGTGCTCTTCTGGCTCGGCGCAGTCGATCCGGCAAAGATTGCTGCGGGTGTGCCGTTGCCGTCGCTTCACTCAAGCATCTTCGCGCCAATGGCGGAGCCTGCATTGCGGACTGGCATCACGGCGATGTCGGACACCGCAATTGCGCTGCTGCAATAGAAAAACTTACCACGGATAGCCTACTTCGTCGGCGCTGCAGGTGCCGCACTGGGAGCGGTGAACAATTTGAACGCGTTCTGCAGCGTGTAGTTAAAACCCCACCCCAGAGGGAGGATGACGATCGCCCACGCGAGCGCAATGAGAAGCGGTGACGATTTTTTTACCGTATCTGCCATGAATCTTCTCCTGAGAATCTCGATTGCTCGTGTTTAGTGGGCTGCGCCCTGAGGCACAGCGACGTTCTTGTCCTTCAGCCAGAACTTATCAGCCACCGGCTGCACCATCAGGTTTGCCAGAAAACCAATGACGAGCAGACCGCACATGATATGCAGGATCAGCGGGTAGGCGTCCGCTTTGTTCATGTGCTTTGCCACGTAGTGGTCGAGGATACCGTTGACGATCAGCGGCCCAACGATGCCCGCCAGCGACCACGCTGTCAGAAGTCTGCCATGAATCGCCGACACGTTGTAACCGCCAAACAGGTCCTTCAAATAGGCCGGGATCGTCGCGAACCCGCCGCCATACATCGAGAGCAGCACGACAGCGATCCCCACAAACAGTGGAACCGAGTTCAACTGACCCTGGCGTGTCAGCGGCAGAACGAAGTAAAGAACCGCGCCCAGCGTGAAGAAGCAGAAGTAGGTCGCCTTGCGTCCGATGAAATCCGAAGTCGATGCCCAGAAGAAGCGTCCAGCCATATTGAAGATACTCAACAAGCCGACGAAACCGACTGCCGCAGTGGCGCCGACAGACCCTTTGAACAGATCCTGAATCATGGGCGAAGCTTGCTCGAGGATGCCGATCCCGGCTGTTACATTGACGAACAACATCACCCACAACAGCCAGAACTGCGGCGTCTTCCAGGCCTCGTACACGGCAACGTTGTGGCTGGAGATCAATGCGGAGTGCTTCGTCGAAGGCTCCCATCCCGCGGGCTTCCAGCCATCGGGCGTCACACGGATGGAGAACACACCAAACATCATAAAGAGGAAGTAGAGAATTCCCATCGTAATAAACGTGTAGGGAATCGAGGGCTGCCCGGCGGTCTTGAAATGCGCCATCAGTTGGTTCGCGAGGGGACCGCCGATCATCGCGCCGCCGCCGAAACCCATGATGGCGAGACCAGTCGACAAGCCGGGCCGATCAGGAAACCACTTAATCAGCGTCGAGACGGGAGAGATATAACCAAGCCCCAGGCCGATGCCCCCAATCACGCCGTAGCCCAGGTAGATCAGCCATAACTGATGGCTGCTGGCTCCAAACGAAGAGATAACGAAGCCCACGCCGAAGCAGATGGCCGAGTAAAACATCGCGCGCCGTGGCCCGGCTTTCTCCAGCCACGCTCCGAAGAGTGCAGCCGAGATGCCGAGAAAAGCAATGGCAATCGAGAATATGTAACCGACCTCTTTCAGGTTCCAGTGAGAGCCGTCCGGGCCGGTCAACGCGAGCAACGGGTTTTTAAATACGGAAAAGGCATAAGCCTGGCCAATCGAAAGGTGAATGGCAAGGGCAGCAGGTGGGACCAGCCAGCGACTGTATCCAGCGGGGGCGATGGAGCGATCGCGATCCAGAAAAGCAAGAGCCATATTCAGAACCTCGGAGGTTGGATAACTTTGAAGCAGTGCTGCAGGAGCTCAAACGGATACGGAACTACGCAACTAGGATGCGCGACCAACAATACATGATTCACCCCCGGAATGTGTCAGATAAGTGTCTTCGGGATGAGGTTGGCAAGAGGTTCTATAGAGTACCAGCGTCTTGCCTGGCTGAATTATTTTCTGGGAAAGATTTCTTTGAATTTTCTTAAAGAGAAATGGGACCGCTTTCACGATCCCATTCTGTTGTGTCCGGCAGGCCGGAGTTTAGTTAGAAGGTAAAAGCCACCTTAAGGCGGATCTGACGGCCTGTCTGGAACAGGTTTGGCAGTCCGTAGGTGCTCGATACGAGTTTTTTGTTGGCATTGCTGACGCCAACGTAGTCCCAGCCGGATTCCATCGCGAGATAGTCAAAGCCGAAGGGATTGCTGGTTGTAGTAGGAGAGACAGCCGCTGTCAGAGGTATCTCGGTATAACCCATCGCCGCATGTTGTCCCAGCAGGTTGGAGACGTTGATCTCGCCGCCGAGCCTCCGGTTCTCATGTTCCTTGCTGACGTGGACGTAGTGGGTAAGGTTGCCGTCCGTCTGCAGGAAGGCGGGCGTACGGTAACCCTGCTTGATCGTCCCAGCCTGAATGGAGCCATCGCTGGCACGGGTAATCGGCACCCAGTTGCCTTGGCCCTCGACAAACTGCACCGAGGACGTAGAGGTGCCTGTCGGCCAAGCGGTGCTGATCGGCGAACCCTGGTAGATCGCCTGGGAAAGACCGATCTGCGAGTCGCCGCCAAACCACTTGATCCGGTAGGAACCGTAACCGCCGACGGTGTTCGGACGATCGGTTGGAAGGTCTCCCCCGTACGGTTTGCCATGCGCAGTGAAACCCATCTGGGGCTGGTCGAAGGAGCGGTTGTTGTTCGGGCTGTGGCGTCCGCCGCCACCGTCCGTATTGAACGTGCTGGTCAGGCCGGGATAGTTTCCGGTGAGTTTGCTATAGGTATAGAAGGCGCTGAAGAAGTAGTGCGATCCAGCGGTCTTCGTTACGCGGAGTTCGAAGCCGTCGTAGGCACGCGTCGCCTTGGGTGCGGTCGGGCAGGCGGTGCAGAGCGGAGTTGTAAGGCCGTTGGAAGAAAGGACGCGGTGCAGCAGATCGCCGTAGCCAGGCCCGGGGTTGCCGATGTAGAAGCCGGACGTA
This sequence comes from uncultured Acidobacteriaceae bacterium, assembly GCA_963770055.1. GTDB lineage: Bacteria > Acidobacteriota > Terriglobia > Terriglobales > Acidobacteriaceae > Edaphobacter. The sequence goes on from CAVYOC010000008.1 coordinate 450,223, forward strand.
TCGGTTACGCCCATATCCTCAATCGTGTTGTCCAGGCGCTTGCGAGAGTAGCGAGCCGTAACAGCTAGTGTTGGGGTGACAGCCCATTCACTGCCGAAGACCGACTCATGCATTCCCATGGGCTTCACATTGGGATCGACACCAGGGTCCGACGTACTGATGACGTTCTTGCGCAAGTCAACGTTCTCGATAAACCGGTAGCTGCTTGCGAGGCCGACTGCACCTCCACTGGTCGGGCAGGCATGTCCAGCGGAGTTGTTTCCGGGAAGTACGCCCGCGAAGTTAGGATCGTCCAACGCGTAAATGCACTCATGCCAGTATTCGCCGCCGAAAGAACCTCGGGGAAGCGAGTACTTGATGATGTCGTAGAACTTGCCATAGCTTCCGTATACCTTCAGCTTGCCGTTGTGAAGCACATCGTAAGCTGCTCCGATACGCGGACCAACCTTCTGCATGAAGTCGAAGCCGATGCTCGACGCACCAGCGCTATAGGGTGGAAGATACTCGCGATCAAAACGGACACCTGCATTGATCGTGAGGCGGTTGCCGATCGTCCATGCGTCCTGAACGTAGATACCTTCGTTGTCTCCGCGGGCGACACCGCCGGTGGAGTAGTCATTGACGTAGAAGTAGCCGTAGTTACCGCGGCAATGACCGGCAGCGGATGCGCCATATTTCGTGACGTTTGCTGCAATCACGGCGTCGCAGGCAGTCGCAGAGGTTGCCACCGTGTAGTCGGCACCATAGTCGAAGTTGATCAGCGCAGTGTTATATCCGCTGACCAGGTTGTTGTAGGTTGAGTCCCGGCCGAAGCCAACCTTGAAGTTGTGCGTTCCAGCCCAGCCGGTCTTCAGCCACGAGAGATCGGCCGAGATGCTCTTGCGCTGAAGCACGTTGAATCTCTGCTGGGTGTTCGTTCCGAGGTTGGTGTAGTTGGTGAGCTGCTGATAGGCGGCTGGAACCGTTGATCCATCCAACCCAACTGCGCCGTTTCCTTTGCCGTCGCCTGAGCCTGTATCGAGGGTGTCCTTAATTCCTGTGGTTTTACCCCGATCTTCAGCATTGCTGTACAGATACCCATAGCGAACTGAGAGCAGAAGCCTGGGGGTGATCGTGTAATCGCCGCCGAATGCATAGACCGCCGCAGGGATGGCCTGGCCGGAGTCGGCACGAAACGTAGTTGGATCGGTGGTTGCGTTGCTGTTTGTCTGTCCGTTCTTGCTATCAGGAGTCGGAAGGCTGTTGCCAGTGACACGGGTGTACAGGTCTTCCCAACTGGCAAAGAGGCGCAGCTTGCTGGTCGGCGCGTAGTCGAGACGTGCAAAACCGTAGTACTGATTCTGCGTCTGGGAGAAGGAGCGTGGGCCTGGATTTGTTCCTTTGAAGGTTACATCGCGGCGCAGAGAATAATACTCAGGAACGAAGCTGCTGTAGAGCCATACCTTGTTGGAAAGCAGAGGTCCGCCGAGTGTAAAGCCGGGGTTGACTGCACGGTAGTGATCCTGCTTCCCGACATAGTATTGGGCAGCCTGGTCAGTGCGGGTGGTTGAGTTCGTTGTAGTGCCAGGATCCTTACGCAGACCGCAGGTTGACGACAAGGCGCATTGGTCGTTCGCATTCATTGCGCTCGAACGGTAGTACATGAAGATCGAGCCATGCCAGTTGGAGCTTCCCTTTTGCTGGACGACGTTAACCACACCGCCCATTGCGCCGCCGTATTCGGCTTCGAACGAGGAGCTCTTCACCTGCACGTCCTGCACAAACTCCATCGGAACGTTATAGCCAACGCCACCGCCGACGATGTCCGTGACGTTAACGCCTTCGGATGAGTACACGTTCTCGCTGTCGCTGGCTCCATCAATCTGGAAGCCGCCTGTACGATTTCCGTTCAGCGTTCCGCTTGTGGTGCTTTGCAAAGGCTCCTGACGTGCTCCCGGAGCAAACGGAATTACGGACTGGAACGACCGCCCCTTCGGAATCTCCTGCAACACCTCGTTCGTGATCGTGGTTTCGACCTTGCTTTGCGTTACATCGACGAGCGCAACGGCCGTACTGACGTCGATGACCGTCTCTGAACCTACAGCCAGCTGAATGTTCAGATTGGGCAGCGCGCCGGCTGTCAGGTTGAGATCGGTGGCCTTAGCCTTCATTCCGCTTCCTGACACGACCAGCGTGTAGTTACCGGGAGGCAGTGCGTTCAACCGATAGAACCCGTGCGAGTCCGAAGTCACCGTGACAGGCTTGATCAGTTTATCTGCGGTAGCAACCACCGTCGCCCCAGCCACAACGGCGCCGGTCGGGTCGGTGATGATTCCCTGGATCGCGCCCGTGGTCTCCTGGGCAAATGCTCCCGGGAGAAGAGCACAGGTTAAGAGTGCAAGACTGAACACTGCAGTCAGACTTCGTAGCAGCTTGGTGATGCTTATCATCGCGTGTGGCCTCCGAAGATCGCTCCGCGCGAAAGCCTGCGCGGAGGTTGGTAACCCTGCCTTGTCTGCAATTCGTTCCTCCGTTAGCAGCGTTAGGCACATGTATTCCCCACGACACAGGGAGAGGGTGCCTTTCAGGCACACATCCGCTGTGTCTGCAAGAGAACAGAAGCTGCTTTCAGCAGCCGCCGTCAGTTTTTAATATGGGAGAAACCGTACAGATGAAACTCGGCAACGTCAATGACAAAATTGTGACAAACCCAGATTTTTTCGTGACGAGCGACATCCTTTTGTGAGGAATGACGTCTATGGGCAATCAATCCATCTCTGCGGAACCCTGAGATGGGTCGCTGGACGGAGGACTTCGACATTCGCCAGACACCGCCCGAAACCCGAGACCGGCAATCCAAAATTCTGCTTTCGAAATCCGTCACCTGAGCATCTGCGGCACGGTTGCCCCACCGGGTTGTATGGGGTACCTTCGACTAGCTGGGAAAATTTACGGAGGCTGTACGTGGCAACGGTTGAAGAAAATGCGAATCTGGATTCAAGTCTGCGGGAGAACCGGCTCTTTCCCCCACCGGCTGAATTTGCTCAAAAAGCTGTTATCAAAAGCCTTTCCGAGTATGAGTCCATGTATCGCCGCAGCGTCGAGCAGCCCGAAGAGTTCTGGGCCGACGCCGCCAGGGAACTCGACTGGTTCGCCCCGTGGACCAAAGTTCTCGAAGGCCGACGCTGCGCAGCGCCAAATGGTTTATCAATGGAAAACTGAATCTGTCGCATAACTGCGTCGACCGCCATGCGCTAGGCGCGCGCCGCGACAAAATTGCGCTCTCTGGGAAGGCGAGCCGGGTGAGGTCCGCAAACTCACCTACGGCGATCTTTACGACGCAGGTGCAGCGTTTCGCCAATGTTCTGAAAGGCCTCGGAATCAAGCGCGGCGACCGCGTCGCCATCTACATGGGCATGTCACCGGAGCTCGCGATTGCGCTGCTTGCCTGTGCGCGAATCGGCGCGATGCATTCGGTCATCTTCGGAGGATTCGCCGCGCACGCTATCGCCGATCGCGTCAACGACTCCGCCTGCGTCGCGGTCATCACGCAGGACACAAGCTACCGCCGCGGCTCCGAGGTGCGACTGAAGGACATCGTCGATGAGGCGCTCACGCAATGCCCTACGGTCCAACATGTCGTCGTCTTCCGCCGCTCCGGTTCCCCCGTGACGATGAAGCCGGGCCGCGATATCTGGTGGCACGAAGTAATGCAGAAGGCCGACGCCGTCTGCCCCGCCGAGTGGATGGACGCCGAAGACCCGCTCTACCTGCTTTACACTTCCGGCACCACGGGCAAACCGAAGGGCCTGCTCCACACCACCGGCGGCTACTCGGTGCAGACGTATCTGACCACGAAGTACGTCTTCGATCTGCACGACGACGACGTTTACTGGTGCACGGCCGACATCGGCTGGGTTACCGGCCACAGCTACGTCGTCTACGGTCCGCTGCAGAACGGCGCCACCGTCATGATGTACGAGGGCGCGCCCAACTGGCCGGAAAACGATCGCTTCTGGAAGATCATCGACGCCCACAAAGTCACAGTCTTCTACACCGCGCCCACCGCGATCCGTGCCTTCACCAAGTGGGGCGACTCCTGGGTCGAAAAGCATTCGCTGGCGTCCTTGCGTCTCCTCGGCACCGTCGGCGAGCCGATCAACCCCGAGTCGTGGATGTGGTACCACCGCGTGATCGGCAAGGAGCGCTGCCCCATCGTCGACACCTACTGGCAGACCGAGACGGGCGCCATCATGATCTCGCCGATCCCGGGAGCGATCGCGACCAAACCCGGCTCGGCCACGAGACCCTTCTTCGGAATTGTGCCTGAAGTTGTTACAAGATCAGGCAAGCCGGTTCCCGACGGACAAGGCGGCCTGCTCGTCATGCGTAAACCGTGGCCATCGATGGCGCGAACCATCTATGGCGATCAGGAGCGCTACGAAAAGACCTACTGGAGCGAGATTCCCGGCAGTTACTTCACCGGCGACGGCGCGCGTCGCGACTCCGACGGCTACTACTGGCTGATGGGACGCGTCGACGATGTCATCAACGTCAGCGGCCACCGACTCGGAACGATGGAGGTCGAGTCCGCGCTGGTTGCCCACCCGAAAGTCGCCGAGGCCGCCGCGGTAGGCCGTCCGCATGAGATGAAGGGGCAGGCCATCGCCGTCTTCGTCACACTTGAATTCGGTCACGAGCCCAGCGAAGAACTCCGCCGCGAACTGCGCGAGTGGGTTGCCAAGGAGATCGGCGCGCTCGCACGCCCGGATGACCTGACTTTCGCCCAGGCGCTCCCAAAGACCCGCAGTGGCAAGATCATGCGCCGCCTCCTGCGCGAACTCGCCACCACCGGCGAAGTCAAGGGCGACACTACCACGCTCGAAGATTTTTCGGTGATTGCAAAACTGCGAGAAGGTGAAGAGTAGCTACAACTAGCGCAGATTCGTAACCGGCCTCGTCGGCAGAGTGAAGTGGAACGTCGTTCCCTCACCCTCGACGCTTGTCGCCCAGATGCGTCCGCCATGCTGGTGCGATGATGCTCCGGCAGATCGCCAGTCCCAGCCCCGTTCCCCCCATCGCGCGCGAGTCCGAGGCATCCCCCTGCTGGAAACGATCGAAGATGTGTTCGAGCTTGTCAGCGGGAATGCCTCGTCCCTGGTCGCGAACCTCGATGATGGCCTCGCTCTCGTCCAGATTGCGCGCCGTCAGGTGAATCTCGCTGCCTGCGGGCGAAAATTTGATCGCGTTCGACATCAGGTTACTCAGCGCCTGCAGAATCCGGTCGCAGTCCGCCCACACGTTGACGCCGTGCGCAGCGAAGAAGATGCGGATATTCGGCCGTGGCGTGCGCGCCTGTTGAATTCCCGCAGCTCGGCGCAGAAGATCTTCGGCGCTGCACATCGCCAGATGCAGCTCGGCCTTTCCGCTCGGAGATTCGTTCAAGGTCCAGAATGTCGTTGACCAGCCGCACCAGGCGATCCGAGTTGCTGATCGCAATCTCAAGCATCTGTTGCGTCTTCTCCGGGCGATTCGACAACGCGCCACCCGCAAGCAAGCCGAGCGCTCCACGTAGTGACGTGAGCGGCGTGCGAAGCTCATGCGAGACCGTGGAGATGAACTCGTCCTTCATGCGGTCGAGCGCACGCCGTTCGGTCGTGTCGGTAAACGCAACGACGACTCCCAACGGCTTCAGCCCATCGGAGTCCGACGACTGAGAGTCGATCTGTGGACGGGCAACATACTCCACCGGAAAGCTCGTCCCATCCTTGCGCCAGAAAATTTCGTTCGAGACGCGCACCGTATCGAAGTTGGTCAGGCTCTTGCGAATCGGTGACTCGATCGATTCATACGGCGTTCCGTCGGCACGTGTGTGATGGATGAGGCTATGCATCACGCGTCCGAGCATCTCTTCCTGCTTGTAGCCAAGCATCTGCGTGGCCGCGGCATTCACGAATGTAACCCTGCCTTCGAGATCGACGCCGTAGATCCCATCGCCCACCGAAGCGAGGATCGAGTCGGACTGCCGAGTCAACGTGCGCAGCCTGGTCCTCTGCGCGAACCTGCTCGCTGATGTCGACGCCGAAGCCAAGTACATACGGCGCGCGGCCTGGAACAACGATCAGCTTGTTCCTGTACGCGACCGCGCAATCCTCTCCATTGGCACATGCGAGATACAGCATGCCCTGCGCCTCGCCCGTCTCACCGATCTTTTTCAAATAAGCGGGCAGCGCGTCTCTCTTCTCCGGCGCCATGAAGTCAGAGAGATTGCGGCCTACCATCTCCTCGACCGTTCGTCCGATCATCTCAGCGCCATGGGTATTGATCGTCAGCAGCGTGCCTTGAAGATCATGCGTGCAGACCAGGCCCAGCGCGCCTTCGATGAGTTGTCGATACCGCGCCTCACTCTCACGCAGCGTAGCCTCCGCCACGCGCTGCGTCGTCACATCCAGTCCCGTCGCGATGATGAAGTCACCTGCCCCTGCGCGTCAGTCAGCGCGGTCGCAGACCACGCAATTCGATGCAGGCTGCCATCGCGGCTGAGCCACTGATTCTCAAACGCGGCAGGGAAGTGCCCCGAGCGCAGACGCTCAAAGGTCTCAATCGCTTCGGGAATATCCTGCCGCGGAATCAGTTTGTCCCACGCATACCGGCCCACCAGCGTTGCAAAGTCGTATCCCGAGATCGTCTCGCACGCACGGTTGAAGCGAACAATGCGTCCGGCCGGATCGAAGACCGCCACCAGCGCGTCCACCGTATCCAGAACCGTCATCACGAAGTTGCGCTCCACCGTCAGCGCCGTCTCAACACGCTGCCGTGAACGCGCGGCCCGGTCCATCTGCAGAATGCGGCTGTTCCACTCCAACCGGTTGATCACCTGGCGGCTCAGGATGCCCAGCGCGGAGGTTTGTGCTGGCGCCAATCCGCGCGCCGGAGTATCCAGCACAAGCAGCGCTCCAATCGTCACGCCGCCTGGCGTCGTCAGCGGAGCGGCGGCGTAGAAGCGGTAGATACGTCCTTCCAGCAGAATGCCGTCCGGTGCGTAATCAGGAGCATCGCGCGCATCCTGAATCTCATAAACCGTGTCGCCCAGAATCGTCGTCTCGCACGGCAGGCTGCCCAGCGAAAGCTCCTGCGACTCCATCCCAAAACGGGAACGGATCCAGATCCGGTCCGAGCCTACAAACGACACCGCCGCCACCGGCGCATCGCAGATCTGCGCCGCCAGTTGCGTCAGGTCGTCAAGGATAGGGTCAGGCGCAGAACTGAGCACCTCATAATGGTTGAGGGCTTCAATTCGCAGAGCTTCGTCTTTGACTAAAAGAGCATTCATTTTCGACTAAATCAATCGTAGGGATGTGCAATTCTTTGCGCACTCCTACTTTTGTGGCAGCAACAAGTTACGGCTTGGGCAGAGTGCAGCACTCCCCCATTCCAGGTGGCTCATTTGCGCTTGCATCGAGAGCCACCTTCCATGATCCATCGGCTGTTTTTTTCCAAACCGTGAAGTACCTTCCCGAGATGACAACGGGCTCGCCATTCTTGTCCTTCGACCGGCCCTCATAGCGGCCCCAGGTAAAACCCATGTCGTTGGAGGGTCCCATCTGCGCGCCCTGCGGCACCCATGTCAGTTGATAGGTCTTCGGGTCCCACTGCGACCGCGCGGCGATCGCAGCGCGCCCCAGCACCGCGGGCTTTCCATTGTTCAACGTCACTGCATCGTCAGCGAACCAGCCTGCAAAGGCCTTGCCTCCGCCTGCAGCAACCGCCTGCGCAAAACGCCCTTCCAATTCCATCAGAACCAGCGCACCAGGGCTCAAAGTAGGTTGTGTCAAAGGGTTGGAGATGATCCCGCTGGCTTGGGAAAGAGCATCGACGGGCGCGCTGCCGGTGGTTGAAGGAATCGTCTGCGCCCCCAGCTGCTGGGCCGCAAAACAGGCAGAAAACGCGCAGAAAAACAGGCGAATCGTAACGTGGCGTGGCATGAAGATTATGTTATCAGCGACAGAATCCGGGCCGGGGGTGGAGTAGTTTTTGCTGGAGACTGGTATCCTTCGCACTTGATGCTTAAGACGAAATCGGAACGCATATTGTTGCTTGCAGCTTTGGGTTTATTGGCAGGCGGCATCGCCTTAGGACTGGTCCACCAGGCTCTTCTCCTTCATGCCGCAATCGGCATTCGCTGCGCCGCCATCGGTGCGCTTTCTGTCTACGCCTGGCAGCGCAGGTCACTCACTGCATGGATCTTCGCCGCCATGGTCGCAGGAGCCGAGATAGGCTTCGACGCCCCAGCCGTCGCCGTCAACCTGCGTGTCCTCAGTGACATCTTCCTCCGCCTCATCAAGACCATCGTCGCCCCGCTGATTCTCGCCACCCTCATCACCGGAATCGCCGGTCACGGTGACCTCAAGAGCGTCGGCCGCATGGGCATCAAGAGCCTTATCTACTTCGAAGTCGCCACAACGCTGGCTCTCGTCATCGGACTCGTCGCCATCAACTTCAGCCACGCCGGAGTCGGCCTCTCGCTCCCCACATCAACGCCTTCGGCCGAGAGCATTACCACTCCTGCACCTATTCACTGGCAGGACTTCCTCACCCACATCTTCCCTGAAAACATCGCCAAATCCGTTGCCGAAGGTCAGATCCTCCAGGTCGCCGTCTTCGCCATCTTCTTTGGTATCGCCCTCGCCTGCCTTCCCCGCGAGAACCGCACCCCGATGGTGAACTGGTTCTCCACCCTCAGCGAAGTCATGTTCAAGTTCACCAACCTCGTCATGTACTTCGCTCCTGTTGGTGTCGGCGCGGCGATGGCTTTTACCGTCGGTCAAATGGGTATCGGAGTTCTGTTCAATCTAGGGAAGCTCCTCCTGACGTTGTACGTTGCGCTCGTTGTCTTCACCCTGCTTGTGCTTCTCCCCTCCGCGATGCTCTTCCGCGTCCCGCTGCGACGGTTTCTGTCAGCAGTAGCCGAGCCCACCACCATCGCCTTCGCCACCTCCTCCAGCGAGGCTGCCCTCCCCAGCGCAATGGAATCCATGGAGGCCTTCGGAGTCCCGCGTCGCGTCGTCGCCTTCGTCATCCCCGCCGGCTACAGCTTCAACTCCACCGGCTCAACCCTCTACCTCGCCGTCGCCAGCATCTTCGTCGCGCAGGCCGCCGGCATCCATCTGTCACTCGGAGAACAAACCCTAATGTTGTTGACCCTCATGGTCACCAGCAAAGGCTTCGCCGGTGTCCCCCGGTCAGCACTCGTCCTGCTCTTCGCCACCGCCGCCACCTTTCGCCTTCCCACCGAACCCATCTTCGTCATCCTCGGCATCGATGCAGTAGCCGACATGGGACGCACCGCCATCAACGTCGCCGGAAACTGCCTTGCCAGCGTCATCGTCGCCAAGTGGGAGGGAGTCTTCGGCACCGAGTCCGCCTCCCCCATCGTCCTCGAGGGCGTCGCCGAATAACAAAGAGAGAAGGCGGCAAGATCAAGGGAAGAAATTGCTGTTTTGAAAACACACAGCATTAGGTGTGTCAAAAACCTGAGAGAATTTTCCACGCCCCCACTCTCACCAGACAATTGAAGCACTCAACAAATAAAAACGAGCAGATGCCACCGCACCTGCTCGCCTCTCGCTTTCCATCGTCAGCTACATCGCCGGCGGATGATGCGGATCGACGTGTCCCGTATCGCCCGCCTTCGGAGCGGGCTTCGACTTCACCGCGCCATTCGGATTTACCGAGTCGCGCAGTTCTTTCGAAGGCTTGAAGAAGGGAACGCGCTTGGCTGGGACGTCAACCTTCGCTCCGGTCTTCGGATTGCGTCCTGTCCGTGCGTTGCGCTGCCTCGTCCGAAAGCTTCCGAAGCCGCGAATCTCAATCTTGTCTCCTGACTTCAAAGCTCCGATGACAGCGTCGAAGAGAGTATCGACAATGACCTCTCCGTCGCGACGTGTGAGATCGCCAAGGGCTGTGACGTGGTCTACAAGGTCGGCTTTAGTCATATGTGGGTCCTTTCGTGCAGAGGGAGGGCTGCGGGTGCCGCATGAAATCTGGTCTTCTTGTTGATTATAGACGGGATGACGGCCAATATGTTTGCCTACACTTCCAAAGGTATGTGGGAAATCAACACTCCTTCAATGAGATGCAAAACTCAGTGAAAGGGTCGTGCCAACCCGAAATACCGCCCGCTTCTGGACGCTACCGAGTGGTCCGATCGTGGTTCAGTAGCTTAATGGCCCGTCGAGCCCAGTCTTAAACGCTGACCCACCACATCTTACTTCCACATGAAGTAAAAACCTGGAGCACGGTTCAGAAGCTGGCTCGGGTTAGGAAACAGGTCCTCGCCATCATCCGCGAGCACCGTCCACAGCCCCCGCTTCTGCTTTGCAGGGCGTACCACAGTTGGTTCACCCGAGATTCCCACATCTTTCGCCGTTTCCATCAGCGCCACCCTATAGCCCCCGACCTTGTCGATCAGTCCCAGAGGCAACGACTGTTGCCCCGTCCAGACCTGACCCGTAGCCAGTGGCTTGATCTTCTCCTCGGTGGTGTGCCGGCCCGTCGCAACATCATGCACAAACTGCCCATACATGTTATCGACCAGCGACTGGAAGTAAGCCTCTTCTTTCGGCGTAAGATCGCGGCTCGGATCGCCTGCATCCTTCAACTCACCGGCGTGGATCACAACATTCTTCAGCTTCGCCCAGCGCAGCAGATCGCCGTAGTTGGTCCACTCCATAATCACGCCAATCGAGCCCACCACGGACGCATCGTTCGCATAGATCTTGTCGCACGCGCTCGCAATGTAGTATGCCCCGGAGGCTCCAACCGACTCGATCGACGCAATCACCTTCTTGTGCTTCTCCTGCCGCACGCGCAGCACCTCGTGATAGATCTCCTGCGACGCCGCCGCCCCTCCGCCGGGTGAGTTGATACGCAGCACAATCGCCTTCACTGAGGCGTCGTCGCCAAACTTCCGCAGCTGCGAGTCAACCGTCTCCGGCGAAAGAATGACTCCCGAGAGTTCGATGACCGCAATCCTGTCTGAACTCAGCCCGAAACCGGCCGAGTCCCCGTCGCCAACGGAACGCATCGCGCGTCCACACCAGTCCCATCACCAGCAGAAATACTGCCGCCAGCGATCCCCCGATGATGCTGATATAAAACCAGGCGGACCGCCGACGTGAAGGCGCAGCGTACGCGTAAGGCGGAGGATACCCAGGTATCCGGCCATAGTTCGTGCTCGAAGGCTGAGGATGAGGGGGAGGCGGAGGTGGTGGGGTCGACGTAATCTTCCGGCATGTTGTGAAGTTTAGCAGGGGGCTGATCTCTCCCGCAGTCTCGAAGGTCGTTCCTCTCCGCGCCGTAATGACGAAACATTGTGCAAAATGTGCGAAAAATAGAGTCTAAAGGTCGTCTTCCTACGTCGAATATTGCAGTATGATGAACGACGACGCCCTTCCCCAAGCATCGCTCGCATTATAGAAATGGCCTTCTAGAAGGGGTCCGTCGACGACCATGGCACATCCGCAGCTAAGTATCGTTATTCCTGCATACAACGAAAGCGCCCGCATCGAAAACGCGCTCAATCGTGTGCTGTCCTGCGTTGCCGAGCAAAAATGGGATGCAGAAGTCCTCGTCGTCGACGATGGCTCAAAGGACGACACTGCGGCTATCGTGCAGCGCTGGATGGCGAAGCACCCCCGCCTTCATCTCATTCAGAATCCCGGCAACAAGGGCAAAGGGTACTCCGTGCGCAATGGTCTCCTGCAGGCTGCCGGAGACATCGTCATGTTCACCGACGCCGACCTCTCCGCCCCTATGGAAGAGGCGCAGCGTCTCCTCGACGCCATCGCGGAAGGGGCAGATGTCGCCATCGGCTCCCGCTGGCTCGATCGCGCCCGCCAGACTATCCATCAGCCGCTCTACCGTCAGTTCTTCGGACGCTGCTTCAACTGGGTCACCCGCACCGTCATGGGCCTTCCCTACAAAGACACGCAGTGCGGCTTCAAGGCCTTCAGGCGCTCCGCCGCGCAGATCATCTTCCGTCTCCAGACCATCGAGCGCTGGGGCTTCGATCCCGAAATCCTCTTCATCGCCCGCAAGCTGAAGTACGTCGTCCGCGAAGTTCCCGTCACCTGGGGACACGACGAGCGCAGCCGCATGTCCTACCTCAAGGACGGCATGAAGATGCTCGAGGACATGGCACGCATCCGTGGAAACTTCATGGCCGGTCGCTACGACCAGGCCATCGCCGCCATGAAAGACACCAGCACGATGGTCACCCAGCCCGTCAAGCCGGCGATCAAGGCCAGCGTCAAAGTCCGCTGACTTTCGTCTCGTACCCGTAAGATCGAACCAGACTTTTGTGAGAAGTTGATGGTTCATCCTGCCCGGATCTCCGATCAGCACGAACTCGCGAGGATGCGCCATCTCCTCTGGCCCGAATCCACGCCCGAAGAACACCGCAAAGAACTCGAAACCATCCTCTGCTCTGGCAGATACGGAACTATGCCAATGACCGTCCTCGTCTCTCGGAACGAAGATGGCACCCTCAACGGATTTCTCGAAGTCAGCCTCCGCTCTCACGCCGACGGGTGCGACCCCGCCCACCCTGCAGGCTTCATCGAAGGCTGGTTTGTCCATGAATCATCCCGCAGGCAGGGAATCGGCCGCGCCCTCATGCAAGCCGCTGAACAATGGTCACGGGAACAAGGCTGCACCGAGATCGCCTCCGACACCTGGATCGATGACGAGCGTTCCGAGCGCACGCACAAGGCCCTCGGCTTCGAGGTCGTCGATCGCTGCGTCCACTTCCGCAAGACACTAACTGACCCTCTCAAATAGGGGCTCAAGATCCCAAACCATCCGGTCATCGGCACCAGCCAAACCTACAAGACAGAAGAGTCGAGCGACGAAGGCATAGCCTCCGTTAAGCAACGCCTCTGCGGCGCCTGATGACGACGAGACAAACCAGCATCTGATTAGAATAAACGGTATGCGGCAAGCGAAGAGAACCCATCGTTCCCAGATCTCTCTCCCGGTCTTCTGCCTTCTACTGGCTCCCATCGCCCTGTGGCTATCTGATGTCCCTGCATCGGGACAGGCAGCGGCCGCTCACTACGTAGGCTCACAGGCTTGCGAACGCTGTCATGGCGACGCAGTACACCGGATGGAAACAGACCCGCATGGCTAACGTCGTTCGCGATCCGGCCCAGCACCCCGACGCAGTCCTTGGCGACTTCACCCACGCCAATCCGCTCGTCACCTTTGACCTGAAACAAGTCGCCTTCGTCTACGGCAGCCGCTTTAAGCAGCGTTACTTCACAAAAATCGGTGACGACTACTTCGTTCAGCCCGCCCAGTGGGACATCGACAAAAAGCGCTGGCTCCCCTACCACGTCGAGAAGGGAACCGATTGGTGGGCGTCCTTCTACGGCGAGAGCAACATGGAACGCCCCACCGGCCCGCTCTGTGACGGCTGCCACTCCGTCAACTACAACATCGACACTCATCAAGTCACCGAGTGGAACGTAGGCTGCGAGAAATGCCACGGCCCCGGCAGTCTCCATGCAGCGCATCCCACCAGGGAAAACATCGTCAACCCCAGCCGCCTCGACTTCGTGCGCGCCAACGACACCTGCATCCAGTGCCACAGCCAGGGTCAGCCACTCACCAATCCCATCCAGGGCAAGTACTATGATTGGCCCGTCGGCTTCGAAGTCGGCAAACGACTCGCCGACTTCTGGAAGCTTGAAGAACTCAAACCCGGCACCACCAACTTCTACCAATACGCCGATCTCACCGCGCACAAAAACCGCATGCAGGGCAACGACTTCGTGCAGAGCAACATGTACCACCGCCAGATCCGCTGCTTCGACTGCCACAACGTCCACAGCAACCAGAACATTTCCAACCTCAACGAGCAAGGCAACAAGGTCTGCCTTCAATGCCACACCGCCGAAAATCCTGCCGGCCTCAAAGGCACCATTTCCGGGCACACCCATCACGCCGCCAACAGTCCCGGCAGTCAATGCATCGCATGCCACATGCCGCGCATCGAGCAGACCATCAAGGACAACTTCGTCGCCGCCCACACCTTCCGCTTCATCTCGCCGGCGCTCACCGAGCAGACGGGTATCCCCAACCCCTGCACGTCCTGCCACAAAGACAAATCAAACGAATGGGCTCTCACCGAACTCAAAAAATGGACCAACGTCTCTCCCTGGCGCGTCACCAACTAGAGAATATTTCGATTCGCCCCAAAAACGACTTAGCGCGTCACCGGAATATGTGGCGGTCATGTCGTGGCTTTATTCGTCATCGAGAAGCCGTAGTACCTTCGCCAGCAATTGACACAGCGAATCGGATGCAATGCGAGCAGGGATAAGGTGCGATCGAGAGGATGGGACTCTGCCTCAGTAAACTCGACTGAGGTACAGAGCGGACACTTTTTAGGTGAACTCAGCAACCTCGGAAGTCCAGCCGGCCAGCTAAAGCGGACTGATTTCATTTCCTTGACTCCCTTCTGACCATGCTCACTACGCCGGGGCAAGAACAGGATTCGCCGATAGGTAAATGTCATCACCACCAGCTATTCGTAAGAAGGCATCGTTGATGGTGTCTGTGGTGTTTTTCGCAGCGATGTGCAGGCAGCGAGTTGCTTTTGAGGCTGTCTGACATAGCTTGTACTTGTTATCGACTGTTTCCCTGGCACGAAAGATGAGTTCTGAGCGCACGTTAGTCTCCAAGTTCTTTGCGGCGTTCAGACTGAGTTCTGCTGAGTTCGCGGGTGAAATGCAGGTTCTTCTTCGTAGCCGCCGCACAGGGGCAGGCTAATTGATCAGCACTAGGCGCCCATTGAGTGAGAGACAAACATGGGTACCTTCGGCGCGCTTTAGATCTCTTTCTTCGCGACTTTCTGCCACGGTTTTATAACATTCCGGACAGATTGATTGCCACACGCCATCAGGACTGCAGCGGTGGGAAAATTTGATTGCGACTATCATTCACGCCACCTGCAAGAGGTTCTTCCAAGGCTGAATTGGTTAGCGCGTCTCCGAGCTCGATCAAAAGCCCGTTGCGAGGGGGATAGAAGGATTGGAAGCGTGAGAACCATCTTGTGGCCTCTCTCTCCGAAGCTCAAGCGTAGTCCTATTAGCTTGCATTGTCTACCAGGGCGGATCGAAGCAGTCGTCGCCTCCGGTGGCACGTTCATGAAACAATACCCTTTGGGCGCCATCCGGGCGTTGTCAGGGGTATCAGGTTTTGCTTCGTTCGTTCTTTATTGCTCTCTCTCAAAATAGAAGCCTTCGTTCTTTCTCTGAACGCTCCTCACTCGGACGCAAATTGTCCAGCCGCTTTGTCGCTGGTATGTCGGTTGAGGACGTCCTCACCGTCTGTGAACGTGTGAATCGCGAAGGCATCGCCGCCACGCTCGACTCGCTCGGCGAAAGCGTGACCACCGAAGCCGAAGCGCAAAAATCAGCCGACATCTATCACCAGCTTCTCGACGCCATCGAAGCGCGCAAGCTCAACGCCAACGTCAGCGTCAAACTCTCGCAGGTCGGGCATGGATTTCGATCCCGCATTGGCTGAACGCATCGTAGGCGAGATGGTCGCGCATGCGGCACAGGCTCACTCCTTCGTCCGCATCGACATGGAAGGCTCTCCCTATACCGAAGCCACCATCGCGATGACCGAGCGCCTCTCGACGAAGTATCCCGAGCGCGGTCGGCACTGTCCTCCAGGCCTACCTCTTCCGCACTGGCACTGACACTGACCGCCTGCTCGGGCAGGGAATCCGCATCCGCCTCTGCAAAGGCGCCTATAAGGAAGGCCCCGAGGTCGCCTTTCCTGCCAAGGCTGACGTCGACGCCAACTACGTCGATCTGATGAAACGGATGGTCACCTTTCACAATTCGCAGACAGGCAAAGGAGTCTTCTGCGGCATCGCGACCCATGACGAAGCCATCGTCGACCAGATGCGAGCCTTCGTCAACAACGACAAAATCGACAAGAAGGCGTTCGAGTTCCAGATGCTCTACGGCGTTCGTCGCGATCTTCAGCGCCGCCTCGCCGCCGAGGGATACGGCGTCCGCGTCTACATCCCCTTCGGCCCGGAGTGGTACCCCTACTTCATGCGTCGCCTCGCCGAACGTCCCGCCAACGTCATCTTCCTCGTCAAAAACTTCTTCAAAAACTAACCTCGTTCTGGTTGGTCATCCGGAGTTTTTTGCTTGTCATTCCGCACCCTGAGCGAAGTCGAAGGGGGAGGAATCTGCTGTTGTTTTGCTCGTTCTTCCAACGCCAAAGCAAAAAATGCGTCATCTCGACCCGAAGATGGCATACTTTGCCGCTGTACTGGAGAACCACCCATTTGTCTTTGGTTTTTTTCCATCGCTTCAGTGCACCCAAAAATAAATCTCTAAAAAGAGGAAAATTCTCGAAGCCGCCAAACGCCCCTCTAACAACCGCACTTTTGCACTTAAGCACCACGTTACGGTCACAAAAAGCCACGTTAAAACCACCCTTTTTCCCAGCACCCCCTCAAAAAAAATCCAGCAAAACAACGGAAAACCGCAAAATCCGGCTCACTCGCCCGCCATCTAAAATTTTTTTGAATTACCGCTGAACCTCGGCTGCCGGAATCGGCTCTGCCACCAGCTTCTCCACCAGCTCTATAACCTCATGAACCAGGGCTTCATGCGCCGGAGGATTCGCCGGCCCGGCAAATCCTGCATGGATCTCCCGCACCCGCCCATCCCGCCCCAGAAAGAATGAAGTAGGCCACGAATTCAGATTCACCGCCTGTGGAATTTTCTCATTCAACTGATCCGTATCCCCTGCCAATAGAATGGTATACGTCAGTCCGTACTTCGCAATGAACGCCCGCAGGCGCTCCGGATTCTTCACTCCATCCTCTTCCTCAAACGACAGATTCACAATCTCCAGACCCTTGCTATGAAACTGTTGATAAAGGCTTTCCAGGAACGGTGCCTCATCATGGCAGTTCGGGCACCACGACCCGCCAATCGCTACAATCACCACCTTGCCCTGAAACTGGGGATCGGTATTCGAAACCAGCTTCCCGCTAAGATCATGAAAACTAAATACAAAAGGCGCTGAAGGATCTTTCATCTTCGTCTGCTGCGTAGGATCGGTAGGCCCCGGCAAATCCGCCGCCCGGGCCTGTTCCGGCCGCCGAGCCACCAGGTTCTGCTGCTCATGGATATCCGCCCGCAGCAGATTCGACACCAGCAACGTCCCATCTGCCTGAGGAGCAAGCGCATACAGCGCAGGCCCCGCCGCTGTAAAATGACTCACCTCGTATTTATTCCCTGTCCACTGCCCATACAGAGACCCTGTATCCCCATCAATCCGCTGAATCACCGCCTTCACATTGGGAGAGTGAAGTATAGCCTCGACCCGAAGCTGCCACGCCGATTCACCCTTGGCGGACTTCACTGCTATCTCCCAATTTCCATTGATGTTACGAGCGGGTGAGCCCTCATTGTTTGCAGGCGTGCTGTGCAAACTCAGACTCACCGGATAACGTGTCGTCACTGTTCCGAAGCTGCCGGTAAGGGTTCCGTTGCTAAGGGTCGTGTCCAGCGTCTTCGCGTAATAGTTGAAGCTCACCAGCAGATGACCTCCGCCGAACGTAACGCTGGACGCCGGACTGCGCTCCGCCCCATTGAGGAGCGCGGCATGGAGATTGTCGTTGCTTCCCGTAACTTCAAGCCGTATAGGTACTTGTTGGCCATGGGAGGTGGCGGTGCCCTCCCATATGCCTTTGGGGCTCTGCGCGAAGATTGAGGTACTGAACAGAAGAAGGCTGACGAAGAGCTTCATTGGGTGGCTCGATTCTTTGCGATGGGGTTGAACAGGATACCGCAGATTAGCGGGTTGGTCGCGACTCTGCAGAGGCCAGCGGGGAGCGGCGACAACAACAGAGAATGGGTAGCACAACCATGGAGTTAGAGTAGGCGCGGTTGTGCCTGCGGTCAAGAGAAGCTTCCGCTCTGATCAAAGACAGGAGATAAGATACTGATCCTTCGAAAGTTGTATAGCCAGCCTAGCCACTCAGGGGCACACTACTCCCACCAGTAAGTAAGAAGACCGTTCAGGAGATGACTCGGACAGAAACCAACTTTGCGATACCTTCGCCACACCTTCTAATTTGGCTTGATCGCATAACCCCGAGGAATCTCTTGAAAGCCAGGGCCAAAAGGCAAACGGTGTTCTTACTTCCCGGCCCCACCCCCTCCCCGCAATAAAAAATAGCCGCCTTCGGGCGGCTACTTCTCTTAATTGCGAAACCTGTCCTTACTTTCCGACGGCAGGGCTTTCATTGGGGCGCTGAACCGGAATATAGGGCTCGACAGCAAGCAGATTGGAGAGCGTGCTTCGCTCCTGATCGGAAAACTGTCCACGGAAGCGGTCTGAGTTCAGAATCGCCTGTCGCTGAGGTTGGGGCATCTCGCGAAGATCATGGAACGCGCGGGCTACCATCCTCCGGCGTTCTTCAGGAATTCCGCGGTATTGATCGAGTGCGCCGCGAAGCTGCTGCCGCTGAGGAGGTGTGAGATGTTCCATCTCCTCAGTACGCTCAAGGACGCGTCGGCGCTGCTCTGGCGTCATGTTGTTGAGCTGGGTGAGGCGGTCGCGCATGCGCTGCTGCGTCTCCGACGGAAGGTCGCGGAAGCCGGGCTCCTTTTCGAGCTCACGCTGTTGATCTGCAAGAGGAAGGTTGCTGTGACGGTCCATCCACTGGGCCAGATGCTCCTGATTTGCCTTCGGGCCAACACCCTGTTTCGGAGCCTGTTTTGGAGCCTGACGAGGCGCATTCATCTGAGGATGTCCGGCTTGCCCCGCCCTGCGCATAGCGGCAGGCTGGGCCGCAACCATCGCCGTTGCCGCTGACAGCAGCAGGGCAGCGAGAGTTGGTCCTAAGACACGCCGCAGATCGAGTCGGATTGTCATTGATGTTGAACTGGCAAAAGCCCGTCGAAACCCTTTTCCTGTTATGGGCAGCTTACTGCGTCCAATCCCCCCTTGAGATATTAGTTTGGCGATATTCCATATTTCAACGAAATTCATGTAATCGGAGAGCCGGCGTCGTCGGCTGAACCGCTATCCTGCAGTAACTGATCCATCGTCTGCAGCGCTTGATCGTTTTTATCGAGGATCTGCAGGTCCTGCACTGCAGCTGAGGTCCCCGGAGCGGGGTGATGCATCCCCGATACACTGGCGAACGTTCCGCCGCCAACTACGAGTGCCAGCGCCAGGGCACCGGCAAGTGCGGGCCGGAACTGCCGGCCGGTATTGAAGAGAAGACGGGATTTCAGCCGCTCGTACCAGCCGGCCGGAGCTAACGCTTGTTCTTCACGCAGACGCACTGCGAGCTTCTGGTCAAAGTAAGGCGAAGGCTCTGGGGCCTTCCAGCTATCGAGGAGCGCAAACGTAGCTTCAAGTGATTGGAACTCCTGACGGCATGCAGCGCAGGATTCAACATGGCTCTTCGCGGCGGCATTGGTGGGCGCGCCGGGGTCAAGCAGCAGATTGGGGAAAACGGATTGGCAGTCTTTGCAGTTCATTGGGACACCTTCCAGCTTCATTGCGTCAACGCGCTTCGCCAGACTTCGCGCGTTCTTTTCAATCGGTCCTAGATAAAGGCCTTCAGCTTTTCTCGCAGCGTCTGGTACGCGCGAAACAGCAGGGATTTCGTTGCAGACTCGCTCAGTTTCAATACATCACCGATCTGTTTGTAATCCATTCCTTCATACTTGTGCATCAATACCGCCATACGTTGACGCTCAGGGAGAGCCATGACATGCTCGCGAATTGCATTCAGTCGCTCCTGCCGCAGCATGTTCGTCTCGACGTCCGGCGTTGCATCGGCCACATCGGGTGTGGTGCCTGTCTCGGAGTCGGCTTCATCCAGATAAACGGTTGAGGCCATGCGCTCGTGACGGTTGTCGCGGGCGTAGTTGACACCGAGGTTTGTGGCGATCCGGTACAGCCAGGTGCTAAAGCGGGCCTCGGCGCGGTACGTCTCACGCGATCGGTAAACCCTGAGAAATACTTCCTGGGCAAGTTCTTCCGCTACCGCCTGATTGTGCACCATTCGGTACATGAAATGGATAATTGGCTTCCTGTACTTCTGGATCAGGAAGTCAAACCCTGCCATATTACCTGCGCTGAGTTGCAGCATGATGGCAGCATCGTCCATCAGTCCGAAGTCGCCAGCTGCATGATGCACTTCGGTCGCCTGCAGGGTTTCCAGAAGCTGCGGGTTGACGGCAAGCGTAGCCATATCTTCCATAACCCCATCTTCGTCCTCGGGTTGCGCTTTTTCGTCGAGTTTCACCGAATTCTCAGCCTCAACAGGGAGGGCAGTCTCTTCTTGGCCGATCGAGAGGCCGATTCTTAATGTCAGGACGGCCGGAATTTGGAGGAGGAACGGGCATCCTGCTTGGCCCGATTGTAAACCCAACAAACGACTCAACCAAGGGGGTTCGGAGGAGGGTTCGGGTTGTGGTAAACCCTGAGCGATGCTTGTTTGATGGCAAACCAGAGAGATGCTATTCTTGAGCCAAGAGCGCGTGGTCTCCGGCCTTCCCAGGCAGCTCAGGGGCGCATAACTCAGCGGTAGAGTGCCACCTTCACACGGTGGAAGTCGTAGGTTCGAATCCTGCTGTGCCCACCATCAAATGAACAACTTACGGGGAAGTGGTGAGGATTCCGTTGCTCCAGCTTGCTCCATTAATATTATAAGCTATTGAATCTATTGGTGATAGATCGATTCCGAGTAGTCGTGAATCACAGGCGGCAATCGCTCTACTTCCTCGGGAAAAAGTGCTTGAACCAGGCGTTGCTGTGCCTGTCTCTTTGCAATGATCTGAGCCTGCGAATAGATTTCAAGCGTGAATCGGCTGCTGGCATGACGCATTAACTCCTGAACCACCTTTACATTCTCTCCATTCGCGATCAGAAGAGTTGAGTAGGTGTGCCGGAACGTATGCCAACCGATCTTCTTGCGGATTCCAGCCCTCAATGCTGCAGGCCGAATCACCTTCTGGAGCACAACACCTGGCCAGAAGGGGTCTTTGCCGCCATTTCGAGAGCTGGCGAAGATCCAATCGCCCGGCCCGTCGTATTTGGCTGTCTCTTTCCATAACCACAGATCGGCAGCGACACGTTCATTCACCGGAACCGGTTTGCGGGATGCTTCTGTTTTGCAGCTTCCAATAGTGCCGCGGTAGATGGATCGTTGAACGGAGATTGTCAGATCAGAAAAATTCACATCGCCCCATCGGAGGGCGAAGAGCTCACTACGCCTTAGACCTGTCGTTACAGCTAGCGTGACCATCAAACGGGAGCGGGAATCCAGCTGGATCAGGAGTGCCTGGATGTCCCTGGATTCCAGCACCTCCGGAACCCTCATGCGCTTCGCACTCTGGCGAACGAGAGTAATGGGATTTCTGCCCTGCTCGAGCCATTCACAACGAATCGCATGATTGAAGACCACGCTAAAGATATTGCGGATCTTTGCCTTGGTTGTATCAGCCAATGGAGTCCCATCTGCACGCTGTAATCGTCTCAACCAATGCTCAACGGCCATGGTGCGAACGCAGCGAAGGGCTACTTCGCCCCAGTGCGGATCGATCCATTTTTTTAGAAAATAGCGATAGACCGTTCGAGTCGCATGAGAATGCCAGCCAGCTTCGACCGAGAGTTCTGTCTGCACATAGTGATCGATCAGATCCCCGATGGAAATAGGGCGTATTGGATATCGATTGCGATCTACATTGATCTGCATTCTGAGGCCATTTGCTGCCAACAGAGCCAGTTCTTCTGTCGGATACTGCTCGACCGTTCCAATGATTGCGGTTCGACGAATTCGTTTGCCTGTCGTATCGTTTTCTCGCCAGAGAAATTCCCAACAATGCGGTCCCGATTTTCGTTTTGCCCGCCTTAGGTAACCGTGCTGATAGTTTTGGCTCATTCAAGCCCTCCTATTAGGAGGGTATCGGCCACAGAAGTCGACTGATCGCTGTCGTTCACGGGGAGTTTTCTGCGCCTCGGACGCGAAGGCTGGCCCCGAATCATGAACCACTCACTCGAGCACGCCCAGTATCTACGCGATCGGACTCGTCTTCCCCTCTCGTCCGTCTCCCGCCAGAGAAACTACATTTGGTCCCGATTTCCGTCGTGCGCGGCGCAGATGCCCCGTCTGATAGCGTTGGCTCACTGACTACCCTCCTATGAGGAGGGTAGTAGCAACCTCTTGCATAGTGGGCCGGTCGGTGGTGATGGTGATAACTACCATGCTGGATATCATTCTCCCCGGTGGCGCTCAAAGGCCGAAACGGTCGGTTCCAAATCGACAGCGATCCTTCGATTCGCGTCTCGGTGTGTCATGGAAATCTCGGTTTTTGCAATTTAGCTTTGTAGTTCGAATTTGTTGTAAAGGGAGATGCCGGCATGATGAAAAAACTAGTCTTGGCAACATTGTTCTTCGCGGTCAGTTCGACGGTCGCAATGGCTGCCGACTTCAACGGCAAGTGGACCACTGAAGTACCGGGCCGTGATGGTACGCCAGTCACCACGACATTTACCTTCACGGTAAGCGGCGCAAAACTGACGGGAACCATGCCCGGCCAGATGGGCGAGGTGAACATCGCGGACGGCAAAGTGGATGGAGACGCCATCGAGTTTTAACGTGGTCCGCACTTTCGGTGACAATACGATCACGCTGGCCTACACCGGCAAAGCGGAAGGTGCAGACTCGATCAAATTCACCCGCACCATCAGCGGGGCACCAGGTGGTGGCGGCCCGGGTGGCGCACGTCCACCGCAGGAGTTCACGGCCAAGCGAACGCCAGCCAAATAGGCGAAGCGATCCAGACGAATTCCAAGAGAGGATATTCGGGCGGCACCGGTGCCAGACGATAGCGAACTGTCCGCCCGAATTTTCTTGCTTTGAATGGTTCCCCCGCCCGTTCGCTGCGGCAGTGGCTATATGTTGCTCACCTGGGATGCCCAATCAGGCACGACTCGCCTAGCCAGCTTCAGATGGATTTCCACTGGCTTATGTGCTGACAGATGCAGAGTGCAGTCGGCCGCGCCTGGCTGGTGATGTGCCGCCACAATACCGGTGGGTGCCGAGATCTGCTGGATGCCATGACGGGCAATCAGCGTCACGTCCTGGTCTCGCAAAGAGGTAATCGTCAGGTCGACGCTCCTGGAATCCATATTCCACGTTAGCTTGTCGACGCGGGCGAAGGTGCGGGCGAGCATTCCGTTGATGGAACCCCTCGCCAGCGATGGAGGAAGCGCGGGCAGCACCTCAATCACACCGGGGCGCGAGTACAGAAGCATCTCCATGATCGTTGCTGGAATTCCTCCGTGGGCATCCGGTACGGGTGTGCCATACGGTTCCCGAGACGTCCGTAGCGCGGTACTGATGTAGCCCTGCTCCATCAGTTGGCGGAGTTGAATGTCCACCATGAGGTTGTCCTTGAGCCTTGCACCCACCAGAGCCCGATGGCAGCGGGCATAAGCAGGCAGCGTCTCGCCCGCGACTGAGGTCGCCAATAGATCGAAGGTGCGCCGGCGATTGGCGATCTGAGCGGCCCGAGCAAGTTGCGGCGTGCGGTCGGGATCGATTTCATCGCCAGGCCACGCGCCGTACAAATGCGAGATATGACGATGGCTGTAATGCTCCTGCACCGTGGACCAGGCCCACTCCTTTAGTGTGCCGTCGGGCTCCATCAGGTAGGGCGGCATCTTGGCCAGCATTGCCTTCCATTTCGGTACGCTGCCGGCGTCGATGCCCAATATCTCGGATGCCTGGATCAGATTCGTCAGCACCTCCCGGCACACCGCGATATCCATGGTGGCATTGATCAGCACGGGCGAGGACGGGTTGGTGCTGCGGGGCACGTTCTCAGGCGAAATGGAAGGGACGAACATGTAGTGGCCGTTTTCGTCGGTAAGCGTAAGGAAATCTTCGTAGAACAGCGCCAGGTCTTTGTATGCCGGCGCGGTTCGCGTGCGGAGAAATTCTTGATCTTCAGTGACGAGGTAATGGTTCCAGAACTGGCGCGCAACCCGACCTCCAGCGGAGATCCAGTAGGGCCAGATTCCGATATCTGAGGTGCCGGTGTAGTAGAAGTTCGCGCCGATGCCTTTGTCGGGAAACAGGGGATACGAAGCGCCGCGAAATCCGAAGATGTTTTTAGCGTTGGTGCGAGTGTCCTGGGAAAGGCTCTCCATCCAATTGAAGTATGCCTGCATGCCTTCCCGCAAATCACCCTGCACGGCTGCGGCGGTCTGGAGGTCGAGCGTGGAGTTAACCTGGGCGGCGATGCTGGGATACTGGCCGCTGTTGAGGATAAACCAATGCCGGCCCATCTCGAAAACCTTTTCCAGCAGCGCGGGGGAGTAGTCGAAGCGGGACCGCTGATCGGTGAGAAGTTCTTCGGTCGACCATCCAAATTGGGATGCACCGCCAAAATCCACGGTCACGCGGGTGAGGGCTTCTGCCTGTACGTTGCGATGGCGGTCCAGCAAGGCAGAATAGTCCGCAGGGAGCGCCTCGACGGATTGGCGCAGCAAATCCACCTGCGGCTCTGTCACATTGTGGAAGTGGGTGATGCGGGTGAGCAGCGTCACCGAGGAAGCATTCTCGATCAGGAGTACGTCGCCGTCGCTACGGGCCGATCCGCCCTCGCGCACCACGCGAACCACTCCGGCGTAGCCGCTGTTGTCGACCCGAGGGATCGAGAATGCACTGGTAGATCAGACACTGCTGGCTGACATTCTGGCGAACGTCGCCGGCTTCGACGCCTTTGGGAGCGGGCGCTTTGGGTCTTGTTGCCGGGGAGAACGCTTCCCAATCCGGCGAGATGTTGCCGATGCCCGGGTGACTGCCCCAGTCCATTCCGGAGGCCATGCTCCATTCAGCGCTGCGCTGCAACGCGATACGCAGATTGATGGACTGTCCAGCGGATGCGGTGATGCACTGCACGACAACGTTGTCGGGACGAGAGGTAAAGGTTCGACGCACCCAGTTGCCGTGCTGATCGGTCCAGTAGACTTTGGCTTCGCCCGTTTCGAAGTCGAGAGTCCGGAGGTAGTCTTTGACCGCTGTAGTTTTGGGCAGATCGAGGTGCATCAGGAAGGCCGGGACGGTGAGGTGAGGCTGGGTGTCCTGTTTGATAGCCCCATCGTTCATGTGTTGTAGAGCGAGCGCCATCGCTTCGTGATCTTTTCCGGTCAGCACGAGCCGGCGTACCTCCGGGAAGATGGCGGCGACCTGCGGAGCCTCCAGGGGCTTCTTCCACGGCATCAGCAGGTTTTCGTGGTGAAACAGGATTTGTTCTGCGTAGGGGTCGCCCATCAGCTCAATGGTCATCGTTCCGTTGCCGGAGGTGAGGCACTCGCTTACCAGTTCGCCGGGCGCGATGCTGCAGAAACCGCGCTGCGGAACGATTTTGCGGCTGATCCGCTGCCCCAACGGCATCGGTGCGATGGCATAGGGTCGTGCGGGCGCAGGTTGCTTCGGCCGGAACCGGTCCCCCTGTACGCGGTGAAGATACTCAGCGGGGCGATTGTCGCGGTGGTCAGCCGGCTTTGGGGGATTACTTTCTGCCGCGGCCAGTGCTGGCGATACCGTCAGAGACCCTACCATTCCGGCGGCGGCCGCGCTCGT
>CAVYOC010000009.1:0-208958 GCA_963770055.1 uncultured Acidobacteriaceae bacterium
GGTCAAGCGGCTCGCTCGTCATTCGCTGACGGCCGAAGAACGCGGCTTGCCGAAAGCGCAGACCGAGGAGTGGTGGCGCAATTTCCATGACCCGGTGTTGGACCGCCTGATCGCCGAGGCCCAGCGCGTCAATCCCGACGTGCGCACCGCGGGGATGCGCATCCTGGAGGCGCGCGCACAACTTGTGATCGCGGGCAGTCTGCTCTACCCGCAGCAGCAGCAGGTGACCGGCAATGTCCTGCGTACCGGCGAGGTGCGGTCGTCCGGGGGCAACGTCGCCCTTACCTCCGACAACGGCGGTCTCGGCATCGGCGAAGACCTGTCGTCCGGACGGAGCATCGCATTCACGGCCTACAACGCTGGTTTAGGCTTCGGCTGGGAGATCGATTTCTGGGGCAAATTCCGGCGCAGCATCGAGGCTGCGGACGCCGGCTATTTTGCCAGCACCGCGCAATATGATGATCTGCAGGTGCTGATGGCAGCACAGGTCGCCAACTCCTATTGTGCGATCCGCACCATCGAACTGCGGCTGAAGATTGCCCATCAAAACGCCGCTCTGCAGAAGCGCAGCCTCGAGATCACCGAGCGGTTGTTCAAGCATGGCGACGAATCGGAACTGGACGTGCAACAGGCGAAGGCCCAGTACCTGGGAACCTTTTCCACCATTCCGCAACTCGAGGGCAGCCTTCGCCAGAACGAGAACGCGCTTGGCGCGTTGCTTGGCCGCCCCCCAGGACCGCTGTCCGAGATCGCCGACGGCAAGGACACGATCCCGCAGGCTGAACTTGGGGTTATCGTCGACCTGCCGACCGACCTGCTGCGTCGCCGCCCCGACGTCCGCGCAGTCGAGATGCAGTTGGCGGCGCAGTCGGCGCAGATTGGGGTGAAGGAGGCGGATTTTTACCCGTCCATCGCCTTGCTCGGCTCGCTCGGCCTGTCGGCCACCTCGCTCGAAGGATCGCCTCGGACCCTTGCCTGGGGCATCGGTCCCAATCTTGTCTGGAACGTCTTCGATCACGGCCGGCTGACCGGCGAAGTGCTCGTGCAGGACGCACGCTTTCAGCAACTCTACGAGCAGTATCAGTCTGCGGTGTTGAAGGCAGCGCGCGAGGTCGATGACGCAGCGGTGGGTTTTGCCACAAACCGCGCGCAGATCCCAATTCTGAAGGACGCCGTCAACGCCGCGCAGCGCTCGTTGGAGATCGCCAACATTCAGTACCAGGAAGGCATATCCGACTTCCAGCGCGTGCTTGACACGCAGCGCACGCTGTTCAGCCAGCAGGAGCTTCTGGTCACAACCTTGAGCAACGTCACGCTAAATTGGTCTCCTTGTACAAGGCGATGGGCGGCGGCTGGCAGCAAGGCCGTGGCCGTCTTCTTGTGGACGACGCGACCCACGACACGATGGGAGAGCGCAACGACTGGCAAGGGTTGCTTGCGGAACCGCTGCCGCCTCCTGCTGCCGGCCCGCATCTAATCAAACGGAACAAGTGATGCCATGGATCAGGAACTAGCCGAGCAGGACCAGCCGTCCCTCGTCGTTGATCCGGTCACGCCGAAGCCCGGGAAGGGAACCCGGATCGGTGCGATCATTGTAATGGTGCTGATCTTTGGCAGCCTGCTCTGGTATTTTGCTGCCGATCGTTTGACCCCGTACAGCTCGCAGGCCCGGGTGCAGGCCTTCGTCGTGCCGGTGGCAGCGGAGGTGGCGGGCAAGGTGCTGGCGGTGTACGTCAGGAACAACGATGACGTTCAGCGCGGGCAGCCGCTGTTCGATATCGATCCCAGCCAGTACAAGATCGCATTGCAGCGTAGCCGAGCTGACTACGAGTTCGTGCGCCACTCAGTCAACGCCTCCGTGGCCACCGTGGAAGCAGCGCGCGCCTCTTTGCAGGCGGCACAGGCAAATCGCGACAAGGCCGACAAGGATGCGACGCGCCAGGAAGCTCTGTACGCCGAGGATCGTGGCGCCATTTCGGTACGCCGGCTGGAGATTGCGCAGGCCACCCGGATCGAGGCGCACAGCAAGGAGCAGGCCGCCGAGGCCGACCTGCGCAAGGCCCAGGAAGCTGCCGGCGAAGCCGGTGAGGACAATGCTCAGTTGCGCAGCGCGCGTTCGGCGATCGAGAAGGCCGAATTGGATCTGGCGCGCACGAAGGTGGTCGCCCCTGCCAGCGGTCTGGTGACCGACCTGCGCACCGACATAGGCCATTTTGCCCAGGCTGGCGCACCGGCGATGACTCTGATCGCGATCCATGACCTGTGGATCAACGCAGACATGACCGAGAACAACCTCGGCAACATCGAACCCGGCGACAAGGTGGCGATCGTCCTCGATGTGCTGCCTGGCGAAGTCCTGAAGGGCCGGGTACGCAGCGTTGGCTACGGCGTCAGCTCCGGCCAGGAGGCGCCGCCTGGAACCCTGCCGACGATCCAGAACAGTCGCGACTGGCTGCGTCAGGCGCAGCGCTTTCCGGTGGCGATCGAGTTCGACGCCTCCGACACCGGACGCCTGCGCAAGGTCCGCATAGGTGGCCAGGCCGAAGTGATGGTGTTCACCGGCGATAACCTTCTGATGAACATGCTCGGCGCCATCTACATCCACCTGAAGAGCTGGCTTTCCTACCTCTATTGAATGCTGACGATGAACCGTGCAGACAAAGCTGTATTGCGACTGACTATCGGCCTTGGACTGGCCGTCCTGATCGCATACGGCTTTGCATTGTCGATTCCCTTCGTCGTCTGCCTGATGTCAATCCTCGTGCTTTGCAATCCGGGACCACCGCTGCCACTGACAAAGGGCTTGGTTATCGCCGTTATCTTTGCGGCATTGGTTGCGTCCGGTGCGTTGATGGTCCCGCTCCTGGAGCATTATGCATGGAGCGGCATCCTTCTCACCGGGGCAATACTTTACGGCGTATTTTATGTGGGCGCGGTCAGCGCCAATCCACTCACGATGGTGCTGGTCATAACATTCGCGTCTTGCCGAAGAGCGCGGCCTTTACGCGCTGCTGGTGGAGGCGCACGAAGATAAATCGCTTCCCGCTCTGCTTATCCCGCCGCTGCGCAAGATTCTTCTTCATCTCGACGGGCGGGAAAACCTCAGCCAAAAGACCAAGCGCGGCCTTCGCGTTCTCCGCAGCTTCATTGGGAGGTTCAAGACGAAGGTCAGGGTTGGGGACCTGGCTGAGATCGAACTCGGCGTCGACCCGGAGATTGGCACTGCTGACAGTGGCGATCTCGAGATCGATCTCGGCGACCTGCTTGTCGCCGTCGCTGAGGCGGCTCTCGACCGTCGAACCCAGATCTGCCTGCTGATCGACGAACTGCAGTACCTTACCGAGCCGGAGTTGAGCGGCCTTATCATGGGACTCCATCAGGTAAGCCAGCGGAACCTTCCGTTTATGCTGGTGGGCGCCGGGCTGCCTCTCGTTCTGGGCCTCTCGGGACGCTCGAAGTCCTATGCTGAACGGCTCTTTTCCTTTCCTCCGGTAGGCGCACTCACCGTGGAAGCCGCCACCTCCGCACTTCAGGCTCCCGCGCAGGCGCATGGAGTCGCCTTCAGCCCTGAAGCTCTCGCCGCGATCATTCGCAAGACCGAGCGTTACCCCTATTTTCTGCAACAGTGGGCTTACGAGGCGTGGAATGTCGCGCCCTCTTCGCCGATCCTTCCGGAGCACGTCTCTGTCGCTACCCAAAAAGCCATCACACAGTTGGATAACAGCTTCTTCCGTATCCGCTTCGATCGGCTTACACGCCGCGAAAAGGAGTATCTCTTTGCCATGATCGCAGTGGGAGGCAATCAGCAACGGTCCGGGGATATTGCGGAAAAACTTGGAGTTAAGGTCTCTTCTCTCGGACCCCTGCGCAGCGCACTTATCGGCAAGGGCATGATCTACAGTCCATCGCATGGCGATAATGCATTTACCGTGCCGCTCTTCGACGCCTTTCTGAAGCGTCAACTCCCTCAGGATTGAAGCTAAATTCACAGACACCACCGGCCACGACATCTCCGAATCAAGAAAAAATCAAGGAACCATAGGAAAATAGAATTATGATCTCTGTCTCCAACGTCACCATGCGCTACGGCTCGAAGCTGCTCTTCGAAGACGTCTCTGTCACCTTTACCACTGGCCGCCGCTATGGCCTCACCGGCCCCAATGGCGCCGGCAAATCCACGTTCATGAAAGTTCTGACCGGCGAGATCGACGCCCAGAAGGGAACCGTCGTTCGTCCCAAGAAGGTCGGAGTCCTCAAACAGGACCAGTACGAGTTCGACGCCTACCGCGTCATCGACACCGTCATCATGGGCAACAAGGCTCTCTGGGCTGCCCTTGAAGAGCGCGAGGTTATCTACGCCAAGCCTGAGATCACCGATGACGATGGCTCACGGCTCGGCGAGCTTGAAGGCGTCGTCGGCGACGAGGACGGTTACGAGGCCGAGGCAAACGCCGCCGTTCTCCTTCAGGGTCTCGACATCCCTGACGAGCTCCACGAGCGCAAGATGTCCGAGTTGCAGGGAGGGCAGAAGGTTCGCGTGCTGCTGGCCCAGGCTCTCTTCGGCAACCCTGAGGCCCTTCTCCTCGACGAGCCCACCAACTACCTCGACCTCGAGTCCATTCACTGGCTTGAAGAGTTTCTCAATCGCTACAACGGCACCGTCATCACCATCTCGCACGACCGGCACTTCCTCAACAACGTCTGCACCCACACCGCCGATATCGACTACGAGACCATCATCGTTTACACCGGCGGCTACGACGACATGGTGTTGCAGAAGACCTCGATCCGCACCCGCATCGAGAGCCAGAACGAGCAGCGCGAGAAAAAGATCGCCCAGCTTAACGATTTCATCGCCCGCTTCTCCGCGGGTACTCGCAGCTCGCAGGTGAACTCACGCAAGAAGGAGGTCGAACGCCTCGCTACCAGCGAGCTTGCCCGCTCCAACATTGCCCGCCCCTTCATCGCCTTTAAGATGGAGCGCCCCTCCGGCAAAAATGTTCTCGAATTCGAGAACGTTAACAAGTCCTACACCCAACCCGACGGCAAGACCGAACACGTCATCAACGATTTCTCCGCTGCGGTTCAACGTGGAGACAAGGTCGTTCTCATCGGCCGCAACGGGCAGGGCAAGACCACTCTCCTCAAGGCGCTGCTCGCGAACGGCCCGGGCGTCGAAGAGTCCGATACCACGGCTATCGACTCGGGCATCGTCAAGTGGGGCCACGAGGTCCAGATCGGCTACTTCGCCCAGGACCACACCAGCTCCATCCCCAAAGGCACCACCGCCGCCGAGTGGCTGCATACCTTCGACCCCAAGGCCACCAAGGAAGACATCCGCGGCATCCTCGGCCAGATGCTCTTCCGCGGCGAAGAGGGGCTCAAGAAGACCGAAGCTCTCTCCGGAGGCGAAGCTGCGCGATTGCTCTTCTGCAAGATCATGCTGCAGAAGCCGAATGTGCTGGTCTTCGACGAACCCACCAACCATCTCGACCTCGAGAGCATCAACGCGCTCAACCAGGCGATCCAGAAGTACGAAGGCACCGTCTTCCTCGTCACGCACGACGAGGATCTGATCGAAGAGGCAGGGACGCGGATCTGGCACTTCGAAGGCGGCCCCACCAACTTCCGCATCACAGACCACAAGGGCCCGTACGAGGAATACCAGCAGCAACTGGCCATAATCGCGAAGTAGCAAAAACTAACAGCTGAGAAACGGACAACTCCTCATGCCAACTGCCGAACCTATCAAATCTCCCGCGAGAAATGTCCTCGGACAGCCCCTCGAAATCTGCGGCTGCGAGCCGATGACCGGCTTCTATCGAGACGGCTGCTGCAACACCGGCCCCGATGACCCTGGTGTTCACACCATCTGCTGCGTCGTCGACCAGCCCTTCCTCGAAACCTCGCGTGCTCTTGGCAACGATCTCATCACACCCATGCCTCAGTACGGCTTTCCGGGTCTGAAACCGGGCGACCGATGGTGCGTCTGCGCCGCGCGATGGTTGCAGGTTCAGCAGGCCGGTGCAGGTTGTCCGATTGTTCTCGAAGCGACCCACGAGAATACCCTGAAGATTGTCCCGTTCGAGCTTCTGATTCAGCACGCCATCATCCCCACCCGGCTTCATTAGTCACGGGTTGATTTTTCGAAAAATGTAGGAGCCTGATCATTTTTCCGTGGAAAACCCGGCCAATAGTCACTTTATTCCCCCGTGGCTCAAAAAGCCGCTTGACAGTCTCCGGCCCAAGGCTGACTCTAAAAGTACTTCAACAAATACATTTAACTCTGTTTGCGAACGTCTTTAGCCAGATCTCACGAGCCAAATTTCAGACGACGAGCATTCTCATTTCACACACCGCTTTTCGGTCGGTGTCTTTCCAGGAGGCAGTTCTTTATGAAACGTTTTATTGCATCGCAGCGTTTTTTCGCGTTCGTGGTGGCCGCAGTGTTCTTCGTTGTCCTGGCCGGCCTGCCGCTGGCTGCCCAGACATCTGGCAACGGCAACATCAACGGAACCGTCACCGACCAGAACGGCGCCGCCGTCCCCAACTCCACGGTCGTCGTGCTGAATACCGAGACCGGAGTCAGCCGGACTCTCTCCACCAACGGAGACGGAGCCTTCGCTGCCACCTTCCTCCTGCCCGGCCACTATGAGGTCACCGCTGGCGGCGGAGGTTTCGGCAAAGTCAATCGCAAAAATCTCGTCCTCACCGTCGGCCAGGTCCTTACCGTCGACATCACCCTCCCGCCTGCCTCCGTCACCACTGAAGTCATCGTCACCAGCGAGTCCCCGCTCGTCGACACCGATAAGACCGAGGTCGCCCAGACCATCGATCAGGCCCTCATCTCCAATCTCCCCGTTGCCAGCCGCAACTGGAGCGCCTTCGTTCTCAACACTCCTAACGTCACTCCCGACGGCGGCTCCGGACTCGTCAGCTTCCACGGCATCAGCGGCCTTTACAACCAGAACTACGTTGACGGCTCCAATAACAACCAGATGCTCTTCTCTGAAGCTCGTGGCCGTTCCTCGGGTGCGCCCTACGTCTACTCCATCGATTCCATCAAGGAATTCCAGGCCCAGGCATCCAACTACTCCGTCGAGTTCGGTCAGGCAGCCGGCGGCCAGGTCAACGCCATCACCAAGTCAGGCACCAACGCCTTCCACGGCGACGCCTTCTACTACCTCCGCTATCCCGACCTCAACGCACTGGACCCCTACAACAAGTTTCAGGCGCTCCATAACAACGGAAACCCCTTCCTCCTCACCCAGCCCGTCCATCAGCAGCATCAGTTCGGCGGCTCGGTCGGCGGACCCATCCTGCGCGACCGTCTCTTCTTCTTCTTCACCTACGACGGCTTCCGCAAAGTCGGCCGCGTCCTCTACGCCAATACCAATACCGTCTCCACCACTGGCTCCGGCGCGTACAACGCGTCCACCACGGTCACCCCGAACCAGTGCCCGGTCGTCGGCACTCCGGGGTATAGCGGCACAACCGGTATCACCGCTGCACAGTGCGCCAACGGTATTCAGTTTCTCCTGAACGTAGGTAACATCGCTGTCGGCTCTGCCCCTCCGGCCCGCTTCCAGAAACAGAACCTCTTCTTCCCACGCCTCGACTGGCACATCAACACCCGCAACGACGCCTTCATCGACTACAACTTCGCCGACTACGACTCGAGCTACGGCTACAGCCCGGCCAACACCTTCACCAACAGCTCGCCCTCAACCAACGGATCCACCAGCTATCATGAGCGTTTCCTGGTCGCCGGCCTCACCACCCAGCTCGGCAAGGCCTCCGTCAATCAGGTCCACTTCCAATACGGTCGTGACCTCGAGACCGCCAGCGCGAACGCCTCTGGTCCCAGCGTCGCCACCGGAGTCCTCACCTTCGGCATGCCCAACGCTCTGCCCCGCGTTGCCGAACCTGATGAGCACCGCCTTCAGTTCACCGACGTCTTCAACACCGTCAGGGGCCGTCACTCCTTCAAGTTTGGCGGCGACGTCAACCTCGTCCACGAGGTCATGATCAATCTCTTCCAGGGCGGCGGCATCTACAGCTACGGCGACGCCACCACAACCCTCAATTTCCAGGACTGGATTCAGGACGCCTTCGCGGGCCAGCCCGGTGACACCGATCCCTACGCTGGTTATCACTACAACACCTTCGTCCAGACCATCGACAAGGTGAACACCACTCCCACTACCGAGGGCAAAGACGACTTCTGGATGAAGATGTTCGACGGCTTCGCCGAGGACTCCTGGAAGCTCAAGCCGAACTTCCTCCTCACCGCCGGCGTCCGCTATGACGTTCAGCTCACTCCGGCGCCCGGCCTCATCAACAACAACTTCCCACCCATCTCCACGCAGTACAGCCAGACCATCAAGAATGTCCTCGACCGCGTCCAGCCTCGTGTTGGCTTTAGCTGGTCACCGCATCCCGGCACCGTCGTCCGTGGCGGCTATGGCATGTTCTCCGCTCTCAACCAGGGCTCCACGTATTACGCGATGCGCGTCGAAAACGGAGTTGTTCAGGTCAACTATAACTACAGCGGTTGCGAGTCCTCCGTCGGCAGTGTCTCCAAAGCCCGCTGCCCGACCGTTCCGAGCAGCACCAACAGCCTCAAGTATCCCTTGGTCCCCTTCCCCGTTACCGGGCCGCCACTCTCCGGGGCACTCGTTCCCACTGGAGGCACCGCGCCTGCCGTCAACGGTCCAGCAATTCTCGGTTCGCAGAGCTTCCACGGTCTCGACCCCAACTTCGTTCCGCCTCTCGCGCACGAGTTCAATCTCGGCGTCGAAGAGTCCCTGCCGGGTAAGATGTCCCTCTCTGTAGGCTACGTGGGCACCCGTGCTCTGCGTCTGCCGGTCTTCCTCGATGCCAACCTCATCGGCCAGACTCCGCACGGCATAGCCACCTACAACGTCCAGGACGCCTCCAACAACATCACAAGCCAGATCACCGTGCCGGTCTACCTGCAGTCCGATCGCCGCAATTCGGCCATCACGTCCATCAACACCGGGTTCAGCGTAGCCAACACCTGGTATAACTCCATGGCCGTGACCGTCCGTCGGCCCTTCGCCAATGGTCTGGAAGTCCTCGGCAACTACACCTGGGCGCACGCTACCGATACGAGCCAGGTGGCGGGTACCTTTGGCACCTTCTACGGCGGCAATACCCCGCTCGATCCCAACAATGTGCGCCGCGAGAACGGCCCGTCCGACACCGACGTCCGCAATCGCTTCGCCCTCAGCTTCGTCTATCAGCCGAACCTCTTCGAAGGCAACAAGATCGTCAAATATGCCTTCAATGACTTCCTCTTCTCCGGCGGGTTCATCGCCTCCGGTGGCGAGCCCGTTTCCCTTGGCATGAGCGGAACCGTCTACTCCGGTACCGGCACCAGCTACGGAGCTGACGGCAACATCTACGGAGGCGCGATGAGCTCCAGCTCCGGAGCTCCCTCCACTGGCCGCCCCCCGCAGATCGGTCGCAACAGCATCTATCTGCCCGGCTACAACGACCTCGACTTCCGCATAGCCCGCAACATCCCCATCCACGAGAACATCTACATGCAGCTCTCCGCAGATGCTTTCAACCTCCTCAACCACCAGATCATCACGTCAGTCAACGGAACCTACTCGCAGTTCCTTGCGAGCGGAGCCAGCTCCGGATCGCTGAAGTGCAACGCCACAACCCCCGCGCCTGGTGCCACCTTCCAGGGATGCATCTCTCCTTTCAGCGGTACTGGCCTCTCAGCCTTCCGCGTAACCTCGGGTACCAACAACAGCCTCTACGGCGCACGCCAGATGCAGTTCGCCGCAAAGCTGTTCTTCTAACACCCCAAACCAAACCAGAAGCGGCTCCGGAACAGCTCCGGAGCCGTTTCTTTTTGAATTGCCGTCGCAGTTTTCAGGACGGCGCAACTACCTAGGGATTCCGATAGTTGTAAAGGTTAATTGTGCCGTGGTTCACTTTTGAGGATTTCCAAGTTTTAACTTTGGGGGGCCGATGAAGCCTGATCGACTGCACTGGTGGCCGTTCCTCTTTCTCCTTGTCTCTTCTTCCCGAGCGCTCCCGCAGGCCATCACGGCCGTAAGCAGCGGTGGACCAGCAGATACCTTCGGGACCGCGCGCCCTACGGGAGCTCCGCTGGAAGCAGCACCTGAAAACCCGGGGTCTTCGTCGGCTCCGCAGACGACCGCCAAGTCCGAAGAGCGGCCCTATGGATGGCACACAGCGATCTATCCGGCGCTGGCGTGGGTGCCAATCTTCGGCACCAGCGTTACTCTTCCGCCGCTTCCGAGCCAGCCTATCGCTCCCGGTCCATCGGGAAGTACGAACAGTTCCTTTAATGGGGCATACTTCGGCGGTGCTCGTGTCGAAAGAGGCAAGTGGTCTGCCGACGCTCTCTTCATGTGGACTGCTCTCTCCGCCTCGCGCAAAACTCCGCTCACCAGCGTCAATCTAGATTTTGTCTTCGGAGACGCGCATGTAGGTCGCGAGGTGCTTCCCAACCTTTATCTGGAGGGCGGATTCAGGCGGCTGGCTCTGGATCTTCATGCCACGGTCAACACGGACAGCGCGAACGGCTCGCCTGGGTACTGGGACCCTCTCATAGGCCTGACCTATCGCCGGGTCCTTGGCAAGAAGTGGCGGATTCTAATCCATGGCGATGGCGGAGGATTCGGCGTGGGTTCTGACGTCGACGTCTCCACGTCGGCACGGGCGGAGTGGCAGTTTGCCCGTCATTTCGGGATGGCGATGGGGTACGGCGGAATGCACTTCAACGACACGACTGGCGTTGCAGGGCGAAAGCTGACGATCAGTCCCACAATGCACGGACCGATAATCGGATTCGGCATGTACTTCTAACCGTTTCAATTACGTCCGTCTGCTCCGCTGTCTGGTGAGAGGCCTTGTGTGGCTAAGCGAAGCCAAGGGCTTATGGCGTTGCGGCAACATCCGGACGAGATGAGTTACATTCCTGAGGTTCATTGACGCTGCACACAAGGCGAAGTTTAAATATCCAGACCAACGCGATTCGGCAGAGTATCTCTCGGGAGAAATAGATGCCTCGGCTCGCAATATCTCGTTTTCTTCCTGTCATCGGCTGGCTGCCTGATTGCACACCGAAAGCCATACCTGCGGACGTGATCGCGGGCATTGCACTTGCAGGATTGCTGGTGCCCGAGGGAATGGCGTATGCAGGTATTGCCGGAGTTGCGCCGCAGATGGGCTTGTATGCTGCGATGGCGGGAATGTTTATCTACGCGCTATTCGGGACATCGCGTCAACTCGCAGTTACCTCTACCTCTTCATCGGCAGCCATGCTCGCGGCTCTCGTAGCTCCGATTGCTGCCGGCGATTCCACACACTATGCGGTGCTCGCCTCCGGCGCCGCAATCGTAGCGGGCCTCATCTTCCTCCTGGGCGGTGTGCTGAAGCTAGGAGCTGTGTCTGAGTTCATCTCCAAACCAGTTCTCAAGGGCTTTGTCTTTGGCCTCGGCCTCACGATCATGGTGAAGCAGGCCCACAAGCTCACAGGCATCTCTGCGGGAAAGGGAAATTTCTTCCATTTAGTGTGGCATTTGATCACCTCACTCAAAGAGGCGAATCTGTGGGTGTGTGCGGTCGGAGCAGCTGCACTGGCAGTAATGTTCCTCCTTGGTGCGTTCGCTCCCCGAGTGCCATCGGCTTTAGTAGTGATGGTACTCGGTGTTCTATCCGTGTCCTGGTTCGGGATGAAACAGCATGACGTGGAGGTTGTCGGTACGATTCAAGCGGGTATGCCCTCGCTGAGTCTGCCCAGGGTCGATGAAGACGAGTTAACGGGTTTGTTCGTGGGGGCCATTGGAATTGTGCTAGTGCTCACTGCCGAAGCGCTCGCAGCTGCACGAACGTTTGCAGCAAAGCACAAAAATGAGATCAATCCGAATCAGGAACTCTGCGCCATGGGAGCAGCCAACATCGCGTCAGGACTCTTCGGCGGCATCATCGTTGGCGGAGGCATGTCAGGTACTGCCGCCAACGATAGCGGTGGAGCGCGCACTCAGCTTTCGACCATTACTTCTGCGATTTTTGTTGGCCTTACGCTGGCTTACTTGCTGCCTCTTATCCGCAATCTCCCTGAAGCTGTTCTCGGTGCGATTGTCGTCCATGCCGTCGCACATCTGGCCGACGTTGCCACGCTCAGGTATTACGTAAAGCTTCGCAGTGGAAGTCTCGCGGGTGCCCTGATCGCCCTCTTCGGTGTTTTGCAGATGGGAATTCTTAGGGGCTTGATTTTCGCGGTCGGCATAACACTCGTGATTGTGATGCGAAAACTCAGCACTCCACAGGACTCGGTTCTGGGAAGGATCGGGCACTCTGAGAATTTTGTTGATGTTGCAAGACATCCTGAGGCAGAGCAAATTCCTTACCTGTTGATCTTCAGGCCAAATGGCATGCTGTTCTTTGCGAACGCAAATCGTATTCGCAATCGGCTGCGCGAACTGACCAGGCCGTCGGATCTACCCCTCCGTGCGGTTTTGATGAACCTCGAAGCTTCTCCGGAAATAGACGTAACCACCCTTGAAATGCTGGAACAGTTACGGAGCGAATTACATGAGTTGGGTATCGAGCTTTACCTTGCGCGTGTTCCCGATCGGGTTCGCGATCTTTTTGATCGAGGCGGATTTATAGAACGAGTTGGATCGCACCGGATCTTTCCTGGAGTCGATTCGGCCGTCAAAGCATTTCTGAAAGGCGGTGCACCTTTGGATGAAACTCACATTGGAAGTTCCCAAAGTCGCCATTGATTCCATATGAGTGAAGATCGGTAAACGAGTTATAGAGCTTGCCAGTTCGATTCATCCCGGGAAGATAAGTGGTCGATCACCAGAACCCATACGGGCCCATCAAAATTCCTTCACATAAACGCCCGGTCTGTTCTCATTTTTAGTTCCCGACTATGGAGGAGCACTGTGGATGACCCGACGGAAGTTAGGGCTGGTGGATTGAGAAATTTTCGACGCGCCTACATGCGCCACCGTTATTCGATCCTGTTCTACTCTCTTCTGTTTATCTTGGTGGCAGTTCCTGTTCTAAACATGTTCAAATCCGGGGTAGTTCTGATTGAATCCCTGCTTGCCGCCAACATGCTAGTCGCGATAATGCCAGCCAATCTAGGAAAAAATCGCACCATCGTGCTCACCGTCATGATTGTCGTGTGGTTGGCGCGCCCCTTGGCTCTCTGGCTTGATCATCGCACGCTCTCCATAATCACATTCGGGATATGGACGTTGATTGGTCTTACAGCTGCCGCAGCTGCTCTGCGCTATGCATTCCGCGCCACAACTATCAATGCCGAACATGTCTACGCAGCACTCAGCGCATACCTTCTCGCGGGGCTCTATTTCGGTCTTTTGTATTGGGTCCTCGAACAGCTCAGATCAGGCGCGTTCACCACCTCAGGGAATTTTTCCCGAACGACGGCGATCTACTTCAGCTTCGTGACACTTGCAACACTGGGCTATGGCGACATCACGCCCCGCACGGACGTAGCGCGAAGCATGGCCATTTTGGAAGGTGTTGGCGGACAACTCTTTCTGGCCGTGCTGGTCGCGCGATTGGTTAGCCTGTATTCGATGAAGACAAAAAGAGAGCCGTGACAAACCCTCAGGATCTGTTGTGAAATTTAGACTTTCCAGCATTGGCCTGATCTAATTAGTTATGAAGGGTGAGGTACCGGCGTTCTCCAGTAAATGTGGCAAAACGCTGAAAGAGAATCTTGTGAATTGTGCCTGCAAATTTTCGCCGGGAAACCAGAATGTCGGCCTGCCCGATGGGCTTAGGCCCCGCTTTTTGTCGGGATTGCCGAAGGCCGAACTCGACTCTGTGCTTTCCGTCGCCAAACATCGGCAATTTCGCGCCTCCTCTGTGATCATCAATCAGGAAGACCCTGCGGAACGATTATTTCTGCTCACCAGTGGTCAAGGCAGGCACTTCGTGATCACGAGTGACGGTCGAAAGATACTTCTCAACTGGTTGACTCCCGGACAGATTTTCGGTGGCGCCGCAATTCTCTCTACTCCGTTCCAATATCTTGCCAGCACGGAAGTGCTGGCGGACAGTTGTGCACTCGTGTGGGAGAGGCAGACCATCCGGGAACTAACGTCCAGTTGTCCGACACTGTTGGACAATGCCTTGTCAATTGCGGTGACAGAAAATATCGCGTGGGCTATCGCAGCACATGTCTCGCTGAGCGCCGATGATGCGCGTGGACGCGTTGCTCACTTACTGGTAAGTCTCGCAAGCGCAATCGGTGAAGCCACTCATGATGGCGTTGATCTGAAAGTGCTGAACGAAGATCTGGCTGAGGGAGCGAACGTGACGCCATTTACAGTCAGCCGTTGTTTGAGAGACTGGGAACACGCAGGTCTGGTAGCGAAGAGGCGTGGTGGGATCCTGCTGCGAAGACCTGAGCTGCTGCTGGCCGCGAGTTGAAATTCACGTATTCGGGTTTTAGGTTGAAATCTAGCTTCCCTTAAAGACCCTACTCTCAGCCGTTTGATCTTCTACTTGCTTCAGAGCAAGTACATACCCTCCATTGAGCAACGACTGAATCTGCATTCAATGAAAACATGAGCTCTAGGGAAGAGCCATGAAAGTTCCGTTGTGTTGCTCTGATCAGAATCGCCCCATGGTCGCGACTACCGCCGCGACCCCATGCGCCGAGAAGATCGCCGGAGGAGCTGAACAAGCTCCGCGCGATTCGACCCAGTCCGAGCTCGTCAAGAACCTCGACAATCCTTCAGGCCCAGATCGCAGCGGGTCGGAGCTGTTGGCGGAGTACGAAGCAGCCGCAACAGCCTAGTCTTCGCGGAGGGACGATTCCCCCGCTCAACTTCCCTTCAACCGTTTTTTCAGGAGTCTCTGTGAAGCACCTCGCAAAGATCACAACCTTATCCCTTTTGCTGTTGTCCCTTGCCTTATTCTCTTCCGTCGCGAAGGCTGACACGCTGTCGCTTCGTCGGCGTCAACGGATCCGTGACCCCGAGTGGCGGGGAGTACACCGGACCCTACACCATCTCGGTGGACGGAACCGACCTGCAGCTCTTCTGCCTCAACCTGAACCGCAACATGGCCATCGGTGAGACCTGGACCGCGAACGCATCGCAGTTGTCCATGAACTCTTCGGTGGCCGACAAGGAAGCTGCGATCCTCCTTTCGATGACTGACGCCGGTCAGATCTCGAATGTCGACGCGCAACTCGAAATCTGGGCGATCCTCGACAAGACCGACGCCCTCCTGAATGGATTGACGCCGGATATGGAACTCAACCTCAAAGGCGTCCTGGTTTCCGCCATGTTCAACCCGGGGAATCTGTACAACGACGCCTTCTACAGTCAGTTCACCGCTCTTCACGGCGGTAGACGGATCGCAGTCGAGCGGCGGAACGGCTCAGGACTTCCTCGGCCGTAACGTTCCGACGGCCGCTACGCCGGAACCGAGCTCGCTGCTTCTGCTCGGCACGGGACTCTTCGGCTCCGCCGGAATGCTCTATCGCCGCGCCCGCAGCAAGTAAACACAACTCCCGGGAGTGACCCTCCCGGGACCCTACCGTTGCGACCCACATGCGCCGGAGAGTTCGAAGAGAACGACTTCGGCGTCTCGATACGAACGATGTACGGCCAATTGTTCGACTGTCGAGGTATGCGGAGGGGAACCGTCACTTACCGCGACAGGGTCGGAGCAGAAGGAGGGTTGAGATGACGAAAGGTAGTGGTCCGAATACTGATGCGCCGTGTTGTCTTTGCCTTGGTAATTTTTCTGGTCTGTGCCTCCGCTGGTGTTCAAGGGCATGCCTCGACGGAGTGCGAGCGCTGGGTCGCCGAATATCGCGC
Source organism: uncultured Acidobacteriaceae bacterium (assembly GCA_963770055.1). Classification (GTDB taxonomy): domain Bacteria; phylum Acidobacteriota; class Terriglobia; order Terriglobales; family Acidobacteriaceae; genus Edaphobacter. The sequence continues at coordinate 15,885 of CAVYOC010000009.1, forward strand.
TGCTCTGGCTCACTCCAATGCCGTGAAGCGTGCGAACGCGGCGCGACACCGGCTTCATCGCTACATGCACCGCAAGATCGATGCGTTGACGAAGCCGAAGACCGCGCCTAAGTCGCGTGTTCTTCCGGCCCGGCACCGCCGGCCTCCGATGAGCCGTGAAGAGGCGCTGCGTAAATTCGCATTTGCGTGCGAAGTTACTCCCGAGGATGCTCCTGCCCTGGGTAATCTGCCGAGTGAGCCGATGCCGGCGTTCATCGCGGACAACAAGAAGTCGGACGACGATCTTCCCCTCGGCACGGATACTCCCTCGACGCTGCTGGCGTTGAACCAGCCGTCGGGTTATGCGGGCGGCGGGGAAGGTCTGCCAATCGGCGGGTATGGGCCGGGTTTCTATGTTCCGGGGTTCGGAGGACTGGGTTCGGGTGGAGGCGGAACGAACGCGAAGACGCCGACGACTACAGGAACAGGGGGAGACAATCCACCGCCTTCTTCGCCATCGGTTCCAACGGCCGAGGCACCGGAGCCCGGCAGCCTGCTGCTCATGGGGACGGGGCTTGTGGTAGTGGCGGGAGTGATTCACCGGCGGCGGCCCGCCTGAGCAGGAATTAGAGTAAAAACTGAGGAATGGTGCGCCCTCGCCGACGACTTCAGAACCATGATTCAGACTGTAACTCCCGTATTCCTCTAAGCGGCTGTCGAGTTTTTAAACCCGATTCTGCGGAAGTTCATTAACCGTCCGAAAATAACCGTTTTGGAGCACGAGAATTCTGGATATTGGGTTGACGAGGGCATGTCATCAAATGAGCCAAGGTGAGAGGGGGCATCCTTCATGGATTAGAGTATCGAAGCGATCAAGCGTGGATCTTGAGAGTGCGGCGCTGCGCTGCGCATCACTATCGCGGGATTGTCAAGCGCGGCTGATCGCCAACACGATTGAGACAATCTGGTGACAAAGAAATGACGGATATCGAGCCTCTAGGAGAGTAAGCTAAGGCGGCATCGAAAATGTTGTTCCCTGGAGATACGATGAAATCATTTCGCACGATCTTCGCCAGAGATCTGGATTCCGTATCTCTCAAGAGTGAGATGGAGACTTACGGATACGTCTTCATCCGAGACCTGATGCCGAAAGGGGACCTGGAGCAGCTCCTCAGCGATATGATCGGCATTGCATCGGACGAGGGCTGGACGATCGAGGGGACCGCACCATCGGACCGCATCGCAAATCCCGCCATGGCGTGCTTCGATCCAGATCCGAAATATAAGCAGGCCGCAAATCGCGTGTTCCGCCTGGAGCGGCTCCACGCGTTGACACATCATCCGGCGTTGACCGATGTGATGAAGCGGCTGGTGGGGCCGCGCCTTTTGGTTCATCCCAAGCCCATTGCACGGATGATTTTCCCCAACTGCGAGGGCGCCCTTTTGCATGCGCATCAGGACAACTCGGGAATTGCAGGAAGCTCCGATAGCTATACAGTGTGGATGCCGCTGCATGATTGCCTGCAGGGACAGGGGACGCTCGAGATCAAGGAAGCGTCGCATCTTTTTGGGCTTCAAACCACAGAGGGATATATCAAGCCGGAAACAGCCCCGGGAGGCGATTGGGTAGGCGGGCGGATCAATGCGGGAGATGCGGTCATGTTTCACAGCTTGACGGTGCATCGCTCCACGCTCAGTACTTCCAGCCAGCTCCGTTTTTCGGTGGATTGCCGGTTTCAAAGCTATGACGAAGCCGTCTCACCGCTCGAGATCGTGTTTCCCAACCAGGCTAAAGGCGGGCGAACTTGGGAAGCCACCTATGCGGACTGGAAGCATGATGATTTGAAGTACTATTGGCGCGATTTGCCTTTGCGTCTAAAGCCCTCGGTGGCCGAGCTAGCCGCGCAGGCCGAGAAGGCGGACAGTCCCGAAAAGCGACTTCGCTACACGACGATGGTGGAACTGATTGAGCGAGAGATTCCCATGCTGGTGCACTGAGCGGACCCTAGACGAGTGGGAGAAGTGGTGCGCCCGAGAAGATTCGAACTTCTGACCTACAGCTTCGGAGGCTGCCGCTCTATCCAGCTGAGCTACGGGCGAAGCAATCGTTAAGCCTAGCATGATCTCAGCGAGTTGACAGTCCGCACCCCTCCCGTTGAGCATCTTGACGGACGCTGATTTCGGCATCGCACGTCGCTTTCCTGCAATTCAAGCAAGACAATCCACACCAGAAAGAGAGACTCGATCATGTTCCTCCGCTCCCTCGCAACCGCCGTCTGTTGCAGCCTCCTCGCTACGGCCACGCTCGCCCAGCAGCCCCCTGCCAGCCCTCCTGCGACCGCCAATGTCACCCTCAGCGGCAAGACCGTCACCATCAATTACAACTCCCCGCGCCTTAAGGGCCGGACTATCGGCTCAGATATCGTCCCCTACGGCGAGGTCTGGCGTACGGGAGCTAACCCTGCAACGACGCTGATCACCGCTACGGGTCTCAAGATCGGCACCCTCGACGTTCCCGCCGGAACTTACACCCTCTTCACTCTGCCCAGCGCGAATCAGTGGCTCTTCATCGTCAGCAAAAAGACAGGCGAGTGGGGCATCCCCTACCCGGAAGGAAACGACCTCGGCCGCACACCGATGACCAGCAAACCGGCGTCGTCTTCGCAGGAGAATATGTCCATTTCGTTTGAAAACACAAAGGGCAACAGCACGGAACTTCACGTCAAATGGGGTACCGTCGACCAGTACGTCACTGTCAAAGCCCAGTAGACTACTTTGCGGCTTCCTTTTCCTGCCGCAACTTCTCCATGACGGAAGCCACCAGCTCTTTTGCTCCGGTGATGTCCTTCACGACCGATTGCAGATCGAGCGCCGGGACCTTCGGGTTCCGCGCGCTCGTGCAGTAGACGCCATGCTGTCCTACCAGGATCAGCGCATCCGTCAACACATCCAGCGTCACCGCTAACCGGCCGCGTGCTTCGCCCATCATGAACTCGTACTTCTCGAGTTCGTCCTGCCGGTCATAGAAGACGGACACCTCTACCACTCCTTCGCAGCTGTATCGACCGCAACCGAAGTTGCTGCTGCCGGAGCCTTCCACCGCAACACAGGTTTGCGCGCAGCCGTGGTCTCATCCAGCCGCTGTACCCGGGTGGTATGCGGAGCTGTTTGTACCAGCTCGGGATTCTCCTCCGCCTCGCGAGCGATCTGCTTGAGCGAATCGATCAGCAGATCCAGCTCCTCTCGGCTCTCGCTCTCGGTTGGCTCAATCATCATTGCGCCCTGAACCACCAGTGGAAACGACACGGTGTAGGCGTGGAAGCCGTAGTCGATCAACCGCTTTCCCATATCCCCCGTCTTCACGCCGTTCTTCGCCTGGCGCTTGTCCGAGAAGACAACCTCATGCAGCGACGGCGCCTTGTAGGGCAACTCGAAGGTATCCTGCAGCTTCGCGCGGATGTAGTTCGCATTCAGGACCGCATCTTCGGTCGTCTGCCGCAGGCCATCCGGGCCATTCGCGAGAATGTAAGCGAGTGCGCGGACGAACATTCCGAAGTTGCCGTAGAACATGCGCACGCGGCCCACGCTCTGCGGACGGTCGTAGTTGAATGAGAGCTTGCCACCACGTTCGACCAGCACGGGGGTGGGCAGGAATGGCTCGAGAATCTTCTTGCAGGCTACCGGCCCCGAGCCTGGGCCACCGCCGCCGTGTGGAGTCGAGAACGTCTTGTGGAGATTCAGGTGCATCACGTCGACTCCGAAGTCGCCGGGGCGGGTTTTGCCTACGAGCGCGTTCATATTGGCGCCATCCATGTAGAGCAGCGCGCCCTTCGCATGCAGGATGTCGGCGATCTTGTGAATCTCGCTTTCGAAGACGCCGATCGTTGAAGGGTTGGTCAGCATGAGAGCGGCGGTGTCTCCGTCGACCAGCTTTTCAAGCTCCGCGAGATCGACCATGCCTTCTGCGTTCGACTTCAGGTTCTGGACCTCATAGCCGACGACGGCTGCAGTCGCGGGGTTCGTTCCATGAGCCGAGTCGGGGATCAGGATCTTCTTGCGCGCGTTGCCGAGGCTCTCGTGATACGCCCGAGCAAGCAGGATACCGGTAAACTCGCCATGCGCCCCGGCTGCGGGCTGCAGTGTGATGGCATCCATCCCGCAGATATCGATCAGGCAATCGCTCAGCATCTTCATGATCTCGAGCACGCCTTGCGACAATGACTCCGGCTGATAAGGATGTGCCTCGGCGATACCTTCGAGGCGCGCTACCAATTCATTGACGCGGCCGTTGTACTTCATCGTGCAGCTTCCCAGCGGAAACATGCCCAGGTCGATCGCGTAGTTCCACGTCGAAAGCCGCGTGAAGTGGCGGACGATTTCAATTTCTGAAAGCTCCGGCATCACGCCCAAATCCGTCCGCACCGCATCGCCCAGCAGGGAAGCGGCATCCACCGCCGGAACATCCAGCTCACTCAGCCGATAAGCCTTCTTCCCGGGCGATGACTTCTCGAAGATCAGGTCTTCGTTCTGATTGACGTGGGTCGTTGCCTTCTTTGGTGTTCCGACGAACTTCTTATCTGTCATCTCTTAAAACTCCTGCGCATCGCTTGCATCGCCAGTCTCCGAATAACTCCCAGCCTCCGGAGCATCCAAATCTTCTTCGCGCAGCGACAGTCCGAAGACTGTACCGCTTTCAAACTCAATCGTCAGAGCATCGCCCTCTTCGAGCGAAGCCTGCACAACTTTCTCGCCAATCTGCGAGCACAATGCGTTGCGGTACTCCGGCTCGCCGTACGCTACAGAAAAATCCGTTAACAGAACATGCGGCCAGTTGTAGAGCGTGAAGAGTGGAGCGTCGAATCGCAGTTGCAAAAAATCCTCGACAAATTCAACCGCCTTCAACTCCTCGCCGATGACTGCCGACACATCCATCGCTAACCCTTGACTGCAATTGCCGCCGCAGCCGCGTCGATCTCTGCCTTCGTGTTCAACTCTGTCGCACACCACAAACTCGCGCCCGCGCCCAGCTCCGGATACCACTTGGCCAGCGGCAGTCCGCCGATAATCTTCTTCTCGAGCAGCGAAGCGTTTACCTTCTCGACATCCTTGCCCAAATCCAGAACAAACTCGTTGAATCGCGGAGCGCCGCCAAACAACACCTTGCCGCTCTTGCCCAGAGCCTGCGCCGCATAGTGCGCCTTCGCAAGATTCTGCTCTCCGAGTTCCTTCAATCCCTTGCCGTACACCGTGAGGAAGACCGTGACCATCAACGCAACCAGAGATTGATTGGTGCAGATGTTCGAGGTAGCCTTCTCACGCCGAATGTGCTGCTCGCGCGTGGACAGCGTCAGCACAAAGCCGCGTCTGCCGCTCATGTCCTTCGTTTCGCCTGCAAGCCGCCCCGGCATCTGGCGCAGAAACTTTTCCTTGCTCGCAATCACGCCACAGTACGGGCCGCCATAACCGACAGGTACGCCGAATGCCTGCGCTTCCATCGCCACGATGTCGGCCTCTTTCGGAGGCTTCACAATCCCCAGTGAAACCGCCTCGGCAATCGCGACAATCAGCAGCGCGCCCTTCTTGTGCGCAATCTCCGCAATCGCCGCAACATCTTCGATCGTTCCGAAGAAGTTGGGCGACTGGATTAGTACGCAGGCCGTATCGTCTGTGATCGCCGCATCGAGCGTGGCCAGATCTACGCGGCCGCTCTCGGTGTATTCGAGCAGCGTTACCGGAATCTCCTGATGTAGCGCGTAGGTCGTGAGCACCTCGCGATACTCCGGATGCACCGTCTTCGCCACCACCGCGCCGTTGCGGCCCGTCACGCGCACCGCCATCATCACAGCTTCTGCCACGCCCGTCGAACCGTCATACATCGACGCGTTCGCAATCTCCATGCCGGTCAACTCACAGATCATCGTCTGGAATTCGAACAGCGCCTGCAGTGTGCCCTGCGCAATCTCCGGCTGGTATGGCGTGTAGCTCGTCAAGAACTCGCCACGAGAGACGACCGTATCGATCAACACCGGGCGATAGTGCCGGTAGGCGCCTGCGCCGAGAAAGCTCGCATAGCCCGTGGCATTTTTTTCGGCAAATGCCTTGAAGTGCTCAATTACTTCCTGCTCGCCGTGCTGACGCGGAACATCGAGGTCGCGCGTGAGCCGGTACTCGGCCGGAATCGTGGAGAACAAATCATCGATCGATGCCACGCCAATCTCGGCAAGCATCTCCTTGCGGTCCGCAGGGGACTTTGGCAAATAACGCATCTCTTTAGTGTCCGGTCTCTTCGCTGATAAATTTTTCGTAGTCCGCCGCGGTCAGGAGAGCGTCCGCCTGTTTGGCATCGCTCAACTCCACCTTCAGCATCCAGGTCGTATTAGCATCCGAATTAATTCTCTCCGGCGCGTCCTTCAACTCTTCGTTCACTGCGGTCACTTTGCCCGAAACCGGCGCAAACAGATCCGACACTGCCTTCACCGACTCAACTGATCCGAAACTTTTGCCTGTCTCGATCGAATCGCCCACCTTCGGAAGGTCAACGAACACGATGTCGCCCAGCGAGTTCTGCGCGTAGTCGGTAATCCCGACGGTGCCGACATTACCATCGATCTGAATCCACTCGTGTTCCTTCGTATATTTGTAGTTCTGGGGATAGCTCATTCTTGTCTCCGGGATTCTATGTCAACACCAATTGTAGTTGCAGGTGGGCCCGCGGTGGAAAGTGAACGCCGTCTGCGATGCAGCCACACCTTGAGCGTGGCTCACGAAAGAGGAACGTAAAGCTCTGCAGGATTCTGCACTGTCTTCTTCGCCCTTTTGTAGAACGGCAGCGGCACAATCTTCGCCTTCACCATTTGCCCGCGAATCTCCACCGCAACCTCCGTATCCACCGCACTGTTCGCGACGGGAACGTAAGCCAGGGCGATATTCTTCTTCAAAAATGGCGACGGCGACCCACTGGTGATCTCGCCGAGCCGTTGGCCGTCGAGTGCGAATACCCGATAGCCATCGCGACCGATGCCGCGCTCGATCATCTCAAGGCCGACCAGCTTGCGCTTCGGTCCACCCGCTTCCTGAACCTTCACCAGTGCATCGCGGCCAACGAAGTCACCCTTGTCGAGCTTGGCATAGCGGCCCAGTCCAGCCTCGAACACGTTGATTGTGTCCGAGATCTCATGTCCATACAGCGCCATCGAAGCCTCTAGCCGCAGCGTGTTGCGCGCGCCGAGTCCACAGGGCAGGATGCCAAATTCGGCGCCCGCTTCCAGAACCTCGCCCCAAACCCGCGCACTCGTTGGTTCGTCGCTGGGAATGTAAATTTCGAAGCCATCCTCGCCCGTGTATCCGGTTCGGGCGATCATCACGTTATGCAGCCCGCACACCTGTCCCCACGTGAACCAGTAGTTCTTGATCGTGCTGAGATCGACGGGGGTGAGCTTCTGCAGCGTCGCTGCGGCGCGCGGCCCCTGGATCGCAAGCTGCGTGTAGTAGTCGCTGAAGTCGTTCACATGCACACCGGGCATGTGGCCCACAGTCTGCCGTACCCACTGAACGTCCTTCTCCCGCGTCCCTGCATTAATCACAATCAGGTAATCGTTGTCCGAGAGCTTATGGACGATGACGTCGTCCACGAACGTCCCATTGGGATAGAGCATTGCCGAATAGTGCGCCTGTCCTACCTGCAGCTTCGATGCATCGTTCATCGAGAGCCGCTGCACCGCTGCCAGCGAACCCGGTCCGCGCAACTGGATATCGCCCATGTGCGAGACATCGAACAGCCCCACTGCGGTGCGCACCGCCATGTGTTCTGCGATCAAACCGCAGCAGTCCACAGGCATATCCCAGCCGCCAAAATCGACCATCTTTGCCTTGGCCGCTCGGTGCACTGCGTTCAATGCCGTCTTGCGAAGAGGTGCCATTGTCTCTGTCATAAAAGCCGCGTCCTTCTTGTCTCCGGAATTGCTGCCCCCTAAAACGATAGCACCCGGACGCCGCCTCCAACCACCCGCGCCGATCGATTCCGGTTATGGGAGGCGGGGGTTTCGGCCTGCGTCCGCACCGTCTCCACCTGCTGTTTCAAGGCTGCAAAGCCAGCATCGGTCACCTTACCCGAAGTCTGCCAACGCACCCTGCCCTCTCCATCGACTACAAGTATGTAAGCGTCATCCGCATTGGAGTATCGCGCAATCGTTCGCCACTCAGCCTCTTGGGAAAACACCGGCAGAAAGTGCGGCTGCTCCGCTTCCGGTACGCCGGACTTGATCGACTTCACGACCATACCGCGAATCAGCTTCGGCACGGATTCCAGCACCGGCATCTGGAAGTACATGACGTCGTGGGAGTCGCGATAGTTCTCTGCCAAGTGTTGTCCCCAACCTTTGCACACATCGCCTGAGCGTTTCGAAAACCCAAGCACAAGCACCCCAATCTTGCCTTTCAGTTGCCCGGGCAGTGACACCGACTGCCCGGCGAACGTAGTCCCTTGAAAATTCGGAATCCTCACCGCTGCGGTCTGACCCGCTGCCACCTGCACGAGCCATCCGGCAAGCAGAACCCTCAGCGTCAGCCTCAGTGCCGCTCTTCCAATCGTTGGCCGCATCATCCCGGCACCCTCACCGTCCAGAAAAGGTAGACTCCACCAGCCAGACTTCCTGCCTTCAGACCGTAACCGTCTCCCGATACTCTCCAAACACCGTCCGCAACACATTCGCAATCTCACCTACGGTTGCATAGCTCTCAACTGCATGCAGTATCTGCGGCATCAAATTCCCCCCACTTCGAGCCGTATCTTCCACACGCCGCAACGCAGCCGCATGAACCGTCGCATCGCGTTGCGCCCTTAGCGCACGCAGCCTATCCACCTGCCGCCCCTCCAGCGCCTCATCGATCCGCTGAATCGGCACCGCCAGCTCCTGTTCGCTGGCAAATTCATTCACCCCGACAACAATCGTTTCCTTCGCATCCACTGCTCGCTGATACTGATACGCAGCATTCTGAATCTCCCGCTGCACGTAACCCCTCTCAATCGCCCGCAGCATGCCATATTTTCCAGCCTGATCAAAGCCTGCAATCGTCGCCATATACTCATCGGCGCGCTGCTCGATCTCATCCGTCAGCGACTCAACGTAGTACGAACCCGCCAGCGGATCGACTGTCTGCGTTACTCCGCTCTCGTGCGCCAGAATCTGCTGCGTCCGCAGAGCAATCCGCGCCGCGCTCTCCGTAGGCAGGGCAAGTGCCTCATCGAACCCATTGGTGTGCAGACTCTGCGTTCCACCCAGTACTGCGGCCAAAGCCTGCAGCGTCGTCCGCACGATGTTGTTCTCCGGCTGCTGCGCAGTCAGTGTCGATCCCGCGGTCTGCGTATGAAACCTCAGCACCCAGCTTCGCGGATTCTTCGCACCAAAGTGCTCTCGCATAATCCGCGCCCACATGCGTCTGGCTGCGCGAAACTTCGCGACCTCTTCCAGCAGATTGTTATGCGCATTGAAGAAAAAACTCAGCCGCGGCGCAAACGCATCCACATCCAAACCCGCGTCAATCGCGGCCTGCACGTACGTCATGCCATTGGCCAGAGTAAACGCGACCTCCTGCACCGCCGTACATCCCGCCTCACGCATGTGATAGCCGGAGATTGAGATCGTATTCCACTCCGGAACCTCATCAGCCGCCCAGGCAAAGATATCCGTCACCAGCCGCATCGCATGGTTCACCGGATAGATATACGTTCCCCGCGCAATGTACTCCTTCAAAATATCGTTCTGAATCGTCCCGCTCAGCTTCTTCGTCTCTGCGCCCTGCCGTTTCGCTACCGCAACATACAACGCCAGCAGGATCGAAGCCGTCGCATTAATCGTCATCGACGTGGAGATCGTATCCAGCCGAATCCCATCGAACAGCCGTTGCATATCCTCGATCGAATCGATCGCAACCCCAACCTTTCCCACCTCCCCCAGCGCCAGCGGCGAGTCCGAGTCGTACCCAATCTGCGTCGGCAGATCGAACGCCACACTCAGGCCCTTCGTCCCGTGAGCAAGCAAAAATTTATACCGCTTATTCGACTCCTCAGCATCCCCCATTCCGGCATACTGGCGCATCGTCCACAGACGCCCGCGATACATCGTCGGCTGAATTCCCCGCGTAAACGGAAACTTCCCTGGCTCTCCCACCTGCGCCGCTACATCGAAGCCTTCAAGATCATCGGCTCGATAGATGACCTCCACTGGAATCCCGGAACTGGTTGTGACCGTCCCCGAACCCTTCTTCTCCGATGTCGCGTTTCGATTCTCCGCAGTTGTCGTTTTTATCTCAGACATGCCGCTCAAGTGTACCCGCTGGGCCAGCGGCTAGTGTCCGCGCGTCGTGCGGTGCGCTTTCACAAAGCTGCTCACGCAGAAGTACCCGAACACCACCGCCATCAGCAGCGCTACGATAAACCGCGAATGCTCTTCATGATTCGCAGCCGTCTCGTGCAATCCTGCGCGCAGCTTCCATGCCCCCATCCCTGCCGATAGCGCGAAGATCCCAAAGAACACTCCGGTCAGTTCCAGCCACAGCGCCGCCGAGAGCCTTCCAACTCTCCCACCCATGACCGAACCAAACCGTCTCCCGCCCTCTTTCAGCCCCTGTCCGGCCTGCATCACATGCGCTGTCGTCCGCGCAGTCTTCTGCCGAACCCCTGGTCCTGCCGTTTCACCAGAAACAGAACCCGCACCGGGGGAAACTGGCGCCGCGGCTGAACTCGCCGCTGGAGCCGATGCCGAATCCACAACCGGGCTACGTGTGGCCGCCGACGGGTTTGGCGCCGTCGCCGCATCCATCGCTGTCATCAGCGTCTTAGCCGCGGCACGTGCCCCGAAACCGAGCGCCCGGCCAAATCGAACCGAATCCATACCCCAGAGTGTAGCCGTTCGCACCACGCCCGCGAAAGCCTTTGCTGCCAAGCCCTCGCGAACCGAAACTTCCGCTCATGCTGCGTCCGACACATCGTAATCCGCTGCGCACGCATCACAACACCAAGAGAGGCCCACTATGAAAAACCTTCTATGGATCATGACTGGATTCTGCGCTGCAGCCATTGGCTTTCTCGCCTGGAACCCGTTTCGAAGACCCTCGGTTTCGGTTCTCGCCCACCGCCTCGAAGATGCCTGGGCCGACCACCATACGCTCGTATAAGCCACCTAAACCATTTCGTTTCAGCCACAAACGAATATCGTTGCAGCCCGCATATTCAGAAGCGTAATCTCTTAATGGTAACTAGGTACGACCGACGTACCCGCAATGCCGTTCCCGCCGGACACCTCGCCGGGAATACCCGATGCGTGGTGGGAATCGAACCATAGGGCAACCCGGAGGTGGCATTGAATCAGAAGGTAAAGAACCTTATCCAGAAGCTAGGCGAAGCGATCCACGAGTCTGTTTCCGAGTCCGAGGACATCGCTGGCGTAGTCAAAAACATCCGCGAACAGGGTTTTGACGTCCTCCTCATGCTCGAGGCCACCATTGGCCTTAATGAGGTCGAAGCCGAACCCGAGGAGTCCACCGAACCAGCAGGGGAGGATGCGGAAGGGCCCTTCACCCCTAACGATTTAACCTTCCTCAAGTCCCTGCGCATTAGTCTTACCGAAGACACAGAGCAGGCAGCACTGCCTCCGCCTCCTCCGCAGCGGCCGCAGTTGTCGTCCGGCACTCCAGATCCTCCGGAAGCTTAATCCGGAAAAAGCACACTACAAGGCCCGCGAACTCTGCCGGGCCTCTTTTCTTTGTCTCTTCACGCGCCAGGATTACGAACGCCTGCCGCAACATGGTAGACTCGCGTTTCTCTGTTGCCGTTCGGTAACTTTGTGCATCTGACTCAAATGGTTCGCTATCGGCCCAACGCAATGCGGGAGTTTTCAGTGATATGAGAGATACGCTTGGCGTCTTACTTGCCGGTGGTGCCGGTGAACGGCTCTTCCCCCTCACCCGCGATCGCGCTAAACCGGCCGTGCCCTTCGCCGGTCAGTACCGCATCATAGACATCACCCTCTCCAACTGCATCAACTCCGATCTGCGCCACGTCTACATCCTCACCCAGTACAAGGCGCTCTCACTCAACCGCCACATTCGCGAGGGCTGGGGCCCCGTCGTCGCCAACGAGCTCGGCGAGTTCATCGAGATTCTTCCGCCCATGCAGCGTGTCTCCAAGTCCTGGTACCAGGGCACCGCCGACGCCGTCTACCAGAACATCTACTCCATCGGTGCCGAAGAGCCCAAGCACGTCCTCATACTCTCCGGCGACCACATCTACAAGATGAACTACGCCCTCATGATGGAGAGCCATTGCGACTCGGGGGCCGACGTTACGATCGCCACGCTCCCCATCTCGCCCGACCAGGTCGCAGCCTTCGGAGTTGTGGAGGTCGCCGCCAACGGGGAGGTCACCGGCTTTGAAGAGAAGCCCAAAGAGACTAAGATCCGCTCGCCCTTCAACCCCGAGATGGTCGACGTCTCCATGGGCATCTACCTTTTCAATACGGACGTCCTGCTGCCTGAACTCATCAAGGACGCCGAAGATCCCAGCTCCAAGCATGACTTCGGCCACGACATCCTGCCCAACATTCTCGGCCGCTTCAAGATGAACGCCTACAACTTCGTCGACGAGAACAAGCAGAAGGCGCTCTACTGGCGGGACGTCGGCACCCTTGAGGCCTACTATGAGGCCAACATGGACGTCGCCGGCGTCACGCCGACCTTCAACCTCTACGACACGTCCTGGCCCATGCGCACCCGCCCCTACCAGTACCCGCCGGCCAAGTTTGTCTTCGGCGAGCCGGGCCGTACCGGCATGGCCATCAACTCCATCGTCTGCGCCGGCTCCATCGTCTCCGGAGCCGTCATTCGCAACTCCGTTCTCTCGCAGGACGTCCGCGTCAACTCCTACGCCGACGTCGACTCCTCCATTGTCTTCTCCCACGTCAACATCGGACGCCACTCGCGTATCCGCCACGCCATCATCGACCGCGACGTCCACATCCCTGACGGCACCGTCATCGGCTACGATCCCAACGAAGACAAGAAAAACTACTTCGTCTCACCGAGCGGCCTCACCGTCGTAACCCGCGACTACAGCGTGTACGAAAACCCCGTCTCGGCCGAGTTCCTCCAGCAGGGCAACAGCTGGTGAGGCAGGGAATAGGGAATAGAAGACAGAAACGGCGGCCGTGACTGGCGGCCGTTTTCTTTTTTGCGTTTGTTTTCTGCTTTCCATTCCCTATTCCCTGCTTTGTGTTATAACTACGTCATGCGTAGTACGCGAAACGTAGTAAAAACCGAAGGCGATCCGGTAAGAGGCCACTACTCCGACCCGCCGCTGCTTGTACTCGCCAGCCTCGCCAGCGGTCCAAAACACGGCCACGCCATGATCGAAGACATCGAGCATCTCTGCGGGACCCGTCTGGGTCCGGGAACGCTTTATGGAGCGATCGCTCGTCTGGAACAACAAGGTTGGATCGAGCCTCTGCGGGCAGAGGAGCGCCGCCAGCCCTATCGCATCACGGGTGAAGGCCTGCGCGTCCTGCGCGCCAAACTGACCACCCTGCAACAGTTCTCCAAAGCCGGGCTGAAGAGGCTGGAAGCCCTATGAACCCCCGCCTCGCTCGCCTTCTCGTACGCCTCTATCCGCGTGTCTGGAGAGAACGCTACAGTGCAGAGTTCGAGGCCCTTCTTCAAGACGGCGACGGCAGCCTGCGCACATCGGCAAACGTTGTCTGGTCGGCATTGTGGGAGCACATCGTCCCAACCCAAGGAGGCAACATGGATCCAAATCCCAATTCTTTTCGCGCCATCCTGAAACATCCCAGCGCTTTTCTTCCCGTCACAATGTCGCTCGCGGCCCTGACCATGCTTGGTTTTGCTGCAATTTACGGTTTTCTTTATGAAGGGCATGGCCTTGTTCGCGAGCCGGACGAAGGAACCGTCGCCCATCTCTGGCAACTGCTGATGACTATCCAGATGCCGATTGTGCTGTTCTTCGCAATCAAGTGGCTACGTCGAGCTCCCCGCCAGACGCTGGGCGTTCTGGCACTGCAAGCCGGAGCGTGGTTCGCATCCTGTGCCCCCGTCTATTTTCTCAATCTGTAAACGAGCCTCGGCGTCGTCTGTTTCACACTCGACAACAAACAAAAACGCCACCAATCCCGGCGGCAGTTTTTGTGCAGATTGTAGCTTTCCAGTCCCTATTCCCTGCTTGTTACCTTTTTCCAAACCGGTAAATCGGACCACCCGAAACTCCAACAAACTCCCGCGTCTCTGTCCCGAAGTGTTCGAGGATCAGGTCCGGCGAGATCCGCACTGCCCACTTCTTCGACACGTTGAAGTCGATGCTTCCGCCCAACGCCGCCATCGGCTTCGTCCGGTTCGTATAGAGTCCCGTTGCTGTAAAGGGGTCCACATTGGAGTTCACGTTTCTGAAGCTCTTGTCGAACGTGCCGTGCGACACCCCAAAATACCCGTGATAGTTCACTGCGATGTACTGGTTCTTCGGCCCGCGATACTGCGCGCCCAGCATGCCGGTATTCAGCCACACTAGCGGCCGGTTATTGATTCCCGTCCCATTGGTTGTCGGCGATTGCGAAGTCGTCCCGGCGTTCGGATTCACCGGGGTCGTTCCCGCGTCAAAGCGATAGTCCGCGCCGATTCCCAGGTTCTTGACCCAGCCTTTACCCGGCAGCCAGTAGGTGAACAGCAACTCGCCGCCGCCCAGGTTCATTCGCTGGCGCAGGTCCTGCCCTGCCTGGAAGTTCTGAAAATTAAATCCGGCGAAGAGCTCGTACTTATTGTCGTAAGTCACGGGCGCCGCGAGTGCAATCTTCGATCCTTCAATCGGAATTGGGGTCTTCTGCTGCGGAGCTGCCACCGTACCCTGTGCCCATCCCTGCGCCGCTAACCCCATCAGTAAGCCTGCTGCGAAAATCCCTGCCACTGCGCGACAACCTGTCCTTCGCGCCCCGGTCACTCCTGCCTTGCCACTCGTCTTCAATCGCAACATCCGTCTCCGTGCTTCCCGCATCCGGCCACAGCTATACCCGGCCTCTTCCAGCGTCTGCAATTTGCTTCACTTACCAAGATATAACGTTCAGCCCACATCTGCCTCGCTCAGGCCAACGTATCTCTCATGATCTGCAATTGTGCGACAATAATGGGTGGCAGCCGGCCGGCACGACGGCTGCAGGGAGAACACTATGGGTGAACTATTTCAACCTTGGCATCTGCTGATCCTCGCCGTCATCGTCGTACTGTTTTTCGGCGGCAAAAAGCTGCCTGAGCTCGGCAAGGGCCTCGGTGAAGGCTACAGAGGATTTCGGGACGGTCTGAAGGGCGTTACCGACGACGTCAACAAGCCCGGCGATACCGCGCGCACCGTTACTCCCAAGCCGGAAGAATCAACCAAGTAGGCCAGAGGCCGCAAGCCGAACCGTTTTCCTGCAGCAGTTCTGATTGGACGAGCCTCGCCGCATGAAGATTAAGTCGCCTTTTCTTATTAAGCCACATGCGAAGGTCAGGCTCGCCAGGATCTCCTCCTCCAGCACCGGAGACTTCAAGTCCGAAGAGGCCGCAAAAGCCGTCCTCGTCAAACACCGCGAGCAGCTCGCAGCCCTTCAGGACGTCTTCTACGCCAGCCAGTCCAAAGCCCTGCTCATCGTCCTCCAGGGCATGGACACCGCCGGCAAGGACGGAACCATCAGCCACATCTTCTCCGGCGTCAATCCCCAGGGCTGCGACGTCGCCCAGTTCAAACCCCCCACTCCGCTCGAACTCCGCCATGACTTTCTCTGGCGTGTCCACGCCCAGGTTCCGCCTCGCGGCATGATCGGCATCTTCAACCGCTCGCACTATGAAGACGTTCTCTCCCCCTGCGTTCACAAGCTCATCTCAAACGAGGTTGCGCAACGCCGCATCGACGACATCAACAAGTTCGAGAGTTTCCTCAGCGACAGCGACGTCCTCATCCTCAAGTTCTATCTGCACATCTCGCACGCAGAGCAGACCCGTCGCCTCAAGGCGCGCATCGACAACAAGGACAAACATTGGAAGCTCTCCGAAGCCGACATCCACGAGCGAAGGTTCTGGCCTCGTTACATGGAGGCGTATGACGAGGTCCTATCCGCCACCAGCCGCAAGCACGCTCCCTGGTTCGTCATCCCTTCTGATCACAAGTGGTATCGCAACATCGCCATCTCTGCAGTCATCGTCGAACTGATGCAAAGCCTCAAACTCAAATTCCCTCAACCCACCATCGACGCCTCCAAAATCAGGCTCTAGTCCGCTTTTTTCGTTTCCTTCCCCCAATCACAAGCTCCGCACCTTAGAGCGTGATCATCACCACAGCCGCCACCGCAACCGCCATCCCCAGCCCCTGTCGCCGTGTAGGCCGCTCCCGCAACATCCACGCTGCCAGCAGAATCGTCGACGCCGGATAAAGCGAAGCCAGCACCGCCGCCACATCGAGTCGTCCCGCCCGCGTCGCCGCGATGAACAACAAATTTCCCGTCGTATCCAGCAGCACAGCTCCCATCGCCCATAGTACCGCCAGCCGCGAAAGCCGAACCTTCGCCTCTCCCGTCTTCGCTTTCAAAGCCATCCCTGCCACCAGCAGCGAGCAAACCGTCAGGCTCCCCATCCTGCACGTGGCCAGCGGCCAGATCACTCCCGCTGTCCCGGCGAACTTCAAAGCCACAAAATAAATCCCAAACCCCACACCCCCGGCAACTGCCAGCCACACCGTCCCTCGATCGGCAGGCTTGGCCTCAGGGTTCTTTCCCGCTGCAATCAACCAGATCGCCGCTCCCGCCACCAGGAAACCCACCAGTCGCACCAACCCGGGAGAGCCCTCCGCTCCGGCCGATACCGCAGCCGGAATCGCCGCCGCCAGCAACCCGCTCAGCGCAGCCGAAGCGCCCATTGCCCCGCGCGACAGAGCCACATAAAAGCAAGCCAGCGCAATCCCTGCCGTCGCCCCCGCCGACAACCCCCACGCCAGCGCCACACCATGCGGAAACGCATCTCCGTGCCACCATGCCAACGCCAACAGAATCCCCAGACTGACCGCGTGGCTCAACAGAATAACTCGCAGCGCAGCGCCCATCGTGCCGCCAGCGTGCTTGACGCTCATGCCGCCTGAAAAGTCCCCACCACCCCACAACACTGCCGCCCCCAGCGCCAGCAGCGCATTCCCGTGCACCAGCATCTCCATCGAATCTCGTTCCAGGCCAGCTGGCCGCAGGTCTGACAGGTCTACCGCGCCGCAGGTGTAATCCCAGGCGCCGTTGATTCCTGCGCCGTCGGCCAGTATCCCTTCTTCGCAATTACGTTCAGATTCGGCCGCAGCACCTTGACCTCGATATTCCGGTATTTGCCATCGATGAACGGCTCATGCGTGTAATACCCCACCGTATATTGAGTCCGCACCTCTTCGGCAATCTTCGCAAAGCTCTGCTCGATGCCGCCCTGCCTGTACTCGCCCATGAAGTATCCGCCAGTCGAAGTCGCATACGCCGGCAGAATGTTATCCCGCATCATCAGCGGCAGGTGCATCCGGTCGAGGAAGCCGACCCCCCACAACGCCGAATCTCCCACCAGGGTCCCGAACACGGCGATTTTATTCGTGTTCAGATACTTCACTACCTCGGAGTACTTCGCCTTGCTGCCGTACTCGTTCCCATTGCTGACTACATAGATCACTCTGCGCCGGCCGGTCTTCGTCTTCGAGAGCGCCTCGCCCGCCTTCAGAATTGCATCGTTCAGCGTGTGCACCTCGCGCGGAGGGTTATTGATTCCCAACTGACTTCGCCCATGCGTCGAGTTCGTATTCGGGTCGATATAGTGGTCGGCACCATCGTTGGTGTAGATATTCTGTCCCAGCCCACCGCCGGGAATATAAGCCATCTCACGCCCGCCAGTCTTCGACTGCTCCAGCGCCTGTACCAGTCGCGCGCTCTGTCCGGCGGTAAAGTTCGTCACCATCTTCGGCCCGTTGTTGTACGTGAACACCGCGACCTCATCGAAAGGCGAGAAGGCACCCTGCATCGCAGCCAGCGAGTTGTTCACCTTCGCCATGATGTCGAACTGGACACTCTGGTCGATCACCAGCGCAACTGACAGAGGAAACGGATCGACCGTAAAGTTCGTCAGTTGCATGCGCCGGTTATTCTCATACACCCGGATGTCACGCCACGTCAGCCCCGCCACCTGATTGCCTTTGTTGTCCTTGACCGTAAACGGAATTTCGACATAGTTCGTCTGAACATGCAGCACATACGAAGGGCCCGAAGTCGTATCCGGCGGAGGCCCCTGGTCTTCTTCTTCCTGCTTCTGTGCTGCCTGCGGCTTGGCGGGAGTCTGCGCATCGCCGGAACTCGAGTCCCCATTCGTCTCCGGCGTCGTGCCCTTACCCGGCGTCACTGGCCCCAGGGTCTGCGGCCGCGGAGCATCCGGAATTATCTGCGGCTTCGGGCCGTCCGGCAACGCAGGCTGCTGCTGTGGCGCACTCTGCTGACCCATCCCCATTCCAGGCTGTCCAGCCATCAGGCAAGCCAACACCACCGCCAATACGTTCTTACCTGCCACGCGAATCTCCCATACCAGTACCCTTCAGCCCAACACCATATCAGCTAACAGACTACCAGCGCATCAGCTAACAGACTACCAGCGCACTGACGCCGCCGCCATCCTACCCCTAGTCGCCGCCATCCTGCCGCTACGCCATCCTGCCGCTAATAGACAGCCTTTCTCCTTTGGACGCACCCCCACCCTCCATCGTTGTGCCTTCGCCCTTTCGAACCCGCATTTTTTCGCAAACTCAGCCGAGGGGTATATCGTCTAAAGCAATATGCGCCCCCTCCGTCTCGCCGTCGTCGCTGTCGTCGCCGCCCTCGCTCTAGGTTCAGTCTCCGTCCTCCGCGCACAGGAGGCGCCTTCTCCCGGTGGCCCTCCACCGAAGAGCAAAGCTGAGGCCCAGCCCGTAGACATCGGCGACATCCAGACCCTCAAAGTCAACGTTAACCTCGTCAACGTCTACTTCTCCGTCCGCGACAAGAACGGCTACATCACCAACCTCCACAAGGACGACTGCGCCATCCTCGAAGACAAGGTTCCCCAGAAGACCAAGAACTTCACCCAGGAAAAAAATCTCCCCCTCACCATCGGCATCCTGCTCGACACCAGCGGCAGCCAGATGAACGTCCTCCCCCTCGAGCAGACCTCCGGAGCCGAGTTCCTCAAAGACGTCCTCACTCCCAAAGACGAAGCCTTCCTTATCTCCTTTGATATCAACGTTACTCTCCTCTCCGACTACACCAACAACCCTCGCGAGATTAAGCACGCAATCGATTCCGCCGTCATCAACACGGGCGCGGGCACAGGCTCCGTCACCGGCAACGGAACCCCCCGCGGCACGCTTCTCTTCGACGCTGTCTACCTTGCCGCTCACGATAAACTCCGTCAGGAGGCAGGCCGCAAGATCCTCGTTCTCCTCACCGACGGAGGCGACCAGGGCTCGCAGGAGACTCTGAAGACCGCAACCGAAGCTGCCCAGAAGGCAAATACCATCATCTATGTCATCCTCATCGCTGACCGCGGCTTCTACGGCGGCTTCGGAATGGGCTACACCGGCGACGCCGACATGGAGCGCCTCGCCAAAGACACCGGCGGCCGCGTCATCAATGTTGGCAACAATGGCAAAAAACTTCAGGAAGCCTTCGACCAGATCCAGGACGAGCTCCGCACCCAATACCTCGCCAGCTATACCCCCACTAATCCCAAGATCAACGACGGCACCTTCCGCACCCTCAACATCGGCTGCGGCAAAGACCAGAAGGTCCAGGCTCGCAAAGGCTACTACGCCATGGCCGACTCAACGAAAGACGACTAGTCAGCAGAGACCCGGTAGCCCATCCTTTGTAGTCTCATAAAAAGGGTGGGGTATTCCTCGAATCCCATTCCTCTATACTTTGAAGGCCAGAGCAAAAACCATGTAGCCATCCGGCAAGTGGAAGAAAACAAGTAGCTTCTGTCCAGAAACCCCTCCAGGGGAGAGGGTCCCGGAATGAAGAACAGAAGAAAAGGAAATCAATGCTGATCCCCTCCATCGACCTCATGGACGGCCGGATCGTCCAGCTCGTTCAGGGCGAAAAGCTGAAACTAGCCTTCGACGACTTCGAATACTGGATCGAACGCTTCCAGAAATATCCTCTTGTCCAGCTTATCGATCTCGACGCCGCCATGCGCCAGGGCAACAATCGCAGCCTCATCGAGATGATCGCAAAACGCCTCCCCTGCCAGGTAGGAGGAGGTCTCAAGACCGCCGCAGACGGGAAGATCCTCCTCGAAGTCGGCGCGAAGCGCATCATCTACGGCTCCAGCCTCTTCAGCGCAGCCGAACAGGGTGAGCCCCGCCGTCACAAACTCGTCCGCCTCGAATTCGCCGAAGAATTAAAGCAAACCATCGGAGAAGAAGCTCTCGTCTTCAGCGTCGACACCAAGGCTGGAAAGGTTGCCGTCAGGGGCTGGAAGGACTCCGTCGACCTCACACCGGAGGAAGCCATCACCTGGCTCGAAGACTCCTGCGCCGCCTTCCTCTACACCCACGTCGACACCGAAGGCACCATGCAGGGCTTTCCCATCGACATAGCCGCCATCCTTCGGGCTTGCACCGCGAAGCAGTTAATCGTAGCCGGAGGAATTAAATCCGCAACCGAAATCGAAGCCCTCGACGCGATGGGCGTAGACGCCGTTGCAGGCATGGCCGTCTACTCCGGAGCAATGGACGCCTGAGCGATCTCTCTACCCCGACCAACGGGAGGGCAACAAACAGACGATGTCGAAATAAAAGGTATACCCGCCACGAAGTGGCCGCTCTCCGCGCAGGAGGCCCGTCCGGCAGGACACCTAGCAGGGTAGCCGAACAGAAACCCCCGCCCGTTGCAACTCCGCCTTCAACTCCCGCGAATCCGTCACCCCAAAGTGAAAGATACTCGCCGCCAGTGCAGCATCTGCCTTGCCTCGGCCAAACACATCCACAAAGTGAGCAGCACGACCCAGCGCCCCCACTAGCAATCACCGGAATCTGCACCGCCTCCTGAAACCGCCGCCGTCAACTCACAATCGAATCCCGAACGCATCCCATCGGCATCCATCAGGTCAGCAGAATCTCCCCGGCCCCACGCGCCTCCGCTTCCTGCACCCAATCGAGTACGCGCAAACCCGTAGCCTTGCGTCCACCATTAACAAACACCTCAGCATCCTCCACGCCCAGCGGACCCCTTCGAGCATCGATCGCCACAATCACCGCCTGCGCTCCAAAGCTCCCGCCAATCTCCCCAATCAACTCCGGCCGTGCAATCGCACTCGAGTTGATGCTCACCTTATCGGCCCCCGCATCGAACACCGCCGCCGCATCCTCCGCACTCCTGATCCCCCCACCTACCGTAAACGGCACAAACAACTCCGCCGCCGTCCGCTTCACCGTATCGAGCAGCGTCCCGCGCCCCTCATGCGTCGCTGTAATATCCAGCAGCACAATCTCGTCCGCCCCCGCAGCAGCATGACGATGCGCCAGCTCCGCCGGATCACCCGCATCGACGATGTCCACAAACTGAACACCTTTCACCACGCGTCCTCCGCGTACGTCCAGGCAGGCGATGATCCTCTTGGTCAGCATCTAGCCCAACCTCATTGGCACAGCCGCTGGCACTGCAACCTCTTCACCCTCACAGACAATCCGAGCCAGCGAATCCTTGTTCTCTATTACCGCTCCATGCTCCACAAACCACTCCACCAGCAGCCCCTGCCGCGGCGCAGGCACATGAAACTCCATCGCCCCGTCCGTCACTGTACAAACGGCCTGCCCTGTTCCAACAAGCGATCCCGCCGGCACCAACTGCTGCACAAACGTGTATGAGGGCTCTTCGGCTGCAACCTTCAATTCATAAAGAAAAGGCATCTCACAACTCCACAAAGTTCTTCAAAACCTGTAAGCCCACAGCGCTCGACTTCTCCGGATGGAACTGCACACCCATCACATTCCCACCCTCAACCACTCCCGTAAACGCCCCACCATAATTCGTAACCGCAGCAGTTGCATGTACCAGCGGAGCCCTCCACGAGTGCGTGTAATAAACAAACCCGCCATCCTGCACTCCACGCAACAGCCGCGAATCCGCCCGTACACCCTCCAGCGAATTCCACCCCACATGCGGCGCCTTCAACTCCGCCCCGTCATAGAGAGCAGGGAAGCGCTCACACATCCCCTCAAAATGCCCCAACCCAGCCACCCCCGGAGCCTCCGTAGATCCCTCAAACAACCACTGCAACCCAACACAAACCCCCAGAAACCAGGCCCCCTTAGCCACACTCTCCCGCACAGCCTCAGTCAACCCAAGATCAGTCAGCAACTGCGTAGCCTGAAAGTGCCCCACTCCCGGCAACACCACCTTAGCCGCGCCGCGCACCACCTCCGGATCCTGAGTCACCAAAGTCTCAGCCCCCAGATAGCGCAGCGCCTTCACCACACTAGTAAGATTCCCCGCCTTGTAGTCAATCACCGCGATCATGCAATCTGCCTTCTTGGTTGTCATTCCGCAGCGTAGCGGAGGAATCTGCTTTTCGCTTCTACAACAGCCCCTTCGTTCAGGGCAGCATCTCCCGCATCCGCTCATCCCGCGAGCAAGCCCCTCGCAACGCCCGTGCAAACGCCTTAAAAATCGCCTCGATCTTATGATGGTTCGAACGCCCATACATCGTCTTCACATGGACATTCGCCTTCGCGCCCCGAGCAAACCCATCAAAGAAATCCGCCAGCAACTCACTCTGAAAATCCCCAACCAGCCTCACCTTCACCTTGTCATCGACGACATAAGCCACCCGCCCGCTCAAATCCACAGCGGCCACAGCCAGCGTCTCATCCATCGCCATCACAAAGTACCCAGCCCGCATGATGCCCTTCTTATCGCCAAGAGCCTTATTGAAAGCCTCCCCCAGCGCAATCCCGACATCCTCCACCGTATGGTGCTGATCGACATCCAGATCGCCCGTACACTTCAGCGTCAGATCAAACCCGCCATGCCGCGTAAACAACTCCAGCATGTGATCGAAGAACCGGATTCCAGTTGATACCTTGTAGACACCCTGTCCATCGATCACAAGCTTCAACGCAATCTGCGTCTCGGTTGTATCCCGCTTGATCGTCGCCGTTCTCACACGCTTAGCCATTACTCAAATTCCCTCTCATCAGCGCCGACTTGTTGACTCGCCGATTCGCCAACCTGCTCGCTTGTCCAACCAATCTCATCCAGCGAAATCTTCAACGCACTCAAGCCCGCGCGTCACATGCTCCTTCAGTCCAATCGTGATCCGCACAAACCCATCACACCCCGGATCGGTCGACCTGTCACGGAGCAGCACTCCATGCGCACGCATCGCCTGCACCAGCTCCTTATGTTTGGGGCCAATCTTCATCAGTACAAAGTTGGCGTGACTCGGAAAGAAGGGAACTCCCAATTCGCGCAGCCCATTCATCATCCGCTCACGCCCCAGCCGCACCTGCTCTGAATACCAGGCAACGTACTCCTCGTCCGCAAGCGCTACCGGCAGGCAATCCAGCGCTACGCCATTCACGTTGTAGGGCGAACTCACTTTACGCACGTACTTCAACAGCTCCGCACTCCCGGCGAGCATACCGATTCGCAGATTAGCCAGGCCATACGCCTTCGAAAACGTTCGTGCCACAATCAGATTCGGCACCGTCGCAAGGTCGCTCATCACCGAAGCCCCGTCAAAGTGGTAGTAAGCCTCATCCACCATCAGCACCGCCTGCGGAGCGGCCGCCGCAATCGCCAGCAGGTGTTCACGATTGACCACGGCCCCGGTGGGATTGTTCGGCGAAGCCACAATGATCAGTTTCGTGCGGCCACTGATAGCCGCCATAAATCGTTCGAATGGAAACTCCAGCGTCTCATCCGACTGCACCTTGCGCAGATGCGGCGTCATCATCTGTACGCTCACGTCATACATAAAAAACGACGGTGTCGCAATCAGCGCCTCGTCTTCCGCATCGAGAAACGCGCAACACATCAGGTGAATTGCCTCATCCACTCCGTTGGTCAACAACACCTGGTCCCCGCTTAACCCAAAGTGCTTCGCAACGATTCTTTCGGCGGGCTCACGCTCCGGATACTTCGTCAACCCCGCTGCAGTCACGCTGCGCAGCTTCTCCAGCACGTTCGGCGACGGACTGAAGGTATTCTCGTTGAAGTCCAATCGCAGCGCCGAGCGCCCTGCCAGAGGCGGATGATACTCAGGCATCTCCAGTACGGCTCTGCGCGGTCTCACGGCGCTGATTTTTGTAACAGTATTCGTCGCAATCATTGCATCCTCACTCGTACACTCTCCGCATGGCCAGTCAAGCCTTCTGCTTTGGCTAATGCGATTGCGTGTGGGCCCATCTGTTTCAGTCCGCTGCGCGTGTATTCCTGTACCGTAATTACCTTTACAAAATCCATAACACTCAAGCCGCCGCGGACACGCCCAA
The DNA here is from genome assembly GCA_963770055.1 of uncultured Acidobacteriaceae bacterium. Lineage (GTDB taxonomy): Bacteria > Acidobacteriota > Terriglobia > Terriglobales > Acidobacteriaceae > Edaphobacter. The sequence continues at coordinate 40,429 of CAVYOC010000009.1, forward strand.
AACGGCCGGTGGGCAACACATGATTAGGCCCTGAAATATAGTCCCCCATCGACTGAGGCGTATAGTCCCCAACGAAGACGGAACCTGCGTTACGAACCCATTCCAGGTCCCCCACCGTATCCACCGTCAGATGTTCCGGAGCGAGCCGATTTGTCAGCTCCTGCGCCTCGCGAACCGTGGCTGTTACAAATATGCAGCCCCGCGCAGCCAGCGATTGCCTGGCGATTTCATTTCCTCTCACCCGAAGCTTGACCTCAGTTGCTACCCTTCGCGCCAGCGACTCATTACTTGTAATCAGAACAGCGAGCGTTTCAGGGTCGTGTTCAGCCTGAGCCACCAGGTCCGCCGCAATTCCGCTTGCGCTTCCCTTGTCGCTGGTCACGACGACCTCGGTCGGGCCAGCCGGCATATCAATCCCGCATTCGCCGGAGACCAGCATCTTTGCAGCGGTCACGTAAAGATTCCCCGGTCCTACGATCTTATCCACGCGTTTCACGGTGCTCGTGCCGTAAGCCATTGCCGCAATCGCCTGTGCTCCCCCGACGCGATAAAACTCAGTTACGCCGGCCAGCCATGCTGCTGCCATCGTCTCTTTGGCGGGCTTCGGCGAGCAAACGACAATCCGCTCGACCCCAGCCACCTGCGCTGGAGTTACGGTCATCAGCAGCGTCGAAGGCAACGGATATCGCCCGCCGGGAACATAGCAACCCACGCTGCCCAGCGAGCGAACAATCTGTCCAGTTTTCACTCCGGCAACGGGGGAGTCGGTCCACTCCCGAGGCATCTGTGCCTCTGCAAACGCAAGAATATTCCCCCGCGCTACCATCATCGCGGCCTGCAACCGGGGCGCCGTCGAATCCCATGCTGCCTTCATCTCCTCGCGCGAAACGAGCAGAGACGATCGATCGCGCAAGCCGTCAAACTTCGTCGCATACCGCAGTAACGCGGCATCTCCATCTTTGCGAACGTCCGCCAGAATCCGCCGAACCACGGGTTCTACCTTTGCTGTATTCACAGCACCCCGCTCTTCCAGCGCTTCAATCAAAGCGGCTGCGGCCTTCGCACTTCGTCCGAACGTCTTTACCAGCCTCATGAACTCACTCCGAAACCTGCTATCACTCGCTCAAAGCTGACGGCACCACGCTACAAAACAACCTTACTCAGCGGATACTCCACAATCCCCGTTGCTCCTGCCGCCTTCAGCTTCGGAATTACCTCCCGTACCAGCGCCTCATCCAGAATGGTGTTCAAGGCAACCCACCCCGGATCACTCAATTGCGACACCGTAGGCGAGTTCAGCGACGGCAACACTCCGGCGACCTTCTCCAGATCAGTTTTTCGCGAATTCAGCATCAGGCCAACGCGCCCCTGCGCCGCAATTGCTGCATTAAGCATCAGCGAGATATTCTCGATCTTCTTTCGTTTCCACTCGTCTTTGTAGGCAGTCTTGTTCGCGATCAACTGCGTCTCGCTCTCCATCAGCGTCTCGATAATGCGCAGCCGATTCGCCCGCAACGACGACCCAGTCTCCGTGACCTCGACAATCGCATCCGCCAGTGTCGGCGGCTTAACTTCGGTGGCACCCCAACTGAACTCCACCGTCACCGGGATGTTCTTCGATGCAAAATATCGTTTCGTAAATTCGACCAGTTCCGTCGCAATAATCTTTCCCGCCAGGTCTTCGGGCTTCTGGAACGGCGAATCTTCCGGAACCGCGAGAACCCACCGGACCTTCTGCCGGCTTTGCTTCGAATAGGTGAGGCTCGTAACGAACTCCACGTCCGTCTGGTTCTCCAAAACCCAATCGTTTCCGGTCAAACCCGCATCCAGAGCGCCGTGCTCGACGTAGCGGGCCATCTCCTGCGCCCGCACCAGCATGCATTCAATCTCCGGATCGTCGATCGAAGGGAAGTAACTGCGGCCATTCGCAAAAATTCGCCAGCCTGCGCGCTCGAACAGCGCAATCGTCGCATCCTGCAGGCTTCCCTTCGGAATGCCGAGTTTCAATGTTGCCGTCGTAGTGGATTTCGTCTCGCTCACTTCGCCTCCATTGCAATCTTCTTTGTAAAACAGCTCACCGTGCCTTCGTGGCACACCAGTCCATCGCCTTCAACCTCAACTCGGAAGAGCAGAGCATCGTTATCGCAGTCGGTCGACGCCTCGATGATTCGTAACCGGTTGCCGCTTGTCTCGCCCTTCATCCAGAGCTTCTGCCGCGTGCGGCTCCAGAAAGTAACGAATCCCGTCTCCAGCGTCTTCGCATAGCTCACGTCATTCAAAAAGCCGAGCATCAGCATCTCCCCTGTCTTCGCGTCCTGGACGATACCAGGGACAAGGCCATCCATCTTCGCAAAGTCAATCTTCAGCGTATCAATCATCTTCGTTACTCCTGGTTGTTCAATATGCAAGAAAAAAAGGCCCGCTCGCGGTGTACGCGTTAGCGGGCCTTTCGAAATCCTTAGGAAGCGTCTGTTACTTCGCCACACCGGACACGGCCGCCAACACGCTCGTCGCGTGATGATGGTGATGCCCGTGATGGAGATGCAGCAAGCTCATCTGCCTCCAGAGTAGCTTTCCCGGATTAAGAAGTCAACCTGTCTCACCGTCAGGTAATGGGTCAGTTGGGAGGAGTGAATGACTGAAGTTTCCGAAAAGGCGGTCGGTTGGCCGTGCCGGAAGCATCTTTGCTGTCCGAAAATGACATTGAATGTTGCTGAGTGAAACCGTAAGCTCGCTTTCAATGAAGAGGATCGCCCCTTTGCTGCACCGACCGTCGCCCGCGCCTGCGGCGTTTGGTCTTTTCCGGGTGGGGATTATTTGTGCACTTGTGCTTGCCATCGGCACCTTACTCTGGTTGGGCTTCCATCAACCGAGTGAGAAATTGCTGGAACAACGATTCAACGAACGAAGGGCCGCATTTGATCATCTCTCTGAGATGAAACTTGAAGATGATGCAATTGGCACTGTTTATGCCCGTGCGGAATCCAACAGCGGAAGTTCCGCGGACGGGGCAAGTCTCTCACAAGCGCGCTTGAACGAATACGGGCAGCTTTTCCTAACGACCGGAGTGAAAAGTGTCATGAGCCGGGGTTCCGGCGACATCTATCTGGAGTTTTGGGGTCGCGTCTTCGTGCATGGGAAGCACCTGGGTTACATCCACTGCGGACCGAGCGGCCTAACGCGGGCCCATACTATTGGGAGATGGCCCTGTACAGAACAGAAGGAGTCGGGGAGCGGCCAAGACGATTCAGTACACAACGGCTTCGATTATGCCTACCAATACAAGAGGCTCGCCCCTAATTGGTACATTCTCAAAACTAGTTACTGAGGCACCTAAACCTTTCACTCCATAAAACTGGGTTGATAGATAACCTTGGTGTCGCCGGAGTTCAAACTGGCCCACTACCCGCCGTCAATAGCTTTCCTTCGGGGGATGTCTCGCAATTTGCCTAATTGCTGAATCTCCCGTGCTCTCGTAGTCTTCTGCAGTAAGCAATGAGCCGAAACAAGGAGACCGTAAGAATGATGCACCTCCGCCGCAAGCTGTTCGCAGTTGCCCTCCTGTTTGCGATCGCTCCCGCCCTCAATATGGCTCAGGCCCCCAAATCGCCGGCGGCCGCCTCTGCTGCGACGGCTCCGCTCGATATCAACACTGCCACGACGGATCAGCTCAAAGCTATTCCGGGCATCGGCGACGCTTACTCCAGGCGAATCATTGATGGCCGGCCCTATACCGCCAAGAATCAGCTTGTCAGCCGTGGCATCCTTCCCCAGGCCACCTACGACAAGATCAAGGACAAAATCATCGCCAGCCATCCTAAGAAATAGAGCGAATCAATCGTCGAAGACCTCCGGCTATTGAGACATTTTGGGCTGAGAGTCGGCGTGTGCCACATTCGCGAAAGGCAGTGTGCAGCGCTGACAGCAGGCGAATATCCCGGTGTCTAGTCCGCTCTAAAAGAGCGATGGTCTCGCTGATCCCCCGAGGAGGGTGGGGCTGATGGTGGCGGTGGTATGGTTGCCTTCGCCACCCCAGGAGTAGAGAAGGTAGAAGACAGGCAAGCCACCGGCGCGGACGGTGAGGCCTACACCGTAGCTGTGGCGAAGATGATCGAAGTTGACGTCGTCGCGGCGCAGGCCGATCTTTCCTTCGTCAACCGAGAAGAATGCACCGATGGGAAGTTTTCCAAGGGAGTGTTCGAAGGTGAAGCGGAAGAGAAGCAGATCGGGTCCACGGAAGCGGTAGTCGGGATAGCTGGCGAGCATCGCGTTGCCGTTGATGTCGGAGCCGCCGATGGTGGGGTCGAAGTAGAAGGGCACGACGCTTCCGCGGTTCGCAATCGACTCGGAGAGGAAGGCGCGAAAAGTGATCGATCCTTCGAGCTTTTCGGCGGTAGAAACGATGGGGCAGGGGCGAGCGGGATCAGGTTTGGCCGCTGCGGCTCGTGCCACGGAGATGTTTCGATTCGCATTGGCCCCGGTGCAATTGTCCGGGCCGTTGTACACCAGCGCGCCGGCGCGATTCGGATAGTACTTCTGCGCCAGTTTCTTTGGGAACAAGGCGTAGAGCGGAATCTCGTGATTGAAATCGCCGTTCCAGCGGCGGAAGGAGTACAGGCTGTCGCCGGGCGCTACGTACTGCTGAAACTGGAAGCTGTAGTCGAGGCGCAGGCGGTCTTTGAAAAGGCCTGGGCCAAAGTGAATGCCTTCGGAGGCCTGGAAGTAAGACGGCTGATGCGTCAGGCCAGGAGCACTCGCCTCGTTGAAGAAGTGTCCGATGGATGGAATAGACGCGTCGGTGCCGGGGCGAACGGAGGGGAAGCGGCCGTTGAGCTCGGCGGTCACTGCCATCCTGGTCTTACTGAGCGCTCCGGTGAAGGGAATGGCGGCGCTCGCTCCCGTAATGTTTTCCGAGAAGCCGTAGGTCGTATGGGCGAGTGGCAAGGTGTTCGGGCCGAGGCCGTAGTAGTCGACACGAGTGAGCGAGATGCTCTGCGAGTAGAAGTTGAAAAGGGGAGCGACGCTGTACACGTTGCCTCCCGGAAGTCGATAGGCCTTCATGTATCCGCCAGCGCGCCATGAGCCGTTGAGAGCGGCCTGGGCATCGAAGTCGTAGGTGGTCCTCCACTCATTGGCGAAGTTCTTGTGCTCTACGAAGGCGAGGCCAAAGGCTTGACCGTTCTGCGGCGCGAGGCCGCCCACGGTGATGTGCATCGGCTGGCCCATAACGAGAGTCTGGCCGCAACCCATGAGGCTGCCGAAGCTGAACTTGCCGCATGCCTTCAGGGATTCGCCTTCGACGCGGAAGTCGCGGTGAAGACGGCTTTCGTTTTGCGCGAAGAGCGGAAGCGCGGCAAGAAAGAACAGAGACGAGAGTGTAGGGGAGAGCTTCATTTTTTTCTTTTCGAAGAAGATTTTTTAGCCTTGGCCCGGATCGATAGTGATTTTTTGGCCCTGGGTGTTTCCTTCTTCGCGGCAGATTTTTTCTTCGCAGGCGATTTCTTCCGGACTGGAGCTGCGGCTGCGGCGAGAGCAAGAGGCGGACTTGGAATAGGAGCACGAGGCTTGATCGCAACGGCTTTCTTTATCACCTGTTTAGGCCTCGGCCGCGAGAGAAGATAGGTGGTTATCGCGGCGATGTAACGAGCAGCTTCGTCTTCGGTGGCGATCCCATGTTGAGGAAGCTTCGCCCGAATGTCCGCAGGGAATTTTTCTTCAACATGCTTGAAGTGCTCAACCTGCTTCCGGACGAGATCGGAGATGGGGCGGTCTTTGTTGAAAGCCTGTCTGGGCGGACTGGGTACAACAACGGGTTCCATATGTGTCCCTCCGGAACGATTTGTTAGCGGAATGTCGGGCAATCGCCATCTGCGCGCATTGTGGGGCGATTGAGATATCCCAAAAATGTGTTGGCTACAATTTCACGGGGCGAGCGGTCGGCGTACGGGCCGATAAAGAGATCGGTGAGCGTGCCGGGGATGGAGGCATGCTCAAAGACTTCTTTGATGACAGTTCCCGGCTCAATCCACGGGGAGATGAGCACGGCAGGCACACGGACGCCGAGACGATCGAAGTGAAAGGGGTCGGGCGTCCCGGTGGCGCTGGGCTGCGCTACGAAGCCATCGGGAGTGCAGGAAGGCGGAGGAACGTGATCGTAGATGCCACCATGCTCATCGTAGACGACGAGGATCGCCGTGTTCGGCCAGAGGTTTGGGTTCTTGCGAATTGCGGTGTAGACGGTGGCGATGAACTGCTCACCGGCGCGGACGTCGTGGTCAGGATGCTGGTCGCTGGCGATAAGTTCGCCGGTTCCGTCAGGAGCATCGTGGTCGGTGTAGTTCGGCTCGATGAAGCTGTACTGCGGAAGCTTGTTGCGGCTGCATGCATCCTGAAAGTCCTGAAAGGTGCCGAAGAGCTCCGGCTGGTTCTGCAGAAGATTGACGACCTCGAGCGAGGAGCTGGCCTGATCGTAGTAGTAAAGCCTGGTTGAAAAGCCCGCGGCCGCCAGGCGCTCGTAGATGCTTTTGTATTGCTTGTTCCAGTAGAAGACGTCCATGCTGACCTGACCGAAAGAGGTCCCGTAGTGGGCGAAGGCGCGATTGCACAGCGTAGGGCCGGGGATGGAAGAGAACCAGCGGTTGAAGACCGCGTATTGCTGCGCCAGAGTGCTGAGCACCGGAAGCTTGCTGGCGGTGAAATAGTTCATGATGTCGTGGGAGTGCCCGACGTTGTTCTGCTGGTTGTAGTAGCTCTGGACAAAGCCTTTCATATTCGGCTGGCGGTTGGGGTCCTGAGCAGTGGTGACTCCGCCGAAGATCTGGATATCGACGGCAGGGAAGTGATGATCTGGGTCGGGATCGAGCTGGCTTTGGAACTCGGCATCCGGCGTGACCTTGACGGGCTCCCCGGTTGTGTCGAGGTTGAATTCATTCCCGGTTAGGCCGTCGATGGCGGAGTTCACGCTGTAGAGGGATCCGAGCATGTGGTCGAAGGAGCGGTTCTCCATCATGAGGACGACAACGTGCTGCAACTGTTTAATTCCTGGAAGGTTTCTGTCCAGCATGAATGACTCCGCATAGGGGATGTGATCAGGGCCTGCGATACACCGTTGTTGAAGATCAGGGGAGGGGCCGACGTGCAGGGAGTGCACATTCACCTTAACGTGAAAGATGGCAAAAGTCGAATGATTCTTCCGTTGCCGGCTTGCGCTACGGAGGATTGAGTAAGATTTCGTATATCACTCGGTTGGTACAAGGTGATAGTGAAAGAAAGAGGCGTTGCGTGTCAGAGAATAATGAGCAGGATCAGGAACAGGGCAGGGTCAGCCGGCGGCGGTTTCTCGAGGCCGGGTCGGCTGTGCTGGTAGCGGCTGCTGGGATGCAAATGGCGCAGGGGCAGGATCAGAAGCCCGCGGCGGTGCCGAAACATACGGGGATCAATGAGACCGAGCCGGGGCCGAAGAATTCCTCGCTCGATGCGCAGAATCCGTCGTCAGTGTGGTCCCCGGAGACGGATGCGGGCGGGCAGCCTCCCTTCAAATATCCCTTTTCTTTTTCGCATAAGCGGATTGAAGAGGGTGGGTGGACGCGGCAGGTAACAGTGCGCGATCTGCCTATCTCGAAGAAGATGGCCGGGGTGCAGATGCGTTTGATCAAAGGCGGGATTCGCGAGCTGCATTGGCATGTCGGCTCGGAGTGGGCCTTCATGATCAATGGCTCAGCACGGATTACCGCAGTGGATCAACAGGGACGCGCGTTTGTCGAGGACGTCAATGAAGGCGATCTGTGGCTGTTCCCAGGTGGGATTCCACACTCAATTCAAGGGCTCGGGCCCGACGGGGCAATGTTTCTGCTGGTGTTCGACGACGGGAACTTCAATGAGTTTCAGACCTTTCTACTGACAGATTGGCTGACCCATACGCCGAAGGAGGTGCTGGCGAAGAACTTCGGCGTGCCCGCCGAGACGTTTGCGAAGGTGCCGAAGAAGGAGTTGTTTATCTTCGAGCGACCGCTGCCGCGTCCGCTGGCCGAGGAGAAGCGTGATGCCGAGGCGGGAACGGGCTCCGTCCCGAATACGTTTGCGTTCTTCCCGGGGAAGATGAAGCCGACGAAAGTGTCGAAGGGCGGTGAGGTGAAGATCGTCGATAAGTCGAATTTTCCTGCGACGAACATCGCTTCGGCAATTGTGACGCTGAAGCCGGGCGGGCTGCGAGAGCTGCACTGGCATCCGAATGAAGACGAGTGGCAGTACTACGTGAAGGGCAAAGGGCGGATGACCGTGTTCACCGCCGGCGGCCATGCGCGGACGATGGATTTCGAGGAAGGCGACGTAGGTTACATCGAGCGGTCCGCGCCGCACTACATCGAAAATACGGGCGACACAGACCTGGTGTTTCTTGAGGTCTTCCCGACGCCGCTCTACGAAGACATCTCGCTGGCGGAGTGGTTGGCCCATACGCCGTCCCGGTTGGTGGATCAGCATATCGCTACGGGCGAGGATTTTCTGCGCAAGATTGGCAGGCAGGAAGCAGTCATCACGCCGGAGTAAGTTTTTCCCAAATAGGACAACAGTGCGCAGAAACTATCTGCGCACTGTCTTCTACTTCGCCAGGAATAACTTTCTAAAGTTCCAGACTGAGCGGAATCCTCCCTGTTTTTGGGGGATGCAAGGGCGAGATGCCCCATAGCGCCATGGCCTCTTCCGCAATAACTTCTGGCATCTCTTCCGGGAAAAAGAGGTTGGCCCCTTGTACTTTGCGTACACCTCGCGATCCGGGGAGCGTGCGGTCGAGCCACTCCGCCCACTCAACACTGAAGAGAGTGTCTTTGACTCCCCACACCATGCGAGCCGGGCCCTTCCATTTTCCCAGCTCTTCGCGAATAGCAACGAGTTCGTTGGTCCCCAAGGCGATGGTGTACTGCTCCATCTGCAACTTTCTAAGCGGAGTTTCGGCGATAGGGCGAAGATAAGTTTCGATTGTCTCATCGGTCAAGCGGTCCGGGAATGAGTAAGCCGCACCCAACCCTTTGGGCGAGCGCGCAAGCTCTTTGTCATTCAGCTGCGAAACGACAAACCTGTTCGCTAAAGCTCCTTTCTTCGCAAGTGAAACGAAAGGCAGAAACTGTGGCGGCGGATTGTTTTCGTCAACATCGCAGTTGGTCAATAGCAGCGTGCGGACGCGTTCAGGATATTTCGCGACAAAGAGCTGAGAGACGAGTCCTCCACTGTCATTGCCAACCAGGTCCACCGTATCGATGTGCAGAGAGTCAAGCAGCATGGCGAGCATCTCCGCCTGAGTCGCGGGAGTGATAGCTTGTGCTTCGGGAGTGTGTGTGTAGCCGAAACCCATGACATCCGGCGCAATGCATCTGCGATGTACCTGCAGCCTGTCGAGCGCGCCTCGCCACTGATATCCGTTAAGCGGATAGCCGTGAACAAACAGTGCTGCCATGCCGTGACCGCGCTCGATGTAGGCGACACGGCTGATGGGGAGTTCAACAAACTTGCGTGTCGCGTGAAAAGACTTCGCATCGATCGGGTTTACGGCTGTGGCTGGAGCGTACTCGCGCGTGTGCGGCAGAAGAACTGCCCCGGCCACTGTGGAAGAACCATATAAAAAATCCCTTCGAGTCATTCTCTCGTCTCCTTCATCCTGTGTGTTTCGATTGTTGCCAGGACGCGGGTCGGCGTCGCGCACATTCGGACGCAAAGAGGCACATTTGGATGGAAAACGGTCCGAGAACTATTTATTTCGAGAAGATGGAGGAGGTTTCTGCAAATAGTTGTTTCACGGCGCGAGGCGAAAGTCCGACCGACCGGCGCATGTGGCGCGCAAGATGGCTCTGATGGGAGAAGCCGGTGGCAAGGGCGATCTCCGCGATGGAGAGGTGGCCCTGCATCAGCATATCCTTGGCACGATCGATGCGGCGTTGCAGAACGTATTGGTGCAGAGGCACGCCGGCGGATTCGCGAAAGAGTGTTTTGAAGTGAGAGGAACTGACGCCGGCGGTCGATGCGATGCAAGCGAGCGAGAGGTCGTCGGCAAGATGGTCTTCAATAAAGGCGAGCGTCTGTTTGTATCTGCGTCCGCCAAGTCCTCCGCGATGAACGATCTCGCGTTGCATGCGAGAGCTGTGGGATGCGACAAGGCGAGACGCTGCCGAGACGGCGAGGCTGTCGACGTAGAGCCGGCCTGAGGGATAGCCGGACTGCATCTCGGCCTTCAGCGCCCAGCAGATGTTTTCGAGCTGCGCGTCGCGGATCTGAAAGCGATTTTTGATCTCGATATGGCGGGAATCGAAGCCTTGTTCTTCTGCAACGGTGGCGAGGAGAGAGTTCGGAAGGCCGAGGATGAGAGCAGTGTCGTTGTCGTCGTGAATCTCCCAGCGGGACGGAGTGAGTGCGGGGACGATGTCGATGTCGCCGTGGACTGCAGACCCGGTGTGGCTTACTCCGCCGCGGCGGCACGAGACCTTCGCGGCACGGCCTACATGGATGGCGACGAGAATGCTTTGCAGCTCGGGAACCTCGAGGATTCCAACGGGATCGGAACGGAGTTGCAGCATCAGGCCTTCGGCGGTTGCACCAAAGGCAGTAATCAGCGGGACTCTGGGAGCCGCTGCAACATTCGAGGATGATTTGGATAAGCGCATCGTTCCCCTTGAAGTACTCTTCCTTGAACTACGGAAAGGGACTGACATTTGTTCTCGTGCGACTGTCCCAGTGTATCGAAGGGATGCGGCAGATTGCAGGAGGCTGTCGGTCAATGTGATGTTTTGTGATGATTGCGGGTGCGATAAAAGGTGTAGCCGACGATGTTGCTGATGAGGGTGGTTCCGAGGATCTTGGCGGCGTAGGCGCGTGGGTTGACGACGTCGACGAAAGGGTAGGCCGAGATGATGAAGCTGAAGAGTGTGGCAGCAAAGCCCATAATCGAGGTCCAGCGAATCCAGCGGGGAAGACGTTGACGAAGAGCGGCCGCCCCGACGAGTGGAATTGCGAACATGACGAGGTATGAGAGCTCGTACTGGGTGATGGAAGCGTTGGAAAGGACCTGGAAAGCCTCCTGCGCGTGAACTCCAACGTTGGCGAGGATGAGGAGTAGCAGCACGAGAACACAGGTGAAGATGACGGAGTTCACCGGTGTGCGAAAGCGCGGGTGCAGGCGCGTGAACCATTCGGGTATGAGGTGATCCCAGCCGGCGGCCATAGGCAGACGGGTGACTCCAGTGAAGATGAAGCTGGAGGCAGCGATGAGGCGGAATTGTACGAAGAGAATTGTGGCCATCGCGAAAAGATTGGCGACACCTGAGTTGCCGAGAGCGTAACGGAGAGTCTGCGGGATCGGTGCGATGTAGTCGATGTGTCCGCGGGAGAAAGCGAGTACGGAGCTTGTCCCGGCAATGAACATCGCACAGATGATAGGCGAGGCGAAAACGACGGATTGACCGATGGAACGCGCGGCGTCGCGGCTTTCTCCAGCGAGGATGGCGATGTACTCAAGGCCGCAGAGAGCGCCGAAGAGCATCTGACCGAAGAGTGCGAGAGAGATCATGTTGAGCTTCGGCAATTGGAGAGGTAGTGGCTCGTAGTGGATGGGCTGGTGGCGTGCCATGGCCCAGAAGGGCAACACGATGAGCGTGCAGTAGACGATGAGGATGGAGATGCCGCCGATGTTGTGAATCCATTTGCCGAGTTCGAGGCCGCGAACGGCTGCGGCTGTAATGGCGAGGACAAGGGCGGCGACGATGAGGAAAGAGACGAGGTGATTTTCCGGCAGCCATGCGGCAGTGGGGCCGATGAGGTAAGAGAGCTCGGTTGGGATGGCGTAGAGGATTGCGGCAGTGACGGCAATGCCGTAGAACCAGAGATTCCATGCGGTCATGAAGCCACCGAGATCGCCGAATGCGGTGCGCGCCCAGACGTAGAGGCCGCCTTCGAGGGGCATCTCGCGGTTGAGATAGATGACCGAGATCGCCATGGGAACATAAAAGAGGATCATGGCGGCGATCCATGTGACGGCCTGCGCGCGGCCGAGGCCGGCGGCAATGCCTACCCAGGAACTGCCGACGACGCAGAGGACCTGCGTGAGAACGAGGTCGCGGAGGCGAAGCTGTCGGTGGAGGCTGGCCTCCGGCGTCGGCGGAGCTGTGGTCATGTGTTGGGTATGTTCGCACAGGCGAGTCAATGTGCGAGGAGTTTTCTTCTGGGGGGAACAGATTTGTGGTTTTCGACGACGGATTTCACCTTGGGTGTGATGCGTCGAAACTTCTGTCCGATCAAGATCAGTCAAATGAGAATATCGTTAAGAGGAGGACCTCCCCGGAGATGAGCAGAGGCGGCGAGCGGATCGGTGGGAGTTGGTGGCAGACTCAGGTCTTGGACCGCCTGCGCAAGCTGCAGGAGCGCGAGGACCAGATATTCCTCGTTCTTACCTTGGTCATAGGCGCGTTGACGGGGCTCGTCGTGGTCGCGTTCATCCTGTTGACGGAACGAATGGGAATGCGGCTGTATCCGGCGGGTGGCGCTCCGTGGCGGCGTCTGCTGTTTCCTGTCTCGGGTTCTCTTATTATCGGCTATTTGCTGTACCGCTACTTTCCCGAGGCGCGGGGCAGTGGGGTGCCGCAGACCAAGGCCGCACTGTATGCGCACGGCGGACGTATTACGATGCGCACCGTGCTGGGGAAGTTCTTTTGTACTTCGGCAACCCTCGCCAGTGGAATCCCTCTGGGGCGCGAGGGGCCCTCGGTGCAGGTTGGTGCGGGTCTTGCTTCCGTGCTGGGGCGGCTGCTGCGGCTGCGTCCCGAGAAGGTAAAGGCGCTGGTGCCGGTGGGCGCCGCGGCGGCAGTTGCCGCAGCATTCAATACGCCGCTGGCGGCGGTAATGTTTTCGCTGGAAGAGATTGTAGGAGATCTGCATGCCCCGGTGCTTGGTTCAGTTGTGCTGGCGTCGGCTACTTCGTGGGGAGTGCTGCGGCTTCTTCTCGGCAACAGCCCTTTGTTCAAGGTCCCGCAGTACCAGCTTGTGGATCCCGTGGAGTTTGCTGTTTATGCGGTGCTCGGCGTGGTCACGGGTTTCGTTTCGATAGCGTTCGCGAAGCTCCTATTGGGTATGCGGAAGCGTTTTTTGCGCCTTCCGCGATGGACAGTCTGGTTTCAGCCTGTCTCGGGCGGCCTCTTGGTTGGTTTGGTGGGATGGTTCGTTCCGCAGGTGATGGGAGTTGGTTACGGCTATGTCGGCCTGGCCTTGAATGGAAGCATGACGCTGAAGCTGATGGCTTTGCTGGTGATTCTGAAGCTCCTGACGGTGACGACGAGTTACGCCTCAGGCAACGCCGGCGGCATCTTTGGTCCAGCGCTGTTTATCGGCGCGATGGTGGGAGGTTCCGTGGGGACTATGGCCCACCATCTCTTCCCCGCCCACACCGCAACGGCAGGAGCCTACGCCCTGGTCGGGATGGGCGCTGCCTTTGCCGGCATTGTGCGCGCCCCGATGACGTCCGTCCTGATGATCTTCGAGATGACGCAGGATTATGCGGTCATTGTGCCGTTGATGATCGCAAATCTGATGAGCCTTTTCATCTCTTCGCGATTCCAGAAGCAGGCGCTCTACGAAGCGCTCGCAGTACAGGATGGCGTGCATCTTCCCTCGGCGGAGGCGCGGCAGCTTCGCGCAGAGCGACAAGTCGCGCTATTGATTCGCACGACGAATGCGACACTGCCGGCAGAGAACACAGTTCGTGAGGCTTTGGAACAGGTGCGCTCCAACGCATCCCGAACATGGTTGGTGGCCAACGGAGACGGTCTGGTTGGCGTGATCAACCGTGCCACGCTCGAGCAGGCGCTCGTCGAGAATGCGGAGAGAAAGCTCGATGATCTGTTGAATGCGCGTGAATTTCCGCACGTGCACTCCGATCAAGGGCTTGAGGTGGCGTTGGAGCGCATGGGAACGAACCATCTCGAGATGCTTCCCGTGGTAAGCCGGGCAAATGTGCGCAAGCTGGAAGGCGTGGTGACGTTGCGCGATGTTCTGGATGCGTACGGTGTTCGCGCTGTTGACGAGGCCTAGGCCTGCCAATCGAAGGAGTTTGTGGATAAGAAGGAGTAAGGAGCGCTGCGGCTGCGCGAGTGATCGGTGTCACAGCGCTCCTTACTCTCTGAGTGGTTTACACACCGACTGGTTCGCCGACCTTGACGTTGACCGGCGTGAGCCAGTTGTAGCGGTCCGGCCTGGTGCCGTTGACGATGCCGAAGAACTCGTCGTGGATGGCGCGAGTGACCGGACCCATGGTGCCGTCGCCAACGAGGATGCGGTCGACGGAGCGCAGGTGAGTGACCTCGGCGGCGGTTCCGGTGAAGAAGGCTTCGTCCGATATGTAAAGGAGCTCACGAGGAAGCGCCTGCTCGACGACCTCGATGCCCAGTTGTTTGGCGATCGTAATGGCAGAGCCGCGGGTAATGCCGCTGAGCACCGAGTTCGCCAGTGGTGTGGTGTAGAGGACGCCGCCGCGCACGAGGAAGAGATTTTCGCCTGAACCCTCCGAGAGGTATCCATTGACGTCAAGCGCGATTCCCTCGGAGTAGCCGTTGATCTCAGCTTCCATGCGGATGAGCTGCGAGTTCATGTAATTCGCGCCGGCCTTTGCGAGCGATGGCATGGTGTTGGGAGCGAGACGGCTCCAACTGGAGATGCAGACGTCTGCACCCTGGTCACCGTGGACATATTTGCCCCAGGGGAAGTTGGCGATGTAGACCTCGACCGGAGACTTCAACGGATTGACACCCATCTCGCCGTAGCCGCGGAAGGCGATAGGGCGGATGTAGCAGGGTGTCACGCCATTGGCTTCAATCACGTCGACGACAGCAGCGGAAAGCTGCTCTGCGCTGTACGGAAGCGGCATGCGATAGATCTTGGCGGAGTCGACCAGCCGGGCCATGTGCTCAGGCAGGCGGAAGACACCAGCCCCGCCGGGCTGCGTGTAGCAGCGGATACCCTCGAAGACCGAGGACCCGTAGTGGACAACATGAGACATGACGTGAATCTGTGCCTTGTCCCAGGGGATGAGCTTTCCGTTGTGCCAGATGTTGGCGGTAGTCTGCAGAGTCATGCGTGCTCTCCTGGTTTAGGTTTCCATTATAGCGAGTCAGCTTGTTAGCAGGGAACGTGACGACCAGACTCGGGTGGATTCAGTTTCATGGCTCCGCTTGATCGCTAACAGCACAATAGCGGAACGACTGACAGGTTAATTCACTGCTGTTTCGCCATGAAAGAATGAGGAGTGATCCTCGATCCCCATTCCGTCAGTCTCGAGGGGCTGAAGAGCTCGGTCTATGTGCGTTTTTCCGTGCTTGCCTTGAGCTCCATCTTTTTTCTGGTCGATCCGTTTGCCGCACTGCCGACGTTTTTGGCAGTCACCGCAGGCACTGATGCGCACCGGCGGCGGAAGATGGCGTGGAAGGCTTCGGTGACGGCGTTGGTGGTTTTGAGTGCCTTTGCAGTCGCGGGCCAATATATCTTTCGCATGTTTGGGATTACGCTGCCTGCCTTTGAGATCGCAGGCGGAATTATTCTGCTGCTGATAGGGCTGGACATGCTCGCGGCTAAGCGATCGCCAACGCAGGAGTCCACCGTAGAGGCGGCGGAGGCGGCAATGAAAGAGGACGCCGGAATCGTGCCTCTCGGGATTCCCATGCTGGCTGGGCCGGGTGCGATCACCAGCGTAATGGTGCTGGTAGGGCAGGCGCAGAACCGATGGCAGATGGTGGCGATCCTCGGTTCGATCCTGATTACGGCGGCCATCTGCTACCTGGTACTGGGAAACTCCGACCGCGTCGCTCGGGCGATGGGCGAAACCGGGGTCAGGATACTGGTGCGTATCATGGGGCTGCTGCTGGTAGCTCTGGCGGTGCAGTACTTTGTGAATGGGATGGCAGATCTGGGCGTCATCGCCAAACCCTAGCGACAATTTCAAACTCTGATCATTACGGACGAAATACCCTTGGAGTAGGATCGGTCTAATAAGATCGGTCTATCGCAACAAACTTTTCGGCAACTTCTGAGTCACCTAAGGCATCACAAGTTCGTTCGCCATCTCTTCCCTAATGAGAGGGACCATGCCTCCGATCGAAGCCGGTATCTCTGCGACCTCCCTGCTCGCCCGTTACAAGGCAATTCGCCAGGCCAGCCGGCAGCTCTCAAGTCCATTGTCGCCCGAGGACATGATGGTGCAATCGTGTCCGGAGGCCAGCCCTGTGAAGTGGCATCTTGCACACACGAGCTGGTTCTTTGAGACGTTTGTTCTGCGCGAGTTTACCGCCGGATACCATGCATTTCATCCGGAGTTCCACTGGCTCTTCAACAGCTACTACAACTCGCTTGGCGAAATGCCGGAGAAGAAACTGCGAGCGTCGTTTTCGCGGCCGCCACTTGAATCGATTCTGGGCTACCGGACTCACGTCGACGCGGCGATGATCGGTCTGATGCAGCATCCGCTGGAAGACGAAGCAGCGCGCCGCATTACGCTTGGCCTGGAGCACGAGCAGCAGCACCAGGAGCTCATCGCTACCGATATCAAGCATGCGCTGTTCACCAATCCGTTGCATCCGCCCTACATGGAAGGGCCGATGAAGCGAAGGAACGAGACGATCGCGCCGCCGCTGGACTGGGTCCCCTTCGCGCCGGAGCTGACGGAGATCGGCCTGACGCTTGACCCCGCTTCCACCGACACGTTTGCGTTCGACAACGAGACCCCCCGTCACCGCATCTACCTTCAGCCCTACCGGTTGGCAACGCGGCTCGTCACTTGTGCCGAGTATCTGGCCTTCGTCGAGCAGAATGGCTACAACCGCCCCGAGCTCTGGCTCTCAGAGGGCTGGACGGTTGTACGCGCCGAGGGATGGCAGGCGCCGCTCTATTGGCAGCGCGACAGCACCACCAACTCCGGCTGGCGCATCTACACGCTGCACGGTTTCCGCTCGCTCGACGACCTCAGCGAGACGCCCGTTTGTCACCTCAACTTCTTCGAGGCGGATGCGTATGCACGCTGGGCAGGTCATCGTCTGCCTACAGAGTTCGAGTGGGAGCATGCGGCGAGCCGGCTTGGAGTGCTGCACAAGGAAGTTGATTCGCGTCCCGCACTGCTGACCTATCCCATGCACGATCCTGCGGTAAAGCCTGCCGTTCTACCCGCAACCGAAGCGAACCTGCTTGAGACCGGCAACTTGCATCCGGTACCGGCCAGGGCTCTCTCCGGTCTGCAGCAGATGTTCGGGGATGTGTGGGAGTGGACGTCGAGCGGTTACACCGGCTATCCCGGCTACAAACCCCTCCCCGGCGCGCTGGGAGAGTATAACGGTAAGTTCATGTCATCGCAGGTAGTTTTGCGCGGAGGCTCCTGCGTCACGCCGGCGACGCATATTCGCGCGACCTATCGGAACTTCTTCCCGCCGGGCACGCGATGGCAGTTTTCAGGTCTTCGACTGGCAAAGGATGGCGCACAGTAAGGAATTCGAACCGATCCAATCCATGCGAAACTTGTCTGCGTAATTTTGCACAGAACCCGCTTCAGATGCATCCAATTCAAACAGCGGTGGAGAGAAAATCCTCGAACATGCCGCTCCGTAAGGCTGCCGCAACCGAGGACTCGCCGTGTCGACATTCGCCATCGCTCCGGAATCCGTATCGTTAAGTACGAATGAGGCGGTGGCCCTCGAAGCTCGCGCAGGCCTCTCCGCGACCCCGAAGACCCTTGCGCCGTGGCTGTTTTACAACGACACGGGCTCACATCTCTTTGAACAGATCACTGAGCTGCCCGAATATTATCTGACCCGTACAGAACGAGGCATCTTCGCCGCGTATGCCGAAGAGATTCTTCGCGAGGCTGCGCGCGGACAGGGTCCGGCTGGAAAGCTGACACTGATTGAGCTCGGCGCAGGAACGGCGACGAAGACGGGAATCCTGCTTGCGGAGGCGGTGCGGCAGCAGGGAAGTGTTGTGTATCAGCCGGTGGATGTCTCAGAGACCGCACTGGCCGAGGCAAGCGAAAATATCCTGACGAAGATACCCGGCGTCACTGTGCGATGTCAGGTAACCGACTACACACGCCAGGCGCTTCCGCTCGACCGCCTCCGCAACACGAGGACGCTGGCTCTCTATATCGGTTCGAGTATAGGCAACTTCACGCCTGCCGAGGCGAAAGAGGTGCTGTGCAACCTTCGCGCGCAGCTCTTGCCAGGAGATACGCTTCTGCTTGGAACAGATCTGGTTCCCGGCAAGCACAAGTCGGTAGCGACACTGCTGGCCGCCTACGACGATGCGGCCGGAACCACTGCGGCCTTCAACCTGAATGTGCTCACCCGCCTGAATCGCGATCTCGGCACTGATTTCGATACGGAGAACTTCAGGCACAAGGTGCGCTGGAATAATGCCGCGTTGCGGATCGAAATGCACCTTCAATCGCTGATCGCGCAACGCGTACGGATTCCCGCATCCGTTGGCGGAGCAGCACTCACAATTGACTTCGCGCCTGGCGAAACCATTCATACCGAGAACAGTTACAAATTCACGACCCGGGCGGTGGATGCTCTGCTGGTCTCGGCGGGGTTCAGGATGACGAGATCATGGCAGGATCCGCAACAGCTCTTTGCGGTGTCGCTGGCCAGCGCGATTTGACCTGGACAGCTTAGCGCCGGTACTCGCCGCTCTTTCCGCCGCTTTTGCGAACGAGCATGACCTCGCGGATTCGGATGCTTTTGTCGAGCGCTTTCGTCATGTCATAGACCGTGAGCGCCGCAATCGAGGCGGCGACCATCGCCTCCATCTCTACGCCGGTCTCCGCGACGGTCGCTGCCGTAGCTTCAATCGCCACGCCGCCCTCGACGACCTGCACCTGCACATCCACAAAACTGAGTGCGAGCGGATGACACATCGGGATCAGGTTAGCCGTCTGTTTTGCAGCCTGGATTCCAGCGAAGCGCGCAACCTCAAGCGGATTTCCCTTGGGATTGTGAGGCAGCGCTTCCAGCACTGCGTCCGAGAGTTCTACGAACGCCGTGGCAGTCGCCTCACGCCGCGTGGCAACCTTCTCGCTGACATCGACCATGCAGGCCTGGCCTGTCTCGTCGAAGTGCGACAGCGTCGGCGTAGCTTCAGGCAGGCCGTCCGCGATGTCGTCGACGATCAACTCAGCCGAATAGATGGAGCCCCTTTTCTTCATAACATAAGCCTACTACCGCAGCAGAATCGTGATGACTTCGCCTGCTGTAAACCGTTCCTTCTCCGGCGGTAGTACAGCGTAGCAATTCGCGCGGGCGTTTGCGGCCAGATCGCCCGACCCCTGCCAGCTCACAAGTTTTACCTTGGGCTGCAAACGGTCAGGCGTCAGAAGTGCAGGCAGGACCCGCATCAATCCGGGCTTTCCCGTTATGTCTTCAGCGAGCGTCGCTTGCGCAAATCGCGGCTCATAGGTTGCAGCGCCACCCATGGCTCGCAGCAGCGGCGCAACAAAGCAATGAAACGTTACCTGCGTCGAGACCGGATTCCCTGGCAGGCCGAAGAACAATTGAGCACGAAGTCCATTCGTCGGGGGCAGACGGCCGAAGACCACTGGCTTGCCCGGCTGCATCTTCGCGCCAGTGAAGAAGAACTCCGCGCCGAGAGCGTGCAGTACGTCTTCGACCAGATCGTACTCCCCCATAGAGACCCCGCCCGATAGCAACATCAGATCGCAGTGCCGCGCGGACCGGATGATCTGCTCCAACTCCGGCCGCCGATCGGGCGCAATGGGCAACCGCACCGCCTCGCCTCCGTTCTCTGCCACCAGCGCCGCCAGACAATAGCTGTTGGAGTTGCGGATCTGCCGTGGATCGGGGCTTTGATCGATCTCAACAAGCTCATCGCCGGTCGCGACAATCGCCACCCGCGGTCTTCGAAATACGCTTAGGCTCGAAGAACCACAGGCTGCAGCTAAAGCGATCTCTGCGCCTGCGATTACCGTCCCCACCGGCAGCACTGTCTCACCCAACCTGGCTTCGCTGCCGCGCGGGACGATATTCTCGCCGGTGCGAAGCGTCCGGCCCGGCATGGTGCGAATTGCACCTTCGAGCCGTTCGACATGCTCGACCATTACGACCGCATCGGCACCTTCCGGAACCGCCGCTCCAGTCATGATCTCGATGACTTGGCCATCGCGCGAGCGTTCCGCCCTGCCACAACTCACCTGCCCGAATCTGCCCGGCAATTTTAAGTGGTCCTCCACCGAACTCAGAGGCTCGCATCGCAAATCCATCGCGAGTCGAACGGTCGAATGGCGGCTGATCTCGATCCGCAAC
This sequence comes from uncultured Acidobacteriaceae bacterium, assembly GCA_963770055.1. GTDB lineage: Bacteria > Acidobacteriota > Terriglobia > Terriglobales > Acidobacteriaceae > Edaphobacter. Next base: position 60,756 of record CAVYOC010000009.1, read on the forward strand.
GACGGCTCCGGCCAGCACCCGGTTCATGCAGTCAACGAGAGCCGCAGTCTCGCTTGCCGGCTGTACGGATTCAGCCGCATGAGTCAGCACGATCTTCAGCGCCTCATCGAAACTGACCACTCCGCCCGCTGCCTGTGTCATTGGATCCCTCGCTACGTCCTGCAAAGAGAAAGGCCCCGAGCATCTCTCGCCCGGGGCCGATTCTCACATGACGACCTTACTTCTTCGGCGCCTTATAGGTCGACTTCACCTGTTCTCCGATACTTGCCAGAATACCCTTGACGTCCGCTGCGTGGGGTCCGTCCGGAGCAAGCTGAAGGTAGGTCTGGTAGGCCTCGACGCATCCGGGAGGTGCAGTGATCTTCTGCGTCTTCGGATCGACTGTCGCACCGCCGATCAAGGTCTGTCCCTTGATGTAGTAGGCCTCTGCCTTCTTCGGATCGGCTGCGATCGCCTTGTCGGCAGCAACTCCAGCTTCTGCGGTCTTGCCGGCGTTGAACAACGTAGCCGCTTCGTTGAAGTAATACTGCGCAGCGTTGGCAGGCTGTGTCTTGGCAGCCGTCTCGTAGGCATCCGCAGCGTCCTTGCCGTTCCCCATCCTTGCATAGGCCTGCCCAAGCTGGTTATAGGCCGTTGCTGCCACCTCCGGGCTCGGTTTCTTTGAGGCTGCATTCAGTTCGAGGACCTTCTTGTACGAGGTCACAGCATCGGTGTATTTCCCGGCAATGGAAGGATCAGTAACCGGAGTCCCGGCGGCCTTGGCGGCTTTGGCGGCGGCGTCCGCGCTCCCCAACTGCGCATCTCCCATCGTCAGCCACAGGATTCCTTCGTCGGGTTTCGCGGTAGTTGCCTGCTGCATTGCGGTCAACGCGGCACTGTAATTCCCTGATTTATTATCCGCGCGCGCCTGTGTCAGCAGCGCATTGAGATTCTGAATCTTGGAATTGCCGGCTACGATTTCAGCGTTCTTTTTCTTGTACTCTTCAAGCGCCTTCCGGTCTTCCGGCGACATCTTGGCGAGGTATTCTGGACGCGTCATATCAAAGCTGACGAGCTTGTCGTCCCCATTGGCAAAGACGACGCTCTCGTTGAAGTCGACACTTTTATCGTCAGTGAAGACGAAGACGACATAGTTGCCCGGTGTTATTCCTGTGCCTTTGTAATCTCCATTCGGGTCGATTGGAAATTTGTAAGGGTACTTGCGGTCTTTGGCATCCGCAGCCCGGTCGGTCGTGAGCCGTATTTCGCCCTTGTTCACAGCCATGCCTGCCGCATTTTGAACGTGGCCGTGAATGCTGGCAACTCCTAGTGCCTGTTGTGCGATCGAGTTGGCCGGGGATGCCACGGCCAGGGCGGCCAGCAGAGCGAGTGCCAGGGCGCTGCTTATCTTTGTTGTCTTCAATCCAAAGCGTTTCATATCTATCTTTTCTCCTGGCCCAGTTGGGGGCATAAGTTCATAACCGCTGATAACCAAATTTGATGCTTAATGCGACACTCTCGCGGACGCATACGGTATAGGATCGACCGCTCCGGCTTCGCGAAAAGCCCTCAGTCGCAGAACGCAGCTCTCGCACACGCCGCAGGCTTCCGTCTCGCCGGAATAGCATGACCAACTTACATGGAATGGCGCGCCCAATTCAACTCCCAACCGAACGATCTCGTTCTTCCGCATGGCAATCAACGGCGTCTCGACCCGGATATCCCCGTCTTTGGTGCCCATGTTGATCAGCCGGTTGAAAGCATCATAGTAAGCCGGACGGCAGTCGGGATAGCCCGAGCTATCCTGCTCCACCGCGCCGATAAAGACCGTCTTTGCGCCAAGAACCTCTGCCCAACTCACGGCCGCGGAGAGAAAATGCGCGTTGCGGAAGGGGACATAGGTTACCGGAATATGGCTGCCAATTGCAGCCTCGCTTGCGGGCGCCTCCGGTACCGCGATTGAGCGGTCGGTCAGGGCTGATCCCCCGATCAGCCGGAAGAGGTCGATCCTAAGGTGCAGCAGCTCTCGAATGCCGAGCAGCTTCGCCATCTCCTGTGCCGAACGAAGCTCGCGTGCCTCAGTCCTTTGTCCATAACTGAAGTGGATCGCATAAGTTTCATATTCACGAGCAGCCAGCGCAGCGCAGACGCAGGAATCCATCCCCCCCGAGAGGCAGACCACGGCCCGCGGACGGCCCTGTTCAGCCTTCGCCACTGCCCGCATCCAGCTCTCTCTGTTCTTCTTCGGTCAGCTCGTCCCCTGCGCTGCCAAGCAGTTCTCTCGCAGCCTCTTCATCCTTCTTGTGCACCAGCAGACGTGCGCGAAAGGCCAGCGCGAGCAGGCTGTTCGCGTTCTCCCCCTGCAAAAAGCAGTCAATTCCCGCGGACTCGAGCATGCCTTTTGCCATCTGGGCATTGGCTGGCTCAAGAAACTTCCCCACGGTCACGAATTTGTCCGGATCGATCGTCGACTCTTCCGGCATTTTTGCTTCTTCCATTATTTTTCCTCGTAGGACTGCAGACGCGCCGTGATCGTTCCCCAGAACAGATGCGCCCGAATCTGCACCGGGATATGTCGCGCGTCGTCCGTATACCAGATCCAGATATTGCCGCGATTCTTGACGATGCCTTCGTCCGCGGTGGGCTCCACGCGGATCGTTTGGAAGGTTCCTGCGGGCGTCTTGATCTCTTCCCTGGCCTCGACCTTCATAGTCACCGTTACGGTGCGCATCGAATCGGCGAGCGGAAACTTGATCGTCTGGCCGACCACCATCGGCTGCGACGCGGTATAAAACATAGCCGAGAGGGAGTCGGTTACGCAGGCAGGAATGGACGCAGTCTGTTCTTTCGATGTTCCCTTGACAAGATTTCTTTCCACCTGCTTCTGCTTGCCCTGTGCGTAGTCGAAGTTGAGTTCGCTCGAAACCTTGCGACGGCCCTCCTGCAACTGCTTGGTGAAGCCGGTCGAGCAGCCGGTCTTGGTGTCAAACCCTGCCTGGAACTTGTCAATCACGGGAAACAGCATCGTCACCGCACCTACGGAGCCTCCCGACGCATTGATCTTCTGCACAGTTCCGTCCTGTTCCAGTCGAATGACGGCTGTACCTGCCGTGAAGACTCGCCAGTCGACCGTGTAATTCAGGGTCCGTTTCAACGGGAAGGCGAAGTCCGGCAGCGGAGGTTGCAGGGTCGGAATGACAACTGGTGCAGCGGGAGGTTTCATGCCCAGTCCCAGCAGTTGCGCGCTTGTGCGCAGCGAGCCCGCGCAACACAGGATCAATACAATCAGGACCGGGAGACGTTCAAGCTTCAGCAAAGGCCAGCACTCGCACCAATTGGATGTGTGGGCGGTTTCGCCCCAGCCTCCACGCCTTCAGCGCAGACCCCTCATCACCCCGTGGTGATTGAGAAAAAGCCGGACCGCCAACGCCACGTAGATGGCACCGGCACCCATTAAAGCATTGTACTCGCGGTGATGACGCCACTGCTCAGCAGAGAACTTACCCCCGCTCGCGTTCTCATTACCCGGAAATCTGGCTGCAGTCAGTCGAGGAAACAGCCTTGGCACCTTCGCGGCGTACTCATCGAAGCCGGCAAAGTGCTCTCTCAGGTAGAGTTCCTCCGAGCGGATGGTCGGCAGATAGATTGCTGCAAATAACACCGCCAGCGCCACCAGGATGATCCAGCTCGCCGCAGCCGCCGCAAATCCGAAGGCGATCATCGTCGAGCCGAGGTAAAGCGGGTTCCGCGTATACGCATAGGGGCCGGTTCGGGTTAACTCTCTATTTTTGCGCACATAGCCCGCCGCGTACGCTCGCAGCCACAACCCCGGCGCTACAAGCAAAAGGCTCAACAGCATCGTCTTCCAGGTGGGCTGGGCCAGCCAGAGAAACACCCCGGCGAAGACGAATCCCAGTGGAACCCGTATGCGCCGTGCGATCTTCTGCCATCTCGTTCGTTCACTCATGCCTGCTCGCTCACACGTTCACCTTATCCTGTTCAGCGCGCAGCAGTTCGAGCGCCGCCTGCACGACTTCGTCTGTTGTGATCTGCATCAACCCGGTCTCTGTACTCCGGTGTCGCGAATGGTCACTCTTGCTGGAAGCATGACGCAACACGCGCGCATCTGTGTCGTAGGGGCCATTCCTCGCCGGATCGGTCGGCCCATAAAGTCCCACGACTGGCCTTTCCAGAGCTGCCGCCAGATGGAGTGGACCCGTATCGCCCGCGATAACGACCGCTGCACGCCGTACCAGGGCGATCATCTGGCCGACGGAGCAGGGAATCAGCCTTGCTGCACCGCCGCTTGACTCTACGACTCGCCTGCCCAGGGCATCGGCCGGGGAAGCGGAGTTGACGAACGTGCAGATCCCCTCTTTCCTCAGGGCTGCTGCCACCTCGCCATATCGCTCGGCCGGCCACTGCTTGGCTCCCCATCCTGCCGTCGGGGCAATCACGGCGAAACGGTCTCCGGCGTCCTGAAGCAGGGCGTCGCACCAACGCTCAGCCGCCGGATCGACAGGCAAAGTAACTTTAGCGGGCCGCAGCGTCTCCCCCACGGCTGCTCCTAGTAACTCGCATCCCTGTTCCACGACATGCGTCGCGTCGAGCCTTATCTTTCGCTTGTAAAGCCACGCAGCCTGGCTCTCCCGCGGCTCCGCAGCTCCAGCAAACTCGGTTGCGCCGGCCATCCGGCCTACAATCGCCGAGCGGATCGACCCCTGCATATCGACACAAAGGTCGTAACCGTCCCCCTGCAGCTCTCGCCGCAGCCCGGCGATGTCCCGCAGTGTCCGCGGGGAGTATGGCCGCCGCTTCCATTCCCGCGTGGGAACGGAGGACCACAGATCGACCAGCGGCCGCTGCGGATTGCGTTCCGCCGTCCTCCACGCAACGTCGTGAACCTCGGTCTCAGCCTGCAGCAACTCACGCCAAACCGGCTCGATCGCCCACCCGATCCGCCACTCAGGATGCAACTCGCGCAACGCCGCGACCGCAGGCATCGCATGGAGCACGTCTCCCATCGCTCCGATCCGTACAACCAACACCCGAAGCGGACGATCCCCCGAATGCCCTGGAGTACCGTACGAGAGAGTGTTTCCTGTAGCCAAGCCTTAATCTTCTCACGCAGTCGGGACGGCCTCAGGCAAAAATGACCGGCTCGATCAGTGTTTGCGCCGGTCCAATCGCCCCACCATCGAGATCAGTTGCACCAGGCATTCCTGCTCGTCGACCAGTTCCACACTCAGCCGCGCAACGACAACCGGCCCAAGTGTCGCCAGGTGATCGCGCAGGATCGGCGTAAGTTTCACCGCATCCTTCTCCGTCGTCACAAAGCCGTTTGCCTCGAACTGCCGCGCGCGTTCCAGCAGTTGGTGAATATCGCCATCGTCATACCCGTGGTGATCGGGAAAGATCACCGTATCCATCGGCTGGTAACCTTGCGCGGACAGCATCGTGACAAAACCTTCAGGCCGTGCAATGCCGCAAAATGCAAGAGGACGCGACGGCAAACCCACCTCGCCTCCTTCGCCGAGACTGAGCGTTCGTCGGACAATCCAGATCACGGGTGGTTGTATCAGCCGGCTCAACCCCGCGACCACACTGCGCAGTAAATCCGCCTCTTCCTCGCGAAGCACGACAATGTCTGCCTCCCCGAGCGCCGAGATCGGCTCCCGCAGATTTCCCGCGGGTAGCAGCGTATCTTCAACATCCGCCTGGGTCAGCAGAACAATATCGATGTCGCGAACCAGCCGTCTGTGCTGAAATCCGTCATCCAGCAGATGCACGACCATCTTCTCGGAGGGCTCGTTCTGTTCTGCCATCACGCCGGCCAGATACCGGTCCGCGCCTTCGTAAACCGGCACCCCCGACCGCTGCGCCAATAGCACCGGTTCGTCGCCATGCCATGCGGCATTGTCGAACGGTTCCACACGCGTCGTAAGGCTGGAGCCACGCTTATACCCTCTCGTCAAAATCCTCACCGCATAGCCGCGCTGCCGCAACGTCCTCGCCAGCAACAGCACCATCGGAGTCTTGCCCGCCCCGCCTGCCGACACGCTTCCGACGCTGATGACGGGACTTTCCAGACGATGTCGCTTCAGCCATCCCCATCGGAACAACATTTTTTTCGTCGCCAGGGCAGCACCGTAGAGAGGAGTCAGTGGCAGCAGCAGAGGTCTCTTCGCGCTCATCCTTCTGTTACCACCCTCGCCTCAAGTAGCTCCAGCAGCGCCTTGACGGTCCGGATAGTCGCGCCCGCCTGTGCCTCGAACGCCGTCCGTCCGCGTTCCCCCAAAGCCCTGGCATCTTCTATGTCTTGCAGAAGCGCGATCAGACTGACAGCCAACCTATCGGGTGAAACAATGCGAACTGCGTCGGCCTCGCGCATCGCCTCCACCACGGCGCGAAAGTTCTCAAACGAAGGCCCCATCACCACCGGCACCCCGAACTGCGCAGGTTCCAGCGGATTATGCCCACCCTTCGGTACAAGGCTTCCCCCGACAAACGCAACTGAGGCAATCCCATACATCGAAGCCAGATCACCGATCGTATCCAGAAGAAGAATCGTCCCACCGAAGATTGGCTCGGTCGCCGCCATCAACTCACTGCAGCGGAAGAACGGATACCCAGTCTTCCGAATCAGCCCCAGAACCTCATCGAACCGATCCGGATGCCGAGGTGCAATCAGCAGCGCCGCATCAGGGACAGCCTCGTGAATCGCAGGCCACGCCGCGAGCAATGCCTCTTCTTCACCTGACAGTGTGCTTCCCGCAACCAGCAGACGCGTGCCACGGAGCAGCGAGCCGATGCGCCGTGTCATCTCGCTCGCGTCCCTCGATTGCACGTCGTATTTCAGGTTCCCCATTGCTCTCACTCGCTCCGCAGGGGCCCCGATGCTTACCAACCGCTCTGCTGTCTCTTTACTTTGTGCAAGAAACAGCGAAATCATTTCAAGAAATCGTCTCCACAGCACCCGCAGGCGCAGATAACGCGGGAACGATCGGTCCGAAACCCGTGCGTTGGCCACGGCGACCGGAATCCCACTCTTATAGCACTCCACAATCAGCCGAGGCCAGAACTCGCTCTCGATTAACACCAGAATCTTCGGCCTCAGAACACGCAAATATTTGCGTACAGCAAACGCAAAATCCAGTGGCAGATAAAACACCGGCGAATCCGCCAGCCGCTCTGTCGCCAGCCGCTGCCCGGTCTCCGTTGTCGTCGAAACCGCGACCACCCACCCCGGTAAAGCTTGCTTCAACTCCGCCACCAGTCGAGCTGCGGCCAGCACCTCGCCTACAGAGACCGCATGGACCCAGATCACATCCCGCCCGGCAACCGCAGCGCGCAATCCCTCCGGCACACGCCCCAGGCGACCCAACAATCCCGCCCGGTAGCGCCCGCTTGTGGCCATGCGGACAAGCCAGTACGGAACCCCCACCACCAGCACTGCCAGCAGCAGCGAACTATAAACAATCATCACTGTTGCTTCCTTTTGCTTTACCTTGTGCGCCAGCGAAGATGATAATTAACTTGGCCATGAAGTCCCACCGATTCCCTCAGACCCCGTTCTTAGTATTAACTACAACCTGCCTCTTCACACTGAACCTCGTCGCCAACGACAAGGGCAAAAAAGCCCCGCCCGTTCAGCCTGCAAATCAATACGCGGCCCATGAAGTCCACCCCGTCGAACACGTCACCGTAGCGGCCGAGCCCTGCGATAACGCCAGGGACTGCGACTTTTTTCGCCTACGTTATGTTTCGCATGGCTTCATCGCCGTCCGCGTCATCTTCACGAACGACAGCGACACCCCGCTCTCGCTCGACGATGCCCGTATCCAGTTCATCTCTGCCAACAACGATAGGATCCCCGCGGCAACCGTCGATGACCTCAACCGCCGCCTCTTCTCGACGCGCGACGCCATGGGTACGAAAATCCCAATCGTTCCTCTCACCATCCACCACCCCGCCGTCGACAAGAAGATCACCGAGGACGACAACGACTTCGGCTTCACCAGCACCACGGTCAAACCGCACAGCACCCTCGGCGGCTATCTCTTCTACGACGTCCACCAGCTCGACGAGTATCCGCTCAAAGGAGCGCAGCTCTTCGTCAAGATGGTCTACACCGCTCCGGACAAGGACGGAAACAAGAAGCAGCTCTTCGACTTCAATATCCCCTTCGACAAATGGCTTGCAGAGCGATCCGGCCAGAAGTCCCCGGAAAAATCTCCAGAGAAGTCCCCAGACAAATCCCCAGACAAGGCCACAGAAGCTCAGCCCAAACCCTGACATTGGAAAGAGCCAGCAATGACGCACGTCTCATCGCAGCCGAACGATAAGCTGAATCTCCGCCCCGCGACACCCGCCGACGTCCCGCAGATCCTTGGATTCATCCGCGAACTCGCCGCATACGAGCGTGAACCGGACGCCGTCCACGCTACCGAGGCGGACATCCTCCGCGATGGTTTCGGCGAGACGAAACGCTTCGACTGCCTCATCGCCGAATTCAACGAAAGAGGCGCAATCACCCCCGTCGGCTTTGCACTCTACTTCCACAACTACTCCACGTGGCGCGGCCACGCAGGCATTCACATCGAAGACCTCTACGTCAGCGTGGAACATCGCGGCAAGGGAATCGGCAAGGCGCTGCTTACCCGAGTCGCGGCCATCGCTGTCGCCGAAGGCTGCACCCGCCTGCAATGGGACGTCCTCGAATGGAACACTCCGGCCATCGGCTTTTACGAACAGATGGGAGCAAAGATGCTGATGGACTGGCGCACCATGCGCGTCACCGGCGAGGCTCTGCCCGCGCTCGCGACCCAGAGAAAATAGCAGGTCGTTTGGGATAAGAGAGTGCAGGCCGCGAAGGACGAATGTACCCAGTTGGATTCGTGGGGTCGATTAAAGCCTTCCACTTCTGACGATGGGCAGGATAACAATAGGCAGAATCGTTCGAAAACCTGGCGGGGGGGGACGAATATGCCATCGACTCATTATTTTGAGGAGCTGTATGGAGTCACCGAAGAACAAGCTCTCAACTTCTGGGTCTCCAATCTCTATGAGGCGATAGGAAGCGAGAAGTGGTCGCAGATCCGCGACTCTACGGGCATCTACCTTGCGAGTGTGCTTGGACATTTTTGCCTCCAGTCAGTCGATCGGATCGAAATCCTCTCTCCCGATTACAGTCCGAACGATCAGGAATTCCGCCAGTTCGCCGATCTAACCCAGATCGCCGAACTCATGATGCAGCAGCTCACCTGCGCCAGGAACCCTCTCTGGATGGAGTCAGCCGGCGCCCACATTCTTCTCTACGCCGGATTTTTTCAGACCCAGAACAAGAACCGCCACAACATCGAGTTCTATTCACAATTGGGCCGCGAATGCTATCTCATGGCGGCAGTCGGAAAGAGAGAAAGAATCATGAAGCTGATGGCGGAAGGCTTCAATCAATACCTCTTCCATCTGGCCAGCCTCCATCAACATCTCCGCGAAAGCCGATACCTGATCAAGCCCGTGAATTAGAGATTCGGTCAGCTGAACAATTGGGTGGCCCATCTTCGCGACAGTCTTATCGTCGCTAAGGTGGGATGAAGTGACGGCATTCCAATCGGTCGCAAAGCGAATCGTATGCCCTTCCAGATAGCGCGACCAAATCGAAATTAGAGAAATCTAGTTTCCGAAAACGCCGTTTTCAAGGCCCCCAACACTAAGCACGATCAAGCCCTTTGTCTAGGTCTAGGTTCAACGTGCACTGCTCTTGCGTAGAGAACGACGGCCACGAACACGCCGATTACAAAGAGAAGCATGTAGCAGAAACTGCGATCCCGACGACTCATCTCATAGAAGTCTTCAAGGGCGTTCATCGCCGGGTCGTGGGAGTCGTAATAGACCAGTACATGGTCGCCGACTTTAATGTCAGTTGTGTCAGCCGACCTTCTTCCGGTATACGGCCTTCCAAGAACTGAAAAGACATAGCTGCATTGGTTATGGTCAGAACGGTCATAGGCAGTGACTACACCTTGACTTGTTTGCTGCCTAGTCGCCGCAGCGTGCTCTCTCGCTGCTTGCGGCGCGACAAGGAGCACACCGATTACAAAAGGAAAGGTAATGAACAGTGAACGCCATGACGTCCAGTCGTTCCTACGGCGGTGGGTGAGAAACCAACGGAAAAAGTCCACGGCTCATTATCCCGTACAGAACATCGAAGCCAAGCAATTCCCGCAAAGTCGGGTTTTCGGAAATTACAGGCTCGGCAAAGTCGGGTTTTCCGCAACTTTGCGACCGCTTCACTTGCCCGTCAGGGCTTGACGCACCCCGTATAATGAAAGAAGGGGGCAAGACCGAAAACTCATCCATCTCAACCTGCGATTTCGCAGATAAGTCCCATGGATGGAAGACTTTGCAGTAGTTGACCTTTAGAATCAGTACTTTGCAAAGTAAGTCCAGGCCTAAGCCCTTTGCTTCGAAGACTTTGACACAAAATGGGTAGAGGGGGAGTACCAATGGCGGCAAGGAAGATCAGGATCATCGGCGGCGGTCTGGCAGGTCCCGAAGCCGCCCTCCAGGCCGCAAAGTTCGGCTGCGAAGTTGACCTCTACGAGATGCGCCCAACCCGCTCGACCGAGGCTCACCAGACCGCCGACTTCGCCGAACTCGTCTGCTCCAACTCCCTCAAGTCCGAGTCCGAAAACACCGCCCCCTGGCTCCTCAAGCAGGAGATGCGCCGCGCCGGCTCCATCCTCCTCGCCGAAGCCGACGCCGCCGCCGTCCCCGCCGGCCATGCCCTCGCCGTCGACCGTGTCGAATTCTCAAAGCGCGTCGCCGCCCGCATAGCCGCCGAGCCTCGCATCACCATCCACCGCGAAGAGGTCACCACGCTCTGCGAAGACGACCCCGGCACACTCACCATCCTCGCCAGCGGCCCTCTCACCTCGCCCGCGCTAGCCGCCGAACTCCAGCGCCTCACCGGCTCCGACCACCTCGCCTTCTACGACTCCATCTCTCCCATTGTCGATGCCTCCACCATCGACATGTCGAAGGTCTACTTCGCCGCTCGCTATGACAAGGGAACCGCGGACTACATCAACTGTCCCTTCACCAAAGAAGAGTACGACCGCTTCCTCGACGCCCTCACCACTGCCGAGGCTGTCCCAGCTAAAGAGTGGGAACAACTCCCAACCACGCCCATGAACCGTCATCCTGAGCGGAGTAGCGAAGCTACGGAGTCGAAGGACCCCGAGGGAACCAGTCTCACCCAAACCGCCAGCCCCTTTTCAACCTCGAACCTGCCTCTCCAGTACTTCGAGGGCTGCCTGCCCATCGAAGAGACTGCCCGCCGGGGCCGCGATACGCTGCGCTTCGGCCCCATGAAGCCCGTCGGCCTCACTGACCCGAAGACAGGCCGCTGGCCGTACGCCGTCGTGCAGCTTCGCCAGGAGAACCTCCGCGCCGACAGCTACAACCTCGTCGGTTTTCAGAACCACTTGAAGTTTGGTGAACAGCAGCGCGTTCTTCGCCTCATTCCAGGCCTCGAGAACGCAAAGTTCCTCCGCTACGGGCAGATTCATCGCAACACCTACGTCAATGCACCAACGCTTCTTACCGAAACCCTGCAGCTTAAGGCGCACCCGGGCATCATGATTGCCGGACAGCTCTCCGGCGTCGAAGGCTACACCGAATCCATCGCGTCAGGCATGTTAGCGGGCATCTACGCGGCGGCAATCGCAAACGGCAAAGCCCCGGCGCCTGCTCCCCGCTTATCTGCCAACGGCTCGTTGATCCACTACATCACCCACGCTGAGTCCAAAGCGCTTCCAGCCCGCCAACATCACCTTCGACCTCATCCCACCGCTCGAAGAGGAGCTCCGACGAAAGATTCGCGACAAAAAAGAGCGCCACCGCATCCAATGCGAACGCGCTCTCGAAGCCTGGAACGACTGGCTCGCGTCCTCTTTGAAATTGTCACCCTTCGCCGCAGACGGAGGACCTTCTTCTCGCTTTGCCGAAAGCAAACAAAATCCTGTTCAGATAGAACCCGCTACGGTACTCTCATCGAACACCCCATGAGACTACTTTCTGCCGCCGAGGCCATCACTCCGTCAATCGAACGCACTAAGGCCGTCCTCTTCCAGCCCTTCCGCAAAGGCCGCACCTGGAAGCTCTCCGCCACTGCCTACCTCGGTCGCGCGAGCACCATCTTCCTGCCCTTCCCGCTGTTCTATCTCTTCTTCCTGCCCGCTGCGCGCAGGACCGGTGGCGCCGCCCTCGCCGGTGCCCTTGTAATCGGCCTCCTGTTGCTCACCCTCTTCGGAGTTTGGCTCTTCCATCTCTGCACGCGCCTCAGCTTCGCCTTCTTCGACATCGTCCTCTACCGCGGCGAGTTCGTTGCCCCAGCCTGGCGCAAATACGGCCCCCAGTCGCGCAAATGGACCGCCTTCAAGGTCGTGCTCGGCACCGTCATCTCGGCCGTCTTCGCCGCGCCGATCGTTGCTTACTTCGTCAGCATGTTCTCCATGCTTTCGTCCATCAAGCCCGGCCAGCCGCCCCCGCCTCAGTTCGTCGCTACGATCTTCGTCGCCTACTTCTTCGTCTACTTTGGCTTCGGTATGTTCTACTTCATCAGCTCGCTGCTCGGCGACTTCATCCTTCCCTCGCTCGCCCTCGAAAACACCACCCTCGCCGAGGCCTTCCGCCGCTTCTTCGAACTCATCCGCCGCGAACCAGGACAGGTCGCCCTCTACGCCCTGCTCAAGTTCGTCCTTGGCATCGGCCTCTACATGGGTGCTTTCATCGCCTTCGAGATAATCGTCATTTTTGTCACGCTGATTCTTGCTCTCGTCTTCGGAGTCATTGGATTTCTACTCCATCTCATCGGCCTTTCCACCGCAATCCTCATCGGACTGGCCATCTTCATCGGAATTCTCTGGTATATGTTTATCGGCTTTTATGGAGCCATCCTCGTCCTGGGAGGTGTGCTCACCTTCTTCGAGGCCTACAACCTTTATTTCCTCGGCGGGCGCTACCCCCTTCTCGGCGATCTCCTCGAGCCCCCAGCGCCTTCCTCGGAATACGCGTCCCCACCGCCGGAGCCCCCAGGCTTCCCTGGGTACATCGCCCCGGCGTGACCTCGGCTACTCTTCCTTCTTTTTGTTGCGCGCTTTGACCTTGAACCAGATTGGCGCTCCGATAAATCCGAAGCTGTCGCGAATCTGGTTCTCCAGGAATCGCTCGAACGAGAAGTGCAGCTTCACATCTTTGTCGGTGAACAGCACAAAGGTCGGCGGAGCCACGGCAGCCTGTGTCATGTAGTAGATCCTCACGCGCCTTTTCATCGGTACGCTCGCCTTCTGGAAGTCGACCCGTTCCAGGAAGCGGTTCATCTGGCCGGTGCTCACGCGCTTCCGCCGTTCCCGCGCAACGAGCTCGACCTTCTTGAAGACCAGCTCGATGTTCTTCCCATCGGCAGCCGAGATGAACAGCAGAGGCGCATAGTCCAGATACTTGAGCTTGTCCCGCACATTCTGTTCGTAGAGCTTCTGGTTTGCAGGAGGTTTGCCATCGTAGAGCCGCAGACCATCGCTGCCTGTCCTGGTCATCAGGTCCCACTTGTTGACGACGACGATCACGCTGCGGCCGCTCTCATGGGCATACCCGCCTATGTTCGCGTCGAGCGCCGTGACGCCCTCGGTTGCGTCGATCAGCAGCAGCGAGACGTCTGCTGCCTCGAGATGTTTGCGCGCCATGATGACGGACAGCTTCTCGGCCATCAGCTTGGTCTTGCCCTTCCTGCGGATTCCGGCGGTGTCGACAAACCGGAATGCATGTCCATCCCGCTCCACGACCTCATCGACCGCATCGCGCGTGGTTCCGGCAATCGGTGAGACGATAGCGCGCTGTGTGCCTGTCAGAGCGTTCAGCAGCGTACTCTTACCAACGTTCGGCCTGCCGATGATGGCGATCTTCGTCTCACGACTCTCGTATTCGCCGTGCGAGCGCAGCTTCCTCACCCGTTTCGCCGCCGGATCGATCGAGTAGTCAGGCCCGCTTGCATCTTCCTCGGCTTCGTCGTTCTCGGTCAGCATCACTTCAGGCTCTTCGATCATCTCCTGCGGCTCCGGCAGCACCTCGAACACCGCATCCAACAGATCACCAATGCCGTTGCCATGCTCCGCCGAGATTGGCAGCACATTCCGGAACCCGAGACGCCGGAAGTTCTCCGCCTGCAGCTGCATCGCTTCGGTGTCCATCTTGTTCACGGCAAGAAACACCGGCTTGCCTCCGCGCAACAGTAGCCGAGCCAGCTCCATATCGGGCGACGCGAGCTCGGTCCGTCCATCGACGACCATCACGATGGCGTCGGCCTCCTCCAGCCCAACCTTGGCTTGCCGGAAGATCTCCGTCGGAATCAGCGCCTCGTCGTCGGGCACCACCCCTCCAGTGTCGACGATCCGCGCCTCGCTGCCCATCCACTCGATCTCGCCATAGATGCGGTCGCGCGTAATCCCGGGCTCATCACCGACGATCGATCGCCGCGATCCCGTCAGGCGGTTGAACAGCGTACTCTTCCCTACATTGGGGCGCCCACAGATGGCAATCAGAGGCAGCTTACGTGCTTCGGTGCTCTCGGTCTCAGTTGCCATCTGCGACGCCAATAGCTCAACCTCACGCCAGTCTTCCACGTCCTCACTGAGCCGTTCGCGTCCTCGCACGTTCTCCGAGCGCGGTGTTTGCCGTCCGACAATCCCATCCGCAGGCCGCTCATACGCCGGTCGAGCGGCAGTTACGGGCTTCTTTACCCCACCCACCCCGTCAGAGCGAATCGCCTTCCGCCGCTCTTTGTCCGGGGACTGTTTTGTCGTCCGTGCCGTCTTCTCCGCAACAGCGCGCTTCGTCGAAAGGACCTTCCTCTTGCGTGGATCGACCGCTCCGGTGGTGGGTGCCACCCTCGGCGCACGACCCTTCTTCGGCCGTGTACTTGCCTGCCGATGCTTCTTCCCAAGTCGTTTCTTGCCATCGCGTCTGGCCACAGTTGTCCAACTTTCTCTCGCACACCTTCGGGTGGCAGGTTCTTACGCCAATTCTTCGCTTTCTTCTCTATTATAAGAACTGCGCAGTCGCAGTACCGCAAGAACTGCAGACTCATCTCACATTGTCCACCACGGTACCCATCTCGATCGCATCTTCTCCACCGGAGAATCTGCCGAATCTGCATGATTTCTTCGCTCAGGGAGGGATGCTCTCCCGTTCCTCTTTGTCGTTTGAATATCGTCGCGGGCAGTACGAGATGGCTCGTGCGATCGAGTCCGCGTTTAAAGAGAAACGTCATCTCATCGTCGAAGCTGGTACAGGTACTGGCAAGACTCTTGCCTATCTCCTGCCCGCACTTCGTCTTGCACGGGAACGCCAGCAACGCATTATTATCTCCACCGGAACGAAGAATCTGCAGGAGCAGCTCTTCTTTAAAGATGTGCCCTTCCTTGAAACACTGCTTGGCCCATTGAAAGTCTGCTACATGAAGGGCCGTAATAACTATCTCTGCCGGCACAAGCTCTATGCGCTGCGGGACAACCCACTGTTACATGGCCTTGAAGAGATCGACCAGTTTCATCACATTGCGAAGTGGGAAAAGACCACAGAGACCGGCGACCGAGCCGAAATCGACGCGCTCCCTGAATCGTCCCAACTCTGGCAGAAGCTCGATGCCCGTTCCGAAGCGTGTCTGGGACAAACTTGTCCCGACTGGGAGCGTTGCTTTATTACAACGATGCGCCGCAAAGCTCTGGAGTCGGACATCGTAATCGTCAATCACCATCTTTTTTTCGCCGACCTCAGCATCAAGCAACAAGCTGCCAATGCTCCCGACGCCGGTATTCTGCCTGAGGCCGCTGCTGTCATCTTCGACGAGGCCCACGAACTGGAAGAGATCGCCTCCAACTACTTCGGCATCGGGCTCTCGAACCAACGCGTCGACGAGCTCATTCGTGACGTCGACATGATGTTGAAGGCAAAGAAGGCGAGCACGTCGGCGATCGAAAACTCCTGCGCTACCTTGAAAGAACGCTCGCGAATGTTCTTTGGAATCCTTCCGACGGAAGTTTCGGGGCTGCCGGGCGGGGCGGGGCGCATGCCCTTTAATAACCGCGAAGCTTTTCTCGAAGAGAGCGGGGATTACTACACCGGCGTGCTCAATGCCCTTACCCGGCTTGAAGGCGAACTTGAATATCTGAAGAATGTTGAAGAGGCCCCGGGTCTGCGCAAGCGCGCAGCCGATATTCGTGCCCACCTTGCTTTCCTTCTCGAATCTCCTGATCGCAATACAGTGTTCTGGATCGAGCGTCGTGCGGTGGGAGGTATACGCAACCTTGCACGTGGTGCAACCCATGCGTCGCTTCACACCCATCTGCAGGCAACTCCTATCGACGTCTCCGAGCTACTAACCTCAACGCTATTTGACAGTTACAGTTCCGTGATCCTCACTTCGGCGACGCTGACCGTCTCAGGGGGATTCGATCACATCCGCCGGCGGCTCGGACTTGGCACCTCGCGCGAACTGGTCGTTCCATCTCATTTCAACTACGAAAAGCAGGCGCTTCTCTATCTGCCGCCGAATATGCCGGACCCTCGCGAACCCGACTTCTCGGAGAAGGCCGCAGAGCGTATTCGCCGCGTGCTCGAGATCACCAAAGGTCGTGCCTTTTGCCTCTTTACCAGTTACGCGCAGATGCGCAGCACCCACGAGCGACTTCTTACTGAGCTTCCTTATCCGCTGCTTCTGCACGGCACCGCTCCACGTCACGTACTTCTGCAGCAGTTCCGCGACACACCCAATGCTGTATTGTTCGGTACGTCATCCTTCTGGCAGGGAGTCGATGTGCAGGGGGAACAGCTAAGCTGCGTGATCATCGACCGTCTTCCCTTCGCTGTTCCGAGTGATCCTGTTGTAGAAGCCCGCATGGAGGCTATTGAAGCTCTCGGTGGGAAGCCCTTCTTCGATTACCAGGTTCCAAACGCTGTAATCACTCTCAAACAGGGTTTCGGCCGCCTTATCCGCAGTTTGAACGACCGCGGTGTTCTCATGCTGCTGGATCCGCGGATCCAACGTCAGCGCTATGGGCGCATTTTTCTTGAGTCGCTTCCCCCATACCGCCTCACCCAGGACATCACCGATGTTGAGCGATTCTTCGAAAAGCCGACGTAGCTTTCCGCTCCGTTCTTCGGACAAGAAACCAATCAAGAATAAACAGGGCCACCAGAAACGGTAACAGCCAGATCACGCGGCTTCCATAACGCTCATCGACCATCGACATGGTGCCGGTGACGAAAGCGTTGGCGATTACAACCGAGACGATTACAACACTAAGTCCGATGAGCCGTGGCGGCGCTCGATGCCAGGCAAATGGCAGGAACACAAGCACCACAAGTAGAAATGCGCGGACCACCAAGATTTGAAATGCCGTGAACTCTTCAATATGCAGGATGTTGTTTGCCTGCCGGCCGGCTAGGTATGGAGCGCGCGCATGAGGAAGCACCTCGTTGAATTGTTTCGCGACCCAGGAGCTGGGGTCGAGATCCTCTATGCCGAACGTCTGCAACTGCTGCCAGAAGGCTGCAGCCGATTTAGAGAGCTGTTCTCGTGGATAGGCGCGAATCGTTGCCAGCACGAAAGGCATCTCTTCCTGTCGCATAGTTTTTTGTTCAGCAGAGGAGGCTCCGCCCCATCCTCCATCGGAGTCCCACAAAAAATGATCCGCATCTCCATTCAGGTTTTGAATGTGGTGGCAGATCGCCCAACTCAGCTCTCCGCAGTGTTGTTCCAGATAAGTATGTCCAGTGCCGTCGGCCACAATTCGCGCCATCAGATACGGAGGTCTTTCTCCGTTGAGTGAAAGAGTGCCATAGAAATATCCATATAGCGCGAGCTGCGCGAGAGCTCCAACCAGGACAATAACCGCCATCTCCCCGGCAGCGCGTAGAGACTTTCGCATCGGCCTACGCTGCATCAGCATTACGACGACCAGGGAACCGCAAAGAATAGCAGCAAGGATCATGTGCGTGGCGTGAGCGGTTACTGCCCAGCAGGAGATACCGCACACCGTCAAACGCTCGATGCGTGATATTGTCTCTCGCGCAAAGACCAATAGATAAAATGTCAAGTACAGCGCCGGGCCCAGAATGTCCGGCATGACCATGCTGACGTACCAGCTCAAAGTGGTCAGAGCACTGAGAGCAGCCATCAATATGAGGTAGCTGGCAACTGTCCGTTGCGGCAGGATCGATCGCACGACCAGCCAGAGGATGTAGGCCATCAGGATCGCCTGGAACGCCACGATCGGCCACACAGTTACGTCCCAATGCAGAGGCAGAATTCCAAGGCTATAGAAGAACGATCGCATCCCGTAATAACTAGAGGACTGATGCAGAAATAACTTTCGCGCGATGACAGGGCCATCGTTGAGGTAGGTCATTGAGTCCGGATAGAGGAGTGGAAATCCGTTGTAAATCGCCGGCCAAGTCATCATGAGCGCGCCAGCCAACACTGTTACACAACGGTTCAAACGGCGTGAAGCGTTTGATTTGCGGGCAGCCTCCGGCGCCACGGTTTGCGTGGAACTCATGGCGCAGCACTCCTTCGTACACGTTCGCGGTCGCTGCGCACAGTGCTCTCTCGTTCAGCTATTTGGGGAGTGGAAACATTCTACCTGGATAAACAAAAGCGGCAAGCCCATAAAATGGATGGAAGGTTATGGAACGAAACCTTTACATCCTCGCCGGCAGCCTGTTCCTCTTCGGATTGATCTCATGTGGGATTGCGTATACCAACATCGCTCGGCAGCCCGGATCGCCCGGGGACGTTTCTCTCTGGCGAACCATGGGGCTTGGCTTTCTCGTCCTGAGCCTGCTTGTCGCTCTTGCCGGTGTGTTGTTCGCTTTGTTCGAGCAGGCCGAACGCCGAGACGACGAAGCCCGCCGATCTCGTCGCAAGCGATAACGAGCCCGGGAAAACAGTACAATCGTTATGAGGGGATCAGTTGTCGCCCGCGTCCCGACAGCGCCCATTTCAACCACAAACGCGGCAATTTGAAGGGATCACATCGTCATGTTTGAAATAACCGTAGAAGCCGGTTTCTCCTCCGGCCACTACCTGCGCAACTATCACGGCAAGTGCGAGAACCCGCACGGCCACAATTACAAGGTTTTTATTACCCTCCAGGGAAAGGAACTCGACGAGGCGGGCCTTTTGCTCGACTTCAAGCTCCTCAAGCAGGTCATGCGTCCGGTCGTCGAATATCTCGATCACCAGATGATCAATGAACTCGAACCGTTTACGACGGTCAATCCTTCGGCCGAAAATCTGGCTCGTTACTTCTACGATAAGACGAAGGTTCAGCTGCATGAGATGACCCAGGGGCGCGTGACCGTGAAGGACTGCACCCTCTACGAAACCGACACAAGCTTTGCTCGCTACTACGAGTAGCTCAGACAATGTATCTCATCGAACTCTACAAATCTGTCCAGGGCGAATCCTCCTTTGCGGGCCTGCCGTGCATCTTCGTGCGTCTCGCCGGATGCAATCTTCGCTGCGCCTGGTGCGACTCCGAGTACACCTTCACGGGAGGAAAGCCATTCTCACTTGATGAGATCGAACAGCAGATTCAGGGGCTGGCCCCCTGCACCCTCGTCGAGTTCACCGGCGGCGAACCAATGCTGCAGGTGAAGGAACTCCTGCCCCTGATGAATCGCCTTCTTGAAAAAAATTACACGTTGATGATTGAGACCAGCGGGGAACGCCCATTGAACGACGTTCCCAAAGCGGTCCACAAGATCGTCGATGTCAAATGCCCCGGTGCAGGTAGCGCAGCTAATACCTTTCGCTTCGAAAATCTTGAGGCCCTTACGAAAAACGACGAAGTTAAATTCGTTATAACCAACCGCGAAGATTACGAATTCGCTCGCGACTTTATACGCATTTATTCACTCGAAAAAAACGTTGCACAAATTCTTCTGAGTCCTGCCTTCGTACAAACGCCAAGCCCGCAACGTACTGCCGATAATATGGCCCTCGATCCACGAAGACTCGTCGAATGGATGCTTGCGGACGGTCTTCCCGCGCGGCTCTCGCTGCAGATCCACAAGTTCATCTGGGAGCCGATGAAGAAGGGCGTCTAGTGTAGACGAATCGGTCGACCTCCTTCGCGGTGTCATCATGGTCCTGATGCGCTCGATCACGCACGCGGACTACTTCGGTGTCGGTGGTTCACCACCAATCCTGCCACTGCATCGGGTTCACCCTAGCTCAGTTACCTTTTTAGGTAGCCTCGCCTTCGGTCAGCCGCGGTCGAATCTGCATACGCTACCATTTGTTATGCGCTTCCGTTTTTCACTGCTCCTCGTTGCCACTCTTTCGTGCGCAGGCGCACGGCCGCAGCAGAAGCCAATCGAAATCAAAGTCGTCGTCATCAACATGTTCGAGATCGGTGCTGACACTGGAGACGCCCCCGGCGAGTACCAGTACTGGGTTGAGCGCGAACATCTCGACCGTGTCCTCCCGTTTCCGCAGGGCTATCACGATCTCCGTTTGAACGAAAAAACCGGAGTCCTTGGTGTCCTCACAGGCGTAGGCTCTGCGCGCACGGCCGCAACCATCATGGCTCTCGGTTTGGATCCGCGCTTCGACCTCACCCATACTTATTTTCTCGTCGCCGGCATTGGCGGAATTGATCCGCAGATGGGATCGCTGGCCTCTGCCGTATGGTCTGACTACGTCGTTGACGGCGACCTTGCGCACGAAATCGACGCTCGCGAGATTCCGAAAGACTGGACCACCGGCTACGTTCCTCTCGGCAAGTCCACGCCCTACGAACAGCCACACACCGCACGCTTCGGCGATGACGGGAATGTCTATCATCTCAACACTGCACTCGTCGACTGGGCCTTTAATCGAACCAAAGACACGGTACTTCCCGATACTCCGCAGATCAAAGAGCGGCGTATGCAGTATGACGGCGCTGCTGCTCATCGGCCGCCATTTGTTCTTCGTGGGGATAATCTCTCCGCCGGCACTTTCTGGCACGGCAAACTCCTCAACCAGTGGGCTCGCGACTGGGTCAAATATCAAACGGACGGACATGGCACCTACGCTATCTGCGGCATGGAAGACACCGGGACACTGCAATCCCTGACTTGGCTCGCCCATGCAGGCAAGGTCGATATCAATCGCGTCGTCGTTTTGCGAACTGCGTCGAACTATGACCAGCAGCGCATCGGTGCCACGGCAGCCGAGAGTCTCTCCGAGACGAAGATCCGTCAATATAGCGCTTACTTGCCTGCTCTCGACTCCGCCTATCGCGTCGGACACATCATCGTCGACAGTCTGGTCGCGAACTGGTCTCAAGCGCGGGATCACATCCCTACAAAGTAGTTGCAAAAAGTGTTAAATGACTTGGCAATGTTGGTTAGCCAAGCATCCGGCGAACCACTCGCCGCACGGTCTCAGTCACCACTCCGTACACAACATGCGTGGCCAACTCGCTCGTCCGTTCGCGCGCTGTCTGCTCCTCGGGTTCCGCTGAGAGTCCCATCGCCGGGAACATCGTTCCGTGCGTCAGGGAACTCAGCGCCATTCCGAAGCCTGCTCCATCCTTTGTCGTTGCAGCGGGATAGTACTCGGCCAGAGCCCCGTAGGCGGCTCCTGTCAAAGCGCCAAAACCCCAATGAATTGCTTCCGTCGCAACTTCTTTCTCGATCCCAACCAGTTCATGGCCGGCAAACCTCTCCGCCATCACTTCAGGAGGCTCAGGTTCGCCATGCGTTCGGGGAGGATAGATTCTCTCGGCGAGTGTTTTGGCTGCCGTAGCGACTAGTCCGCCGATTAGCCCCGCCAGCAGACCCTTCGCCAACGAACGTTCGTGCACCGCTTCCTCCAACTCATGCGCCTTGCTCATCAATTTCCCTCAGCCAAAGTGATCCTAGCCGTGAGATGCTTCCCAGTCGCCACGGGCTGTGTTCCTTTTTGAAGTTCTAACCGATATAAGCCGTTGCATCGGTAACATCGGTTCCGCGATCCAGCCTGGCTGCGTGAAATATAACCGTCAACACGAAAGAAACGGCCAGATTCAACAGGAGAGCAGGCACTGCCGCATACATTGCGAAGATTGCTCCGCCCAGAAAGGCGGGCATATGCAACGGGTATACCGAGCTCTTCAATCCCAACGCTGCCGCCATCGCCGTACCACTCGCCATCCCTGCTACCCAGCCCACAAAGAGAGCCCATGGGTGGAACCAGCGCGTGAAAGCTCCAAGCACGACAGAAGGGAACATCTGCCCTATCCAGATTCCGCCCAGCAGCTGCATCTCAATCGCGTAGGTCACGGGCAGCTTCAGAACAAATACTAGTGCACCAAATTTCACGGCCAGCGAAACCACTTTCGCCATCTGCGATTCCTCTTGTGGCAGCATCTTCCGGCGCAACACCGCGCCATAGAGATTCCGTGTAAAGAGATTCGAGGCTGCAATCGACATAATAGCCGCGGGCACTAACGCTCCAATTGCTATCGCAGCGAGGCAGAATCCCGCGAACCACTCCGGAAACATCTTGAGGAAGAGCAGCGGCACCGCCATGTTCGCGTCCTTGGTCACCACGCCAGCAGCCAGAGCGACATATCCCATCAGGGCAATCAGGCCCAGAAGGAAGCTATAGGCCGGAAGCATCGCCGCGTTTCTTCGCACGACGTTTGCATTCTGCGCGCTCAACACCGCCGTTGCTGTGTGCGGATACAACATCAATGCAACTGCGGAGCCGATTGCGAGTGTCGAGTACCCAAGGACCTGTCCCTGCCTCAGATAAATCGTGGATGATGGCGTGTGGAGGGCGAGCGCCTGGTTCGCCAGTTCGAAGATTTGCGCGTATCCGCCTAGTTTGAACGGAATGTAGATCAGCGCGCCCAGGACCATCACATAGAGCATTGCGTCCTTTACGATCGCGATTACAGCAGGTGCACGCAAGCCGCTCGAATACGTGTACGCTGCGAGAATCACAAATGCCGCAGCCAATGGCCACTCACCATTTATTCCCATTGCGCCGATCACGACTCGGATGCCCACCAGTTGGAGCGCAATATACGGCATCAGCGCCAGGACTCCAGTCAGGGCAATTGCAATCGTCAACCACCGGTTGCCATAGCGCCCGGCAACGAAGTCTGCGAAGGTTACGTAACCGTGACGGTGACAAATTGTCCAAAGCCTGGGCAGAACCAGCATCATGTACGGATAGGTGATCACGGCATACGGTAGTGCGAAAAACCCCATCGCACCTGCGCCGAACAGCGCCGCCGGAACGGCAATTACCGTATACGCCGTATAAAGATCGCCACCGATTAGAAACCACGTCACCCAGGTCCCGAAACTGCGTCCTGCCAACCCCCACTCTTCGAGCGACCCCATCCCCGTCTTCGGTCTTCGCCACCGAGCGGCCCAAAAACCGGCCAGCGTCACCAGTGCAAAGAAGAAGCAAAAGACCACCAATGCCGTCGTATGAAGATGCAATCGTTCACCACTTCCAGGGATTAGCCACAGGCTGGCGTACGAGCATCTTAGCGCATCAGCATCGGAAGACCAGTAGCTGGACAGTAGATCCGGGAATCATCAACTACGTCCGCTGTCGCTCCATTCGTACACAACAACACCGAGATCGTTCAGCGTCTTGATTACCTTTTCCATATTTCGCCGGACCTCGGGCCGCGCTCTCACCGGGACTTCATGCGCTTCTTCCACAGCGACTACGCGTCCGTAGGGCCAGAAGTTCTGTGGAACCGCATTCAGCGCAACCGGCAAGTCACCGACTCGCACATTCAGATCCTGCCGCCGAGCGCCGATCGGCCGCAGTATTCCACCAACTCCAAGGCGGCTCGTATTCGCGTCGGCCTGCACAACATGCAGCGTCACCAAACCACCTTGCACAGTCAGGTACGGGTTCTCCCAGAGCGACAAGCTCTTGACCGCCATGTACCGCGTCTTCGAAGGTGGTGGGATGAGATCCATCTGCTGCCGCGCCAGATCGATCTCTTGACGTTCCTCTACCGCGATTGCTTTTGTGTCAGGGACGCTGGGCGAAGCAGACCGGGAGCAGCCGCTAAGCACGAGGGAAAACAAAAGGGTGGAGGTTAGCAACAGATACTTATGCACGGATATAAGCATATCAAGCCCTTCCGCGCTTCAAAAAAAATCAAATCCACGGGATCGAGTTTGCCTACTGTCCGACCCATGTGGGCGCTCGTTTTTCCAGAAAAGCCTTCGTTCCTTCTGCTTTGTCGGCCGTTCCGCATAAGCGTCCGAAGATCTCAGCCTCAACATCGGTTGCCGCAACCAATCCCAGTTCGCTTCCCCATCGCACTGCCTCCAGGCAACCCGCAATCGCCAGCGGAGCCATGCCTACGATGGCTCTTGCGATTTCCTGGGCCCGCTCCATCAACCGGTCAGGCGGAACTACTTCGTCAACCAATCCGATCCTCAGCGCCTCCGCAGCGCCGACTATCTCGCCTGTAAGCAGCAGCTTCAGCGCTGTCGACTGACCCACCAGCCGCGGCAATCTCTGGGTGCCCCCATAACCAGGGATCAGACCCAATTTCACCTCAGGTTGCCCTAATCGCGCCGTTTCACTGGCAAGGCGGATCGTGCAGGCCATTGTCAGTTCGCATCCTCCCCCCAGAGCAAACCCATTGATGCAGGCGATTACCGGCTTTCCGCAGATCTCGATCATCCGCAAGACTTCCTGTCCCCGCCGTGCCTTCGCCTCTCCCGTCGCCACGTCCAGGCGTGCGACCTCGTTGATATCTGCTCCTGCGGCGAAGGCTTTTTCCCCTGCTCCCGTCAAGAGAATCACGCGGACGTTGCCATCGGCCGTCAACGTCATAAACAGCTGTTCCAGCTCGTTGAAGACCTTGGCATTCAGTGCATGAAGCACCTCAGGCCGGTTCAGCGTCACCGTCGCAATCTGGTCCTTAACCTCGCAAAGCAGAGTCTCGTAGTTCACAGGCATCTCCCGTCGGCAGTCCAATCCATCTCAGGCAACTACAGCAATTCCCGCACTCCCAGACGATACAATCGAATCTATGATTAAGGGAATCACGTTCGTCAGCGCGGTTGCCTCTATCGGCACGTCTGGCGCTGACTTTGACCGGCTTACCAGCCTCTTTTCCGCGTTGGGTTTCGAACAAGGAAAGGGTTGGCAGGATTCCCAGGGCAGAGGGGCCGCCTTTCTTGCTCCTGTTGGTAACCTGGAATTCGTTATCGGCCCACGCCCCGCCCTTCCCCCTATCTTCATTGAGGTCACCCAACTCGACCACATCCGCGCTCTTATCGAGAAGTGGCTCCTTGCCGACCATCGCACCGAAGAAATCGCCACCCTCCTATCGGCTGTCGAACCAACCTCATGGAACAGCCGCCTTTTCACCGTTCAGCTCACGCAGGAGTTGAAACTTGGTTTTTGGCAGTGGGAAAACCCTCTTCACGGCCAGCCTTTAGCCATTGAAGGGGATCTCAGTGCAAGCGGTATGCGCTTTGCCGTTGTCACAACTCGTTGGAATACCGTCATCACCGACCGTCTCCTCCACGGATCGCTCGACGCCCTGCATCGCAGCGGAGTCACGAAGAACGACATCGAGGTTGTCCGTGTGCCGGGAGCTTGGGAGGTTCCCTCGGCAGCCCGCACGCTCGCCGAGTCGAAGAAATTCGATGCGATTATCACTCTCGGTTGTCTCCTCCGCGGCGAAACTGCCCATTATGAGGCCATCTACAACGAGGTCGCCCGCGGAATCGGCCAATCCCAGCAGGAGACCGGCGTTCCGCATGCCTTCGGTGTCCTTACCTGCGAAACCCTCGAACAGGCTCTGGACCGCGCTGGCCTCAAAGCCGGCAACAAGGGGTACGAAGCCGCCATCGCCGCTATTGAGATGGTGTCTATTCAGCGCAGGTTAGCCTCAAACGACGGGAAGGTGAAGAGATAATGGGAACCCGTCGCAAATCCCGCGAACTCGTAATGCAGATGCTCTTCCAGGGCGACCTTGGCAAGCAGTCTCCTGAGCAGGTTCAGAAACTCTTCTGGGCATCCGCGGCAGACGTCGATCTTGAAACTCGAACCTTCACTGAAGACATCTACCGTGTGGCCACCGCTCGCGGTGAAGAAATTGATCAGCTCATCGAAGCCCACGCTCAGAACTGGCGCATCGAACGCATGGCCGTCGTCGATCGCAATCTGCTTCGCACCGCCGTCGCCGAGATGCTCGGCTTCACCAACACGCCGGCTGCCATCATCATCAACGAGGCCCTCGATATTGGCCGTCGTTTCGCCGCACCCGAGTCCATCCCCTTTCTCAACGGAGTCCTCGACGCAATCGCCCGCGATCTGCTTAAAAAGCGTCTGGCGTAAAAATGGTCCTCGCAATCTGAATCTTCGGAATGCACCTCTGTATTCTGGCAACTCGAATGCTCAATACCTTCGATTCGATCATCATCGGCGCAGGGCAGGCGGGTCCCGCACTCGCTGGACGACTGACAAAATCTGGCCGCCGCATTGCGTTCATTGAACGCAAACTCTTTGGAGGCACGTGCGTCAATACGGGATGCACCCCCACCAAGGCCCTCGTCGCTAGCGCCTACGTCGCACAAAAGGGCCGCACCGCAAGCTCTTATGGTGTCGTTGCTCCAGGCCCGATTTCAGTGGATATGAAGGCCGTCAAAGCCCGCAAAGACAAGATCGTACTAGACTCACGCACTGGGGTCGAAGGCTATCTGCGGAAGATGGAGAACTGCACTGTCTTCACCGGGCACGCGCGTTTTGAATCGCAAAATCAAATACGCGTCGGAGACGATCTCCTCACCGCGAAGGAAATCTTCATCAACGTCGGCGGACGGGCCGTCGTACCCAGTTTTCCCGGCGTCGATCGTGTCCCTTATCTCACGAACGTAAGCATCCTCGAACTGGAAATATTGCCGAGACATATCGTCGTCATTGGTGGAAGTTACATCGGCCTTGAGTTTGCGCAGATATTCCGCCGTTTGGGCAGCGAGGTGACAATCATCGAGAAATCCTCCCGTCTCGTTTCACGTGAAGACGAGGACGTCTCAGCCTCTATTAAATCCTTCCTCGAAAAAGAAGGAATAACCGTCCGCCTGAATGCCGAATGCATTCACTTCGAACCACGTGGGAATGAGATCGCTGCTGGCGTCAACTGCCCCGACGATGGATCGGATAGCGTTGGTTCTCACGTGCTTCTCGCCGTCGGACGCCGGCCCAACACCGACGACCTCGGCCTTGAAAAAGCCGGCATCGCCCACGACGAGCACGGCTACATCATTGTCAACGACCAGCTTCGCACCAACGTTCCTGGCATCTGGGCCCTCGGAGACTGCAACGGTCGAGGCGCTTTCACCCACACCGCCTACAACGACTTCGAGATTGTAGCTGCCAACCTTCTTGACCACGATCCCCGCCGTGTCTCCGATCGCATCCCCTGTTACGCCCTCTACACCGACCCGCCGCTCGGCCGCATAGGCCTGACCGAAACTGAAGTTCGCAAATCTGGCAGGCAAGCCCTTATCGGCATTCGTCCCATGACGAAGGTATCGCGCGCCATCGAAAAAGGGGAGACCGAGGGTTTCATCAAGGTGCTCGTCGACGCGAAGACCCGGGAAATCCTGGGTGCCTCCATCCTGGGCACCGGGGGCGACGAAGCCATCCACTGCATCATCGACACGGTATACGCCAAGGCTCCCTACACGACCATCCAGCGGGCGGTACATATTCACCCGACCGTCTCAGAACTCATTCCTACTGTCTTTGGCGATCTCAAACCTCTCACGTAAATTCGTCTTCTTTGCACGTGTCTCGGTAAGCAAATCTCCGGTATCATTCGCTCTGTTCTGAGATTCCAGACCGGAGCCGAGGCATGTACCTGTTTTTTCCCGCGAAGATGTTAGTTCGATCAACTGTTTTCGCGTCGTTACTTCTCTTTATGCTCGCTGCGGCTGCGTCTCCAGTGAACCTTCGCACCGAACATCTGACAAATCCGATCGGTATCGACGCTCCCAGGCCACAGTTTGCCTGGCAGAGCGACGCGACAACCCCAAACTGGATGCAATCTGCATATCAGCTCCTCGTCGCCACAAGCGAAAAAAATCTGGTTCAGGGCAAAGCGGATGTATGGGACACAGGCCGCGTCGGTTCCTCCGATTCGATCAACATCGTCTACGGTGGCCCTGCGTTAAAGTCACAGACCCGATACTTCTGGCTCGTCCGTGTCTGGGACAACAACGATAACGTCTCCACCGCGATCCCGGCGTGGTTCGAAACCGGTCTTCTTTCGCCTTCCGACTGGCGAGCCCAATGGGTTCGTCGCATCGATTCCGCCGACGAGCGTGAACGCGCAGCAGTTCAATGGCTCTGGCTCTCCAACACCGATGCAAGAGCAGTCGCGCCTGGCAGCACCGTCGAGTTTCGCTATCCGCTCCATCTCGACGCCCGGCCCATCCGCGCTAGTCTGCACATCCTCGTCGCGGGGAGTTATGTTGCCACTGTCAACGGCACTCTCACCGGCCAGCACAAGGACTTCGGCGCCTTCGACTGGGAGGAGATTGGCCAACTGCTCAAGCCAGGGGACAACGAGATACTCGTCAAAGTCACCTCGCCTGTCGCGAGACCTCCTACTGCAAATGGCCCAGCGGGCTTTGCGGCTTCAATCCGCATCACGGCGCCGAGTGCCACAGAGCGCCGCATCCCCAGCGACACTACGTGGCTTGCCCGCACAGGCAATGGCGACTGGCAACCAGCCCAACAAATTGGTTCGCTTTCCACGCCGCTCGTATTTGCCAACGATCGCCACACCATTGTCGTTGGGCCAAACCGCATCGCATCAGAAGGTTCACTCTTCCGTAAAGACTTCAAACTTTCTTCCAACATCCAGTCTGCCCGTCTAACCATTACTGCGCTCGGAAGCTACCGCGCCTTCCTTAACCGGCAAGCCCGTGGCGCCGCAGAATCTTCTCGACCCCGGCTTCACCGACTTCAACAAACGTGTTCTCTATCAGACCTATGACGTCACCCCCATGCTTACTCCTGGCGACAACACCGTCGCCGCGCTTGTCGGCGCAGGATGGCACGGCTCTCCCATGACCTGGGCCGGCACCCGAGCCTACCCCGGTCCTGATGTTCTTCGTGCGCAGCTCGACATTACCCTCGCCGACGGCTCTCACAAAACTATCGCTACCGATGAGACCTGGCATACAGCACCGGCCCCTACGCTCTTTTCCGAGATCTACGCCGGCGAAGTCTACGACGCTCGTCTCGAAATCCCGAGCTGGAATACCCCACACTTCGCATCGAAAGACTGGACCAACGCGGTCAATACCACTGTTCCCGAACAAGTTATACTCACCGCCCAACCCGATCTCTCCATCGCGATCTCCAACGCTCTTCATCCCATCTCCATCACTCCTGCAAACTCGGCGCATCCGGTCGTCTATGACATGGGCCAGAACATGGTCGGCAACATCGTTCTTCACGTCCATGGCCCCCGGGGCACTGTTGTGCGGATGCGTTTTGCTGAACGGCTCAATCCAGACGGCAGCATCTACACCGAAAACCTCCGCAACGCGACCGCCACGGACACCTACATCCTCTCCGGACATGGCGACGAGACTTACACACCCTCCTTCACCTTCCACGGTTTCCGATACGTCGAGCTCTCCGGCTATCCCGGCACCCCTACAGTTGCCAGCATTGAAGGGCTCGTTCAAAACAGCCTTGCGCCCACCCCTACCATCCGCTTCCACAGCTCAAGTGAACTGCTCAACCGAATGAGTGAGCTTGGTATATGGGGTCAGCGCGGCAACTTCGTCTCAATCCCTACGGACTGCCCCCAGCGCGACGAACGCCTGGGCTGGATGGGGGACGCTGGTGTTTTCTGGCGCACCGGCACCTACAACTTCGACATCGCCAGCTTCACCCGAAAGTTTATGCTCGACATCGACGATGCCCAGACCGCCGACAACGCCTTCACCGACGTCTCCCCCAACCTGCTCGGTCCTCAGGAGGGCGCGCCCGGCTGGGCCGACGCCGGCGTTCTTGTCCCCTATGCTGCGTGGCTGCAGTACGGAGACAGAGCGCTCCTGGAAGACTCTTGGCCCAACATGCAGCGCTTCATGGACTTCATCCTTAAGACCAACCCGGACTTCATCCGCCGCAATAAACTCGGCAACAGCTACGCGGACTGGTTGGCCCCCGACCCAAATACCCCGAAGGATTTAATCGCCACCGCCTACTGGGCGATTATTGCTCGTGAGATGCGAGAAATGGCCCTTGCGCTTGGTCGCAAAGAAGACGCAGAAAGATACCAAACCCTCTACGACCACATCGCCGAAGCCTACCGCAAGCAATACATCCAGCCCGACGGTTCCGTCTTCGGCAACACGCAAAGCGCCTACGTCGTCACGCTCTACTCAGGCATCGCGCCAGAAGAGCTTCGCGTCAATATGACCGATCGTCTCGTCCGCGACATTGAGGCTCACAACAACCACCTCACCACCGGCTTTCTCGGCACACCCTTCCTCATGTTCGTGCTTGATGACAACCACCGCACCGACATCGCTTTTAGGCTCCTCCTCCAGGAAACCTATCCCAGCTGGGGATATATGGTTGCCAAGGGCGCAACCACGTGGTGGGAACGATGGAATGGCGACACCGGCGATCCTTCTATGAACTCCTACAACCACTATGCGTTCGGATCCGTCATGGCTTGGGTTTTCCGCCGCGCTGCCGGCATCGATACGGACCCTACAGCTCCTGGCTTCCATCAACTCACTATCCAACCGCACATCGATATCGCGCTCCCGGCACTACACACCGAGTACGACTCGCCCTATGGCACAGTCATTACCGACTGGAACCAATCCACCCACCAGTTCAAAGTGATTACCCCACCCAACACTACCGCTACCATTACGCTGCCGAACGGTAAATTCGAAAAAACCGGCAGTGGAGTTCACACATATTCAATCGAATAGCAGCAATCCGAATTTGACATTGGCGAGGAACAAGGCGAAACTTATAGGCACTCCCTCTCGATTGACTCCTTGGTTCCCGGGACTCCCGAAAAAAATCTGGACAGAACACTCTCATCTGCCCTTCTGGAGTAGTTCATGGCCCAACGTCCCCTCGTCGGTGGAGCTGTCGCCGTCGGTATCGTAGCCGCCGCGTTGCGCATGTCTCTACCCGGACCCTCTTCTGAGCCTCAGCCCTCTCTCCAGGCGCACGCTTTCGCGATCCATGGCAAGCACGCCGTGACGCCCGAGCTTAGCCAGTTCGACCAGAAATTGTGGTTCGACGAGATGAAGAACCATCCAGAGAATTTAGGCAGGCTCAGTGGGCAAAAACAACTCGATGAAGTTATTGGGGATTTCTCTTCCGACAAACACACTTCATTAACTTCGGCAGACGGAAATTCAGCTTCGGCACCGGTGCGAATCCAAGTCATGATCGCAATTGAGCCGGATCCCGCCCATACCCACCTGGCTCTCCGGTTCGATCGCGATCTCGACGCTCTACAAGATGCCCTGCAGGATTCTGGCTGGCGGTATCAGTCCAACTGGTTACCATGGTCTCCGATTTCGTCTCCTTCTATCGCAGATCACTTTGTCGACCGAGAACAGGAGCGGCTCTTTCTGGAGGGGCGCGAACAGTTTCCCGGTGTACTTCTTTTCCGTCCGGCCCCAGACTGTTCCGAGCATAGGGTCGATAGCGCGCTCGCCTGCCAACCACTCGCAGTCTTCATCGTAGGCAATTCGCCCATCGCCGGAATCGACCGCTCTCAGTTCAAGGAAGCCTTGCTCCGGTTGAGGACTCTTTCTCCTGATCAAGCTGAGCTCCGTATCGTCGGCCCCTCCTTTACTGGATCCTGTCAATCCCTCAATGATCTGCTGAAGAGCGATGAGATTCGAATTCCTGGCCTGCGGCAGATCACAATCGCAAGCGGTTCGGTCAGTGCTAACCCCTGCGTCACTATCCCCACCGTCGATTATCGTTCGTTTGGGGTGGACAGAGATTTTCGCACTCAACAGACTTTCGATTTTCTCTCTCTACACGGCCACTTTAAGAGCGAAGAAATTGCCGAACTCAACGAAGACGAAAGCAGTTACGGCAGTTACAGCGAGGCAGGCGAGAAGTCTTCAGGGCTTCTACAGCTCTACTTCCCACGCAACATCTCCCATCTCAGAAGCGCATACCAGAAAAGCAACATCTTCGGCTTTGGTTCCTCAACACAAGGAGCAGCAAATACCAGTCTGAACCTCAATTTCGACGAATCGAAGGATGACGATGACGCGATCCCGAGCTTTGCTGTTCAGCAGACGCCAGTTTCGCAGGACGGCATCATGCGTCAGATTTCAGATACCCTCGAGCAACGGAAGATCAAGGTTGTCATCCTGACAGCTACTGATGTTCTTGACGAGATCTTCGTCGCAGAAATTCTCGCGCGACAGGCTCCAAATACTCTTGTTGTCATAAACCAGGCCGACGATCTATTTCTGCGCTCAAACTCTGCGGGAAACTTCGAAAACATGTACTTCATAAGCCCGTGGCCTTTGATAACCGATAGCCGGTTCCGGGGTCGCCCGATTGGCAACGAAGTCTCCTCATCGATTCATACCTTTCCGAGCGACCTCGCCGAAGGTCTCTACACTGCCGTTCGATATCTGGTTACTCCAAGGTGTCCCCCTGCCCTCAATTGTCCCGTTAACGCCAACTTGCCTAAGAACCCTGCAAATCGTCCCCCGCTCTGGGTGACTGTCATTGGCCACGGAGACTACTGGCCGGTCGCTCTTCTCGACGAGCAAAATGCTCAGGACGAGGTACAAAACTTCCAGAAAAGTAAGCTGCCCAACACACCTCAGGATGGCCAACCCGGAGGCATCGCCGGGGTCGAGCCCATCCCGATCTCGCAGCTCCTTCTGTTGCTTTTGTTAACCCTGTTCTCTCTTTATCATTCAGCAAAGTGCCTGCAGATATCCGGGCTTGCCCCACTTTCTTTCCGATACGCAATTAACGATCCTGACGCCAGAACACCGAAACTGTTTTTGCAACTGACAATGACCTTTTTACTTCTGCTATCCCTCCAGCTTTGCATCAGCCCGCTTCTCTTCGAATATGTCATGCATGGAGCTGATTCAGTGCGAACCATTCTGTCACTGCTTCCAATCGGCGCCGGAGCTTTGTGTATCGCGCTGGCCTATCTTATTTACAGTATTGCGCTGGTTCACTTCGACAAGCTGGGTTCTCTAAAACCCGAGGCCATTCTTTTACGTATTCTCATTCTCGTTATGTTCAGTTGCATAGCCTTTTACTTGGCGATTACGTCATGGCATCTCGCCTGGAATAAGCTCTCGGGCTCGTCCGACTTCCCGTTGTTTTTCTCATACCGCGCAGCTTACCCTCTCCGCGGTGTTTCACCCGTCTTTCCCCTCTTTGTAGCGGTGGCCGCCTTCTTCTTCCTTTGTTACAACCATCTCGATCGCATCTCCTTTACGCGAAATCTCACGCCGCGCCTTCCAGGTGAGGTCCGTGGTCTTTTAAATTGCCCAACTGACGCACAACTGGAACCTGTTACCAGTCTTCTTGTATGGCGGCCGAATCTAAAAACACTCACACAAAAAACAATGTGGCTCGCTATGATCTTCACGTTCGTCTCTATTCTGCTCAAGCCCATACACCTTAGACCACGCATGTTTGAGGGCGTCGCTCTACAAAAGTCCCTCGGCGCTGCCATGTTCCTCCTTGTGGCTGCGATTCTATGGGAACTCTTTATGGCCGCAACCTTGTGGCACAGACTGAAATCACACTGTCTCGACAAATTGGAGTCTTCTTCTCTCCGTCGAGGGTTCAGCAGTATCTCAGGTCTCACTTGGAAAACCTTTTGGATTATCGGGGAGAATCATTTGGCGAGATACCGCGCCGTTACTCGCCTACTCGAACAGGCATTGCGTCATGTTCTCGACGCGGAAACTTTGGCGCCGTTGGACAATCTAACCTTCACGCAGGCGTATCAGAATCTTTCGGCTGAGCTCAAAGCGCAACCATACGATCCCCGGAAAGCCGTTTTGGCTTTCGGATTGCTGCAGGAAAGGATTGCTTACGTTGCACAACGTTTGTTGGTAAAGCTTCAGACAGCATGGCTCAATGAAAAAACCCGCATTACTGCTCCAGATGCGCGCGAGACAGAAGAACAGCCCGCAGCATCTCCCAGGGAAATACCTATCGAGCCCCTCCAGGAACTTCAGGAAGAATGGGTGGCTCTCGTATACGTTCACTACATCCGCATGGTCCTACTTCAGATGAGAAGTCGTCTTCTCACCGCAGTGATGCTTTATCTTTTCCTTGTTTGGACCTGCACTTCGTACCCCTATCTCAACCGACATTCCCTACTGATTGCGCTCTCTGTTCTGCTCGGAGTCCTGGCCTTCACCGTTATCTCAATCTATGCGTCTGTCAACCGCGACGCCATCCTCAGTCGGTCCACCAATCACGCTCCCGGACATCTCGATCTCGACTTCTATTTCAAGGTCGCATCGTTTGTGGGAATTCCACTGGTCGCTTTTGTCGCTTCGCAATTCCCAGAGGTCAGCAGCTTTCTCTTCTCCTGGATTGAGCCCGGAATGGCAGTCGCGAAATAATTTCATCTCCCTTTCGCATCAGGCTCAGTAAAAACCTCCCCGGGCAGGGGAGGTTTTTTGTTGCGGTCTTAGCTCAGCTAAATCTAGGAAGTAGCCTTTCGGGGTTTCTGCGCTAGCAGATTCGGCGCAACGAGATTCTGGGCGGGGGTTGTATCGGGTAGCTTTGGTGTAATCGGCGTCGTCACATCTTTGTACGAGCCGTCCGTCTGTCGCGTAATCAGATGAACTGCATTGTCCCCGGAAGTCCCGGCGAAGAAGGTCTGATTGTCTGCGCTCACCACGCCGGCAACTGGAGCCACCGGCGTCCCAACTGCGGTCGACAGGGAAATGGCCCCGGTCGTCCCGGCACCGGTCGCCTGCGGCGTGTACGTGGGAACTACGCCGCCTGTTCCCGTATACGTGATGAACGCAATCTTCGAGTCGGAGGTCGGAAAGACTCCTGTAATTGCCGTCGCCGTCACGCCGGGCAGAGCGCCGCTGAACACCGGGTTCGTCGCAAACGTCTGCGACGTCCCATCGGCTAGCGGACATGCAGTGATCGGCAGACCCGAGGGTATAGCCAGATCCGTGAACAGTGTAGCCGTCGCACCAAGAACGTGCAGCCCGTCGTTTGTGATCGCAAGCCGATCCATCGCGGGCGCAATTACGCCGGCGTCTGGATAAAAAATATTCGTTGTTGTTTGCTGCCCGCTCACAGTTGTAGTCGTCGTGACTGGGCAGTACGAGCGCGCAGTCGCAGGATTACCACCAAAGAATGCTCCCACGCTGGGAACCCCGATCGCGACGTCCGATGTTGGCTGAGAGGAAGTGGTCTGATACCAGCCGGTAAATGTGGAGTGCACCAACAACTGATTGTTAGGCGTGACAACGCCAGTCGATGCGTTGTAATCACCTAGTGTGATGTACACCGTTTGGCTGTCCGGTGAAAAAGCCGCATGTGTTGCCACGCCGCCGAACTGGGTCTGCACACCGCCACTGCTGTTACCGCTGTAGAGGTATACGAACTGCCGGATCGGATCAGTGATTACCACCGTCGAGCCGTCCGGCGACACCGCAAGCACCGTTCCGGTCACAGATGGATCCTGATTGGACAGGCTGTTCGAGATCGCACTGAACGTCATAATCTCAAACGCGCTGCCCATATATATTGTGCTGCCATCGTTGCTGATCACCATCGAATTTGGCTGGTAAGGCAATTGCACGGGTGCGCCGATTTGGGGCTGCGTGAAGTCCACCGGCACGATATACCGCGAATTCGTGCTGGCAATGTATAGATTGGTACTGTTCGTGCCCGGTGCTGTCACGGTGACTGCATTCGAGGTCACCGGCTTGCCATTGCCGAACAGGCCAATCTGGTTGAAGGGGGAAGGATTGCAGGTCGGAGGCTGGCAGACGGCTGTAATAGCGGCCGATCCAGGGAAGGTAGGTGTCACGGTTCCTGCCGCCGCCACGGGAATCGTTGTAGGTGTCGTCGATTCAAATTCAAGTGAAAGACCCGTCAGAATCGTCCCGTTTTTATCCTTGACCAGCGACGTGATCGGCTGGGTGTTGTTCGGATTAACGATTACGCTGCTGGAACCGCCATTACCCGTACCGGGAACACTCAACTGAATCGAAGTCGGCGGACATGTCGAGAAAAAACCAGCCGAGCTTCCGGCATTCGAAATGTTGGCGGTAATTACCGTCGATCCGGGCTGCTGAGCCGTCGCCACGCCGTTCTGGTCGATCGAAACTATCGAACTCGTTTGCGCCGTATAAGAGAGATGGCCGACCTTGCAGCTGATATTATTTGCCAGCGTCGTCGAGGCGTTCTGGTAGACGCGCGCTGCAAGCTGTCCTGTGGTTCCCTGGGACGAGCAGCTGTTTGACGTAGCAATTGCGGATTGTGTGCTCACAGGTGTCAGGCAGCAACCTGTTCCCGGATCGATCGTGCAGCTTACCTGCTGTGTCGCAAAAGCTGCAGGACTGCAGTTTGTCGCCGGATCATGGATACAGTCCGTCGACAGCGGCCCCAGCACCACACTTGTCACGACGGGATGTATATAGATCGGAAGCGGATTGCTGCTTGCTCCATCCCCGCTCGCAACGACAAAGACTGTTCCGCTTTTGTTGGTCGGATTGCAGGTGGTGAAGTCCGCAATGCCTCCGCCGGTATTCCTGTTCCAGGTTCCCGCACACAGTCTGCCGTTTGCTGGGTCAATATCGGCAATCGTCATGTCTGGCGTCCCGTTGGCGAGGAAGGTCGCATAGGTAAACTTGCTCACTGACTCCGTAGTCCCTTTGCAATCAGTCGCGACGGGTGCACTGACCTGGCCGATCTGCGCAAAATTCAATGAGATGCCGGTTATCTGCGGATTCAGAGTGATCGTCGTCACCTGGCCCACGGGGATTCCGGAGTCGGCGCCGTTGCAGAAGATTGTGGCTGTCTTTTTCGAACAGCCCGAGACCGAGACGCCAAAAGGAACTGTGAAGAGTAATAAAACTGCTAACGTGACAAACCGACGCATTGAACCTCCCCGTCCAACCAAAACACAAGCTGAACGGTCACACCGATAATGCTGAATGACTGAATCAACGAATCACCAGTGTAAAAGCTGCGCACACTGGAAGCAAATCTCACAGGCCCTTAAGTTGGACGTCCGGACGACGAATTCGTACACCTGTCGCGCTCGCACGTCACACCTGAAGAGCTTTCTCTGGGAGGTGATCTCCTGTTTATTTCGCCGGCATCTCCGTTTCGAACCAGTTCAGCGCCCGCTCCAGAACATCGCGACGATGTTCCGGTGATCGGAACGCGTGACCTTCGTTCGGATATACCACGAGCTGCGTCTTTACGCCTTCGGCACGTAGCGCATGCCAGAACTCGAAGCTCTGCGGAGCGGGACACTCGCCGTCGCGATCCCCGACCACTACCAGCGTCGGTGTCTTCACATTTTTGATGTACTCGATTGCAGAGCTTTTCGCATATACGGACGAATCGTCGTACACGGTCTTGCCAAAGAACGGTACCATCCACTGATCGATCGAGTTCTCTCCATAGTAGCTCTTCCAGTCGCTGATCCCCGCACCTGCGACAGCGGCCTTGAACCGCGCTGTCTGCGTCACACCGAACATCGTCATGAAACCGCCATAGCTCCAGCCCGTCAGTCCTTCGCGCTCCTTGTCGATGGGGAAGCGCTTCTCCAGAACATCCATTCCCGCCAGAATGTCATGAAGATCGCCATAGCCAAAATCCTTGATGTTCGCTTGGGTAAACTTCTCACCCTGGCCATAACTCCCGCGAGGATTCGGCATAAACACGAAGTATCCAAGCGCTGAAAACGGCACTCCGCCGTATCCCACTCCGGGCCACCGCGGAGTCACGGCACTCGAAGGCCCGCCATGCACGCTCACAATAAGGGGATACTTCTTCGATGGGTCATAGTTCGCGGGATAGAGCAGCCATCCCTGCACCTTGGATCCATCGTTTGTCCATTCAATGCTCTCTGTCTTTCCCCAGGCAGGTTTCGTGCCATCGTTCAGGTGCGTAATCTGCTTCACCTCTTTCGGTGGCCCGGCCCATACTTCAGGTGCCATCTCAAACGAGCTGCGTATAAAAGCGATCGTGTGCTTGTTGGAGAGCGAGATACTCATGACAAGTCCGCCCGCTCCGATCGTTTCGGGAAAGGTTGTGCTGGCTTGGGGTATGTCTTCACCTGTCCTTAGGTTGAGGGCTGCCAGATGGTTGTTGCCACCCACATGCTCCGTAACTCCGATAACCTCCGGCCCAATCCAACCGATAAATGCAACCGATGCAGCGCGGCCCGGCGTAACATTTCTGGGCTCGCCTCCAGCCGACGGAATCACATAGACATCGCCACCCGTCGAACCTTGATCGCTCATCAATCCGCCAATAAAGGCAATCTGACTCCCATCAGGCGACCACCGCGGCACCGCAATCTGCAATCCATGGAGCGGTCCGGAGACAGTCAAAGGGTTCAGTATCGACTTCGCATGCCCGCCAAAAGGCTGGATGTACAGCTGGGCGACCCACCAGTTGTTCTCGCCCGGAGGCGGCGCACCGACAAAAGTGATTTCATGCGAGGTTGGCGACCAGGCGAACTCAAAGACGTGGAGATTCGAAGGCGTGAGCCAGCTGCCAGTGTGGTGTTCCAGATCGATGGAATAGACGCGCTGAATCTCAACCCCATCCTCTCCAATCACGCCCGACCACGGTTTCATCGCTGCCAGGGCTCCAGCACTGCGCGTAGCATTTTCGACAAACAGGAACGCAATCGCCTTCCCATCCGGTGACCACGCCAGCGAATCGATACCCCCGGCAAGGCGTGTCAATTGTTTCGACTCGCCAGTCTGTTTCGACCACAGAAATACCTGATCCTGACCATCCTTCTCTGTCTTTGCCGTGCAGTCGGAGACGAATGCCAGCCAATCTCCATCCGGCGACCACTTCGGCTCCGAACTGCTACATCCAGTCGAGCCAAGCCTTGTCTCAACAACCTTGTCCTTGGTCGGATCAGCCACTTCGGTCAGATGGATCTGCGAACCCTCCCCCATCCGAGCTGCCCAAGCCACTGTCGCCCCATCAGGCGAAATCGCAGCCGCACTTGGTGTCTTGGTCTTGCCAAGTGACTGAATCAAAGCGCCAATCCGGGTGTCCTTTCCCAAGGAAGAGGCGTTTTGTGCCTGGGAGGAGTTGGAGGTTCCGACGAGAAGGAGAAGGGTTGAGGCTGAGAGAACACAGGAAAGGAAGCACTTGCGGAGTTCAACAAAAGTCATGCAAAAAGCCTAGCATGCCGAACTTGCTTCTGGCTCCGGCGACGAATCTGCCCACTCGCCTGCGAAATGCGGCTAAATTCACAGGAACGTAGCGGCCAAAAGTTGACGCAGCGCGCGGAGATTGCTATTGTTAGAAGGTTCCGCGAGTATCCGGACCGCTTCGTCGGGAAACCCCAGCGAACGGAAGGGCGGAGAAAAGCCCACGCAATCCCTATTCCAATGCCTGTTTCAAAGCAGGATAAGGAATTTTGCGCTATACTGGATACAAGAGATTCACCGCAGTACATTTCTGATCATTGTTTTCCCCGATCTGAATATGTTGTAACTCTGCGGCCCATCGCAATCGTGCCTGCGACACCCTCCACCTTGGAAGGGCTATGTGGGCCGGGACAGCGAAACGGAGTCGGCTCATCCTTTGAATCAGGAAAGACGCTCGACCACCGTCGACTGTTTACGTCTGGCTTGTTGTACCGATTTACAGACGCAACAGCAGGGAAGATTTTCGGACACGAGGCGCTTCAGCGTCCTCATTCTTTTTGCGTGTACGGCAAAAAGAGCCGAGACCTCTCTGCGTGTCTGGCAAAGTTTGGTTGTAAGGTTTTGCGCGTCAACTAAGGAGTTCTAGTGCCTACGTTCCATCAGCTCGTCAAGCAGGGCCGCACGCCCACTCGCTATAAGACCGCCAGCCCAGCGCTCCAGGGTTCGCCCCAGCGTCGTGGCGTTTGCACCCGTGTCTACACCCAGACCCCCAAGAAGCCGAACTCGGCGCTCCGCAAGGTTGCGCGTGTTCGCCTGACGAATGGGATCGAAGTTACGACCTACATTCCGGGCATCGGCCATAACCTGCAGGAGCACTCGATCGTGCTCATCCGTGGTGGCCGTGTAAAGGATCTCCCGGGCGTTCGATATCACGTGGTTCGCGGCACGCTCGACTCGGTCGGCGTCGCCAATCGCAAGCAGAGCCGGTCCAAGTACGGCGCGAAGCGTCCGAAGGCTGCTGCCAAGTAATTAGTGGTCGATAGTTTTGAAATCAACGCGGTTCGCCGCACAAATTCAGGTTCAGGGCTTGAGAAGTCGACGGTCCTGGAGGAAGAAGAGAAGAGAGAGCAATGCCAAGAAAAGGCTACATCGCGAAGCGTGAAGTTGCTGCAGATCCGGTCTACAACTCCACCCTGGTCACTAAGTTCGTGAACTCCATGATGTGGGGCGGCAAGAAGTCGA
This sequence comes from uncultured Acidobacteriaceae bacterium, assembly GCA_963770055.1. Classification (GTDB taxonomy): domain Bacteria; phylum Acidobacteriota; class Terriglobia; order Terriglobales; family Acidobacteriaceae; genus Edaphobacter. Next base: position 101,451 of record CAVYOC010000009.1, read on the forward strand.
CCGCTCAGGGCATCTTCTACACCGCTATGACCAACCTTGAGCAGAAGGGTGGCGACGAGGCTCTCAAGCTCTTCAAGAAGGCAATCGAGAACTGCAAGCCGCTTCTCGAGGTCAAGAGCCGTCGTGTCGGCGGTGCGAACTATCAGGTGCCGATTGAGGTCAACCCCGAGCGCCGCACCTCGCTCGCAATCCGCTGGTTGGTTACGTATGGCCGCGCGCGTGGCGAAAAGGGCATGGTCGAGAAGTTGACCGCCGAGCTGCTCGATGCTGCTAATGGCCGCGGCGCCGCGATGAAGAAGAAGGAAGACGTTCATCGTATGGCCGAAGCCAACAAGGCATTCGCGCACTACCGTTGGTAAGGGCTTTGAGTTTCGAGCTCTCGACTGAAGTTTAGGTTCAAACGTTGTTTATTACCGCGAGCGGATGCTCGCAGATGAGAGACGGATCGTGGCACGCACTACACCTCTGAATCGTTGCCGGAACATCGGAATCATGGCGCACATCGACGCCGGCAAGACAACGACGACCGAGCGCATCCTCTTCTATACGGGCATCACGCACCGTATCGGCGAGGTGCACGAGGGCACTGCGACCATGGACTGGATGGAGCAGGAGCAGGAGCGCGGCATCACCATCACCTCGGCTGCGACGACCTGCACATGGAAAAACATCCGCATCAATATCATCGACACTCCCGGCCACGTGGACTTTACCGCCGAGGTCGAGCGTTCCCTTCGCGTACTTGACGGCGCGGTCGCCTGCTTCGATGCAGTCGCCGGGGTGCAGCCCCAGTCTGAGACGGTCTGGCGTCAAGCCGACAAGTACAAGGTTCCCCGCATCTGCTTCATTAACAAGATGGACAAGGCCGGAGCAGACGCTGTCTACGCGACCTCGACCATCGTCGATCGCCTGGGTGCGCGCGCGGTTCCCATCAATATTCAGATCGGTGCCGAGGCGAAGTTTCTCGGTGTCGTTGATCTCGTCACCATGAAAGCGATTTACTGGCACGATGAGACGATGGGCGCCGAGTACTCGGTCGAGGACATCCCCGCCGATCTGATGGACAAGGCTACCGAGGCGCGCCACACCCTCATTGAGGCAGTCGCCGAGAACGACGATGAACTCATGCACCTCTACCTCGAGGGCCAGGAGCCAACCGTCGAGCAACTCAAGGCCGGTATCCGCAAGGCCACCATTGCGATGAAGATCTTCCCAGTGCTTTGCGGCTCGTCCTTCAAGAACAAAGGCGTCCAGACCTTGCTTGATGCAGTGGTCGAGTATCTACCAAGCCCGCTCGATATTCCTCCAATGGTCGGCTCGAATCCCGAGAATATGGAAGAGAAGATCATTCGCAAGGCCGACGACAACGAGCCCTTCTCGGCTCTCGGATTCAAGATTATGACCGACCCCTTTGTCGGCCAGCTCATCTTTATCCGCGTCTACTCCGGCCAGCTTAAAACAGGCGACTCCGTTCTCAATCCCCGTACTGGCAAGACCGAGCGTATCGGTCGTCTGCTCAAGATGCATGCCAACAAGCGTGAAGAGATTACTGAGATCCTCGCTGGCGACATCTGCGCCGCCGTCGGTCTCAAGAACCTCGTCACCGGCGACACGATTTGCAGCGACAAAAACCCCGTTGTCCTCGAGTCGATCGACTTTCCCAAGCCGGTCATCGCGGTCGCGGTCGAGCCCAAAACCAAGGCCGACCAGGAAAAGATGGGCATGGCTCTCGCCAAGCTCGCGCAAGAGGATCCAACCTTCCGCGTTCACACCGATCCCGACTCCGGCCAGACGATCATCTCCGGCATGGGTGAGCTGCACCTTGAGATCATCGTCGACCGCATGATGCGCGAGTACAAGGTCGAAGCCAACGTCGGCAAGCCGCAGGTCGCTTACCGCGAGACCATCCGGTCGAATGCCGAGGCTGAGGGCAAGTACATCCGTCAGACCGGCGGTTCGGGCAACTATGGCCACGCCAAGATTCGCATCAGCCCCAACGAGCCGGGCAAGGGCTACGAGTTCTCGAACGACATCAAGGGCGGCACGATTCCCAAGGAGTACATCAAGCCGATCGATCAGGGCATTCAGGACGCCATGACGCGCGGCGTGCTTGCCGGCTATGAGATGGTCGATATCAAGGTCTCGCTTTACGACGGCAGCTACCACGACGTCGACTCGAACGAAATGGCATTCAAGATCGCCGGTTCCATGGCATTCAAAGAAGCCGCGCGCAAAGCCAAGCCGGTTCTGCTCGAGCCAGTGATGGAAGTCGAAGTCACGGTTCCCGAGGAGTTCATGGGCACCATCATCGGCGACCTCAACAGCCGCCGCGGACGCATCGAAGGCATGGAGATGGTCGGTGGCGTTCAGGCCATCAAGGCTACGGTGCCGTTGAGCACAATGTTCGGCTACGCAACATCGATGCGCGGATCGACACAGGGCCGCGCCAACTACTCCATGCAGTTTAAGCAATACGAAGAGGCGCCGCGGTCGGTCTCCGAAGAGATCATTGCCAAGGTGCAGGGCAAAGACGGTAAAGATAAGTAAGCAGGCGCCGCAAGGTAAAACAGATTAAGCAGTTCAAGTAACGGAAACAACGGAGAGAGCAATGGCGAAGGAAAAGTTTGACCGGTCAAAGCCGCACGTAAACATTGGGACGATCGGGCACATCGATCACGGCAAGACGACGCTGACAGCGGCGATTACGAAGGTGTTGTCGAAGCACAACCCGAACAACAAGTTCCGTTCGTTCGACACGATCGACAACGCTCCTGAAGAGCGTGAGCGCGGTATTACGATTGCCACCTCGCACGTGGAGTACGAGACGCCGAATCGCCACTATGCGCACGTCGACTGCCCGGGCCACGCCGACTACATCAAGAACATGATCACCGGAGCCGCGCAGATGGACGGCGCGATCCTGGTGGTTGCAGCGACCGACGGCCCGATGCCGCAGACCAAGGAGCACGTGCTGCTCGCCCGCCAGGTTGGCGTGCCGTACATCGTCGTGTTCCTGAACAAGTGCGATGCGGTTGAGGACGAAGAGCTGATCGAGCTGGTTGAGATGGAAGTTCGCGAGCTTCTGTCGAAGTACGACTATCCCGGCGACGACACTCCGATCATCCGCGGCTCTGCCCTCGGCGCGCTGAACGGCGAAGCCAAGTGGGAGGCGAAGATCGACGAGCTGATGGCTGCGGTGGACAAGTACATTCCGCAGCCTGAGCGTGCGGTTGATCAGCCGTTCCTGATGCCGATTGAAGACATCTTCTCGATCTCGGGCCGCGGGACGGTGGTTACGGGCCGTATCGAGCGCGGCAAGGTCAAGGTTGGCGAGGCGGTTCAGATCGTCGGCTTCCGCGACACGCAGAACACGGTAGTTACCGGCGTCGAGATGTTCAAGAAGCAGCTGGACGAAGGTCTGGCGGGCGACAACGCCGGTCTTCTTCTGCGCGGTACGGCGAAGGAAGACGTGGAGCGCGGCATGGTGCTGGCCAAGCCGGCTTCGATCACGCCGCACACGGTGTTCAAGGGCGAGGTCTACGTGTTGTCGAAGGAAGAAGGCGGACGTCACACTCCGTTCTTCAACGGCTACCGTCCCCAGTTCTACTTCCGCACGACGGACGTCACTGGTTCGGCGAAGCTTCCTGCAGGCACCGAGATGTGCATGCCCGGCGACAACATCCAGCTGGAGATCGAGCTGCACACGCCGGTCGCCATGGAGAAGAGCCTGAGGTTCGCCATCCGCGAAGGCGGACGCACCGTAGGCGCAGGTACCATCTCCGAAATCCTCAAGTAACGAAAGATTTGCTGAATCGCTTTTAGTTTTTGTAGTTCAAGGCTAACGAGGGCTGCCGGCCCATTGAGATGTGAGCAGGAAATGACTGGCAGCTACTCCAACCGTTCTTTGAAGCAGGAAAGAGAAAACAATGGCTGGACAGAGAATCAGAATTCGTTTAAAGGCGTATGACTACCGCGTGCTCGACACCTCTACAGGAGAGATCGTCGAGACTGCCAAGCGTACGGGCGCCCAGGTTGCGGGTCCTATTCCGCTACCGACCATGAAGAACAAGTACTGTGTCCTCCGTTCGCCCCACGTCGACAAGAAGTCGCGCGAGGCCTTTGAGATTCGCACCCATAAGCGGCTGATCGACATTCTCGAACCGACCCAGCAGACAGTGGACGCGCTCATGAAGCTCGATCTCCCTGCCGGCGTCGACGTTGAGATCAAGACGGTTCAGAAGTAAGAAAAAATCAGGCAGACGCTTTTAGTTTTTGACTTTTCGAAGCATTAACCCGGCAGTGCTGAGCGAATCCAGCCAGCATGATGAGGAAAGGAAACGGCAATGTCAGTAACAGGAATTCTCGGTAAAAAGATTGGCATGACCCAAGTGTTCGATGATCGTGGCGACATTCACCCTGTCACCGTGCTCAAGGCTGGACCATGTGTTATTACCCAGCTCAAGACCCTCGCGAAGGATGGCTACGACGCCGCCCAGATCGGCTACGTCGATTTCGTCAAGGCTTCCAAGGTCAACAAGGCCATGACCGGTCATTTCGCCAAGTCAAATGTTCCTCCGGTCAAGATGGTCAAGGAAGTAGCTCTCGAAGTGGCCAAGCCTGTTGAAGGCGAAGAGGCAGTTGCCGTCAAGGCTGGTGATCGTGTTCTGGTCGACATCTTCAACGACGAGAAGTTCGTTGACGTTATTGGCACCTCCAAAGGCCGCGGCTTTGCCGGCGTTATTCGTCGCCACGGCTTCGGCGGCGGTCCCAAGTCGCACGGTCATATGTTCCAGGTGCAGGGTTCGATCGGCGCTTCGTCGTTTCCGTCCCGCGTATTTCCTGGCCAGCGCATGCCTGGTCACATGGGCCACGCGCAGATCACGGTTCGCAACCTTCGTATCCGCGGCATCGATCTTGACGACAACCTTATCCTGGTCGAAGGCGCAGTCCCCGGCCCTCGCGACGGCTTCGTCCTCATCTCGAAGGCCAAGGCGCCACCGCGTGAGCGTCGTGGATTTGCCGGCGCCGCAACGAAGGACGCATTGAAGGCTTCGAAGAAGGCAGCACCTTCGAAGAAGAAGTAAAGAAGATTTATACAAAAGCATCTTTGTTCTAGTGCTTTCAAACAAAGTTTTTGCCCGCCGCATCGATGGCGGGCGCAAAGAGAGAAGAACGATGGCAAACATCAATGTAGTCAATCTCGGCGGAAAGAAGGTTGGGGAGTTCGAACTCGCCGACGAAGTCTTCGCGGGCGAGATCAACGACGCGCTGCTCTGGGAGTCGGTTAAGCACTACCGCGCCGCCCTACGTCAGGGAACCGCCTCTACCAAGAACCGCAACCAGGTCTCCGGTGCTGGCAAGAAGCTTTGGAAGCAGAAGGGAACCGGCCGTGCACGCGTCGGATCCATCCGTACTCCGCTCTGGCGCGGAGGCGGTACGGTCCACGGACCGAAGCCGCGCAGTTACGAGTATGCTTTCCCGCAGAAGAAGCTGATGGGAGCCCTTCGTTCGGCTATCGCCGCAAAGATCGCCGACGGCAAGTTTACTGTCGTCGACTCCTTCGAGGTCGCCGAAGCCAAGACCAAGCTCTACCGCGCCGCTCTCGACAAACTCGAAGCCGGTAAGACCACGCTCCTGGTTGAGAGCAGCCGCAAGCTCGACGAGAAACTCTATCTTGGTTCGCGCAATCTCGCGGGGGTTGAACTCGTCCTCAGCTCCGAAGTTCATCCCTACGATCTGCTCCGCTATGAGCACGCCGTCTTCTCGAAGGACGCGATCGAGGCCCTTCAGGAGACTCTCAAGAAGTTTGTATCGAAGCGCAAAGTCGCCGCGCAGAAGGAGGTTGCGTAATGCCAACCCTCTATACCGTCATTCGCCGCCCCCTCATCACCGAGAAGGGCATGACTATCAAGGAGACGCAGAACACCTTGGTGTTCGAGGTCGCTCCCAACGCCACCAAGACCGAAGTCAAGCAGGCCGTAGAGAGCCTCTTCAAGGTCAAGGTCTCCGGCGTTCGCACCGCCAGCGTCGAAGGCAAGGAACGTCGTCGGGGCAAGTTTGCCGGCTATCGCCCCGACTGGAAGAAAGCGTACGTTCGCCTCAAAGAAGGCGAGAAGATGCCGGAGTATCTCAACAGTCTCTAAGCGAGAGTTTTTCGCCGCAACAGAATTCAGGAACCGAAGCGCTGCTGAACAATCGGCAGCGCAGGCAAGGGAATAAAGACGATGCCGATCAAATCATTTCGACCGATTACCCCATCACTCCGCTTTACGACGAGTCTTGTCAACGATGACATCACGACGGACAAGCCGCATAAGCCGCTGCTCGCGGTTAAGCAGCGAACCGGAGGCCGCAACAGCACTGGCTCGCTCAGCATCCGTCATCATGGCGGCGGTCATAAGCAGAAGCTGCGTATCATCGACTTCAAGCGTGACAAGTACGGGATCCCCGGTACAGTCGCCACCGTCGAGTACGATCCCAATCGCAGCTCGCGCATCGCGCTGATTCACTACGCGGACGGCGAAAAACGCTACATCATCCAGCCGATCGGTCTCACCGTCGGTCAGTCGATCATGAGTGGGCCCGATGCCGATATTCTCGTCGGTAACGCTCTGCCTCTCAAGAACATCCCCGCCGGTACTACTGTCCACAACATCGAGCTCCGTCCCGGTAAAGGTGCGCAGATGGCTCGTTCGGCCGGCGCTCAGGTTCAGCTTATCGCCAAGGAAGGCGATTACGCTCTCCTCAAGCTGCCCTCCGGCGAGACTCGCAAGGTTCTGGTCGAGTGCATGGCGACCATTGGCCAGGTAGGCAATACGGACCACGAAAACACCTCGATCGGTAAGGCCGGGCGCAATCGGTGGAAGGGAATTCGCCCCTCGAACCGCGGTGTCTCAATGAACCCCGTCGATCACCCGCACGGTGGAGGCGAAGGTAAAACTTCAGGAGGCCGTCATCCTGTCACTCCCTGGGGCCAGCCAACCCGCGGATACAAGACACGCAACAACAAGCGGACCGACGTCTTCATTGTAAAGCGCAGGACCAAGTAAGAGGCAGTTTCGCAGCAATGAACCACCAAGTCTCGCAAGCAAGAGATTCGTCGTATCCAGCATCGCAACAAAGAAAGTCGGAGCTTAGCAAATGTCACGTTCAGCGAAAAAAGGTCCCTTCATCGACGGCCACCTCACCAAGAAGATCGACGCGATGAATCAGGTCAACGACAAGAAAGTGGTGCGCACCTGGTCCCGCCGGTCCACCATTCACCCGGACTTCGTCGGCCACACCATTGCCGTGCACAACGGCCGCAAGTTCATCCCGGTCTATGTGACCGAGAACATGGTCGGCCACAAGCTCGGTGAGTTCGCGGCGACCCGAACCTTCAAGGGCCACTCTGCGCGCGCTGCTGAGACCGCGGCGAAGCCCAAGTAAACCGGGCGCGCTTTTCAAGTTATGCATCACCGTTTCGCGAAGAAGTTTTTGAAGGACGAAGATTATGGCTAACGCAGTAGAAAAAATCAGAGAGTTCCGCGCCGAGGCAAAGTTCCAGCGCACCAGCCCGCAGAAGGCGAAGCTTGTTCTGGATCTCATCAAGGGCCTCCGCGTCGAGCAGGCGCTCAACACAGTTCACTTCAGCTCTAAGCGCATCGCTCCGGTTGTCGAAAAGGTTCTGCGTTCGGCGATCCAGAACGCGACCTATGTTTCGCAGGAGCAGGGTCTCGACGTCGACGTCGACAACCTTTATGTCCGCTCCGCCGTTGCAAACGAAGGTCCGCGCATGAAGCGCATCCGCCCCGCTCCGATGGGCCGTGCCTTCCGCTACCAGCGCAGGCTCGCACACATCATCGTCACCGTGGCTGAGAAGAAGTCGCCTGCTGCAGTCGGCGCAGCAACCGACACAACTCCGGCACCGACCGCGAAGAAGACAACAAAAAAGGCAGCCACTAAGACCGCTGCAAAACCTGCAGCCAAAAAGGCCGTCGCCAAGAAAACAGCCACCAAGAAGTCTTCAGCAAAGAAGGCAGCGAAGTAAGCAGTTTCTTGTAAACTTAAAGTTTTGCACTACCGCCCTCCGGCTCAACCGGAGAGAGCACAGAGTAAAGGGAAGCTATGGGACAGAAAGTCCATCCGTATGGGTTGCGCCTCGGCATCAACAAACCGTGGAAGTCACGCTGGTTTGTCGAGCGCGGCTATGACAAGCTGCTGGTCGAAGACGTCAAGCTCAAGGCTGAGCTACGCGACAAGCTGAAGGCCGCCGGCGTCAGCTCGGTTGAAGTCGAGCGTCCCGGCAACAAGTTGCGTCTGATCATCCGCACCGCGCGTCCGGGCATCATCATCGGCCGTAAAGGCGCCGAGATTGACAAGCTCAAGGCCGACATCCAGAAGCGCACCAGCCGCGAGGTCTTTATTGACATCCTCGAGGTTAACAAGCCCGAGCTTGACGCGCAGCTGGTCGCCGAAAACATTGCTCTCCAGCTTGAGAAGCGCGTCAGCTTCCGCCGCGCGATGCGCAAGTCGGTCGACTCTGCACTCCGCTTTGGCTGCAAGGGCATCAAGGTTCGTGTCTCCGGCCGTCTCAACGGAAACGAGATCGCACGTTCTGAGTGGTACCTCCAGGGCCGTCTGCCTCTGCACACCCTGCGCGCCGATATCGACTACGGTTTTGCCGAAGCGCATACCACCTACGGCATCATCGGCGTCAAAACCTGGGTCTACCGCGGCGATATCTACGAGCAGAAGAAGCGTCGTGATCAGGCCATTACGACTGGCGCGTTTGCATCGTAAAGTTTTTCCCGGCACTGCCGGAGTTTCAGGGGAGTCTCTCCCCGAAAGAGTGAAGAGGGTTTTCTTATGTTGATGCCAAAGAAGGTCAAGTATCGCAAGCAGCAGCGCGGCCGCATGACCGGCAAAGCGTGGCGCGGCTCCGATCTTTCGTTCGGCGACTACGGCCTCAAGGTCATGGAGTGCGGTTACATTACCGACCGCCAGATCGAAGCCAGCCGTATCGCAATGACGCGCTTCATCAAGCGCGGCGGCAAGGTCTGGCTCCGTCTGTTCCCGGACAAGCCCATCACCAAGAAGCCTGCCGAAACCCGTATGGGTAAAGGTAAAGGCGCTCCCGATCATTGGGTCTGCGTCGTCCGCCCCGGCCGCATTCTGTTCGAGATGGAAGGCGTCAACCCGGACATCGCCAAAGAGGCCATGCGTCTGGCCGCTCACAAGCTTCCGCTGAAGACCAGCTTCGTGCAGCGCCACGACGTCAAGGTCACGGTAGCCGCCAAGTAGATTTAGCACTTCAAGGAAAAGATAATGGAATTTGAAAAGATTCGTAACCTCAGTGACGATGAGCTCAAGAGCGAGCGGGCCAAAGCCGGTGAACAGCTCTTCCGCATCCGCTTTCAGAAGAGCCTCGGCAACAACGAAGGCATCAAGAAGCTCCGGACTCTGAAGCTGGACGTCGCACGCATCAAGACCGTCGAGCGCCAGCGCACAATCGCAGCTGCAAAGGCAGAAAAGCCCGTTGTAGCCAAAGCCGCGCCGGCCAAGAGCACTCGCACCGCACGCAAGAAAGCGAAGAAGGACTAATCATGGCAGACACTACGAACACCACAGCCGCGACACCGGAAGTTCAGGCCTCCCGCCGCAACGAAAAAGTCGGCACTGTCGTCTCTACCAAGATGCAGAAGACCATCGTCGTTGAGATCGAGATGCGCAAGGCGCACCCCAAGTACAAGCGCGTGATGAAGTCGAACAAGAAGTTCTACGCGCACGACGAGCAGAACTCAGCCCGGGTCGGCGACGTCGTTCGCATCCGCGAAGCGCGACCCTTGTCCAAACTCAAGCGCTGGTCGCTCGAGGAGATCGTTCGCCGCTCCTCGCTCGCGCTCACTGACGATAAGGTTGTAGCCGTCGAAGCCAAGTAGTTGAGAGCTTTGGGCATGAGCCCAGGCCGTTTCATCGTCGTAGATAGTCAGGAGAAGAACGATGTCAGTACAAATGAGAACAATGCTTGACGTAGCCGACAACTCCGGCGCACGCAAGTTGCAGGTGATCCTTCCCCTCGGTGGCGGTCTCGGCAAAAAGGCCGGTCTCGGCGACGTCGTTACCGCAGCCGTCAAGGAAGCCTCCCCCGATGGAACCGTCAAAAAGGGTAAGGTCGTCAAGGCTGTGATCGTTCGCACGCGCAAAGAGTATCGCCGCAAGGACGGAACCTATATCCGCTTCGACCAGAATGCCGCCGTCGTCATCAACGACGCGATGGAGCCGGTCGGCACCCGCGTCTTCGGGCCCGTTGCCCGCGAGCTGCGCGAGAAGAAGTTCCTCAAGATCGTCTCGCTCGCGCCCGAGGTTATTTAGTGGCAAAGAGCATTACGCTCTTAGCTTTGTGTCAGTTGAACTAAAATTTTTTCCGGAGTCCGGCTCCGTGGCAGTACCGATTGTCGAGGATGAGAGAGAGTTATGGCAGGCATCAGGATTAAACGCAACGATAAAGTCGAAGTGATCGCAGGCAAGGACAAAGGCAAGCAGGGCCGCATCCTTCGCATCATCGGCGACAAGAACCGCGTTCTTGTCGAGGGCATCATGATGGTCAAGAAACACGTCAAACCTAACCCGCAACGCAACATCAAGGGCGGCATTGCCGAGCAGGAGTCGCCGATTCACCTTTCGAACGTCATGCTGATCGACGCTGAGGGCAACAAGACTCGGGTCGGCTCGCGTTTCGAAGGTGACACGAAGGTTCGCTACTCAAAAGCAAGTGGCAACACGATTCCCGAGAAGAAGGGTAAAGGGAAGTAGAAAAGTTAGAAGCTCAGCAGTAAAAAATCCTGTAACAACGGTTTACCCCACGCATCGGTACACGGTCCAAAAACCAATCCGGCAACCGTGGAGAAAGCGAAGAAAATCATGGCAGCACGACTGAAGCAGAAGTACGACACCGAGATCAAGCAGGCGCTGGGCAAAGAGCTCAACATCACCAACGCCATGGCAATCCCCAAGCTCGAAAAGATCGTCATCAACATGGGCCTCGGCGAAGCCACTCAAAACGTTAAGATCATGGATCCCCTGGTGGCTGATCTCGCCGCGATCGCCGGACAGAAGCCCGTAACTACCAAGGCGAAGAAGTCCATTGCAGCCTTCAAGGTGCGCGAAGGCATGCCGATCGGTGCAATGGTCACCCTCCGCGGCGACACTATGTACGAGTTCCTCGACCGCCTCATCTCCATTGCTCTTCCCCGTGTCCGCGACTTCCGCGGCGTCTCCTCGAAGAGCTTCGATGGCCGCGGCAACTACACCCTTGGCCTCCGCGATCAGCTCATTTTCGCTGAAATCGATTACGCCAAGGTCGACAAGCTCAAGGGCATGAACGTCACGATCGTTACGACGGCGAAGGACGACAACGGTGCCCGCGCTCTACTAAGGGGTTTTGGAATGCCCTTCCGCGTCGGAGCGTAGTTCAAAAACACGGGCTGAATAGCAACCCGAACGAATATTGCAGCTAAAGATAGAGAGCACACACAATGGCAACTACCGCAAAACGAGTCAAAGATGCAAGGAAACCAAAGTTCAAGTCTCGGCAGCACAACCGCTGCCAGCTCTGCGGTCGTCCTCGCGCATTCCTTCGCAAGTTCGGCGTCTGCCGTCTCTGCTTCCGTTCGCTCGCCCTCAAGGGAGAAATTCCGGGCGTCGTCAAGTCGAGCTGGTAGAATAAAAGAATCCGTGCGCAGCTTCACTGGCGCACTTACTCCAGAGACCTCATCAGGGCGCAGGCTTTTGATGCAGAAGTCTGGACGTACCACCCGAAATAAACATTCCCGCCAGGTTCTCGCGAGAGACTCTCGTGAGCGAACGGGGAATGAAGGAGATTGAATGAACCTCACTGATCCAGTAGCAGATTTTTTGACGCGTATCCGCAACTCAATCCGCGCCCGTCACCAGAAGCTCGACGTTCCCGCATCCAAGCTCAAGACCGAGATCGCCCGCATCCTCAAGGAAGAGGGTTACATCGCCAACTACAAGCCCACCGAAGAGAATGGGCAGCGCGTCCTCCGCGTCTATCTTAAGTACGGCCCGAACAACGAAGCCGTCATCCGCGATCTGCAGCGCGTCTCCCGTCCGGGCTGCCGTGTCTATCTTGGCCGCGATGAGATCCGCCGCGTCCAGGGAGGCCTCGGCATCTCCATCATGACTACACCCAAGGGTGTTATGACCGGTCGTCAGGCCCGCCGCGAAGGTGTTGGCGGCGAGATACTCTGCGAAGTCTGGTAATTTCGTCAGGGCTTTTGCCCTGACCCGAATGATTCAAGGCAAACGGCTGCAGTGGAACGACAGCATATGCTGCTCGCGACTCGCAAGCCACAAAAAGGATTCATCATGTCACGTATAGGTAAAAAGCCGATCCCGCTTCCCACCGGCGTCAAGTTCACCGTTGCGGAGAACGGCGGGTCTGTCCTGGTCGAAGGCCCCAAGGGCAAAGTCAACGCTCTGCTTCCCGGCGGTATCACTCTCGTTCAGAAGGACGGCACGCTCATCACCGAGCGCCAGAACGACAAGCAGGCAGCCTTCCACGGTCTTGCCCGCTCCCTCGTCTTCAACGCAGTGACAGGCGTCACTACCGGCTGGACGAAAGACATCGATATCGTCGGTATCGGGTATCGCGCTGAACTTAAGGGCAAGAACATGGTCGTCTTCACTCTCGGTTACTCTCACCCGATCGAATTTCCCTTGCCCACCGGCATCTCAGTCGAGATCGACCCCAAGCAGACGCACCTCACCATCTCCGGCATCGACCGGCAGAAGGTAGGCCAGATCGCCGCCGACATGCGCTCGCTCCGCAAACCAGACCCGTACAAGAACAAGGGCGTACGTTACACCGGCGAGAAGTTGAAGAAGAAGGTCGGAAAGACGGGCGCGAAGTAATTCAGACGACGAGTGGTTAGGTTTTAGCCACTCGTCACCAACGAAGTTCAGACAAACCGAACGTCCCCAGCACTCTGGGTACGCCACTAGGAAGGAAAGCAGCTATGATCAATCCCCGCCCACGCAACGTCATCCGCAAACGCGTGCATACCCGCATCCGCGAGAAGATGTCCGGTACCGCCGAGCGTCCGCGTCTCAACGTCTACCGCTCGCTCAACCACATCTACACCCAGCTCATCGACGATCACAACGGAGTCACCATCGCCTCCGCCTCCTCCATGGGCAAGAAGGGTGAAGACAAGCACTACGGCGGAAACGTCGCTGCCGCCCGTGAAGTCGGTAAGCTCATCGCCGAACGTGCCAAAGAGAAGGGTATCAAGAAGGTGGTCTTCGATCGTGGCGGCTATCTCTACCATGGCCGCTTGAAGGCCCTCGCCGACGCAGCCCGCGAAGCGGGACTTGATTTCTAAGGTTTCCCAAGGCGCGCCCTCATTGGTCGCCAGAAAGCTGGATAAGACATTATGGCAATGAAGAAAAAAATCGATGCGAACCGCCTCAACCTCAAGGATGAGGTCGTTTCGATCAATCGCGTCACCAAGGTCGTTAAGGGCGGCAAGAACATGTCCTTTGCTGCGCTCGTGGTCATCGGAGATCCCGGCGAAGGCGTCGTCGGCTATGGCTCCGGCAAGGCGAAGGAAGTTCCCCAGGCCATCCGCAAGGGGATCGAGTCCGCCAAGAAGAACCTGCACAAGGTCAACCTGACTCAGAGCACAATTCCTCACCAGGTTCTCGGCCACTACGGCGCAGGCCAGGTGATGCTCAAGCCCGCCCCGGAAGGCACTGGCGTCATCGCTGGCAAGACGGTTCGCGCCGTCATGACCGCCGCCGGTGTGCAGAACGTGCTCACCAAGAGTCTCGGCTCAGCGAACCCGCACAACGTTATCAAGGCCACCTTCGATGCTCTCATCCAGCTTCGCAACAAGGCCGAAGTCGCCGCTCTACGCGGCAAGGCAGAGGAAGAGCTCTAAGCTCTTACCCTGCTCCAACAAGTTTTCAGGAGCTCTTTCATGGCTAAGAAGAACGAAATCGCCAAAATCAAGCTGCAGTATGTCCGTTCCAAAATCTGCACCCCGGTCAAGCACAAGCTCGTCGTCAAGGGCCTCGGCTTCACCCGTCTCAACCAGATCGTCGAGCGCGAAGATACACCGTCCATTCGTGGTATGGTCGCCAAGATCCCCCATCTCGTCCGTGTGGTCGAGTAACCTTTAGAAATCAAAATGCGAGTCGGCGAGTTTTCGAACTGCCGGCGTTACAGCGAGGAAAAAATGGCAATCCGTAATCTCTCCAATCTCCGCGCCCCCAAGAAGGCGAACGAAAACAAGAAGCGCATCGGCCGCGGTATGGGCTCGGGTATGGGTAAGACCTCAACCCGCGGTCACAAGGGTCAGGGCTCCCGTTCCGGCTCCTCTCTCATGCGCGGCTTTGAAGGTGGCCAGATGCCCCTTCATCGCCGTCTGCCCAAGCGTGGCTTCACCAACATCTTCCGCGTCGAGTACCAGGTTCTTGGCCTAGATCGCCTCGCCGAGATTGCCGCAGCCGAGAACGTCTCCGAGTTCACCCTGGACAAGATCATTGCCCTCGGACTCCTCCGCAAGAAGAACGGCCTCATCAAGGTTCTCAACAACGGAGAGATCAAGACTGCGGTTACTGTACACGCGCACAAGTTCTCCAAAACCGCCCAGGAAGCCATTGAAAAGGCCGGCGGCAAGGCGATCCTGATTGGCTAAGCAGCATTTAGAATAGAGTTGGCAGGCGAGGGCATAGGCCCTCGCATCGCCGTTTTACCAGAAACAACCGTATTACCCGAGGTCCCAACACCCGATGTTCGAGAAAATCCAAAACATCTTCAAGATCCCCGATCTGCGCAAGCGCGTCCTCTTCACGCTCGGCATGTTGGCCGTCTACCGCCTCGGCGGCCATATTCCCACCCCCGGTATCAACGCCGACATGCTCGCCCAGTTCTTCAATCAGAACTCCGGCTCCGCCCTCGGCCTGGTCGATCTTTTCTCAGGTGGAAACCTCCGCAAACTTACGATCTTTGCCCTCGGCATCATGCCGTACATTACTGCATCGATCATCTTCCAGTTGCTCACGGTTATCTACGAGCCACTTGCGAAGCTCCAGAAGGAAGGCGAACTCGGCCGTCGCAAGATTACCCAGTGGACCCGCTACGTTACCGTCCTGCTCGGCATTGTGCAGTCTTTTGCCATTGCGCTCACGCTGACCAATACAAGCACCGGTCAGTCCATGGTCACCATCTCTCGCGGAGCCTTCATTCCCCTGTGCGTCATCACCCTCACCGCCGGCACTGCCTTCATCATGTGGCTGGGCGAGCAGATCACAGAGCGCGGCATCGGCAACGGCATGAGCCTTCTTATCTTCGCCGGCATCGTCGTCGGTCTGCCAAGAGGAGTCGAGAACCTCTATGAGAAAGCCCGCGATGCCGCCTGGGGAGCCTTTACTCCCATCGCGATCATTCTTCTCATCGCTGGCATGATCGCCGTCGTCGCGTTCATCGTCTTCGTCGAACGTTCCGAGCGTCGCATTCCGGTTCAATACGCCAAGCGCATCGTCGGCCGCAAGATGATGGGTGGCCAATCCACCTTCTTGCCCCTTAAGGTGAACTCCGGCGGCGTTATGCCGGTCATCTTCGCCAGCTCCATCCTGTCGGCGCCTCTGCTCTTTTCGAACGCCCACATCTTCGGATACTCCCTTCAGGATTCGCGCTTCTTTGGTCCGCTCTTCCGCGCCATCGCGCCGGGTGAGCCATGGTACGAGATCCTTCAGGTCGCGGCGATCATCTTCTTCGCCTACTTCTATATCTCCATCGTCTTCCGTCCGGATGACATCGCCGACAACATGCGCAAGTACGGCGGCTTCATCCCCGGTATCCGCCCCGGCAAGCGCACCGCTGACTTCATCAACGACGTGCTTACCCGCATTACCTTGGTTGGCGCGATCTATCTCATCATCATCACCATCATTCCGACCTTCCTCATCAGCGGAATTCACTTCAATCATCTCTGGCTTATCGGCCCCGTCTTTGACCGTCTACCCACCTGGATGACCCAGGGCCTTGGGGTCAACTTCTATTTCGGTGGCACCTCGTTGCTAATTGTTGTCGGCGTCGCCATGGACACCGTCAATCAGATCGAATCACAGCTCATCATGCGCCACTACGACGGCTTCACTCCCAAGAGCGGGCGCATCCGTGGCCGCAAGAGCTGGTAAAGCACGCTTCATCACAAATCGTAGTTCTTATCGGAATTGTCCTTGACCGCAGACACAGGCATAAGCACTGCATCCACCACGGCCCAAGCAGAGAGTTTTCTGCCAGGGCCAATTCTTCTTCTTGGAGCCCCTGGTGTCGGCAAAGGCACACAAGCTAAAGCCCTCATGGGCGCTTACGGCATCCCCCAGATCTCGACAGGCGATATCCTTCGCGCCAACATAGCCCAGGGCACCGAGCTCGGCAAGCAAGCCAAAGCGCTCATGGACCAGGGTCAGCTCGTCGACGACGACACTGTCAACGGCATGGTCGCAACCCGCCTCCAGGTCCCCGACGTCAGCCGCGGGTTCATTCTCGATGGATATCCGAGAACCAGCCAGCAGGCGGCTTACATCGAAACTCTTCTCGGCGCTGAACACTCCGCCGGATCAAATTCTCCGAATGGTCTGCATCTTCCGCTGGTCGCGATCAATATCGTCGTCGACGAAGACGAGTTGCTCCGCCGCATCACCGGCCGTCGCAGTTGCGTCGCGTGCAGGCATATCTACAACATTTACTCGCATCCGCCGAAGGCTGCCGGAATCTGTGACTTCGATGGCTCGTCTCTCGAGCAGCGCAGCGACGACACCGAACCAGCGTTCCATGCGCGCATGAAGGAGTATCGAGCAAAAACCCGGGAAGTCATCCTATACTTCAGCCAGAAAACCGGCCAGTTCGAAACGGTCGTCGGCGACCAACCCGTCGAAATAGTTACTGCTGCAATCGAAGCCGCTCTCACTCGTCTTCGGACATCTAAGAAATAATCACATTTCGCCCTATGGCCATCATGATCAAAACGCCGCGGGAGGTCGAGAAGATGCGGATCTCCGGAAAGGCCCTTCGCCAGGTTCACAACGCAATTGCGCCTCACGTCGGCCCTGGCGCCTCGACGATGGACCTTGAACAGATCGCGGTCAAAAAGATCGCCGAGCTTGGCGCCATTCCAGCCTTCAAGGGCTACCACGGCTATCCCGCCGCGCTCTGCACCTCCGTCAACGACGAAGTCGTCCACGGAATCCCCAACGCCAAACGCATCCTCAAAGAAGGCGACATCCTGTCCATCGATTGCGGCGTCATTATCGACGGCTACTATGCCGACGCTGCCGTCACCTACCCCATCGGCCAGGTCTCTCCCAAAACCGTCAGGCTCCTCGAAGTCACCAAAGCCTCTCTCGAAAGAGCCATCCAGCAATGCCAGGTCGGCGGTCGTCTGGGAGACATCTCTGCCGCTGTGCAGCAGCTCTGTGAGGCGGAGGGCTTCGGCGTCGTCCGCGAATTTGTTGGTCACGGCATCGGCCGCTCCATGCACGAAGACCCCCAGGTTCCCAACTTCGGCGCAGCCGGCAAAGGCCCGCGTCT
The DNA here is from genome assembly GCA_963770055.1 of uncultured Acidobacteriaceae bacterium. Classification (GTDB taxonomy): domain Bacteria; phylum Acidobacteriota; class Terriglobia; order Terriglobales; family Acidobacteriaceae; genus Edaphobacter. The sequence goes on from CAVYOC010000009.1 coordinate 119,053, forward strand.
CAAGGCCGGTATGGTCCTCGCCATTGAGCCTATGATCAACGCCGGAGGCCCTGAAGTCCGCGTCCTCAAGGACGGCTGGACTGCCATTACTGTCGATGGCAGCTACAGCGCCCACTTCGAGCACACAGTAGCCATTACAAAAGATGGCCCGCAGGTCCTGACACGGTAGAAAATAAACCAGTTTTCGGTTATTATAAGAGATGCTGTGTGTGCAAGTGTGCATGACGGCACATCGGCTGAAGCCGCAAACTCCAGCCTAAAAAGAAGTTATGGAAACTAAAGAGGCTTAACCTCTCACCTTTCCAAAGGAGATCGTTTGTCGAAGGAAGATGCAATTGAAGTGATGGCCACGGTCGTCGAGACCCTGCCCAATGCCATGTTCAAGGTCGAGCTTGAAAACAAGCATCAGGCCCTTGCTCACGTCTCCGGACGCATGCGCAAAAACTTCATCCGCATCCTCCCCGGCGACCGCGTCGCGATTGAGCTTAGCCCGTACGATCTCAATCGTGGCCGCATCGTCTACCGCTACAAGTAGACGAAGTTAATCGTTCCACCTCCCGGATTGCCAGGTCTTCATTTTGGCTTCTAGGCAGGCCGACGTTTCTGCTCGGCATTCAAGGTTATGCGCAAATCGGTATGGCCTTGGCTTCACCGGTTTACGTTGCAGCAAAAAGAAGGGAATCATTATGAAGGTCCGTGCTTCAGTAAAGAAGATCTGTGACAAGTGCAAGGTCATTCACCGCCGTGGCGTCGTGCGCGTCATCTGTGAGAACGCCAAGCACAAGCAGCGTCAGGGCTAAGAACACCAGGCCCTACAGTACCGGCCCCGTCGGGCTAGTTAGCCGAAGTCAAGGCTTGCGTTGAACCCGCTGGAACCGCCGTAACCCAATAACCCTGCTCTTGCGGCGAAGCTGCCAGAGCCCAACCGAAAAGGAACCCAATGGCACGTATTGCTGGAGTCGATGTTCCGAGCAACAAGCAAGCTCGCATCGGTCTCACCTACATCTTTGGAATCGGCAACTCCCGCGCTGCCAAGATCCTTGCAAAGGCTGAAGTCGACCCCTTCGCGAAGCTCGGCACGCTCGATGAGGACGCGTTGAACCGCATCCGTCACGTCATTGAAGCTGAGGGCCAGATCGAAGGCGATCTCCGCAAGGACATCTCCCTCAACATCAAGCGCCTCATCGAAATTCAGTCCTACCGTGGTCTCCGCCATCGCCGCAGCCTGCCTGTTCGTGGCCAGCGCACCCACACCAACGCTCGCACCCGCAAAGGCCCACGCAAGGGAACCGTTGCCGGTAAGAAGAAAGCGACGAAATAAGACATGGCGAAGACACAGAATACCAAGGGCGCAGCAGCAGCAAAGCCCGGCAAGAACAAGAAGTTCAAGAAGCGCGAACGCAAGAATGTTCCATTTGGCCTCGTCTTCATTCAGGCCTCGTTCAACAACACCATCGTCACCATCACCGACCAGACGGGCAACACGCTAAGCTGGAAATCGTCCGGTTCGCTCGGCTTCCGCGGCTCCCGCAAGGGAACTCCGTTCGCCGCACAGCAGGCCGCTGTCGGTGCGGCCAATGCAGCCCGCGACCACGGCGTCCGCTCGGTCGATGTGCGCGTCTCCGGTCCCGGCTCCGGCCGCGAGTCCGCGATCCGCGCTCTCGCAACCGCCGGCATCGAGGTTCGCAGCATCCGCGACGTTACGCCGATGCCGCACAACGGCTGCCGTCCGCCCAAACGTCGCAGGGTATAAGACATGGGATGCCCATGACGCAAAGCTCGAGTTCGCGCTCGATGTTCATGGGCATCCGCATCCTCTGTCTCGCAGTAGTTTTTGTACTTGTAGTTTTCGATTTCAAGCGTCAAGGGTTGCCCCGAGCCCTATCAGATATTGGAGTATTAATCGCGTGTGCTGGTATTGGATACGCGAGTTGGCAAGGAAGAAAATTAGCGGCCGGCAATATCAAAAAAGCTGGCCTTAACCCGGATCGTGAAGAAGCGCAGCCCGCGTGTAAAACGATCGACACCCGAAGTCAGGAGCAATAAAATGGCACGTTACACAGGACCCGTCTGCCGCCTCTGCCGCCGCGACGGCACCAAACTCTTCCTCAAGGGAGCCAAGTGCTTCTCTGAAAAATGCCCCGTTGAGAAGCGCAACTTCCCCCCCGGACAGCACGGCCAGTCCCGCAAGGCCAAGAAAGTCGTCGGCTACGGTCTCCAACTCCGCGAGAAGCAGAAGGCCAAGCGCATCTACTTCACGCTCGAGACTCAGTTCCGCGCCTATTACCAGAAGGCCTCGAACAAGACCGGCGTCACCGGCGAACTTCTGCTCCAGCAGCTTGAGACTCGCCTCGACAACGTAGCCTATCGCCTTGGCTTCGCAATGAGCCGGCGCCAGGCCCGTCAGGTCGTTCGTCACGGACACCTTCAGGTCAACGGCCGCAAGGTCAACATCCCGTCCTTCCAGGTCAAGGTCGGCGACGAGATCGCCATCCGCGAGGGCTCGAAGACTTTGCCCCAGTTCGAAGAAGCAAAGAACTTCGCCGCCGGTCAGAACCAGGTCCAATGGATCGATATCAACCGCGACAATCTCTCCGGCAAGATTATCGCCCTGCCGAAGCGCGAAGACGTCAACCTGCCCGTCAACGAGCAGCTGATCGTCGAACTCTACTCGAAATAAGGTCACCCTTGTACTTGGTCTTGGACGGAAGTCCGGACTTAAGTTGCTTGTTTCGAAGACTTTGACACGATTTGCCGGGGTGGGGGTCAATTCTCACTTCGGTGCTGTAACTCTAACCTAACCCGCAACCGAACCACCCGCCAGTTCGCAGAATGCATCGCGTCTAGGACGGATAAAGGAGAAACAAATGCTTTGGAGAGGTTTTCAAAAACCCAAGCGTCTCGCAGTCGACACTGAAACACTCACCGACAAGTACGGCAAGTTTTCCGCGCAGCCCTTTGAGCGCGGCTTCGGCACCACCATCGGCAACGGCCTTCGCCGCACCTTGCTTTCATCCATCGAAGGCGCCGCAGTCACCGCCGTTCGCATCGAAGGCGTGCTACACGAGTTCCAGTCCATCACCGGAGTCGTCGAAGACGCAACTGACATCATCCTGAACCTCAAGCAGATCCCCTTCAAGCTCAACGGTGAAGGTCCTAAGGCTCTCTACCTCCGCTCCGATGCAGCCGGCCTCGTCACCTCCGGCATGATCGAGGCCGACGGCGACGTTGAGATCCTCGACAAGGACGTTTACATCTGCACCGTCAGCGAAGGCGGCAAGATCGACATGGAGATGCGCCTCAAGCGCGGCCGTGGCTATATCTCTGCCGACAAGAACTTCGACGGCGACCTCGGCCTTGGCTTCATCCCGGTCGACTCCGTGCACTCGCCCGTCCGCAAGGTCAACTACCTCGTCGAAGCAGCCCGTCTCGGTCAGATCACCGACTACGACAAGCTTACCCTCGAGATCTGGACCAACGGCACGGTCGCTCCGGCCGACGCCCTCGGCCTCTCCGCCAAGCTCCTCAAGGACCACATGACCATCTTCATCAACTTTGAAGAGGAGATGGAAGCCGGTCACGACGGTGCTGGTGACGGCCCTGCTCTGCGCAACGAGAATCTCAACCGCTCGGTCGAAGAGCTTGAGCTCTCCGTTCGTAGCTACAACTGCCTCAAGAACGCCAACATCGCCACCATCGGCGAGCTCATCCAGAAGACAGAAGCCGAGATGCTCAAGACCAAGAACTTCGGCCGCAAGTCCCTGAATGAGATCAAGGAAATCCTCGCGCAGATGGGCCTCTCACTCGGCATGAAGATCGACGAGCACGGCAACCCGCAGCCCGGACCGACCTCCGTTCTGCCCGCAGCCACTCTCGCCGCCAGCTTCGGCAACTTCGACGACGAGGATGACGAGGACGAAGACGAAGACCTCGAACTCCCCAACGAGACCGAGAACTTCTAACACCTTAACGATGAGGAGCAGGGAACAGCATCTGCCCTGCTCCTCGATTCACCAGCAACACCAGTAAGCCGATCAACGGCAGCAGAGCCGGATCGAAGGAGATTTCAAAATGCGTCACCGCAATGCAGGATACAAATTAGGCCGCAACACCAGCCACCGCCGCGCCGTTCTGCGTAACCTCGTTACCTCGGTCATCCTCAACGACCGTATCGAGACCACCATCACCAAGTGCAAAGCCACTCGCCCGCTCATCGAAAAGATGATCACTCTCGGCAAGCAGGGCACTGTTCACGCTCGCCGCCAGGCTGCAGCCTACCTCATGACGCCTGAGTCAGTAGATCGTCTCTTCGCTACCGTCGCCCCGCGCTACGGTGCACGCAACGGCGGATACCTCCGCATCACGCGCCTCGGAGCCCGCAAGGGTGACGCAGCCGAGATGGCCTACATCGAACTCCTCGGTGCCGAGCACGAGCTCAACGAGAAGGCACAGAAGCGCGCCGAAGCTCGCACCAAGAAGCGCGAAGAACTTGCAAAGCAGATGGAAGAGCGAGGCGAAGGCGAAACTGGCGATCCAAACGCCGAAGCATAGGCTCAGGAACAGAATTCATTGATACAAAAGGGCGCACTGAAAGGTGCGCCTCTCTTTTGCTCTCCTTTGCTTTTGAATCGGTGTAAGTCGGTGAAGATTGGTGTTAGGTTTCCTTCTCTGATCGTCGGAAACTACCCGCTATGCACCATAACGCGGTTCTTACCTGCTCGCTTGGCTGCATACAAAGCCTCATCCGCCAGCTCTACCAATTGGAACCCGCTCTCAAGCGACTCATTCATAGCTGCCATCCCTACGCTGATTGTCAGCGGCTCGTTGTCCCAATCCTCTGCCGCCACTCGTTGCATAACGCGACGCGCCAACCCCATGGCACTCTCTTCGCCACTCTCTGGCAGCAGCACAACAAACTCCTCGCCCCCATAACGCGCCGGCAAATCCGGCAATCGCACTGTAGTCCGCAGAATTGTCCCCAGCCGACGCAGCACCTCATCGCCCGCTGCATGTCCCCAACGGTCATTGATCGTCTTGAAGTTATCGACGTCGATCAGCAATACCGAAAGCTCCCGCTTCCGGCGTCGCGCCATCGAGAACTCCATCACCAGCCGCTCCTCAAACGATCTGCGATTCCTCAACCCTGTCAACTCATCGGTCACCGCGAGCTTCCGCAACTGGTCATTCGCTTCCTCGAGCTCACGATGGTACCGTTCCAGCTCGATCTGGTGCGCGACTTCTTCCGAAATGTCCACGGCAACCCCGGCCAGCAGCACATTCCCGGCAGAATCATGGCACGGGAACTTGAATGATCGCAGCGAGCTCACCGACCCATCCGAGTTTCGGATATGCTCCTCGGTCTCCACCATCTTGCCGCCCGCCATCACCTCCAGATCGTGCGTCCTCACCGACTTGGTCAGCTTCCGCGACCACAACTGTTCATCCGTTCGCCCTAGCCAGGCATACTCGCTCACCCCGAACCGCTGCGCAAAAGCCCTGTTGTAGAACAACAGGCGTCCCGCTGCGTCCTTGATATAGCTCAAAAACGGGCTCGCATTCATAAACGCCCGAAACAGTTCTTCACTGACACGTAAATTCGCCGTAACCCGATCTTTCTCTGCCGTTAACTCAGCAAAAGCCTTGCGCTGCACGATCGCCTCGAGACGTATAGCAACCTGTCGTCCCAGCACCTCCAGAGCATTCGTCTGCTCCGGTCCCAGGATCTTCGGCGACATATCCACCACGCACAACGTCCCCATCGCATCGCCATCTGAGGTAAACAGTCCCACTCCGGCAAAAAACCGAATCACGGGCTCATGCATCACCAGCGGATTGTTCCCAAACCGCGCATCCATCTGGGCATCTTTCACCAGTAGCAACTCGCTCTGCCGGATCGCGTGTGCACAGAACGCCACCTCGCGCGGTGTCTCCCCCATCTTCAGGTGTTCAGACGCACGAAACCATTGGTGCCGCTCATCCAGCAGCGTCACCAGGCCAATTGGAGTCCCGCAGATCGCAGCCGCAAGCTGCACCAGTTCGTCGCATTCAAGTTCTGGCTGGGAGTCCAAAAGTCCGCGTGTCCAAATCGCCCTCAGGTTAGCGGCTCCAGCTTCAGTTCGACGCACGTTCATCTGTCACCGTAATGTAAGACAAGAATAGACGCGCCAAGGTGCATATACTAGGAGGAATTTCAATAGCTTACGAAGGTAACCTACACTTCCGTCCCTAACGTGGGATATGCCTCTAACCTGTTATTCCACTGCATCTTTCGGTTATACCAGCGCAAGATTCAGAAGTAACCAGCCTTGCCTGCCTCTTCGCCCTGCTTTAAGCTGAAACAAGCCATGTATGAAAACTTCAGAATAACCGATCGTTGGACCGGCGAAAACCTCCATTGCGAATGGAAAGGGACAGTCGTCGCCATTGCCACCCGCCACGCCGATGCCACCGATATCCGCTTCGCCGTCAACGGCCGTCCTGTCTGGATCGCCATGCCCAATCTCGCTTGGATCGAGCAGAAGCGCCGCACGGGCTACGTCATCACCGACTATCTCGCCGCCCAGACCGCAGGTCGCTATCTCCAGCAAGCCATCCAGTCCGGTTACGATAACGGCCGCGAGATGTACACCATGACCGTCGACGAGGTCCTCGAACACGCCAGCGCCGTCGTCAAAGAGGCAGGCCGCACCGACTCTCTTCCCAGCCTCCCTGTTATTAACCCCGACATCCGCCCAGAAGACGAGATGGAAATCCACCTTCCAGGCGAACCAGCGTAGTCCTCCAAGGATTGCCCATGTTCACCCGCCGCAGATTCCTCTTCATCCTTTCTGCTTTTGCGGCCTCGGCGCACGCCCAAACCTCGTGGCATCTGCGCAAGAAGAAGCCCAGCGCCCCACCTGCGCCGCTCACCGTCTACTTCGGCACCGACACCACGAAGGGTGTCAGCAAAGGAATCTATCAATCACGCTTTGACGCCACCAACGGAAAGCTGACCACTCCAACCCTCGCTGCTGCAACGGTACGTCCCTCTTTCCTGGCACTCACTCCCGCCGGCGCCGGCAGCCGCCATCTCTACGCGGTCAACGCAATCAATGACTCCGCCGCCACAGCGACCAGCTTCGCCGTCGACCCAAAAACCGGCGCTCTAAACCAGACTGGCCAGGTCGCATCAGCGGGAGCAGGCCCCGCCTACATCGCCGTCGACGCAACCGGTCACTCTGCCTTCGTCGCTAACTACTTTGGCGGCACCGTCGCATCTTATCGAATCCAGCCCGACGGCACTCTCAGTCAACCGGTCGACCACGTCGACTTCAAAGATCACCAGAAGTTCGGCCCCCTCGGTCCCAACTCAAGCCGCCAGGATGCACCGCATCCCCACTGCGCTACCATCTCACCCGACAATCGCTTCCTCCTCGTCTGCGACCTCGGCACCGACCACATCACTGTCTTCCTCATTCACCCCGAAACCGGCCGACTCACCGACCCACAGCTTTTCAGCAACAACCACCCTGGCTCCGGTCCCCGTCATGTCGCGTTCCATCCCAACGGACGCTGGGTCTACAGTATCAATGAGATCGATTCCACCCTCGACCGCTACCTCTGGACGGCCACTCGCTTCGCCGACAATCCCCAGGGACTCCTCGTCAACACCAATACGCCAGTCAAGACCATCACCTTCGACTTTCCTGCCGAAAAAAACACCGCAGCCGAACTCGCCATCTCCCCCGATGGCCTCTTTCTCTACGCCAGCAACCGCGGCGAAGACACTTTAGTCGTCTTCTCGATCCGTCCAAAAGACGGCAGGCTCGTTCTCGTTCAGCGCATACCCTGCGGAGGCAAGACTCCGCGTCACTTCACCCTCGATCCCACAGCTCAGTGGATTCTCTGCGGCAATCAGGACTCAGCCGCCGTCACCATCTTTCATCGCGACGCCGCTACCGGAAAACTAACCGGTCCCACCCAGACCGTCCCGCTCGACTCCCCGCTCTACACCCTCTTCGGTTAGTTCTCAGTTATCCATCTCAGTGAAATCCCATATCTGGAACTGAAAACGGATAACTGAAAAACCGACCACCACCTAACCCTTCGGCAGCGTAGCCATATCGATCACGAAGCGATACTTCACATCACCCTTCACCACGCGCTCATAAGCTTCCCCAAGCTTATCGACTGACGTCAGCTCAATCTCAGACACAATCCCATGATCCGCGCAGTAGTCCAGCATCCCTTGCGTCTCAGGCATTCCGCCAATCATCGACCCAGAAAACGACCGTCGATTCGTAATGATCGAGAACGGAGAGATCGCCACTGGCGCCTCCGGCAGCCCGACCAGACACATCGTTCCATTAAGCCGCAGCAGATCAAGATATTGGTTCACGTCATGCGGAGCGGAGACGCAATCCAGAATGAAATCAAATGTCCCCTTATGCTTCGCCACCGCAGCGGCGTCTTTCGTCACGACAACCTCATCCGCGCCCAGCTTCTTCGCATCCTCAATCTTGCTCGCCGAAGTCGTGAACTGCATTACCTCCGCGCCCATCGAGTGAGCAAACTTCAAACCCATGTGTCCCAGGCCACCCAGCCCTACAACTCCAACCTTCTTGCCCTTGCCGACTTTCCAGAACTTCAGCGGCGAGTACGTCGTAATTCCCGCACAAAGCAACGGAGCGACCGCCGCAAGATTCAGCTTCGGCGAAATCGAGTGAACATACCGTTCGTCCACAACAATATTGTTCGAGTACCCCCCAAACATCAACTGCCCGTTGTAGTCGTACGCGTTATAGGTACCTACCATCCCCTTCTCGCAGTAAGCCTCTTCGCCCGCCTTGCAGTTCGCACAAACGCGACACGAATCGACCATCACCCCCACGCCCGCAAGGTCGCCCTCCTTGAACTTCTTTACCGCGGAACCCGCCTTTGACACGCGCCCGACAATCTCATGCCCGGGCACCATCGGATAAATCGCATTCTTCCACTCATCCCGCACCTGATGAATATCCGAGTGGCAGATCCCGCAATAAGCAATCTCAACCACCACATCATTAGCCCCAGGGTCCCGCCGTTCAAACCGAAACGGCGCCAACGGCGCTACCTTATCATGTGCTGCATATCCAAACGACTTCATGTTTTGTGTCTCCTTCGGTCAATTCGAAAGCAATGAAAATTTGCCACCATTCAGCGCCCAATAGCGAAATTTACAGTGATTTGTGTATTCACTTCGACCGGTGCGCCATTCAAAAGATAAGGTTTATAAGTCCACTGTCGCACCGCAATAAGTGAGGAGACGGCCAGCTCTGCATCCGGTGTAGATATTACCTTCAACGAATGGATGTGACCGTCAGTTCCAATTCGTGCCCGCAGGATAACCGACCCGGAGACGTTATTTCTCCTCGCAGATTCAGGATAGACAGGGGGAACGCTCGTGATCTTAGAGCCCTGAATGACACCGGCGGCCACCATGACAGGACTCGGATTCACCTCCTGAACATCTGCGGAAGGAACGAGCTTGATTTCAGTAGAAAGCCCTGCCTCCAATACATCAAGGTGAGCGCTAATCTCCGTTACTTTCCCTTGAAGGGTAGCCTGATCGATCACAACATTTCGATGTTGAAAACTGCCGATCTTGTTCCTCACTATCAACTGCGAACCATAGTCGTAGTTGGCTCGCAACGAGTCTTGGTCTCGATCGAGGCAATATGTTGGAAAGAGACCAAGCGGAGGAAATGCGACGTTCTTAATCTCTTGCCCCAGCATAATGCAGTCCAGAGGCGCCTTACCGGCGTTCTCTTTACGCAGGTCAGGCTTCGACTCTGCAATCTCCTGTTCGCTCGGCATAGGATGAACTACCTGTTGAAGGACAAGCTCCAGTAAACTCGGAACCGATGAAGTTCCCTTCGTCCGATAGTACCCATCCTTTGAGCGTATCTCCGTGGCCGTATAGGAAGGACTCGTATACAGCGTCTTATGCAGCGTCGGATCGGCCCACCACTCTTCGATTGTTCCCGTTTCCGTAGGGTTCCCCCTCGAATCGAACAGCTGAAAACTCAGTTTCAAATGCCACGGCTTTAGCTGAGAATCATCGATCGAACTAAGCGCAGCGGCACGATGCAGCCTCTCCATCAGCGCCGCCGAATCCTGCGCGGACGCCTTCGCAGCGATTGGAGATATCGTCGCGGCACACACAATCCACAGTTTCAAGTCTCGTTTACTCGTCATAGTGCAGCAAGCTCAGCACGTCATACCCCTGAAACTTCTCACGCCCCTTCAGAAAATCCAGCTCAATCGCAAACCCCAGCCCGGCAATCTCCCCGCCAAGCTGCCGCACCAGCCGCACCGTTGCCTCCATCGTCCCACCCGTAGCCAGCAGATCGTCGACAATCACCACCCGGTGCCCCGGTTCGATCGCGTCCATATGGATCTCCAGCGAATCCGTCCCATACTCCAGGTCGTAGTTCACCCGAGCCACTTTCGCTGGCAGCTTCTTCGGCTTCCTTACGGGCACAAAGCCCGCATTCAGCCTGTATGCCAACGCAGGCCCGAAGATGAAGCCGCGCGCCTCGATCCCCAATACCAGGTCGATCTCTTTTCCGATGTAGTACTGTGCAAACGCATCGATCAGCGTCGCAAATCCCGCTTTATCCTTGAGCACCGTCGTAATGTCATAAAACAGAATTCCCGGCTTCGGAAAGTCCGGAACAGTCCGGATCAGCGTCTTCAACGGCTCACAATTAATCGGCAGTGTCATCAGTTCTTACCAGGCTCCTTCAATCTCAAATGACCCAAGCTTCGCGCCTTCGCTCTCGCTCAGCTCATCTTCCAGCACAGTATCCACGCGGCTGCCGCGCGAACCCTTCCGCAACACAGCCTTCAGCTCCGCCAGATCCTCAGCGCTGCCAGCCGCAACAACCTCCACATGCCCATCCTCGGTATTCCTCACCCACCCGCGCAGACCAATCTCCGCCGCCTCCCGCTGTACAAACCAGCGAAACCCAACGCCCTGCACACGTCCTTTTACGAGGTAATGGAAAACCATGGAAGCTCCAGTTTCGCAGAGCAACAAGACCCGCGCAATAACTCCACCACAAAAAACAAAAGGCAGAGCCAATTGACTCTGCCTTGTGCCGATCCAGCTTACGCCCGGCTCATATAGGCGCCTTCTGCCGTATCCACGCGAATCTTTTCGCCCTCATTGATAAAGGGAGGCACCTGCACCACCAGCCCGGTCTCGAGCTTCGCAGGCTTCGTCACCGAAGAAGCCGTAGCCGACTTGATTCCTGGCTCCGTCTCCACCACGGTCATCTCCACAACGTTCGGCAACTCGATACCAACCGCCTTGCCGTCGTGGAAGCTCACGCTGATCGACAGATTCGGCATCAGGTACTCCACTGCATCGCCCAGCGTATCGCGCTTCAGCATCGTCTGCTCAAACTTCTCGTCCATGAAGTAGTACTCGTCCCCGTCGTTGTACAGGAACTCCATCTTCACCTCGTCGACGTAAACCCGTTCAATCGGATCAGGCGAGCGGAACCGCTCAACAAACATCGCGCCGGTGCGTACATTGCGAAGCTTTGCCTGAATAAACGCCCGAAGATTGCCCGGCGTGCGGTGCTCCACCGAAAATACCAGGTGAAGGTCGTCCTTGAACTTGATAATCATGCCTGGGCGCATCTGCGTTGCGGGAATCGCCATAAAAAACCCCTAATCTGTGCTGAATTCAGCTGTCTTTGAGAATTTGTTCGCGAGCGCACCGGCATCCTGCCAATCAGTCCGCAACCCTTCTATTGTAGCTCAGAGAAGAGCGCTCCTGCTCCTCCACACAGCGCGCAAAGACTCACCCGCCACCAAAAATCCGTTTGAAAAACCGTCCAACCGCACGAAACGGATTGTTCGAAGATTTAGCAGGAGGCCGTGCGGTTTCCCCTGCTGGGGTTCCGGTAGAGTTTTTTGCCGTAGCCTCATCTGCCGAAGCTTTCGTGGCGGCCAAAGTATCCTCACCCTCGCCGGAGTTCAGCGCCGCTGTCACCTGCGTGTGCACATTTCCCGCAGAAGACTGCGGCACTGCCGTCGGCGTCAGCCCTGCACTCACCGCAGCAGGAAACGGATGCTGCTCCGCTGCAGTCTTTGCCCCGGTCCCATTCGAGTTCACCAGTGCATCCGCCACCGACATTGTCGGTTCCGGTGGACATCCGCACGCAGAGCTCTCATGGTCCACCACCTCTTTCAGGCTTCCATGCTCGAAAAGCACATGCTGCCCCGCTTTCAACTCATACGTCGCCTCGCCAAACTGATCCGCAACATTCAGCACCGGAGCCTTCGCCCCACGATTCTCCACACACGTATCGCCATTTCTCGTCACGCGAAGCTGCAGATCCAGCGGCCCATCGCCTCGCATCGTGAACCGCAGATCCGGAGTCGTCACCACATCGCGAGTCGTAGCCGGCATCTGCACCTCAATCGCCCCGCGATCCAGCGCCAGCATCAGTGGAATCGCACTATCCGTACCCATTCCACCGGTAACGTGCAATCCGGTCGTCGCACAGACCCGCACCACGCCGCCTCGCCTCAGCTCAATCTCTGCCGTCCGATCCCTCGCCGTCACAGTCGTGTTCCCCACCAGCACAGCACGACCGTTACTCACCTCCAGCGCACCCGCAACCGTCGCATCCTGTACCCCAACCGTACCGATCGACTGCTGCTGCGCCTGCGCGATCGACAACGCAGTCACAAAAACCGAGAGCCCCAGAATTCTGAATCGCCGAAACCTCATCCTGCCCTCAATCCCAATCAGCACCCTTACAAACAAAGCTTGTGCAAGGCGAATCCAACGGTCGAACCGCATTCCACGCTATGTAATAATACGGCCTATGGATCACACGTACGTGCAGTTTGGCTGTGGCATGTGTGCTCCGGAAACCTGGGTCAACTTTGACGCCGGTCCCGCCTTCTGGCTGCAGAGCCGCCTCCCGTTTTTCACTCCACTGCTCGTCAAAAAGGGTTTCCCCCCTTATCCGAAAAACATCCGCTACGGCGACGTCATCCAGGGCCTTCCCATCGCGCCGCAATCAGCCGATGCTGTCTACTGCTCTCACGTCCTCGAGCACATGTCCCTCGACGAATTCCGTATCGCTGTCCGCAACGTCTTCACTTACCTCCGCCCCGGCGGAACCTTTCGCCTCGTTCTCCCCGACCTCGAACAACTCATCGGTTTGTACACCGGGGACTCCACCGCTGCCGCCTGCTCGCGCTTCATGCAGGAGAGCTGGCTGGGAGAAACCTCCACTCCTCGCGGACTGAAAGCCATTCCCGCCGCTGTCTTCGGCCGCGCCCGTCATCTCTGGATGTGGGACTTCAAGGGAATGGCTGCCCAACTTGCCGAAGCCGGCTTCACCGACATACGCCGCGCTCAGATGGGTGACTCCCCTGACCCACGCTTCAAAGAAGTCGAATCCGACTACCGCTGGAAGGACTGCCTCGGCGTCGACTGCAAAAAACCAGCCTAGCCGTTACATCTTCAAGAAGTTCTCAATCAGCTTCTTCCCATCCTTCGTCAGCACGCTCTCCGGATGAAACTGCACACCCTCAATCGGCAGCTCGCGATGCCGCAGTGCCATAATCGTCTCGCCATCCGCCGTCCGCGCTGAAATCTCCAGCTCCTCCGGCAGCCCATCCTCCGACACAATCAGCGAGTGATACCGCGTGCAAGTCATCGCCGAAGGCAAGCCCTGCAAAGATGGTCTTGCCATCATGTTCCACCTCGCTCGTCTTGCCATGCATCAGCTTCGTAGCGCGCACGACGTTCCCGCCAAACGCCGCGCCAATCGCCTGATGCCCCAGACAAACCCCCAGAATCGGCACCCGCCGCTTCGCTCTTGCAAAATGCTTGATCAGCTCAATCGAAATCCCCGCATCCTGCGGTGTACAAGGCCCCGGCGAGATCACAATCCGCTCCGGCCGCAGAGCCTCCACCTCGGTCGGCGTCAGCTCATCATTGCGCCGAACCACCATCTCCGCGCCCAGCTCACCCATATACTGCACCAGGTTGTAAGTAAACGAATCGTAATTGTCGAGAACGAAGACCATAACAACTTTAAATTCTACGCTGGTCTCAGCCCCTCTACTCTACGGCCCAGTTAGATACACCCTCGAATCAATTGAGTTGAGCTTCGAAGCGTCGTCAAATTGGAATGTGAACCCAAGTGATTCATAAATTACAAAATTGCTTCCTTTAACATAGGGAGCGTTCGCTCGAATTGTTTGCGAGGATGAGTCGAAGCTGAATCGCATTCCTTCTTTTGCGAGAAACTCTTCAACGAACGCGCGGGTACTCCCAAGCGGGAGGTTTCGGCGGACATCCCGGTCTAGTTTCTCTGCTGTTACGTCATGAAAATCCCTAATTGCGCCATTATCCGTCGCAGCGCGGCGTGCGCTTCGCTCCAAGAGTAAAGATGCCAGCCCGATACATAATGCCAAACAACTGACGGTACATATTGCCCAAAGCACCCATCGATTCACGGTCCACCTCGTCTGTATTGCGCCGTTCGTCAAACTCCCCGCGCCCGCTCAATCGCCCTAACCACCGCTCTCGCCTTATTCACCGACTCCTCAAACTCGTTCTCCGGCACTGAATCCGCCACAATCCCCGCCCCCGCCTGAAAGTGTCCCTGTTCGCCATTCATATACAGCGTCCGAATCGCAATACACGAATCCAGATTCCCGCTGAAGTCCGCATACAGCACGCTCCCGCCATAAACCCCACGCCGAGCCGGCTCCAACTCCTCAATAATCTCCATCGCCCGAATCTTCGGCGCCCCACTCAGCGTCCCTGCCGGAAAACAAGCCCGAAACGCATCGATCGCATTCAACCCCGCGCGCAGCTTCCCTTCAAGCGAACTCACCATGTGCATCACATGGCTATACCGCTCCACCACCATCAACTCTTTCACCTTCACCGACCCGAATTCACTCACCCGCCCCACATCATTCCGACCTAGATCGACCAGCATCACATGCTCGGCGACCTCCTTTTCATCGCTGCGCATATCCTCCGCGAGTGCCCGATCTTCCGCCTCATCCGCACTCCGCGGCCGAGTCCCGGCAATCGGCCGATACTCCACATCCCGCCCGTGCACCCGCACCAGCAACTCAGGCGAAGACCCCACAATATGCCCCACCGTCTCCTTCTTCTTTCCAATCCCCTCCAGCCCAAACCGCAAAAAATACATATAAGGCGAAGGATTCACAATCCGCAGCGCCCGATAAATCTCAAACGCATCCACTCCCGGCACGCAATCAAACCGCTGCGACACCACGCACTGAAAGATATCTCCCGAGGCGATGTACTCCTTCGTCTTCTCCACCGCCTTTAAAAAGCTCGTCTTCGAAGTCCGCGACATAACCTTCAGCTTTCCCAGCGCCTTCTTCTTTCTCCGCGCAGGCAGAGCATCGGCCAGCCGCTTCTCCAGCCTGTTCAGCCGCCGCACCGACCGCTCATACGCACCGTCACGTTTTTCCCGCGCCAAATCCGCCGTCACCATCAGGTGAATCTCTTTCTTCACATGGTCGAACGCCAGCACCTGATCAAAAAACATCAGGCAGGCATCCGGCACACCCAGCTCATCCTTAGCCAGCGAAGGCAGTCTCTCAATCTGCCGAACCACGTCATAAGCAAAGAACCCAACAGCCCCCGCAGTAAACGGAGGTAAGCCCGGCAATCGCGCAGGTGTATGGCCGCCGAGAGCCTTCTTCAACTCCTCAAAGATGTCCCCTTCAAACTCAAACTCCCGCCGTCCCTCGCGAACCGTAATGCGACGCCCGCGCGCCACCATCTTCTTGTACGGCTGTACTCCAATAAATGTGTACCGCCCCACATGCTCGCCGCCTTCGACAGACTCCAGCAGAAACGCCTCGGATTCTTCCGCCGCGATCCGCAAAAATGCCGAGACAGGAGTCTCCAGGTCCGCCGTCACTGTCCGATAAACGGGCACCAGGGAATGCTTGCGACTTAACTTCAAAAATTCACGCTCAGAGGGCAGGGAATTGAGGTCGGCTAAAGGCATGATTCTCTTCATCATAACCCCACTCAGAACAACGCTTTCCGTCTGGTCTAAATGGTCCATCCTCAGAGGGTTAACTCCCCCATCCGTTCCATTGCCTATCGTCTGTCCTCCAGCCTATACTCCGTGAGGTTTGGCCACAGACCGGTCTGGCTCAAGCTGTATCCTGCTTCCAGTGGAGGCACACGATGGCCGGAGAATCGCTGATACCAGCAATAGAAAAAAAGGAACACAAAATGCAGACTCTCACCCTCGAGCAGGAGACCAATCCCTGGGAGGCCCAGGCCGCTCGATTCGACTTCGCCGCCTCAAAACTTAACCTCGATCAAGGCATCTGGAAGGTCCTCCGCTACCCCTCCCGCGAACTCATCGTTCACATCCCGGTCGGCATGGATGACGGCTCCATCGAAGTCTTCACCGGCTACCGTGTCCAACACTCCATCGCTCGCGGCCCAGCGAAAGGCGGTATCCGCTACGGCCCCGATGTCTCCCTCGACGAAGTTCGCGCCCTCGCCTCATGGATGACCTGGAAGTGCGCCGTCGTCAACATCCCCTTCGGCGGAGCCAAAGGCGGCATCATCTGCGACCCCAAAAAAATGTCTCAGGGCGAGCTCGAGCGCATGACACGCCGTTACACTGCCGAACTCATCGAATTCATCGGCCCCGAAAAAGACGTCCCCGCCCCCGACATGGGCACCGACGAGCAGACCATGGCCTGGATCATGGACACCTACTCCATGCACATGCGCCAGACCGTCAACGCCGTCGTCACCGGCAAGCCCGTCAACCTCGGCGGCTCGCGTGGACGCAAAGAGGCCACCGGCCGCGGTGTCTCCGTCGTCTGTGACGAAGCTATCAAGCATCTCGGCATGTCCATCGACGGCACCCGCGTCATCATTCAGGGCTTCGGCAACGTCGGCTCCAACTCCGCCAAGCTCCTTCACGAAAAGGGATACACCATCATCGGCATCGCCGAGTACGACGGCGGCCTCTACAACACCAACGGCATCGATATCCCGGCTCTCATCAAGCATCGTGCCGAAGCCGGCACCATCAACGGCTTCCGCGAGGCTGAAGCCGCCGACAAGCACGAACTCCTTACCTACAAGTGCGAGATCCTCATCCCTGCGGCCACCGAAAACGTCATTACCAGCCTGAATGCCGAACGCGTCCGCTGCAAAATCCTCTGCGAAGGAGCCAATGGCCCCACCACCACCATCGCCGACGAGATCCTCGGCGACAAACGAGTCTTCATCATCCCTGACATTCTGGCTAACGCCGGCGGCGTCACAACCAGCTACTTCGAGTGGGTCCAGGACCGCATGGGCTACTTCTGGACCGAAACCGAAGTTAACCAGCGCCTCGACAACATCATGACCGAAAGCTTCAACGACGTAGTCACTTACGCCCGCACTCACAACGTCAACAACCGCATCGCGGCCTACATGCTCGCCATCGACCGCGTAGCCTACACCACTAAGCAACGCGGCATCTACGCCTGAACACTCACACAGAGATCTGAGGAGGCAGTCCTTCCGAACTGCCTCCTCTCTTGTAAATCACCCCAAACAACTCTGAATCAAAGAGATACGCCAACGACGGCTCTTCACCTGCTGACCGGTTGGTGTTATTGCGTACCCCCTTGGTAAATGCCACCCTGAACGGGTAGAGCCAGTTTAATGAGCATCCTGTGTGCTCGGTCGCATCATGTCCCAGACCGGTCGCAGTGCCGACCGCTCTTTTTCTGACTGTACGCGCTGCAAGTTCAAAGAGGTGATGTTCGTGTTCGACACCTATACCAATTCCTTGCCTTCAGTCCGGATCCTGCATAAACTCCCTCGAGTTGTTAGCGGCGGATATTCCCAGCCAAACACACAGTACGTTCGCTTTACAGCAAAAACTCCCAGACCCATCTGGACGTTCAGCAGGACGGTTAGCAAATGGGGAAAGTCGATCCTCCTCCTTCTCACAGCATGCTTGGTGATAGTGCTATCGGGTTGCGGACCGACGGCCACGGTTTCGGCCACTGGGGCCTCAGGATCACCCCAGACGTCTCCCCAGCTCACAATAAGCACTGCGAGCCTGAACTTTGGCAGCGTAGCTGTCAACACGGCCTCCACGCAGTTTCTGACAGTGTCATCCACAGGATCTTCACCAGTGACAGTGAACTCCGCGTCCATCAGCGGACTTGGCTTCACAGTCGTTCAGGTCTTCCCAGTAGTGTTGAACCCCTCGCAATCGCTCACACTGCAGGTGCAATTCCAACCGACTGCAGCCGGAACGCTCACCGGGCAGCTCACCATCTCCAGTAATTCGACAAACGGGAACACGGCTGTCGTAACTCTGAACGGGACTGGAACAACAGCATCGGGTCCGCAGACGAGCCCCCAGTTGTCGGTAAGCGCTGCCAGTTTAGATTTTGGCACCGTGACGGTGAACACATCGACGACCCAATCTCTCACATTGACATCGGCCGGCACCTCGCCAGTGACCATCAATTCCGCTTCACTCACCGGTGCCGGCTTCACAACCGCCCAGAGCTTTCCGGTCGTGTTGAATCCTTCGCAGTCGCTGACGTTGCAAGTGCAATTCGATCCAACGACAGCAGGGACCTTTACTGGACAGCTCACAATCAGCAGTAACTCGACCACTGGAAGCACAGTGCCCGTTGCCCTCAGTGGCACAGGCGCGGCGGCCGTCGCACATGAGGTCGATCTGAATTGGAGTGCGCCGGTTAGTTCGGGCGATCCCGTTGCTGGATACAACATCTATCGTGCAACCGGCTCCGGCTCCCTTGTGCTCATAAACTCATCCCCCGACCTTGCGCTCGTGTATGTGGATAGCACAGTCACGAGCGGTATTACTTATAGTTATGTGGCAAAGTCAGTCGATCTCAGCGGCGTAGAGAGCAGTCCATCAAACCAGGTCACCGTAACGGTTCCGTAGTGTCTGGCAGGAACCAGAACTTCCATTTGCAGACGTCGGTTACTCCACTGCGACCGTTACCGTCACCTTGGTTGTAACCACAGTCCCACCCGAACTCCCAATTACACGAATCGAATAAACACCCGGCTTCGTCCCCAGATCCGTACAGGCCCCACACCCACTCAACGTAACGATCCCGCACAGTGCAATCAACCCGACCAGTGCCGCTCTTATCCTTCGCCGCTTAGCCGGAAAGAACAACACAACCAGCGCCGCAAAGGTACTCCCCGCAAAAGGCAGCCCAGCCGTCTGCGACTCGGTATTCGCCACCGCACAGGAACGCGGTCCCATCGTACTCAGACTCATCATCGTCGTTCCACCGCCCGCTGGAATCGTCTTCGCCCCAAATGTACAAGCGGCTTCTGAAGGCAGGTCAGCACAGGACAATTGCACTGGCTGCACAAATCCTGTCTGCGAAGCCACCTCAACCTGCAGATCAGTCGCGCTACCAACCAGCACCTTCGCCGTACCTGGCGCCGAAACTCTGAAATCCTCTCCTGCCACAGCCGTACCGGTTACCATCTGTATCAATACCACCGAAACACTCGCAACCGAATTTGCATCCCCTACATAGCTCGCCGTAATCGAATGACTCCCCACGCTCAGAGAACCAATACTGAAACTCGCTACCCCAGATCCAACCAGCGTTTTTGTCCCCAGCACCATGATTCCATCCAAAAACGTGACCGTTCCCGTAGGCGCTGCAATCGGCGAACCGGAAGCAATAACATTCGCCGTAAAAGTCACACTTTGCCCACTCGTCGCCGGGTTCGTACTCGAAGTCAGGATGGTCACCGTCTGCACCTTCGTTGTTGCAGCCAGTACAACCACCGTCACAGGCACTGAAGTCGATCCCAGGTGTGTCGCATCTCCCGAATAAACCGCCGTTAGCACATGAGTCCCCACACTAAACCCAGCCCCGCTCGTTGCCGGACAACTCGCCGAAGCAATCGCCGGAATCGTGCAGATATTCGTCGTTCCATCAAAAAAACCAATCGTCCCGGTTGGCACAGATCCGTCCACCGCAGTCACCTGGGCAGCTCCGCTCACCGCTTGTCCACGCTCAATGGTCAACGGTGGTGCAATCGTCAACACCGTCGTCGTTGGCACCGGCCCCACTCCGGTGTTCAACAACACCGTTATACCGCCCGTATTTACCTCCTGAGCTCCGGCCTGCTGTCCAGCTGCAGGATTCGAAAACACTACGCCTCCATTCGCAATCACCAGGTCCGTAAATCCATCCTTGTTCACATCCCCGGCCGAGATCGAATTGATCCCCATTCCTGCCAGAAAGTGCTGTTCGGTTCCAAACCCCCGCCCCCCAAGGTTGTACTGCAGGCTCACAACATACCCATCGCTCATCACCAGGTCCGGACATCCATCGCCATTCACATCCACGACTGCCAGCTCGTAAAAATTCCGCGAAGGCGTCATCGCCACCGGCGCTTCGTAGGTCCCGTCGCTCTTCCCATACCAAACATAGATCGCATTCGCCGTCGTAGCCGAAGGATGCGCATGATCCGCTCCGGAATAATCAAACGCGACAACCACATCCCCATACCCATCCCCATCCAGGTCCGCCGTTACCACGGCCGCCTGCACCAATCCTGAGCTCCACGGCGCCTTCGGCAAACCTTCCACCGGCACAGCCGTGCTCGTAGGACCCGTCTGCGCACTTGTAGCCGTAACTCCGCCAAACGTTCCATCGCCATTCCCATGCAGCAACAGAGCCTGCCCTGCCATCACATTCACGATCTCATCCAGATTCCCCGAGCCGCTGAACTGCCCCAGAGTCCCCCTTAAAGCAGGCTTGCCCGCAGCGAACGCCCGCGATCCGACCAGACCCCCATCCGCACTCCCCAACAAAATCGCCACACCCTCCGGCGAGTCCACCGCAACATCGAGCACCCCATCGCCATTGAAATCCCCAACTGCAAAATTCGCCCGGCCCGGCCCTGCGTTATAGATCCCCTCCAGACTCAGGCTCAAATCACTCTGCTCCACCAGCACACTCAACCCAGCCGGAGTCGCTGTATAAAAACGATGCTCTCCACCAACCTCCGTCGCCGCGACAAGATGTCCACCCAAGCCCATCGCAGCATCCGCACCCGCGCTCTCGCCCTTCGGCGCTGTAGAAAAACTCCCATCCGCATTACCATGCAAAAATTCAATCCGCCCATCCACACCCTCAAGCACCAGATCCAGACGCCCATCGCCGTCCACATCATGCAGCAGCATACTTCGCACCGCACTCGATCCCGCATACGATCCCGCCGCGGTCAGCAACCCATCCGCCGACCCGAAAAACACATCCACCGTACCGCCCAGGGTCGACTGAATCGCCAAGTCCGTATGCCCATCTCCATTTAAATCTGCCGCCACTATCGGTCCCGTGCCGTTCGTCAGCTTCGTCGCCACAATCCGCACTAGCGCTCCACCATCGGTCATCAGCGTAATCAGCGAAGGATTCGCCACGTCCTCCACCAACAGATCCATATACCCCGTATCATGCAACTGCGCGCCCATCACATACTGGAACACTGGAGCATTCGTTCCCACAATCGCAAATGTCCCCAGCATCTGCGCGTCGGCGAACGTTCCATCCCCATTGCCCCGAGCCAGAAAAACCCTTCCCTCCCCAACTACACCCGACACCCACACCAGGTCGATCTTTCCATCATGGTCAAAATCCGCTGCCGCAAGCACCGGACCCGCCGTGGCAATCGTCTGTCCTGCGCGAAACGTCCCATCGCCTTTGCTCAGCAGAACATGCGTCGTCGATGTCGTCGCTGTTGCACCATAGTCTGTATAAATCAGGTCAGCCTTGCCATCCCCATTCAGATCCGCGGCCACAACTCCCGCTGGCCAGCTTCCCGTCACAATTACCCGCGGCTGGTTAAACTGCTGCGCCGCCGCGGCCATTGCAACCAGGCCCAGCGTCGAGAAGCCAACCAACTTCGAGATCAGGCTGCGGATCGGCATTGTGGAACGCCCATGAAGGCCCGTATCGTCCTCCTCCCTCTCCTGGCGTTCCTGGCAAAAGGGAGAAAAACATCAGCAAAACAAGAGTCGTACCTAAGGAGTTACAGGCCCGGAAAGCGCTACCCCAACGCTAATTTTCTGCAGCCCAAACAGGCATTCCCCAAACGCGTCATTCCCCAACCCAAAGGACTCACCCCGTTACCGTTTCCCCATAAATGGAAACGGAAAAAGCACAAAGCGGAACAGAGAACGGATTACGTTAGATCCCGAGCCACCTTTTACAACTACACCCGTCTCACTATGGCAAAATGCTAGTGGCACGCGCCCACGCAAAACCGGTCAATGAACCTGCCTAACTCCATCACGATGAGCCGAATCGCCTGCGTTCCCCTGCTCATCTGGATACTCTCCCCTGTCTTCCCCTGGCAGGGTCCCGGCCACTACGGAGAGCAGGAGGTTGTTGCCTCCATTCTCTTTATCCTCGCCAGCATCACTGACGGCCTCGACGGCTACCTCGCCCGCCGCCGCCACCAGATCACTACCCTCGGTATGCTCCTCGACCCTCTCGCCGACAAGCTGATGGTCACCGCCGCCTACATCATCCTCGTCGCCTACACTCCCAGTATCGTCAAGCCCTGGATCGCCGTTCTCGTCATAGGCCGCGAGTTCCTTGTCTCCGGCCTGCGCTCCATCGCCGCCGCCGAAGGTTTCACCATCGAAGCGAGCGAGATCGGCAAACTCAAAACCGTCATCCAGATTGTCTCCGTCGTCGCCGCCATGCTCGCCCATCGCTGGGATTACTGGCTCTTTTTCCCAAGCTTCCACGGAGGCTTCATTCTCGGCGTCCACTTCATCGCCGTCACAGCGATCTACTGGATGACCATCGTCTCCATCATTTCGGCGACCGATTACTTCATTGCCTTCTGGAAGAAGATCGACCACGCTTCAGACAAACGCCGCAAGCGCCGCAGCTTCGTCCTCAGCCGCAAACCCAAGCCTGCTCCCCCAGCCGAACACCCCTCCCACATCTCCTGAGCCTAGTTTTCAGAGATTTTTTTTCTGGCGTGGTGGGAGTGGCGTTTTTGCAGGGGATTTTGCGTTTTCCACAGGGCAAAAGCGTGGTTCTTAGCGGGTTTTAAGTGCAAATTCGTGACGCTTAGCTGGCTGTTAAGTGCACTTTTCCAGGCTCTGAAAATTTTCCTCTGTTTTGGGATCTATTTTTGGGCAGTGGACGGGTGAATCGACAAAAGCGAATGCGGAGATCATTCCCCTTCGCAAGCTCAGGGTCAGGATGACGACAATCGAGTGGAGGCTCAGGATGAGCAGGTCTGACTTGCTAAAGTTTCTCCCGCGGTTCCGTCATCTTCCTGGGATCGAGAATCTCCGCAATCTGCTCCTCGGTTAGCAGCTTCTTCTCCCGCGCCAGTTCCACAATCGACCGCCCCGTCGTCACCGACTCCTTCACCAGCTCCGCTGCCTTCCGGTAGCCGATATAAGGATTCAGCGCTGTAGCCAGAGCAATCGTGCTCCCGGCGTAGTAGGCTGTCCGCTCGCGATTTACCGTGATTCCCTGAACACAGTGCACATCCAGCTCGCGCAACGTATTTGTGAGAATCGTAATCGACTGCAGGACGTTGTGCGCCATCGTCGGCATCATCACATTCAGCTCGAGCTGGCCCGCCTGCACCGCCATCGCCACAGCTACATCGTTCCCGACAACCTGAAATCCCACCATCGCCGTCAGTTCCGCGAGCACCGGATTGACCTTTCCCGGCATGATGCTCGACCCCGGCTGCAGGCTGGGCAGATGAATCTCATTGAATCCCGTATTTGGCCCCGAAGACAGCAGCCGTAAGTCGTTTGAAATCCGTATCATCTCGAGCGCCAGCCCCCGCAGCGCGCCGGAAACCTCCGCCATCGGCGCACACGACTGCATCGCCCACCGCAGGTCGTACGCCGAGTGCACCCCGACCCCTGCAATCTTCGCGAGCCGCAGCATCGCCTTCTCCCGGTAAGCCGGATGCGTATTCAACCCCGTCCCCACCGCCGAGCCTCCGAGTCCAAGAGCCCTGAGTCCTACAGACCCGCGCCGTATCGCGGCCTCACACTCGCGCACCGCTACCGCGTAGGCGGCAAACTCCTGCCCCAGCGTAATCGGCACGGCATCCTGCATATGCGTACGACCGGCCTTCAGCACATCGCGAAATTCTTCCGCCTTCGCAGCGAAGCCTCCCGCCAGCCCTTCCAGCACCGGATAAAGCTCCTCAAGAGCCAGCAGTGCGCTCAGCCGCATCGCCGTTGGAAACACATCATTCGTCGACTGCCCGTAGTTCACATGGTCGTTCGGATGCACCTTCTTGTAGCTCCCCAGCTCCTCCCCCAGAATCTGGTTCGCCCGGTTCGCCAGCACCTCATTCGCATTCATGTGCAGGCTTACTCCCGCGCCTGCCTGAAACACATCCACTACAAAGTGCTCATGGTGCTTGCCATCGAGCGCCTCCTCAGCCGCCTTCACAATCGCATCGCCCTGCTCCTTCGAGATAAGCCCCAGCTCACGATTCGCCTCCGCGGCCGCCAGCTTCACCATAGCCAGCGCTCGAATCAGAAACGGACTAGCCTTCAACCCACTAATCGGAAAATTCCCGACAGCCCGCGAAGTCTGCGCGCCGTAGAGAGAATCGGCAGGCACTTCAATAACACCTAACGAGTCGGTTTCAGTTCTGGTGTTCGGCACTGAATTATCTCCAAAGTTATAGAACGAATGTAATCGCCGAAGTTCATCCCTGGCTGGCGTAATAGCAGGTTAGATCGGTATTTGGCGGCTGGAGTCCGAGGGCACGGAGCATCGTGACGATCTGGCCGCGATGATAACTCGTGTGATTGACGGCATGTAGAACAATCTGCCAGCGAGGAACACGAAACTCGCCACCGTCGGGCAATATCGTCAAGGTTTCCCCGGTGAGGTCGGAGTCGGATGCGGATTCGAGCCACTGCCGGTAACCCTTCCAGAGCTCAGGCCACGATTCCACGAGGAACTCAAAGGGATGTTCAGGAGGCGGGCCAGGTGGCAGGCGCTCACCGTCCAAGTCCATCAAGCGGCGAAGCCAGACACGCTCACCATCGTGGATGTGCCGGAGGGTGCGGAGAATGCTGGTGTGCGAAGCTTCGAAGTCACGATCAAGCTGGTTCAGTGGCAGGGGAGCGCACACGCCGAGAATCTGGTTGGTGGCCCAGCTTGAGTAGCTATTGTGCGCGAGCAGAAGCTGTTGCAACTGCGACATAACGCAAGATTATAGCGGTTGTCTCAGACTGAATCGTCATCTAACGCTTGACCAAAGGTGTCCAATGGAGTACAAACGTATCAGATGCAAACGGTCGTCGAAACGCCCTCCTACCTTCGCGCCGCAAGCATCTTCAGCGAGGCCGAACGCGCGGATATCGTCGCAATGCTGGCAGCCGATCCCGAGTGCGGAGAAGTAATGCCGGGAACCGGCGGCTTCCGTAAAGTCCGAGTCGGGCGCGAAGGCATCGGAAAACGTGGCGGAGCCAGGGTCATCTACATCCTCCGAAACTCGGGCTTGCCCATCTTTCTGATTACGGCGTACCCAAAGAACGCGAAAGATAACCTGACCAAAGCCGAGCGCAACGCCCTCGCAAAACGCGCCGACGAAATCTTCAATGAGTATCGAGGTACAAAATGACGCCAATCTTCAATGACCTGATGAACGGACTCGACGAGGTAGAAGCCTTCCTCGCTGGCCAGACTGCCGGCTATAAGGTGAGCGTTCCCACAAACGTCGATGTAAAGAGCATCCGCAAGCGCCTCAACATGACGCAGGCCCGCTTCTCCGACGCCTTCGGATTCAGTCTCGACGCAGTCAAACACTGGGAAGGCGGCCGCCGCACTCCCGAGGCCTCCGCCCGTGCCTTCCTCACCGTCATCGCAAAAAACCCGGCGGCAGTCATGAGCGCTCTCCAGCCCGCATCCGCCACACATCGAACGAGTCAAATTGCTGACAAGAAACTCACTCAAAGGCATATGACCAAGAGAGCAGCAAAAAGAGCGCGGCCAGTTTCGGCCCACGCCTCCCGGTAAGATCCGCATCGTATCTTGAGCAACTCGAAATCCGCAGCCTTCTACTGATCCCGCGGCCCGACGGCTGAGAGTAGAACTCCGCCTTCTAAGCTCGTACACTTAGAAAAGAGGCATTTCTAAGTCCCTCATGGCCACCATCAAGCAATCCGACTTCATTCAGTCCGTCGCCGACGCCCTCCAGTACATCAGCTACTACCACCCTGAGGACTTCATCACCAACCTGACCCGGGCCTATGAGCTCGAAGAGTCTCCTGCGGCCAAAGACGCCATGGCCCAGATCCTCATCAACTCGCGCATGTGCGCCGAAGGCCACCGCCCCGTCTGCCAGGACACCGGCATCGTTACTGCCTTCGTCAAGCTCGGCATGGAGACGCGCTGGGACAACGATGGCAATCCACTGATGACCGTTCAGGAGATGGTCGACGAGGGCGTTCGCCGCGCCTATCTCCTTCCCGATAACAAACTGCGCGCCAGCATCCTTGCCGACCCTGCGTTCTCCCGCAAGAACACCGGCGACAACACTCCCTCCGTTGTCTCCGTCGAGATGGTTCCCGGCGGCGAGGTCGACGTCACGGTCGCAGCCAAAGGCGGCGGCTCCGAGGCCAAATCCAAGTTCGTCATGCTCAACCCATCGGACTCCATCGTTGACTGGGTTTTGAAGACCGTTCCTACGATGGGAGCGGGCTGGTGTCCTCCTGGCATGCTCGGCATTGGCATCGGTGGGACCGCCGAGAAGGCCATGGTCATGGCCAAGGAATCGTTGATGGACCCTATCGACATGCAGGAGCTCAAAGTCCGCGCGGCGGAAGGTCAAAAGCTAAGCAAGATTGAGGAGCTGCGCATCGAGCTCTATGACAAGATCAACAAGCTCGGCATCGGCGCGCAGGGCCTTGGCGGCCTCACCACCGTCCTCGACATCAAGATCCTCGACTACCCCACGCATGCCGCCAACCTTCCCGTGGCCATGATCCCCAACTGCGCAGCTACTCGACATGCGCATGTGCATCTTGACGGCAGCGGGCCCGTCGCGCTCGACCCGCCCTCGCTCGAAGCGTGGCCCAGCCTCACCTACGACGTCTCCAAAGCAACGCGAGTGAACCTTGATGGCATCACCCACGACGAGGTCCGTTCCTGGCAACCCGGCGAGGTTCTTCTGCTCTCCGGCAAGCTTCTGACCGGCCGCGACGCCGCCCACAAGCGCATGACCGACATGCTCAACCGCGGCGAAAAGCTTCCCGTCGACCTCAAGGGGCGCTTTCATCTACTATGTCGGGCCGGTCGACGCTGTTCGCGACGAAGCTGTTGGTCCGGCGGGTCCAACAACGGCGACACGGATGGATAAGTTCACCCGGCAGATGCTCTCCGAGACCGGACTTTACGGCATGGTCGGTAAGGCCGAACGCGGCGATGCAGCCATCGAAGCGATCCGCGACCACCAGGCTGTCTACCTCATGGCTGTTGGCGGAGCCGCCTACCTTGTCTCCAAGGCCATCAAGAGCAGCAAGGTCTTAGCCTTCGCCGACCTCGGCATGGAAGCTATCTACGAGTTCGAAGTGAAAGACATGCCCGTCACGGTGGCCGTCGACTCTAAAGGCGTCAGCGTCCACAATACCGGCCCCGCTGAGTGGAAAGCTCGTATCGCAGGCGAATTTGCCGGCGTCCCTATTCTCCAGTAGCACCATGAGTGGCTTTTCCCTACTACCTGACGCGGCGACGCCGCATGATGAGGGTGGCGATGGTGAGGAGGAGGATTGTGGTGATGATGCCTTGCGACCAGAGGCAGTAGATACACCATTTCTGGAGGACCCAAGCTTCGATGTAGCTGAGGAAGAGGGTGAAGAGGAAGGCGATCTGGACGAATTCGAAGGTGATCCACCAGCGGCCCATGAGAGCGACGACGCCGATGGCCGCGTAGCCGAGAATGCCGAACATCGCGATGGGGATGTGGGAACCGGCTTTGGGATCTTCATCGAAGGTGCGCGGGGGAAAGACGGCGAAACGGCTGTGATTGACGGCGCCGCAGTCGAATTTTTCGGTGACCGCGCAGGGCGGGGCCTGGGTTGGGTCCATGTAGTGGACGCGAAGAGCCATGATGGAGACGATGATTCCTGCCACGGCAAGCAGGGCGATGAGATATTTCATGAGCTTCATTCTACTTTGCGGGTGATTTGCTGTTCCGATTCGAATGAGCAGAAGAGAAATCTGAAAGTCTTGTGACGTCTCGAGTTTTTGTTTGGTCCGTCGATGCGGATTTACTGCAATTCAAACCCGGGTTCCGTCACTCGTCACAAACCACACCCCATGATGATGCTTTGAGCAGAAGAGCGGGAACGCTTGCGTCCAGCATCCGTATAAGTGGTCAGAGTCGATCCGAATTTGTTGAAACCAGAGATCGACGAGTGAGCAGGCTGAGTTCCAGGCTATGAGCTGGTGAGGATGGGCAGCTTTCTGCTTCACCAGTTTCTAACCAGCTTGTCGTTGTCCCCTTGCTGAAGGCCAGTGGACGCTCTGTGCGAGCGGGCCCCAAAAAAGCAGGAGAGATTCAGGGAAGACAGCCTGCAGAGGTTGATGGCTCAGTGCGTTTTGCATTCGCCTACCTGGGGGCGATGCGTTATCGGAACTAACGGACTAACGGGCTAACGGACTTCGGACTAACGGACTACGGAAGGAGATAGGGCCATGAGCTATTCCTCGCACGGTTGTTTGCAGGCGGCGGTTTATTCGGTTGTTCGCTTTTCGCGGCAAGGCGTTATTTGTTTGATTCTTTGTTGTGTTGCGGTGGCGGCTCCGACGATGCAGACTGCGCAGGAGCGGGACAAGATGGTGCACGACCGGATTTCTACGAATCTTCGGAAGATTCATAGCGCGAGCGATTGGCAGGGGACGGATTTGGAGTTGGGCAAGCTGTGGCTGCAGATGGCATGTGATTATGCGGACGAAGAGGACGTCCAGCACTCGGAGGAAGCCTACTCGCGTGCGCTGCGGTTGTTTCAGCGATCTTCGTCGCAGCAGGACTATGCGTATGCGCTGGATGGTCTCGGAGTGCTGTATCACCATACTGGCCGACTGAAGGAGGCGGAGAACCTGTTGAGGAAGTCGCTGGCAGTCTATGAAGAGATTCATAGTGACTATGGAGTGCCGCGGGTTCATGTGGACCTGGCGACTCTTTTGCTGCATGAGAAGCGATTCGCGGGGGCTGAAGAGGAGTCGGCGAAGGGTATTGCGGGATTAGAGGGGCAGAAAGAGACTTACCCGGGTGATTTGATTGAAGGGCTGGTTGCGAGCAGTTATGCAAAGTGCTTTCAAGGGCGATGTGAAGAGGGCGAGCGGGATGCTGAGCGTGCGCGCGTCCTGACTGCGAGGTATCCGAAGGATTCGTTGATGGCGATTGCGACGTTGTTGGCGGTGGGGTTTGAGCAGTGGAGGAGCGGCGCGGAGG
Organism: uncultured Acidobacteriaceae bacterium; assembly: GCA_963770055.1. GTDB lineage: Bacteria > Acidobacteriota > Terriglobia > Terriglobales > Acidobacteriaceae > Edaphobacter. The sequence continues at coordinate 148,607 of CAVYOC010000009.1, forward strand.
AAGAGGGAGACCGGTCGATGCGGGAGGCGGTGGCGTTGATTCGGGAGAAGAACGATATGCCTTCGGCAGTGCTGCTGGATGCGCAATTGAAGGTGCTTTCGGAGTTTGCGGAGTATTTGAGGGAGACTCACCAGAAGGGACGGGCTCGACAGATTGAGGATGAGGTTGCTCAACTGAAAGGTGGGCAGAGGCCGGATTGCAGGAACTGTACGGTGAGCGTGATGGGGCTGACTTCCAGCCGCAAGTGATTTGGGCAAGTCTTCCTGGCTTTTGAAGATTTTGGTAGAGAAGCGGGTTTCTCCACTTCCCCTCGACTGCGCTCGGGGTCCGATCGAAATGACAACAGTTTTGGAAAGGTGAAATTTACTTCCCACCCTTTCGCATAAGGCCGCGAAAGGATGGGGCACCCGAGCGGTTGTTCCCGGTCGAAAGACAACAGTTGTGGAAGGTTTATTGGCGGTCGGATGCCAGGTAGGCGATGATGCTGCCCAAGAGAAGCAGGGTTCCGATGGCTGCTGCGAGCAGCACCAGACCCCATGCGGGAGCCAGACCGCCTTGTGTTGAGGAAAAGAAGGATGTGGCGTCGAAGTGCACAGCAGTGAAGGGCGCTGAGAGCCATGCGAACCAATTGGAGCCCGTTTGGGATTGCAATTTCGACTGGCGGATGAGCAGGGTTGCGGATGCGGCGATGCTAACGACGAGCGCGAAGATCTGGGCTGTGGTGACGGGTCTTCCGACTTGCCGGAGGGCGGCGTTACGGCGGAGAAGCTGCGCCTTCCACCACAGCAGGCCGGGATGCGGAACGGTTGCGGCATGGACTGCCTGGGCACGGGCGCTCTGGAAGGTGTGGGTGAGAAGCACTTGCTGCCGGCATTGGGTGCATTCGTCGATGTGGGAGCGAAGTTCGGGATCGCAGGCGTTAGGCCAGTGTCCCTGGAAGAGCACAGCTTTGATCTCGGAGTTGCGAGGGCAGGTTCTCATGCTGTCCTCCGGTTTGTTTTCTGGCCGGTTGTCTGGTTGGGTGAGGGTTGTTCCTCGAGAAAGCCGGCGATTTTTCTGCGGGCGCGAAAGAGGAGGAGGCGGATGCTGGTCACTCCGAGGCCTGTGATCTGGGCGATCTCGCGGTGGGTGTAGTTTTCGGCGTGGGCGAGCCAGAGGAGCTGACGGTCGCGAGGCCGCATGCGGGCCATGGCGGGCGCGAGGGTGAACCACGAGTCTGACTGGGCTGAGGTTGCGGTTGAGGCGAAGATCTCCTCAGGGAGTTCGTGGATCGGTGTAGTCCTGGGGCGGCGCCAGTGGTCGCGCAGGAGGTTGCTGGCGATGCGGAAGAGGTAGCGGCGGGAGTCGAGCTCACCCTCGAGTGGAGCGGAGGCGCAAAGGAAGCGGACGAAACTCTCCTGCATGAGGTCATCGGCGAGTGCGGGGTCGCCGGAGACGCGGGCGAGGTAGGCCCAGAGCGGTCGCGCGGACCGCTCGTAGAAGCCAGCGAAGAAGTCACTGGTCATTGCGCTGCCGGTGAGGGGCTCGAGTGCCGGGACTGTGTCGCCGGTGGCGATGGCGGAGAGTATGTAGTTTGAGGTCATCGTGCGCATCCTCGAGGGAGCGTACCGAAGCCGAGAATCGGGCTAAAGGCGGCTCTCACAGGTTCGCTCCTGAACCGGCTTGCGAGTCTTGCGAGTCGTGGGTGGGACGCTGCATCAGGCCAAAGCGCGCGGCGAGAAGCCAGGTGATGCCGGCAGAGAGAATGAAGCCGAGTCCGGGCATGAGGATGACGGTGCCGAAGACCAGCAGGCCGGCGGCGATCTCGGGGAGACTGCCGCGGAGCGCCAACAGACCGATGCCGAGAAGCGTGAGGACCAGACCGGCCTGCAGCGGAATCAGAACGCGCGAGAGAGCGGCGGGGACACGCTGGTCGCGTTCGAACTCGACCGGGATGGGAGCAGCTTCGAGGAAGCGCTTGCCAGCGTCGGTGCTCATGTAGGTGAGGAGCTCTTCGTTGTTTCCGAAGCGCTCTATGAGGCGGGTGTGTACCTCGCTCTGCATCTTGAAGACGCGGGACCAGCGGCGGTTTTCAAGAAAGGCGCGAGTGAGCCAGAGGGCGATTCCCGTGAAGGTGAAGAGGGCGAAGAATGGCCCGATGGCATTGGAGATCTCACTTACGACGAGCGAGCGTTCGGGGCGGGGTCGGCCTTCTTCCCAGGTCCTGCGTATGAGCTTCTCGCCGCGGCGGCCGCCGGTGTTAGGGAGGTCGGCGAAGAGATAGAATTCGGGGTTGCGAACGACTTCAGGATGATTTTGCAGGAACCTTGCGAGTTCCGGGTTGGTGTGGCTGACGTACTCCTGATTCGCGAGAAGCGATGGATCGCTGCCTATGACGTCGGTGAGGGTGGGGCTCATACGGAGGAGGTGCATCAGCTGGGTGCGGGTTTCGGCGATGTCGCTCTCGGAGGCAATTGTCGGGGCGACGGACTGAGCCGGGGCTTTGGCAGGCTGCGAATAGGCTGCGTTGCCAGCGGCGAGGATGAGCAGCAGAAGCGAAGCAGAGCGAATTGTGTTGAAGACTGGCGAGCGATGTATGCGCATCCTGATATCCCTTTGTACGAGTTGAGGCTTCTTTGAATAGATAACGGGCAGGAGATGCATTTGGTTAACGATACTGCGAAAGATTGTGGCTGGTTCCGCAAGTTGGGGGGGAACGGGTTTTTTGTTAACCGATTGGGTGGGGTAGTTGTTGTATGGGCAACGCTGCTTAGGTTCTGGCGACGATTCGTCCGGGGAATCTCGGGTTGACGGTTTCGGTGGAGAAGCGGGTTTCTCGGCTGCGCCGTTCGCAAATGCGCGAACGGCTCCGGTCGAAATGACAGCAGTTGTAGGAATGTCGAGGTACGGGCGTCTTTCGGGTTGAGAGTTTGCATTCCACCCCTTTCGATGAAACCGAAAAGGATGGGACACCCGGACGTCTGGTCGGGTCAATTACGACGCAGTCGACGAAGGAGATATCGATGATGAGTGGTTTGCGAAGCTGCGTTCGAAGCTGGATTGTCTATGTTGTGGTGGCGGTGGTTTTGGCTGGACCGGCTTTGGCGCAGACGGAGTTCGCACGGGCGATGCTGGTCGATGCGCAGATGCATGTGCTTGTGCGGTATGCGATTTATTTGAGAGAGACTCACCAGAGGGCTAAGGCGCGGCAGATTGAGGGTGAGATGGCACGGCTGAAGGACGAACAACGGCCGGAGTGCCGGGGTTGCACGATTCATATGATGACGTTGTTGGGGAGTTCGAAGGAATAGGCGGCCTTATTCGTATGCGTTGTTGCAGGCGTATCATTGAAGATGTGTTGAACTTTCGGCTTTGAGCTTTGGGCCGATGCGGGAGTGCATGTATGGCTGAGAATCGGCTGGGTTTTAATTCATACGGGACTGTTATCGATGTGCCGCGCGAGGGTACGGCTTCGCTGCTGGCGAAGGTTTTGGGTATTACTTCGCTCGGGTTTTTGATTACGAGCGCGGGTGTGGCGACGGCTCCGGACTGGGCTACGCTGCCGGGGATGATTGCGGTGCTGGTGCTGGTGTTTGCGATTACGTTTACGCAGAAGAGGAGTCCTGCGCTGGCGCTTGGGATGTTTCTGACGCTGACTTACTTCATGGGGTGGGAGATTGGGCCACTGATTCACCGGTATGCGCGGACGATCGGGCCTGCGGTTGTGTTTCAGGCAGCGGCGACTACGGGGCTGGGGATGGCCGTGATGGGGTCCGTGGCTTACCTGTTCCAGATTAATTACCGGAAGGTGGCGGGGATTGGGTTTGCTGCCCTGCTGGTGCTGATTGTGGTGGGGATTATCAGCATGTTTGTTCACTTCATGTCGCCGGATACTTATTCGTGGCTGACGCTTGGCATCTTTAGCCTGCTGACGGTTGCGGATTTTGCGCGGATTCGGGCAGGTGGGGATGGGCGGTCGGCGACGTCGCTGGCGCTATCGATTTATCTGGATGCGATTAATATTTTTCTGGCGGTGCTGCAGTTGTTTGGCGGACGGCGTCGGAACTAGATTGTCCGAACAAACTAGCGGAGAGTTGCTACGACGGCATCGCGTGGCGGGACATTGAGGGTGAATTGACGTCCGGCTAGTGTGATCTTTTGTGTGCCCCATGCATCTTCTGCGGAGCTGAACTGGCCAGTGTTTTCGGCGAGTGTGACGACGAGTTTCTTTTCTTCGCGGTTGAAATTGGTGATCCAGAGATAGGTTCCGCCGGGTCCGCGATGGAGGCGGGCTTGCACGCTGTGATCGTCGATTGCTACTTGCTGGGTGAGGCCGGCGAAGTTTAAGAAAGTTGCAAATAGCTGTTTTGTTTCCGGGCCGTGGTGGAGGAAGTAACCTGCTCCGGGGAATGAACCCATGAGCAGAGTTCGTCCTTTGCCGAAGGTGTTTTCGACGGCTGAGATGTTGCCGTTGGAGTAGTGTCCGACGGCTTTGCCGCCGTGAAGATCGTAGTCCTGGCGGAAGTAGCGGCCGAAGATCTTGTTGCCTTTTACTTCGAGGGTCATCTGTTCGGAGATGTCGGGGACGAATTCGACGAAGGATTCGCGTGCGCCGAAGAGTTCGTCGAGGCCGAAGTTAGGTTGGACGGTTCCTACGTGGCCGTGGTCGCCGAAGTAGGCGGGGAGGCCTTCGCAGATGAGGGTTCCTCCGTTTTGTACGTATTGCTTGAGGCGCGCGGCGGTTTCGGCTTTGAGCATGACGGGGTAGGCGAGGTAGATGAGCTTGTACTCGTCGATGTTGTCGAGGGCGACGAAGTCGGGTTGGATGTTCGAGTCGAAGAAGGCCTGATAGGCGCCGCGGATGGATTGAGCGTAGTAGTCGGTTGCGCCTTGCTGGACGTAGTTGAAGAGCTCGGACTCGGGGATGAAGACGAGGCCTACGTCTCCTTTGACCGGGTAAGATTTCCAGACGTTCGGTTGGGAGTTGGCCCACCTGGCGACGTGGCCTGCCATTTCGGCGCGCGGCGTGACGGAGCCGTCCATCGCGAAGGGACCGAAGGCTCCGAAGAGCGGGCCGTCGAGGAGTGGTCGCCAGCGGGGATAGAGGATGCCGCGCGCTCCGCCAGCGCAGGAGACGAGATTCCAGATGCGAACGTCTTCGGCGTCGGGTTCGCGGCCGTCTTCGCGAGTGCGGCCGATGACCTGGGGCTGCATCCAAAGCGGGCCGCCTTCGGCTTCGGCATGCCAGAAGGGTTTCTCCCGAGCGCCACCGCGGACGAGGTCGAGGGCGTGGTATTGGAGCCAGGGAGCGTTGCCTTTGCGTGAGGCGATCCAGGTGAGTCCCCAGACGTCCATCAATTTCGCGGAGCGCCACTCGTTGTGTGCGGAGCCGGGAAGTGTTTCGAGGGTTCCTGCGACTCCGTGTGCGGTGATGAGGTGGTGGGGATCGAGTTTGCGGATGAGGGTGACTCGCCACTCGAGGAGGCGGAAGGCGTCGTCGATGCGGAACTCGAGCCAGTCGAGACATTCTCCGTAGCCGGCGAGGGTTTCGGGTGGGTCGATGTCTTCCCAGGTCTCGTAGCTGTAGCGGTGCCAGGATTTTGAGAGCGCGTCGAAGGAGCCGTAGCGTGTGCGTACCCACTCGCGAAATTTCTTTTTGGTGGCTTCGCAGTAGCAGTTCATCTTTCGTGGATTGCCGCCGTCGTAGGTGTTCTCGTTCCATACGTCGTAGCCAAGGAGGGCGGGGTGATTTTTGTAGCGCTCGACTAAGGCAGTGAGGAATCTTTCGGCTGCGGCCTGAGCGTCAGGGTTGTCGAGGCATAGGCCGGGGAATCCGCCGACAACGGTGCTAACGCCGATGGTGCTGTTGGATCGTGTGCTGTCGCTTGCGAGGTATCTTGCGTTGGCGTATTTGCGAAAGGCCCACTCGGGTGCGGTGGTGGTGAATTCGGCGATGATGACCTTGATGCCATTGGCGGCGGCGAGATCCATCATGCGGTCGTAGTCGCTCCAGTCGAATTTGCCGGGAGCTACTTCGATGGCGCTCCAGAGAAACCAATGGCGGAAGGTGTTCATGCCGATGCGCGCGGCAGTTTGATGATCGCGAGCCCAGTCTTCTGCGGGTGGGTTCGATTTGCGGAAGTAGACGGCGCCGTAGGGGAAGGTGGAACCCATTGCTACTTCGTGGATGGCGGGCGCTTGTTCCTGGAAGGGTTGGGCTGACGGCTCGGGGTTTTCTTCCAGGCTGGTTAAGGCTACGGCGTGTTTGGCAGCGGCGCTCGCCGTGAGAAGAGCGGCTGTTTGCACAAAGGTTCTGCGTGTGAGTTGATTGGCTGGCTTCATCGTCACCTGCTAAACATACACCGGATGATGTCTGGACGGAGATGGAGATAACGGAACGACGATCTACTTTTCTTTGGATAGTTTTTCGAGGCCTTCGGAGGCCTTCTGCGCGGTGCCGAAGCCGAGGACTTTGAAGCTTACGGAGAGCCAGGGAAGAGCTGCGACCAGGAGCGGCCAGTAACTTCGGCTCATGGATTGTCCGAGTGCTTTGGCGTAGGCGACGTATTCGGCGTCGGTGCCGTGGAAGTCTGTGGGAAGGTTTGAAAAGAACAGCCACAAGGCGCAGAGGAGCCATCCGCTGGCGATGGAGGAGAGCGAGGAAGAAAGATTTTCTGAAGCTGGATGGTCGGCTGTAGAGGCCAAGCTTCCATGGAAGCAGGAAGACGACTAAAAGGATAATTGCTACGACTCCGAAGGCGCGGATGTGTCTTCCGACGAAGACGAGGCCGTGAGTCGGTTGAACGTAGAGCGTCGAGCGCGACGGCTAGTCCGACGAGGAGAGTCAGGACGGCGGCGGTGGTGGGAGCCCAGAATTGCGTGTCGTTCGAGAGGCGTTGAAAGCGGGACTCGAAGTAGCCGGGGCGGATTTCCTTGACGACTAATTCGAGGTCGGAGACTGTGTCCGGGGTCGCTGCTTTGTTGGTTATGCGGTATTGCCAGTCGATGAGCTGATATTGAGTTTCGTGGTCGCGATTGAGGATTTTGGGGTCGAGGACGAATCGCGTGCCTTTTTGCAGTGGCAGGTAGAAGGCGGAGAGTTCACAGAGCCGTTTTCCTTTGGTGTCGCGGATCACGGTCATCAGGTAGCCCTCCTGTTTGATGTCGCCAAGTATAGCGACGGCGGGCGATTGATATGGTCGTTATTCTTGTGCGGCTTCGTGGATTTATGATGGGGCGATGGGGATGACGAATCGCAGGCAGTTTCTTGGGTTGGTGGGAGCGGCGGGTATTGCTTCCGTTGTGCCGAAGCCGTTGTTTGGGTTGGCGCCGAAGGCTGAGCCGTTTACTTTTCTGTTCTATACGGATGCTCATCTGCAGCCTGAGTTGAATGGGGTGGTGGGGACGACGATGGCGTTCCAGAAGGGCCGGACTATCAAGGCTGACTTTGCGATCAATGGCGGGGATCATGTGTTTGATTCGCTGGGTGTTCCGACGAAGCGAGCGTTGGCCCTGTTCGATATGTATGACAAGGCGGAGCAGGATTTGGAGCTGAAGCTTTATCACACGATCGGGAACCATGATGTGTGCGGGATCTATCCGGCGAGCGGGGTGGGGGAGAATGATCCGCTGTATGGGAAGAAGCTGTTTGAGCAGCGGTTTGGGAGGACTTACTACTCGTTCGACCATAAGGGGCATCACTTTGTGGTGCTGGACTCGATTGGGATTACGAAGGATCGGGCTTATGAGGGACGGGTGGACGATGCGCAGCTTGCGTGGCTGAAGGGGGATCTGGCTGGCGTGGCTGCGGGGACGCCGGTGGTTGTATCGGTGCATATTCCGCTGGTGACGGCTTTCGATGCTTATGTTCCGGAGATGCCGATTCCGCCGTCGCATCATGGGTTGAGCGTGGCGAATGCGAACCAGGTACTTGCACTGTTTGCGGGGCATAACGTGATCGGCGTGCTGCAGGGGCATACGCATGTGAATGAGACGGTGATCTGGAAGGGTGTTCCTTACATTACGAGCGGGGCGGTGTGCGGAAACTGGTGGCATGGGACTCGGTTGGGGACGCCGGAGGGTTTTACGGTGGTGACGGTGGCAGGTGGGAAGCTGACGACCCGGTATGAGACGTATGGGTTCAGGAGCGTGGCTCCGCAGAATACCTGAGTCTGCGGGAGAGTTTCTGGACGGCTGGGCTTAAGTTGTGTGCTGCGGTTGGATGCGGGTGGGAAAATTACTGGCCCTTTAAAAAAACGAGTTGACCTGAGGCTGCACTCAGGTATGCTTGGGAACGAATTTAAGCGAGGCATTATCCCGAAGGCAGTTTCAGGGAACGGCACTTTGCTGCATTCGACCCTTTACCCGGTAAATCCAAAAAATTTTGACCCAGGAGTTTGCTATGCAGTGTCCTGTTTGTCACAACGAAGTCGCCACCGGAAATGCTTTTTGCAATCACTGCGGTGCGCCGATGGCGGCGGCCACCGGAGCTGCTCCTGCGGGAGCTGTGCCACCAGCGCCTGCTTATGCGGTTCAGCCCGCACCAGCTGCGGCTGCAGGGTCGGGATTGTCGGATACTGCGGCGGCGGCGATCTCGTACATCACGATCATTCCGGCGATTCTGTTCCTGGTGATGGAGCCGTATAACAAGAAGCCGTTCATACGGTTTCACTGCTTTCAGTCGATTGGATTGTGTGTGATGTGGTTGGCGGTCTGGATTGCATTGACGGTGCTGCAGATGATGCTGCACTTCATTCCGGGGCTCTGGTTCCTCTTCTCGATCCTTCACCTGTGCGTTGCGCTGGGCTTTTTTATCCTATGGCTGCTTGCGATTCTGAAGGCGAGCAAGGGCGAGTGGTACAAGATCCCGGTTATTGGCGATTTCGCTCTGAAGCAGGCGAATAGCTAGGATTTAGAGCGCGCTGAAAAACTGCAGCGCGAAACGAAATGTACCTCAGCGGCTAAAGCCGCGTTGCAACCATGCCCACCCGGCACCCATTCGACTTCGCTCAGGGCAGGCTCTAAAGCCGTGCCCTTAAGCAAAACGGACTTTCTCAGCACCCTCTTTGTGCCCCCGGAGATGGTGTGCCGTCTCTCTGGGGGTGGTAGAGCTTGAGACGTTTCTCCATGACGGTGATGGCGTCGTGGCTCTCGTCGATCATGATGAAGCTGCGCTTGTGTTTAGCGGCGGCTTCGGCGGTGGTGCCGCTACCGGCGAAGAAGTCGAGGACGACGTCACCGGGGTTGGAGTGGACGCGGACGATGCGCTCGAGGATGCCGAGCGGTTTCTGAGTGGCGTAACCGGTCTTTTCTTTTCCTGTGGGTGAGACGATAGTGTGCCACCAGACATCGGTGGGGGTTTTTCCGCGTGCGGCTTTTTCTGCACCGACGAGGCCGGGTGCCATGTAGGGGATGCGGTCACATTCGTTCAGATTGAAGGTGTAGCGCGTTGGGTTTTTTGTGTACCAGAGGATGTTGTCGTGTTTTGCGGGCCAACGTTTGGTGGCGCGCGCTCCGTAATCATAGGCCCAGATGATCTCGTTCTGGAAGCAGTCGCGGCTGAAGATTTCATCGAGAAGGATTTTGCAGTAGTGGACTTCGCGATAGTCGATATGGAAGAAGAGTGAGCCGGTGGAGGAGAGGATGCGGTGGGCTTCGATGAGGCGAGGGCGGAGAAAGCCGAGGAAATCATCGAACTGATCGCCGTAGCCGGGGTGGGCGTGGCTGGCGAGTATTTCGGTGCGATAGCGGCGGCCGCCAAAGCCGATGCGATCGCCTGAATCATCGCGGATAGTCTTCATGCGGGTTCGGGTCTGGCGCTTGCCGGTGTTAAATGGTGGATCGACGTAGATCAGCTCGACGGATTCGGAGTTCATTCGCTCGAGGACGGCGAGGTTGTCTCCGTGGATGATTCGGTTCACGCGGGGTCTCCCATCTAACACTAACGTACCCTTGGTGTTGGTTGGCTAATGCGTGTATTGTTTTCTTCGGGCTTAGAACTTCCGCAATGTCTGCAAACCATCTGATTTACGCCATGCTTAGCCACCGGGGCCGCGTCCGGCAGGGAAACGAAGACACGTGTGCGGCGGCTCCGGAGATTGGGGCATTTGTGGTTTGCGACGGGATGGGTGGGGCGGCAGCGGGAGAGATTGCAAGCCATCTTGCCGCGGATACGTTTCTTGCAAGCCTGGCTCCGGTGGGGCGGGGCAAAGGCGGGCCGGGAAAGGCGCAGGCCCGGCTGAATGATGCGATCCAGGCGGCAAACACGGCGGTGTATACGCAGGGGCGGCAGTCGACGAAACTGCGCGGGATGGGGACGACGCTGGTTGGACTGCTGCATGCTCCGATTGTGAATGGAAGCGGCAAGCGGAGGACTTCGAGCGATCATACGAACTCGCGGGTGACCGATCCGCCGACGCTATGGCTGGGGCATGTGGGGGACAGCAGGTGTTATCGCAGACGAAGGGGCAAGCTGGAGCAACTGACGCATGACCACTCGCTGGTAGAGGAGCAGGTGCGAGCCGGGCAGATTACGGCGGAGCAGGCTGCGCAGTCACCGATGCGGAACCTGATTACACGGGCGATCGGGTCGCAGGCTATGGTCGAGGCTGAGATTCAGAGCCATCGTCCGCAGGCGAACGACATTTATCTGCTGGCTTCGGATGGGCTGACGCATGAGGTGGACGATGGAGAGATTGCGGAGATTCTGACGAAGATTCCGAAGGCTCCGGCGGAAGCTGCGTTGACGGTGGCGTGTGAGGCTCTTATTACTGCAGCGAATCGGAATGGTGGAAGCGATAATATTACGGTTCTGATTGTGGCGGTGATGCCGGAACTGGTGCCGGTGAAGTAAGTTTTTTGCGGATGCGGCGAACGAAAGCGTACCTCAGGGGCTGAAGCCCCTTTCCTATGGCGATACTTACGGCACGGCTAAAGCCGTGCCCTTAAGCAAGACGGTTTTTGTGTGTGGCGAGTTTTGCACCTTGCGTGGCGGATTTCTTCAGACAGCGGTTGTGTTGTTAGGTCAGACGATTTTGTTGGTTGTGAAGTTGTGGACCCCAACTGCTAAACTCGGAAGTCGTTCGAAACGAGTTTATGACGGATACGAAGACAATTGCAGTTCTGGGTGCGGGGACGATGGGGAACGGCATTGCGCATGTATGTGCACGGGCTGGATTTCCTGTGATTCTTTACGACGTGGATCAGAAGGCTCTTTATCGAGGGCTCGATACGATTCGCACGAACTTTGCACGCGAGGTGGCGAAGGAGAAGTTGACGGCGGAAGAGGCGGATGCGGCTCGATCGCGGATTACGCTGACGACGAAGATCGATGAGTTGGCGACGGCTTCGCTGGCGATTGAAGCGGCGACGGAACGATTTGAAATTAAGGCTGGGGTGTTTCGGGATCTGGATCGGATTCTGAGTGAAGAGGCGATTCTTGCTACGAATACAAGCTCGATTTCGATTACGAAGATTGCCGCGGTGACGAAGAGGCCGGAGCAGGTGATCGGGATGCACTTCTTCAATCCCGTTCCGGTGATGAAGCTGGTGGAGGTGATTCGGGGGTTGCAGACCTCGCAGGCTACGTTCGATGCCGTGCATTCTTTGTCGAAGCAGATGGGGAAGACGCCGGTGGAGGTGAACGATGCGGCGGGATTTGTTTCGAATCGCGTGTTGATGCCGCTGATTAATGAGGCGATCTATTCGGTGATGGAGGGCGTGGCGACTGCGGAGGCGGTGGACCAGGTTTTTGTGCTGGGGATGGCACATCCGATGGGACCGCTGACGCTGGCGGACTTTATCGGACTGGATGTGTGCGCGGATATTATGCGCGTCATGGCGGAGGGGCTTGGGGATCCGAAGTACAGTCCTTGTCCGCTGCTGGTGAGGATGGTGGATGCGGGATGGCTGGGCAGGAAGTCGGGGCGTGGGTTCTATAAGTATCCGGAGAAATAATGCGGCGAAAGATAAAGCGTGAAATGAATGCGTGACGTGAGTGAATAGAGTTCGATTGCAGATGCATCGAATGTAAGACAGGAGAAGCGATGGCGCAGGAACTTTACTTTGAGGATTTCTATGTGGGCCAGAAGTTCCACTCTGCTGGCCAGGCGAAGGTGACGGCAGAGGAGATTAAGGAGTTCGGCCAGAAGTACGATCCGCAGCCGTTTCATCTGGACGAGGCGGCGGGGGAGAACTCATTTTTCAAGGGACTTGCGGCTTCGGGTTGGCTGACGGCGGCGATTGTGATGCGGCTGCGGGTGCAGTCGGTAACGGTTGTGGGCGGAATGATCGGGGCCGGTGTGGAGGAGATGCGGTGGACGCTGCCGGTTCGGCCGGGTGACTCTATTCGCACGGAGATCGAGGTGGTTGGGGTACGAACCTCGCACTCACGGCCGGAGTACGGGGTGGTGCGGACGCGGACTCTGGCGTTCAACCAGCGTAATGAGGTGGTGATGCGGTCGACGGTGAACTTCCTGGCGCCGCTTCGGGCTTCTGCTTAAGCTGGAGGGAGGTTATGACCGACGAGCAGCGTGAGTTGCTAAAGGCGAGCGTCGATCAGGTGGTCGAGATTGAGACGGTCGATGAGGGCCGTCATCTGGCACAAGTTCTGTTTGTGTTCGATGACGGCGAGACTCCGGACGTGTTTTATCTGAAGGTCTCGGTGGGTCCGGATGGCGCGCTGGTGCCAGTGGGCGGTGCGGGGTGTTCGGTGCTGCTGTCGGAGATTGCGGGGGTTTATCCTTACCGGGCTTAGAAATCACGGTGAAGACAAGGGTGAACCAAGTTCGTTACCTGGACCAGATAACCACAAGCAATCGGCGTATTCTTACGGAATGATGCGCATGACAGTGCTCGCCTCCGGGTCGAAAGGCAACAGCACAGTCATCTCCAGCTCAAGGACCAGGGTACTGGTGGACGCAGGGCTTTCGTGTCGAGAGCTTTTGAAGCGGATGACGAGTGCAGGTGAGGATCCTGCGCAGCTGGATGCGATTCTGATTACGCATGAGCATCAGGATCATGTAGCTGGGCTTTCGGTGCTGGCGCGGCGGTTGAGGGTTCCGGTTTTCTTTACAGAGCCGACACATCGGGCGTGGGCACGGATGCTGACGCCGCGGACGACGATGACGTATGCGAAGTGGCTGGAGCATGTACAGCAGGAGAAGGAAGCGAGGGCTGCTGCGGTGGCGGCGAACGCTTCCGGGAGCGAGCTTGCGGCGCAACTTTCGGAGGAGGCCAGGGTGATTGGCGGGATTGCTGCTGCAGCTGCGGATCGCTGTGATGATGCCGCGCCCGAGCTGCCGGTTGATCCTGAGCTGGATGAGTTTTGCGGTGTTGAATCTGCGCCTGCGCAAAAGCCTGATCCTACTTATCTTCCTGCCGTGGAGTATTTTCATTCCGGAAAGCAGTTTTCGATTGGGGATATCGAGATTACGCCTTTTACGATTCCGCATGATGCTGCCGATCCCTGCGGGTTTGTTTTTGAGGCTGATGGAATTCGGATGGCTGTGGCGACGGATCTTGGGTATATGCCCGCTAATGTGAAGGCGGCGTTGAAGCGGATGGATGTGATGCTTCTCGAATCGAACCATGATCTGGAGATGCTGCGGGACGGGCCGTATCCGTGGAGTGTGAAGCAGCGTGTGCTCTCGCGTGTCGGTCATCTTTCGAACCATGCGACGGCCGAGTTTCTCGAGAAGGACTATGACGGCCGGGCAACATGGATTGTGCTGGGTCATCTGTCGGAGTCGAATAATGTGCCGGAGCTGGCACGGATGGCGGCGGAGCAGGCTTTAGGGAATCACCCGAGTCTTCTTGGTAACCGGCTTCTTTTGGCGCAGCAGGAGATACCGTTGGAGTCGATAACGCTGTAAGTCCAGCGGTTACCGGGTAATACGCTGATGTAAATGTTTTCCGGGAATAATTCCCCGATTTTCCGGGCAATCCGGGTTACTATTCTGTGAATCCTTTCCTTTTTTCTGCTATCAAAGAAGGTAGAATGAAGTCTATAAAGCCATGAAAAAACCCGCGTTAGCATTTCCCGCGAATGGCAGGGCGCGGCAAAGCTCCTGCACCGATCAGGTCGTAGGGGATATTCTCTCCGGCTGGCGGTATGACATCTCCGGGCTCTCCCCGGCGATGCGGACGGATTATGAGCAGCATCTGGCAGAATGCGGCCACTGCCGTCGGCGACAGCGGGTTGCGCGGACGATCGATGTTCTGCTGATCAGCGTGAGCACACTTTCAATTGTTGCGTTTCTTCTGGCTGCTGTGGTGATTCACCGGGTTGAGTTGATTACGCATATCTTCACGATGCATCTGCGTCTGAGCCAGACGCACGGGATCGCCATTTCGATGGAAGCTGTCGCGATCACAGGGCTGCTATTTTCGACGATGATGTGGGTCCTTGTGGCGATTGCTACGCCCCTGCCGGGATTTCTGGGCGGGATCGTTCAAGAGCGAATTCCTGCTGATCTGCGTGAGCGCTTCAGCAAGGGGGATGCCGCGGCCTGAAGTAAAGCTTGCAGGCAGGGCCTGGTGGGAAGTTTGACGTTCTGTTTGTTTGTGATTTCTCTGAATATTCCTTGGGTGGGTTCGATTGGTCCCTTCTGATTTGTCATCCTTCTCTCATCGCGATAGCGTAGAAGAACGCTTATGAATCCCCCTTCTCCATCTGGCGGCGAAGTATTACCGCCGCACTCTGGCGCACGCGCGCCGATGCCGGACTTTGAACGCGAGGCTTCGCGGCCGAATTCGCGGGAGCGTGGCTGGAATATTCTTGCGACGCCGGGGACGTATGTTCTGCTGGCGATCAATATTGCAGTATTCGGGTGGATGATTTTGCATGGCGTCTCGGCGAAGGACCCATCGACGGCGCAGCTTGTTCACTATGGGGCCACCAACGCTGCTTACATTATTCTGGGGCATCAGTGGTGGCGGTTGCTGACGGCGACGTTTGTCCATGTTGGTTTGCTGCATATTGCCACGAACATGTGGTGCTTGTGGAATCTTGGATTGCTTGGGGAGCCGTTGCTCGGGCCTGCGGGATTGATTGCGGTTTACCTAATTACCGGGATTGCGGGAAATCTGCTGAGCCTGTTCTTCAACGTCATTTCCCGGGACGGAGCTTCGGTGGGTGCAGGGGCTTCCGGAGCGGTCTTTGGGATTGCCGGCATTTTGATTGTGCTGCTTTCGAACAAGAAGCTTCCGATTCCTGCGTTTGAGCTGAATCGGCTGCGGCGGTCGGTGATTCAGTTTGCGGTGCTGAACCTGATCATCGGCGTTGGCGCGAACTTTACGAGCATTGTTCGGATCGACAATCATGCGCATATTGGCGGCTTTCTGAGTGGGATGGCGCTGGGTGTGCCGCTGCTGCCCAGGATGACGTCGGGACGGACGCGCTACCTGCAGCGGCAGAAGTTGACGTTTGCGGGCGCGGTTTTTTTGCTGCTTCTCGTCGCTTATTTCATTACGAAGCTCGCGCGGTGATTCCGTTCGGTGGATCAGGCCGATACGGCGACCAGCGCTGGCATGGCAGCCGGCGCGAACGATGCGGTAAGGACCGGACATGGGGCCTCTGAGATGATCCGGTAGGCGATATGAGCGGGAGCGTGAGCTTTAAAGATGGATGCCTGACGTACACCGAGAACGATGAGGCTGGCATTGTGCCGGGTCGCATAGTCCACTACCGCAGTCGAGATTTCGCTGCTGAATTCGACTACGTATTCGGGGTCATGGATGACGTAGCCGCTTTCGATCGCGAGGCGGTGGAGAGCTTCAGTCAGGATGTGGGGAACGATCTCACCGTCAGAGTCTGTCTCGATTGTTCGGGGCAGGACGTGGATGCAATGGAGGCTTAGTTCTGCCTGATTGGCGAGGAACGCGGCATAACGAACGGCGTTGCGAGTTTTTTCATGGAAGTCGGTGGCAAAGACGACGGGCCCGCGGAGGTTGTTCGAGCTGTGAGTATGACGGGACCGCGGTCCGATGGTGAGGACCGGGCAGTCCGCTTTACGGAGAACCTCTTCTGCGGTTGAGCCAAAGATCAGGCGCTCGAGACCGCGGATCCCGTTTGTGCCGAGGACGGCGAGATCAATTCTCCGATTATGAATTGTCTCAAGAATGGCCGGGCCTGAGATGCCGCCGACTATTTCAGTTTCCGTCGAGATGCCTGCTTCTGTGGCGGTCTTAAGACACCGATTGAGGGAGATCTCGGCCTTGCGGTAGAGTTCCTGGACATCCGCGAAATGCGTTGCGGCAGGCGGGGGAACGGTCTCTCCGTATTCGAAGACATGGAGGATGAGGAGTTTCGCACGAAGGATGAGCGCAATGCGAATGGCTTCCTTGAGGGCACACTCGGAGGCGACCGAAAAATCGGTGGCGAAGAGGATTTTTTTGAACGGCGGCAATGTCAGGAAGGGACGCTTCGCAGTGATGGAATGATGGGTCATAAACCACCTCACAATGAAAATCTATCGCTATGGGAGAAGCGATTCAGTGACGGCGATCACAGGAGATGGATGAAGGGAGGGATCAGGCGGAGATGGCTTCGAGCTTCTCCGGCGCGAGGATCAGGATGGAGGATCCTTTGACTTGAATGAGCCCCTCTTTTTTGAATCGCCCCAGGGCTCGGGTTGCGGTCTCGCGCGAGATACCTGCCATGTTGGCGAGCTCTTCGTGAGTGAGGGCCATGGTGAAGCGCATCTCGGGTTTTCCGCAGGAGGCGGCGCGGCCCCAGTCGAGGAGAATGCCAGCGAGGCGTCCGGCGGCAGAGTCGGAGAGAGCGAGCCGACGCGCGTCGAAGAAGGCAGCCTTGTATTGCTCGGAGAGAGCTTTGGCGGTGTGAAGACCTGCATCGGCATGCTTTTGGATGAAGGCGAGAAATTCTGGCCTGCGAATGTGTTTGATCTCTGTCGGTTCGATCGTCTCCGCAGTGACCTCATATTTGGAGCCGGACATGACGGCGCCGAGTCCGATGACGTCGCCCGGAACTGCGATTTTAAGGATCAGCGTTTTGCCCTGACGCGAGGTGCAGTAGAGTTTGACCTGTCCGGTGCAGATGACATAGACGCCATCGCCTCGAGCGTCTTCGTGAAAGAGCTTAGCTCCCTTGAGCAGCAGCTGCTGCTGTCCAATCTTTCCAAAGTCGGCGAGAGCTCTGTCATCGAGGTTGCAGAACATACGCAGGGAACGAAACTCGCAGTTGCGGCAGTCGTGTGCTTTGCGAGTTAGGAACGAGCTTGGCATTGCAATTTAGGCCTTAGAAGAGCTCTGCGGAGTGTGCGCGAGTGGGCACTCTTAGTATGGGCATTGACGTTACGATCAGCAAATCGTCATGACAGGGCATTTTGCCTGCGCGAGGATATCGGGCGAAGTGCCGTGAGCGATGTGGGTTAGCCAGAACGATGCGGTTCGTGCGCCCAGGACAATAAGGTCCGCCTGCTTCGCTTCCGCGAGTTCGAGGATGGCTTCGGTGGCATCGCCATGTTCAACGACACACTCGGGGTTGCACCAGTCATAGGCCGACTGCGGCACCATTCTGTTGAGCGCGCGTTCGAACCCCTTATCGAGGAAGTCCTTTGTGCAGGAGTTCTTAGCCTCGTATCCGAGGACGTAACAGAAGTAGAGGTTTGCGCCGCTGTCCTGGGCGAACGAAAGCGCGAAGGCCGATGCCTTGGCGGATTCGGTCGAGAAATCGGTCGCATAGACAATATTTCGAAAGACCAGCGAACCTTTGGACGAGAGTTCTGCCTGCGGGCCAATTGTGAGGACGGGAACCGGGGCACTGCGAATCAGAGACTCGGCAGTTGAACCCAAGATGCGGGCTAGGCCGGTCTTTGATTGTGTTCCCACAATAATCAGATCGGCTCCGTCTGCTTTAGCAATGTTGAGGAGGTCGAAATAGGGTCGATGTCCTCGGCGAAGGACTGCTTTGGCTTGAATTCCGGCAGCGGCAAATTCATGTGTCACGCGCTCCAGTCTCTCCTGAGCCGCAGGGAGCCTCTTCGTTGCGGGAGTTCCGAGAACGGCTGCCTCCTGCGTTGTGACGACGGAGGGATCGAAGACGTGTGCAATCTCGACAGTCGATCCAAACCGTTGAGCCAAGGCCATCGCATAGGCTGAGGCTTTTTCGGAGGCTTCTGAGAAATCAGTAGCCAGAAGGATCTTCTTGAGCGAGACGGAGACACGATCTTCGATGAGCAGCATGGCAGCACCTCGATTTCAGGATTCCGAAGTTGCCTGGGAATCGCTGGGGGTATTAAAAACCGAGTTGCATTTCGGAGTCTGTGATGCCCGTCACCGATGCGTGAAGGGCGTGCCAGAGGCGTTGGCCTTAGGTGAGAGTTGTCTGAGCGAATTTGCGGACCATGGCGAGCAGAAGGCGCCGGTCGCTGTCGGAGAGGTGGGCGGAGTAACGCTGGACCTGGGTGAGGAAGCGAATCTCTTCTTCACCGAGGTTGAGGCCGGACATCTCCTTGCCGATGGTCTCTTCGGCGAAGAACTCGGAGAGTTGGAGGTCGAGAGCGCGGGCGATCTTCTGGAGGGTCTCGAGCGAAGGCACCGTGTGACCGTTTTCCACGCGCGAAAGGTAGCAGCGGAGGAGGCCCGTGCGTTTTTCGATGTCTCCCTGAGACATGCCTTTTTGGAGGCGGTAGCCTCGGATGGTGGTGCCGATGTTGATGGAGATCGAGCCGTTGTCCGGACCGTGCGCCAAGTCTGCGGGGAGTGTTTGCATGTCAGCCATTAGCCACAAAGTAAACATTCCATTTTGGTTGGTCAATGGCTAACTTTGGGGATTGGCGCCAGTTTGTACCAGCGAAGGTTCATCCTGAATGGGTTGTGGCTAAAAAGGTGAAGGTTTACTTGAAGGGGAGGGGTTCATGGCACCCCATTTGGCATTAGCGGACCAGTTACTAATGGGGGATGGGGGGTATTATGCCATGAACATGCCGCCGTTGACGTCCAGGGTGTGGCCGGTGATGTAGGCGGCTTCTTCGGATGCGAGGAAGGCTACGGCGTGGGCGATGTCGGCGTCGCTCCCTACGCGGCCAAGGGGAATGTGCTGGGTCATCGCTGCTTTCTGGTCGTCGGTGAGGACGGCGGTCATGGCGGTTTCGATGTAGCCGGGAGCGACGGCATTCACGGTTATCGTCCGGCTGGCTAGCTCGCGGGCGAGGGACTTGGTGAGGCCGATAAGGCCGGCTTTGGAGGCGGCGTAGTTGGCCTGGCCAGCCTGGCCGGTTTGGCCGACGACGGAAGTGATGTTGATGATGCGGCCCCAGCGATTTTTGACCATCTGCGACAGGATGGCCTGAGTCATGAGGAAGGCTCCGGTGAGGTTGGTGGTGAGGACGTCGTCCCAGTCTTTGCGCTTCATGCGCATGGCGAGGATGTCGCGGGTGATTCCGGCGTTGTTGACGAGGATGTGGACGGCTCCGAAGTGGGCGAGGGCAGATTTGGCGCAGTCGCGGATGGACTCTTCGCTGGCGACGTCGAGGGCGAAGGTGTGAGCGGTTCCGCCGGCGGTGTTGATGGCGTTGGCGACCTCGTTGAGCTTGTCCAGATTGCGGGCGGCGAGGGCGACGGATGCTCCACGGCGGGCGAGTTCGAGGGCGCAGGCACGGCCTATTCCTTGCGAAGCTCCTGTAACCAATGCGATACGACCTGCGAGGGTGCTCAATGGACCTCCGTGATAACGATGCAAAGCAAATTATACGGACGAGGAGGACCAATCTTCCTCAAGGGCATACCGTATTCTGAAGTTCCATGTCAGAGAACAAAGAAAAGACGAACGAGACGGATGTTTATGCGATTCACGGGGCCGACCCCGAGGTGCTGGCTTATGCGATGGCGAAGTATTCGCGATCGTCGCTGAGCATGAAGGAGTCGCTGACAGAGATCAGCGCGCAGAGGGCAGAGCAGTTTTTGAACACGTTTTATTTTCAGTATGGCCATCGGTCTATTGCGGACCTGGCACATATTCCTTTTGCGATTGAGAGGCTGAGCCTGCTGGCGGCGATTGAGCTGGTGGATGAGCAGAGGTGGGATGGGCAGGAACGATCGACGCGGTACCAGAACTTTCGGCGGTCGGGGTGGTATACGCCGGATCTAGGTGGGGAGACAGAGACTTTTACTGCGGCGGTGGAGGCTCTGTTTGCGGCTTACGACCATGTGGGCGCCGGGATGTTTGAGGCATTGAAGCGGGCGATTGCGCGGCCGGAGTCGATGAAGGTTGAGGCTTATGACCGGACCCTGAAGGCGCGTGGGTTCGATGTGGCGCGGTATCTGTTACCGCTGGCGACGAATACTTCGCTGGGGCAGATTGTGAATGCACGGACGCTGGAGACGCAGGTGTCGCGGCTGCTGACAAGTTCGTTTGCGGAGGTTCGGCAGCTTGGCGAGAAGTTGCGGGTGGCGGCTACGGGGCCGGCGTGGAATGTCCAGCATAGTGCGGCGCAGGTTCTGTGCGATGAGATTGCTTCGGTGCATGCCGATTGTGGAGAGCGGGCAGCAGAGGCGTTTCTGCGGCCGGTGAAGACGGCTCCTACGCTGGTGAAATATGCGACACCGAATGATTATCTGCGGCAGACGCGGGATGAGTTGACTGCCGCGGCGGCGGAGTTGATGGGTGGGGTTGCGATTGAGGCTGCGCCGGTAGTGGATCTGCTGGATGATGTGGAGTCGCTGGAGGTGGAGCTGGCGACTTCGCTGCTTTATCCGTATTGCCCCTACTCGTACCGGCAGTTGCGACGGAATGTTGCGGATTTGAGTGAGGCGCGACGGTCGGAGCTGATTGGGTTGGGTGCGAAGCATCGCGGGCGGCATGATGAGCTGCTGCGTGGCTTTAGTGCAGGGCATAGTCTGCGGTTCGATATTTTGATGGATATTGGCGGGTTTCGCGATATGCATCGGCACCGTCGGTGTGTGCAGCTGCTGCAGCGGTATACGGATGTGCATGGGTATGAGGAGCCGGTTTGTCCGGGGCAGCCTACTTTGGCTGAGGCTGGGCTGGACGAGGCTTTTGCGGAGGCGATGAAGGCGGCCTTTGCGGCTTATGAGCGGCTTCGGGATTGTGGAGTGCCTGAGGCGGCAGAGTCGGCTAAGTACTGTTTGCCGCTGGCTACGCGGTGCAGGGCGATGTTCAAGATGGACTTTGCGGAGGCGCTTTATATTGCGGAGCTGCGGTCGGGGGTGGCGGGGCACTTCAGCTATCGCCGGGTGGCGTGGGAGATGTACCGGGAGGTGGCGCGGAAGCATCCTTCGCTGGCTGGGTACTTCAGGATTGAGGATGTGAATGAGCCGGTGGATTTGCTGAGGCGGTAAGCCACTCTTTTCGTGTAATAACGCTGTACATTACTAACGGGTCTCGATATTATTCCTCTGTGATCGTTAGTTTCAAGGATGCCGATACTGAGCAGTTGTGGGAGACCGGAAAAAGCCGTCGAATCCCGGCAAACCTTCGACGGTCAGCGTGGAAGAAACTTGCCATTCTCAACGCCGCGATCGAACTTGCGAATCTTAAGGTTCCTCCCGGTAATCGGCTGGAAGCTTTGACCAAGGACCGTAAGCGCCAGCACAGCATCCGGATCAACGATCAGTATCGGATCTGCCTTCGATGGCATGAGGGGAACGCCAGCGCGGTCGAGATTGTGGACTATCACTGAGGAGAAGGAGGAACACATGCCTAAGACTTTTTCCATACATCCCGGTGAAATACTCCACACGGAGTTCATGGAGCCTCTGGGATTGACTGCTTACCGATTGGCGAAGGAGATTGGGGTGCCGGTTCCACGCGTAAATGATATTGTGCGCGGGAGGCGGTCAATCTCTGCAGACACCGCTCTCAGATTTGGCGTTTACTTTGGTCTTCCCGCGCAGTTCTGGCTCAATCTACAGAATGAATATGACCTGCGGAATGCAAAGACGGACAACTTATCCAAAATCAAGCCGTATAAAGCGGCCTGAAGATGGATACGATCAGGTATCTGTTGCGCGGGGCAGCTTGGCTATTATTTGCCATTGCAGGATTTGCATTTTTTGTAGGCGGACGAGCCATCCACGAATTTTTTAAAACGGAACGTCTGCTCGCTGAAATTGAGGGAATAGGGCTTGCTGTGGTATGTGCACTGGCGGGCACTGCTCTAAAGTCGGCGGGTGAGCGTCAGAGCTAGAGCCAGAGCTAAGATTTCGCTTTTTATTTGCTTTTTCTGTTTTGAATGCTAGAATCCGCAATGAAGGGTAAATCGCCGTTTTTACCCACTTTAGGAGAGATATAACGTGGCAGATGACCGTAGCAAAGCAATAGAGCTGGCTCTTTCCGGGCTGGAGAAGCAGTTTGGCAAAGGGTCGATTATGCGGCTCGGCTCGAAGGATGTTGTGCCGATCTCGGTCATTTCCACGGGGTCGATCTCGTTTGACGCAGCGTTGGGAGTGGGTGGGGTTCCGCGGGGCAGGGTGATTGAGATCTTTGGGCCGGAGTCTTCGGGTAAGACGACGATTACGCTGCAGATTATTGCAGAGGCGCAGAAGGCGGGCGGGCTGGCGGCGTTTGTGGATGCCGAGCATGCGCTCGATCCGGCTTATGCGGGGAAGCTTGGGGTGGATATCGACAATCTGCTGGTGAGCCAGCCGGATTATGGCGAGCAGGCGCTGGAGATCGTCGAGGCGCTGGTTCGGTCGAACGCGATTGACGTGCTGGTGGTGGACTCGGTGGCGGCGCTGGTGCCGAAGGCTGAGCTGGACGGCGAGATGGGCGATTCACATATGGGCCTGCAGGCTCGGCTGATGAGCCAGGCGCTGCGGAAGCTGACGGGTACGGTTTCGAAGTCGCGGACTTGTTTGATTTTCATTAACCAGATTCGCGAGAAGATTGGCGTGATGTTTGGGAATCCCGAGACGACTACGGGCGGCAAGGCGCTGAAGTTTTACTCGTCGGTTCGCATCGATATCCGGCGGATTGGTGCGGTGAAGGATGGCGACGCGGTTGTCGGTTCGCGTACCAAGGTCAAGATTGTGAAGAACAAGGTGGCGGCTCCGTTCCGCGATGCTGAGTTCGACATTTTGTATGGCGAGGGGATCTCGCGTGAAGGCGATGTTCTCGATCTGGCGGTACTGCACAACATCGTGGACAAGAGCGGCGCGTGGTACAGCTATGCGGGTGAGCGCATCGGGCAGGGACGGGAGAATGTTCGGGCGTTCCTGAAGGAGAACAAAGACGTCTTCGGGCGGGTGGATGCGGAACTGCGGAAGAAGCTCGGTATTGCTGGGATTGCTTCCGGCGATGTTCCGGCGGTTCCGACTGAAGGGCCTGCTCAGGCGAAAGAAGCTGTTCGGGGCAGGAAGTAACAGGAGTTGTCTGTTCTCAGTTGTTGGTAAATGAGACGGGTTTTTAGCGCCGGCTATTGATGCCGGCGTTTTTTCTCTTTGAGTTTTAGTTGCGAATGATCGGGTCGCCGGTTGAGATGACCGTGCGGCCAGCAGTTGCGTTGAGAATTTCGATGAAGGCGACGAGCATGGCGTCGAGGCCGGTGAGCAGACCGAAGTAGCCGCCGATGCGGCCGCAGTTCAAGGTTCCAATGAAGTAGCCAAAGTCGCCTGCGGCGAGGAAGAAGAAGGTGATCCAGAGCATGAGAAAGATGCTCCAGACGGCCTTGCTGAGGCGGAAGGTGACGATCCAGAGGAGGAAGGTGAAAACTCCCCACATCAGGAGGGTGACGGCAACGGAGGTGGACGGCGGAGCTTTGAGCCAGCCGGCTCCGATGGTCCAGCGAAAGAAGGCGAACCACCACCAGAACAGGCCGTAGGAGGTGAAGGCAACCATACCGAAGGTGTTGCCGGTTTTGAATTCGAGGACCCCGGCGATGATCTGGGCGATTCCACCGAAGGCGAAGGCGAGAGGAACGACGACGGCTGCAGCCTCTGGAGGGAGGATCCCAGCGTTGACGCAACTGAGGACGACAGTAGTGAGGCCGAATCCGGCGAGGCCAAGAGGGGCGGGGTTGGCAGACTTGGGCGGAAGGGTGGTTTCGCTTGGCATGATGCGTCGACTCCTGATTTCCGATGTCCTGGTGGCGGCCCCATCTTACTGAGGGATGACAGGATTCGAAACAGGAAAATGCATCTTCGTCTTACATGGGTGTGAATTGAATGTTTTGTTGCGTGGAGCGAAGACGTACCTCAGAGGCTAAAGCCCCCTTCTGTTGGTGGGCGCGCTTACGGCACCCATTCGGCTTCGCTCAGGGCGGGCTCTGAAGCCGTGCCCTTAAGCAAAAACGTTCTCGTTGGCGCGTGCGGCTACCGGCAAGAAATGCTTTTCAGAGTCTCTTGGTGTGATCGTTTAGCCTTCGTCGCCAGGGCCGCTGGGTGGCGGGCCGGAGGGATGATCGGAACCGTGGGGGCCAACGGGTCCGTCGCCACGGCGCATTCTCGTGCGGCGATTTTCCTGTTCGGCGGCTTGTAGCTTGGACCACTGGTCGGGGGTGAGGACGGTGCGGATACTGAGAAGCATGCGGGCGTGGGCTTTTTCCAGCTCGGCGCGGGCCTGGGCGGTGTGGTCGATCTGGGCGAGGATTTTGTTGGTATCGGGCTGATCGGCGGAGAGCATGGGGCCCATCTGGGACTCCTGCTTTTCGAGGTTGGTCCGAAGGTCCATGAGCTGGGTGCGGTTCTGCTGGAAGATGTCGTCCATGCGTTTCTGCTGATCCGGGGTGAGGTTCAGCTTTTGGATGAGGTCGGAATTGTGCCACCAGATGCCGGGGGGGCCAAGGCGGACTTCGCCCCAAGGGCCGCGACTCGGGTCCATGCGGCCGTGTTGTCCAGGACCGGGTGGCGGCGGCCCGTTGTCGGGCTGCTGGGCGATTGCCAAGGCGGCGGAAAAAGTTGCGAGGAGAGCAAGAGAATGGATCGTGCGCATGTTAGTTGCTCCGTTGAACTGAAGTGGATACTGCTGTCGCGGTTGCAGTGGGATCTGCAAGTGGCTCCATTGCAGAGGGGATACCGGCGGAGACCTTCTGGTCGATGTCGGCGAGGAGAGCCTCGTCGGACTCAGGTGTTTGGGTCGGGACCGAGCTGGTTACCGCCGCCTTGGGTGCGGGCGTTGGTTGCCGACTCATGGTGAGGGGGAAGAGGGCGGCGACGACGACAACGATTGCTGCAGCCCAGTAGAGGGGCTGCGAGAGAAGGCTGTGCGGCGGGGCGATCGAGGATCGCTGGGCGTAGCTTTGGGCGAACTCCTGGTGGGCAAAGGCAGTCGAGGCTGCGCGGAAGTCGTAGAGGGAGTTGCGCAGGCTGGAGAACTCGGCGGAGCAGAGGGCGCAGGCGAGGAGATGAGCCTGCACGATATCGGAGTCACCGAGTTCTTTCGGCGATTCTGTTGCCGAAGAGAGTGGTGCGTCGGCGAGGATGAGGTCGCAGAGCTGGTCGTGAGTGAGGTGGATGGTCATAAGGAGTCCTTCCGGGTGGCGTTGTGGCGGGCTCGAATAGTGGCGAGGGCGCGGTAGAGATGGGTTTTGACGGTGCTGATGGGCAGACCGGTAATATCGGCGATTTCGGAGAGATCCAGTTCTTCGAGGAAGCGAAGGAGGAAGACGCTGCGCTGACGATCGGAGAGCTGGGCGACGCTCTCCCAGACAAGGGTCATCTGCTCGCTGGCGATGAGGCGCGACTCGATGGAGCTGTCGTGGTGCGGAATGTGCGAGGAGATGTCGGAGACGTCGACGGCGGTTTCGGAGACGCGCTTCCAGAAGCGGAAGCGGTCGGTGCGGGTGTGATCGCGGATGAGGTTGAGGGCGATGCGCATGAGCCAGGTGGAGATAGAACATTCACCGCGGAAGGTGTGGCGTGCGGCCCAGGCGCGGACGAAGGTGTCCTGAGTGAGAGATTGGGCGAGGTCGCGGTCGCGGATTGAGACGAGGTGAAAGCGGAAGATTCGCTGCTCGTAGGTCGCGACGACTGAAGCCATGTCCTCGAGCGGCGTTGCATGGGCCTGCTCGGTCATGGGTCTAGTGTCGGAGGTGATGGCTGGTGATGACATCGGTCGAATTGGCTCAGGCTCCGGTCGAAGGTGCTCGACTATTAGGAGAGACGCAGCGGATTGCCGGCAAGACTACAGTAATTCATAGTTATATTCGTTTTCAGGGCGAAAGAGGTATGCTTCTTGTGTCCATGCATACCATCAAAGCGATCTATCCGGGAACGTTCGATCCACTTACGAATGGGCATCTTGACCTGATTGCGCGTGGGTCGAAGATTGTGGACGAGCTGGTGGTGGCGATTCTGCGGAACTCGGAGAAGGGGACGCCTTTGTTTACCGTGCCCGAGCGTGTGGAGATGACCACGAAGGCGACTCAGGGATTTGGAAACGTTTCGGTGACAACCTTTAATGGTTTGTTGGTGGATTTTGCCCGGCAGCAGGGGGCGAAGGCTGTGTTGCGTGGGATTCGAGCGATCAGCGACTACGAATACGAGTTTCAGATGGCGATGATGAACAGGAAGCTGGATCCGGAGCTTGAGACTCTGTTCATGATGCCGGCGGAGAAGTATACGTATGTGAGCTCGCGGCTGATCAAGGGTGTGTTTCAGTTGGGTGGGGATGTTTCGGCGCTGGTTCCTCCGCTGGTGGTGGAGAGGTTGAAGGCTAAGGTGCCGAGCCGGGTTTAGGCTGGGTGTTCGATTCTCCGTTTGTTGCACATCACCTACGTGTGGTTTGGGTCGCTATCCGGTTAGTCGTTCTGGGCTGGTGAAACGAAACAAGGGCTTTCCGCACAACTAACAACTACACATGGAGGCGACATGAAAAGACTTCGGAGTGCTTTGATTGCGCTGGGACTTGTTCTTGCTTTGGCGATGCCTCTGATCGCGCAGGGGCAGATTTATCCGCTGATTGTGAACGGTTCGACCAGCCTGAAGATGGATTATGACAATGGGATGCTGGTGGTGCAGTTTCGGCGAACTCTGAGGGCGGCGGGACAGCCGACCACCTATGTCCACAACGTTACGCCGGGGACGGCGGCGTGGGTCGATCGGCCGCTAAACGCTCAGGAACCGTTGATGCTGAAGCAGACGATGCCCGCGGCACAGGCAGAGACTGCGATGAAGCGGCTGCGGCAAAATGGCGGGTATTGGAGGTTCTATTGCCAGAATACGGGCAAGGGATACTTCACGGTGTCGCGGTCAGAGGCGGCGTATGCGTCGGTGCCGATTGACTGATGCTTTATCTCGTGAGCTAAATCTGACACACTGGAGGTATGAGCACAGCGACGGCAACGAAGGTATTTGCGGACCGCATCGGGCGGATTGAAGTTTCGGCGACGATGGCGATAACGGCGGCGGCGTTGAAGTTGAAGTCTGAGGGCGTGCACCTGTCGGACTTCGGCGCGGGCGAGCCACATTTTTCAACTCCTCGGCACATCAAAGATGCGGCGATCGAGGCGATTGAGAAGAACTTTACGCGGTACACGAATGTGGCTGGTATTCCTGAGGTGCGGAAGGCCATTGTGGATCGCCATGCGTGCGACTTCGGTTCGAACTACTCACCCGATGAGTGCGTGTTTACGACGGGCGGAAAGCTGGCACTGTTCAATGCGATTCAGGTGCTGGTGGATCACGGCGATGAGGTGATTCTGCCGGTGCCTTACTGGGTCTCGTTCAAGGACATCATTCAGTATGCGGGCGGCACGGTTGTGCTGGTCGAGAGCAGCGAGGCAGAGAACTTCCGGATTACCGCGAAGATGATTGAAGCGGCGATTACGCCGAAGACGAAGGCGATTATTTTGAATACGCCGTCAAATCCTTCGGGTGCGGTGGTGGCTCCGGAGGACCTGGAGGCGATCGTTCGGATGGCGCATAAGAACGGAATTTTTGTGCTGCTGGATGAGTGCTATGTCTATCTGAACTTTACCGGTGAGATTGTCAGCGGGGGATCGTTTACGGACTGCAAGGAACACATCATTGTGCTGGGTTCGCTCTCGAAGACTTACGCGATGACTGGCTGGAGAGCGGGTTTTGCTCTGGGGCCCAAGGCGGTGATTGGGGCGATGAGCAAGCTGCAGTCGCAGAGCACTTCGAATACGGCGAGCATGGTGCAACGGGCTTCGATTGCCGCTCTGACGGGCTCGCAGGAGTGCGTTACGGAGTTTCGTGCGGATTATGTGAAGCTGCGTGACCAGATACTGAAGGGATTCGAGACGATTCCCGGGTTGACGTGCACGGTGCCCCAGGGCGCGTTTTATGTGTATCCGAATGTGAGCCGTTTCCTTGGCAAGGGCGGGATTAAGTCGGCGACTGACCTGTCGGCGAAGCTGCTGAGCGAGGCGCATGTGGTCGTGGTGCCGGGCGAGGCGTTTGGGACTGCGGAGCATATCCGGTTGTCGTATGCGGTTTCGCATGACGTTGTGGATGAAGGCGTGAAGCGGATGCGGGATTACTTCGCTACGCTTGGTTAGTTGCTGATGAATTGAGGGGGCCGCATCAAGGTGCGGCCCTTGCGTT
This sequence comes from uncultured Acidobacteriaceae bacterium, assembly GCA_963770055.1. GTDB lineage: Bacteria > Acidobacteriota > Terriglobia > Terriglobales > Acidobacteriaceae > Edaphobacter. The sequence goes on from CAVYOC010000009.1 coordinate 177,071, forward strand.
TGAGATGGAGATCTATGCCGATTGAAGGCGATCAAGCGGGGCAGAAGTTTGCTCCTGTGATTCTTGCGGGTGGAAGTGGGACACGGTTCTGGCCTCGGAGCCGGAAGGCGCGGGCGAAGCAGGTTCTGGCTCTGGATGGAGACCGGACGATGATTCAGCAGACGGTGACCCGGCTGGCTCCAGTCGCCGATCCTGAGGATGTCTGGGTTATTACGAATGACCTCCTGGATGATCTGATTGCCGAGCAGCTTCCGGAGGTTCGGCGCGAACATATTTTGAGTGAGCCGGTGGCAAGGAATACGGCTCCGGCGTGTGCGCTTGCGGCGTTTTTGCTGGAGAAGACGGATCCTGAGACGGTGATCGGGATTTTCCCGTCGGATCATGTGGTGAAAAATCGGGCTCGGTTTGCCGATGTGGTTCGGGCAGGTGTTGTGATTGCGGCGAGCGGCGACAAGATTGTTGTGCTGGGTGTTCCGCCGACACGAGCGGAGACGGGGTATGGGTATATCGAGCTTGGGGCGAACGTTGAGACGCTGCAGGCTGCGACGGGCGAGATGGTGGTGCGGCGGGTGAGGCGCTTTACCGAGAAGCCAAACGCTGCGGTGGCAGAGCAGTTTGTTGCGTCGGGTAATTATGCGTGGAACGGCGGGGTTTTTTTGTGGAGTGCACGGACGCTGGCGAATTGCATTCGTGAGTACTCTTCGGCGATGGCTCCGCTGCTGGAGAAGATTGCCGCTGCCTATGGGACCGGCGAGTTTGAGCGTGTGTTTGCGGAGGTTTATACGCAGTGCGAGAACATTAGTATCGATTATGCGGTGCTGGAGCCGCGTTCGGCGAAGGGCGAGGCGGGTGCGGAGATTTACTGCCTGCCCGGGGACTTTGGGTGGAACGATCTTGGGTCATGGTCCGCGCTGCATGAGCATGTTGCGGACTGTCCTCCGGAGAATATTTCCGTGGCGAACGTGTTTGAGGGTGAGGATCCGCTTTGCATTTCCATCGATTCGACCGGGAACTACGTCCATGCGCCGGGTAAGGTGATTGCACTGGTGGGCGTGAGCGACCTGGTGGTGGTGCAGACGAAGGATGCTTTGCTGATTACGACTCGGGACCGGTCGCAGGATGTGGGCAAAGTGGTTGCAGAGCTGAAGCGTGCGGGGCGGGAAGACCTGATCTAAGAGACGATATGGCTGAGACAACAGTGGTGAAGTTCGGTACGGATGGGTGGCGCGGAATTATCGCTGACGATTTTACGTATGCGAATGTGCGTGTGGCGGCGGCGGCGATTGCCAATTATGTTCTGGCTTATGAGGATGCTGCTGCGGGTGTTTGCATTGCGTACGATACGCGGTTTGGATCACGGTCGTTTGCGAAGGTTGTGGCTGAGGTGCTTGCTTCGGCTGGAATTCCTGTTCTGATGGCTTCGGAGATTACGCCCACTCCGGCCTTGTCTTATGCGGTTCGTGAGCGAAAGGCTGCGGGCGGGGTAATGATTACTTCGAGCCATAACCCTGCTGAATGGAATGGCGTGAAGTACAAGGCGAGCTATGGCGGGTCGGGCAAGCCTTCCATTATGACCGCGATTGAAAGTTATCTAGGAAAGCCTTTGGCCAAGGCTGCTGCACCCGCTGCGATTGAGTTAGTGGACTTCAATCCGGATTACATTGCTGCGCTGGAGCGGTTTGTCGATCTGGATGCGATCCGGGCTTCAGGCTACAGGTTCCTGATCGACTGCATGTATGGTGCAGGGCGAGGAGTGATCGCCGGGATCTTTGCCAGGGCTGGAGTTCCATTTGTGGAGATTCGGAGTGAGATTAATCCCGCGTTTCCGGGGATCAATCCGGAGCCGATTCTGCCGCATATCAAGGCTACGCAGGGTGCGGTAGTGGCGGAGAAATGCGATGCAGGGCTGATTACGGACGGCGATGCAGACCGGATTGGCGCGGTGGATGAGCATGGGAATGTTGTCGATGCGCACAAGATTTTGAGCCTGCTGATGTGGTGGCTGCTGGAGCGGAAGAAGTGGCCCGGGGATGTGACACGGGCTTTCAATACGACAAAGATGATTGACCGGATTGCGGCGAAGTACGGGCGGAAGCTGCATGAGCACGGGATCGGGTTCAAGTATGTGGTGGACCTGATGCTGGAGCGGGAGATTCTGATTGGCGGCGAGGAGTCGGGTGGCGTGGGGATCAGCCGACATCTGCCCGAGCGGGATGGGTTATTGAACTCGCTGTTGCTGGCGAACATGATGGCGGATGAGAAGAAGACTCTCGGGCAGCTTGTCGCAGCGCTGCAGGAGGAGTTTGGGGAACATCAGTATGGGCGCGTCGATATGCATATTGATGAGGTTGTGAAGCAGTCGGCGATTGCCCGGGCTAGAGGTGGAGTTAAGGAAATTGCAGGAATGAAGGTGTTGCGCGTGGAGACGATGGATGGGATCAAGTTTTTTCTTGAGAATCCGGATTGCGCCGGGAAGAAGAACGCCGCGGAAACCTGGTTGCTGTTGAGGGCTTCGGGGACGGAGCCGCTGCTGCGGGTTTATTGCGAGAGCTGTTCGGTGGAGTCGGTGACGCGGGTGCTGGAGGCGGCGCAAAGGTTTGTGCTTGAGGGGAGCGCTGGTTGAGCGAGCTGGTTTCGGCGCAGGGAATTTTGTTCGATATGGATGGCGTGCTCGTTAGCTCGATTGAAGCTGTGATTCGGAGCTGGCGACGTTGGGCCAAGTGCTATGAGGTTCCTGGGGCAGAGGTGCTTGAGGTGCCTCATGGGACGCGGTCGATCGACATCGTGAAGATGCTGCGACCGGATATCGATCCCGACGAAGGCCAGCGGTTGATCGAGGACTTTGAGGTGGAGGATGTAGACGGGCTGCGTGTGCTGCCTGGGGTCAATGCTCTGCTGGTGAGTCTGCCGGTGGAACGATGGGCGATCGTGACGTCATGTACGCGGCGGTTGTTGCTGGCCCGGTTGAAGGCTGCTGAGTTGCCAGTGCCAGAACGGATTATCAGCGGGGATATGGTGAGGAGAGGTAAGCCCGATCCGGAGCCTTATCGACGTGGGGCAGAGTTGCTTGGGTTTGCGCCGGAGGATTGCCTGGTGGTGGAGGATGCTTCCTCGGGTGTGGAGGCTGGGAAGGCCGCCGGATGCCGCGTGCTGGGGGTGTTGGGGACACATTCGGCTGAGGAACTGAGCCGGGCTGACTGGGTGGTGAAGTCGCTGGAGGATGTGTCGGTGATGACAACTTCGAGTGGTTTGAAGATTCGGTTTTCTCCGACTCAGTGAGGTTGTGATGCCTGATTGCGCGTCAGGGACACCAATGCCAAAGCGAGGCAGATGGCTGTTGCGGTGTGGACCACGATTGGAATAAGGAAGAAGAACTTCATCATGAGGATAGAGGTTGCGACTTCACCAAGGAAGATGATGGCGATCATCGGTGTGGCCGATTTTCGGGGCGGTTGCAGAGAGTGTGGCGAGCTGCCAGAGAAGGCCGCATTCGACGAGGCACGCGATGGTGACGAAGAGCTCGTAGCCGAAGTAGAGCTGCCAATAGGTGTGCTGGTATCCGCCAAAGCTGAAGACGTGGGTCTGCATGGCGGAGACGACGAAGATTTCGGTTGGACCGTGGGACGGTTTGTAGCTGAGGAAGAGAAGGGTGTGGCCGGCTGCGGCGATGAAGGCAAGGATAGAGGCGATTCGGAGAGGCAAGGCTGGTTTCATGTGCGCTCCGGGGTAGATTGGTGTTGATTTTATGGGATTTGATGTTGGTGGATTGGGTGAAAACTGAGAACTGCGAAAGCGGATTCCTCCCCCTTCGACTTCGCTCAGGGTGCGGAATGACAAGGAAAAAGGCGGAATGCGAATTACTGCTGCGTATTAGCGGCGGAGTAGGGCTTCTGCGCGGTGGAGGTCTTCTTCGGTGTCTACGCCTATGGTGTCGAAGGGTGTGGGTTCGACGTAGATGTCGATGTTGTTTTCCAGGAAGCGGAGTTGTTCGAGGCGCTCGGTTTGTTCGAGGGTGCTTGGGGGTAGGGTGGGGAATTGGTTGAGGGCGGATCGGCGGTAGGCGTAGAGGCCTATGTGCTTCCAGTATTCCGGTGTGGGATTGTGTTCGGGATCCCGGTTGTAGGGGATTGTTGAGCGGGAGAAGTAGAGGGCTCGGCCGTCGGCGGCGGTGACTACTTTTACTGCGTTTGGGTTGTTGATGTTTTCGGGCGTGCAGAGGACTTTGAGGGTTGAGACTTCGACTTGCGGTTTTGTGAAGGGTTTGAGGAGCGTGGTGAGGTGTTCGGGTTTGAGGAGAGGCTCGTCGCCCTGGATGTTCACGTAGATGTCTGCTGGGATCAGCTGGGCGATGGCGTGGACGCGGTCGGTGCCGCTGGGGAGGTCAGGTGAGGTGAGTTCGTAGGACCAGTGATTGCGCTGGCAGAGTTCGGCTACCTCATCGGAGTCGGTGGCGATGACGACGCCGTTGAGCTGAGGGCATGCGGTTGCGGCTTCGTAGACCCAGGCGAGCATGGGGCGTTCGGCGATGGTGCGAAGGACTTTACGGGGTAGGCGGGTGGAGGCGAGGCGCGCGGGTATAACGCCGAGGATGGTCGGCTTTGCGATGGGTTCGGAATCCGTTATGATGGAAGCTGGCTGTGCCGTGGCGATATCTCTCATCGGAAGAGAATTTTGTGCCGGCGTAACCCTTTTTCAACACATCGGCGGCGTAGCTCAGATGGTTAGAGCGACGGACTCATAACCCGTAGGTCGGCAGTTCGATTCTGCCCGCCGCCACCAAAGTGTTAGTGCTGGTTTCCGGCCAACTGTTACGGTTCGAGAGTATCATTTTGAGTACGGGATGCGTCTAATCCTTACTGTGCCCGGGGAAGCCCCCGATGGAGTCGCTCTAACTATGCCTAAGATTTCGAAGATTCTGCTGCTCGGTGTGTCGGTAGTTCTGGTTGTAACGGTTTTTCTCGGGGTGAACTCGAGCGGCGTGAGTGCGGCTTCGGATCCACAGGATGGGGCCTATCGCCAGATCAATGTGTACAGCGAAGTATTGCGACACATTCAGACCGATTATGTGGAACAGCCGAACATTACGGCAGTGACCAATGGCGCTCTGCGCGGGCTGCTGGAGTCTCTGGATGCGGACTCGAGCTACCTGACACCTGAGGACTACAAGGCTTACAAGGCGGACAAGGGCGGCAAGGCGCAGGTTGGGATCAACGTTTCGAAGCGATATGGATATGCTTCGGTGGTCTCGGTGGTTCCGGGAAGCCCGGCGGATAAGGCGAATATTGGCGACGGCGATTTGATTGAGACGATTGGACCGGCGGATACACGGGATTTGTCGCTGGCGATGATTCAGTTGCTGCTGGAGGGTCAGGCGGGTTCTGAGGTGACGCTCTCGGTGGTGCGGCCTCCGAAGTCGGCTCCGGACAAGATTGTGCTGACGCGGGTTACTCCGACGCTGCCTCCGGTTCAGGAGACGGTGTATGAGAATGCTTCGATTCTGTATCTGAAGCCGGGTGCTCTGGACCATGACCACGTGACGCAGGTTGAAGCGAAGCTGAAGGGCATGCCCAAGGCGGGAAATAAAAAAATTCTGCTGGACCTGCGCGATGTTGCGGCGGGTGACATGAGCGAGGCAACGCGATTGGCGAACTTTTTCCTGAAAGATGGCACGATTGCGATTTTGGAGGGGCAGAAGGTTCAGAAACAGACGTTTACGGCAGACGCTTCGAAGGCTATCAATACTTCTGCTCCGCTGGTGGTTTTGATTAATCGCGGGACGGCAGGACCGGGGGAGTTGGCAGCTGCGGCGTTGCTGGATAACAAGCGGGCCGATCTGGTGGGTGAGAAGACGTTTGGCGAAGGGGCTCAGCAGAAGACGTTTGAGCTGCCTGATGGTGCTGCGCTGATTCTTTCGGTGGCGAAGTATGAATCGCCTGCGGGGAAGAAGCTGCAGGATGAAGGCGTTACGCCGGGCGTGGTGGTGGCGTCGAATTTTGACCAGGCTGCTGCGGTGGATGAGGATGCTGCTCCGACCGACAATCAATCGACGCCGGCGAAGCCCAGTGTGACGGTGGATGAGCAGCTTTCGAAGGCGCTGGCGTTGCTGAAGAATAAGGCTGCCTAGCGGGATTCTGCGTAGCGATTGCGGCCCTGAGACGCTGGTCTTCCGTGCTATCGTGAAAGGGCCGTGCTGAGCATATACAGCCGCGAAAATGGCTCGCTTAAAGTTGAAGAGATGCCGCGGTGGAGACGGATTCTTCGCCGGGCAACGCTAAGCGGACCGGATTACCCGAGTCGCCGGATTGCACGGCGTGTGACTTTTTTTGCGCTGCTTGGTTTATCGGCTATTTTTGGTTCCCTGTGCGGATTGATGGTGGTGTATTCGATCGATCTGCCGCAGATGGACGATCTGGCACGGTATCACCCCAACACTACAACTGAGCTGCTGGATGTTCATGGGAAGGTCTTTGGCTCGTTCGCGCTGGAGCGGCGTGTTGTGTTGCCTTACGCGGAGTTTCCGCCGGTGCTGCGCGAGGCGATTATTTCGATTGAAGACAAGAGCTTTGAGCGGAACTGGGGTGTGAATCTCTTTCGCGCTGTGGGGGCGGCGTGGAGGGATCTGCATTCGAACGGACGGACGCAGGGTGCGTCTACGCTGACGATGCAGCTTGCGCGGAATCTTTTTCTTTCGAATGAGAAGACTTATGGGCGGAAGATTCAGGAGGTTTTTCTTTCGGTACAGATTGAGAGGAGATTTACCAAGCAACAGATCTTCGAGCTTTATGCGAACCAGATTTATCTGGGGCATGGGACGTATGGGTTTGAGGCTGGGTCGGAGTTCTTCTTCAGCAAGCGTGTGAAGGATTTGACTCTGCCTGAGGCGGCTTTGCTGGCGGCGATGCCGAAGGGGCCGGAGGCCTATTCGCCGTTGAAGTATCCGGAGCGTGCGCTGCGGCGGCGGAACCTTGTGATCAGCGAGATGCTGGAGGATGGAAAGATCACGCTGGAGCAGGCGAATGCTGCGAAGGCTGCGCCGCTGGGACTGCATCTGGAGGCTCCAGCGAATAGCATCGCGCCGTATTTTGTGGAAGAGGTGCGGCGACAGCTTGAGAAACAGTATGGAGCGGAACAGGTGCATGGTGCCGGACTTCGCGTGTACACGACGTTGGATCTCGGTCTGCAGGTCGTGGCGAACAAGGCTGTTCTAGATGGCACGGCTACTTATGAGCGGCGTCATGGGTGGAAGGGAAGGCTGACGAACATAGTGCTCGACGGCGGGGATGTGGCAGCGTATCGGCATCCTGACTGGGCCCAACCGCTGGATAAGGGGAGTTACGTTCATGGAATCGTAACGGCAGTTGCTGCTAAGAAGGTTGTGGTGAAGGTTGGAGTGCAGCAGCAGGCGGTGCTGACTCCGGAAGACTGGAAGTGGACGCAGAAGACAGATGGTGACAGTTTTTTGCGTAGTGGGGACCTGGTTTACGTGCGGATTGAGGGGAGTTCGCCGGATAGTACACTGCGTGCCTCGTTGCAGCAGGATTCCGGGGCACAGGCTTCGATGATGGCCTTGGACAATGCGAGCGGAGACGTGCTGGCGATGGTCGGCGGGCGAGATTTCGGTTTGTCGCAGTTCAACCGGGCTACGCAGGCGCAGCGGCAGGTGGGATCGTCCTTCAAGCCGTATGTGTATACGACCGCGATTGAGGGTGGAGCGAAGCCTACGGACATTATTGTGGATGGGCCGGTAAGTTTTCCTACGCCCAGCGGGGCTTATACGCCACATGACTACGAGGCTGGCTACAAGGGCGCGATGACGCTTCTGGAGGCGTTTGCCGAGTCGCGGAATATTCCGGCACTGAAGCTTGCGGATCGATATGGGATTCGAAAGGTGATCGAGACGGCGCGGCGGTTTGGGATTACAAGCAATCTGCCCATGTTTCTACCGGTGGCGATTGGCGCGGCGGATATTACGCTGGCCGAGCAGGTAGGAGCTTACAGCGTCTTTCCGAATGACGGAATACGGATTGAGCCTCGCTACATCCGCAAGATAACGCAGGCGGATGGGACGCCGCTGGAAGAGTCTCCGAGTGAGGTGTCAGAAGTGATTTCGGTGGAGACGGCGCGAACGATGATGCAGTTTCTACAGGGGGTGGTGCAGCATGGGACAGGTGCTTCTGCGTCGCAGTTGAAGCATCCGCTTGGAGGGAAGACCGGGACGACGAATGACTTCACGGATGCGTGGTTTATCGGGTTTTCGCCGTCGGTGACTTGCGGGACGTGGATCGGGTACGACGATCGGCAGTCGCTGGGTGAGAAGGAGACAGGGGCCAAGGCTGCGCTGCCGATGTGGATGGACTTCATGCGGGCGGCGATCGCGGGCAAGCCGGATGAGGCATTTGCGACTGGAGGGTCTCCGCAGAAGGAGCTGGATGTGCCGTTGAGTGTAGCGGCGGCGAAGCCTGCACAACCGGTGGTGAAACAGGATGAGGCTGATTCTGAGGCAGTTGACGGGACTGGGGCGACGCCAAAGCAGTCCGCTGCTCCTACGAGTGTTGCTCCTTCGGGAGTGACAGGTTCTTCTTCCGTTCCAGGCACTGACAAGCCAGCCGCGCCCGTTGCTCCCCGCACGATGGTGCCGGCGAAGCCTGGTCCAGCAGGTGCCGGGAAGGAACCTACCGCACCAACGAAGCCGGTTGAGGACGGCCGGAGCGGGGTTTCGAAGCCACCGCCCGACACAAACTAAAGTAGCGTTTTGCGATGGCGACGTCGCGGCCGATCTGTTCGCGGAGAGCTTCGGGGCTGGGCCAGCGGATTTCGTCGCGGAGGCGTTTGAGAAACGTCAGGGTGAGAGGGGTTTGTTCGTCGAGAGCGATCGGGTGGAAGTTGAGCAGGTGGGATTCGACGGTGAAAGAGTCAGTGCCGAAGGTTGGGCGATTGCCGACGTTGGTGACGGCGTCGAAGGTCTCGCTGCGGGCGCCGATTTCGCCGGAGGCTTCTTCGCCGATCGTCAGCGAGGTGATGTAGACGCCGTTGGCAGGGAGGAGCTCAGAGTAAAGGGCGAGATTGATGGTCGGGACGGTGTAGCGGGTTCCGTAGCCTCTTCCTGAGGCTGGCGTGCCGGCGATGGCGAAGGGATGACCGAGGAGAGCGCGGACGTGACTGACGTCGCCTTCGGAGATGAGTTGGCGTATGCGGCTGGAGGAGATGGCCTGGCCGCGGATGGTTCGTGGAGCGTAGACGCGGACGTTGAAGCCAAGCTCATGGCCGAGGGTTTCGAGGCTGTTGACATCGCCTTCTGCGTGATGGCCGAAGCGAAAGTTTTCTCCTTCATGAAGTTCGGTGACGTGGAGGGCCTTTTGCAGGATTTCGGTGGCGAAGGTGCGGGCGGACATGCGGGAGAAGTCGGTGGTGAAGGGGAGGACAACGACGGCGTCAATGTCAGTAGTGGCGAGGAGCACGAGTTTTTCGGTGAGCGGGGTGATGAGGGGTAAGGCTGCATCAGGCCTGAGCACGCGTGCCGGGTGGGGTTCGAAGGTGATGGCTAAGGATTTGATGCCGAGGGCGAGGGCTCGTTCGACGACTTCGGCGATGACCAATTGATGGCCGCGATGCACGCCGTCAAAGTTGCCGATGGTGGCGATGGTGGGGCCGAAGTCAGCGGGGATTTCGGCGAGTGAATTGAAGATCAGCATCAGGCGATCTCGAAGTTAATCTGCAGGCCGTCGTAGGCGAGGCGGATGTGGGGTGGGAGTGTGGCGTTGGTGGCTTCGTGGTCGAGCTCGTGTCCCATGTGAGTGAAAAAGGCACGCTTGGGTTTGAGCTGCTCGACGATAGCTACGGATTTTTCGACGTGGGAGTGACTCGGGTGCGGGTTGTGGCGGAGAGCATCGACTATGAGGACGTCGAGATTTGTCAGGAGAGGGAGACTTATGTCGGGGATATCGCTCATGTCCGTGAGATAGGCGGCGTTGCCGAAGCGATAGCCGGTGATCTCCTGGTGTCCATGAGTTACTGGGATTCGCCGAAAGCAGGCGCCGAAGAGTTCGGTTCCGGAGCCGGGCGTGGGATCGATGCGATGGATATGGACGCGAGCGCTGGTGGGATAGCGGTCTTCTTTGCGGAAGGTGTACTCGAAGATGCGCTCGATGTTGCTGGCCGTCTCCTCGTCGGCGTAGACGGGCATGTTGTCGCTGTGCTGAAAGGTGAGTGGGCGGAGATCGTCAAAGCCCATGACGTGATCAGCGTGGCCGTGGGTGTAGAGTACGGCGTCGATGCGGCGAATGCCTTCGCGGATAGCCTGGACGTGAAAGTCTGGGCCGGTATCGATGAGGATTGCGCGGCTGTTGTAGGCGAGGAGGATGGATGGGCGGGTGCGGCGGTTGTGCGGGTCAGGTGAGGTGCAGACAGCGCAGTTGCAGCCAAGCGTGGGCACGCCCATCGAAGTGCCAGTGCCCAGGAAGGTGAGGGTCGCTTCCATCGTTTAGCGGACGATCTTTGGACCGAGATTGGGGCCAGCAGAACCTGGCGTGGGTCCGCCAGCCTTGGCTGCGGCGGAGCGCGCGAGGGCCTGCGTAATTTCAAGGAAAGCCATGCGTAGTTCGAAGAGGGCACTGTCGAGCAGATTAGTTTCGTCTTCGGTCAGGTTGCCTTTGGTCTTTTCTGCAAGGATGGCGAGCATGTCGATGGACTGGCGCGCTCCGAGGACATCCACCTGAGGCTGCTGCCCCTCGCGTGTCGCTCCCCCGAGTTGCATGATGGCGCTCATGTAGATGGATTGGACGAGCTGGTCGAAGCTCATGGCGGGCGGGTGATCCATGCCCGGGTTTGTGGAGCGAATGGCGGTATCGAGCCGCTCGGCGGTCATCTCGTAGGCGCGACGCGCTTGATCGTTCTGTTCGGCCGTTGGAGGAGGGGGTAGTTCGGGTTCGGGTTCGGATTGCGGAGGGATGGCGGCTGCAGGTTTCGGTTCGGGTGGAGCGGCCACAGGTGGCGGAGGAGTTGAGGAGCGCTCTTCTTTTTCAGTGGAGGGATCGGCGTCGGGGCGCGGTTCGCCATCGAGGGTGAATTTGCGGCGGTCGGTGACAACGAAAGGTTTGTTTTGTTCAGGCATGTTCAGATTCTTTCAGAAGACTCAGATGCAGTGTTCAGGGCTGACGGTGCAGCGGCGGAAAAGGGGAGGGAGATCGGGAGCGCGGCTCCTCCGGAGTAGTGGATTGGAATGTTCCGTTCCAACGCCTCACGGCGAATATAACCAAGGCCAAGCTGTATGGTCTCGTGGTTGGGCGATGCAATTGGAATTGCGGAAACACTTGTCAGTTCACCGACCTGCTTGCCGTCCGCTTCAAGCGCGGTACCAGCGGGGGGTGGATCCCCCTGAAGCTGGAACGCAGCGAAGGTGCGATGGACATTGCCGCGGGAGCGGATGCGTTCGACGATTTCCTGGCCGAGATAGCAGCCCTTGTTGAAGTGCAAGGCGCGGGTTTGTCCTGTCTCCTGAGGTAGATCGCGATCGCGGATGTCTGTGCCATAGATCGGAGTTCCTTCGAGAATTCGGAGCCATTCGAGGCTTTGAGATTCGCAAAGGGGTGCGCCAGCATTCTGGAGGGCTTTGTCGAGCTTGGTTGTGCCTTCCGGATCGGACCATAGCTCGAATTTCGGCACGAGAGGACTGTGGCCGTGAATGACGGTGACGTCGATAGCGTTCCAGGAGACGGTTCGGAGGGAAAGAGGTTCGAGCTTCTCGACATTGAAGCCGATTCCGATTAGCAGGGAAGCTGCCTTTGGGCCGGAGACAAGAAGACCTGACTGGGATTGCGTCGTGTCGACGAGTTCGACGTCGTCCATGATGATGAAACGGTTGAGGAAGGCCATGAGGGCAGATATCTGGGACGAGGCTGTCTCGATCAAGAGAGACTCGCTCTCGGCGAAGACCATAGCGTCTCCCTGGATACGTCCCTGGGCGTTGAGGAAGTAGTTGTAGTTTCCCTGGCCATCCTGTAACTGTTGAACTGAGTTGGTAGCCATGCCGTTGAGCCAACGGACGCGATCTTCTCCTGTGGCACGAATCCAACCAGTGTGATCCAGTCGCGATAGCCCTGCCTCCTGAAGGAGCGCAATGAGCTGGGGGGCGGGATTCGAGGTTGATCCTGTAGCAATTTCGGATTGTGCGGCAGGGGTCATGGCTGGCAATGCGGAAATCTCTCGTACACTTGATTATAGCGGTGGATTGAGAGGGTTATGTTGCAGCGAAAGGCTGGTGTGCGGGAGAGAAGTTGGGCGAGATGGGTGGCCAGCGTGGCGCTGGTAGCGAGTTGCGTTGCGTGCGCAGGTCAGGCTGCTCCTCCTAAGGAGGGTCAGAAGCCTTCGCAGCCGGAGACAAAGGCTCCGATAACGAGCGAGGAGGCGAAGGAACTCTTCCGATCTGTGGATGACATTCTCAGCTTTGCCAGCGCCGATACGAAGTTGCCGATTGAACATCCGGTGAAGCGAAGACTGATCTCTCGCGACGAGGTGAATCGCTATCTGAAGGAGAAGTTTGACGAGGATGAAGGCAGGAAGCGAATGGAGCGATCGGAGATTGTGCTGAAGAAGTTCGGTCTGCTCGATCGGGATTTTCATCTTGGACCGTTTCTTCTTTCTCTGCTGACGGAACAGATTGCGGGATTTTACGACAATAAGACGAAGACCGTAAATTTGCTGGATTGGATTGAACCTGAGGAGCAGAAGCCAGTGTTGGCGCACGAGTTGACTCACGCACTTCAGGATCAGAAGATCGGGCTGACGAAATGGTCTTCGGTGAGTCTGAATGGGCCTTCGCATAATGTGCGGGAGGATAACCGTCATTTGGAGGTGGATGAGGCGGACACGGCCCGCAGTGCGGTTGCGGAGGGTCAGGCGATGGCGGTTTTTGTCGATTACACGCTGCGGCCCAGTGGGAAGACGCTCGCGAATTCTCCGGAGATTATGGACCGGATGAAGGATCAGGTGGCGGACACAAGCGGCTCGCCGGTCATGGCGCGGGCTCCGTTGCTTCTGCAGGAGTCGCTGCTGTTTCCCTATAGCGAGGGGCTGAACTTTGAGCAGGCGATCCTGGTGAAGGGTGGCAAGGAGGCGGCTTTTGCGGGCGTGCTGGCCAATCCGCCGTCTTCCAGCTTCGAGATTATCCATCCTGCGGCTTACATGGCACACACACCTGTGCCGCTTGTGCGGTTGCCGGATATTCATCCTCTCCTTGACGCAGATTACAGTCCGTACGACATCGGCGTGATGGGAGAACTGGATGTGAGGATTCTGATCGAACTCTTTGGGGGGCGCGAGATGGCGGATGCGCTGGCTCCAGCGTGGAACGGAGGAGTTTATTATGCCGCGCAACGCAAGTCGGCGGTCACTGCTGCGGAGAAAGAGTCGACTGCTTCGCTTGGATTGATCTATTACTCGCGGTGGAAGAATCGCGATTCGGCGCGCTCGTTTTTGAATACGTACGCGGCACAGATTCCGAGGAAATACTCGAATGTGGCGGAGCGGCAGAAGGACGAGAGGGACGAGGTTGAGCGAGTTTATTCGACAAGCGAGGGGGATGTGTTGATCTCTCTTTCGGGAACGGGTGTTTTTATCTCAGAGGGGTTTGAGCTGGCGCTGGCGCGGAAGCTGCGAGAAAAGATCGTCAGCGTTCAGCCAGAAGGCCCGATACGTCAGGCAAGCGCACCGATGCACGAACCTTCGCTCTCGCTTTCGCGCGTTCTTGCTTCCTACGGCGCAGTCAATGCGGAAGCTTTGCAACGATATACTTCTAGAGGGTCAACGACAGAGACGAGCGGCAGCCGCCAGGAGTAGAAGGTTTTGAAGAAAGCAGAGATTGGCATCATAGGAGGCAGTGGTCTGTACGCCATGCCTGGACTTACCAATGTACGTGAAGAGCATGTGGCTACCCCCTTCGGCGATCCTTCAGATGCTTTTGTTCTGGGCGATCTCGAAGGCCGAAAGGTGGCGTTTCTTGCCAGGCATGGACGCGGACATCGTATTCTGCCGAGCGAGTTGAACTTTCGGGCAAATATTTTTGCAATGAAGGTGCTTGGCGTGGAGCGCATTCTTTCCGTGTCTGCGGTGGGTTCGCTCAAAGAGGAACACAAACCAACGGACTTTGTGATTCCCGATCAGTTCATCGATCGCACCTTTGCCCGTGTTTCTACTTTTTTCGGCGATGGCATTGTGGCGCATGTCGCGTTTGGCGATCCGGTCTGTGCGACGGTTGCCGGAGTTTTTAAGAAGGCGTGTGATGCCGTGGGTGTGGTGGGCAAGAGTGGTGGAACGTATGTGTGCATGGAAGGGCCGCAGTTTTCGACACGCGCCGAATCGAATCTTTACAGGAGCTGGGGAGCCGACGTGATTGGCATGACGAATCTGCAGGAGGCGAAGCTTGCCCGGGAGGCCGAGATTTGTTATGCAACGACGGCGATGGTGACCGATTACGACTGCTGGAGAGAGGGACATGATGACGTTACCGTCGATCAGGTTGTGGCGGTGCTGCATCAGAACGCCGACAATGCTGGCAAGGTTGTGCGCTCAGCGGTCGCTGCGATGCCGGCGGGAAAGAGTTGCGGCTGCGGAGATGCGCTCAAGTATGCGATCCTGACTGATCGCAAGGCAATTCCTGCGGAGACGAAGAAGAAGCTCGGGATTTTGCTGGAGAAGTATGTGTAGTTTGCAAGCCCACAATTTTGTGTATCTTATTTTGTTACAAATTAACAATTCTGATTTCCGAAAAAGGAGTTTATGGCAATTCTCGTTGTAGGATCGGTCGCGTTTGACAGTATTGAGACACCGCACGGCAAGGTAGACCACTGTCTGGGAGGTGCGGCGACGCACTTTGCGCTTGCTGCCAGTTACTTTACGCCGGTGCGCGTGATTGCGGTTGTGGGCAAGGACTTCACCGCTGAACATGAAGCGGTTTTGACGCGACGCGGTATTGATACGCAGGGCATTGAGCGGTCAAACGGGCTGAGCTTTCACTGGACAGGATCGTACTCAGGCAATATGGATGAGGCGAAGACGCTGGGAACTGACTTGAATGTGTTCGCGAGCTTCGAGCCTAAGATTCCTGATTCTTACAAAGACACCGAGTTTCTTTTCCTGGCAAACATTGATCCTGTGCTGCAGGCGCGCGTTCGCAGTCAGATGCCCAAAGTTCGGATGGTATGCGGCGACACGATGAACTACTGGATCGCCGATCATGCTGCGAACCTTGCCAAGGTATTGCGTGAGCTTAACGTGCTGTTGATTAATGATGGCGAGGCGCGCATGCTGGCCGGGGAACGCAACCTTGTGCGGGCGGCGGAGAAGGTGCTCTCGATGGGCCCGAAGGCACTCATCGTGAAACACGGCGAGTATGGGGCGACGGCGTTCTTCAGCGACCGCTCGTTTCCTGGAGTGAAGATGTCGCGGCCATTTCGCGCACCGGCCCTTCCTTTGGCCGAGGTTGTCGATCCAACGGGGGCTGGCGACTCGTTTGCAGGTGGCTTTTATGGGTACCTTGCCTCGCAGCCTGAAGTGACTCCAGCGGTTTTTCGTACAGCAATGTTCTATGGAGGAGTGATGGGCTCGTTTGCCGTCGAGCGCTTTGGTACAGAACGGCTGCAGGACGTGACACGGCAGGAGATCGACGAACGCTTCAATTTATTCCGGGAGATTTCGCATCTTGAGCACCCGGGTGTCTAGATCTTCGAGACGGCGCGTGTCCACGGCGGCAGGCGCTGCTCTCGCAGGTGTCTCCGCTAATCCCGACGAAGTTAGACCGGCTACACGCGAGGATACTTTACCGTTTGCCCTGGCGGGCGTACTCCTTTCGCTGATCGCGCTGTTTCTATGTTTTTCGCGTGGGTATCTGCTGTTGTATGGAGATGCAGTGGCGCACCTGGGAATTGCGCGGCGGATTCTGGATTCACGCAACCCCGGGCTGATTCAACTCGGCGGAGTCTGGTTGCCGCTGCCGCATCTGCTGATGCTTCCCTTCGTGCAAAAGCTGGAGTGGTGGCAGAATGGGTTGGCGGGCGCGTGGCCTTCTTTGATCTGCTACATCGTGAGCATCGTTGGATTTTATCGGCTTTGCCGGCGTTTGCTTGTGCCACGCTGGGCAGTTGCGGCGACGCTTTTCTATGCACTGAATCCGAATCTGCTGTACCTGGCAACCACTGCGATGACAGAGCCGCTTTTTCTTGCTCTGCTTATCTGGACGACACTGCTGACTGTGGAATGTGTTGCTGCGATTCATTTGGGCAGTACGGACGTTGTTGGTCACCGGCTGGTCCTGCTTGGTCTTCTTGTGCTTGCGGCTGTTTACACTCGCTACGACGGCTGGGTTCTTGGCGCGGTTGTATGGTGCATTCTCGCGGTTGCTCTGGCGCGACGCGGTGATGTCTGGCGAAGGATCGTACCAAGTTTCGTGATTTTCTCGTTGCTTGTGGTTGCCGGTCCGATTGGTTGGCTGGCGTACAACCAGCACTTCTTTCATGATCCGTTGGATTTTATTCGTGGACATTATTCTGCAGCAGCAATCGAACAGAGGACTTCGGCTGCAGGTGCGGAGCACTATCACGGTTGGCACGATCCATTCTGGGCGATGGTGTACTACACACGGTCGGCGCAGCTTGATGTGGCTTTCTGGGAGACAGGATTTCTTGTAATGGCGGCGGCCTTTGGCGGCCTGATGATTGCGATTCGCCGTCGGCTGGGGCTTGCGGCGATTCTTCTTTGGATGCCGCTGCCGTTCTACGTCTACTCAGTTGCGTATGGATCGGTTCCGATCTTTATTCCACCATTGTGGCCGCACTCGTATTACAACTCGCGTTACGGGATGGAGATGCTTCCTGCGCTTGCTCTCTTTGGCATGCTTGCGGTTGAGTGGCTGGAGAGTCGATGGGGCCAGTCGCAACTGCTGGCGAAGAGGCTGATGCAGCCCGTAATCCTGCTCCTCATTGCTTTGAATGCGGTAGGGATGATGTACCAGACTCCACTCGTACTCAAAGAGGCGATGAACAACTCGACTACGCGGGTTGCGTTTGAGGGTGCGCTTGCCCGACAGCTGCGGACTTTTCCTTCCGGGTCGAGCATCCTGATGTACAACTCGGACCATGTGGGGGCGTTGCAGACTGCGGCGATTCCTCTGCGCCAGACCATCAACGAGGGAGATTACGACAGTTTTCACGCGGCGCTGGCCGCACCTGCGGAACATGCGGCTTACGTGGTTGCAATCGCGGGAGATCCGGTGTCGGCGGCTGTAGCGGTGCATCCGGAGGGTCTTACGGAGTTGACGATTCTGTGTACGAGTGGACAGCCTTGCGCTCGTATTTATCAATCGGACCGGTTGGCTCCCGCGCCGCCGAAGCTTAAATGACGGTTACGCCAGATGCTGAGGCACAATAAGAGCAGATGATCCCTTTTGTGAAAGCGCACGCATGCGGCAACGACTTTCTTATCATTGAAGAGCCATTGGCTCAGCGCCGTCATGTTGAACTGGCGCGCAAGCTCTGCTCGCGAAATACCAGCGTGGGCGCCGACGGGATTGAGTTTCTGGATCGCAGGGCCGACGGCAGTTTCTTTTTGCGGCTCTTCAACGCGGATGGGAGTGAAGCGGAGCTTTCTGGTAATGGCACACGGTGCGTTGCCGCGTGGCTTGCCAGCAGCGAAGACAGGAAGGATGTAGCGCTGGGTACGCATGGGGGCGCGCGCAACTGCCATGTCGTCGAGGCTGCGGATCCGTTTTACCTGATTGAGAGCGAGATGGGCGTTCCGCAGGTCATGCCGCGGACGATTGTGCTGCCGGGCGTTGGCAATGTTGAAGGCGCGATGGTGAATGCGGGGAATCCGCATTTTGTACTTTTTGTCGATACGGAGGACTTCAGCGCGCATCAGAAGAGCTGGCAGGAACTTGGGGCGCAGATTAGTGTGAGTCCGCTTTTCCCTCATGGGACGAATGTCGAGTTTGTTCGGGTGATTTCGCCTAAGGAGATTGCTTTCCGGATCTATGAGCGTGGATGCGGTCCGACTACTTCTTCGGGCACGGGTACGTGTGCTTCTTCGGCTGCTGCGATGGTGCTTCGTGGGGTTGATCGAGAGCTGACAGCGAATGCTGAGGGTGGAGCGCAGCGGACCGTTTGGCCTGCCAACGACGCGGTGATGCGGTTGACGGGGCCAGCGGAGATTATTTGTGTGGGTGAGGTATCGGGACTGTGATGAATTCGATTTCGATGGTCAAACCGCGGGCTTTGCGTGCTGGGGCGACGTTGGCAGTCCTTTCGCCAGCGAGTACGCCGAAACCTGATCTGGTACATCGCGGAATCGCTCGTCTGCATTCGCTCGGGTTCAAGACATTTTTAGGGGCTCATACGCTGGATAGCGGGCCACTTTACTATGCGGGAACGATTGAGGAGCGAGTGAAGGATTTGCACGATGCGTTTGCCGATTCGTCGATTGATGGAATTGTGTGTGCGCGAGGTGGCTGGGGATCGGCGGAGTTGCTGCCGTATTTGGATGCGGGATTGATTCGTGCCAATCCGAAGGTGTTTGTGGGATACAGCGACCATACCTCGCTGCATTGCTGGTTGCACAATGAGGCTAATCTGATTACTTTTTATGGGCCGATGGTGGCGGCGGACTTTTCGCGCGATGATGGGGCCGATATGTCGAGTTGGGGGGCCGCTCTTCAGGGGAGTGAGGCGTGGTCGGTCGGGGTTGCCGAGGGGCTTCGGGTGCTTCGACCTGGAACGGCGCGCGGGCTGGTCAATGGCGGATGTATTTCGATCTTTGTGGAGGGGCTTGGAACTCCTTACACTCCCCGGATTGAGAGCGACACGATTCTCTTTCTTGAGGATATCGGGACGAAGCCGTATCAGTGGGACCGGATGCTGCTTCATCTGCGGTACTCAGGTTTGCTGGAGAAGGTGACGGGGATTGTCTTTGGGGATATGCGCCAGAGTGTACCGCCTGAAGAGGAGGAGTATCTCGACCGTGCGATTCTTCATGCGCTTCGCGATTTTAAGGGTCCGATCGGCATCGGACTAAGGAGTGGGCATGTGAATTTTGGCAATGTAACCTTGCCTCTGGGGATTTCAGCTTCGCTGGACCTGAGCGAGACAGGGAATCCGCAGATGCACCTTCTCGAAGCCGCGGTTACGGTTTAGGCTTGAACTTTTCGATCATGCAAGATGCCAAGCACATTCATCTGATAGGAATCTGTGGCACCGCGATGGCTTCGCTGGCGGGGATGTTGCAGCTTCAGGGTCATCGTGTCACGGGTTCGGATACGGCTGCCTACCCGCCAATGAGCGATCTGCTGGCCAGTCTCAAAATTCCGATACATGAGCCTTACGCGGAGAGCAATATGGAGCCGCGTCCGGATTTGGTGGTAGTCGGAAATGCGATTTCGCGGGGCAATGTTGAGCTGGAATATGTGTTGGACCAGCGGATTCCATTTTGCTCGATGGCCTCGATTCTGCATGATGAGTTTCTCGCAGGTCGGGAATCGCTTGTCGTCGCGGGCACGCATGGGAAGACGACTACGACGAGTATGCTCGCGTGGATCTATGAGGTCGCTTCGAGACGGAATCCCGCGCTTGCACCGTCGTTTCTGATCGGGGGAGTAGCGGAGAACTTCGGTACAAGTTTTATGGTGCGGCCTACGCGGCCGTTTCTTCTTGAAGGCGATGAGTACGACACCGCGTTTTTTGATAAAGGACCAAAGTTTCTGCACTACTTTCCTGACGCGCTGATTCTGACTCATGTTGAGTTCGATCATGCGGACATTTATGCGGATCTTACGGCAGTGAAGACTGCTTTCAAACGGCTGGTTAATCTTGTTCCCCGCCGCGGGCGAATTGTTGCGTTTGATGGGAGTGAGAATGTCAGTGAATGTATCGCGAAGGCATTCTGCGCGGTTGAGCGTTATGGTTTCGGGGCGGATTCGCACTGGCGTGTCTCCAATTTGCGCCACGAGGGCTCGTCGTCGCGATGGACACTGAGCCGAGGAGGCACTTCGTATGCGGAACTCACGTTGCCAATGGCGGGAGAACATAATGCTTTGAATGCGACGGCTGCGGCTGCGCTTGCGGCGGGGCAGGGAGTGTCTGCTGAGGTGATTGTCGAGGCGTTGGCGAGCTTCAAGAGCGTGAAGCGGAGACTTGAGGTTCGTGCGGTGGTGGATGGCATCACGATAATTGATGATTTTGCGCATCATCCTACGGCGATTCGCGAGACGCTGAGGGCTTTGCGAGAAGCTTATCCAAGGCAAAGGCTGTGGGCAGTGCTTGAGCCTCGTTCGAATACGTTGAGGCGGAATGTCTTCGAGAACGATCTGGTGGAAAGCTTGTCGCTTGCGGATCGCGTAGTTCTTGCGGCCGTTTTTAAGTCAGAGAGCATTCCTGCGACGGAGCGGCTTCATCCTGAGCGTGTCGTTGCTGCACTGAATGCGGGGGGAACGGAGGCGTCTTTGTTGGCGGATGCTGATGCGATTGTTACCGTGATGGCTTCGCGTCTCGAGCCGGGCGATGTGGTGGCGATACTGTCGAATGGAGGTTTCGGCGGAATCTATAACAAACTGCCGCGAGCGCTTGAAGATCTGAATCGCGTAAAGGCGGTATTCTGAAGCTGTATGTTCAGCACGATGAAGCTGTTGTTTGTCTACCTGACTCTGGGTCCCGTGGCGGGCGTGATTGGCATTCCATATTCCCTGATGGTGGGAAACATCAACCTGCTTTATCGCGTGGCGATGTGGATTACGAAAACGGGAGTGCGCGCGGCGGGAATTCGGGTTGAGGTGAGTGGACTGGAGAATGTTCCTGCTGGCCGCAGCTGCATTTTTATGAGCAATCATGTCTCGAATCTTGATCCCCCTGTCGAGATTCCGATGCTTCCGGGCCGCAGTTCGGTGCTTCTGAAGAAAGAGTTGATGAATATACCGATCCTGGGGCGAGCGATGCGCATGGGACAGTTTGTCCCTGTGGAACGCGGTAGCCGTCGCGAATCGGCCAAGGCCAGCGTTGAGGCTGCGGCTGATGCGTTGCGGTCAGGGTTGCATATTGTTGTTTATCCTGAAGGGACTCGGTCCAGGGATGGAAGACTTTCGACGTTCAAGAAGGGGCCGTTCTATCTTGCACAGGAGACACAGGCGCCGATTGTGCCGATTGCGATCTCGGGCACGCAGACGATGATGCGGAAGGGAAGCAGTGCGATCAAGCCCGGAGTCGTGCGGATGCAACTTCTGCCGGTGATTGAGCCCTCGCAGTATGCGACTCGCGAGGAGTTGATGGCTGCGGTGAGGAGTGCGATTGCGGATACTCTGCCCGCGGAGATGAAGCCAGCTGCTATTTGACGATAGCGTTGTTGTAGCCGTCGGATTGGAGGCGCTGGCGCATGGCATCGGCTTCTTTTTTCGTGGGAAAAGGACCGATCTGGACGTGAAAGAACTTATCCTGCGGCTCGTGACGGATAGCTACGGCGTAACCACGGCGTTTGAGGTCAACGGCGACAACATCAGCGTCTTCCTGATGAGACATCGCGGCGACTTGCACGACGAGAGAGCCCGGTGAAGTTGCTACTGCCGGGATCAGCGTCGTCGCGGGCTGCTTTGCATTTGTCGGTGCTGAAGGCTGGACTGTCGCGTCGGGATACGGATTCGACGCAGATCGCTTGACCGATGCGGAAGGGATCTGGCGGGCGGCCTGATCTTGAGTATCAGGTGAATCGATGGGCACGACCGCGGAATGAGTCGTGCTTTCGGGATTTGGCCGCCTGTTGATCTGCTGGGGCTCCGGGGGCGGGTTTGACTGCGATTCTTTCCGGAGTGGTTGTTGTCGTTTCTGCCGTGCCTGCCGCGGGCAATGCCGAGCGCCTGCCCATGGAGTAGCCGAAGCCGAAGAACACGGCACAGATCAGCGCGAGGGCGAAGAAGATTCCGAGGATGGTGGTGGTTCCCAGCGAGATCTCGCGGTCCTGCTCCTCTGCGTCGTTGAGATATTGGAGATTATTCTCGTTTTCGTATCGAGTTTGCACTGTCAGACCTTCTTCTCCAGGGTTGCTTCTGGAGCTGCAGTCTTATTGAACAGGTTTATGAGCTCCAAGGGGAGAGGAAAGACGATGGTGGTATTTTTCTCGACACCTATCTCTGTCAGGGTCTGGAGATAGCGGAGTTGGAGGGTCATGGGCTGGGTGGCCATGAGTTGTGCCGCTTCAACGAGTTTTGCGGCAGCGTTGAACTCACCTTCGGCGTGAATGATCTTGGCGCGGCGTTCGCGTTCGGCTTCGGCCTGCTTGGCCATGGCGCGGAGCATGGACTCGGGCATGTCGACCTGCTTGACCTCGACGGAGACGACTTTGACGCCGAAGGGGGCGGTGTGGCCGTCGATGATGGTCTGGATGCGAATGTTCAAGGCTTCGCGATGGGCCAGAAGGCCGTCGAGGTCGACTTCGCCCAGCACCGAACGCAGGGTTGTCTGCGCGAACTGGGAGGTCTGGTAGATGTAGTTGGCGACCTCGATGACGGCCTTAGTGGGATCGACGACGCGTAGAGTAATGACCGCATTGACTTTAAGGGTGACATTGTCGCGGGTGATGACGTCCTGTGCCGGGACTTCCATCGCTTCCTGGCGTAGGGAGATGCGGACGATCTGATCGAGGGGGCGAAATACCCAGATGACACCGGGTCCCTTTGCGGCTTCTTTGACGCGGCCGAGGCGAAAGATTACGCCGCGTTCGTACTCTTTCAGGATGTTGAGGGAATTGATGAGGTAGAGGATGACGATGGCGACGGCGAAGAGTAGCGGGAGAGACATCATGGGGTTTACCCTCAGGTGCGCCAGAGAACGGCCACCGCTGCGATTGTAGAAGCAGCGGTGGCG
Source organism: uncultured Acidobacteriaceae bacterium (assembly GCA_963770055.1). Lineage (GTDB taxonomy): Bacteria > Acidobacteriota > Terriglobia > Terriglobales > Acidobacteriaceae > Edaphobacter. The sequence continues at coordinate 199,957 of CAVYOC010000009.1, forward strand.
TTATGGCTTTTCGGTTGTTAGAAACGCAGGAAAAAGCCGAATGCCGGCTCGTAGGTCGTGGTGTGCTGCTGGATGGTGAGGTAGTTGGTCAAAAAGTCAGGCGCTTTGAAAAAGAGCTGACGATACTGGGCGCGGAGGCCGAAGTGAGGAGAGAGCACGGTGGTTTCTGCGCCAACCGAAAAATAGTAGGCAGCGCGGGCTTGTTTGGGGAGTGCCTCGCCGCCGCCCGGTGTTGGCCGGAAGGCTATCGAGCCAAGGCCGCCGGACACGAAGGGGATTACGCCATGGTGCTCTTTCCGGGTGTGGACGACATATCCCAGCGTGTACTCGGTGGCGTTTTGCTGGACTGCGGCAAATTGCTGTGCCCCGAAAGGGGTAAAAGTGTCGGCGTAACGGGCGTAGCCGTAATTTCCTTCAAAGCCGACGAAGGGAGAGACGATGTATCGGAGGGTGACGACGGCTCCGGCGGTGTTGCCGGGGCTATAGATGACTTTTGTGTTGGGAACTCCGTTTACAGTTGCGACGCCAGTGGCGGACTGGTTGAAGACACCGGCTCCGAGGATACCCAGATCGATGCGGGCGAGCTGACGGTCGAGGGGAGTTTCGGGCGCGGCGGTCTGCGCTTTGGAGGTTGATCCCACCGCAGTGAGGAGCAGGCAAAACAAGACACTTTGGACACACGACCGGCGAGACACATTCAACATCAAGACAAAACTCCCTTATCGAAAACTACCGTTCTTTTAGTCTACTCTGGCTTGGACGTTGGCGGCTTCCGGACGGTAGGGTTCAAACGATATCCTGCATCGGCTCTACGATTAAGAGGAGGCCATCGACGCGGCGGACGGAGACGGTGGATCCCGCCAAGACCGATGAGTGTCCGCGAAGGGATGCCTGCCAGAGTTCGCCGCGGATTTCGACCTGACCTGTGGGATTAAGAGGGGTCCGGGCGATTGCCGTGGCGCCGATCATGGCCTGGGGGCCAGTGAGCACCTTGGCTCGGCGCGCGCGCAGAGCGATCCATGCAAGCCCGAAGGAGATGGCGCCAAAGCCGAGGCCAGCACCAACAGCGGTTGCGGTGTGGACGCGCAATTCGGGGATGGGGCCGTCGACGAGTGTGGCTAGACCGAAGACGAGGCAGATGACGCCGGCAAACGCGAGGACGCCATGGCTGCCGAATTTTGCTTCGAGGACCATCATGACGAAGGCGGCAAGCAGGAGAACGATTGCTGTGTGCCGGATGGGGAGCAGGTTGAGTCCGAAGAGGCTTAGAAGCACCAGGAGGGTGCCGATGGAGCCGGGGACAACGGTGCCGGGAACGTTGAATTCGAGATAGATGAGAAGGCCGCCGAGGACAAGGAGGAGAACTGCAATGTCGGGGTTGGTGAGCTTGCTGAGAAGGCGCTCGCGGAGGGAGGGTATGATCGTGACGATTTGTGCGCCTTGCAGGTGGAGTGTCTGAGGCGTGCCGTCGAAACGATGGATCTCGCGGCCGTCGAGGGCATTGAGGAGGGAAGCATCGTCGGCCGAGTCCACGTCGATGAGCTTGAGTTTCAGGGCTTCTTCGTCGCTGTAGGATTTGGAGTTGCGAACGGCATCTTCGGCGGCCTCGACGTTGCGGCCGCGACGGGAGACATAGGAGCGGAGGAAGGCCGCGGCGTCGTTCTCGATCTTTTCCTTGAGGACAGGGTCGATCTGGCTGCCTTCGACGATCGGATGAGCGGCGCCGGCGTTGGTTCCGGGGGCCATGGCCGCTATGTCGGCGGCTTCAAGGAGGAAGAAGCCAGCGGAACCTGCCCGGCTTCCTGCGGGGGAGATGAAGATGACGACCGGAACCGGGGAGTTCTCGATAGCCTGAACCATGACTCGAGTCGATTCAAGGAGCCCACCGGGAGTGCCCATGGAGACGAGAACAAGTTGAGCGTGCTGACGGGCGGCTTCCTGAAGGCCGCGCTGGAGGTAGTCGGCGGTGATGGGCTGGATGGTGTCGTGGAGGATGAGTTTGACCACGACAGGTGGGCTCTGCTGGTCAGCCGATAGCGTTACGGGGAGCAGGCCAATGAGTATCAGTGACAGGAGGAGTCCGGTTCTGACGAGGCTTTTCATCGGAAGCTCTGCCCGCGAGCCTCAAGGGCCTGGCGCATGCCCAGGGCTGCCGAATCTTTTGGATTGAGTTGGAGCGCCTTGCTGACATTAGAGGCGGAGGAGTCGCCCTGGTTGGCCTGCAGGTCGAGGCGGGCGAGGACGAGGTAGGCGGCAACATTGGGATGCAGGTTGAGCGAGGCCTGCGCTTCGGCACGGGCTTCGGCTGCACTATCACTTCGTTCACGTACCTGAGCGAGACCGGCGTGGGCATCGGCACTGGCAGCGGCGTCAGCGGCGATGGCTGCCTGGAACTCCTGTTCTGCCTCGGGGATGAGGCCCTGGGCGAGATACTCGTGACCGAGCTGGGTATATTGTGTGGCCTGTTCGGCGGGGGGGAGCGTGGCCATGCGAAGAGCACGCAGTTGGTCGAGTTGGAAGGCCGCCTGGCGGAAAGAAGCTTCCGAGTAGGTACGACGGATGCGCTCGATGGGAGAGAAGCCTGAGGACGCAGTTGTGTCTGGTTTGGCAACTGGAGCAATGTGCTTGCCCGCGACGATAAACGTCTTCAGCTCTGCGGCCTCGTTGTCGGACGGGCGGAGTTTGAGGGTCTGCTCGACCTCGCGCTGGGCTCCAGCGAAGTCTCCGCGGCGAAGCAAGGCAACAGCGAGGTTGTAGTGGTAGTCGGGGTCGTTGGGATCGGCGGTGGAGGCGCGCTGGAAGAGCGCAGCGGCATCGTGGCCCTGGCGGCTGGAAGTGACGGCCTGGTTGTTGACGACCTCCGGCAAGGGAAGCCGGCTGGCGACAAAGGCGAAGGCTGATTCAGCTTCGGCGTATCTTGCGGTGTTGAACCGGGCGAGTCCGATGTAGAAGTGAGCTTCGAGGGCGCGGCGATCTGTTGGTCTGATCCTGGTAAGGGTTGTGACAGCCTGATCGTATTCGCGCTGCGTGTACTGGGCCTTTCCGAGGGCCAGAAGGGCGGCTGGGTAGTCGGGTGTGTCCTGTACGGCCATCTGGAGACGCTTGATCCGCTCCTCCGCCGCGGTGGCGCTGGTGCCGCGTACGTAGTTCTCGAAGGCGGTGAGACGGACACCGGCGGAGGCTGCGAGAAAGGTCTGCTCGGCTACGTTGAACTGAGGATCGATCTGGCGCGCGACCTTCCAGGCGACGGCGTTTTCCACGTCCAGAAGGCGGGGCAGCTCAGCGGAGTCTTCGAGGGGCTGAGACATGCGGAGCTTATTGACCTCAAGGACCTGAGCCTGGACAGAGATGCGGCCATTGTTGACGGTGTAGCTGCCTACGACGACGAAGGCTGCATCAAGAGTCTGGGCGATGCGGATGGTGGTCGCGCGAGAGGGTTTGAAGTCGACTGGGAGGCCGAGGTGATCGAGCGCGTACTGGCGGTCGTCACGTGAGATGGCGAGGAAACCAGCAGAGGTGAGGCGCTGGTTGAGCGTGTCGGGGAAGGAGTCACCGATCCAGGCGAGGTTGGACTGGCCTGAACGGTTGTCGAAGGGAAGGACAAGCACGACACGTCCACCGGTATCTGACGATTCAATCGCTGACTGCGAGTATGCGGGAACGATGCAGAGGAACAGCAGAGGAATCCAGAACCATTGAAGGGGCCGGCGAACTTGAGAGGACCTTGTCACAGATTTGAGTATAGAGTGTCAGTACGTGGCTGGCTGTGCGAGTTCGGCTTCGACGATGCGCGGGAAGTGGATGACGGCAGCCCACTCGCCTTTTCGTTGCTGCTGCCAGACGACATCTCCATGGAGAAGGTTTGCGACTTCGGCTGGAGAGAGATCGCGGTGGAAGTCAAAGTACTTTGTGTCGGCGGACTCGTTGCCGTGGGCGAGATTGAGTCGGTTCGCGGGCGGTGCCCACTTGGTCGAGAAGATGAGGGCGGTATCGTAGCTTCCGGGATCGGCGGCGGCCTTCTCGATCTGGTCGAGGGCGAAGTTCTCGATGGCCACGGTCTTGACCTGGTGGTTGGTGTAGCCGAGTTCGGGACGGTTGAGTTCTGCGGTAGCGGGCCATGCGGTGAGGACAGTGGATTGCGGGTAGTGCAGATCGATGTAGTGGACAGCGCGCTGATGGAGGACGATCATATCGCAGTAGGTAAGATTGTCTTCGGGCGCAAAGGCATAAGGCGGGTTGATCCAGATGCCCGCGAGGAACGCGGCTGCACTGAGAGCGGCAAGAAGCAACCATTGACGCAGATGACGATGCCATGTCGCTACGCAGAGGAGGAGGATCAAAGGGTACATCGGGAGCAGATAGCGAGTGAGGAGTGCTCCGCCGAGAATGGAGAAGGCGATCCAGTTGGCAAAGAGGACAATTGCAATGGCTTTGAGCTTCGGTTTCGCGATGCCGGGAGGAGCAGTAGCAGAGACGGGGATGAAGAGTACGGCTATCGCGCAGACTACGGGGACGAACATGTTCATGTGGGTCGTCAGATGAAGAAGGCGGTGCCACAGGCAGAGGGCGATGCGGTAGGCGCTGAGGTTCGCGGTGGCGTTGTAGCGGAGGAACTCGGGGTTGCCGAAGACGAAGCCCGTCTTATGGTAGTGGTAGGCGTACCAGAGTGCTAAAGGAATGATCGGCGTCAGCAGTGCGCTCGTCCAGGTGAGGTGGATTTTCCGAAGGATCGTGCTGCTGCGACCGCGAAGAAGCAGGATTGCTTCCCAGAGTGCAAGCGCCACCGGCGTAATGATTGCGGTCTCTTTCGAGATGGCTGCGAAAGAGAACATCAACGCGGTCAGGAGTGCGTTCTTGTTTCTGCGTGTCTCGGTATCGTCGAGGTAGAAAGCTAGCCCCCATAGGGTGAAGGCGGCGGCGAAGATGTCGGCGTGGGCGAGGGTGCTTTGCGCAAACCAGATTGGGTAGATTGCGGTGAGGATAACGGTGACCGCGGCTACCGCACCGGTGGTCAGATTTTTCGCGAGTTTGAAGATACCCAATAACGACGCGGCTGCGACCATGCAGACCAGGGTGCGGGTCCCACTGACTACGTAGCCCGAGAGGTGCCACCACCCGGCTAGCAGGATCGAGGGTAGTGGGGGGTGAGCGTTGGTGGTGGTGGTCTGGGGGATGAGAGTGCCGGTGCGGAAGAAATCCCACGCGGCTGGAATGTAGTAGCCGGCCTCGTCCCAAAAATAGGGGAGTCGGAGAAGGCGGAAGTGAGCGAGATAGACAGCGACGAAGAAGAGCGGGTAGAGCATCCAGAGCGGGATGTCGCCTATGGGCTGCCCGGAGCCAGATGCTGGTCGCTTGAGGAGAGTCACCGCTCTAGTTGACGGGGCCGCCGGTGTGGGGGAGCTGCTCGAGGGTGATGGCACCGAAGGTTTGCTCGTACTGGGCAAGATTGTGGCCGAGGATGTTCCAGAGAGCTTTGGCCTGCTGGGGGCTGAGGTAGATACCCTGGAAATTGGTGACGTTGAGTTCCTGCGGGGTCTGCTGGGCCATGGTGCCGAAGACGAGGAAGAAGTCCCAGACGCTCATGCGGACCTGGACGCTGTTGGCGTAGCCGTCGCGGTAGTCGGCTGTGTTACTGAGATTGAGGGTGGGTTCTTTTGCCTGGTTTTGCTGGCTCATCGGGTCTCTTTTCGGGGTTTCTGAATCTGGTGCGGGAGAAGGGACTCGAACCCCCACGGATTGCTCCGCTTGGACCTAAACCAAGTGCGTCTGCCATTTCGCCACTCCCGCGGCGGGCACTTTGCCAGACTTTAGCGTATGGGAAAGATGGGTTGAATGCAATTGCCCGGTTCGTGAGTTATTAGTGTTTGATGAGCCACATGATCCAGCTGGCCGCGATGGTGCCTCCGACGAAAAGGACGAAGCAATAGGCTCCGAATCGGATCATCATGCGGGGTTCGGCTCGCTGTGTGATGCCGAAGACGACCGAGGTGAAGAGCGCGAAAAGAATGACGGCTCCGAAGTGTGAGATGGTCACGAGCGTTTCCTTCCGGTGGCCAGCGAATGAGCGTCGACGGCGGAGATGATGTTGAGGAGGCCTGCGACGACGATGAACTTGGTTCCGTAGTCGGCGGTGGCGACCTGCACGGCGGCCTGGCCGAGATCGAAGAGGCGCGCGAGGATGTAAAGGATTCCGTTGCCGAGGTCGCCGGCGAAGTTGAGGATGTCGAGAAGGTCACCGGTGTTAGGGGAGTAGATCTTGCCCTTGAGAGCAAGGCCGATGATGAACATTCCGAAGATGGAGATGGAGATGAGGCTGCCGCGAATCCATTTGCGCAGCATGAGGTGGCCTGCTCCCGGGACAAGCCAGCCGGCGATGAGGACCATCGTGGGAAAGGAGGAGGATTGGGTTCGTGCCGGTGCGGAGACGTTAGTAGCCATTGCTGGTTTGATGATAACAGGGCGGCGAACTACCAGGCTGAAGGCTCGTTGACGCGGAGCACATCCTGACGCGCCGCTCATGGTTCTTTCCTTCAGCGTGTTATTCAAAGTCGCTGGAGTGGACTTTCACGCCAGCCGCGCGTTGCTAGACGCGGACGAGTTCAGTCTGGATGCGGCCGGTGACTTCGGCTTTTCCTTTGCGGGCGATCATATCGACTTCGCTGCGGACTCCGAATTCGCCGGGGAAGTAGAGACCGGGCTCCACGGAGAAGCAGGTGTTGGGGAGGATCAGGCGATCGTCGTGGGTTTCGAGGTTGTCGAGGTGGGCGCCGTTGCCGTGGATCTCGGTGCCAATGTTGTGGCCGGTGCGGTGGGTGAAGGCGTCGCCGAATCCTGCTTTGACGATGAGGCTGCGACCGGCTTCGTCGGCTTGCCATCCTGCGATGGGTTGGTTCGAAGCGAAGGCTTCCTGGACGGCTTTGATGGAGGCGTCGCGGGAGTTGCGGACGGTGGTGAAGATGAGCTGTTCGCGCTCGGTGGGTTCTCGACCGACGACGCCGGTCCAGGTGATGTCGTACCAGACGGCGGTGGGGTCGTTGGCGAGCTTGCCCCAGATGTCGATGAGGACGAAGTCGCCGGTGCGGATGGGACGAGAGCTGGCGGCGGTGGGGTCGTAGTGTGAGTCGGCGGAGTTGGGGCCGGCGGAGACGTTGGGGCCGTGGTCCCAGAGTAGGTTGGCGCGCCCGAGCCCTTCCCGGAGATATTGCATCATCGCGAACTCGTCAGTACCGCCGTTGCGGGTGCGGTTGCCGATCTCTTTCCAGGCGGCGTCGAGGACTTCGTCGACGGCGCGTTGTGCGACGTAGTGTGTGGCGAGCTGCGCGTCGGTGAGGACGGCTTCAAAGTGGCTGACGAGGTCGGCGGAGGTGACGGGCTCTTTGCCGAAGGAGCGAAGGAACTCGACGGTGCCGGCGTCGACCATGGAGACGTACATGATCGCGTTGCGGGGCGAGTACTGCATGGCAATGTGGGTGACGCCGGTGAGGAGGGTTTGGAGCTGGGATTCGAGTTCCTGCCAGGAGGAGTAGGTGGTCTTTGAGCCGGGGAGGGAGTCGAGCTTGAAGGACTCGATGCGGTGGACTAGTTTTTTGGGCTCACCAGTGGCTGGGATGAAGTAGTACCAGCGGCGGCTGACAAGAGAGTTGGGGTCGAGGCCGAGGATGCTGTAGGCGAGAAGGTCGCGGTGGTGATGGTCGTAGAAGAGCCAGCCGTCTAATTTATTTTCGCGGAGCGCGGATTGGATGGCGGCGAGGTCGAATTTGGTGTTGGCTGGCGTCTCGGTGATGCTCTGCGGCATGGTACCCCCTCCCCCATACTAAAGTGTGCAAAGTCTTCGAAACAGGAGACATGAGTCTGGACTTGTTGGTCAAGTCTTCTGCGTTTAAACGCGAAGGCCCGGCGGTTGGCCGGGCTTTTCTCGCTGATTAAACGTTATCAGGTGTGTCAAGGATTGGGCTGTGGGAAACCTGCGTTTTGCGATTGCCAAGGACAAAAAGCAAATGCAAAGGGAATAATCAGTCGCTTCGGCTACGCCTTCGCTCAAGCCTTCGGCAGAGGGGAGGCTTTTTACGGCACGGCTGAAGCCGTGCCGTAAAGCAATACGGATTGCGCTTTGCGCGATTGCCGTCTTGGCGGAGGACTCGCTCGCGCCGTGACTGGGTGCTGCGCAGGTTGTGCTAAAAACTAGCAATTCTGGCAGTAGAAAAAGCTCCTTGTGTGCTGTTCCATTGGTAGGAACGGTTTCGGGTAGACCCCGACGACGTCGCGTGCTGCAAGGTTCCTGAAAAGACAAGGAGAGCGCGGATGAGAATTAGAAAAATCGCTACAGTCCTCGCAATGATGTTGGTGACTGTCAATTTGGCAAGCGCCAAAGATTCCCCCGACAAGAAGCGGGATAAGAGCCGGAAGATGGCGGCTAAGACTCTGCAGGATCTGTACAAACTGAAACCCGGAGCCCAGGCGGCTATCCAAAGGTCGGCGGGATATGCGGTCTTCGACAACTTTGGGACGAACCTCTTCCTCTTGAGCACAGCGCGTGGCTCAGGCCTCGCCGTCGAGACCAGTAGCAAGCAGGAGACCTTCATGAAGATGGTCTCGGCTGGTGCCGGTGTGGGTGTGGGAGTGAAGGACTATAGCGTGATCTTCGTGTTCGAAAACGCTGGTGCGTATAGCAATTTCCTGAATTCCGGCTGGTCGGGTTCCGGGCAGGCGGACGCGGCAGCCAAGGCAGGCGCCTCGGGCGGAGCCTACTCAGGAGCGACCGAGGTCTCCCCGGGCGTCTGGGTTTATCAAATTACCAAGAACGGTCTCGCCCTGCAGTTGACCCTACAGGGTACGAAGTACTACAAGGACGACGACCTCAACAAGAAGACATAGTGCCTGGTCGATCCGGGTTACATGAACAGAGGCATAGCCAAGAGAAGGAAAGGCCGGGAATGCTCCCGGCCTTTTTGTTTGATTGAACGTATGGTTTAGGCGGCGCCGGATTCTGCTTCGCTTTCAGC
>CAVYOC010000010.1:0-191889 GCA_963770055.1 uncultured Acidobacteriaceae bacterium
CTGAACATAGTTCCGGTTCCACTTCGGAATCTCCACCACATAGGTTCCCGGCTTCTCAATCACCGCCTGACACCCCAGCCGCGAGTTCAACTGAACATCCGCCGCCGTCTCCATCCGATCCAGTTCCTTGTCCTCAGGCTCGCTGATCCCAGCCGCGCCTTCCTTCACATGAAGATGGCACGTCGTGCACGCACAAACCCCGCCGCACGCATGGTCGAGAAAAATGTTGTAATTCTCCGCCACATCCAGAAACGACATCGGCTCCCCATGTCCTTCATAGGGCAGCGTGTCAAACTCAAACTCAACCGTCTTGCCCTCAGGTAAAAACGTCACGCGCACCATTCCTTCACCTGCGGGCTTCGACAGATCCACAACTTCAGCACTCTGGGTCTCAGACATATCTCTAATTATCGCTTGTTTCCTAACGATCTAGCTCTTCGAACTATCAATCTCCGCCTTCGCAAACGGATGCGGTGCCGAAGGCCCTTCGCCAATGCCCTCACCCGCGGCCTCCATCGTCTTCCCCTGCATCGCTCCAGCGAGCGTGCTGTCCATCATCAACTCCGCCAGCCGTCGCGTCGACTTGTCCAGCCGTTCGATCCCTGCACGAATCTGCCGATGATCGCCGCCGGGTATCGCCGCCTGCAGAAAAGTCTCTCCCTGCTCAATCTTGTCGATCTCGTCGCTCGAAAGCATCTGCCAGGCTTCACTCTTCCGGCCCTTCTTCACCGCGGCAAGAATCGTCTCGGCCTCATTCTTCGCCTCGATCGACTGGCGCTCGCGAATATCTTCCTCCGCGTTATCGAACGACTCGAGAATCATCGTCTCCACCTGCTCGTCCGTCAGCCCGTAAGTCGGCTTCACCTCAACCTCAGACTCTTTCCCGCTCCTCTGTTCGCGCGCGCTCACATGAAGAATCCCATTCGCATCGATCAGGAACTTCACCTCAATCCGCGGCAGACCCGCCACCATCGGTGGAATCCCCTTCAGGTCAAACCGCGCCAGCGACCGACAATCCTTCGCCATCTCCCGCTCGCCCTGCACAACGTGGATCGCCACATTCGTCTGCCCATCCACGCCGGTCGTAAAGTGCTCCGTCGCGCTCGCCGGTATCGTCGAGTTCCTCTGAATAATCTTCGCGACCACGCCACCCAGCGCCTCAATCCCCAGCGACAGCGGAGTTACATCGAGCAACAGCAAATCTTCTGTCGCAGCCGACCCGCCCGCAAGAATCTGTGCCTGCACCGCCGCTCCCAGTGCTACCACCTCATCCGGATTCAGTTCCGTATGCGGCTTCTTCCCTCTCGCCTTCAGCTCAAACAAATCATCCACCAGCGCCCGCACCGCAGGAATCCGCGTCGAACCTCCAACCAGCACAACTTCATCAATCGCCGCCGCCGTCAGTCCCGCATCCTTCAGCGCCTGCCTGCAAGACCCAGCCGTTCGCGCAATCACACCCGAGGCCAACGTCTCAAACTGCTCCCGAGTAATCTCGCGTTGATATTTTCTCCCACTCGGCAACTCCACATTCAGTGCCGCCGCCACCGCTGAAGACAGCAGAATCTTCGCCTCAATCACCGCCTTGCGAACAGCCTGGACTGCCTCGCCATTCCCGCGAACGTCTTCACCCAGATCGCCCGCAATATCATCCAACGCGATCGCAATCAGCAGATTGTCGATATCATCTCCGCCCAGGTGTGTATCCCCACCCGTCGCAATCACCTCAAAGATTCCTTCATGCAGCTTCAGGATCGAAATGTCAAACGTCCCACCACCAAAGTCATACACCGCGATCAAACCATCTTTGTTCTTATCCAACCCATAAGCCAACGCCGCAGCCGTAGGCTCATTCACCAGCCGCAAAACCTCCAGCCCCGCAATCCGCCCCGCATCCTTCGTAGCCTGCCGCTGAGCGTCATTGAAATAGGCGGGAACCGTAATCACCGCCTTCGTCACCCGTCCGCCAAAAAACCGCTCCGCATTCTTCTTCAACTGCTGCAACACATAAGCCGAGATCTCCGGCGGCGTCAGCATAAGCCCACCAACACTGACCTTTAGTACCTCACCAGGCTGCAATCCCTCTGCCAGCTTGAACGGAAAAAGCTTCAGCTCATCCTGCACATCCGCAACGTCACGTCCCATCAACCGTTTCGCCGAGTAAACCGCGCTCGCCGCATCCGTGATCAGCGTCCCCCGCGCAGCATTGCCCACGACAACACCATCATCCGTCCAAGCCACCACGGACGGCACCAGCCGCTCCCCATCCTCGCCCGGGATCACGGTCGGCGTATCTCCCTCCATATAGGCCACAAGGGAATTCGTCGTACCCAAATCAATCCCTACAACCCGCTCTTCCGCCATCTGCAAAGTCCTCAATTCGTTACCCTTCTATTTTCCTACATTCAGGTCCGTCAGACCCGGCCCACCGCGCATACACTCATACTCAGATGCTCCCCACAGGAGGCAGATGCATGCTCTATCTCGAGCGCCTTCCTCATCCCGTCCTCGCCCCCTTCATCCATTCTTACTGGTACTCCCGCGACCCCGACGCCATCCACAGCTACGAGCACATCCTTCCCAACGGCCGTCCCCAGATCGTCATGTCCCTTGCTCGTGACTGGCTTACCAATGCCAACCATCCAACTGATCCCCGCCTGCCGCAACCTGCCGCTCTGTTCCTTGGCATCTACTCCCATCATCAGCTCATCGATACCATCGACCTTACCGAACTCATCGGCATCACCTTCCATCCTGGCGGCACAGTCCCATTTTTCCCTGACAGTTCCAACATCTTCACCAACCGCGAGAGCAACCTCGAAGAACTCTGGGGCCGCGCCTCTCTCAATCTGCGAAGCGACCTCCACGAAGTCTCAACACCTGAACAGAAATTCGACCTCCTCGACCTCGCCCTGCGTCATCGTCTTAGCGAAAGTCGACTCCCGCACCGGACCCGAATCGTCGACTACGCCCTAAGAAAAATCCAGCGATCTCCTTCGTCCACCACAGTCAACGGCCTCACTCGCGACATCGGAATCAGCCCGCGCCGCCTCTCTCAGCTCTTCCGCGAGCACGTCGGCGTCTCTCCCAAAACTTACTCACGCATTCAGCGCTTCCAGCAGGCCGTCCAGCTCATGCACCGTGGCGCCGACATCCACTGGATCGAACTGGCCCTCACCTGTGGCTACTACGACCAGTCTCACTTCGCCAATGACTTCCGCGCTTTCTCCGGAATCAGCCCCACCCGCTACTCCACCGCGCAACGCCGCTGGGCCAACCACATCCCTCTCGACTAACTTGCTCCGAGCTCAACGTGGCCAACCAAATCCCGCCGATTTTTCCAAGACGCCCACTGCGCACCATGACACATTAACATCATGACTACCCCAGCCAAATCAGGCCGCTCCAGTGTCATCCCTGCGATCCGTTATCGCAACGCCCTTGCCGCCATCGAGTGGCTCATCCGGGCTTTCGGCTTCGAAAAGCAAGCCGTCTATCTTGGCCCCGATAACACCACCGTCATGCACGCTCAACTCACCTTCGGCAACGGCATGATCATGCTAGGCTCTGCGGAAAACAAATCCGAATACAGCAAATACATGGTCCAACCCGACGAGATCGGTCTCCGCGAGACACAGACTCCCTGCCTCATCGTCAGTGACGCCGACGCCGTTTATGCCACCGCCAAAGCCGCCGGGGCCACGATCGTTATGGATATCGCTGACATGCCGTATGGTGGCCGCGCGTTCAGTTGCCGCGATCTTGAGGGTCATCTCTGGAGTATCGGCACCTACGATCCTTGGGAGATCCCGGCAGAGTAAGTTTGCGCTGCCTGGCATGCATGATACTTTCTTTTCATGGAGCTAAACCCTTACGCCAGCTTCCTTAACGGTCAGGATCCACTGCCTATCCTCTCCGAAACCGCCGAGCAGATTCGCGCCTTCACTGCCGGTCTCTCCTCCGAACAAATCAGAAACAGCCCCAATCCCCGCAAGTGGAGCATTCGTGAGATCGCCGCTCACCTTGCCGATTGCGAGATCGTCTTCTCGTTCCGCCTCCGCCAGACTCTTGCGCCTGCGCTTGATCAGCCTCACACGATCATCCAGCCCTTCGATCAAGACGCGTGGGCTCAACGATATGGCGCCTATGAGTTCGAACCGGCTCTGGCTCTCTTTGAGGCCGCGCGGAACTGGAATCTGCTCTATCTGACTACCGTCTCCGACGCGGATCGTCATCGTCCTACTACTCATCCCGAACGCGGGACGATGCCCTTCTGGACCATCGTTGAGACGATGGGTGGTCACGACATCAATCATCTCCAGCAGATCGAGCGCCTCGCCACCGCGGCTAAGGCCTAAAATACTCTTATTTTTTTCTGGCGTGCGAGAAGTGCGTTTTTACAGGGGATTTGTCGTTTTCCACAGCGTAAAAACGTGGTTTTTAAGCGGTTGTTAAGTGCAAATTCGTGGCTTTAACGCGGTGCTTATGTGCACTTTTTCGGCCTCTGAAAATTTTCCTCCTTTTTGAAATTTATTTTTGGACCGGTTTACAAGCCCAAGGCCTCGTTCACATCGCGCACCAGATTTCGCAAATAGCTCCGCTTATTCAGCAGCTCCACCATCGCGTCTTTAGCCCGAGCCCTCGCCGCCTCGTCCCCGGCATCGACTCCAGCATCCCATGCAGCCCACAGGCCTTCCAGTTCTGTTTGCGTCTCGACCATCTTCGCGTCAAAAGCATCCTTCGCCGTCATTAGATCGCGCCGCAGTTCAGGGTCCTCCTCGCCCATCTGCTTCGCCGCGCGCATCTCCTGCAACTGCATGTTCAGCTCAAAGACCTCCTCCAGCAGTTCCGGAGGAACGACCTGCTTCTTCTCCACTCCTGAGGTTCGCGCAGCATCGGTCGCCGCCTTCGATTGCTCCTCGAGTTCAACACCCTCCAGTTTCAGCAGATACTGCGTACGCGCAATGGGATCCTTCAGCGTCCGGTACGCATCATTCAGCAGCGATGACTGCGCCAGCGCTGCCTCTTGTTCGGGCAGGGGCCTGGCAGCGAACCGGTCCGGATGCAGCTTTCGGCTCATCGCGTAGAACTGCTTTTCCAACGCCACAACATCGAGCGTCAGCTTGCGCGGTAACCCAAAAAATTCAAAGTAATCCATCGATTCCATTTTAGGTGCACCGGGTGTGCCGTCAGAAAGGGCCATGGGTCACAACATTCGCAATCACGGCCTCCAGCGGAGCGGTCTGCTTTTTATATGCAGCCAGAATGCAGTCCTTGTCTGTAGCGCACTTGTTTCGCAACGCGGGAAACGCCTGCTGCGAGTCCTGCAAATTCCCGCGCTGACCCATTGCTACAAGCTGCGTAGCGATCTCAAAATAAACGGTCATACGCGCATCGACCTGCAACAGCGAAGGCGTCCCGCAGATCGTACGTTCGGTTGCATTGGTAATCTTCGCGCAATTAATCGGCGACGCCGCATGGGCCTTGATCGATGCGCAGACAACCAGTATCAGTCCTATTCTCATCCTATTCATCGGCATTCCCCATCCCAGCGCCCGACTACGCGACAACGCTGAACCACCGGCTCACGCAACCGCGCCGACGAAAGTAGAATACGTCATGTTTCGAGAGGCCCTCCTTCCCCTTCTCGTAGTCTTCGCTCTGTGGCACCCCGCGCTTGCGCAAAGCACTGCACAAAGCACAGCACAGACGACTCCTAATCCACCACCCACGGAAGCGAAACCGACCCCAGCCTGGGAGATCGCACTCAAGGCCCGCCGCGATGAACTGATCAAGAAGAATGGCCCCGGAACCGACACGGCTCTCCGGGATCAGCTGCTGAGGGTGGGAGCTGAGGGCCAGGCCATCCGAGGCTTCGAACATGGTAAGCAAGTCTCCGGCATGACGAAGGAGATGATTCAGAAACTTCCTGCGACAGATGCCCGCCTCACTGCCGAGCTGCAGCAGATTGTCCAGAAAAGCGGTTGGCCTACTATTGCGCTTGTCGGGATCGATGCCTCGAATGCCGCCATGCTGGTCCTGACCCACACTGCGGATCACGAATGGCAGCGGGAGCTTCTGCCTCAGCTTCAGTCGCTCGCTGACGCTGACAAGATCGACGGATCCGGACTCGCACTGGTTGTCGACAAGGAGCTAGTCGCCGAAGGCAAGTTCCAGCGCTATGGCTCCCAGTTCAAATTCATCAACGGAGCGATGGCAATGTTTGCTGTCGAAGACCCCGGCAAACTCGACGAGCGTCGGGCCAAGGCTCTGCTGCCACCGATGGATGTTTACAAACAGATGTTGTCGGAGATGTATCACCTGAAGGCTACCGACGATGTGGTAATGGCGATCGCGCCTGCGAAGAAGTAACGGCGGACCTCAGGGGCTAAAGCCCCTTGCATTTCTCAACTTTTCGGCACGGCTAAAGCCGTGCCCTTAACAAACCTTTTCAAAGCTGATTCCCTCATGATTCTTGCTCTTCGACAGGCAGGGTCTGAATGACGGCGTATGACGGGTATTTCTAATTGCGGATCTAAGCTGAAAAGCTCGACCCGCAGCCGCAGCTCTTGGTGGAGTTCGGATTGATGAAGTTGAATCCCTGCCGCATCAGCGTCTCTTCAAAGTCCAGCACCATCCCGGCCAGATAAAGAAAGCTTTTGGGATCGACAAACATACGGATAGGCTTGCCGCCAGTTGGATCGCCTGCCGTCTCGACACCTGCGCCAAATAGATAAACGCGGTCGCGCTCTCGTGGCTGCGAATCGAACCGGATGTTGTAACTCAACCCCGAGCAACCGCCGCCCTGAATTCCCACCCGCAGCCCACCCTGCTCCGGTGACACGCCTTCTTTCGCCATCGCCACGCGGATTCGCTTCAGCGCATTCTTCGTGATCTCGATGGCAGCTTTAGCGCGAGGCTCCTGCCCTTCGGCCGTGAGCACGGTCATTCCGGCAAACGGGTCCTTTGGCTGCTGCGGACCTGCTGCGGTAGCTTCACGCGAAGTAGTAGGTTGTAAGGTCACCATCGCCATATCGTTCGTCCTAAAGCAGGATGGCAGCGCGCAGATTCACTCTGCACCGCTGCCATGCTGGTGTTTCTTCAAACTTAGTGAGCCGCAGCAACTGCCGCCGTCTCGGTAACGTTGTTCTTCTTCTTCCAGTCACCGATCGCCGCACGGATCGCATCCTCTGCGAGGACCGAGCAGTGAATCTTAACCGGAGGAAGCGCCAGCTCCTTGACGATGTCCGTGTTCGTGATCGACATTGCCTCGTCGATCGTCTTGCCCTTCACCCACTCCGTAGCAAGTGAGGAAGAAGCAATCGCCGAACCGCAGCCGAAGGTCTTGAACTTGGCATCTTCGATCACGTTCGTCTCAGGGTTTACCCGAATCTGCAGACGCATTACATCGCCGCACTCCGGCGCGCCCACAAGCCCAGTGCCAACCTCGGCCGCGCTCTTGTCAAGCGTGCCTACGTTCCGGGGATTGTTGTAATGATCTACGACCTTATCGCTATATGCCATATGTGTTCCTCGTCTCTAATTAGATGATACGCGCGCCCCAATTGGTGCGCCAACAATACCGTTCGGTAAACCCTGCCGCTAGTGCGCCGCCCACTCGATCTTCGAGAGGTCAATTCCTTCTTTTACCATCTCATACAGCGGGCTCAGCTCCCGCAGCTTCGAAACTACGTCGATGATCTTGTCCGCCACGTAGTCCACTTCGGCCCTGGTGTTGAAGCGTCCTAGTCCAAACCGGATGGAGCTGTGCGCGACATCGTCGCCAAGGCCCAGCGCCTTCAACACATAGCTGGGCTCGAGTGTGGCTGAGGTGCAGGCCGAACCTGACGATACTGCGACGTCGTTGATGCCCATCAGCAGGCTCTCGCCTTCGACGTACACAAAGCTCATGTTCAGGTTGCCGGGCAGATGGTGCTCCATGTTGCCGTTGACGTGAACGTAGTCGAGTGCCTTCTCAAACTTCGCCTTCAGGTAGTCGCGAAGCTCAGACTCACGTTTTGCCTCGGCTGCCATCTCGTTGTTCGCAATCTCACACGCAGCACCGAGGCCGACGATGCCCGGCACATTCAGCGTGCCGGAGCGCATGCCGCGCTCGTGGCCGCCGCCGTTGATCTGCTCGGAGATCTGCACGCGCGGGTTGCGCCGGCGAACATAGAGCGCGCCGACACCCTTCGGGCCGTAGATCTTGTGACCGGAGAGCGAGAGGACATCGATGTTGTCCTTCTGGACGTCGACTGGAATCTTGCCTACAGCCTGTACCGCGTCGGTGTGGAAGAGCACGCCCTTTTCGTGGCAGAGCTTTCCGATCTCGGCGATCGGCTGCACAACGCCAATCTCGTTGTTCGCATACATGATCGAGACGAGAATCGTCTTGTCGTCCATCGCGCGCTTCAGGTCTTCGATATCGATCAACCCGTCGGCCTGGACCGGCAGGTACGTCACGCGATAGCCCTGCTTCTCAAGCTTCTTGCAGGTATCGAGTACTGCCTTGTGCTCGGTCACCTGCGTAATGATGTGGTTGCCGCGTTCGCGGTACATCTCCGCAATGCCCTTCAGCGCGAGGTTGTTCGACTCGGTCGCACCTGACGTGAAGATAATCTCCTTCGAGGTTGCGCCGATCAACCTGGCAATCTGCTCCCGCGCTGCCTCGACTGCCTTCTCAGCTTCCCAGCCGAAGGAGTGGTTGCGGCTTGCCGCGTTGCCAAAGGTTGAGGTGAAGTACGGCATCATGGCCTCGAGAACCCGCGGATCCAGCGGCGTTGTGGCATGGTTGTCCATGTAAATCGGCAGTTTCACACCTGCCGGCAACGGCTTCAACGACTCTGTAACGACTACTCCAACCCCATTTCCATCCATGCTCATATCGATCCCCGCTCCACTCTTTGCTTCAAAGAAATCTTTACCGCGCCCGCTAAATTGGCAGCGCGAACTGTCTAAAGTGCGATCGTCACGAGGCCCCCGCCTACGGGCGTTCCACTCGCATTTTCCGCTTCGTTCGCTTCCACCAAGTCGGCAATACGAATGCCGCTCAACAACTCCTTGATGCTGTCGTTCACCTTGCGTAATGGCTCTTTGATGGTGCAGGTGCTCGTGAGGTCGCAGGCGCCATGGATCGTAATGCAGCTGGTAATAAACAGCGGCCCATCGATCGCCCGGATCACCTCAAACGCTGTAATCTCCGTCGCTGATCGCGAAAGGGCGTATCCGCCATTTGTCCCTGCGTGCGAAACCAGGAGTCCCGCCTTGGCCAATGTCTGCAGAATCTTGGCCAGCAACTGCGGCGGAATGTGGTAAGCCTCCGCGATGTCCTTCGCACTGTGGGCGCTGCCGTCCGTCTGCTCTGCCAGGTACTTCAGAGCCATCAGGCCGTAGTCGGCTTTTTTGGTCAACCGCAACATATCGTTTTGGAGGCTCCAGCCACCGGAAATTTGTCAAAATCAGACACTTCCAGTCCTAATTAGTTTACGTCGACCGCCGCGTACTTGCAACACCCCTAATATCATCGAACCGCCACATTATTACCGCAAAATTTGCATTCAAAATCAGGTAAAAAACTCAGTTGACAAGGAAGCCCGGCAGGGGCAAAATCCATAACATTCGTAAAATACCCCTCCCCAAATGAGCGCCGTCTGCAAACACCCAATCGTCAAAGTCGTTGCCCGCGAGGATGACGCCGAGTTTGTTGAGTGCCAAACCTGCGGAGAAGTATTTGATTCTGCAGAATTTAGCGACATCGCCATCGAAGAGGAAGAGCTCGCCGAAACTCCAACCGACGATTAAAATTCTCTAGACAACCGACCCAGCCGACGGCGCATTTATCCGTCGAAACACGATCCAGGCATACTGAGCCGCAGAGAGCGGGGCCATCACCGCTACCGTCCGGATCAGAATGTCGCGCAGCGTCACCAACTGGTGAGAAACAATGAATTTCTGGCAAAGTACCCCGACAAGGGCAAGTATTTGTGCCACCGTATTCAACTTTCCAAACAGGCTCGGTCGAAAATCCCGCAGGGCATTGGTCATGTAAAGCAGTGCAGAAATCAGCAGAATCCCCACATCCCGGCTGAAAACCAGTACCGTCACATACTGCGGAATCAACCCTACATGGGTTAGCACGACAAACAGCGTACTCAACAGAAGCTTATCTGCAATCGGGTCCAGGTATTGCCCCAACGTCGTTTTTTGACTCAACATACGCGCCAGCAAGCCATCCAAGGCATCGCTGATACCGGCAAGAACAAATAGCCCAAATGCCCAGCGGTAATTTCCGTCCAGAATCTCGATCACCAGAAAAGGAATGATGAACAACCGCATCAACGTGAGCACGTTCGGTGCGGCGCGAAATTGACTGAGCAGAGGCACTGAGTGGGATCAGACAATCGTAACCCAAGTCAACCCGAGTTGCTCCCACATCCTCTTCCGTTTAGACTGAAAGAACGCGAAGGCGCGTAGCTCAGTTGGTTAGAGCGCTACCTTGACACGGTAGAGGTCAGCGGTTCGAATCCGCTCGTGCCTACCATCCCCTCAATTACATACGGCGGCATCTTCTCAAGTAGCACCCTGAATGGCCGGATAGACGCGATGGCGATTTCGCGTACCCAATCTCCAGAATAGGATCGCATCGAAAATTGCTATCCCACGTTCTTATCGGTAGGTTGCGCGCGGCGCGACGACAGATGCGATTTCGGTAAGCCACGAACATCGAGATGAAGTGATGGATCGCGCTTCGTCGCCTGTTGCCTCCCTGTCGAAACGAGTAGCCATCCGATGAGAAACCTGGTGACTTTTTCATCTCTCGTCGACAAAAGGATTGCAACAAGTTTGCATTCCGGTGACGCATTCAGAGTCTCTGCCGCAATATAACCTCCGCAGGCCCCCCTAAAATTTCATACCCTGTCGGGAGAAAACTGCACATGAAGAAATCCATATTGACTGGCTCTCATGTGAGCCGGGTAGCTCGCTTTTTGACTCAGATTGGTTACCGGATCGCCCTTGCAGCGACCCCTTTGCTCGCGCTGGGTTCCGCTCAGCTAACCGAGGCCCAGACCACGATTCAGGTCACAACCACGCAGCAAGGTGTCACCGACGGTAGCCATTGCTCTCTGCAAGAGGCAATCTACGCAGCGGAATTTGCCAGCAACACAGCGATCAATCTGACGGATCCCGACAGATTTTACACAACCGGTTGCGTGTTGCAGGGCAGTACCCCGCCATTCGCGATCGTCCTGCAAAAGACGGTGTACTCCTTCAACACGTTCTGGGATCGGGACGCGCATAATCCGTTCGGGCTGACAGCGACGCCGCTCATCTTCGCAAACATTATCATTGAGGGAAACGGGGCAACGTTGCAATGGACGGGAACGGGAAACTCCCGATTGTTTGCCGTGGGAACCGCGTCCATAGTCGACACCCTGGACAATAAGACGGTTTCCGGAACTGGAGAGTTGACGCTCGATAGCGTCTACATCAAGGGCTTCAAAATAAAAGGTGGCGACGGAGCGTGCGGAGGCGGCGGAGGCCTTGGAGCAGGTGGGGCGGTTTATGTGGGCACGGTCGGCTCAGACGTGCCCACTCTTGTGGTTAAAAACAGCACCTTTGAATCCAACTTCGCCATTGGCGGCAATGGCAGCCACGCAGGTTGCCCTTCCCAATCCCGTGGTGCAGGTGGCGGCGGCGGTGGTCTATCCGGCAATGGTGGTATCGGCGGCATTGGCGGTGGCGGTGGCGGTGGCTCCAGAGGAAATGGTGGAAGTGGAGCGAATGATAACGGAGGAGGTGGTGGTGGTGGCACCATCTTCGATGGTGGCGATGGTGGATCCATTGCTGTCAACGAAGGGGGCGGTGGCGGATACCTCTGCGGTGGAGGAGGCGGCTTCACAAATAATGGCCATGGCGCCACTTGCCCCGGCGGAGCAGGAGGTGGAGGAGGAGACAGCGGTCGCGGCATAGACCCGGCCGATGGAGGCGATGGAGCCGATAGCGCCTACGGTGCCGGTGGCGGTGGCGGTGGCGACGGCAACGACTTCTCTGGCGATGCCGGGAGCGGCAGTGGTGGCAATGGCGGTTTTGGCGGTGGCGGTGGCGGCTCGGGAATGAGCCGGTCTTTGCTCAGTGGCAGTCATGGAGGAAATGGCGGTTTTGGCGGCGGCGCAGGCTTCGGCATCGGCACCCGCATTGATTAGCACGGCGAACCCGGATATCGCGGGCCGTTTCGGAGGGGGTGGTAACGGCAGTTGCTGTGGCGGTGGAGGCGGAGCTCTCGGAGGCGCCATCTTCAATCAAGGCGGTGTAGTTGTGATCCGCAACAGTACCTTCACCCACAACGATGTGGACAGAGGAGAGGGTGGAGTTAGCGATACGGGCACGGACAGAGCGAGCAATGGCGGGGATGCCGGCGCGGCGATCTTCTCTCTGAACGGCTTGCTCTCTGTTGAGAACGCGACCATCAGCGATAACTTTTCCACCGGTTCCGGCGGTGGCATCGTGGTCGTGGCAGACCCATTGGGCTTGCCTGGCTCGGTGACGGCGACGTTCAGACTCTTTAACACGATCATCTCTCGAAACGGCGGCAATGAGTGCATACTGGAGGGCACTCCTGATCCGGTCAACGGCCACGTGGGCACTGTTGATGCTCAGGGCAGCGGCAATTTGATCTTGAACAACAATGGGTGCCCCGGTGTGGCAGTCACAACGGATCCTCAACTGGCAGCGCTGGCAGTGGACCAGCGCAGCCAAACGGGTACGCCTACCTTGGCGCTGCCGTCGGACAGTGCCGCGGTCAATGCCGGCGATGATGACCACATCCTGCCGACAGATCAGCGGGGAATCGCACGTCCTCAAGGTCCACATGGTGACATCGGAGCCTTCGAATTCGCTCCGCTGTCTGCGGATTTGACTCTGAGCAGCCAAACGTCGGCAACGCAGATTGTGGCTGGCGGTTCGTTTACCTACAGTGTCCAGTTGACGAATCACGGGCCAGACGACGCCACCGGTGTGGTGTTCACGGATCTCCCACCGGCTGGAGTAACCTTCACCTCCTGCAGTTCGACGGAGGGCAACTGTACGATCTCCGGCGGAGGAGCGAGCCTTAACCTGGGAACTGTTGCTAATGGCGACGCTGTGACGATCACGATTCAGGCCACGTTGGGCACTACTGTTACCGACGGAGCGACTCTCGCAAACACTCCATCGGTAACTTCCAGCACGTCTGACCCGGATACCACCAATAACTCCGGATCGGCCGGATCGACAACCATCACGGTGCAGAACAAGTCCGACCTGCTCGTGACCACCCAGTCCAGCCTTACCGTTGTCAACTTTGGGGGGACTCTGGTCTACACGGTGACGGTGACGAACCAGGGCCCATTCCAGGCGTCGGCGGTCACGTTGGTCGATCCGATTCCCGCGCAGTCGATATTTCTGTCGATGAACTCAGGCGGGGCCTCCTGTACGGCTCCACCACTAGCACAGGGCGGAACCGTTACGTGCAACTTTGGGAACATGGCCAGCGGAGCCTCGGCGACAGTGAGCTTCACGGTGCGGATTTCGATACCGCCGGTTCCGGCGTCGATCACGAACACCGCGGTCGTCAGTTCGCCCAACTTCGATCCGAACCCGGCCAACAACTCCGCAAGTGTAATAACGTTGGTCTTCGGCAACAAACGCTTATAGAGAATCACAATCGGCGCGGGTACCCACTCCCCTGGAAGGGGTGGGTACCGCTGCGCGTGGCTGGCGTTGACTCATCAAGCAGGAATCGTCAAAGAGCGCACAGGGGATTTTGCGTAAATCTAGGTAGCGGATTTCGGATTTTCCGACCGAACGGCCACATCCGTTGATGTGGACGGCTAAGGTCATGACCTGTCTCCCAGTCTCGCATCGCGGAGCGGACTATAGCGAAATTCACAAAGACCATCAACAGCAACTTATAGGGTTTCGCACGTGTTAAATATGCACTTTCATAGCTCGTGGCAAAAAGGAAGTGTCAGAAATTGTAACCTCATAGAAAGAAAACGGCTTAAAAGAACAGCTTGGTTTGGCAAGCCAAGTGCTAATTCAGAGAATCAACGAATCTTTCGACTGCAGGCTCCCTGTCTGCGAGGCCCCGGGCTCCACTTTTTACGGAGGTAGTCATGAAAGGTTTTCAGCTTAGGTTACTTTTTTCCCTTTTCCTGCTCCTGAGTGCCTGTGCGTACGCCGTAGAAGTTACCGCCCGCATCAAGGGCACGGTGACAGATCCTACGGGCGCCGTCTTGCCCAACGTCACGGTCACGGCAACCAATCAAGATACCGGCGTGATTACCACGACGACAACGATGGCCAATGGTGACTACATCTTCCAGAAGCTGCCGATCGGAACATACTCTGTCAGCGCAGCCGCATCCGGCTTTAGTCGCTTCACGGCAACTGGAATCGTTCTCAATATCGATCAGGAATACGTCCTGCCGGTTAAGCTCACTGTCGGCAGATCCACTGACATGGTCGAAGTCCAAGCCAATGGTGTGCAGGTCAATGCGACCGACATGCAGTTGAGCAACGTTGTGGATTCGCACCAGATCACTGAGTTGCCGTTGATCGGCCGAGCCTTCACCAATTTAGAGCTGATTCTGCCGGGCGTGCAGGCCTCGAGTGACCGCTTCACCACCGCCTTTTCGGTCAACGGATCGCAGACCCAGCAGTCGGCCTACGTCATCAACGGTGCGGATACGAACGACCTGCCGCTGAACACTATCTCCTTCCAGCCGAACGTCGACGCTCTTCAGGAGTTCAACCTCCTCACCGGCCCTCTCAATGCCGAGTACGACCGTAACAGTGGCGCGATCATCAGTACCTCGATCAAGCAGGGCACCAACCATTTTCACGGCGATGTGTTTGAGTTCTACCGCGATACGTTCCTGAATACTCGCAACTTCTTCCAAAAGAACCCCATCACTCTGCCCACGCCGACATTCCACCAGAACATCTTCGGCGGCACGATTGGCGGACCGATCCTGAGAGATAAGCTCTTCATCTTCTTCGGATATCAGGGGATTCGCCAGGCGATTCCACAGACCGGTGGCAACGTTCGAGTCTTCTCCCCGGCGCAGCTTACCGGAAACTACACCGGAACCACCTTCTCAAACAACGTCATTCCCGCAACGATCAGCATCCCGGGCTGCGTCTCGGGCGTCACAACGTTCAAGACCTGCTTTGCTTCTGGCCAGGTACCCGTAAGCGCTTTCAACCCTGTCGCCACCAATCTGGTGAAGACGTATGTTCCGGCACCCAATTCAGGGACGAATACCTATACGTTCAACCCAACGGCGGTCAGCCCAACGGACCAATATATCGGCCGGCTCGACTTCAGTCCCAGACAGAAGGATCAGATCTACTTCGTCGGTATGCATCAACACTCAGGGACGACCGAGACGCTGCCCTTTACCGGAGCAACCATCCCAGGCTTCGGCGACTACAGCAGCACCAGCATTTACCAGTTCTCTACAGGCTGGGTGAGGCAGATCAGTTCCACCGCAGTCAATGATCTTGAAGTCCACTACACACGCTTCAACTTCGACACAGTCGAACCGCAACACGTCATTCAACCCTCCACCCTCGGATTTTCCATCACCCCGCAGATTTCCAAGGCGGCGAGTGTGCCCACAATCGCCATCACCGGTGCCAACACCGGTCAACCTCTCTTCACGCTGGGTTTCTCCACCAACGGTCCGCAGCCGCGAATCGACCAGGTGTATCAGGCCAACGACAGCTTCACCAAGGCGCACGGCCATCACGACCTGAAGTTCGGGTACGACTGGCGCAAGTACCTGGTCTGGAATCCCTTTGGAGCACGCAACAGTGGCTCGTTCGCGTTCACCACGACAGGCAATAACTTCACTTCCGGCGACGCCGGCCTGGACTTCCTGCTCGGGATGCCCTCTACCTATGCTCAGGGCTCCGGCGCATACATCAATGCCTACGCCTTTATGAACTACATGTATGCGCAGGACACATGGAAAGTCACTCCTTCGTTCACGTTGTCGTATGGTCTCGGCTGGCAGATCGATACGCCTCTGCACAATCTTCAGTTCGGCGGCATCGGAGTGACCTGCTTCATTCCCGGTCAGCAATCGAAGATCTTTGGCACTGCACCCAAGAACCTCAACTATCCCGGCGACCCCGGCTGCAACAACGCCAGCGGCGCGACGATTAAGTACACAGGGTTTGGTCCCCGGTTCGGCTTCGCCTGGGCTCCGGAGCTCGGCAGGCTGTCAGGAGGTTCCTCGAAGAAGCTCTCGCTGCGCGGCGGTTACGGCATCTACTACAACCGAACCGAAGAGGAGAGTTCGCTGCAAAACCTGAGTGACCCTCCGTTCGGCCTCAACTCGAGCGGCGCAGTCGACAACGGGGGCGTAACCAACCCCGGCTTTGCCAATCCGTTTCAGAACCTCAACGTGGCCGGGCCGGCCGGAATATATCCAAACAAGTTCCCGTTCGTTCCTCCCGTTGCCGGATCATCACCCAACTTCTCGACCTACACGCCCTTCGGCCTGAGCCAGTACAACTCTGCCTTTCGCTCGCCCTACTCGGAGAACGTCCAGCTCACCATCGAGCGTGAATTTCCGGGGCGCGCTGTCGCACGCATGAGTTATGTCGGCACGTTTGGCCGCCACAACCAGGCTGTGATCGAAGGAAATCCCGAGACCCAGGCCGGCCACGACGCCTGCTTCGCCGATCCGAAGTGCTCCGGCACGCTGACCACCACCGCTCTTCGGAACCAGCAGAGCCGAAATTACCCGACTCATACGCTGTACGGGTATCCGAACAGCAACGGCCTGAATGACTTCACCAGCATGGGCTTCATCTCCTCTATCGCCACTTCCAATTACAACTCGCTGCAACTCAGCCTGGACAAGAGCCTCACCCACGGTCTACAGCTTCAGGCCAGCTACACGTTCGCCCACTCACTCGACGACGCTTCCAGCTTTGAGGGGTCCGGATTCGGAGGCACGAACGGACGCGGCTACAACCAGTTCTTCCCACGCCTGAACTACGGAAACTCCACCTTTGACTATCGGAATCGATTCGTCATCGCTCCGATCTATGTCATTCCCTTCAGCAAGAGCGGCGGCACCTTTTCTCTGAAGAACCTGCTGCTCGCGGGCTGGCAGGTCTCCGGTATCGCCACCTTCGCGACCGGCTCTCCGTTCGACATCTACTCCTCTGCGACATCGAACTCTTTGTGGTGCTCGTCAAGTTCGACCTTCTACGCCTGCCCGGATATTCCGAACCAGACTGCTCCCCTAATCAAGGGCAATCTACGACAGATGAATGTCAACTCCGCAGGCGCCAGCAATAACACCGTTACCTTCTTTCAGACCTCCACCTTCGCACCTGAGCCTATCGGCAGCTTCGGCAATATTGCCCGCAACAGGTACCACGGTCCCGGAATCAACAATACCAACTTTATTGTAGGCAAGAACTTCGCGCTGTCGAGCGATGGCGCCCGCTACGTGCAGATTCGCATGGAAAGCGACAACGTCTTCAACCACACGCAATTCTTGAATCCAACCGCAAACTTTTCATCCGGTAACTTCGGCCTGGTCACGTCCGCAGCTGCGGCTCGTCAGACGCAGCTCGCAGCAAAGATCTACTTCTAACTTCAACGACGGCGAAGAAGTTATGCCAGACGTGTACGGGAACTCCTCCGTGGTTTCCGGTTATTGAGAAGCAGCTGTAGCCGCCGACCGAGGTGTTCGCGTACATCTCGCTGAACATGACACCTCTTGGATACAGTGGCGCGATAAGGGAATGCGCGTCGATGGACGGCGAAAGCCTGTCATGTCGGATCAGGAAGGCTCCCCACTGGAATGCCTGAACAGCAATGTTGCGCGATGGCAGGCGATCGTCAAAGAGGTAGCAAAGAATTAGGCGACCGTCGGCGTTCAGAATCTGTACGACAATTTGATATATCTATGTAGCTTTGCTTCGCTTCAGCACCCAGTAAAACGCTGTGATTACCAGGAGGAACGGCATGAAACTCGGGACCGTGTATTGCAGACCCTCCACGTAGAAGGTGCTGATCGTGATGGCGGCGAGAGCGATCAGGCCAACGATCTGCGAGTAAGGCGTGAACGGCAGACGGATCGGTAGCAGAGCGACGCGCGCCTGGCCCAGCGAGCGACGAAAGGCCAGATGCGCGAGCAGAATGACGATCCATACGAAGAACATGCCGGCGACGGCGACACCGTAGAGCAGCAGGAAGGCTCGCCCGGGAGCAAAGATAGCGAGCAGGATAGCGGCTCCCATCCCACCGGTAGAAGTCAGCAGGGCAAAGTATGGAACGCCATTCTTGCCCAGGCGACCAATCGTTGCAGACACGTACCCATCGCGCGACAGGGAGAAGAGGGTGCGGGTGGTGAGATAGAGATTCGTGTTCGCACTTGAGAGAGCGGCAGTGACGACCACGAGATTCATGATGCTCCCAGCGAAGGGAATGCCGACCGCTGCAAAGGCCAATACAAACGGACTGCCGGTGATACCGCTGCCCATCCTGTCCCACGGTGTCATCGAGAGCATCACGATTATCGAGAGAACGTAGAACAGAATAAGCCGAAGGGATACGGTGCGCATGGCGCGAGGGATGGTTTTTTCGGGTTGCGCAGCCTCGCCTGCGGTGACGCCAATGATCTCCACGCCCATGTAGCTCGTAAGCGTGAGCGTCATCGCCAGCCAGACACCCCTAAGTCCATGCGGGAAAAAACCTCCGTGGGTGGTGAGATTTGCAAAGCCTACCGCCCGGACGGGGCCAAAACCGAAGATGAGCCCAGATCCGACGAGGATGAAGGCCACGATGGCGACAACCTTGATGAAGGCAAACCAGTATTCGAATTCGGCGAAATTGCCGACCTGCATCGCATTGATGACGATAAGGCCGACTGATACTCCGACGACCCAGACCCACTGCGGGACAAAGGGGAACCACATGGAACAGTAGATGGCGACTGCCGTCACCTCAGCGCCGATAGCAATGATCTGGACGAAGGCGTAGGTTGCGCGAACGGCGAAGCCCGACCACTCGTTGAGGTAGGTCTGCGCGTATACGCCGAAGGAACCGGCGACGGGATGAACGACAGCCATCTCGGCTATGGAATACGCAACAATGACCGCGATGACAGCACTGAAAAGATAAGAGAGGATGACGCCTGGACCGGCCAGTCGAATCGTGACTGAGCTGCCAAGGAAGAGTCCCACTCCAATCGCGCCGCCGATCGTCATCATGATGAGCTGGCGTTGCGTGAGGCTGCGTTTGAGCTCTGAAGAACCCTCGGTCGTCTCCGTCAGCGAAGATGCAGAAGCCATCGAAGCCCGGTTGGAAGCGCGTTGCCTACTGACTCCGAACCATGTCACGGAGCACCTTTCCGAACTCGTGAATCTCCTCGATGGTGTTGTAGTGGAGAATCGATGCCCGTATGACGCCGGTGTCGAGACTACGGCCGAGATGCTTCATCAGCCGCGGTGCGTACATGTGTCCGTCGCGAATACCGATGCCACGGTTCGACATGGTTTCGGTAACGAGCGCGGGCAATATGTTGGGAAGGTTAAGCAAAAGGTTGGAACGCGTTCAGAGAGGCGAGCTAGGTCGTCGACGCCGTAGATGATAGCCCCTGCAGCCTCTAGTACTTCGAGCATCTCGCGAGAGAGCGCCGCCTCGTACTCGCGTATTGAAGTCATCGCATGCACGATGGAGTCGCGCCGCGATGCGGGCTCGGCGCTTCCTTCCTCCATGGCGAGGTTGTTGCCGAGGGTTTCGAGATAAGTGACCGCTGCTCCCATGCCGGCGACATTTTCGTAGATGAAGGTGCCGGCCTCGATCTTGCTGGGGGGAGCATCAGGGATGAAGTCTTCGCGGAAGGTCTGAAGCTTATACAAAAGCTCGAGGCGTCCCCACATGAAGCCCATATGAGGAGCGAAGACCTTGTAACCGGAGCAGACGAGGTAGTCACAATCGAAAGCCTGCACATCGATGAGAGCGTGGGGAGAATAGTGAACGCAGTCGAGAGCAACCTCTGCACCAGCGGCGTGCGCCAGCCTGGCGACGGCGGCCACATCGACGATGGATCCGAGGGCATGAGAGGCAACGGTGCAGGCGACAAGACGGGTCTTCGAAGTGAGGAGCGGAGCGAGGTCTTCCACGTGAAGGTTGTTGTCCTCACGCATCTTCCACCAGACGATCCGAGCACCTTCGCGCTCAAGCTGCAGCCATGTAGCGATATTCGCTTCGTGGTCGAGTTCGGTGACGACAATCTCGTTGCGAACTCCGAGCGTGCGACCGATCGCGAGGCTGAGCAAGCGGAGGAACGAAGTGGCGTTCATGCCGAAAGCGACCTCGTTGGGATCCCGCGCGTTGATGAGGTGGGCCACACCCTCTCTGGCGCGCGCAATCGTCGCGTCGACTTCCATGCTCTTGGCGTAGCGGCCGCCACGCTGCACATTGCAATGCAGCAGGTGACCGTTGATCGCGTCGAAAACGACCTGGGGAATCTGAGCGCCGGCGGCGTTATCAAAAAAGATGAACCCCGGCTCCTGATTGAGCGCAGGAAACAGCGAACGGATTCGATCAGACGGGAAGGCGACGGCTCGGCGTGCGACTAGCTGCTGATTGACCACTTGGCTCCTGGCGCTTGGTAAATCCGGCGATCCAGGGCGGGCACTAACCGATACCATGACCCTGATCTCACGATGGATACGTGCGACGACCAGTATACAAAAGGAAATATCATTCCTGATCAGGGGGCATGTCGAGTTCAGGGCATCGCTGGATCAAGGAGCTTGTGTGCGGTCTCGGCTCCAAATACCGGAAGCGATGGATCCGTGAGCAAACCGATTTGTTTGAGCACAGACGCCTGGTCCCAGTAGATGCGCTCGTGCGCCAGTTTGCCATCGCGAAAGCCGACGACCACAACCAAAGGAATATCGACATGGCGGTGAGTCGGCGGAACACCCGGCAGCATCCAGGGCATCTCTTCAGTATGGGTGAAGGAGAAGATGATCTCGTCAACCAGTTGATCCTGACCGAGCGTGCGGGAGACGAGCTGAATCGAAGTATCCGCCGGCATTGGTGAGATGAAGTCCTCCCTATAAAACCTGCGCAAGGCTTCATGGCCGTAACCGCCGGTCATAACCGGAACGTGGTTAACGTAGGCGTTCTCCACCATTGTGGCAATGGTCGAAGAGACGTCGCGGGTTGAAAACTCGTAGCCGATGTGTTCGTCCCATCGAGCGATCATCTCTGCTTGATCCATGACTGGAGGTTCCTCAGTAGGATTTTAGTCGATGGATTTATTGGGCAGTCTGCTCCGTTGGGGAACTCGACCAGAAAACAGTCACTTGCGAAATGGAAGGACTACTGGTCGGAACCAGCAAGGTTCTGAAACTAAGGCATAAATTTTCGAGAGGGTTCGTTAACCAGGGGCTTCCTCAAGGGTGCAGTTCTGCTCTACGCGCGCAGAGATAAGCCTGAACCGACGGGGCAACTCGACCACACCTTTCGAGACTTTCACACGTGTAAGTGTTAGTTGGTGAGGACGACGGTGACTGCAGACTGCGGTGGCAGACTAATCCCTTGCGAGCTGTAGGCTGCAAGCTTGTTCCAGCGTTCGGCACTTGGGGTCGTGATCGGAGTCGAGAACGAGCTGCGGTAAACAGCGGAGTTGATGTAGGTGATCGAGGAAAGATCGAGGCCGACAGTGTCCGTTGTGGTTGTAGACGTGTTCAGGATGACGATGACTGTGGTCTTGGTGTCAGGACTCCGGTAGACGGAGATGTCCTCGTCGGCATTGCTGATAGTCGCGTCGTAGCGGACGTATCCGGGACGAATGAAGTAGCTGTAGTGTTTCAGGGTGTAGTAGGCGTCGTTGTAAGTCCAACCATTAGTAAAGGCCCATGAGGACGGTGTGAATGGGTTGTCGATGTAGAGCAGACCTTGCTGGTCCGCTAGCGACTCCGTTGGTGAGTGTGCTGGGCCACGTCAGCCCCCAGTAGATGTAGGCACTATCGTTTGCGATAGTCAGCGCGTTGTGGATGTCGATCGCGTTATAGAAGCCGGGGCTCTGGAAGTACTCTGTCTCAAACTTGAGCTGGGTCGGGAAGGCCGAGGCGAACGCGGTCATGGGGGACACCTGACCCGCCGGGCTGCCGCCATTGGAGCTGACGTTATAGAGGTGGTGTGCAACAACGGCAAGTTCATTCGTTGGCACCTGGGTCGTGAGAGCCTGCGCATTCGAGATGGAGAAGGATTCCGGTCCGATCATCCTGGGTACAGAAGCAAGAGCACCGCTGTTGATCGCCTTGTAGGTTGCGTCGAAGGCAAGACCGTAGCTGGCATAGCTCGATGTGCCTCCGTAAAGGTTGGCCGGAGCCTCTGTTGGATTGAAAAGACAGCCAACGTAGGTGGCAGGAAAGTCAGGCTCGTTCTGAATGGAGATGTAGTTTGGAGTGACCCCCATAGCTGCATAGGCCTGCAAAGAGCTCAACCAGAACTGGC
Source organism: uncultured Acidobacteriaceae bacterium (assembly GCA_963770055.1). Taxonomy (GTDB): domain Bacteria; phylum Acidobacteriota; class Terriglobia; order Terriglobales; family Acidobacteriaceae; genus Edaphobacter. Next base: position 22,541 of record CAVYOC010000010.1, read on the forward strand.
CAAAGCCCGAGTAGTTATAGGCACCGTTGACCTGTACCAGCGTGCCGAAGCCACTGGTGCAGTTGCCATTGGTCACCCCGGTGCAGCCGTTAATCGAGTTGTTGCTCTTGAGACTGGCGGGCGGTGTCCATGAGCTCATCAGAATGGTGGTGACGAACCCAAAGCTGCGGTAGCGGCGGAAACGATCTTTGGGTTGTCGGTATCGAAGGTGGAGGCATTGCTGCCGTTGAAGTTGTAGTAGTTGTTCTGGAGGCGGAGCATGGTGATCCCCAGTCCATTGACGGGATCGAAGAGGGCAGTCATGATCTGTGACTCGTTGGGATGAGTGTCCAGGTAGTTGAGGTAGAACGCCTCTGCTCCGCCGAAGCCAGCAATGGTCTGGTGGGGCGTCGCAAAGCTGAAACTTGCGTTCGCCGTGTACGACGGGTTGACGACGAGGCTCAACCGCAGGTGAGGTACTAGCGGAGAAATTGGTGTTGCCGGCGAAGGTCGCGGTGAGAGTGTGCGTTCCCGCGGTAAGGCTGCTCGTCGTGTAGACGGCTGCTCCTATGTTCACGGGACCGCTGCCCGTGGTAAGCGTGCTGCTTCCGAGGAGGTTCGTTCCATCGTAAGAAGGAGACGCTACCAGCGGGTGTCGCGCTTGTATTCGAGGACGTGACGGTCGCAGTGAGAGTGACCAGTCGCAGCCGCCGCAACAGGATTCGGGGTCGCGGCCAGAGTGGTCGTAGTGGCTGACCGGTGGCGCTGCTGCGTTCACGACCACGGCCACCGAAGCGGAGGTACTGGCCTGATAGCCGAGCGGTTCCGACGTAGCTGGCGGTGATACTGTGGGTGGCGCCGGCAGCGAGCGTATTGAGCGTGAGGGATGCAGTGCCGTTGCTCAGGGCGGCGGTTCCAAGGTTTGTGGTGCCATCGAAGAAACTGACGTTGCCGGAGGGTGTGCCGCCGGTGGAGGAGACGGTCGCCGAAAGGCTGACGTTCGCGCCAGCGGAGACTGGGTTCGGGGTTGCCGTCAGGACGGTGCTGGTGGCAATGGGGCTCGGAGGTGATAGGGGTTGGAACCTGACGAGCCCGAGCCTCCACAACCGGACAGCGACGCAAAGGCCAGCGAAAACAAAGAGCGAGAGCCCACTACGCATAACAGGGAACCTGGGAGCCGATTTATTTGGCACCCCGAAATAATAGGTAGCATCGATGCCGGAGTCAATTTGGCAATTTAGGCGTCTAGCTCGCGGCGAGTTCTCCCAGCACTGCTCAGATCGTCGAATTCGATCAAGGTTTGCTGCTTTCCCATCCAATCCGGCGAGGTCGATTCGATAATAGTCCAGAACACGAGGAAAATCGGCCAGATCGCGATGCAGAATGTGAGTGCAGAGTTGGGCGGGAGAAAAGGGTTAACGGTATGACGCTGGTCTTTCCCATTCTCCTCACACGCGAAACATTCGCTGCACCGGAAATCAAGGGCCAGTGGGAGTTTTCCCGCTACCGGTGGAGCGAGCAATGAAGTTGCGAAATGTGGAACTCGGAGATAGATTTCGCACCACTGCACTTGCCTGCCTAGTGATCGTTACAGCTACAGCATGCATCATCGCGGTCCATGGATATCGCAAGACCGCGCAGGACTTAAGCGCCTCGCCGGCTGGGAGCAGCTCTCACACAACGATGCCTGGGTTGCGGATGACGGCAGGCTTGAGCCGCCGTGAGCGTCAAATATTGAAGCTGGTGGCAAGGGGACTCACAAACAAGGACGTAGCCAATACCCTCCAGATAAGCCAGTTTACGGTGAGAAATCACCTGAATCACATTACCGAGAAGCTTGACGTCAGCGACCGCGCGGAGGCCATCTTCATCGCGATCCAGACTGGAATCATTACGGTATAGTCACCAATTTTGTCCCGCGACCTATCCGAACAAAAGCCATTTGAAAATCTACCGGGCCGATCGTTCGGTTCAATTTAGTTGGACGAGGTGTCCAACGGATCTTCGTTTCCCAATGTTTCTAAAACTAACTCTATGATTCCATGAATCTTCAGCAGATTGAACAGGTGCATTTCCTGCAGCCAGGAGATTATCTCTCGGGCGGAATCGAACTACTGCTTCCATGGGCCGCCCTTCTTAAATCGCAGATAAAACCCAAAAAGGAATCGGCGGTCCGGGCTCATCACGACACTAATCTTGTTCGCGCAAGTCACGCTCCGGCAACCATTAGCCACGACCCCTTCTCTAATTCCTAGGGGGAGTCTTGGGAGTCGTCAAAAGTTTTCGCACCGGTGAACCAACCGACACTGCAAGCCTGGGTGAGCAGCTGATCCAACTCCAGGCTGTCGTGCGTCGCAACGAGAAGCTTGCTCTTGTTGGAAGGCTGACTGCCGCTGCAATCCATGAAATCAACAATCCGGCAGAGGCAATCACCAACCTCGCCTATCTTATCTCTCAGAATGTCGGCGATCCCGGCCTGGTCGCCACTTTCGCCTCTCAGATCGAAGAGCAGATGGCACGCATTCAATATGCAAGCAGGCAAACTCTCTCTTATTTCCGCGAAACACCGCAACGACAGAAGATGGATCTTGTACCGCTGATCGAAACTGCGCTGCGTTTTCACGAGCCCTTGTTTTCTCATAAAGATATTCATGTTCGCAAACAATTCCCCACCCGGCTTTTAGCCGAAATCTATCCAGGGGATTTCCTGCAGATGTTATCCAATCTCATCCGGAATGCGGTTGAAGCTCTCCCTGACAACGGAATCCTGTGCGTTCGCTTGCGGGCTTGCAGCCATTCCATACGTTTAACCATTGCCGACAATGGTTGTGGCATTCCGAACGCGATGCGTCCGCGTCTCTTCGAACCGTTCCAAAGTACGAAGGTTGAAAATGGCAACGGCCTTGGCTTGTGGATCTGTCAATCGATTGCCGCAAAACATGACGGCCATATCTCATGGCGAAGCAGCACTAAAGAAAATCAACACGGCACTTCCTTTTCGATCTCGCTGGCCAGCTAACGCGGCCCTGATAATGCGGCGATAATCGGCATTCATTTATTCCGTCTGTCTAAAATTTTGTAGGCGCTCATAGTCATCTCTACTGTCGATATCGAGGAGCACTCCCTGGTCTTTGACCTCGACTTTGGCGATCTCGTCCTGGTTCTGGCCGAAGATCGCTCTGAATCCTGTGTCTCCTTTTAACGCCATGACCTCTGGGAAGATGGAGCGATCGAGGAGGACGGGATTGCCGCGTGTGCCGTCGTGGGTGGGGATCACGATGCGGGCTTGGGAGTGGCGATAGTGATCGATGATTTGATTGAAGGTTGCGGGCTGAATAAAGGGTTGATCTGCGAGGACGATGAGGGCTGCGGCTATGTCTTTACCTACAGCTGACAGACCTTTGCGGAGGGAACTCGACATCCCTTCACCGTAGTCGGGGTTGAATACGGTTTTGAGATCTTTCGAGGAAGCTGAGAGTTGCTGCTGGATGGTTTCGGCGGCGGCGCCGAGGACGAGAACGATTTCGTCGACTTTGGAGGCCTGAAGGTTTTTGAGTGTTTGTTCGAGGACGGTGCTGTCGCCGAACGGAAGGAGTTGCTTGGTTTCTCCCATGCGGCTGGAGGTGCCAGCTGCCAGAACGATGGCTGCGATTCGCGAGTTGCTTCGCTGGTTCATTGTGCGGGCTGGCTCGCCTAGGAGGCGTCGTCGCAGTTGTGCCAGCAGCTTCGTCCCTGGGTGCAGACAGAGCGATGGACGAAGTGTTCGTCGGGGCCGGCTTTGCCCATTGTCTTGAGACACCAGTAGGTGGTGGTGGCTCCCATGATCTCGTTGAGGTCTTCGTGAAATTCCTCAAAGGCACCGTAGGAGGATTTGCTGCGAAGGGAACCGCAACGTATCTGAATGAGCGTAGGTGTCATATCTGTCTCTAGGGGGCTATCCCACTGAACCTGGATCGCGATCCATCTGTCCTGCTGCGAGCAGGATGGTGCGATAGATAGCGGTTTGAAAGAGTTGTACCTTGAAGGCATTTTGCGAAAGAGGCGTTGCGCCCTTCATCGCGGCGGCTGCGGCTTCGCGGGCGAGCGCCTCGTTGATAGTTTTTCCAGCGAGGACCCGTTCGGCTGCGGAGGATCGGATGGGCGTGGGAGCGGCTACACCGAGGACGATGGAGGCTTTGCGGCAGGTTGAGCCATCCATTACGAGGACGACGCCTGCGTCGGCTAGCGGCCAGTCGAAGCTCTCCTTTTCTCCGTACTTCTGGTATGCGGAGCGCGTGCCCTGCTTCCGGCGCCGGGAACGAAGATGCTGGTGATGATCTCGCCGGGCTGTACGACTGTTTCGTTGATGAGCGATTTTTCCGGCGGCACGTAGAAGTTGCTCATCGCTACGATGCGCTTTCCTTTTTTCGAGGTGAGCTCTACCTTTGCGTTCATCGCGAGGAGCGGCACGGCTGTGGAGGATGGATGCACCATGGCGCAGGTGCCGTTGTTCATTACGGCGTGATACTGGTTCTCGCCGGTGTGGGCGTGGCAGTCGTCGCTGGTGTTGCCCTTCTTCCTGCAGTCGAAGTCGATGGAGCGGAAGTACCAGCAGCGAGGGCGCTGCATAATATTGCCGCCGAGAGTCGCCATGTTGCGTACCTGCGGAGTTGCGGCGTGACCGGCGGCGTCGGAGAGAGCTGAATAGCTTTTCTGGATGTCGGGGTGGGCGGCGATCTCGCTTAAGGTCGATAGCGGGCCGAGGTGAAGGCCCTCCTGCGAGACGGTGATTCCGTGAAGGCTGCCGATGTTGCGGATGTTGACTAGCTTGGGAGGAGAGACGATGTCTTCCTTCATGAGATCGAGCAGGTCGATTCCGCCGGCTTTAATTACCGCTCCGTTGCTGAGCTGGCCGAGTGCATCGTCTACGGTTTTGCAATCTACGAAGGCGAACTTGTTCATGCCTGCACCTCGTGAATCTTTCCAAGGGCTGTGAGTACGTTGGCCGGTGTCATGGGAATCTTTCGCATTCTTACGCCGGTGGCGTTGTAGAAGGCGTTCCCGATGGCAGCAGCAAGAGTGATGATGCCAGCAGATTCGCCGATGCCGGCTGCGTCGGTGGAGCTTTGTGCGATGTAGTTTTCGACGAGTTCGATTTGAATTTCGGGCACTTCGCGGGCGCCGATGATTTTGTAGTTTTCGAGATTGGCGTTGAGCATGTAGCCGGCGTTGCGGTCCATGATGCGCTGCTCGAAGAGTGCGTAGGAGATGCCCTGCAGGATGCCACCGTTGATCTGGCTGATGACGCCGAGAGGGTTGATGGGGCGGCCGCAGTCGTGCGCGCCGAAGACCTTGTCGATGTGGACGCGTCCGGTTTCGGTGTCGACGGTGAGTTCGACGTAGTCGACGCCGCCGTAGGTGATTCGGTCTTTGGAGTACTCGGCTACGCGGGTAGCGCGGGCGGAGATTTCGTCTGTGGGCAGCTTCGACGCTGCCTGTTTGAGAGTGTAGGAGGTTGATGTGTCGTTCTTTAATACGACACGTCCATTCTGAATCGCTAGATTGTCGGCGGTGGTGTTAAGTTTTGGAGCGACTGCGGCAAAGAGTTTTTGTTTGACCTGATAGGCTGCGTTGCGGACGGCGGGAGTGATGGAGCCTGCAGTGACGCTGCCGCCGGAGTCGGGGCCGATGGGGAAGCGTGTGTCGCCGATGCGAATGACGATATTCGCCGGGGGAATACCGAACTCTTCGGCGACGATTTGAGCAAGGATTGTCTTTGTACCTGTACCTAGATCCTGCACGGCGGACATGAGCTCGACGGAGCCGTCGCGCGAGATGCGGACCTCGCAGGATGAGTTCATGTTGACGAAGCGATACCAGACGGATTGCGCGATGCCCATGCCGTGCTTGATGGGATCGGTGTCTGAACCTGCGGGACGGCGGTTGCGCCAGTTTGTTTTTTCGAGGATGACCTGACGCTCGACGCGGCGGGCCGGGTTTTCGTCGATCTTGTCGCGGAAGGCGAGCGGGTCCATGTTGAGCTTGATTGCGACCTCGTCGATTGCCTGCTCGAAGGCAAAGCAGCCCTGAGGATGACCGGGAGCTCGGAAGGCTGCGCCGGGACCGGCGTTGATGAACACGTCATACTCTTCGGTGAGCAGGTTCTCGCACTTGTACATGTTGGTTGCGGGACCGGCTGTGCCTGCTCCGGTGCCTACGCCTGCTGTTCCGAAGCTGATTAATTGAATTGCGGTCAGGGTTCCGTCTTGTTTCGCGCCGATCTTCAGCTTCTGGTGTGAGTCGGGGCGATTGCAGACGATGTGCTCCTGCTTGCGGTCGAGCATGAGCTTGACCGGAGCGCTGGCTTTTTTTGAGAGGCTGGCTGCGACTACGCCTTCGTTGCCTGCGCCGAACTTTGCGCCGAAGCCTCCGCCCATGTATTCGGTGATGACACGGACCTGGCTCTTGGGAAGCTTGAAGACGTCGGCGAATTCGTTGCGGACGCTGGACGTGCCTTGCGTTGAGGCGTAGACGGTGACCTCTTCGGGCTTCCAATCGACGACGAAGCCGTGGGTTTCGAGGGCGGAGTGGGTTTGGACCTGGGTGAAGTATTCTCCCTCGACAACTACGTCGGCTGAGGCAAATCCTTTTTCGATGTCGCCGACTTTTTTGCGCTGCGGGCCGTGAACGTTGCCGACTTGAGGGACGTTTGCGGGACCTCCGCCGCCACCGGCGCTGCCTTCCGCATCGGCTGGGCCGGGGAAGACGACTGGGGCATTGTCGGCTCTCGCATCGGTTCGGTCGACAACGAACGGCATGGTGTCGTATTTGACTTTGATGAGTTTGACCGCGTCGTCGGCGATCTGTGGGGAGACGGCAGCGACGCCTGCGATGGGCTGACCAGCGTAGCGGATTATGGGATAACGCGACTGGATTTCCTGCTTGGGGTCGCGCAGCTCCGCTAATCCATAGGTGTGCTCGATGACGTGGACGGCGCGAACGCCGGGGAGTTTTTCGGCTGCAGTGGTGTCGATGGAGACGATGCGGCCGTGGGGGATCGTGCGCATCGACCATGCGGGCGTAGAGCATGCCCGGGAGATTGATGTCGGCGGTGTATTTGCCCTTGCCGGTTGCCTTTGCCGGGCCGTCGTAGCGAGCGGTTGGCTTGCCGATGTAGGTGAGTTCGCTGTTGGGTGCGAGCGGTGGGGGTTCGTCGGCGGCTACTTCGCGCTCTTTGCGCTGGAGGCCGTTTTGAGGGATGCCCCAGACGAAGCTGTCGGTGCGTTTGGCGGTGTCCGGCTTGGATTCGTTCTGCGGTTTTTGTTCCTGAAGGGTTTCGGGTGCCATGTTATGCCTCCCTTCCCGAGCCGAGTGTTACAAGGCCCACGGTCTGGCGCTGTTTAGCTACGTCGAGTGTCGCGGCGAAGACCTTGGGGTAGGTTCCGCAGCGACAGAGGTTTCCACTGACTGCGTGCTTGATGTCGGCCAGGGTCGGATTTGCATTGCTTTCGAGAAGTGCGGCGCAGCTCATGACCATACCGGGAGTGCAGAAACCGCACTGCATGGCGTCGTGCTTGACGAAGGCTGCCTGTACCGGATGCAAAGTGTCTCCTTCGGAGAGGCCTTCAATTGTGGTGATTTCGCGGCCTTCGGCGTCGATGGCAAGCGTCATGCAGGCAAGCGCTGGAATCTTGTCGATCCACACAGTGCAGGCTGAGCAGGAGCCGCGGTCGCAGACAACCTTGGTTCCGGTGAGGCCTATATCGTCGCGGAGGGTTTGCGCGAGAGTGTAGCGGGGCTCGACGGTTACGGAGTGTTCGTGGCCATTGACGCGCAGTTTGATGGTGGTTGCGTTCGGGCCGACGACCTGATCCTGATGCAGAGCGTTCTTTGCATCCAGGGCGAGTGCGTTGGCCGATTCGATGACGGTGGAAGCTGCAGTAACACCAGCACCCTTGAGGAATCCGCGTCGGGAGAATTTGAGCTTAGGAGCGTCTGCCATGGGAGGCGCCTTTCGAATTTGCGAAAGAACTGGATGGCGAACGGCTGAGATCAGACAGCCGCAACTTTGATACGAACACTTTACATCGAGGAATATGAATTTTGCCACCTGCCCCTTAGATCACGGAATTCCAAGGTGATTCCGAGCAGCGCCAATCTTCAATAGAGAAGGACTTGCCACCTTCGCAACCTGCCCGTAGAATCCCATCACTCGATATTTCGCTGGTGCCGGGACGTTGAAAACCATGGGCCAGTTTGGAGAGAGACGTCAATGAGGCAGTCTTTCAGTGTAGGTATTGGAGGCGCGGCGGGACAGGGTGTAGCTACCCCCGGCGATATCTTTGCGAAGATCTTCAGCCGTCGCGGGCTGCATCTAAACGCATACAACGCCTACCAATCCATTATTCGCGGCGGCCACACGTTTCTTACGATTCGCACCGGCCCGGAAAAAATCCCAACGACAGATAGCAAGTTAGATCTACTGATCCCGCTCAACCAGGACACGATGGAGCGCCACATGCGCCTGCTCGTTGCGGGCGGCGCCTGTCTGTATAACGCCGACCTCATCAAGCCAGTGGATGCTGCCGATGGCGTTCAGCTTTGCCCTTTGCCTGTCTCGAAGCTCGCAGATATCAGCAAGAATAAGGTTGCGCAGAATACTCTTGCGATTGGCGCAGGTCTTAGCATGATGGGGATTGGCTTCTCGGCGCTTGAGGCGATGCTTGAGGAGCAGTTCCGCAAAAAGGACAGGGCCGTCATCGACGAAAATGTCAGCCTGGCGCGTACCGGGTATGACTATGCCGCTCAGAACTTCACGCCTTTTGCGTGGCCTATCCCGATGACCGATGCACGCTATGCGGTGTTGAGTGGGAATGCCGCCATGGCGATGGGAGGAGCTGCGGCAGGCGTGAAATTCTATTGCGCTTATCCGATGAGCCCTTCCACCGGCGTATTGCACTGGATGGCAGAGCATGCGCGCAAGGCTAACATCATGGTGCGGCAGGTTGAGGACGAGATCGGCGTTATCAATATGGCTATCGGCGCTGCGCACGCAGGCGTTCGTTCGATGTGCGCTACCTCTGGCGGCGGATTTGCGCTGATGAGCGAAGGGCTTGGCCTTTCCGCTCAGGCTGAAATTCCTGTCGTTGTTATCGATTGCCAGCGTGCGGGTCCTTCTACCGGCGTTCCGACCAAGACCGAACAGGGCGATTTGTGGCAGATGCTGGGTGCGGCTTTCGGAGACTACCCCAAGGTCATCGCCGCACCGCTCGACATTGCCGACTGTTTTACGTTGATACCGGAGATCTTCAATGTCGTCGACAAGTTCCAGTGTCCGGGGATTGTGCTGTGCGATCTTCTGCTCGCGGAGGGGCGGCTGAGCGTCGATCCTAAAGAACTGAACTTCAATCCTCCTGTCGATCGGGGTGAACTGATTACCTCGAATGGAGATGGGGATCATGAAGCCTATAAGCGGTACAAGATTACCGACAGTGGTGTCTCTCCTCGCGCGATTCCAGGAATTCCAGGCTACACGCACACAGTTTCGAGCGACGAACACGATGAAGACGGCGTTTTGATCAGCGACGAATACACGAACAACATCAAACGCCGCGCCATGATGGAAAAACGCATGCGTAAGGAGCATGGCATTGCGGCTGCCGTTCCTCCGCCCAAGTTGCTGGGACCAGCCAACGCCGAGGTTACGCTGATCGGCTGGGGTTCGACCTATGGGGTGCTCGATGAGGCCTGCGAACTTCTGCGCGATGCGGGCATCTCCGTGAATCATTTGCCAATTCGCTGGCTGGTTCCGCTGCATGGAGACGCAATCATGGATATTCTCCGCGGCGCGAAACGCACGATTATCGTCGAGAACAACTACAGTGGGCAGTTTGCGCGTTATCTGCGCAGTGAGACGAGCTTTGTTCCCGATGGGAATATTCGCAAGTACGATGGAGAGCCTTTCCTGCCGCACCACATTGTGGAAGCAGTGAAAGAGCAGCTTGCGGGCAAGACGAACCTCTCCGTGCCCACTCACGAGATCATGGTTTAGAACACAACGCTGCTGCGACTTCTATCTTTCCGCTTCAGGGAGAACCCAAGATGGCGACCGATGTAATAACTCCGAAAGTAATGACGATGGCCGATCTTAAGGGAAAGGTCGATCCGGACTGGTGTCCGGGTTGCGGCGACTTTGGTGTGCTGGCCGCGGTTCAGAAGGCCCTCGTCGAGTTGCAGATTCCGAAGCATGAAGTGGCGACCGTGAGCGGCATTGGGTGCTCGTCTAACTTCCCCGGATTTATCGATACCTATGGGATGCATACGCTGCATGGGCGCTCTATACCGGTGGCGACGGGGCTGAAGATGGCGAACCATGCGATGACGGTGCTCGTGACGGGCGGCGATGGCGACGGCTTCGGCATTGGCTGCGGGCATTTTGTTCATGCGATGCGGCGCAATGTGGACCTGCTCTATCTTGTGATGGACAACCAGATTTACGGATTGACCACGGGTCAGACTTCGCCGACAAGCCGTATCGGAATGAAGACCAAGAGCATGCCCTTCGGAAGTATCGAATCGCCGCTGAATCCTATCTCGCTTGCGCTTTCGGCAGGGGCTACCTTCGTGGCGCGCGGCTTCAGCGCGGATCAGAAACATCTGACGGAGTTGATCAAGCAGGGGATCGAACACAAAGGCTTCTCGTTCATCGATATCTTCAGCCCCTGTGTGACCTACAACAAGGATAATACTTTCCAGTGGTTCAGGCCGCGGGTGAAGAAGCTAGAGGACAACCCCGAGTACGATTCGTCCGATTGGATTGGCGCTATGGAGAAGTCTCTGATGTGGGGCGAGGAGATTCCTATTGGAAAGTTCTTCGAGCGCAACGATCTGCCTGCACTGCATGAGGCAGAACCGGTCCTGAAGAACGCTCCTCTTGTTCAACAGGACAACCGGATTCCGGCGGAGATCGCAAAGGCTTTCATCGACGAATTGATGTAAGGAATCGCTACAGCCAGCGAAGCAGTAAATTTGGCGCGCATCCGAGCACCACGACGCTTAGTGCGATCAAGCACAAGATGACCTGGCGGAGTGCGGGAATACGAATTGGAACTGCACCGGTCGGGGGATCAGAGACGTAAATGAATTTCAGCACCTTCAGGTAGTAGTAGAGCGAGACGGCACTCATCGCGAGAGCAAGAATTACGAGCCAGAGAAGGCCGAATGTTGCTGGAGTCGACTTCACCACGGCAGAGAAAAGATAGAACTTGCCGAAGAATCCTGCCAGTGGCGGAATTCCTGCCAGCGACAACATAAAGATCAACATGCAGAAAGAGGGAATCGGGGCTTGCCGGCTGAGCCCTGCAAAATCCGAGAGCGTATCGCTCCCTGTTGCCTCTTCAACTACTGCAACGACAGCGAATGCTCCCAGAACCGTCAGCGCATAGGTGATGGCGTAGTAGAGAAGCGCGCGAAAGCTTTGGTCGGTATGGGACAAGATCCCCAGCAGCATGTAACCAGCGTGCGCGATCGCGGAGTAGGCAAGGAGCCGGCGCACGCTGGTCTGCAGAATAGCCACCAGGTTTCCGAGAATCATGGAGAGCACAGCGATAAGGGCAAGGACGGGAACCCATCCCGCAGAATAGCCGCGCCAGACTCCGCTTCCTTCCGCTCCTGCAAAACCGACGACCATGACCTGGAAGAAGATAAAGAAGCCGGCAACCTTGGACCCGGATGCGATCAATGCTGCGCTGGAGGCCGGTGCACCCTGGTAGACGTCCGGGGCCCAGAAGTGAAAGGGAGCTGCGGCCACTTTGAATCCCAGACCGACCATCGTCGTTACGATGGCAACGAACAGAAGGGGATCGAGCGGCGAACCGTGAATGCTGCTTCCGATGCGGGTGAGATTCAGTGAATTGGAGAGCCCGTAGATCAGGCTGATTCCGAAGAGCAGAAAGGCTGCGGAGATTCCGCCGAAGACGAAGTACTTTAGCGCAGCCTCTGCCGATCTGGCGCTGCGTTTGTTGAATGCGACGAGAATGTAAAGCGACAGACTCAGGAGTTCCAACGAGAGAAAGATCATCAGCAGGTTCTGCGTGCTGACGAGAAACATCATGCTGACGGTCGCCAAAAGGATCAGGGCAAGATATTCACTGAGATGCTCTGTGAAGGTGGATCCGATAAAGCTGAGGATTGTCAGCATCGACAAGGCAAGCAATGCGATCTGCATTCTTTGCGCGAGAGGGTTGAGGACGATCATTCCGTCTAAAACTGACGCAGATTGCGGTGAATGAAGGATCCAGAAAATCGCCGCAGCGCAACCGGCGAGCGACACAATTGCTCCGGTATAAGCACGAACGCCTTTTCCCGACCCCTGCAAGAAGATCAGATCGACAGCCAGAACGACGAGAGCGGCGATGACGACGATCGCCTGGGGCAAGACGAGTTGCAACAGGTTCAGATAGTTTACGGTGATCATCGCCCGCCTCCTTTCCACAAGCCGTCAAACAGCGGCGAGTGCAGGGCGGGAATGATGATCTGCAAGAGGAACTGCGGGTAGAGTCCTACCAAGATGCTGACGCCAATCAGGAGTAAGGCGGCGATGCGTTCGGGAAGAGTGATCGCGGGCAGGGAAGCTGTCGCCGCGTGACTGCTGGATATCGACGAGCCGAAGAAAGCCTTCTGCATTGCGCGCCAGGTGTAGGCGATGCCAATTACGATTCCGAGGCCGGCGAGAATGGCGAAGGATGGGAAGGTTCGCCACGCTCCGATGAGCACTTGCAGCTCTGCGACAAAGCCGCTGAAGCCGGGGAGGCCGATGGAAGCCATGCCGGCCACTACGAATGTTGCGGCGGCAAAGGGAATGACCTTGCTCAGATGCATCGTCGCCAGCTCTGAAAGGTCGCGGGTGTGCGTGCGGTCGTAGACCATGCGTCCGACGACCGCGAACAATAGACCCGCAAGGATGCCGTGCGAAAACATCTGCAGGACGGCGCCGTCGAGACCGATCTGCTGCAGAGTCATCAACCCGAGGAGGACAAAGCCCATGTGGCTGACGCTGGAGTAGCCGATGACGAACTTGAAGTCTTTTTGCACGAGCGCCACCATTGCGCCGTAGACGATTCCGATGATCGCAAGCAGAGCAAATACATCGCGCCATGAGCCGAAGCCGAGCACGTGAAATCCCCAGGGATCGAGGCCGCGCGGAAATAGCATCATGGCGACGCGAAGACAGCCGTAGGCGCCTAGCTTCATGACGACTCCGGCAAGCAACATGGAGGCAGCAGTGGGTGCCGCGACGTGGCCCGTAGGCGCCCACGTGTGAAAGGGCCAGAGGCCTGCAAGGATTGCGAATCCGATGAAGACCAGTGGAAATGCCCACATTTGAAAGTGAACAGGAAACGGAAACTGAGCGAGTTGTGCCAGGTCCATCGTGTGCGCACCGGCCTCAACGTAGGCCGCGATCAATCCGATCAGCACCATTGCGCTGCCGACGAAGGAGTAGAGCGCGAGTTTCATCGCGGCATATTCGCGGCGGGTTGAGCCCCAGATTGCGATTAGAAAATATTTCGGGATAATGGCGATCTCGTAGAAGACAAAGAGCAGCAGGAGATCGAAGCTCAAAAATACGCCGTAAACGCCGCCGATCAGGGCGAGATAGAAGGCGAAGAATTCTTTGGCGCGGTACTCGATGTTCCATGAGAAGAGGACTCCGGCGATGGCGACGATGCCTGTGAGGAGAACAAGGGTGAGGCTTATTCCATCGGCGGCGAGGTAGTACTCGATGCCAAGGGAGGGGACCCACGGGACTCGCGTAATTGTGATTAGTTCTCCGGAGCGCTGGTGAACAAATGCTGTGAGGGCTACTGCGAATCCAGCGACAGCGGTTAGGAGTGCGAGGATGCGCGCTGCACGGACAGACCTCGACGGCAGGAGCGTAAGCACCAGAACGCCGAGAAACGAGATGTAGATGGTCCACGCAAGCATAGCTATTTTAAAATCCCAGATTCCGAATCATTTGCATGGCAGTGCTGTTAACGACGCTCAGAATGAGTTGTGGGTATAAGCCGAGTACGAACATCAGTGCGATGACTGGAAAGAGAGTGAGTCGTTCGGTTGTGGTGAGGTCGGGCATCTGCGCCCATTTCGGTTGAAGCGGCCCGGAGAAGACTCGTTGCAGGATTGTAAGGATAAAGAGCGCCGTCAGCAGAAGGCCCAGCAGAGAGAAGGCTGTGGGCCAGGTTGCGAGGGGAAACGTTCCTTTGAAGATGAGGAATTCGCCGACGAATCCGTTGAGGCCGGGCAGGCCCATTGAGGAGAAGAGTGCGATACCCATGAGACCGCAGAAGACGGGGATGACTTTGCGCAGGCCACCGAAGTCGTCGAGGCCGCGCAGACCGCCGGTGCGCTTTTCGAGCAGCGCGACGAACCAGAAAAGGGTTGCGGCGGTAAGGCCGTGGTTGAACATCTGGAGGAAGACGCCGTTGAGGGCTGCGGCTTTTTCATTTGCGAGTGCGGGATCGTCTCCGGTGAGGCTGAGGATGGAGAAGATTGCCAGCATGCAATAGCCGAGATGGTTGATCGAGGAGTAGGCGAAGATTCGCTTGAGGTCTTTCTGGGCTAAGGCTGCGTAGGCAGAGAGAACGATGGTTGCTACGGCGAGCCACAGCAGCGGAGTTCGAACGGAACGCAACTGCGGCGCAAAGATGGGAAGCAGGATTCGAAGGAAGCCATAGACGCCCATCTTCGACATGGTGCCGGTGAGCAGCATGGTGGTTCCTGAAGGGGCTTCTGTGTAGGTTGCGGGCAGCCAGGTGTGAAAGGGAACGAGAGGCACTTTGACTGCAAAGCCAAGGAATGCTCCGAAGCAAAGCAGCAGAGCTGTTCTTTCTACGGTGACGCCGTGCCAGCCTGAGATTGTCGTGAGGGCAGGAAGCAGCTGGTTGTTTCTTGCAAGCTCGGCGATGGCGATGAAGTCGAACTTGCCGGTGCAGAGATAGATTGCCAGGAATGCGAGCAGAAGCGCGACGCTTCCGACCATGGTGTAGAGAAAAAATTGAGTCGATGCTGTTGCGCGTTGCGATCCGCCCCATAGCCGGATGAGGAAGAATGCGGGGATGAGGCTGAGTTCCCAGAAGAGAAACCAGTGAAAGAAATTGAGCGCGGTGAAGGTGCCGAAGAGGCCCGCTTCGAGCATGAGGACCAGAGCGAAGTAGAGGGAGACTCTTTCCTGAATCTGCCATGACGCAAGCATCGCCATCGGAGTGACGATGGCTGAAAGGAGCAGCATGAGGAGCCCAAGGCCGTCGACGGCGACGTGATACTGAACGTTGAGGGCTGGAATCCAGTCGTGCAGTTCTTCGAGCTGAAGGCTTCCGGAGGTGGGATCGAATCGGTGCCAGAGGGCGAGAGTGATTGCGAGCGCGAGAAAAGAAAATGCCAGAGCTAGTCCGCGTGCCAGTTTTGCATTTCTTCCTGCGATGGCGAGAATCACGATTGCGCCGATCAACGGCACAAGCGTGAGGAAGGTGATGGAGAGGAGGCTCATCGTGACGCGCTCCAGATGAGACCCGCCACGAGTGCGGCGAACGCGACGCCTACGAAGCGAAGATAGCTTTGGGTGCGGCCGTTTTGCAGGCGCGCGAGAAGCTTTCCTCCCGCTGTGACGGATTGGCAGCCTTCATCGAAGCCTGCGTTTACGACGTAGGTATCGGTTGAGCGAGCGAGCCACGAGAGACCAAGTACCAGATGAGAGACGCTCCAGACGGCGCCATTCCAGATCCATCGATCGAACCAGTCGCTAAGCTGTGCCAGCCCGGTGTTCAGGCGAATGAAGGTGGCCTGATAAAACTCATCTACATAGAACTTGTTGCGCAGGATGTTGAAGATTTGCGGCTGCAATTGTTCGAGTGCATCGGGAGCTTCCGCGTTGACGATCGGCTTGCGTCCGTAGAACCACCAGCCGAGGCCGAGGCCGGCGAAGACGATCAGCGAGGAGGTCATCATTACGGGGAGGATTCCCTTTTCGAAGAATCCTGCGAAGTTGAACGATGTGGTTTCGCCGTGCAGGAAGTTTTCGAACCATGGCCATGCTGGTGTTCCGATGATGCCTAACAGGATGGCGAAGGCGGCGAGAATTACGAGTGGGCCTGTCATGACGGCAGGGCTTTCGTGCGGATCGTATAGATGTTCCGGGTCTTCGGTGTGAGTGGGTTCGTGGGCAGTGGTTGCGCGACGCTCGCCGAGGAAGACGTAATAGACCTGGCGAGTCATGTAAAAGGCGGTTAAAAGTGCGCCAAAGGCAGCGAAATAGAACGGCAGACGCGAGACGCTCCAGTTCTGCGCGGCGTGGAGGATGGCGTCTTTGCTCCAGAAGCCAGAGAAGAAGAGCGGAAAACCGCACAGGGCTAGCATTCCAATTGCATAGGTCGCGAAGGTGATGGGCATGAAACGCTTCAGGCCGCCCAGGCGGTGGATGTCCTGCTCTTCGCGGCAGCCGTGGATGACTGATCCGGCGCCCAGGAAGAGAAGGGCTTTGAAGAAGGCGTGGGTGATGAGGTGGAACATGCCTACGGCGACTCCGCCGATGCCGAGGCCGAGCATCATGTAGCCGAGCTGCGAGACGGTGGAGTAGGCAAGAATGCGTTTGATGTCGTCCTGGGCTACGGCGATGAGAGCTGCGAAGACTGCAGTGAATGCGCCGATCCAGGTAACGACTTGCAGCGCTGGGGTTAATGCGATTGCGGAGTGCGCGTCGCTGCCTGCGGACATCAGAGGATAGACACGCGCAACGAGGAAGACACCGGCTGCAACCATCGTCGCGGCATGAATGAGTGCGCTGACTGGGGTGGGGCCTTCCATTGCATCGGGTAGCCAGACGTGAAGGGGAACCTGTCCGGACTTGCCGACTGCGCCGGCGAAGATGAGAATGGCGATTCCGGTGGAGACCGCCATGCCGGCGATGGTGGTGTGAGCGACGAGGATTGCGATTGCCGAGTGTTCGAGGCAGCCGGCGCCCTGATCGTAAAAGAGCAGCGTTCCGGCCTGGGAGTAGAGCCAGATCATTCCGAGCAGGAAGGCCAGATCGCCGATTCGGGTGGTGATGAAGGCTTTTTTTGCTGCTGCGGCGGCGGATGGTTTTTGATACCAAAATCCGATGAGGAGGTAGGAGGTGAGGCCGACCAGTTCCCAGCACATGAAGAGGAGCAGGAGGCTGTTGGCGATGACCACGCCGAGCATTGCGGCTGCAAAGAGAGATAGAAAACAGAAGAAGCGGGTGAAGTTTTCGTCGTGATGCATGTAGCCGGTGCTGTAGATGAAGATCAGCAAACCGACGAAGGTGACCATCACGAGCATGACCGCCGTCAGTGGGTCGAGCATCCAGCCGAGCTTCAGCCATTCACCGCCATATTGAAGCCAGGGGAAGTTGATAACCTCTCTCTCACTTTGTCCGCTTAGCGAAAGAACATGCACGAAAGCGGAGAGCGAAAGCAGAAACGAAAGTCCCATGGAACCAATGGCGAGCGATGCTGCAAACCTGCGATTTCGCTGCTTCGCAAGAGCGCTCAGCCCGGCAGCAAAGGCAGGGAGTGCAGGAATCAGCCAAAGATTTCGTACAATCCAGGTCATTTCGTTTTAGTAGAGATCGCGGGGATTTTTATTCGGACAAAAGCTTTCGTCAGGAGAAGCGAGACAGATTGTTTTTTCTTTACTTTACCCTCTCATAGAAGTTACCTCGTCGATATTTGCGGTCTTTGTGTGACGGTAGAGGGAGATGATAAGAGCGAGGCCGACTGCTGCTTCGGCAGCGGCGATGCCGATCGAGAAGATGACGAAGATCATTCCAGTGAGTGCTTCCGGGTGAGGGCCGTAGCGCCAGAAAGCGATGAAGTTGAGATTGGCGGCGTTGAGCATCAACTCGATTCCGATGAGCACGAGAATGGCGTTGCGTCGCGTCAGCGCACCGGCAAGACCGATGACAAAGAGCATGGCGGAGAGAAGAAGACAGCTCGTGAGCGAAGTCATCGCCTCTCTTTCTTTTCGTTGATAGCGATGGTGACGGCGCCGATCAGAGCAACGGTTAGCACAAGGCCGATGATCTCCAGCGGAAGAGCATACCGCATCATCAAAGAATTTCCGATCTGTTGCATGGAGATTTCAGGTTGCGACAACGGTGCTCGCTCTAACGTTGGGCTTTGGAAGATGGCCCATGCCACAACCGCGAAGACGGCGAGCGCGACGAAGCTGTTTCCCTTCCAGGAACCGATGGGAACGATTTGCGTGGTCGATGTATTGTCTCGCGTTAGAAGAATTGCAAAGACGATAAGGATCGCGACCGCTCCAATGTATACGAGTACCTGGGCGAGTCCGATGAACTGCGCTCCAAGTTGCAGATAGAGGACGGCCAGACCAGCAAAGGTTACGATTAGCGCCAGTACGGAATGAACGAGGTTGCGGAAGCTCATAGCCGCCACTGCGCCCGCTACAGTCAGTATTGCGAAGATCGCAAACAGCAAAGCTGATCCTTTCGTGTTCGTTATGTTCGGCTACTCTGCAAATCGGTAAACGCGCTCCTCCAACTTCCACCCCTGGGTCAAGCCTCGACCGAGGAGGACATACGATCCAACTACGAGAATGCTGCAGACAATCCATCGCACAAACCCTTGTTGCAGGAAATGCCATAGCCCTACGGTGATGAGGTTGATTAACGCCATCGGCAGCATGAACTTCCAGGCGAAGTTCATCAACTGATCCATGCGCAGTCGAGGCAAGGTGCCGCGAATCCATATAAACATAACGATCAGGAAAAGAAGTTTGCCAAAAAACCAGAGGTATGACGGCACCCATGTCAAAAAAGATAGTGGCGCGGCCCATCCGCCGAGGAACAGGGTGATGCCGAGGCCGCTGATGGCAAACATACCGAGGTATTCGCCGAGAAAGAAGAGTGCGAACTTGAAGCCGGAGTATTCGACGAAGTAGCCTGCGATGATCTCGGACTCTCCCTCCGGGAGATCGAATGGGGAACGATTTGATTCTGCGGTTGCGGCGATCATGAACAAGACGAAGCCGGCGAAGCCCCAGGGCGTGAAGACGTACCAATGCGGAAAGATGCCGGTGTATCCAGCCTGCTTTTCAACGATTGCGACGGTCGAGAGCGAACCTGCCGCCATGATGACAGTGACCGATGCGAGGATGAGCGGCACTTCATAGCTGATCATCTGCGCGACGGCTCGCATCGCCCCGAGGAGGGAGTATTTGTTTCGGCTGGACCAGCCTGCCATAAAGATGGCGATCTCGGTGACGGAGCTGATCGCAAAGAAGAAGACGACTCCGGCGTCGAGATTTGCCAGAACCATGTTTCTGCCTACGGGCAGCACGGCGAAGAGAGAGAAGGCAGCGAGGACCAGGAGGACCGGGGCGAGAAGGTGCACGATCTTATCCGCTGATTGCGGGACGATATCTTCCTTTGTGAGTGATTTGATACCGTCGGCGATCGGCTGCAACAGACCGAACGGGCCTACCCGATTCGGACCATAACGATTCTGAATTCGCCCCAGGCCTTTGCGTTCGAGGACCGTGGTGACCGCGAAGAGCAGTGCAAACACTGCGAGGATGGCGATGACCGCAAACAAGGAAGAAAGGATGGGCTGGAGGCTCGCAGGAGCATGGCCTACGATCCATCGTTCGATAGTGACGAAGATCTGGTCTGCCGTCTCACCCATAGGTCAGCACCGTGTCGGAAGATAGATGGTTCATGCGGACGCAACTCCTGACACTGGAGCAGGCGAACTCGGCGCGGGATTTGATTTAGGCTCGCTTGCGGCTTTTGCTTTGGCCTCGATTTTGACCTTTTCCTCGGCCAGCCGCGCATCGACTTCTGCGGCTTCTGTGGGATGAATCCTGTTGTAGTGCTCGTTCGACTTCGACAACTTCTCTTTATTCCAAAGGAGTCCACTAAATCGGTTGTCCGTGCTGAGTTCGAATTCGGTGTCCATCTTGATGGCTTCGAAGGGGCAGACTTCCACGCAGATCTGGCAGCTCATGCAGACGGAGATATCGATATTGAAGACTGCGGGATAAAACTGCTGTTTGCCGACTGCGTCCGGTTTTTTGTCTTTGCTTTTTTCGATGTAAATGCACTTCGGCGGACACTCTTTTTCGCAGATCTGACAGGCGACGCAACGCATTCCTGCCTGCCAGTTGTCGCCGTCGTAGACGAGAAATGGAAAGTCCCGCGTGGCCTCGATCTGGGGAGACGCTCCTCGGGATACTGCACGGTTGTCAGGCGATCTTTGTTGACATAACTGCCAAAGAAGTTTCTGGCTGTCTCAACAAGACCCTTTGCGATGCCTTCACCCAGCATGTTGCAGACCCTTTACCTGGCGATACCCAGCGTTTTCACTACGAGAAATTCAGAATAACCCCAGCACGGGAAGTCTACCGATCCACTTCTCCCAGCACAATATCAATCGTTCCAAAGGTGACAATCGTATCCGACACGTTCGAGCCGAGGCACATGTCCTCGAGCACCGTGAGGTTGATCAGGCTCGGAGGGCGCACCCGATAGCGGTATGGATTTGGGGACCCATCGCTGATGAGGTAGAAGCCCAGCTCTCCCTTGGCCGACTCGATCCTTCCGTAGGCCTCGCCCGCCTTGGGCCGGAATCCGCGAATCTTTGTCTTTGAATCCATGATCGGCCCTGTGGGGACGTCCCGGAGTGCCTGATTGAGGATCTTCAGCGATTCACGCATCTCCAATATTCGCACCATGTAGCGGTCGTAGACGTCGCCGTGGTCGCCGATCGGCACCTTAAAGTCGAACCTATCGTAGATTCCGTACTTGTCGACCTTGCGGATGTCGTAGTTCACACCTGAAGCGCGCAGGATCGGGCCAGTGATTCCGCCCTGAATCGCAAGCTCTTTCGATAAGACGCCTACACCCTGCGTGCGGGCGAGAAGAATCTCGTTGCCG
Source organism: uncultured Acidobacteriaceae bacterium (assembly GCA_963770055.1). Classification (GTDB taxonomy): domain Bacteria; phylum Acidobacteriota; class Terriglobia; order Terriglobales; family Acidobacteriaceae; genus Edaphobacter. The sequence goes on from CAVYOC010000010.1 coordinate 43,467, forward strand.
GTCAGCAGACGTTCAAACTCGTCAAGAAAGCCCGAAAACCCGTCAACGACCTTCTTCACCTGTTCGAGCCAGCCGGAGGGAAGATCAACGCGGCAACCGCCGAATCGCATGTAGTTGCACATCATGCGCGAACCCGTCAGTGCTTCAAACAGATCCAGAATCTTTTCGCGTTCGCGGAAGGAGTACATCAGCGGCGTGCCGCTTGCACCCATCTCCTGGGTGAGGAAGCCGATTGTCGAGGCGTGATTCTGCAGCCGCGTCAACTCCGCCGTAATGACGCGAATGTATTCTGCGCGCTCAGGGACATGGATACCGGCGAGCTTCTCGACAGCGAGCGCATATGCCCAGTTATTCGTGAGCGAGCCGATGTAGTCCAACCGGTCGGTATATGGCATCGACGCCAGGTAGGATACCGACTCGGCGATCTTTTCATGGTTGCGATGTAGATAGCCGAAGACTGGCTTGAGCTTCACAACCCTCTCGCCGTCGAGGGTGACGTCCATGCGAAAGACGCCGTGCGTCGATGGATGATGCGGCCCCAGCGAGATCTCAAGCAACGCATCGTCGTTCGCGGTTGCGCCGGTCGACGGCAGCTCCTGAACTGGGGGGGCAATCATCTCCATCCTCGGGACCCTCGCAATCGTCGCATTTTATGATTGCCCTTCCAGCGCCCGTATCTGCTTTGCTTTCTCCAGCACGGCATCATGTGGAGTCGGCTCGTACTCATAGTCGTTCGGCTCTACATAATCCTTGCGCATGGGATGGTCTTCAAACTCGTCCCACATCAAAATGCGCCGCAGATCGGGGTGGCCTTGAAAGACGATGCCATAGAGGTCGAAGATCTCGCGTTCCTGGAACTCGGCACTTCGCCAAACCGGAGTTAATGAAGGTAAGGTGACCTTGTCGGACCGATTCTCTGTCTTCAACCGAATCACGACCGGTCCATGCTTCTTCTCCATCGAATACAGGTGATAGACAGCTTCGAGGTAGCCCGGAGTTCGAGTCTTCCGAACCTCCTCGACCTCTTTCTCGTCGCCATCCACAAGTTTTTTTACTTTCACCTTCTCGGAGGTCTCGGTGTCCAACCAGTCGACGCCGCTCGCATTGGAGCAGTAATCGAGACGCAGTTCCGGGTCGTCGCGCAGAAACTGCGCTATCTCCACTCCATGCGCCGGATCGATCACAAGAGAGTGTTGTCCCGAGGGACTACCGTTGAGAACGATCTGCACACGACTGCCCGGGACAGCGGCTTCGATGGCGGACTTAATCTTTTCCAGGTCCATCGTCACCTGCCGCACTGGGCCCAGTTGGAATATTTTTGGAGATGATGTTCCACAACTTTATGTTCTTCGCCGGCACCAGGTCGTGCGCGCCAAACGCTGGAACTGGAAATTCGCTTGGCGCTTCCGGGTCGAGATGCCGCGGCCTGTCTGCACCTGTCAGCGATTGCGCATCGATCTTCTTCTGCAGCGTGATAAACGCGTCCATCAAAGCTTCGGGCCGAGGAGGACATCCAGGAATGTGCACGTCCACAGGAATGTAGCGGTCAATCCCCTTCAAAACGTTATACCCCTGCTTGAACGGTCCGCCGGAGATCGCGCACGCCCCCATCGCGATGACATACTTGGGCTCCGGCATCTGGTTGTAAAGTCGCACTACCTGCGGAGCCATTTTCTTAGTAACCGTGCCCGCAACGATCATCAGGTCTGCCTGGCGCGGTGAGGGTCGAAACACCTCGGCGCCGAACCGCGCCAGATCGTAGCGCGCCATTGTCGTGGCGATCATCTCGATCGCGCAGCATGCGAGCCCGAACGTCAGCGGCCACACAGAGCTTCTCCGGCCCCAGTTGTAGAGCTCTTCCAGCGTGGTCGTGAAGATTCCCTGCCGGCTTAACTCGTCTTTCAATTGAGCATCCATCGTCATACCCAGGCCAAGACACCCTTTCGCCAAGTCCAGACTAATCCTTCAACCAGAAGCAGCAGGAAGATCAACATTGCAATCGACGCGCCGAGCGACAATCCCGTAAAGGACACCGCGAACGGAAGCAGAAATATCGCCTCCACATCAAATATGAGGAATACGATTGCATAGAGGTAGTACTCCGGCTTGAACGAAAGCAGGACATCGTCTTTCGACTCGAGCCCACACTCGTAAGTGGCATTCTTGATTGGGCCGGACTTTTTGATCGAGAACTTTTTCGCCCAGAGCCACGCCATCACCAGGGGAGCGACAGCAAACCCAAGCGCTGCGATCATCAGAATCGCAATAGGCCCGTAGATTTCGACGAAGGTTGAATGCATAATTTAGCAGACCGCTTTGCGCTCTTCTATCTGGCAACAGATTACGCCAACGTCGGGGCGATTGGCACATCAAATTCGCGGAGTTCGAAGCGCGCATTCACGAACGCACACGGAGAGAAGTGGTAGACTGGCCAACCTGTCGGGCTGGGGCACTATCAAACCATCTGTCTTGAGAGATTCAGCAGAATAAAGATTCAGGAGAATCCATGAACTATCCAATGAAGGCTCGACCTGATGAGGCCCTTGGCAAAGGGGCCGTGGAAGACGATAGTCCGAATTCCATCCGTGACCGCCGTCCGCAGCCTGACTTTCTCTCGGGCCAGCTCGGCCACCGCGACCAGGACGAGATGCTCAAGGACAATGACACCGATTTTCCGGAGCCGGATGCCGAAGGGGAACATACCGGCAGATAGCTGCGCCTGTGCTTGATTGCATAGAAAAACCCCGGAAGTCTCCGGGGCTTTTCTATATTCTGGTGTTTTTCCGGCTCTACATCAGGCGCTGCATGACATCATTCAGGATCTCACGGCCTGGCCGCACGCGCTCCTCCGGGAGAGTGCCGAGGGGCTGATCGACAAGGTTCAGCATCTCGGTAAAGCTGGGCTTCTTCGTGTCGATGTAGAAGACTCCGGTGAGGACTTCTTGCCGGGCGTGCGCTGTCATGAGTGCAGTCGTGGCGGCTACGCGGTCCGTGGGATCGTAGTCTTCATGCAGCTTCCGCAGACGCATCTGGCTGCCGTCATGCATCTCGACGTTGATTGTGGTTCCGGGGTCGTACTCGACGTCGATCTCCTGGAAGTGCGGGACGAAGCCAACCTCGGAGATTGCCTCTTCGTGCTCCTGCATGTACTTGTAGCTGCGGGTGGAACCCTCGTGGTCGTTGAAGGTAACGCACGGCGAGATCACGTCGAGCACGACTGTCCCATTGTGCGAGATCGCAGCCTTCAGCATGGCGAGCAACTGTTTCTTGTCACCCGAAAATGACCGGCCAACGAAGGTTGCGCCCAGCTGAATTGCCAGCGCACAGGTATCGATCGGCGGAAGATCGTTGATGACACCGGTCTTGAGCGTTGAGCCAATGTCTGCAGTCGCCGAGAACTGACCCTTGGTCAAGCCGTAGACGCCGTTGTCTTCGATGATGTAGATGATGGGGAGATTGCGGCGCATCATGTGGACAAACTGTCCCATGCCGATCGAGGCAGTGTCGCCGTCGCCGCTCACACCGAGGGCCTTCATAGTGTGATTCGCCAGCAGCGCTCCTGTCGCGACCGAAGGCATACGCCCATGAACGCTGTTGAACGAGTGCGACCGGCTCATGAAGTAAGCGGGACTCTTCGACGAGCACCCGATCCCCGAAAGCTTCATCAGCCTCTCAGGCTGAACACCCATCTCATAAAACGCATCGATGATCCGCTCAGAGATCGCATTATGGCCGCACCCCGCGCAGAGCGTCGTCTTGCCGCCACGATAATCCAGGATCGGAAGCCCGATTCGGTTCGTCTTCACCGCTGGCTTCGGCGCCTCCACAGGAGTTGATGTAACCGGTGTCGTCCCCATTTAGATTCCTTCCTGTGTAACAAGTTCGTCAGTAATCGACCGCGCATCAATCGGCAGCCCATTGAAGTGGCGAATGCTGCGCAGCTTCACAACCTCTTCCGCCGGCAGATCCAGCTTCAGCAGGCTCAGCATCTGCGCGTCGCGATTCTGTTCCACCACATACACACGCTCATGCGTGGCGACAAACTCCTGCACCTCGCGCGAGAAAGGATAGGCTCGCAGCCGAAGATAATCCGGCTCAAGCCCGTATTCCTTCTTCAGCTGATCGCGGCTTTCGCGAGTCGCAAAGTCCGAGGTACCAAAGGCGATCAACCCAACCTTCGCTTTTCCAGTTTGCACAACCTCGGGCCGAGGCACCAGCGATCGAGCTGTCTCAAATTTCTTGCTTAGCCGCTCCATATTGTTGAAGTAGTCATCCGGCCGCTCGGTGTACTGGGCCTTTTCGTTATGCCCGGATCCGCGGGTGAAGTACGCCGCCGAGGGATGGTCTGTACCCGGCAGCGTGCGATAACCCACTCCATCCCCGTCGACGTCTTTGTACCGGGCAAATCCGCCAAGCTTCGTGAGATCCTCGGCACTCAGCACCTTGCCACGGTTCAATGGCTCTTCAGGATAAGCAAATGGCTCGGACATCCAGTTGTTCATGCCGAGATCGAGATCGGACATGACAAAGACCGGCGTTTGCAGGCGTTCGGTGAGATCGAATGCCGCCTGTGCCATCTCGAAGCATTCCTTCACGCTGCCGGGAATCAGCATGACGTGCTTGGTGTCTCCGTGAGAGAGGAAGGCAACGGAGAGCAGATCACCCTGCTGGTTGCGGGTGGGCATACCTGTCGAGGGTCCGGTGCGTTGTACGTCGAAGATGACTCCGGGAAGCTCAGCGTAGTAGCCGAGGCCAGCAAATTCGGCCATCAGCGAGATGCCGGGGCCTGAGGTTGCCGTCATCGCGCGTGCGCCAGCCCAACCTGCTCCGAAGACCGCTCCAATGGCGGCGAGTTCGTCTTCTGCCTGAACCACGGCGAAGGTGGCTTTGCCGTCCTTTTCGATGCGATAACGCTTGGCATAGTCGATGAAATTTTCGACCAGCGATGAGGATGGAGTGATCGGGTACCACATTGCTACAGTGCAGCCAGCGAAGATGCAGCCGAGCGCAGCCGCGGCGTTGCCGTCGATGATGATCTTGCCGGCGGTCTCGTTCATCGGCTCCAGCACAAAGGAGTCGTGTTTCGTCAGAGATGTTTTGGCGTAGTCGTAACCCGCCTGGACAGCGCCCCAGTTGAGATCGGCTGCCTTTACTTTCTTGGCGAACTGCTTCCGCAGAGCAGCTTCCACCGCCACCATATCCATCTTCAGAAGTTGTGCGGCGACACCGACGTAGATCATGTTCTTGACGAGTTTGCGAAGCTTCGCCTCGGGGCAGACCGCAGCGGTGAGCTTGTCGAAGGGCACCGGATAACACGCCACATCATCGCGATACTGCTGCAGATTGGCTGATTCCTCATAGATCGCCGCGGCGCCAGGAGGCAGCGACAGCATGTCTTCCTTCATCGTCTCGGGGTTCATCGCGATGAGGAGGTCGATCTCCTTCTTGCGCGCAACGTAGCCGTCTTTGCTGGCTCGAATTGTGTACCAGGTCGGAAGTCCGGCGATGTTGGAAGGAAAAAGATTCTTGCCGCTAACGGGAATCCCCATACGGAAGATCGACTTCAAGCAGAACCAGGTTCGCGGACTGCGAGCCTGACCCGTTCACTGTCGCGATCTGGATGCTGAAGTTGTTGACGATGGGATTCTGCGGAGACTGCTGCTTCGTGTCCGGCTTGGTCGACGTGCTGCCTTCGGCCCCTGCCAGAGCGACGTGTTCTGTCGCCATGAGTTGTACTCCCCTTGCGTGAAACCCTCAGAGGGTCACGGAACGAAATGACGATACGTCTTTCATTCTAACGCCAAGTGCAGGTCAGCTGGCGAACGGACGAACCTGCCTTGACTCAAAAGTTGCAAGGAAGAACCGGGTGGTTCGATTATCGGAGGGCTGTGTTCCTAAAACGCCGCAAGCCCGGTAACGCTTTGCCCGAGAATCAGGGTGTGAATGTCGTGCGTGCCTTCGTAGGTCTTTACTGACTCGAGGTTCATCATATGGCGCATGATCGGATATTCGTCGGAGATGCCGGCAGCACCGAGGATGTCGCGAGACATGCGGGCACATTCAAGCGCCATCCAGACGTTGTTCCGCTTTGCCATGGAGATGTGCTGGAATGCGGCCTTTCCCTGATCCTTCAGACGTCCCACCTGCAGCGAGAGGAGTTGAGCCTTGGTGATCTCCGTGATCATCCAGACGAGCTTTTCCTGCACGAGCTGATGGCTGGCGATGGGCTGGTCGCGGAACTGCTTTCGCTCCTTGGCGTACTGCAATGCCACGTCGTAGCAGGCCATCGAGGCGCCGATCGCTCCCCAACTGATGCCGTAGCGGGCCTGGCTCAGGCACATCAGCGGAGACTTCAGGCCATCGGATTTCGGCAGCAGATTTGCCGCAGGAATTCTGACATCGTGCAGCGACAGTCCCGACGTTACCGATGCGCGGAGGGACCACTTGCCGTGAACGTCATGCGCCTTGAATCCGGGGCGGTCCGTTTCCACCAGAAATCCGCGGACGCGAAGATTCTCTGGAGCAACTCCTGGCTCTTCCACCTTCGCCCAGATCACGGCAACATCGGCGATACTGCCCGACGTGATCCACATCTTCTCGCCGTTCAGGACATATTCGTCGCCGTCTTTGCGAGCTCGGGCGCGCATGCCGCCTGGGTTGGAGCCGAAGTCCGGTTCCGTGAGGCCGAAGCAGCCCAGCTTTTCTCCTGTCGCCATCTTCGGGAGCCAGAGGTTTTTCTGATCCTCCGAACCGAAGGTGTAGATCGGATACATGACGAGTGCCGACTGGACGCTGACGAAGCTGCGGATTCCGGAGTCGCCTCGTTCCAGCTCCTGCGTCATCAACCCGTATTCGACGTTATTGATCCCTGCACAGCCGTAGCCTTCGAGCGTGGCGCCGAAGTATCCCTGCTCGCCCATGGGATAAACAAGCTCCCGCGGAAATCGCCCATCGCGGTTGCATTGCTCGATGATGGGAATCAGCTTGTCTTCAATAAATCCGCGGGTGCTGTTACGAACGAGAAGTTCATTTTCCGTGAGCAGGGAATCGAACTCAATAAAATCAACGCCTGAAAATTTAAATGCCATCGCCGCACAATTCTACCCCGATTAATTGACGGTCAGATAGCGCCAAACTCGCGAAGAGCCTCTTTGGCTCCTGCGATATTGGTCAGCTTCATCTCTGCATATTTGCGCGACAGTATGACTCCAGGAGCTCCTGCCTTGAGTGCAGCGAGCGTGGCTGCTTTGACATCGGCGGGCGTCGTTCGCTTCTCGTTGAGGGCGGTAGGGATATCGATGTCGATTCCCGGATAGATCGGGATCGCTCCTTCAACGTCGGCGATAGCGCGCCTCGTCTCCACTCCGACGGACTCACCGGAAAGGCCGGCAGTGGGCAACTGATCGAGGGAAGGCTCACCTTGCAGGCCCATGAACTTGTAGTGCATCTCGAGCACCTGCTCTGGGGTTTGGTCGCGAAAAAGTGTGGACTGAATATTCCGGATGTACTGCGCGAGCCGCGGCCCGGCACAGTTGTTATAAGTCGATGGCTTCAGATAGTCCGAAACATGAACCAGTCTCGCGTAGTTCGTGTCCGCGCTATAGAAAGGACTCATCGTAACCAGGTGCATGATGTGCCAGCCAATTTGCGCTCTTGGATTGATCGCCTTGGCCGTGCCGTAGATAAGCCCGTACATCTCCTCCTGTGAGGTGTACCAGAAACGCTCCCAGGCAAAGATCTCCGGAAACTCCAGGAAGAGACGCCAGAGAGTTACAAAACTGCCATCGGCAGACCTCGGCTGGCTAAGGGTTCTCGATACCCAGTGGTCGAGTGCAATGTAGCCCTCACGTGCGCGCTGGCCATCGATTCCAACGTCTTTTGCCTTGCGGATGCAGTAGTCGCAGAAGCAGTTGATGGAAGATCGCCGCGTACCGATGTTGCTGAAATGGGCTCTGAGTGTATTGTTGAGCGGACCCTGGCGCTCCGACTCCCACATCAGGCCATCAAGATCGTTGTTCGTGATCCAGTCCGAGACCATCGACGTAAGAAAGGTGCGAGCATAAGGGTTATTGAAACAGGTGTCGCGGCCGAGCTTTCCGTAGACGTCGACCTCAGAGACCTTCTCAAAGTTCGGCATCAATCGAGGGTTATACGCCTCTTCAAAGAGGGCGTAGGTCTGCATACCCTTCGCCTTCGCCTTTGGAATAACGTCGACCAGAATGTCGAAATCGCCAAGCTCCGGGGCGCGAATGTCCTTGATCACCGAATCGGCATAGAACTCAGGATGCACCTTCGTAAAACTACCGCCGTGGATCTGGTCGTATTCCTTCACTCCGTGGTCGGGTAGCGGCTCACCATGAACTTGTCTGCCTGCCAGGCCCGTCCCATACGTAAACACGGTGGCAAAGACAACATTGACACCGCCTGTCTGCTGAAGCGTATCGAGGCATTGATCGACACCTTCGTCAACAAACGAACGAGCGCCGATCTGAATCCCCACAAACTTCTTTGATTTTGTCCCTGGCTGACTTGATGCGGATTGAACGGCCTTAGTCGGAGCTCCACCTGATGGCTGAGCAAGAAGACCGCCAGCCGACGTGAGGGCGACGGCTGGTGTAGCGGTGAGACCCTTGAGAAAACTTCTACGAGAAGTTTCTTTGGCGTTCCAGTTTGCTTCAGTCATTTTTTCTTCGCAATCGACCTGCACCTGCCCGGTTTTGAAAAACTTTAAGGATGCGTCGGATGCTCCCCGTAGTACTTCCAGCTTGTCTTGAAGTCTTTCGTCAGCTTCTGCCGCTCCAGATCTGCGCGCAGCATTTCGATCGGCATCGAGTTCTCGTGCAGAACCGCATCGGCAAACTCTTTGTCCGTCATCTTCTTCGAATCCACCAGCTCCTTATGCAGCGCGCGGAACTGCAGCGCACCCATCAGATACGCGATCTGATAGAGCGGACCAACCGAACCATCGAACGACCGCCGCACTTCCCCCGCAGCATTATCTGGCTCGAATCCAACGTTATCGATCAACGACTGAACACACTGTTGGGTCGTCCAGTTGCCCAGATGAAAGTTCATTGTAAAGATTACGCGCGCCGACCGATGCATCCGCCATACCAGAGCGCCAACCCGCTCCTCAGGAGTCTTGTTGTACCCTTTGTCCCATAGCAGCATCTCCCACCAGAACGCATTTCCCTCATGCCAGAAGGGCGTTGAAAACGTCCGGCGATAGGTGTTGTAGCGCGACGACATGTAGAACTGAAGGAAGTGCCCGGGGATCATCTCGTGAAATGCCGTTGCGTGCGACAGCGGAGTGCTGTTGCCGCGCATGCTCATCTCACGCTGTTCGTACGTCATCGTGTCCGTCGGATAGGACACGCTCAGTTCATTGCCGCCGGTAAAAAACGGATTCACGAGTTGACGCTGCGGCGTCATCATGATCATGTACCAGGTTTCGTCGGCCAGCGGCGGCACCGTCACCAGGTTGTTCTTCTCGACAAAGTCGCTGCCTTCAAGCACCAGCTTGCGAATCACCTCAGGCTGCTCCCCCGGTGGCACGTGCGTCTGTTTCACCTTCTCCACTGCGGCATGCCAGTCATTCCCGAATCCCATTTCATTCGACGCCTTCAGCATCTCCTTCATGCACCAGTCGTATTCTGTCTGCGCAATAGCGATAAGTTCCTCGGGCGTGTAGGGAATCATGTCGTCGGAGAGCGCATTCATCAGCGCCTCGCGGCCTACCGGGTCGCCGATGATTGTTGTCTTGTCGTCGGGCGCGATGCCGATCAGCTTTTCTTTCAGGAAGGCGTTGTAACTGGTTAGCGCCTTGTCCGCATCCTTATAAGGCTGATCGACCCACCAGGTAAACACGGGATCATAGCCGTTGTACTGTCCGAACCAATCTTTCAATGCAGTGCTGAGCTGCATGGTCGCGAGCGCGGCCCGGTTCGCGACCACGGGATTTACCTTTGGCTTCTCGACGCCGTCCGTCGACTGTCCGCCACGAGGCTTCGGATCGAACTTCTTCCGCGTTGCCTCGATCTGTTTCGCTACTTCCGTCAGGGCGGCGGCATCCTTCTCCGCATCGGGACGCTTCATCTCGCGTTTGCGATCCAGAAACTCCTCAATCGTCCCGGCAAAGGGGAGCAGTGACTGCATCTCTTCCGCCTGCTTCTTCTGAATGGCAAGCTGATGCAGGTCTGAGGTCACCCGGTTCTTCAACAGCAGATAATCGATCTGGTCGTCTTCTGACAGCTTGTCGAAGTTCATCGTCACCAGCATCGCCAACTCATCGTTGTAAAACTTCTCGAAGCGAATCGTCCGCGCGGGCGCAATCGCGAGGGGATAGATGCGGGTAAGGCTCATCCGATCGGCAGTAAACTGTTCGATCAATCGGGGCATCTGTCGCTCGCCGGCCGTCGGAGTCGCAGCGGAGGCATCTGGATTGCAGATTGTCCCCATTGACGCCAACCCTATGCAGGCCGCAAGGCCCCAACGCTTCCCTATCCGCATAAATCTTCTCCTGTATGGCATGCGCAGAAATGGGGGCGACTGGGTTCGCCGACGACGACAACCAGAGTCCTCCAATTTCGGCTGTAGCCAATCGTTATACAGTAAGCAGAGACGGATTGTATACAAATCGGTATTTTCATACATGGCATCATTGCCTTCCATTCGCGAACTTTACCCGGCCCCTTCGCTACTACCGACCCTTACTTCCATGCCGCCGTACAGGTAACCACACGCTCCCATTACGATAAGAAAGAGAAAACCGTAGACCCCTCGCTTGTGTCCGACAACTTCGCCCAACTCGTCAAACAACAGGCAGACATCGTCCGCATCATCGGCGACTACCTCAAGCTCCGCAAATCCGGCGCTCAGAACTACACCGGCCTCTGTCCCTTCCACAAGGAAAAGACCGGCTCCTTCTCCGTCAACGCGACCCACGGCTACTTCTACTGCTTTGGGTGCCATGAGAAAGGCGACGTCTTCACCTTCGTCATGAAGATGGAGAACATCAGCTTCCCCGAAGCCGTCCGCACAGTCGCCCAGAAATGTGGGATCCCTCTCCCGAAACGCGAGTTCACCTCCCCCGAAGAGGCTCACGAAGCCGGCCTTCGCCGCCAGCTCCTCGACATCCACGAGGCCGCCACCCAGTACTTCGAAGCCGCCCTCAAAGCCCCCGAAGCCGCGCGAGCTCGCGAATATCTCACCAATCGAGGGGTCACCCCGGAAACCGTCTCCAAATTCCGCATCGGCTTCGCCCCGGATGACTTCAACCACATGCGCGAGCAGCTCGCCCGCCACTTCCCTGAAGACGTCCTTCGAGCCAGCGGCCTCTTCAGTTCAAAAGAGCAGTCCGATGGTAGCCAGGGTCAGCTCTACGCTCGCTTTCGCAAACGCATTACCTTTCCCATCGCCAACGAACAGGGCAAAACGATCGCTTTCACCGGCCGCGCTCTCGACGCTCAGGATGAAAAAGGACGCGATATCGCGAAGTATCTGAACTCCCCTGAGACTGCGCTTTACAGCAAAGGTCAGATCCTCTTCAACCTCGACAAAGCAAAGGCCGACATCCGCACCCTCGGCTTTGCCCTCCTCGTCGAAGGCCAGATGGACTGCATCTCCGTCTACATGGCCGGAATTAAGAACGTTATCGCCACCTCCGGAACCGCCTTCACCGAGGCACAGATCCGCCTCCTCGGCCGCTTCGCCAAGCGCGTCATCGTCAACTTCGACCCCGACACCGCCGGCATCGCCGCTACTGAAAAATCCATCGCCCTCCTCACGGAGGAAGACTTCGAGGTCAAGGTCGTTACTCTCGAAGGCGGCCTTGACCCCGACCGATTCATCCGCGAACAGGGCGTCCAAACCTACATGGCAGCCCTTCGCAACGCCAAGCGCCACTCGGACTATCTCATTGACCACGCCCGCGAACAATTCCCCGGCCGCACAGCCGACGCCAAGGTGAAAGCTCTCAACTTCCTCCTTCCGCACATTCGCCGCATGCCCAACCGCATCCAACGCGACGAGTTCGCCGCGGACGCCGCTCAAAAGCTCGCCATCGACTCTGCCATCCTTCGCCAGGAACTTAAGCAGGCCGCCGCTCAGCGAGTCGAAAGCGTCCGTTCCCACAATCACGATCCTGCCAGTGAGACGGAACGCATTCTCCTCCGCGCTCTTGTGCTTCCCGAGCATGACCCGGCCCGCAGTCTCGCCGCGGATCGGCTTTCCCAACACCCCGAGTGGTACGAGAACCTACCCTCAGCCTCGCTGCTCGAAGTTCTCTCGCACGCGCCAGCTCCGCCGAATCCTCTGGACGCCGCACCCGACCAAAACAGCCACGTCCTTCTTGTGACTGCGCTTCACCTTGCAGACGAACCCTCTGCCAACCCACAGACTCTGGCTGAACAGGTGGAAGGCGCCCTCTACACTCTCGAGCATCGCCATCTCGAACGCCGGCAGCGCGAGCTTCGGACGCTTATCACTGAAGCCGACCGCCGCGGCGACCACGAAATGCTGAACAGATTAACCGCGGAAAAGCTTCAGATCGATCGCAAGTTGCGCGAACACTGAAGGGTACATCCATAGCAAGTCGTTAGGCGCACACGCCACGCACCCGTTAGACTTGCCCAAGCACCAAACCAAACCTCAAACATGAGTATGGATGGCTCGACAAAACGGCGGCTGCTCTTCGGCTTCATCGTCAACTGGGTCGGCAAGCTCGCCTCCACTATCATCCAACTCGTCCAGGTGCCCGTCTTTCTCCACTTCTGGAGCACTCCCCTCTTCGGCGAGTGGCTGATTCTCAACTCTATCCCCGCCTACCTCAGCTTCAGCAGCATCGGCTTCGGCAACGTCGCCGGCAACGAAATGACCATGATGGTCGCCCGAAACAACCGTGAAGATGCCCTCCGCGTCTTTCAAAGCTGCTGGTGGCTCATCATACTTATCTGCTCCACTGTCCTCATTCTTTTCAGCGGCGCCCTCTACTTTCTCCCTGCCGCACGACTTCTCAAGCTGACCCATATCACCGAATCCGACACGAAGTGGATCATCTTTTATCTCGGTATCTCCGTTCTCTTTGGACAGCTCGAACAGCTTCTTCAGTCCGCCTACCGTTGCATCAGGCGCTATCCCTACGGCACAGCGCTCAAAACAACCTTCTCGTTTCTTGCCTTCAGCAGCATGATCACTGCCGCCGCTCTTGGCTCTGGTCCTCGAAATACGGCCCTGATCTTCGCAGCCGTAAACATGGCGTGTACCATAACCCTCTGTTTCTTTGTCCGCCACGATATCCCCTGGATCGAATTCGGATGGAAGTACGCCAGACTCTCTGAGATTCGCACGCTAACCCCGCTTGCTGTCGCCTTCATGGGTTTTCCCGCCGGCAATGCTCTCAATCTCCAAGGAACCCTCCTCGCTGTTGGGTACGCTCTTGGCCCAGTGGCCGTCGTCATCTTCGGAACGGCGCGCACCGTCTCCCGCGTTGCTCTCCAGATGGTCCAGATGATCAACACCACCTTCGAACCAGAATTGTCCATTGCCTACGGAGCTGGAAACTACGATCTGACCCGCACCTTACTACGCCGGGCGTGCCAGCTTGCACTGATTGTTGCCGTCGTCATCGTCCTTGCCATGATGCTCTTTGGGCCGTGGTTTCTCACCCATTGGACCGGAGGACACGTACCGCCGAGCCGCCGTCTGCTCAGCATCCTTCTGCTGGTCGTTATCTTCTATGCGCTCTGGTCTACGAGCGCCACTCTGATCACCTCAACCAACCAGCATGAAAGACTGGCTACCTGGTATGTGGTGGGCACAGCTGTCACGTGCGTTGCCTGTTACTTTTTCGCGCGCGCCTGGGGGCTCTATGGAGCGGCGGCTTCTCTCCTCATCTCCGAGACCGTCATGAATCTTTACGTCGTTCCAGTGTCGCTGCGCATCGCTCGTGACAATGCGCCAGCGTTTCTCGCCAGCCTGCTGCAGTATCCCCACGCTTTGCGTCCCGCATCGCTGCTGGCCCGTATCCGTCGATCTAAACCGGGATTCGAAAGCTGATTCCGCACGGATAAGGTGGCCCCTCTTACTTACCAAATGCAAGCTGACCCAACAGCACCAGATTCAGCGAGAGAATAATCCCCACCGCACACCATCCCGCCAACCGTGTCCGCCCTGCACTCACAAAACTTCTCATTACCGAAGCCCGGTTCGTCAATACCAGCAGCGGAATCAGCGCAAACGGCAACGTAAAGCTCAACACCACCTGTGAAAGGATCAATATCTTCAGCGGATCCAGCCCCACGGCGATCACCAAAAACGCCGGAATAATCGTGATCAGCCTCCGCAGGAAAATCGAAAATTTGATATCGAGAAAACCTTCGATGATGACCTGACCCGCCATCACCCCGACAGTCGACGACGACAGTCCCGAGCAAAGCAGCGCTACCGCAAACACCGTCGCGGCCATCGGTCCGAGCAACGGTCCCAGAGTCTGATGCGCCTGCTCAATCGTCGTTACCGGGTTCGACAGATGCGAAAAAGCCACCGCCGCCATCACAATCATCGCGGAATTAATCAGCCACGCGCCGTTCATTGCGACAAAGACATCAATCAGCTCGAACCTCAGATAGCTTCTTCGCCGCGAACTACCCTCTATTCGCGGCCGCAGGATCAACTCCTTGCGTCGCGGCTGCACCAGTGCCGAGTGCAGATACACCACATGCGGCATCACGGTCGCACCCAGCATCCCAACCGCAACATAGAGGCTTCCATGAAGGTCCTTCGGATCGAGCGTAGGCACCAGCGTATGGAATGCAGCCAGCCTCCAATCCGGATGTACCAGGAAAACCTCAAATCCATAGCAAAGCCCAATCACCCCGACAAACGCCATGATTCCGCGTTCCAGCCACTGATAACCCGCCAGGTCCAAAGCGAGAATCAGAAACACCCCCACTGCAGAAACCAGCGCCGCAGCCAATAACGTCTCCGTTCGTGTCCACCCATGCGCCAGCATCGCCGGTCCCAACAGGAGATATAACCCCAGCGCCGCACCAAGAAACTCAGCCAGGTCGGTCGCAATCGCCGAGATCTCCGCCGTAACCCACAAGAACAGCGTCATCGGCCGCGAGAAATGTCTCCTGCAGTTCTGCGGTAACGTAAGTCCTGTCACTATCCCCAGCTTTGCCGAAAGATACTGGATCAGGATCGCCATCACATTCGACCACAACAGGACCCACAGCAGCCGGTAACCGAACCTGCTTCCACCCTCAATATTCGTCGCGAAATTGCCGGGGTCGATATATGCGACCGAAGCAACAAACGCAGGCCCGAAGTACGTCCAAATCTCGTTTCGCCGAAACGAAGGAGGAAACTTCGGCTCTTCCGGCTTGCCTTCGCTGACCAGAATATTAGCCATGACTAAATATTACTTTAATGCTAAGCTAAGTCAAATATGTAGCGATGAAAAAGACTACTTCGAAGTTGCGACCGACCGAAACTGGCACCACGGCCCCCTACGCTGGCAGTGAAGCCATCGATGACTACCTGAAGGCAATCTTCGAACTCAGCGGCCGCGAGGAACGTCAGGTTTCAAGCACTGAAATCGCCGCTCACCTTTCGATCACTGCGGCCTCAGTGACCAACATGCTGCAAAAGCTCGCTGCACAGTCACCTCCCCTAGTCACCTACAAAAAACATCACGGCGTGAAGCTTGCTAAAGCAGGGAAGAAGCGGGCACTCGAGATCGTCCGTCATCATCGCCTTATCGAAACGTTCCTGCATCAGGTTCTCGGTTATCCATGGGACGAGGTGCATCAGGAGGCCGAACGCCTCGAACACTTTATCTCCGAGCGATTCGAAGAGCGCATCGCCACGAAGCTCGGCCACCCTGAGTTTGACCCACACGGTCACGCAATTCCCGCGATGGACGGCTCTCTGCCGAACCAACACCCTCAGTCACTCTGGCAACTCACCCCCGGCCAATCAGCAAAGGTGTCAAGTGTCTCCGACCGGGATCCCGAGATGCTCCGCTATCTCGCTTCCCAGGGAATTCGTCCCGGAGTGCGCCTCACCCTCAGGGAACAGCTCCCCTTCCATGGCGCGTACCAGGTGCGCATCGGCACCTCCACGAAACCAGCGCTTCTCAGTCGCTCACTCGCCGAAGCCATCTCCCTCGCAGGCAAATAGAATCGCGGTTTGACTTCAACCCCAGCCATGCCTAGCCTCGAATACAGGCCGAAACAGGCATAACAGGAGCAATTCAACAAAATGAAGGTTCTCGTCATCGGCGCCGGAGGCCGCGAACACGCCCTCGTCTGGGCCCTCCGCAAATCTTCCCAGGTCACCGAAGTCCTCTGCGCCCCGGGTAACGGAGGCATCGCTCAGCTCGCACGTTGCATCCCCGCCGATCCCGGCAACCTTCATCAGATGGTCGATATCGTCGCCATCGAGCAGCCCGCACTCACCGTCATCGGACCTGAACTCCCGCTCTCCGTTGGCCTCGTCGACGAGCTCACCAAACGCGGCTTTCGTGTCTTCGGTCCCACTCAGGACGCAGCCCGGCTCGAAACCAGCAAAGCCTTCGCCAAAGCGTTTATGCAGCGCAACGACATCCCCACCGCGGCCTACGCCCTCTGCACCAGCATCGAGGAAGTTCACGAAGAACTCCCTCGCTTTACCGTTCCCGTCGTCGTCAAAGCCTCTGGCCTTGCCGCCGGTAAAGGCGTCGTCATCTGCAACACGCACCTTGAAGCCGAAGAGACCGCCGCACAGATGTTCAGCGGTGCGCTGCTTGGGACGCCGGAGATCGAAGTCGTCCTCGAAGAGTTCCTTACTGGCGACGAGCTTTCTTTCTTTGCTCTCTGTGACGGCACACACGCTGTCGAGATCGCCTCTGCGCAAGATCATAAGCGCATCGGCGAGGGCGACACCGGCCCCAACACCGGAGGCATGGGAGCCTACTCCACCGACGGGATCGTCACTCCCGCGATGCGCCAGTGGATCCTCTGCAACGTTGCGCAGAAGGTCGTCGACGGCATGCATTCCGAGCGCACACCGTTCAAAGGCATCCTTTTCTGTGGCCTTATGATGACTCCGCGCGGCCCCATGGTCCTCGAGTTCAATACACGCTTCGGCGATCCCGAGACGGAAGCCATTCTTCTTCGCCTCGAAACCGATGTCGTCGAATTGTTCAATGCCTCCATCGACAGCACCGCGAACCACCTCACCATCCAAATGAGGCCTGGGGCCAGTGTCTGTGTCATGGCAGCCAGTGCGGGCTATCCAGGTAAATACACCTCAGGCAAACCTATCCATGGGCTGCCTGCAAAGGCCGACGAGACCGAAGACGTAGTCGTCTTCCACGCCGGCACTGCGATCAAAGACGACCGACTCGTAACCGCGGGAGGCCGCGTCCTTGCCGTCTCAGCCGTAGGCCCAGACTTGCAGTCCGCCCTCGCTAAGGCCTACGCCCAACTCGCAAAGATCTCCTTCGAGGGTATGCAATTCCGCCGCGACATTGGCCACCGCGCTTTGCATCAGGAGCAACCATGATCGATCCCGTACTTACCGCCCAAGATATCCTCGCCTGGAACGAAACCACGTCCCGGAACTGGCGCAAGCTCCTCACCGACCGTCCTGAGTTTCTAACTCAACCTTGCGATATAGCAGGCGCCAAAACCATCGCCGAGCTCCTCCAGCACATCGTCGCTGTCGAACTTCGCTATGCCGAACGCCTCGCCGAGCTCCCCATCTCCGAGTACGCCAGCGTACCTTTCGACTCCGTCGACGCTCTCTACACGACACACGATGGTGCAATTGCTCTCTTTCGAGATCTCCTCAATTCCGAGGTCAAGTGGGATGAAGTGATCGAGTTCCCTACGCGTACCGGAGGCCGCCTCCGTTCTTCACGCAAGACCATCTTCTTCCATGCACTTCTGCACGGCATCCGCCACTACGCTCAGCTCGCCACGCTTGCACGTCAGCACGGTGCCGCTCCCGGCTGGCCAATGGACTATCTCTTTATGCATATGGAACGCGTGCAGTAGGTCCTGGGTGGATCGGCCCAACATTCCTTCTTTTGACGATAGAAAATCCGTCGACTAGAGTAGATGGTCTATGCGAAGACTCAGCCTTCTGCTTCTGCTCTTCACTTTTGCGTCGTTCGGACAAGCCCCACAACGGCCGGCGATCACCGGCGTCGCCTTTTTTCGCATGTACGCCGCCGATCCTGCAGCGTCCGCAGCCTTCTACAGCAAGACTCTCGCTCTTCCAAGTAAGGAGAGCGACGGCGTTACGCGCTATGCCGTGAACAGCTCGCAGTGGCTCGAGGTCAAGCCTCTTCCCTCGCCTGCGCCAGTGTCGCGCATGGAGGCCGTAGCCTTCACCACGCGCGACGTTGCAGCACTGGAACGCTATCTCAAGGCTCGCTCCGTTGCGATTGCCCAGCCGCTGAAGGATGGCGTCTTTGGGGTACACGATCCGGAAGGAAACCTCATTCTCTTCGTCCAGCACGGCGTCAAACCTGCGGGTCTTCCCGCGCCCTCACCGGACGCGCCCTCGCACCGCATCATCCATGCTGGCTTCATGGTCGCCGACCGCGCCAACGAAGACGCTTTCTGGCAGGGCATTCTCGGTTTTCGTCCGTACTGGTATGGCGGCCCTAAACCAGACACGATCAACTGGGTCAGTCTTCAGGTTCCTGATGGCTCCGACTGGATCGAGTACATGCTCAACAATCCTCCGAATCCCACGCTGCAGCACATCGGCGTGATGGACCATTTCTCTCTCGGTGTCGTGAATATGAAAGACACCGTCGCGAAGCTTGCGGCGAACCACTGTGAAGGGCCCAACTGCACGAAATCTCAGATGGGCAAGGATGGCAAGGTCCAATTGAATCTCTACGACCCTGACCTTACCCGCGTCGAATTCATGGAATTCCAGCCAAGCGAAAAGCCCTGCTGCTCTGAGTTCACAGGCAAGCACCCAACCGAAACGGAAGAGCAGTAGTCTCTGGTCTCAAATCCCCTATGCCCACTCGCCGCGACATTCTTCGCCTTTGTTCTCTGGCCGCTGCTGCCGGTTGCTCGCTGCGTCTTTCGGCAGGAGCGTTGCCGGCAGCTAGTGAGCATCTGCTCTACGGAGTGCAGCTCTACACCGTTCGCAAAGAGGCTCGGGCAGACTTTGCAAGTCTTCTGCAGGCTCTTCGCCAGATCGGATTCACCCAGATCGAACTCCACCCGCTCATCTTTACTCAATCCGCTGCGACTCTGCGCAAGATGATTGCTGACGCGGGTCTCGCGGTACCATCCACCCACATGTCTGCGGACGATCTCGACAATCGAATCGAGTATGCGCGCGAACTCGGCGTCCAGTATGTCGTGACCATGCTTCCGAATCCGAAGCCGGTTTTGCTCGATGAGTATCGTGCGGTTGCGGGCCGTTTCAACCGGTGGGGCGCTACGCTTCGTGACAAGAGAATGCAGCTTGCCTATCTCTGCCACGGCCACGAATTCCTTCCACAGGATGGCAGCTCCGGCTTCGATCAAATCGTGAGGAATACCGACTCCTCACTCGTCGAACTCGAGATTGATATTTACTGGCTCGTGCAGGCTGGCGTCGATCCTGCCCCATTTCTCCGCAAATATCGAAATCGCATCAGCCTGCTTCACATCAAAGACCGTACCGCAGGCGCGGCCACCAGCTATGCCGAAGACAACACCGCCGAGCACTTCACCGAACTAGGCCAGGGTTCCATCGCATGGCCGTCTCTCCTCAGTCAGGCACAGAGACAGGGTATCCGTTACGTCTTTCTCGATCAGGACAAGACCGCAATGCCAGTCCTCCAGAGCCTGCAGCAAAGTTTCACCTACCTGCAGACCTTGAAGCTCTGAGTCCAACGCAATTTAGACATTTGCCGTAGCCGGCAGAATCTCTGACACATCCACCCACTGCGTCGGATAATCCCCCGTATAACACGCCGTGCAGAAATCCCCGGGCGAAAGCCCTTCCACCGGTTCACCCGTCGTGCATGCATGCGTCAGCCCCACTAACGACAGATAAGCCAGCGAGTCCGCCTCGATGTACTTTCGAATCTCTTCAATCGAGTTGTTCGCCGCAATCAGATCCTTCTTGCTCGGTGTATCCACCCCATAAAAACACGGTGAAATCGTCGGCGGACACGAAATACGCAGATGCACCTCTTTCGCTCCCGCCGCCCGCACCATTCGTACAATCTTCCGGCTCGTTGTCCCGCGAATAATCGAGTCGTCGATCAGAATCACACGCTTCCCCTCAAGCAACGACCGCACCGGATTCAGCTTCATCCTCACGCCGAAGTCCCTTACCCGCTGCTCCGGCTGAATAAAGGTGCGCCCCACATAGTGATTTCGAATCAATCCCAGGTTGAATGGGATCTTCGACTCCGCCGCATACCCCAGCGCGGCCGTCACACCCGAGTCCGGCACAGGCACCACCAGATCCGCATCCACATGCGACTCCCGCGCAAGCTGCCGACCCATCTCTTCGCGGCTCCGCTGCACCCAGCGTCCATAGATCTTCGAGTCGGGCCGTGCAAAATAGACGTGCTCAAAGATGCAGCTGGCTTGCCGCGTCGTCGTGTCGAAGTATCGCGAAGTCACACCCTCCTCCGACACCATCACCAACTCGCCCGGCTTCACATCACGCTCATACCTGGCATGAAGCAGATCGAACGCACACGTCTCGCTCGCAAACACGAACGTATCCGGAGCCCCGTCCACTCCTAGAATCCGTCCCATCGACAGCGGCCTGAACCCATGCGGATCGCGCGCCGCAAAGATGCGGTTCCGCGTCATCATCACAATCGAGAACGCACCCTCCACCTGCGAGAGCGAGTCGGCGATGCAATCCACCAGCGTTGACGCCTTTGAGTGCGCGATCAGCTGAATGATGATCTCCGAGTCGCTCGTTGTCTGGAACACCGCGCCATCGCGCTCCAGCCGCTCCTTCGAGTTCCCCAGGTTGACGAGGTTGCCGTTGTGCGCAATCGCAATCAGTCCGCGTGTCGACTCCACCGAGATCGGCTGCGCATTCAGCAGCGCCGAATCACCCGTTGTCGAGTAGCGCGTGTGCCCAATCGCCATGTGTCCGGGCAGCTTGGCCAGCACGTCGTCGGTAAAGATCTCCGAGACCAGCCCCATGCCCTTCATGTCGTTCACATTCTGCCCATCGGCGGTCGCGATACCCGCCGACTCCTGCCCACGATGCTGCAGAGCGTACAACCCCCAGTAAGTCAGGCGTGCCGCGTCGGGATGGTTGTAAACCGCCATCACCCCGCATTCTTCGCGCAGCTTATCGAAGGGAGTCGCGTCGTCCTTGTCGTGCATCACCACATCTTCAGCGCGCACCACCAGAGATGTGTCATTCCGACCGGAGCGCAGCGAAGTGGAGGAATCTGCTGTTCCAACCGCACCCAACGCCACAAGCTTGTCCTGAATCATTCGGTCGCTCATGCCGTCACCACCTCATCAGCAATCTGTGATTCGAGAGCGCCTGAGTAGGCGGACTCCAGTTCATCGACAGGAACCGATATAGCCAGATGCGTTCTACCGCGAATCTCCAGCGTCGGCAGAGTAGTCGTCCGTCCAAGGTAAGTCAGACCACCGAGATCTGCTTCATGGATCACCTGCTTGAGCCGGTCAACAGACTCTCGATTACACGTAATTAAGACGTCGCGAGTTGATTCGAGGAACAACGAGAATAGCTCAGGAGTCGGTCCACCACCACTTTCAATCCTCGCACCGAGACCGCTAGCGATACATTGCTTAGCTACCGAAATTGCTAGTCCGCCACTTCCCACGTCGCAAGCGGACTGCAACAAACGGTCGCTCGCAAGACGTACCAGAGTATCGTTAACTCGCCGATCGTACTCAAGAGCAATGCCTGGCGCTTTGCCCCAAATTTCACCGAGGACGATCTTCGAATACTCGGAAGAGCCGAAGCTGACCTCATAGGTGTAGCAATCCGAGTCTTCATCCCAATCAGTGCTATATGGATGCCAGTGAAAGATGAGGTCATCAGCCTGGCGAAATCCACTCGGCACAGCTTTCGTCACATCATCAATAATCCCAACGATCCCAACCACCGGAGTCGGATAGATCCCCACGCCCTTCGTCTCGTTATAGAGCGAGACGTTGCCACCCGTAATCGGAGTTCCCAGCGCCGTACAAGCCTCGGCGATTCCATCAATCGCCGCCGACAACTGCGCCATAATCTCCGGCTTCTCCGGATTCCCAAAGTTCAGACAGTTCGTCGCCGCCACCGGAGTCGCGCCCGTACAAGCAACCTTGCGCGCAGCCTCAGCCACCGCGTGCATCGCTCCCAGCTTTGGATCGAGGTAAGTCCACCGCCCGTTTCCCGCCAGAGCCATCGCCAGCCCCCGCTCCCGCGGAGCAGCTTTCTTCTCTCTGTCATCGGTAGGAGCAAGCGACGAGCCCTTCGCGCCAGTGCCCTTGATGCGCATCACTCCAGCCTCACCACCAGGCCCCTGCACCGTGTTCGTCTGCACCATCGAGTCGTACTGCTCGTACACCCAGCGTTTGTCGCAGATGTTCGCGCTCGCCAGCAGCTTCTTCAGGTCCGCGGTGTAGTCGCGCGGCTTCTTCAACTCTTCGAGCACGTGCGCTGGAGGATCCTTCGGCACCGGAGGCGTCCACGTCCCCACCGGCCGGTGATACACCGGAGCATCGTCCGTCAGCGACTGGTTCGGAATATCCGCCATCAGCACTCCACGCTGTGTAATCACCATGTGCGGCCGCTCCGTCACCTCGCCGACAATCGAGGCATCCAGCCCCCACTTCGAAAACACATCCAGCACCTCAACCGCGCGCTCCTTGTCAGCCACCAGCAGCATGCGCTCCTGTGACTCCGACAGCATGATCTCGTAGCTCGTCATGCCTGTCTCACGCTGCGGCACGCGATCGAGCTCCACCGTAAGCCCAAGTCCGCCACGCGCACCCATCTCGCATGTCGAACATGTCAGACCCGCAGCGCCCATATCCTGAATCCCCAGCACCGCGCCGGTCGCCATCGCCTCAAGGCAAGCCTCGAGCAGCAGCTTCTCCATAAATGGATCGCCCATCTGCACATTCGGCCGCTTCTGCTCGGATCCCTCTGTAAACTCTTCGCTCGCCATCGTAGCGCCGTGGATCCCGTCGCGGCCCGTCTTCGCGCCCACATAGATCACAGGATTCCCCACTCCCACAGCCTTCGCATAAAAGATCTCGTCCTTCCGGACCAACCCCAGCGCAAACGCATTCAGAAGCGGATTGCCCGAGTAACAGCTCTCAAACCGCGTCTCCCCACCCAGGTTCGGAACTCCAAAACAGTTCCCATATCCAGCCACTCCATGCACCACCCCAGTGGCAATCTGGTGATTTTTCTTGCGCAGCGATGTATCTGGCTCAGCCTCATCCAACGGGCCAAACCGCAGCGAATCCATCACCGCCAGCGGCCGTGCATTCATTGTAAAAATATCCCGCAGTATTCCGCCCACCCCAGTCGCCGCGCCCTGATACGGCTCGATGTAGCTCGGATGATTATGCGACTCAATCTTGAACGCACACGCCCACCCATCCCCCACATCGATGATTCCTGCATTCTCCCCCGGCCCCTGCACCACGCTCCCCGGCCCGGTAGTCCGATCCCCACGCGTCGGCAACCGCTTCAGATGCACCCGCGAGCTCTTGTACGAACAGTGCTCCGACCACATCACCGAAAAGATACCCAGTTCGGTAAGCGAAGGCACACGCCCCAGCGCCTCTTCGATCCGCGCATACTCCTCGGTTGTTATGCTGTGCTGCTTCAGTAGCGCAGGCGTAATCGTCGCGGGAGAAGGAACTACTTGTTCAGCTTCAAGTTTTGGCATGGCTGCTACTTAATTGTCGCACGCACATCAACCTTCTGCGGCGCTGCTGCACCCCGCTCCAGCGCCTCCCTGTCCCACTTCGCCGCCTCCGCCGCCGCCGCGTACGAACTTTCCAGAAACTCCATCAATGCCTTCTCCGGCGATGGTTCCGTCAGCAGAGCGTCATACCCCAAGATGAACTCCCCCAATGCCTTATCCCACCCCGCTGCCGCCGGCCGGATCTTCGCCTCTGTCAGCCCGTCCGGCACAGGGGCCGCATAGCAGTAGAACGCTGCCGCGCCGTATCCTCCATTCCCCGGCCAGAACCCAGCCGAGATCACCTCATGCGAATAAGCCTCACGCTGAATCGAATCCGCTCCAGCTCGGAGGGGCGGGCCACCTGCCCTGAAAACCGCGTCACCGCCAGGTCAAAGCTCCCCCAGAAAAAGTGCACCGGACTCACCTTCCCCAGAAAACCAGTTCCCCACTCACGAAACACCTTCTCCGCACTCACCAGCACCTGCCAGAACCGATGCGCATACTCAGGGTCGTAAGACTTGTGCTCCGTATCCAGATCGAACCGGATCGGATTCGCTACCTCCACCGGCATAGGCCATATCTCAATCTTCACTCCCAGCTCTTTCAGGCAATCCATATACTCGCGATAAAAATCCGCAACCGTCTGGGCTCGTAACGGCAGCACGTGATCCCTCCCCGATCCCATTCGCATATGCAGCACATGCGCCACAAAATCAAACTCGATATCGAGCACATCATCGCCACACGCCATCGCCGAAGTCCCCAATCCACGCGCGGTCACGTATAGCGGCACATTCCACCAATGGTTCTGCAGCGGAGTCAACGCTAGCCGCGTCTTCCCCACAATCTGCGTCCACATATGCAGCGTATTCGCCGTCTCCGCCCACTCGCCCCACGGCAGAGCTGGCCAACCCATCGCACCCTCGCCCATAGCGCCTCCTCAAATCGAGAGCATACGCCGCCGCCAGCCGAACTGTATCTCACCGTCCCGTACTGCCGAACCCCCTCGCACCCCGTTCAGCCTCCACCAACTCACTCACCTCTTCAAACTCCGCCTCAATCCGCCGCACAATCCGTAGCTGGGCAATCCGGTCCCCGGCCTTGATCTCCACGGCATCCCCACTCAGATTCGTCATCACCACCTTGATCTCTCCTCGATATCCGGGGTCGATCACCCCCGCTAATGTCGTCACTCCGCGCACAGCCAGCCCCGACCGATCCTCGACCAGTGCCCCATGCGTCTCCGGAAACTCCATCGCCACTCCCGTCGCCACCAGCATCGTGGTTCCGGCTTCCAGAGTTGTACCAGCAACCGCATATAAATCCGCAGCCAGATCCCCAAATGCCCCCACGTGCGCATATCTCGGCAGTTGCGCCGTCGCATCCAGCTTCCGAACCCTGATCTTCACTGCATCCACTAGGTGCGCTCCTGTCATCTCGCAAGATCCAAAACTACATTCTCGCTTGAACCCCTCATGCTCCTGACCCTCGATTTCCAGATAAGTCCTTCATTTCCACAGCCCGCACAATTAGAACCCTAATCGACATACCACCTTTGGGGGAGAATCAAACGTTCCCAAAAGAGACTTTTCCTCTGACTCTCAGCGTCCAATAAGTACACGAACGTAAGCCTCGCGTGACGCATCATCAGGAGAACCGTATCGTGGAAATCGGAGCCGGTCGCCAGCACCTCATCGCCTTGCATCCCATCACCGAACCGACTCCCAGCCTGCGTCTTCAGCAACTTATCGACAATGGAACCGTCTACGTCGCACGCAACCTCAGTTGTTCGCAATTTGCCACCCTGCAAGCCATCGCCGCTCTTATCCTGCACCCCCGTACAAAGAACTTTGCCTCGCGCCTCGACGCCAGACTCGCATCCAAAGCTCGCGAAACGCGCACTTCCACCCCGCCTCTCGCATTCGACTGTCAATTAGGCCTCGACGAACTGGACACCCTCTCCCGCACCCGCACCGGATTTCCCTTCGCCGAACTCTCCACCGAGATTCAGGAAGCGATCCTCAGCCTGATCGCCACTCGCGATCTCACCACCCGCAAGCTCGATCTTGCCCTCTGGCTTGAAGACCTCCGTACCACCGCCGCAGCCCTCTAGCAGTGCTGCTACCTCTGCAGCGCATCCATGTTCACCATCCGGTATCCCGCAGGCGGATGGAACAGCTGAGCGTCTGGTTCTCCCTGGTTAATCGCCGTCACATAGAAGTTCTGTACCGCCGAAGCCCGCGGATCAAACCGCTTCGTCGTCACATTAATCCCCAGTCGCGGCGAGTACCAGAACTCCTTCACGACCGGTTGCGCCTTTTCGTTTCCAATCGCGCCTACCGGAATCGTCATCACCTCTTGCGATCCCACGTACCTCGACGTTCTCTATAACCTTTTTTCCCAGGTCCTCCCACTTCGTCCCATTCGCGGCACTCTGTGCGGCCGTTGGCGGCTTCGCTGAGATACCGTCGTCGCCCAGTTGTAGGTGTACACCGAACACGCCTCGCGTGTTCACAATACACACAATCCACTGTGCAGCATCGGGTCCTTGTAATCCGTCTCTCGCAGAAGCGCCGTCACTTGCTTTATCCCCATTCGGCGTGAAGAAACGTCGCTCCTCAAAGACGCGGCCCAGGCTATCCCGCGCAACCATTCTGTGGTTTTTTATCAGAGCCGTACTGCCGTCAGGCATAATCTTCGTCAACTCCGTCACCACCACGGCTGAAAACGGAGCATTTGTGATTGTCGGAATATCGATGCTCTGAACCCGTTGAGTCGTCCCGCCATCCGGAGCATGCTCCGGAACACTCTGACCCAGCAACATCCCGCTCAGCGCCAAAGACCCAACCAGAATCGAAGCAGAAAAGGGTAAGTTCTTCATTGGACGTACCTCAGCAGCAACAGTCTGCCACAACCCAATCCCTATGTCTGCCTCAACTCAGCAAAAGATCCCCCAAAAAAACAACAGGGCATGATTTCATGTGATTCCCGTCCTCGATTTTGGATCGGAGCGCACGTCTAGCCCTCGAACAGATATCGTTCCGATTGTTCGCATCATCGCAATAGAGTCCGATCGAATCTAACGCTTCTTCATCCGCAGACTCTGCCAGCTTCCATCGCTCGTCCACCCGCCATCCACCACCAGCGTGTGTCCATTCACAAACCCGCTCCGCTCCGTCTCCGCCAGAAACAGGATCGCCTGCGCAATATCCTGCGGCGTCGCAAACCGCCCCATCGGATTCACACCCTCTATATCCGCATCGTTGTAAGTCCCGGTCGCAGCCTGGTCGGCGACATCCATCTCCGTCTTCACCCATCCCGGACACACCGCATTCACCCTCACTCCACGCCCACCCCACTCCGCCGCCAGCGTCCTCGTCAACCCGACCAACCCATGCTTCGATGCGTTGTAAGCCGACCGGTCCGACACTCCCACCAACCCGGCGATCGAAGCCACATTCACAATGCTCCCGCTTCTCTGCTCCAGCATCATCCCCCCAAACGCCTTCGCCAGCAGAAACGGCGCCACCAGGTTCACCTCCAGCATCCGCCGGAACGCCTTCGCATCCACCGCCTCCGCCGGAGCAATCAGACTGATCCCGGCGTTATTCACCAGCACATCCACCCGACCCCACTCCGCGCGGGCTACCTCGACAGCGCACTCAATAACCGGTTCCTCTGTGAGGTCCCCAAGCACTTCGGCAACCTCGACTCCCGCTCCGCGCACCGCTGCCAGGGTCGCCGTGCAGGGCTGCATATCCATCAGCAGCAAACCAAACCCCGCCCCAGCCAAAACCTCCGCCGTCCTACGCCCAATCCCCTGCGCCGCCCCTGTAACAACCGCAATCTTCATGCCCTTGAGATTACCGCACCGGAAGAATCCGGAATCCATCAGTTCCAAGGATCTAACTCACGATACCCGCCCGAGGATTGACCCCACCCCTGAAAATCGGTACACTTATTAAGTTTGGCGCTGTAGCTCATTGTGTCTCCATCTCATGGGCTGCCGGAACTCAGGTCCACGCGCCCCTTGCAGCACAATCCATTGGAAGAAAGCAGTCCGCGCCCCATAGCGCACGCTTTTGAGGTTTCAGCCATGTACGCAGTCATCCGCACCGGCGGCAAACAATACCTGGTTTCCCCAGGCGAGAAGCTCAAGATCGAAACAGCCGCCCACAAAGACGGCAACCTCGAGTTCTCCGACGTCCTCGCCGTCAGCGCCGAAGAGGGTAAGTTCGAGTCCGACCTATCCGGAGCCAAGGTTCTCGCCTCCGTCGTCGGCGAAGGCCGTGGCGACAAGATTCTCGTTTTCAAGCTCAAGCGCAAGAAGCAGTACAAGAAGATGCAGGGACACCGCCAGAACTTCGTCGAGGTCAAGATCAACGAGATTCAGGTCAACGGCAAGAGCTTCAAGGCATAGACAAGGCTTTTCAGCAAAGTTTTTTGTTTCTCAGTCTAAGATTCGGCGCCAGCCCTAGAGCCAGCGCAAAAGAGGCAATCGAAATGGCACATAAAAAAGGTTTAGGTTCTTCCAAAAACGGTCGCGACTCAAACGCCCAGCGGCTTGGCGTCAAGGTTTTCGGTGGCCAGACCATCCTCGGCGGCGGCATCATCGTCCGTCAGCGCGGCACCAAGCTCAAGCCAGGCCTCAACGTGGGCCGTGGCAAGGACGACACCCTCTTCGCCAAGGTCAACGGCATTGTCCGCTTCCAGGACAAGGGTCAGCACGGCCGCTTCGTCAACGTTGAACCCGCCGAACTCACCGCAGTCGCGCGATAACCCAGCCCCTCTGTTCAAAAAAGCCCTGCCGAAGCAGGGCTTTTCTTCGTTAAAGCAATCTCTCCAATTACACCCGCCCGGAGAACTCTCCACTCTCCGTCGACACCTTCACCTTCTCGCCTTCTTTGACAAAGGGCGGAACCCGGATCTCCAAACCCGTCTCCAGCTTCGCCATCTTGCTTCCGCTGCCGCTCGAAAAATCACCTCGCGCCGCCGGCTCCGCCTCAACAACATTCAGCTCAACAAACATCGGCAGCTGCAACCCGATCGGATTGCCGTTGTACTTATGCAGTTGAAGCAACGCGCCCTCGATCAGGAAGTCCAGCGCATTCCCCATCATCCCTTCCTTCAACGTCAGCGTCTCATAGCTCTCCTGATCCAGAAAGTGAGAACCGTCACCATCGCTATACAGATACGACGCCGGAACCAACTGCAAGTCCGGTTCTTTGAACCGGTCATTCGCCTTGAACGTCTTCTCAAATACCGCATTTGTCAGCAGGTTTCGCACCTTCAGCCTCACCAGCGTCTGCCCACCACGCGCCGTCGGCGTCGTAATGTCGGAATCAAGACAAACGTACGGAGCGCCCTCCAGCTCAAACAACATCTTCCGTTTAATATGAATCGCTTCTACTAGTGCGGCCATGAACTCCTCAAAATGCAGCTCGCACCAAAACCCGCTGCGAACAGATTCAAACCTCTTCCCTAGTATAAAGTCGACGGAAGCCTGTTCGAGGCGCTTAACTAGATAGCGGAGCGTCAATTGGTTGCTGAAGTGAACTAGGCGTGCGCTTCCATAGTATGGCCCAGTATGAATTGCGCTTTAGTAGAGTTGCAATCCACCAAACAACGATAAGGGTGAGTCCCGCCCCAGCCCAAAGAACCGGCCGTTTCGATTCAATCGCTACCCAAATCGACGCGGCAGCAGGAGTACAGAGTCCGAGGGCCATCGTAAATAAGGTCCAGCGAGATTTTGAGAAAGCCCCAAAAAGTGTACCTGGCGCGGGAAAACTTTTGGACGAGGTCGATTCCCTCGTGAACGCTGCGAAATACATTAGAACAAAGAATAAAAGACCTTGCGAGACCAAGCTAGCCATATAAGGTTCTCTCGGTAACGAACCGGGAGCTATATCGATTTCCCGTCCTACGTGCCCTCCTATCTGATCGGGATTAGTCATGACTGGTCGCTCAAATTGATCCAAGTCCCTCACATCCTCTAGGGTCAGACACTCCAATAAGACATCAGAGTCTATCTCAGGGACAAAATTCCGACGAGTTTTGTTCTCGTGCGGCACCTCGATCTCTTTTGTCGCGCAACTAGAATCAATTGCATTTCGATAAATCAAGTCTCCACGTTTTTGCGCCCACCCCGCAATCGAAAAATTGAAGAAGTTAGAGTAATCCCGGCTGTTAGTAAGCAGCTCTGAATTATTGAGGTTCCTCAGAGTATCTATAATCCACGAGATTTCTGGCATCTTGAATACTTCCGTCGCACTCACCGCAAACCCAGTTGGAGCGGCTGGACGTTGAGCAAATTTTGGTATTTCCTTAGGCATTGCTGACTGCTTCTGTGCTTTCTCAACAGGTGCGGAAGTTCTGGAAATTGTCTTTGTAGTTTCGGTTGGGAGCTTAACAATTGGTGTAGCTTCTGCAAGCGGGTTTGAAGCCTTGTAGGTTTTCCAGATCGGACTCTCATCGAGCCGCTCAACAGCCAAGGCTAAGTTGTACCTGAAATAAACATAATGCTCCAACGCCAACTCACTAGGCCGATGTGCCCAAGAGGTTCCCAGCACGAAGAGCACAATACACAATCCCAGTGCGAATGTCGCAGAGCGGGTGCAGGCCTCAGAGGCGGCGGCGTCTGTCTTCGTGATTTCGTGGAATTCGTCTACCAACTCATCGGACACAATCTACTCCGGATCAACCCGCATTAGTGTTGACATTTTGGGAATTGTAAACAAATATACTTCTTCAACTCTGCGTCGACATCACATAAGAGTGGAAAGCAATTGCTATTCCACCACAATAAGCACATCCCCGGACCCCACAGTGTCCCCAATCCCCACTCCCACTCGAACAACACGTCCCGCCTTGAGTGTCTTCAGCTCATTCTGCATCTTCATCGCCTCAATCACCACCACGCCCTGCCCCTCCGCCACCTCATCACCAGCGTTTACGAGCAGCCGCACCACGCGTCCCGGCATGGGAGCCTTCACTGGCCGCGGCCCTTCCGCACTCCCGCCAACCCTGCGTCGGCCCTGCAGCGACCGCGGATCATCCACCTCAAAACCAACCCGCTTGCCGCCAATCACAACCGCGTCACCGTCGAGAACGCACCGATACTGCTTCCCATCCACCAGCAGCGACATCACGCCAGGTTCAAGCATCCGCACATCCGCGTTCACAGCACGCCCATCGACAAGGCACTCCACGACCCCGGCACCCAAATCCGCGGGCAACTCAACCCGCCGTTTCTTTCCACCAATCTCAAGCCAGACCGTCAAAGCCGCAACCCTTCCCGCCGTCCGGTCTCAGCCCACCGGCTCTCCGCAGCGACGTCAGGCTTCACTGTCGTCTTGCTCTGCACTGACGCCGAAAAAAATGCTGCCGCCACCGCCACCACATCATCCGGAACTGCCTCCTCCGCACAAGACGCCACAGCCAGCAACCGCTCCAAATATCCCGTATCGATCCGGGCAGCGCGAAAGTCCTCGTCCGTCAGGATCCGCCGAAACAATCCGATATTCGTCTTGATCCCGCCGATCACATACTCATCCAGCGCTCGCAGCATTCGGTCAATCGCCATCTCCCGCGTCGGCGCAAATGCCACCAGCTTCGATAGCATCGGATCGTACTCCAGTGGAACTCTCCAGCCGGCAAACACACCGCAATCCTCTCGAATCCCCGGCCCCCCAGGCTGCACCAGCATCGTAATCAGGCCCGGCGACGGGAAAAAATTGTTCTCCGGATCCTCCGCATAGATCCTGCACTCGATCGCATGACCACGCAGCCACACATCCTTCTGCGCAAATGGCAGCGGCTCCCCCATCGCCATGCGAAGCTGCAGATGCACCAGATCGAGCCCCGTCACCATCTCCGTCACAGGATGCTCCACCTGCAGCCGCGTATTCATTTCGAGAAAATAAAAATTATCCTCCGCGTCCACAAGAAACTCCGCAGTTCCCGCATTCACGTAACCCGCAGACAACGCCAACCGAACCGCCGCTTCACCCATCCTCCGCCGTAACTCTTCATTCACCACCGCAGACGGAGCCTCTTCAATCACCTTCTGGTGGCGCCGCTGGACCGAGCACTCGCGCTCGCCCAGATACACACAGTTGCCATGCTCATCGGCCAGCAGTTGAATCTCGATGTGCCGCGGTCGCTCGATCAGCTTCTCCAGGTAAACCTCGCCCGAGCCAAAACTCCTCTCCGCCTCACTGCTAGCCGCAGCAAACGCCGCCGCAAGCTCTGCAGCCTGCGACACCGCGCGCATGCCCTTCCCGCCGCCGCCGGCCGCAGCCTTCAGCATCACCGGGTACCCAATCCCCGCAGCTACGCGCTCAGCCTCGGCAACGTCTGCAAGCCCCTTCACGCTGCCCGGAACACGCGGCATCCCCACCGCATCCGCTGCCTGTCGAGCCCTCGTCTTCGATCCCAGCGTACGCATCGCACTCGCAGGCGGCCCGATAAACGTAATCCCCGCACGAACACAGGCCTCCGCAAACTCAGCATTCTCCGACAGAAACCCATACCCCGGATGAATTGCATCCGCACCGGCCCGCCGCGCCACCTCCAGGATCAAATCTCCGAGCAGATAGCTCTCCGCCGCCGGCGCGGGCCCCAGCCTGTAAGCCTCGTCGGCATGCAATACATGTAAAGCCCCGCGGTCGGCATCCGAGTACACAGCAACCGTGACCATACCCATCTCGCGGCAAGCGCGAATCACTCGCAGCGCAATCTCCCCGCGATTTGCAATCAGTACTTTTTTTATCGATCGTCGCAAGCGGCAATTCTATCGCAGTGCCACACCCACAACCAGAAGCCAAAGACAACGAAAGAGACCTCCCATCGCGGGAGGCCTCTTGTCCTGCAAACGAACAGGGTTACTGCATCGTGACTCCACCCTGAGTTGCCTTTTCTTTCTTCAGCTCATTGGCCTTTCGCGCACCCATGGCCTTCTGGATCCACTCATCAACCGTCGCCATATCGGCCTTCCGAGCCGCATCGTCTGGGCACTCCAGATCCGCCTTGCGGCGGTACGTCAACTGCAGATACTGCATCGCGTCATCATAAGTCGGATTGATTTCAACTGCTTTCTGCAGATACTGAATTCCTTCACTCACAAGGTCCGTGTTTGCGGTCTTCAGTTTCTCACAGGCGCCTTTGCTCTTCTTTGGATTACCATCGCCAACATCTGTGAGTCCGTCAGCAGCCAGAATCGTCGTCGCGTTCTTATATGCCAGAACCCAATCCACAAAGCCAACCGTGTAGTAAGCTTCGGCGTCGTTCGGAGCAATCGCGATAACCTTCTTCTCATAATCCTTCGCCAAATCGAACTTCTTGATGTTTCGATAGATCGAAGCCATCTGCTTCAGCGCAGTGAGATCCCTCGGATCTTTGTCGAGAACAGCCTGAAACCCATCGAGCGCCTTCTTCGCAATCGCCAGGTTCTCCGGCGTATCAAGATTTGGCACCACCTGATACGAATAAGCCGTGGCGAGATAGAGCTTCGCGTCTTCATAATTCGGATCGAGCGCGATCGACTGTTGGAAGTGGTTCACAGCCTCTTCGTAGCGGGCATTCTTGAACGCCTGCACACCCTTCGTCAGCTGGTCACGGGCCTTCAGGCGATTACACCCGGTTGCAGTGATAAGCAGCAGCGCCAGCATGGCAGCCGTAACCGGAATCCGTGCGGATAATTTCATTGGGCCAATCGTCTCCTTCAAATGAGCACGAGTTTCTATTGCACAGAAAGGCGAAGCTTCTGATAAATCGGGTCTCTCGGCTTTAACTTTGATTGTAATGGTATACGTCCCAAAGTGACTAGTAGACTCACGCTTTGCCGATTAGAGAAAATTTTGAGGACCTGGGCCATTTCTGCAGGTAAATTCCGAACCCTTCGAATTCAGGTTGCGCTCAACGGATAGGATGCACGCCATTCCAAAAATGCCAGCCGCCCCCCAATATTTCGTCTCCTGACGATACACCCATCCCGTCCTCTGGTACCAAACCGGATCGTTACAACGCGAATTGTCGGGAACCGCCCCTCTCAAGGTCCGGTCGGTCGATTCGCCTATTTGGAGGTCGATGACCACCGACGAATGATGCCGGTGCGAGGCTTCACGGACGAGCCATACGGAGCTCCTGCTTACGAAATTCCGCGCGCCAAGCGAACCGTTCACCCGTTCTTACCCGCTTAATAGTCTGGTCAGACCAATATCGAGGCAGTCGCAGCCCTCGGACGCACACACTCATTTACTTCAAGTGAGCGTCAATCGCAGGAGTCAGCAATCCCACCGATTCGGCGTTGACGCTCTGACCTGCGTTGATGACTGCGGCGACCGCACCGAAATCAAGCCTCGCATCAGCCCGGATCAGCACTCGTCGGCTGGATCCTTGCGACAGAAGCTTCAGCAGCCGCGGCACAACATCCGTCGGCCCTACTCTGACACCATCGAGCATGTACTGCGGCGCCAATTCGCCGGACTCAATCTCAACCAAAACCGGTTGACTAGAAGCCTCGTCCCTGGCCGCCGAAGACGAAGTTGAAGGAATCACGGCGTTCAGGCCGTGAGGCATCACCGGCACAATCACCATAAAAATAATGAGCAGCACCAGCAAAACATCGATCAGTGGGGTCACATTGATCTCAGCAGAAGGCCCGGGGGCCCCGGATGTTCCGTTCGTCGAGAATGCCATCGCAATCGTCTCCCAATCCAGAAATTGGGTGTGCGAGCACTCCATCTATACAGACACCGACTTACCCTGAAAGGGTCCGGATAAAGCTTCGGGCGGCTGGCCAACCGGCCACACCGCCCGTAAGAGCCTCAGAAATTAGAACTACTGCCCTGCTTCAACTCGCGGCGTAATCAAACCGATATTGTCCACCCCCGCCTGATGGCCAAAGTCGATTACCTCGGCGACCTTGCTGAAGTCGAGATCTTTGTCGCCCTTCACGAACATGACCTTTTCCTGGCGTGTCGCGAAGATCTTGGCCAGTTCAGATTCGAGATCAGCCTTGTTGAAGGCTGTTTCGTTGATCTTATAAGCTGGCGCCGCTGCTCCATTGGACTGCACCTGCACAACGATCGTCCGATCGTTCTGCTGCTCTTCCTTGTGATCCTTCGGCGGCTGCGGAACCAGAGTCTCCAGCCCGCGAGGCGTCACCGGAACGATGACCATGAAGATAATCAGCAGCACCAGAAGAACGTCGATCAGCGGCGTGACGTTCATGTCCGACATTGCTCCGCCTTTATTTCCACCACCCATTCCCATAGCAATCTCCTCAATGCCTCTAGCCGT
Source organism: uncultured Acidobacteriaceae bacterium (assembly GCA_963770055.1). GTDB lineage: Bacteria > Acidobacteriota > Terriglobia > Terriglobales > Acidobacteriaceae > Edaphobacter. The sequence goes on from CAVYOC010000010.1 coordinate 78,685, forward strand.
TGCAGTATCTGCAGGTTCGGCGTTTTACAGTATCAGCACACTACTTCTTTGTTGCAGTCGTCGAGACAGTCTCGTCCACTCTCTCCGTAAGCAAGCCAAGCTGGCTCACGCCTGCAGAGCGAATACCATCGACCGCATCCATTACCTTGCCGTAGTTCGCCCGCTGATCGGCACGCATAAAGACCTCTTTGCCGAGCTTATTCTCGAGCTTCGCCGCGATCTTGGGGCCAAGATCATCGAGGGTTACCTGATCACCGCCTAGAAATGTTCTGCCATCCCGGGTGACGGCGACAACAACCGCGTCTTCCTTGTTGGCATCTTCCATCACCACTGCAGCGTCAGCCTTCGGCAGATCCACATTGACCTTGTTGTTCAGCATGGGGGTGATGACCATGAAGATGATCAGCAGCACCAACATCACGTCCACCATTGGCGTCACGTTGATGTTGGAGTTGACCTTCTTGCCTTCCTCCCGCTTATTGATACCCATAACGATTGCTCCGTCCGGTTGCTGTAGTTGCTCTCCCTGCGTTTTACTGTGCGGCCTCCGAATGCCGTTCGCTTCGGCATCCGGAGTCGCTACAGTTGTGTGATTCTCGCGGGGTACTTCTGATTCCCTTACTTCACTTCAGAACCGAAGCCTTAGCGGTGGCTCTGCTTGATGAAGTAGTCCACCAACTCGCTGGAGCTATTGTCCATCTCGACGTCGAACGCCTCAACCTTGCCGGTGAAATAGTTGAACGTCATAACGGCCGGGATGGCGACGAGAAGGCCGAATGCGGTCGTCACGAGAGCCTCCGAGATACCGCCGGCGACTGCGCCGATACCCGAGGTCTTCTGAGTTGCGATCTGCTGGAAAGCGTTCAAAATACCGACCACCGTGCCGAACAGGCCGATAAACGGGGCCGTCGAACCGATCGTCGCCAGCCCGCCAAGTCCGCGCTTCAGCTTCGCGTGAACGATCGCCTCAGAACGCTCGAGCGCGCGCTTGGAGCTCTCAACCTGCTCCGGAGTAATGCTGCCGCCCGAACCGAAGCTGCGAAACTCCTGCAGACCAGCCGTAACGACCTCTGCCAGATGCGACTTCTTCGAACGGTCAGCCACCTTGATTGCCTCATCCAGACGGCCATCCTTCAACGCGCCGGCAACCTTCGGAGCAAACTCACGAGACTGCTTGCGCGCAGCCGAAAAATAAAGTGCGCGATCGATGATCACAGCGAGGGACCAGATCGACATGATGAAAAGAAGAATGACGACGCAGCGCGCCAGCCAGCCCATGTTGCTCCAAAGACCCATGACGCTGAAGCTGACTTGGGCCTCCTCAAAGTACATGGCGAGCGAAGCGGGAACGTGAGCGAAGGATGTTGCGAGATGAGCGAGAATCACTGGAATATTTCCTCCTGATAGAACTCTAACTTCTTGAATCTTTACCCGGTATCCCCCAAAAGTTCGACACTTTCGAGGGAGAATCCGGGAAACCAAATTGAGCGTTCAGCGCGCGGTTTAGACACCGCCGCCAATATTGAAATTAACCGTAATCTGCGTATCCACCTCGGTCGGTTCGCCATTCAACAGATATGGTTTGTAGCGCCACGTCTGCACGGCTTCGAGCGCTGACGACTTCAGCATCTCAGGTCCGCTGATGACCGTCAGATTCTTGATCGTCCCTTCCTTCGAGATGATCGCGTGAAGGACAACCGCACCGGAGACGTGTGCCGCTCTTGCGATCGGCGGATATGCCGGAGTTTGCCCCGAGATCTTGGCGCCCTGCATCACGCCGCTCGAAACGCGGGTCGGACCTTTAGGCGGAGCCACCTTCACTATGGGCGAAGGTGCCGTACCAATGCCACCCATCACGCCAAGCCCGCTGCCACTGCCGCTGCCCATTCCGCTCATGCCGGCCACACCCATCGTCGTCGGCGGAGCAGCGTCTTCCTTCAGCATCTTGATGTCCTTCGGAATCTTCGTCGGCGCATGCAGGCCCTGATCAATCTCCGACACCATCTTGATCGGCTTGACGATCTGCTGCGGAGGAGGAGGCGGCGGGGGCGGCGGGGGCGGCGGGGGCGCCGACAACATCGCGGTCAACGCCGTGTGGGGCAAGGCCTCGGGGTTGATAAGCGGATAAATGATCAGGGCCGCAATAATGATGCCGTTGAACGTAAATGTAGCAATCATCCAATATTTGGATCTGGTCTTGATCTTGCCGCCGGATTCCATCAAAGAGTCTTCGAACATATGCCGCCTCTCAGTAAAGAAGAGCTATTTTCTTTTAGACACCACGGTGTTTCAAATTGTTCCCGAAGCCAAATACGCCGCAATTTCCTAAGCCTTGGCCTTTTTTCCTGCCGGAAGCGAGGCAACCTTCCCCCGCTTCACCCGCCAGTCCTGGTACGCCACCAGCATCGGCGCCGCAACCGCAATCGACGAGTACGTTCCAATCAGAATCCCAATCACAAGCGCAAACGAGAAGCCGTGCAGCACTTCACCACCAAACAGATACAGCGACAATACCGTCAAAAACGTCAAGCCGGACGAGATCACGGTTCGACTCAGCGTCTGATTGATGCTCCGGTTCACCACGTCATGTAACGAGTCTCTCCGCGACAACGCCAGGTTCTCGCGAATACGGTCGAAGACGACGATGGTGTCGTTCATCGAATAACCAATCAATGTTAGGATTGCTGCGATTACGGTAAGGGTTATCTCCTGATTCGTCAAACTGAAGGCGCCCACCGTAATTAATGTGTCGTGGAAGACCGCCACCACCGCCGCCACCCCATAGATCAGCTCAAATCGGAACCACAGATAGATCAGCATCCCGATCAGCGAATAAACAGTCGCCCAGGCAGCCTGCTTCTGGAGCTGTTTCCCGGCCGTAGGTCCAACGATCTCAACCTGTTCAATCGTCGCTGGCGAGTCGTGATAGTTCGCCGCCAGCGCCCTCTCCACACTCAACCGTCCCGCATCATGCGACTGGTCCGACGCCGTCGACTCCGGCAGCGCGATGATTACCTTGTTCGCCGCCTGCCCGCTCGGATCGCTTACCCGCTGAATCCGAAAATCCTTAACCCCAGCCTTATCCATGGACTGCCGGAGATGATCCTCGTTAGGCGTCTTGTCGAAGGCCACGCGAATCTGCGTACCGCCCTTGAAATCGACGCCAAGCGGAATCCCATGCCAGAACAGCATGCTCATTACACCGGCGACAGAAAAAATCAGCGAAAACCCGAGGAAATACCACTTCTTCCCCAGCCAATCGATATTCGTTGTACGAAATAGTTCCAGACTCACGCTTTACTCCAGTAATCAGTTGTCAGTTTCCAGTCTTCACTACAAGCGATCCGTTCCCCATCTGACAACTGAGAACGGACAACTGAGAACTTTCTTCAAATCGACAGTGCCGCGCCGCGTTGCTTCTTCTCCAGAATCGAGTCGAAGATTACCCTCGACACAAACACCGCGGTAAACAGATTGGCAAACAAACCGAACGCCAGCGTCACAGCGAACCCACGCACCGGCCCCGTTCCAAAGAGGAAGAGAATCAACGCCGAGACGATCGTCGTCACGTGAGTATCGATAATCGTTGTCAACGCATGCCTAAACCCTTGGTCAACCGCTGCGGCTGCCGTTTTGCCTGCCCGCAGCTCTTCGCGGATGCGCTCAAAGATCAGCACATTCGAGTCCACGCCCATACCGATCGTCAGAATCACACCTGCAATTCCCGGCAGTGTCAGCGTTGACCTTGAAAATCCCATGAATCCAAGCAGAATAATCAGATTCATCACCAGCGCAAGATCCGCATTGATTCCTGAGCCGCGGTAATAGATCAGCATGAACACCATCACGGCAAGCATGCCGGCGATCGCGGCAACCACACCCTGATGAATCGAAGCCGCTCCCAGGCTCGGTCCAACCGTCCTCGTCTCGAGATAAGAGATCGACGCCGGCAGAGCGCCTGTACGCAGCATCAGCGAAAGATCCTTGGCCTGGTCTGGCGTGAATCCGCCTTCAATCTCGCCCCGGTCGCGAATCGCCGAATTGATGCTCGCCACCTCGCGCACCTTGTTATCCAGCACGATCGCCATCGAACCTGGCGCAGCGCTGGTGGCCGAATGAGCCTCGGTGTACTTGTAGAACCGATCCCCGGCCTCGGTCGTCAGATTGAACGTAATGTTCGGCCGTCCGTTCTGGTCAGTCGAAGGCTGCGCATCGCGGAAGTCCGTGCCCTCAACCTCGCTGACGCGCTTCAGCAGCCAAACCGAATCGGGGGCGCCCGCTGCAGCCGAACCCCGCACCAGCATCGAATCCGGAGGAATTATCCCCCCGTTCCCCTGCATCGCCGCCTGGTCCGACTCGTAAGGTCCACCCGTTACCGCATGAATCGAAAGCTTCGCGGTCGATTGAATAACCTCTTCCACCTCTTCCGGATTGCTGATACCGGGCAGTTCGACCAGGATCTGGTTCTCGCCCAAGCCGTACTTCTGGATCACAGGCTCCGCCACACCCAGCTTGTCGACACGCTCACGAATCGTCTCAATCGACGTATCCAGAGTTCGCGTCTCCAGATCACGGATCGCTCCCGGCTTCATCGTCAACGTCGAATTACCATCAGCCGTCGTCGCCACGTCGTAGGTTGAGTACTCATTGCCCTGCAGAATCGCGCGCGCATCGCTCAGCTTGGCCGCCGGAATTCCGGACACTACGATGGTCTGGGGACGTGCAGGATCGGTCTTCCCAACCGTCGCGCCTGGAATCCCGCCCTTCTGGAAGGCGTCCTCGATCCGGGCCACATCCCGGTCCGTCTCAGAAGCGACCGCCTCGGCCACATGGACCTCGAGTACAAGGTGTGTGCCGCCCTTCAGGTCCAGCCCGAGCTGGATGTTATTCAAAATCAGACTCTTCAGCGATCCCGCCTTTGGCGCATTCAGGCCAAAGAAAATCCCGTAACAGAAGATCACCAGTACCGCAAGGATTGTTGCCGTCTTACCGGCCAGATTTTTGCCCATGATCTTAATTCGAAGAATGCAGCCGCGTCTCTTCTTCCGGTTTCGCCGCTGTCATCCTGCTTCTTCTTCCTTATCCGTAGTTAACGGTTCAATCTCAACCTGCAACATCTGAAACTCAAACTCTTAGGCAGCCTGCTCGTCTGTAGTCACCGCGGCAATCGCGCTCTTGACGAACTCCAGCTTCACGCCATCGGGCTGAACCCGCAACACTACAACATCATCCTTCACCGTCAGCACTGTGCCGCGAATACCGCCATTGGTCGTCACGCGGTCGCCAGTCTTCAATTGCCCCAGCATCTCCTGCCATTTCTTCTGCTTCTTCTGGTTCGGGGCAATCATCAAAAAGTACAGCACCACAAAAAACAGGATCGGCAGGGCCAAAGTTCCCATACTCCCCAGTCCGCCCGACGCACTCTGCAACCACATTGCAAACATTCACTAACTCCGTTTCAAAGCGCAGACCAACTCAGGCCAACCAGAACCCGCTGCGGATAACTCCCGTAAACGAGCTCCGGCAGGGCACACCTGCGCCACAGCACAAAAAGAGGCCTAGTCCCTAAGCATCGCGTAACCGTAAGGCAGTGTCAAGGCGGCCGCGCTCCGGATTGGGCCAGATCATGCGTCCTGATACCCTCCCAACATGCCGCTCGCCGAAGATCTCGCGCTCATTGCCCGTCAGGAAGCAGAACTCCTTTTTCCCGGCTTTGACTACGATGCCGCCTGGACTCTCGGGCTTACCCTGCGCGAACTTGCGCTCTCGCGTAAACAAGGCATTGTCATCGATATCCGCCGCTTCGGGCAGCCGCATCAGCCGCTCTTCTATACGGCTTTGGGAGGGACACCGGACAACTCTCGCTGGGTTCAGCGCAAATCTAATGTTGTCGCCCGCTTCCACCGCTGCTCCTACGCGATCGGCCTGCTGCTCGAACAAGCTGGGCGCAGCTTCAGCGACCGCTACAACCTGCCTGATGCGGACTATGCCGCGCACGGTGGCTGCTTTCCCATCCATGTCGCTGGGACCGGCATCCTCGGAGCTGTCACTGTCTCGGGCCTGACTCAACGCGAAGACCATAATCTTGTCGTCGAGGCACTCTGCCTCGTTCTGAAAAAAGATCACGCCTCTCTTTGTCTGCCTGCGACGCAATAATTTTTTATTTGGGTGGGAGTAGCGTTTTTACAGGGGTTCTTGCTATTTCCACAGTGTAAAAACGTGGTTCTTACACGGCTGTTAAGTGCTTTTTCGTGGTCGTAACGCGGTTCTTACGTCCACTTTTCCGAGCTCTGAAAATTTTCCTCTTTTTTGAAATTTATTTTTCAGGCCTGAGGCGGATCATCGGGTACACTCGGTCGAGCTTTGACCCTGCACGCCCATCCCGCTCTCCATACCCTCTTCGAGATCCTCGCCTACACCAGCGGCTATCAGATCTATCGGCGCTCTCGGCAGAAGACGGGAGACTTTCTTCCCGATGAGCAGCGCTGGGTCATCATCGCTGCCGCCGCTGTGGGCGCTCTTCTCGGCAGCCGCATCCTCGGGATCCTCGAACAGGCTCCGCGGATCGGCTTTCACTGGCAATCCTTTCTTCAATCCGGGGGCAAAACCATCGTCGGCGGTCTCCTTGGAGGGTGGGTCGCCGTCGAACTCACGAAACGCCTTCGCGGCATCCACTCGCGCACAGGAGATCTGTTCGCAGTTCCTCTCTGCATTGGTATTGCTGTAGGGCGCATCGGCTGCTTCCTCGCCGGGCTGGCCGACGACACCTACGGCACACCTACTCGTCTGCCATGGGGTATCGACTTTGGCGACGGCATCCCCCGCCACCCCACCCAGCTTTACGAGATTCTCTTTCTGGCTGCGCTTGCCTTCCTGCTCCACCGGTACAACCAGCGTTCCCACCCTGAAGGCTCAACCTTTCGTCTCTTCCTCTTCGCCTACCTCACCTGGCGTCTTCTCATCGACTTCATCAAACCCCAACCATTGATCTACGGCCTCAACTTGATTCAGTGGGCTTGCCTCGCAGGACTGCTCGGATTGCTTCCCGATGTCGTGAGACTCTTGTCGTTCCACCAGAAGACCCTTCGGAGCACAGAATGAGCACGCCCCCCACTCCACCTACTCTTCCCAAAGACACTCTCGAGCTTCTTCCTCCGCCTCGCGGTCGCAGCATCCTCGCGAAACTTACGATTGCGTTTGCTGTCACGATTCCGATCACTTTTGGTCTTTGCAGCCTCGGCGTGATGGCGTCACCAGACAAAATCTCAGGCTATATCTTTCCCGCTGCCATCCTTATTCAAGGAACATGCGTCGTTGGCCTCGTTGTCGTGGCAATCCTCTTCATCGTGCGAAATATCAGATCAAGTTAAGCTCGTCGAACGATACCGAACGATTTATACACTTCAAGAACTGTCCCAATTACCCGCACAATTCACGTTCACCGATCGCATACTTGTCCCGATCAAAAATTGGTCACACATAACGGGAAAATATCGCAATGAAAATGCCTTGGCACGACAAAACCGGTATCGCAAAAGCAGCTGCACTTCTTGCAACGATTTTCGGAATTGCGGTTGGCCTCTGCGGCGCAAACTTCGCCGCCTTTATTATTCTCGTCCCGATCGGCGGTTCCTCAGGCCCAACAGGATTTCGGGGATGGGTCGGTAACATCCTCGGCGTTACGGCTTATATCGAACTTGCTGCAATGATTCTCTCCGCTGCCGGCCTCATTGTGCTTGCGGCTGTCGCCATGGTGCGTTCCATCACGCGACATTTCACCAACAATTAAGAGGACACTCATGCCAGCCCGAACCCGCCCCTACCTCTTCTACGACACCGCGGTCTCTCTCTGTACCACCTGCTATCGCCGTATCGACGCCAAGCTCGTCTTCGAAGACGATAACGTCTACATGCTCAAACGCTGCCCGCAGCACGGCTTCGAGCGTGTCCTGATTTCGGATGATGTGGACTATTACAGGCGCTGCCGCGAGGTCTTCATCAAGCCGCCGGAGATGCCCGACCGCTACAACACCCCTATCAAATACGGCTGCCCCTATGATTGCGGCCTCTGCCCCGACCACGAGCAGCACTCCTGCCTCTCGCTCCTTGAGATCAACGACGCCTGCAATCTCTCCTGCCCCATCTGCTATGCGCAGTCCGGCACGCACCGCACTGAGTACAAAACGCTGGACCACATCGAGCGTATGCTCGACTGCATCGTCACCAACGAAGCCGAACCCGACGTTGTGCAGATCTCCGGCGGCGAACCCACCATCCATCCGCAGTTCTTCGAGGTTCTCGACGCAGCCAAGCGCCGACCTATCCGCCACCTGATGGTCAACACCAACGGCATCCGCATTGCGCAGGACGAAGCCTTCGCCCAGCGCCTCGCCACGTACATGCCCAACTTCGAGCTCTACCTCCAGTTCGACTCGCTCCGCCGCGATCCGCTGATGCAACTTCGTGGAGCGGACCTACGCTCGATCCGCGAGAAGGCGCTCGAACGCCTGAACCAGCTCAACATCTCCACCACTCTCGTCGTCACCGTCGAACGCGGCGTTAACGACGATGAACTGGGTACTCTTGTCGAGTTCGCCCTGAAGCAACCCTGTGTCCGCGGCATCACCTTCCAACCCGTGCAGCAGGCAGGCCGCCTCGGCAACTACGACTCCGCCGCGCACCGCCTCACTCTGTCTGAAGTCCGCCGCCGCATTCTCTCCCAGACCTCGGTCTTCAAGCCCGAAGACCTCATCCCCGTCCCATGCCACCCAGACTCGCTTGCGATGGCCTATGCGATGAAGCTCGCCGGCAAAGTTGTCCCGCTGACCGGCATGGTCTCGCCCGACGTGCTGATCAACGGCGGGCCGGAACACGATCATCTACGAGCAGGACCCCGCCATTCGTGCCGACATCGAGAAGAATCCCAACCTCCGCAGCCAGATCTTCAAGCTCTTCTCCACGAACCATTCGCCACAGGGACAAGCGAGTACGCTTCGCGAGCTGCTCTGCTGCCTTCCACAGGTCCTCGTCCCGAAGAATCTCGGCTATGACAATCTCTTCCGGATCCTCATCGTGCAGTTCATCGATGCTCAGACCTTCGATCTGCGTAGCATCAAGAAGACCTGCATCCACATCGCCCACCCCGACGGCCAGCGCCTCATTCCCTTTGACACGTACAACATGTTCTATCGCGACAGCCTCGAAGAGACGCGTCTGAAGCCGTTACGCGAGCAGGCGCTCGCTCTGGTGTAGTAAATGTCCTTGGAAGATGTCCTGGGGAAACCCACAATTCGCCAGACCACTGACATCGTAACTGACCGCCCTGCTACTAAAGGGTCAGTCCAATTTCTAAATAACTGGTGCATGCTTGTCGTTGGACGTGTTTAGATAGTCGCAACCGCAAAAACTTTGCGTTTTCCCTCTGGGTTACAGGAGCCCGGCACGGTGATGTCTCGCACTCTTTTTTACGCTGCACTCGGCTCGATCTCCGCCCTCCTTTTGGGCTGCGGGATTACCACCAGCGTAGCGACCAATTCGGCCACTGACCCGCCAATCCATACCACCACGCCACCGCCGCCCATCCTTCACGTCGTCATCATCATGCAGGAGAACCGCAGCTTCGATAACCTTTTTAACGGCTTCCCGGGCGCCGATACCGCACAGTCGGGCATGGACGGCACCACCCCGGTTCCCATGCAACCCATCGCTCTCAACGACGGTCGCGACATCTCTCACACCCACACCGCGTGGTGGAAGAACTGGGACAACGGAAAGATGGATGGGTTCGCCAACCACAATACCTCAAGTCCGCTGCTTCCCTTCTCCTACGTCCAGCTCAGCGATACAACGCCCTACTGGACACTCGCTGGCAGCTATACGATTGGCGATCGCATGTTCCAGTCCAACACCGGACCGAGCTTCGTCGCCCATCAGTACATGATCGCCGGCCAGTCGGGCCAGGTCTCCGAGAACCCCAACGGCCTATGGGGCTGCGACGCTACCCCCGCTACCCGCGCCCCGCTCATCGGTCCCAACGGGACCGACCTCCCCGGCGTTTACCCCTGCTTTGACTACCCCACCATGGCTGACCTCCTCGACGCCCAGGGGATCTCATGGAGGTACTACGCTCCACCCAGCACCGACAGCTTCTTCGTCGTCTCCGCCTTTCAGGCGATCCGTCACATCCGCTTTGGCACCGACTGGAACGCGAATGTCATCTCGCCTCAAACTCAGGTCCTGACCGACATCGCACAGGGCAAACTCGCATCTGTCACCTGGATCGTTCCTGATTTCACCCACTCCGACCATCCCGGCTCCAGCTCCAATGAGGGCCCGGACTGGGTCGGCTCCATCACCAACGCCATCGGCAACAGCCCCTTCTGGGACTCCACCGCCATCTTCATCACCTGGGACGACTGGGGCGGCTGGTACGATCACGTCAATCCGCCCCAGGTCGACAACATGGGCCTCGGCTTCCGCGTCCCGCTGCTCGTCGTCTCGCCCTATGCCCGCCATGGATACGTCTCCCACGTCACCCATGAAGCCAGCGGCTTTCTGACCTACATCGAAAAGATCTTCGGCCTACTCAACCTCGGCTCGCGCGACGTTCTTGCTGACGACTACTCCGACTGCTTCGACTACACCCAGACGCCAAAGCCCTACGTCAAAGTTCAAACCCGGCACACCGCAGACTACCTCATCCACCTAAAACCCTCCGGCCCCCCTGACGACGATTAGTCAAACCCAACCTGTGTCCGCCAACCAATTTCAACTCTGAGTCCAAAGCACCATGGCATCCCCTCAAGCCATCAACCCTCAAACAATCAACACGATCGTCTGGACCTTCAGCCTCGCGCTGCAGGCGTTGCTCGTCGTTGCCGTCTTCGGGCGACGCATCGCGCGCAGGCTGCCTTGCTTCACCATCCTCATCCTCTTCTACCCTCTACGCTCAGCCCTGCTCTTCGCGGTCATCGGTCACATCCCTGCAGGCGACTACGGCGCCCTCTACTCGACCCTGTCTTTGGTCGACATCCTGCTCCAGATCGGCTTCGCGGTCGAGATCGGATTCCGTCTTATCCGCCAACCCGGCAAACTCACCTTCGCCGCTGCCTCTACGTTCTTCTCCCTCTGCTGGCAGCCGCGGCCTGCGCCTACCTCACCCTCACTCTGCTGCCACATCACACGCCCATCCCCGCGGACCGCATCCAGACTTTCGTCTCCTGCCTCCTGATCGGCCTCTTCCTCTCGACCATCCTCACCACAACATCCTCTCTTCTCCGCATCACCACGCTGGGATTCGCCCTCTACTCCTCGGTCAGCCTGATCGCGCAAGCAGGACGGCTCAACGCTGCACTTCACCGCAACGCCGCAGCCTACTCCGCGTGGTCCTACGCCACTGCCGCAGCTTATCTGCTCGTCGTTCTCTTATGGTTCTTCGCCCTCAAACCCGAAGGCTCTGCGAAGACATCCGGCACACCAGATCCGGACCCTCGACAAGTCACACCTTAGCCTTCACCGCGACTTCGAGACTGCCAGCTGCTCGCGCACTCTGTGCATCGTATCCAGATAAAACGCCAGGTTGTGCACGGAATTCAGCGTTAACCCGAGCGGTTCTCCGGCTACGAAGAGATGCCGCAGGTAGGCGCGTGAGTAGCGGCGACAGACCATGCACCCGCAGGTCTCATCGATTGGTCGCTGGTCTTCTGCGTATTCCTTGCGCTTGATGTTCATGCGGACAACTGGACCACCCGGCTCTTGGCGCATGAACAGCAATCCGTGGCGTCCGGCGCGCGTTGGGAGGACGCAATCCATCATGTCCACGCCCATCTTTGCGTACTCTTCAATCTCGTCCGGATACCCCACGCCCATCACATAGCGCGGTTTATCCTTCGGCAGCCACTCCAGTGTGCGTGCAATCATCTCCCGCGTCACCTCGCGCGGCTCTCCGACAGCTAGTCCGCCAATCGCATACCCCGGCAGTTCCATCTCCACGAGTCGTTCCGCCGATTCTTTTCGGAGATCGACGTACATTCCGCCCTGCACGATTCCAAACAGACTCTGGGTCTTTCCCTCAAACGCATCGCCTTCGGCGTGTGACCACGGCACCAGATGCTTATGTAACTCAAAATGATCTTTCGATCTCTGCGCCCAGGCATGGGTCAGCCCCATCGACTCCCGCGTCCGCTCCCAGCTGGCCGGAGTCTCCACGCACTCATCGAAGACCATCGCAATATCCGCGCCGAGCGCAATCTGGACATCCATCGAGTGCTCCGGCGAAAAGAAGTGCTTGCTTCCATCGAGGTGCGACCGGAACTCCACTCCCTCCGAAGTGACTTTCCTGAGCGCACTCAGGCTGAACACTTGAAAGCCGCCCGAGTCTGTCAGCATCGGCCGTTCCCAGCTCATAAAGCGGTGTACGCCGCCCATCGCCCGCACCAGCTCATGCCCGGGCCTGAGATAAAGATGGTACGTATTCGCAAGAATGATCTGCGCGCCCTTGCCCCCGGCGCCAATCTCCTCCAGAACCCCTTGCTCCACCGCTTTCACGGAAGCTGCCGTACCCACCGGCATGAACACTGGCGTCTCCACGACTCCGTGTGGCAGAGTCAATCGCCCCCGCCGGCCTCCGCTTGCATCCACCCGCAAAACCTGAAAATCGAGGCCCATCCCTTTATTGTAAGGACGGCACTCTCATCCCAGGTGGAACACCCGCTTCAACAAGGGAATGTATTGAGGACCAGTCGTGAGAATGATGACGACGAAGTAAGCCACGGCCATGACTCCACCTGCGAGGAATTCGCACGTCTCGCGTAATCGGGGACGCATTCGCACCCACCCCGCGAAGCACGCGATCAATATCAGAAAATGACCGCCCGCCGCGACCACGGCGACCAGCAAATCAGGCCGGTGAAGGTGGCCTGTCCGGAGCAGCAGACCAAGTGCGATCATGCCGCCCTTCACAAAAGTCGTCACGAAGAGATTCGTATAGTTCCAGAGACTGGCGATGAAAAAGCCAGCGCCAAATCCGAAGGCATTTTCTCTGCGTGTCAGCACTATCACCGCAACATAGATCAACGCCTGGAGCGTGTGCAGAAGACGGATCTTCGGGTCGAAGACTGCCGAAAGAATGAGGGCGAAGATAAAGAACCCAGCACCCGCACGGATGCAAAGGGTGATCCAGGCCTGCGTCTTTGCAGGCTCACGATGTGAGGTCATCTCTTCCATTACGCGCCGTCGAAGGGGAAAGTTCAGGCTTTCTGGTTGCCGTGACGCTCTAGACGAGGTTTCGAATCGTTGCATTCGTATTAATTCATCTTGCGTTCAACCTCGATTCACATAACAGCCCACATCCAGACCTAACAATATGGGGCAATGCATCTTTCCAACTTTTGAGGCCTTAATAATGATTCGGAAACTTCTCGCCTTCTCGATGTGCCTGACCCTTATTCTCAGCGGCTGCGGCCAAGGCACTGTCAGCATCCCGCCCGGAAATGGCAACGCAAACACCACTCCTCCCACGCCAGCTCCGACGCCCACCACGGCTTCCGCCGCGATCAAACACGTCGTCGTTATCTTCGGCGAAAACATCTCCTTCGATCACTACTTCGGCACCTACCCAACGGCGCTGAACCCGCCCGGCGAGCCGCAGTTCACCGCGGCTACGGGCACGGCTACACCGAACAACTACGTCTCAAACCCAAGTCTGCTTACGCAGAACCCTAACCTGAACAAGAACGGCGCTGTCAACGCCGGCAACGGCGCTGTGGCATCAAATCCCTTCCGTCTCGACCGCGCTCAGGCCCTCACCGCCGATCAAGACCACGGCTACACCGACGAACAAAAAGCCTTTGACGGCGGTGCTATGGATCTCTTCCCCGTCTCCGTCGGCACGGCTGATTCCGCTGCCCAGGTCAGTGCAACCGAAGCGCCGTCCCTTGCCGCCACCAAGGCCCTTACCATGGCCTACTATGACGGCAACACCGTCACCGCGCTCTGGAACTACGCCCAGCACTACGCGATGAACGATCACTCCTTCAGCACGGTCTTTGGTCCCTCGACACCCGGCGCCGTCAACCTTATCTCGGGACAGACCAACGGCGTCGTCAACACCGTCAACCCCGGCGGCGCAGTCATCGCAGATGGGTACGGCGGACTGACCGATATCGGCGATGCTGACCCCACTGGCGACATCTGTTCCAGCACGACCTCGTCGATCAGCCTGTCCGGAAAGAACATCGGCGACCTGCTGAATACCGCTAACATTTCGTGGGGTTGGTTCGAAGGTGGCTTCGACCTCACTCTCACCAATCCCAACGGCACAACGGGTTGCGCTCGTTCCACGGTCTCCGCCATCACCGGTACCCAGGCTGATTACTCAGCACACCATCAGCCCTTTCAGTACTATGCCAGCACCATCAACCCTAACCACACCCGGCCTACTTCCGTCGCCGCCATCGGTATGCAGGACGCGGCCAATCACCAGTACGACATCCACGACTTCACGGATGCTCTGGCCGCTGGAAACATGCCCGCAGTCAGCTTCCTGAAGGCCCCACGCTATCAGGATGCACACGCCGCAAACTCCGACCCTCTCGATGAACAGACGTTCGTCGTCAACATTGTCAACGCCATTGAGAAGTCATCGTTCTGGAGCAGCACTGCCATCGTCATCGCCTACGATGACTCCGACGGCTGGTACGATCACGTCATCAACCTCGTCAACGGCTCCGCTACCACAGCCGACGCCGTCAACGGAGCTGGTGTCTGCATCAGCGCCGCCGCCTCAGCAGCAGCTCTGCCCGGCCTCACCGCGGCTACGCTCCACGCCCAAGGTCGCTGCGGCTACGGCCCACGTCAACCCTTCCTCGTCATCTCTCCGTGGGCGAAGAAGAACTTTCTCGACACCACCGTTACCGATCAGGCCTCCGTTACTCGCTTCATCGAGGATGTCTTCCTGAGCAGCCAACGTATCGGCGGAGGCTCAGCAGACACGATTGCCGGCCCTCTGACCAACATGTTCGACTTCAGCAATGGAGCCGTGGCGCCAAACCCCAACGTCGTCCAACTGAACCCCGCAACTGGCGTGGTCACCAGCGGCAACTAATCGAGATTCACGAAACCGTTACATTCTTTCCATAGCATCCTAGGCACGCATCCTCAACTCTTAAGTTCGGGACTCAGGATGCGTGCTCATCTTTTTCTGACCCCTCAACCGGAGTTCTTCCGTTGCCTTCGTCTCGACGTACCTTCCTGCACCAAGCCTCTGCTCTCAGCCTGCTCTACACAGCACAGCGCGCCCTGCCTCAATCGTCCATGGGCTCCATGCACCTGGCTGGCACGCAGGACGCTCAGCAGATGCCGTCCGCCCCCAAACCCAATCCTCCCCGCATCGGTCCCCGGATGCTCCCCACACTTGCCCTCGCGCCCTTCGTCGACCCCCTCCCGCTCCCCGAGACTGTCCGGCCCACCCTGCAGAACGGCCGCCGCTCCCTCACCGTCACCATGCAGGAGATTCACGCCAAGGTGCATCGCGACGTCCCTCCCACCCGCATGTGGAGCTATGGCCCCACTCCGCTTGGCCCGCTCATCGAAGCCCGCTCCGGCGAACCCATCCAGATCCGCTGGGTCAATAATCTTCCCCTGAAACACTTCCTTCCCATCGACCACTCCCTCCACGGCTGCGGCCACGACGTGCCCGACGTCCGCACCACCACCCACCTTCACGGAGCCAAGACAGCCTCCAAGGACGATGGCTACCCCGAAGACTGGTTCACCCCCGGACAATCGCGCGTGTGTACCTACCCTCTCCAGCAGGACGCGACGGCGCTCTGGTATCACGATCACGCCATGGGCCTCACCCGGCTCAACACTTACGCCGGCCTCTTCGGCATGTTCCTTATCCGCGATCACGTCGAAGACGCGCTCCACCTGCCCAGCGGCAGATACGAAGTCCCCCTCATCTTCTACGACCGCAACTTCGCCCTCGACGGCCAGATGTTTTACGACGTTTCCGGCGATCCGGAGAGCCCCTGGATTCCCGAGTTCAGCGCAGACGGCATCCTTATCAACGGAAAGATCCGCCCTTACTTTGAGGTCGAGCCGCGTCTCTATCGCTTCCGCCTCCTTAACACCGCCAACAGCCGCTTCTTCCTTCTCTCCCTTTCGAACGGCCAGCCTCTAACCCAAATCGGCAGCGACCAGGGCCTGCTCGCCTCGCCCGTCGACCTGAAGCGCCTCATCCTCGGCTGCGCCGAACGCGCGGACATCCTTATCGACTTCAGCCAGTCCTCCGGCGAGACCCTCCACCTTCGCACGAGCGCCTTCGACATCCTCGAGTTCAGGGTAGGGAAGCAAACTTCCGCTCCTGGAACCTTAGCCTCCATCCCCAAAACCCTCCGCTCGATCGAACGCATCCCCGAGTCCGCCGCAACGACCACCCGCACTCTCGCCCTCTACGAATACAGAGACAACGCCCAACGTCCGATGGTCATGCTGATCAACCGCAAACACTGGCACGAGCCCGTCACAGAGACCCCCAAGCTCAACTCGACCGAAATCTGGGAGTTCGTCAACCTCACCGAAGACACCCACCCCATGCACCTTCATCTGGTGCGCTTCCAGATCCTCGATCGCCGCACCTTCTACACCACCAACTACCGTCTGAATGAAAGACCCACCTACACAGCTCCCGCCATGCCACCCGAACCCAACGAACTAGGCTGGAAGGACACCGTCCAGTGCCCCCCTGGCACGGTCACCCGCATCATCGTCCGCTTCGAAGGCTTCACCGGCAAATACCTCTACCACTGCCACATCCTCGAGCACGAATCCAACGATATGATGCGCCCCTTCGACGTCATCGCCTGACATCCGTCACATATGCGGCTCCGGCGCTTTTCCTCTGATCTAAGTTGGAGTAGCGTATCCACAAGGAGATCGCGTCATGCTGAGGAGAGACTTCCTTCGCCGGTCAGCCCGCACTCTGAGCGCGGCCATGCTCGCCAGCAATCCCGTGGCTCGCGCTGCGCTCATCGACCCGGAACCGCTTCCAAAAAAACTTCAGGCCAGTGACGAAGTCGTTCTCGGGCACACCGGCATTCGCACCAGCCGGCTCGCAATGGGAACAGGAACGATCGGCTATGGTGGCTCCTCCAATCAGACGCGGCTTGGCACCTCTCCGCTCACCCGGCTCCTTGTCGACGGCTACCACGAAAACGGACTCCGTTTCTTCGACTCTGCCGACTCCTATGGCAGCCATCCCTACGTCGCTGCGGCACTCAAACAACTCCCGCGCGACAAGGTCACCGTCCTCACCAAAACTGACACACGCGATCCCGCAGGAGTCCGCGCCGATCTCGACCGTTACCGCAAAGAGCTTGGTGTGGATTACATCGACGTCGTGCTCATTCACTGCGTCACCGAATCCGACTGGACCACACGCTATCGCGGCGTCATGGATGTCCTCTCCGAAGCCAAACAGAAGGGAACCATTCGCGCCCACGGAGTCTCCTGCCACAGCATCGGCGCTCTCCGTGCCGCAGCCGCGTCGCCATGGGTCGAACTCGACCTCGTCCGTCTCAACCCCATTGGCTCACACATGGACGCCGACCCCGACACCGTCATCGGCGTCATCAAGCAGATGCGCACGCAGGGCAAAGCGATCGTCGGTATGAAGATCCTCGGCCAGGGAGACCTGCGTCACAAACCCTCCGAAGCCATCCGCTATGCACTCTCCACCGGAGTCCTCGACGCATTCACCATCGGCGCCGAGTCTCAGAAAGAACAGAACGACCTCATCCAGCGCGTCGCCGCAGCGTGAGGCCGCACCCCACCGCATCTTTCAAAACTCAATCCCAAGCTCTGCTAAAACATCGGCCTTCTGGGTTTCCCCACCAGCGGAGCGTTCAACATCGCGATCACCGGGGCAGCCGCCCGAAACCGCTCCACCACATCCTTCATCAGCGACGCCTTGAGGGCCCGCTCCCCAGGCAGGCGAGCCGAAATACCCCACTGCCGATTCTTCAATAACTCAATGGCCGGATGATCCTCCGGAAACCCTTTCGGCGCACGCGACAGAGGATGCCCTTCATTCTCCGTCATTAACGTCCGCAGCTTGCGTCCCTTCATCAGCCGTTGAAATTCCTCATGATGCTCCGCCAGGTATCGTCGAATCGCGAGCAGCTGCTCCCGCTCCGGCATGTATACCCCCGCCGCAATCACAACCTCCTCCGGATTCACACTCAGATAAAACCCCGCCCCCGAGGTCTTCTGCAGTCCATCCCTCACCCACCATGCCGAAACATGCGTCTTATAAGGCCGCTTGTCCTTGCTGAACCGGATATCACGATAGATCCGCATTATGATCTTCGGCGCAGGCCTCACATGGCCAGGCGCAAACTCCGCCATCGCCTCATTCACCTCGCCGATCAACGCCAGCATCGGCGTCTTCAACTCGCGCTCGAACAGATCTCTGCGCGCCTCAAACCAGACGCGGTCATTATTCCGCTTCAACCCTCGCAGAAACTTTAAGGCCTCACCAGAAAAATAAGCCGCCATCCCCTTATCCTAAAACGACCGCCTCCAAAGACAAGACCTCTCTCACGCGACGGAGACGAAGCATTGAGTACTATCCATATCAATCAGTGTCGTCGCTGTAAATCGGAGTTAAGGTCCTTAGGCCGCGTCCACCCGACGCGAAAAAAGAAAGAGAGCGGAGCGCCAACATCGCGCTCTCACTCTCTTTCCTGTCGCTTCAATGGAGGACGGTTACACTTTCAGCTTGCGCCGAATCGAAGTTGCCAATCCAAGCGCGCCAGTGCCCAACAGAACCAGGGTGCTCGGTTCCGGGGTTGGCGATCCGCCAGCATTTCCGGTAATCGTAGCTGCCGAAAATGCTTCTTCCAGAGAGAAATAAGTGAATCCACCAGGAGCGATCGGGGTCGTGAAGTTCACCACCCCCGTCGTGGTGTCCAGAGAGATACCAGAGAAAGTTGAGTCAGGCCCGCCATACCCCGTGGGGTCGCTTCCGGGGGCGCCAAATGCATCAACACCGTCCCCGTCAAAGCCAAAGATAGGTGCACCATTGCCGTTCAGAAAAATACTGCTGATCGAGCTCGACGAGTTGTTGGTGAAGCCAACAAGTTGATCGTCAGCTCCGTCATAAGTTAAACCGCCAGGACCTGCTGTCACAGTCAGTGATCCACCTGAACCCACCGTAATCAGCGTTGTGCAATCGGAGGCAACGCCAAACGCTGGGCACTGGGCCAACGAAACTGCCGTCCCAAGGGTTCCCAGAGCAATCATTGCAGCAAATTTGTACGCTTTCATTGAGTTTTACTCCTATAGTCTTCTCCTAAAATTAAATTCCATGGCCCACTCCTAGTTCATACTGGGCCCTGTAGTTGCAATCGGGTTGCCATGCTAACTCCTTCTACTGCCTCAGGAAGCTTTGTGACCTAGCAACTTTTTGCACAAAAATTGGGCATACACTTTTCCATTCCTCGCCCCCAAAATTCCAGTTCCGCACGGCCAGTTCTCAAAAAAACGTATAAATCCTTGCTATCAATCCATGTATTCTCGCTTCCAAGGTCAAAAACTCATCCATGGAACCCCTGAACGTCTTCCTTTCTGCCATCGCCTTTATCTTCGCCATCATCGTTCTCGTCACTATCCTCAAAACCCTTTACACGGTACGTACTTACACCGCCGCAGTCGTCGAGAGGTTCGGCAAGTTCAATCGCATCGTCCGCCCCGGTCTTCACGTCCTCATCCCCTACGCCGAGCGGGTCTACTTCGTCGACCTTCAGGTCAAGCAGGCCGAGTTTGCCGTCGAGACGAAGACCCACGACAACGTCTTCGTTCAGATCCCCGTTTCTGTCCAGTACCAGATCCTGGACGACAAGATTTTCGACGCCTTCTACAAACTCAGTTCGCCGCAAAAACAGATCGAGTCGTTCGTCTTCAACTCCATCCTCGGCCACGTCCCGAAACTCTCCCTCGACGAGACCTTCGAGCAGCAGTCCGGCATCTCTGTCGCCGTCAAAACCGAACTCGACTCGACCATGTCCGGCTTCGGCTACAACATCCTTAACGCCCTCGTCACCGACATCGTCCCCGACGCCAAAGTCAAAGACGCCATGAACGACATCAACGCGGCCCAACGAGCCCAGGTCGCCGCCCAAGCCCGCGGCGAAGCCGACAAGATTCTCAAAGTCAAACAAGCCGAGGCCGAGGCTGAATCAAAAGCCCTTCAAGGCAAAGGCATTGCCGCCGAGCGCCAGGCCATCATTGACGGCCTCCGGGCCTCCATCGAAAACTTCCGCGAATCGGTGCCTGGATCTACGGCAGAAGACGTCATGGCTCTTGTCCTCCTCACCCAATACTTCGATACGCTACGCGACATCGGCACCAAAGGCGGCTCCAGCACAATCTTCCTCCCCAACAATCCTGGCGCTGCCAACGACTTCCAGACCCAGATTCTCGCGGGCCTCAAAGGCAGCATGATGGGCAACTCCTCCCTTCTGTCGCGACCCATTCCATCGCCCCCAGCTCCCGGTTCCTAGTGGGGGAGCATCCCTCACTTTTGCTTCCCCCGGCTTGAAAGCACAAACTTATTCCCATCCGGATCCTGAAAGATCGCAGAGGTGCCCCAACTCTCGGTCTTGGGCTCCTGCACCAGCACCGTCCCTTTCTCCTTCAATGCCTTCGCCGTCGCAAACACGTCATCGCACCAGAACGAGATCGACTGAAACTGCCCAATGCGGTTTCTGTGCTCATCCGGCGTGAACAACGCCAGCCCCGTATCCGCCCCTGGAATCCCTACCTCGATCCAGCGTTGTTTGTCGTCGAACGGTTGGTTCGTCGTTACCCTGAAACCCATCACTTCTGTATAAAATTTCAGAGCCACATCCTGATCTGTCACCGGAATCCCGACAAACTTTATTCCTCGCACCATAGTCAGCTCCTTTCAATATCCGAAAGCATAGGTCGCTACCCCACGCGACGCAATCAGCTATTCGTTGCTATACTTTCCATCGGTATAGCTCCCTTGAACGCGCAATCGCCTTATTTAAGCCCAGATGAAAATAGACGACTACATCATCGATACTCTGCTCCGCGACCTCGTCGGCCACGACCGCCGTCCCACCGCCTTCCTCGTCTACCTGTGGCTCGCCGCCGAGCACTCCCGCACGAAGAAATCCATCCAGATCAGTTATCAGGACCTCGCTGAAAACATCGGCATCTCGAAAAGCGCTGCCCAGTCCGCCGTCAACTGGCTCCGCCGGCGCAAACTTCTCATCGCCACCCGGCACACCACTACCGCAACCCCGGTCTACACAGTCCACAAGACCTGGAAGTCGACCTCTCGATAAAAATTCACAATTGATTAAACGCTTAAACGACCCTGCGGTTATTTAACTTGGACAACCCCGCCGGTTTTCCTTGACATCTTACCCTCGGGTAAGAAAAATTCAGACTACTGCCCCACTGTAATGCTTTAGCCATTTTTAGGAGGAGAGTTCACGATGCTGCAGACCACATGCCCGAAGTTCAAAGATCTAGCCGCAGCCATGCGCGACAAGCAGGCCGCACGCAACACCATCATCCTTCGCAACTCATCCGACAGTGACCTCCGCGCCGTGGAGGAAGACCTTATCCGCATCCAGCGCAGCGTCGCCCGTCACCGCCGCACCTGCCCAAGCTGCGTCGCCAACGCAAAGCGCACACGGCCGCTCTCCATCACGCCATCGCCGGTTCGTTCGAAATCATCTCCCTTTAACATGGCGAGTTGAATCAAGGAAATTGCTGATCGCGACTCCCGGGCGATCAACAATTTCCACTCCTGCTCTGCATCGCTCAATCTCCCCACATCAATTAACGCGCAGCGTGCAAGTACACCGGTCCCGCCAACAGAAGGGGACTTTCATTTGCACCGCCGCAAATTTATTTCCCCCGCTGCAACTGCATCCACACTCTTCTTTCGTCATTGCAGCACAAACAGGCTGCTTCGGTCACGGAAAGCGCCATAGCATCTGTTCCGCAGGAATTGACCGATTTCTACATCTCGGAGTAGTGTGATTGAGTTCGTCCGGGCCACGCAGGTCGATAGTTAATAGGCGTTCAACGCCTATTAACCGAAGGAGGAATCATGGCAGATGTGAGATACGTTGGGTTATCGCTGCAAGATGCTCGTGTTGCCCTTGCAGAAACCGCCAAAGCCGGCCCCGGGAAGTCAAATCAACAAATGCACGACGCGATCGCAAATCTGAGTAAAAGTCTGGAAGCCCCCGAACTGAGACAGGCAAGTCACTACGTCGTCTGTTGGAGCTCGGGCTGTGTAATCAAAGTCGATTAAATATATGTAAACATGACGGGCACCCAACCATGACTGCATCAGGTTGGGTGCCTGTTTCTTAGATAAGCCCCTTGCACTCTTAGTCCGGTCGACGTGTCTACTCCATGCGGCCGAGCCGACAGTGGTCGACCGTTTTCAAGGCGTCAGCGATGCTCCAGGGAATTAAACTTGAGTCCAGGTCGACTGTCGAAGCAGCCGGGCACTGGCTTGCATCTTTCTTTCGAAGACGCTCGCTTGACCTTACGCAGCCAGAGTTGTGTCTCGGCTTGTTTGGCCTCTTCTGCGCAACTCGCGTCTTAGGAAGCTCCCCTTCAACGGTGGCGTTCTCGGACTCCGCTCAGAGTGTGATCGCCGCGCTCCTGGAAAACTGGACTTCGCATCAAGACGACTCCCGCAACGAAATTATGGATGACCCCTCAGCTTGGCTTATGTCTGCGGTATTTGCCGCACCAGATAGCCCTGAGACCGCAGCCTACCGGAATGCTGTTCAAGAGAGATGGCATAGCCTCGAGGAACGAACAGCCTTGAATAGCTCACCGCACCAGGCAGTAACCTGCAGGTTTTTGTCTGCGCTTCTCGACGGGTCATCGGATCTGCCCGACGTCTCATCGCTCTCTGGCTGCCTGCCCGTGCTGCCTTTCTCGCAATACATGGCAGACGATGCGACGATTCAGGATACGCTCGCAGTTCTAGCGATCCTGTCCGCTCATGGGCGTATCATCCCGCACCTCAGCCAGGCTGAAGTTGAATTTGTACAGAAGGCCCTCCCATTTTGGACCTTCTACTACGTCAAGGAGCGGAGGCTCGACAATGTTTGTCCACTCGCCAGGACACTGAAGTACTTGCGCATGGAAGCCGTACCAGAGTACGAAAAAGCGGTTAGCTACATTCTTCGCCAGGCCAGGGAGGACGGCAGCTTTAGTAATAGAGATCTGTCATGCAGGTTTTACTCCAATCTCCATCCTGAATCAGCCGATGTGGAGAGAGAGATACGTCTTCCCCTCACGGTGTCGGGTATATGGACCCTGCTTGAGTGTCTCCATAGCAGTCAGTCGCCGTTCGACGACTCTTCTATCCTTACAAATAAATTATTAGTGCGGGCAAGATGACTACTGACGAGAGTCAAGAAATCATTTCCGCTTCCCGGGACGCGGAGCTAAGAGCCTTGCGGTGGTTGACGGATCGAATGAACCATTTCAATCCACTCCGGGCGACCGATGCACAAACTCTGAATAAAACGATCAAGCCCCTCGCTGAGCTCGCGCTCACCTGCGAAGTTGCCAGCGATAGCGCTGCCCCGGATCGGCTTCCTTCGTACAACGAATTTGCACGCTTCATCTGGGATGAAATCTTCGCCGTCGAAGCCTTCCGGGAAAACCTTCTGGAGCGCGCATCGGGTGGCTATGCATTCTCGATCTATGCTTCGTTGCGAAGATGCGGATTCGAACATTTCAACTACCGGAGCCGGCTCCAGCAGTTGATCGACAATCGGTACGCGCTCGGTTACGAACAACTGCCCTTCGTCAAGATGAATCTCCTGCACTATCTCAAGACAGCCGGTTTCTGCTGGACGGAGCCTTCTTTTCGTGCAGTCTACGCAACGTCTCTATTGGCCACGCATCCGGATCCGTATCTCGTAACGGTTATGGACGCATATGCGATTACACACGTCCTTTTCTTCCTCACGGACTTCGCGCGGCTTCAACCAGATTGTTTGTCGGATGCTGATCGTGCCTATCTTAACTCTGCATTGCCTCGCCTGACCCAGTACTACGTTCGGCGTCGGGACTGGGACCTGACGGCGGAGTTTCTGGTCTGCCTGAAGGCCGCAGGGCTTGAAGATCTTGATATCTATCGCGACGCGTGGCTTCTTCTGCTGGCCTCGCAAAATGAGGACGGCTCCTTCACCGGACCAGACCGATTGAACGAGGACGATACAGATTCGCTAACTCCACAAGGGCCGGCCCCGGCTGAGGATCCCAAGCACGATTCCTTCTGGAAAAACTATCACACCACCCTCGTCGCGCTCCTGGCACTCATGGTGGCATTGCCAGTCCGCAGAATGACAATCAGACAAGAAGGATTGTGATGCGCGGCGGGGACTGTAAGTGTCGCGTCGTTCTTTAGTCAAACTTCAACCAAACATGATGCGATTCTGCTGACTCCCCTCGTTGATTGCATTTTTGCCCTTGCTATTTGAACAGACAACGCTCAGAATTCATGCCATCCGTAGCCGGGACCAAGCCTGCAACGCTGTGGTGCGTCAACGTTACGCAGCCCGTTCTCGAAAACGAACATTGCGGCCATTGCAACACAAGTAAAAGTTAATCCACCCAAATCAATTCGCACGGTGCGAATCCCGGCCCAAATCTAGTTCGAAGGATAAAGGTGCCACTCTCATGCGCAAATCCTCTTGCAGTGTTTTCGTTGCGTCCGTCCTCATTGTGCTTCTTGCCCTTCCCCGCTCCGCTTGGAGCTGGGGCTACCAGGGTCACGAAGCCGTAGCCTGCATCGCCTGGCGGCTACTCACCCAGCCCGTCAAGGACAAGGTCTTCGCTCTTCTGCAGCAAGTCCCCTCGCGCAGTAACCCCACAAACACCGAAACCATCCCCGGATTCAAAGAGTGGTCGCAGAACCTGCCTGCCGGTCTCACGAAAGACGAGCAGCATATGTACATCTTCATGCGCGCGGCTACGTGGGCCGACAGCATCAAGCATAGGTTCCTGCATGACAGTGACACCCCACCCGCCGATATGGCCGAGGCTGCCTCCAACATCGGATTCACCGATCCCGACAGCCACGGCTACTGGCACTTCATCGATACCGCCTTCGGCACTGCTGCCACAGCAACGTCGACACCGCCGTCCGTTCCCAAGAGTTGCTGGATAAGAAAAACTGGCCAGCCAGCGGTCCCACCAACCCCGGTCAACTCTCTGCCCCACACCCCTATCCCCAACGTCTCCACCGAGATCACCCTCCTTGCCACTGCGCTCGCCTCCAACGAGAGTTCCCCGCTCAAAGCCTACGACATGATCTGGCTCGAACATCTCGTCGGCGACATCCACCAGCCGCTCCACGCCACGGTTCGGTTCGTCAAGGGTATCGGCGACCTAGGAGGCAACTGCGTCGCCATCTCCATTCCCCAGAGCCTCCGTGCTAACTTTGCCAACCCCAGCAACCCCAACGCAAAACCGCCCGCCGAACTCCACGCCTTCTGGGATGACCTCCCAGGCGAAGGCGGGCAGATGGATACCAAAAATGCCGTAGACTATGCCGCAACCCTTGCCGCTGCCGATGCTGCTCAAGCTGCAATCGACAACCCAACGATCTGGGCTAAGGAGTCCTTCGCCATGTCCCAGAAGGACGTCTACCTCTCCCCCATCGGCCCCACGCTTGGTAGCCCCACTGCCTTCGTCATCACGGACGCCTACTTCAACACAGCCTCCGCAGATGCCAAACTTCGCGTAGCCCTGGCTGGTGCTCGTCTGGCCAACCTGCTCAACAAGGCTCTGCAATAACCGACGCTTCTTCTATCCAGACCGTGTGCTGTCGCGAACCATGAATAAACAGATTGTCGGGGGTATGGCCACCCGGAACGAATCCGCGGGGCCACACCCTGGCCTTCAACCCTTACTTCTTCTCATCCGCAATCAAAGCATCCGCCGCCCACAGCACAGGCGTCTGCCCATGGAAGTCGCGGGTCCGCCGCTTGGAGACGCCGGACCATGCATACTTCTTCGCATCCAGCAAAATATGGTCTCGCAAAGCCTACCCCTTCTTCGCCGCCAATTTCTTCCCGGTCTTCTTCAGGGACTGCACCAACTGCTTCCAGTCCGCCTCGGTCTGGTCCGCGTATTCCTCCGCAAATGCGCCCACGGCCCTGTCGAACCGCGACGACCTCCCCAGGTATCCTGCAATCATCGAAGAACTCCCCGACCGCGCATGACCACGTGCCAGAATCTCGCCGCACACCGCCGCATACTCCAGCAGTCCTGCCGCCTTCAGATTTTCCAACTGAATCGAAGCCTTGTGATCGTTCAATTGGCGCACCAGATAATCCCGCCCATGCAGGGTCGTCCATCCCAGGAACGGATCCGATTGCAGCTGCATCGCACGCTCGCCCTCCACCACTCTCCGGCCATGATGTACACCGACCCTGCGAGCCTTCCCTCCGAGATACGGCGCGTACGCCGAATCTGTCTCCTCCTTGATCTGCAGAAACAGCGGATCCCTCGGCCCATTTCCATCCATTAGCACAACGTAATCGCGCAGCCCCACCGACCCTGTCCCCACTACCTTGAACGCAACATCGACCGGCCTGTACTGTGCCAGAAAATGCCTCCGCTCCGGAAGCAGGCTCTCCGCATACTTCGTCATCGACTCGACCACCTCCTCGGCCAGCGCCCCCTTGACTCGCGTCAACATCGGGGGCAGACTCCGGAACACCCGCTCCTGCGACCTCTTCGCCTCCTCGGCCATCACAGCCTTGCTCACTCCCTTCTTCGGAGCGGTCTTCCCAGGCTTCGCCGCGGAAGCCATCTCAGTCAGCGTCAACAGCGTATGCATCGGCGTGGCCCGCTCCGCCATCCGCAGAATCCCCTCCACCGAGATCACGTTCTGCAGACGATGCACCTGGTACCGCGCCACCTCCAGCACCGGCATCCGCGCAAACGTCGCCATCATCAGCCGGTACCGCTCCAGAAACACTGCAGCAGCATTGCGACAATCCAGGTTCCTCGCTCCGGCCCCGCGACCAGCAAGCACAAGACTGGTTGCCATTCGCTTCACATCCCACTCGAACGGCCCCACGATCGTCTCATCAAAATCGTTGATATCAAACACCAGCCGCCCATCCAGAGCGGCGAACGCCCCCATGTTTCTCACATGAGCATCACCGCAAAGCTGGGTCGATATTCCCGTATTCGCAATCAGCGACAGGTCATATGCCATTACCGGCACAGCCCCGCGAAAATACCCAAATGGGGACGCCGCCATCAGCTGATTTTTCAGCAACACCAGCGCCGGAACACGTCCTCGCGCCGATGCTTCCAGCAGTTTCAGCGGACTCTCCCGTCGGTCCTTCGCATTCCACGCCTTATGCGCCGTGCGATGTATCTGCTTACGCCGATCCTGCCCAAGAGCAAAAAGTTTCTTCGCATCCGGCAGCCGTGTCAAAGCCATCCATCTCCTCCTCTACGGGAACACAGGCCTCTATAGGCTACGCTCTCCGATGTCTTATCTCTCATCGCGTCCACCCTCCCGCGTGTCTGCATCACACTACCTGATATATTCTTGCCCGGGACATCTGTCCTTCCTCATTCGGCCCTGCGAGGTAGTATGCCCCATACGCGAACCACAGAATTCTCCCGTGTTGGGCCCTTTGTCGCGCTGGCGGCCATCGTGTTAGTGCTCTACTTCGCGCAGGGTCTTCTCATCCCCTTCGCCTTCGCGCTCACCCTGTCCTTTCTTCTTGCACCGGCGGTCACTCGCCTCGAATCCCGCCGCGTTCCCCGAGTCGTCGCCGTAGCCATCACCGGCATTCTCCTTACCAGCATGCTCTGCGCAGTTGGATACGTCGTCGCCCGTCAACTCCTCGACGTCGCTCGCAATCTTCCCTACTACCGGCTCAACATCCAGAAAAAAATCGCTTCCGTTCATCTCCCTGCGGAACGATCTCTCGAAAACGCCGTCACCGCGGTCGAGGACATCACCGGAGACCTCGCCACCACGACCAACAAAGTTCCCACCTCCGAGCCGACTCTCGATCAGGCAACGCCCGTCCGCATCGTCGATCCCCAGCGCACCCAGATCCAAAACGCCGCGGAACTCCTGATGCGCTTCCTCCGCCCCATCGGTGTCTGCGGTGTCGTTATCGTCTTCACCATCTACCTCCTGATGAAGCGCGAGGATCTCCGCCATCGCATCCTCGTTCTCGCCGGCATGGGCCGCATCAGCCTGATGACCAAGGCACTCCAGGACGCCGCCACGCGAATCAGCCAGTACCTTCTCTTTCAGGCCGCCGTCAACGCTGCATACGGAACCCTCTTCGGCTTCGGCCTCTTCCTTATTAAAGTCCCCAACGCCACACTCTGGGGAGTGCTCGCCGGAATGCTCCGAATCATCCCCTACGTCGGCACAGCCACCGGCCTCATCGTGCCGCTTCTGGTCTCGGTCGCTATCTTCTCCTCGTGGTGGCCGCCTTTGCTCGTCCTCGGTCTCTTCCTCACCCTCGAACTCACTGCCACCAACTTCGTCGAACCGTGGCTCTACAGCACGCGCACCGGGATCTCCTCGCTCGCCCTCCTCGCGATGGCAATCTTCTGGGCGTTGCTCTGGGGATGGCCCGGCCTCATTCTCTCCACGCCTCTCACCGTCTGTTTCGTCGTTATGGGCCGATACGTACCGCAGCTCTCGTTCCTCCACACTCTCCTCGGCACCGATGCCGAACTCTCCGCCGAAGCTCACTTCTACGAGCGACTTCTCGCGATGGATCAGCACGAGGCCCACGCCATCGCCAACCGCTTCCTTCAGAACAACTCCCTCGTCGAGCTCTACGACCGCGTCCTGATCCCCGCTCTCGCACTCGTCGAGCAGGACCGCCACCAGGGCCTCCTCGACGACGCCCGTTGCAACTTCTTCTTCCTCAGCATCAGCGAGCTCGTAGCCGAACTTACCGACTATCACGATCGCGAGTCGCTGCTCACAGCCGAACCGTCTCTCTTTCCAATCTCTGAGACGAAAAATGACTTTGCCGTCGTCTGCATCTCTGCCAACGATCAGGCCGACGAGCTAACCGCACTCATGCTCGGCCAGCTCATGGAACGCGGCTTTCACCAGACTCTCCTTCTTCCCGCAGCGTCTGTCTCCAACGAGATCCTCGACACACTCAGCGACGAACCCAACACCGTCGTCTTTATCAGTGCACTTCCACCCTTTGCCTTCTCGCAGGCCCGCGCCATCTGCCAGCGCGCCCGGCATCACCTGCCCCATAATCGCATCGTCATCGGTCTCTGGAACCCAACCGAAGACCCCGAGCAGATCACCGAAATCACCACCGAGCGATTCGGCAGCGGCAAACCAACCCTCATCGTCAACTCGCTTGCTCAGGCACTCAAACAAGCCACTATCTGGCGCCAGCAGCCCGCGAGAAATCCATCAGTTCGCGCCTGAATCCTCTCCAGTCCGAAGAGAACTGCTTAGTAGAAATCCGCGCAACTGAGAAAGAAGCCGCAGGTCCGGCATACCAGCTTGCAGCGGCTGTCCTCAAGCCGCGAGCTGCACGTGGGACAGAAGCGCGAATGATGCTCTGACGGCAACGCACAGGCAACGGAACCCTGTTCCGTTTCGACCTCGGATGCCAATTGACTCTGCATCAGGAGATACTAGCTGAGGGCACTAAATTTTCAACGCCCATTCGCAACGGCGTAGCATCGAAAGAGTTACGTTAATCAGTAAAGTCGAAGACAAAAGAGGAGAAACACGATGGATCGCAATGCATCCGCAGTCTGGCACGGCAGCCTCAAAGAGGGCAATGGAACTATCTCAACCCAGAGCGGCACACTCAAAGATACGCAGTACAGCTTCAAAACCCGTTTCGCCGACGGTGTGGGAACCAACCCTGAAGAGCTCATCGCCGCCGCACACGCCGGCTGCTTCACGATGGCTTTCAGCGCTCAGCTCACCACCGCGGGCTTCACCGCAGACAGCATTGAGACCACCGCTGTCCTTACCTTCGACACGAGCAGCACCCCGACCATCACCAAAAGCCACCTCATCATGAAGGCCAAGATCCCCAACATCGACAAGGCCAAATTCGACGAGCTGGCGCACAACGCAGAAACCGGCTGCCCGGTTTCACGTGTCCTCAAAGCCGAAGTCTCCCTCGACGCAACCCTTCTCTAATCTGACACCCTAGTGGGCATGGCCGTGATGGTCATGCCCATGATGCGCATGGACTCCCACAGCTTCCATCTCCGGAGGCGCGCTGCAGCCATGGGTTGTCTCACATCCTGTCGTTTCAAATTGAATCGTAGTATGGGTAATGTGAAAGCGATCGCGAAGAGTGCAGTTAATGCCCGTCAAAATGTCACCGCACTCTGACATCGGCATCTCGGCGATGGTTACATGACTCGCCAGCGCATGCGACTGCGAGCCAAGACTCCACACATGCAGATCGTGAACGTCCAGAACGCCCTCAACCGCAGCCATTGCGTTCCGGATCTCGCCCAGCCGCAGATTTCGTGGAGTCCCTTCGAGCAGAATGTTCAGCGTCTCGCGGATGATCCCCACCGAACTCCACAGAATCATTCCCGCAATCATGATCGACAGCAACGGATCGATCCACGTCATGCCGGTGAAGAGAATCGCCGCGCCGCCAGCGATGACGGCTGCAGTCGACAGCGTATCGCCAAGCATGTGCAGAAAGACACTGCGGATGTTTACATCCCCCGCGAAGCGCCAAAGCAGCGTCGCGACTGTGCCGTTCATCAACACTCCAGCTGCTGCGACATACATCATCACTCTGGGCTGAACCGCTGCCGGAGCGCTGAGCCGGTGAATTGCCTCAATCGCGATCCATGCCGACAGCACAACGAGAGTGACTGCATTGACGAACGCCGCCAGCACGCCAGCTCGCTGATACCCAAAGGTCTTCTCGTCGGTCGCCGGTCGCGCCTGAAAGTACACTGCGACAAACGACAACACAATCGCCAGCAGATCGCTGACGTTATGCCCAGCCTCTGAGATCAGGGCCAGCGAGTGTGCGCGCAACCCGAAGTAAAAGGTCGCGAGAACATACGCAAGCGTAAGTCCCATTGAAAACTGCAGGACACGTTGCATTCTGCGGTTCGAAGTGGCGACCATGTGCATGGATTAAGTGTAGTCCGCGCAGCAACCGCATTCAATCCGCACGATAGGGATGAGTGGAACTCAGGCGCAACCCGCTCCAGGACTCCGCAACGACGATGCTGTTCGCGGGATTCTGCGGCATGTAACGAACCTGCACCGGAAGGTCCGTCCGTATGCCGTGAACATACTCCGCCAGCGTCGTCACATCCTGGGCGCACTCGTAAGTGACGCCGGCAATCCGGTAGTTGTACACGATAATCTGAGGCGTCGGCGGCGAGCCCTCAGCAGAAGCCGCTTCGACAGGGTTCAGGCTGCTGTTACGAGCCTCCGTCACCATCGTGTCCATGATGGTCCCGTCGGTGATTCTGCCTGCACGGGCGAGCAGTTCGCGACGTTCACGCTCGACCTCTTCCGCAGTGGGTTTCCGCCGCTTAAGAAGATAAACGGCAACGCCAACCACCGTAGAGACGCCGACAACAATCGCGGTAACGACTCGGGGCGAGCGGAGAGGAAGCGGCAGATGAATTGGAGTCAGCAAAAACACGGTCTTATGTCAAAAAGCATAGTCGAAACCGGATGATTCGGCGTAAACAGGTACTGATGGAGTAACGATAAGGCAGCAGATCCGAGTCGCCTATTGGACTTTCGAGTCACCTGTTGAACTGCGAATCGCTAGACGATTGGCGATATACTGGAAGTTGCCCATGAAGTCTTCTTTTTCTCGCCCTGCAAAGTCGCCCCTCCGCACCCCGTCTGCCTCCGTTGCCACCACAAGCCTTGCTCATCCAATTGATTTAGCGGATGGCCGGCGCATTCGCTCAACCACCGTAATCTGCGTGCGACGAGGGGACTCCGTCGTTATGGCAGCGGACGGCCAGGTGTCGGTCGGTGCAACGGTAATGAAGGGTTCGGCCAAGAAGATCCGTCGTCTCTACCAGGACAAGGTTCTAGCCGGATTTGCCGGGTCAACCGCAGATGCATTCTCGCTGTTTGCCCGGTTCGAGGTGAAGCTTGAGCAATACGCGGGCAATCTAGGACGCGCCGCGGTGGAACTTGCCAAGGACTGGCGCACGGACAAGATGCTGCGCCAGCTGGAAGCGCTTCTGATTGTGTGCGATACGAAACAGACGTTTCTCCTGTCCGGCAACGGGGATGTGATCGATCCGGATGAGGGCATCGCAACCATTGGCAGTGGCGGCAGCTATGCCCTGGCCAGTGCTCGTGCATTGATGGAGAACACAAATCTTAACGCGCGCGAGATCGCGATCAAGAGCCTGAAGATCGCAGCAGATATCTGCATCTACACCAACAGCCAGATGACAATCGAAGAGCTGAAGTCCGAGGCCTCTGCGAACCAATAGAATCGATTCGCCGTAAGACCATTCAAGTTTCGTCGCAAGATATAGCGACAAGGAGTTCCGTACCATGGCAATTTTTCTACCCGGAGCGGCTGAAGATCAGGCGCTCGCACTCGATGAGATGACACCGCGCGAGATTGTCGCGGAACTGGATAAGTATGTCGTTGGACAGCATGCGGCCAAGCGTGCCGTGGCGATTGCGCTGCGTAATCGCATGAGAAGGCAGAAGCTTTCACCAGAACTTGCTGACGAGATCATGCCCAAGAACATCATTATGATTGGGCCGACCGGCGTGGGTAAGACAGAGATAGCAAGGCGGTTAGCGAAGCTAACGAACTCGCCGTTCCTGAAGGTGGAAGCCTCGAAGTTTACGGAGGTTGGGTATGTGGGGCGGGATGTGGAGTCGATTGTGCGGGATCTGGTGGAGATCGCCATCGATATGGTTCGCGAAGAAAAGATGGAAGAGGTGGAGGATAAGGCCGAACTGGCAGCAGAAGACCGCCTGATCGATCTGTTGTTGCCGCCTACACCTTCTGTAACTCCAACAAAGGAAACGGTCGATAACGTGATTCAGCTTCCTGCGACAACCGACGCGGAGGATAAGCCCGGGGAGAGAGAACAGAGAACAAGAGAGAAGCTGAGGCAGCAGTTTCGTGAGGGGAAGCTGGATGAGCGCATTGTGGAACTGGATGTGCGCGACCGCAATCAACCAAGTTTTGAAGTCATCTCCAACCAGAGTTCGGAGGAGATGGATATCAATCTAAAGGACATGTTGCCGGGCCTCTTTGGACAGCGGACGAAGAAGCGGAAGATGAAAGTCGCGGAGGCGTTCGATTACCTGGTTCAGGAGGAGGAGGGCCGGCTGATTGATATGGATCAGGTGACTCGTCTGGCGGTGGAACGTGTTGAAGATTCAGGGATTGTCTTTCTGGATGAGATCGATAAGATCGCGGGGCGTGAGGGTGGGCACGGGCCGGATGTTTCGCGTGAGGGAGTGCAGCGGGATATTCTGCCAATTGTTGAAGGGACTACAGTTAACACTAAATATGGGATGGTTTCGACCGACCATATTCTGTTTATCGCTGCGGGTGCGTTTCATGTGTCGAAACCCAGCGACCTGATTCCTGAGCTGCAGGGGCGGTTTCCAATTCGGGTGGAGCTTAACTCGTTGACTGTCGATGACTTCATTCGCATTCTGACGGAGCCGAAGTCTTCGCTGGTGAAGCAGTCCACGGCGCTTCTGGAGACGGAGGGTTTGAAGCTGGAGTTTACGAAGGAAGCGATTGCGGAGATGGCGCAGTTTGCGTTCCGGGTGAACGAAACTACTGAAAACATTGGGGCTCGACGGTTGCATACGATTCTGGAGCGGGTGCTGGATGAGATCAGTTTCCAGGCGCCTGATCTGTTCAAGAGCCCGCGGGCGGAGATCACGGAAGAAGGCGTTGTCGGGGAAGTTCATGTATCTGCACCGCTTACGTCTGAACCGCAAAAGCCTTCCCCTCCGCTGCCGGTGATTGAGCGGCAGACGGCCACGGGGACGGAGAAGGTGATTGTGGTCGATCCGGAGTATGTGCGGCAGCAGGTGGCTTCGATCGTGAAGGACCAGGATCTGTCGCGTTACATTCTCTAATTTTTTTTCTGCGCGATGGGAGAGGCGTTTTTACAGGGGATTCAGCGTTTTCCATAGGGTAAAAACGTGGTTTTTCGACGGTTTTTAAGTGCATTTTTGCGGTTGTTACGCGGTTCTTAAGTGCATGTTTGTCGTTGCTGAAAATTTTCCTTGTTTTCGAAAATTATTTGGGCTGTCCCAGCTAACCGGCACAACGTGGCTAGGGGATAAGGTGCGCGGGGGAGCGGATGGCGCAGAGTATCTCGTAGGAGATGGTGTGGGCAAGGGTGGCGTGGTCGTCGGCGGTGATGTTGTCGCCGAGGAGGGTGACTTCGTCTCCGGGTTGGGCGTGGGGGATATGAGTGACGTCGACGGTCGTGAGGTTCATGGAGATGCGGCCGACGATTGGGGCTTTCTGGTTGTGGAGGATAACCCAGCCGCCGGGTCTGGTGTTGGTGCTGGCGAGTTCGCGGCGGAGGCCGTCGGCGTAACCGACCGGGAGGAGAGCGATGCGCATGGGTTGGTGCGCGGTGTAGGTGGCGTTGTAGCCGATGGTGTCGCCGGGCTGGATGTCGCGGAGAGAGAGGATGCGGGTCTTCCAGGTGAGGACGGGCTGGAGGGTGGGCTGGACTTTGGATTCGGATTCGGGATTGGTGGCGTTGGTTGGTGTGTGGGTGCGGTCGATGGGCAGGCAGTAGCCGTAGAGGGCGATTCCGGGGCGGACCATCGGGCGGGCGTTGATGGTTTTTGCAAGGGATTGGAGCCAGTGGAGATTTTCGTTTGAGGTTTGATGGCCGCA
This sequence comes from uncultured Acidobacteriaceae bacterium, assembly GCA_963770055.1. Classification (GTDB taxonomy): domain Bacteria; phylum Acidobacteriota; class Terriglobia; order Terriglobales; family Acidobacteriaceae; genus Edaphobacter. Next base: position 113,652 of record CAVYOC010000010.1, read on the forward strand.
GTTGTCGAGGGTGGAGGAGTTGCCAGCGTGGATCGATGTGGGCTGGAGGCCAGCGGCGATGACTGCAGTGAGGGCTTGTTCAAAGCGCTGACGCTGTTTTGTTGTGTGAGGGGAAGAGGCTACTTCGGGTTCGGCGAAGTGGGTGAGGATGCCTTCGAGGCGTAGGTGTGGCTGTCGCTTGAGCCAGTGGAGGAGGGTGTGGAGGTCGTTCGCCGGGGGCGATGCCCTGGCGTGCCATTCCGGTGTCGATTTCGAGGTGGATGGGCCAGGGGTGTGGCCTCCGTGCTGGCGAACGGCGGCGAGGGATTCTATCTGGTGCTGCTCCCAGACGACGGGGGTGAGTGTGTGGCGGACGATGGTCTCGGCTTCTTCGGGGAGGGTTCCGCACATGACGAGGATCTTCGGTTGCGCGTGGTGCGGGATTCCGGCGGCGGTGAGGGTTTTTCGGATGGCTTCGCCTTCTGCGGCGTCGGCGATGCCCAGCCATTCGGCTCCGGCACGGGCGAGGATGGGGGCGCAGATGGCAGCGCTGTGTCCGTAGGCGTCGGCTTTGATGACGGGGAGGAGAGCGGTGTCAGCGCCTGCAGCGTTGGCTAGATTTTTGTAGTTGGACAGTAAACGGCTTTCGGAGATCTCCACCCAGGTCTTCACGGGTTTTATTTTATGTTGGATTTTGCGGGGCTTGCGAGGAGATCGAGTTAATGCGTCGCATCCGGAGATGCAGAGTGGAGATTTGTGTTGGAGCAGTTGCGGAAATTGATCGTTTGATGAGTGTTGTGGCTGGATGGAAGAAGGCGATTCAGTCGTTGCGCCCTTCGACTTCGCTCAGGGCTTCACTCCGGCCTTCGGCAGAGCGGAAGCGCGCTCTTGCGCGCGGCTTTTACGGCCCGACTAAAGTCGGGCCCTTCCGGAGTTAAGCGGCTTCGCGGGAAATTTTCTGGATGGAGTCCAGGTTATGTCGACAAGATTGGAGTGAGGGTTGCCGTGAAGGTGATGCTGCGTCCGCTGACGGCGTTGGTGGACGTGGCGAGAGCTGGTAGTCCCTGCCCGGGGAAGAGGAGAAAACATTTCAGATTTTTTGGTGGGATGTTTGGCGGAGGGGAGCTACAATCCGTCAGCAGCCAAAAAACCTTGCCCGAGGAGAGAGTGTATGAATGACGTCGTTGCAGCGGAAACACAGCCGGGGTTGAGCCAGGTTGAACGCGTTGTGGATACATTTGTCGCCCCGAAGAAGACGTTCACCGACATTCTGCGGAGTACGAGTTGGTGGCTGCCGTTCCTGCTGCTGGTGCTGGTGACGCTGGGTAACACTGTGGTGGTCGAAAAGCAGGTTGGATGGGAACGGGTCGCGGAGAATCAGATTCACCAGAGTCCGAAGCAGGAAGAGAGGTTGGCGAGCCTGACGCCGGAGCAGAGGGCGAGCCAGATGCGGCTGACGGCGACGATTTGGCGATATACGAGCTACGGATCGTTTGTATTCATCCTGGTGTTTGTTTCCATCTTCGCCCTGATCTATTGGGCAAGCTTCAACTTTGGGCTGGGAGCGAAGACGACGTTTGGACAGATGTTCGCTGTTTGCATGTATGCCTCGCTTCCGAGGCTACTCTTAGGGTTACTTGCGATTCTGACGCTGTTGTTCGGGAATAGCGCGGAAACTTACGATATGCGAAATCCGGTCGGGACGAACCTGGCGTATTTTATGCCTGACTCGGCGCCAACACTGAGGGCGGCCCTGAGCTACTTCGATGTGACCGCGTTGTGGCAACTGGCGTTGCTGGTGATCGGGACGGCGATTGTGGCGAAGGTGTCGACCGGAAAGGCTGCGGCTGTGGTGGTGGGCTGGTGGGTGATTGGACTGCTGCTCACTGTCGGGATTGCGGCCGCTACAAGCTAAAGGTCCGGGCAAGTTTTGCCTCACTAACGGCTGATCTGCGGCAGAAGTGCCAGACAGAGCAAGGCCTGGGTGAGAAGGATCGCTCCGGAGAGACCGAGGAATAGCTTTCTCTGGCGCGTTTCGAGCGCGTCGGCGAAGACTCCGCCGAGAAAGGTGAAGAGGAAGGGGAGCGCCCATAGCCAAGGCGTGGAGACAGCCTGCGTTGTGATCAGCGGGAGGAGCAGGAGCGTCATTACCAAGGGTGCGGTATTGCCGAAGTAGCGACAGCGACGGACCGCCACGTACAGGAGCATGGCTACCAGGGTTGCGACTGCGATTGGACCGTCGGCGATGCTGGTGAAGAATCGGGTAGCGCCTTCAAGAGAGAACCAGAGGCGCGCTTCGCCGCCGGTGAAGACATAGCTGAAGGCATCGGGCCGGAAGGCGAAGAAGGCGAAGAGGATGGCGAGCGCGCCGACGGCAGAGAAGATCATGATCTGCATGACGTAGCTGCGGCGGCGTTCGGCGAGGTAGAGCATCCAGATGGTTCCGAAGACAAAGCCGATGATTGCTGCGAGGACGTGGGCTGCTGCGGTGAGTCCAAGCGCGACGGTGAGGAGCGCGATGCGTGGGCGCCATCTGCGGCGCGGACTTTGCATCGCGTGGGCAACGCCCATGGCAGTGTAGATGACGCCGTAAAGACCCCACATGGCGAGGACTTCGTTGTTGGGAATGACGGCGTAGCGGACAATTGCGGGGCAGAAACAGTAGAGGCCAAGGGCGAAGAAGCCGCCCTCGTTGCCAAAGAGACGGCGCGCGACCCACCAGAGGCCTCCACCGAGCCATATGGCGAAGAAGATGAAGGGCAGGTGGAGGAGGTACTTGACGCTGAAGAGCTCGTGGCGGGCTTCCCAAGTGGAGCCATGGAGCGTGCCTTCGGCGTAGAGACGATTTTCGGGTTTGCGGAGCCTGTCAGCGCCGAGCATGACGAGACGCTGCACGGTGAGCGGGAAGCCTGCAAGGCGGTAAGCGAAGGTGCCGTCGCCGTTGAGGTTGCCGCAGGTAGTGAAATAGCCGGCGAGGGGCGAGGGACGCTCCCACATCTCGCGGCCGCATTCAGCATAACGATAGTCCTGCTGGGAGAGTTGCTGGTGGTTGACGACCCAGAGGCACTCGGCGAGAAAGAATACGAGGAGCAGCGCAGCCAGCCGCTGGGGTCGACCGATCCTGATACGGGGAAACTTCATGCGATGCGTCGCCGGCCTCTATATTTCATTGATTCTTGTTCCGCACCGATTCCTGGCTAATTCATTTTGACTGATTGCCTGCGATTGAATTCCGATGCGATGCAAAGCGTACCTCAGCGGCTGAAGCCGCTTTTTCTGTCCGATGCTTACGGCATGGCTCAAGCCATGCCCTTAACAAAATGCGCCAACGACATTTTTAACAGCGACGATATTTTCTAACAGCGAGGCTCTTTTGAATTCCTTCTCCAAGTGTATCGTGAGAGATATGGAGTCGCTTTCGTTCATTCCCGGCCGTGCTTTTCTTTCTGTCGATTCTTCTATTGTTCCCTGGACTGTGGTTTTTGAAGATGAGGGGGTTGCGGGCTATTTTTATGCGTGCGACCGGTCGCAAACGACGCATGAGGAGAGCATTCTGGATGCGATGCTTATCTACAACGTCGCTGCACTTGCCAAGAGCGATGCGGAGAATGAACGGCCTGAGCCGCAGCGGATTGCTTCGGTGGAGTGGTCGCGCGATGGGTTGCGAGCAGTGCTTTATCTGGATGGGACGCCGCAGGCCTTGTATGACTTTCAGGCTCGGCGTGGATATTGCAGGATGAACTTTCCGAATTTTCGAGAAGAGCAGGGTGAGCGTTGGCATAAGGCGAGTCATGCGTGGTCGGATGAGGCTCTGCAGCGGTTTGAGGCGGCTTTGTATGTCTAGCCGAGGAACATCTCTTCGACTTCGAGCCAGTCGTTGACGCGCTTGTAGCCGGTGACTTCGATGTTGTGGGGGGCGGTGAAGAGGATGCCTTCGCCTTTGAAGCGGCGGAGCTGGCGTGGGTTGTCGTCGATGAGGTAGTCGGCCCGGAGAATGCTCTTGTCGCCGCAGTAGACGATGTGCGATGCGGGGATGAAGGGGAAGTGTTTGGCAAGCCAGCGGTATTTGGCCTGGAATGATGTGGGTACTTCCATGGCTGCGGTGGCGATGAAGACCTCGTAGTTCATCTGGAGACGGCGGAGAACGCGCTGCGATTCGGGCATAACGGCGAGGACCTCGAAGAAATCTTCGGAGCGAAGGTAGGCTTCGAGGACATCGTGGCGGTCGGATGAGACGACCTCCCAGAGCCACTTGCCTTGCAGATCAGCGAGGGTGATCTCTTCGCCAAAGTGCCGGTTGTAACGCGGAGATGTTCGCCGAGCGCGTCGGCCATCACCTCATCCATATCTACGACAATTCTTTTCACGGGCTTCCTGGTGCGGGAGTTCGGAATTCAGAGAGAGCGGATGATGGAGGCGGCGATGCTTTCGGTTTGACGGGTTTGCGTTGCGGAGAGTCGCGTGCGGGATCGTAGTAGACCAGGCGGCCGCAGCTCTCGCAGGTCATCATGACGGAGTCGTTGTCGCGGTCGCGCAGGTCGTTCCAGCGCTGCGGGCGCAGCATCATCTGACAGGCCATGCACTTTTGATTGAGGGCTTCGGCGACTGCGGTTCCCTTGGCCTTGGAGATACGGTCGTACGACGGAGAGTGCGTCTTCGCTGATCTCTGCCCGCTCGGCCTTTCGCTTTTCTTCGACGGCAGGAGAAGAGCCTTGTCCTGGCGATTGTCTCGGTGGCGCGCTGCGTTCGCGCTCGAGGGTTGCTTTGGCGTCGGTGACGGCGTCGTCGGCTAGGTTTTTCTGCGCGTCGAAGCCTTCGCTTCGCTCCATGCTTTCGAGTTCGGCGTCTTCGAGGCGGCTGATCTCGGATTGGGCGAAGGAGATTTCGTGCTCGAAGGCTGTGACCTGCACGGTGGTGGTGGCGAGGTCAAGCTGCTTGCGGATGCGGGCTATCTTGGCCTGGTGGTCTTTGATGTCGGATTCCTGGCGGCGGCGGAGAGCTTCCTCTTTGGCGATGAGGTCGAGGACGACGGCGCGCTGGCCTTCGACTGCCTTCGTTTTGGATTCAAGCGCAGCTACGTGTTTCGGCAGCACGGCGATTTCATCGCGGAGCCGTTTGGCTTCGATGTCGTGTGCCTGTAAGGCAATTAATTTTTCAAGATCGGGATGCATCTGTTTTCTCCGCTCCTTGCCGAGGATGAGTCTTTTTTTGCCCCAAAAAACGTCGTTCGACCTATGACGTCAGTCCTGAGACGTCTTATCCTAATCTGCAATCCGATTCCGGGAAGGAACTATGGGAGCAGCTAAGAAGTCCTCGGCTTCATCTTCTACTATAGAACTCTACGAGAAACTCGTTGCAACCAGCCCGGAGGTTGAGCGTAAGGGTGCGGCAAATCCCTACACCTCGCTGAATGGGAACATGTTTACGCTGCTTCATCAGTCGCAAGTGCTGGCGATCCGGCTTCCTGAGGACAAACGAGAGGCATTCTGTAAGAAATACAAGACCAGGGTCTTCGAAGCGTACGGTTCGCCGATGAAAGAGTATGTTGAAGTGCCTGCCGCTCTCTTGAACAATACCAAGGAGCTTCAGCCGTACTTCAGGATGAGCTATGAGTACGCGAAGACGCTGAAGCCTAAGCCGACGAAGAAGAAGTAGTGGCTCGGGGATTCAAAGTGTTTTTGTGCGTAAAAAAGCGTACCTCAGCGGCTAAAGCCGCCTCGCGGATCAAGCATTTTCGGCACGGCTAAAGGCGTGCCCTTAAGCAAAACGAGCTTGTTTACGAACGAGGAAGACTCAGCGGCGTCTGAAGTCTGCTCTGTCCCTTCAAAGCGACGACCTTCAGCGTCCTCTATGACTTGCTGACGTTGACGTAGTAGAGATCGGTCGCTACCTCGAACTGGTCCTTGGTCAGTGGCGTCTTCATGGTCTGCCAGCCGGTCGTGGGATGGATTGTCTCCCAGTGCTCGCTGGAGCCTACGCGGATGGGCATGTTGAAGGCTTTCTCGTCGGCACTGCCAGCGATACTGGAGGGTGCCTGCTTCGTCGAATTTTAGCTCCAGCGTAGGAATTGCGGTATGCCAAAGGTATTGGCGGAAGACCGAGTTGAGATCCATTCCCATCTGCTGATTGAAGTAGCTGATGATGTCTTCGGTCATGATGTTCTGGTACTTGTACTTCTGGTAGTAGCCGCGAAGCATGGGCCACCACTTTGCGTCGTCGTTGACGATGCTGCGGAGGGTGTTGATGAAGAGAGCGCCTTTGAAGTACTGGTCCTGCGGAGGCTCGGCGTTGGTTCCGCGCGCGGAGATGATGGGGCGATCGTTTTTGACTTTTTTCTTGTAGGCGTTGAGGTACTTCATCGCATCGTCGTGGCCGTAGGTGTACTCGACGTAGAGGCTTTCGAGATAGGTGGTCCAGCCCTCGTGAATCCACATGTCGGATTTGTCGGCGGCGGTGATGGCGTTGCCGAACCACTCGTGTCCGCTCTCATGGATGATGATGAAGTCGAAGCGGGTGCTGATGCCGACGCCGGTCCAATCGCGGTTGAGATAGCCGTTGGCGAAGTGGTTGCCGTAAGAGACAGCGGTCTGGTGTTCCATGCCTGAGTAGGGGACATCGACGAGTTTGTAGCCGTCTTTTTTGAAGGGATACTCGCCGAGGTAGTGGTAGTAGGCCTTCATCATGCCGGGGACCTGGGCGAACTGACGCTTCGCGCCTTCGAGGTCTTCAGGGAGGACGTAGTAGTCGAGCGCGAGGCCCTGGAACTTGTCGTCGAAGTGAGTGTAGTTGCCGATGTTGAGGGCGACGTCGTAGTTGTTGATGGGGTAGTGGACACGCCAGTCCCAGCGTGTGTAGCCGTCGCCGAGGTCTTTCTTGCCCATGAACTTTCCATTGGAGACGTCCATGAGGCCGTTAGGGACAGCGATGGTGATGAGCATGCCTTCCTGGGGCTCGTCGCGCCACTGCTCTTTGTTGGGCCACCAGACGTAAGCGCCGTCGCCTTCGCAGGCTGTCGTGATCCAAGGGTGCCCGGAGGGATCCTTTTTGAAGCTGAAGCAGCCGAAGCGTCCGGTTTCAGTGGGGTTTCCGGAATAGTGGACGTCGATGGAGTAGGTTTTGCCTTTGCTGAGAGTGCTGGGAAAATCGACGTAGAAGGTGCCACCATCGCGGTCATATTTGAGGATGGTGGAACCCATATTGATCTTGTCGATCTGCAGGGTGGGGAAGAGTTCGAGCTGGATGCGCGTGCCGTCCTCGAGCATTTTGAAGCGGATGGTGTTGGTGCCGGTAATGAATTTTTTTTCGGGATCGACGCGGAGATCGAGGTGGTAGAAGAGGAGATCGTTGTTGGCGCGATAGGGGCCGTAGGAGCCGCGGAGAAGGTCCTGCGCAGTGGGCTCTTTGACCGCTCGGGTGCGGGTGCGGGCGTTGCGTGTCTGTGCGGGAAGAAGAGCGTCCATGCGGCAGACCAAGAATGCCAAAGGAACGAGTGCTACGGGAGTATTTGCGCTTAAATCAGCGTACCGCGATTTTTCAGGGAATGCTTGCGGGTCAGTCCCGCTTCTCGACGAGGTCTCTCATTTGCAGGCTTTCTGTGGTGTTCAGTTCAGCCAGTCCTTTCGCTACGCCGACGCGGTCGCGTTCCGGGCGATTCTGGCTGACTTTCCATTTTCCCTCGAGGCGCTCGATGGTCATCTCAAGGCCGACGATGCCCTTGATCTGTGAGGCAATGTAGTCGGGCGGGGCGTCGCCGATCTTCCATGGGACCGGCGAGGCGGCTTCGTGCTGGTTGGTCAGGCTTGCGAGGTGATTCATGAGCCATTCGGGGTCTTCGATGACTTTGAGGTGACCATAGGCGTGAACCACTGCGTAGTTCCAGGTGGGAACTACTTTTGCTGTCTCCTGTTTTTCCGGGTACCAGTTTGGGGTGATGTAGTGCTGAGGGCCGGCGAAGATGGCGATGGCCTGGATGGTGGGGGTGAAGTCTCGCCATTGCGTGTTGGCTCGCGAGATGTGGCATTTCAATTGCCCCAGCGGGCCAGTCTCTTCGAGCACGATGGGAATGTGTGATGCGAAGAGGCCGGAGGCTCCCATGGTGATGAGTGACGCAAACGGGTGATCCTGCATGAATTTGTGCAGGACAGGGATGCGATCCTCTTTGTTTGCGTTGGGAATGTACATGGAGACCTCCTGAGATGGCTTGCGCGAACGATCACTTATCTATGCAATCGGATAAGTCATTCTAAAGAATGGCGGGTCTCCGCAAAAAACTCTGAATCCCGACTATCACCCGGCAATCGAATTAAAGAACTCATGGCAGCCAGCTACACTCGAACTCCCCGGAACGCAGAGCATCCGAGGCTCCGGCCAGGCGACCGAAGCCGACATGGAGCAACCGTGGCGTCCGCGGATCAATCCGTGGATTGTCGCGATGACGGTGACGCTGGCGACGTTTATGGAGGTGCTGGATTCGTCGATTGCCAACGTGGCGCTGCCGCACATTGCGGGTGGGCTGGGCGCGACTCAGGATGAGGCGACGTGGGTGTTGACCGCGTACCTGGTGGCGAATGCAATTATCCTGCCGGCGGGCGCTTACATGACGACGTTCATCGGGCGCAAGAAGTTCTACATGATCTGCGTGGCGCTGTTTGGCATCAGCTCGGCGATGTGCGGGCTGGCGCCTACGCTGCCGCTGCTGGTGTTCTGCCGGATATTGCAGGGGATTGGCGGCGGCGGGCTGGCGCCTTCGGAGCAGGCGATTCTTGCGGATACTTTTCCGCCTGCGAAGCGCGGGCAGGCCTTCGCGATGTACGGGCTGGCGGTGGTGTGCGCGCCGGCGATTGGGCCTACGCTGGGCGGCTACATTACGGACCGGTTCGACTGGCGGTGGATCTTCTTCCTGAACGTGCCGGTGTGTCTGCTTTCGCTCTTCCTGACGTCGCGGATTGTGGAAGATCCGCCGTGGGTGAAGAAGCAGGTGGCGATCTCGCAGAAGGGCGGCATCAAGCTGGACCTGCTCGGATTCGGCCTGCTGGCTTTGACGTTTGGGTCGCTCGAGTTTGTGCTGGACAAGGGCCAGGAGGACGACTGGTTCTCGTCACACCTCATCACGTTCTTTGCGGTGGCGATGGTGGTTGCGTTTGTCCTGATGATCTGGTGGGAGCTGCGGCAGCTGCGAACGGGACATCGCCCGATTCTGAACCTCACGCTGTTCAAGCGGCGTAATTTTTCGATCAGCTTCCTGCTGATGTTTGTGCTGGGCTTCGCGCTGTACGGGACGACGGTGCTGATTCCTCAGTTTGTGCAGACTCTGCTGGGTTACACGGCGGAGCTGGCGGGGCTGGTGCTTTCTCCGGCGGGCCTGATGATGATGTGCATGATGCCGGTTGTGGGGTTTCTTGTGGGCAGGGTGGATCCGCGCAAGCTGATCGGGTATGGTTTCGTGTCGCTGACGGTGGCACTGGTGACGATGCACACGATGGATCTGAACATCAGTTATGGACGGCTTGTGTTTCTGCGATGTTTTCAGGCCTCGGGGCTGGCGTTTCTATTCATCCCGATTAATACGATCTCCTACATCGGCGTGAAGCAGTCGGAGAATAACGATGTTTCGGGGCTGACGAATCTTGCGCGCAACATTGGCGGCTCGTGCGGTACTGCGTTTATGGCGACGGTGCTGACGCGGCGAACGGCGACGCATGAGAACAACATGATCCGAAATCTGACGACGGGGAATCCTGGGTTTGTGAATCAGGTGTCGAAGTTGAAGGGCATGTTTGGCGGACACAGCAGCGGAGACCCGATGGTGGGGAAGGGCTCGCATGCGGCGCAGGCTTACATCTATAACCAACTGCACCGGCAGGCTGCGATGCTGGGATATCTCGACGTCATTCAGTACATGAGCATCTTCTGCGCGTGCATGATTCCGCTGCTGTTCTTCATTCCGCGGCCGCCGAAGCACGTAGATCCTTCTGCTGGCCACTGAGCACTTTGTGCGTTTAGCAAATCCGGTGTCGACGAACCCCGCTGGGCAGCGCAATCTTTCCCGTTGACATTTGCTTTCCTTGGCGCAAGCTCATCGGTTACCAGGAATCAATAAGTTGCAGCGTTGAACCCTACCTGGTTCGAGGCTCCTCCCCCGCAGCGTTTCGGCCCTGTTGTGGAAGTTGATTTCTTGACTCCCAGTGTCCTTCGGCGTACTCGATTTGTGTTCGCCGGCGTTGTCTTTCTCATGCATGCTCGATTTTCAGCCAAGGAGGCTGCTATGAAAAAACTGACCTTGCTCTCTGCAGGATTGTGTCTTCTCTTCCTCGGTTCTAGTTCGCGTCTGCGCAGGATGGGATGGTTGGGGTAATGCCACCGCCTAAAGTCCTGTGATCAATCGTGAGTATCTGAAGCCGGGGCGCAGCCGGCAGCATGCACGAGAAGACGGAAAGCGCGTTCATTCGTGCGATGACGGCGGCCAAATGGCCGACTCATTACTTCGGGGCGGATTCGCTTTCGGGTCCATCGCGAGCTTATTCTCTTGTCGGCTATCCCTCGTTCGAGGCGATGGAGAAGGACAACCTTGCGCAGGCGAAGAATCCGACGCTTCGCCGCGGCGTTCGACCGTGCAGAAATCGCGGATGGCGATCTGCTTACCGAATTCGAATCCGGCGTACATCGGTCTTCCGTGATGATTTGAGCCTTCGATCCGGGGTGATATATCGCAAATTCCGTTATTTCGAGATCCTCCAATTTCAACGTAAAGCCGGGCCACAGAAAGAGTGGGAGGATATGGTGAAGATGTACCAGACGGCTATGAGAAGGCAGTCCCCGGCACAACTGGGCGGCCTTCGAGGGAGTGTATGGAGCGTCGCAACCTCTCCAGCGGCGGCATCATTCCTTATCTTTATTCCTATGAAGTCTCTGGCAGAGATCGATGCACTTCGAGTCTGCGGGAAAAAGTTGGCGGGCTCTGGCGAGGGCGGAGATGAAGAAATTCGCGGAACTCGAGCGTCCGCCATTTCATCCGAGCCAAAGCAATCTGTTCCATTCAACCCGAAGGAGAGCTATCCGCCGGACGAGTGGGTGAAGTCTGACTCATTCTGGAAGCCGAAGCCTGCTGCTGCTGCGGGCCAAACCTGCGCAGTAGAAAGTTTGGCGACGATTTCGCAGCATCCTGAAACTCAAAACTGAGATCAGGTCTGGCCCTCCTTCCATCACGTGAACGGAGGGCCGCTCCGTTTAACGCGTCGGAAGTAGCATCCCACTCAACGAGCGGACTCTTCTGTCTTCCTCCCTGCGCTCAAAAAATATTTCTCTGCCGATCGCATCCACGTACTGTGCGCCGGTATCCAAGGGACAAAAGGGGCAGAGTCGAAGAAGGCCAAAGGCAATGCGCACGGATCTTTGTCGCAATCTGGCAATAGCGGCTCTCCTCGCCTTTACGGATTCGTTATGACTTCTTGATGAACTCGTTATAGCTGACTGATTAGGCTCGAGTATGAGCGTCTTCTGGCTTGCAAATTCCTTACACCAGCCGCAGAGGCCGCGAGGAATGGAGAGGCCGAAGTGAAAACAAAAGTTATTTGCGTACTCCGCAATTCAGTCTTAGGAAAAGCGCGTTTGTAATTGTGCTTGGTTTGGGCGCCGGGTATCTGAAGGCGCAGACGCCCAATCTGCAGGCAATGGTCGAGAGTACCGGGCGACGCAGGCTCCAGTGCGCAGGACCAGAAGATTCAGGAACTGCAGGACAAGTTGGAGGAGATCCAGAAGGAGCTGATGGACCTGAAGCAGGCCAACTCGGCCCAGCCTGAGACCCATCACATCACTACGGCAAAGGCATCAGCTGCCGCGCCGAACCTCAGTGAAGCAGAGCCAGAGGTTACGGATCCCTCCAGCCCACACTCGGAGCCGTTCGCCTTTGCCGACTTCACCTGGCTCAACGGCAACGCACGCACAGTCGATACTCCGTATGCGACCAAATTCTTCACACCGGAGATACGTTCGGATGTGAGTTACACCTACGACTACCGCCATCCGCAGGACGACACCATCGTTGGATCGAGCGAGGTCTTTCGATCGAGCGAGGTTACGCTGACGGACCTTGGAATCGGCGGCGACTTCCATTGGGAGAATGTGCATGCCCGCGTTTTGAGCCAGATCGGTCTTTACTCCACGGCCACGCCGCGCAACGATGCCAGCCCCGCGCGCGGACAGTGGGACCTTGCCGACGCCTATCGTTACGTGGGTGAGGCCAACGCCGGCTACCACTTCAACGTGCAGCACGGCCTCAACGTGGATGCCGGCATCTTCCTCTCGTACGTCGGTCTGTTCTCGTTCTACCAGTTCGACAACTGGGCCTACCAGCCGTCGTACGTCTCGTCGAACACACCATGGTTCTTCAACGGCGTGCGCGTGCAATGGTATCCAACGGCCAAGTTGAAGATCGAGCCTTGGTTCATCAACGGCTGGCAGTCCTACGGGAGGTTTAACAATCGGCCTGGACTCGGCGGACAGATCCTGTGGAGGCCCACCGGCAGGCTGGAGATTCTCGGCAACCAGTACGGCTACGGCGAGGATGCACTCGGCATCACGAGCCGCACCCGCTACCACACCGACGACAGTGTCCAGTACAAGTACTACCAAAGCACCACGCGACTTTATCAGCATGGCGGCGGCGACACTCACCGGAGACGCGGGTTGCGAGAGCGGCGGCGGCGTCAGCTGCCACGGCAATACCAAGGAAGGCCCGAAACAGAGCTTCCTCGGCTTCATGGTCTACAACCGGCTGTGGTTCGATCGCAACCAAGTATCGCCCTGACGATTGGCGGTGGACGCATCAACAACCCCGGCCGATATCTCGTTCTGCTGCCGCCGATCAATGGAGCGACTGCAGCTTCGGGAACGCCTTACTTCACCGAGAATCCTGGGGATCCGTTCAAGGCGTGGGACATTTCGGTCACGAGGGACTACATGCCGAGCCAGTACATCACCTACCGCTTGGAGTACAACCACCGCGCGGCAAACGTTCCGTACTTCGCCGGGCCTGGAGGTGTCACACCGCCGGGAGGAAACACCGGAGCCCTGGGCTCTCTCGTCCCGGGCTGGAATCCCGATCTTCGCAACAGCGAAAACCGGATAACTGGAGCCTTCCTTGTGAAGTTCTAGGATCAGCGGAGAAGAGCGGGATATCAACCGTCAACCGCACCAACCCGTAAAGCCAAGGGGCCCGCAGGCATGTTTTGCTGCGGGCCCTTCCTCTGTCACTCCGCCGCACTCCGAGATCTCCGGCGTGAACAGTTCTTTCCGATCGGGACGAACCTCGATATGCTTTACAGCGCAATGTGATTCATAATGCTTCCGGAGACTCGAACGTTGTGCCCACACTCTTCTTCTTTCTTCTTTCGCCGATGCCTGCATGATTGCATTCTTCTTCCGGCCTGCGCCTCGGGAGATCGTTCAGGGCTCGCCGAAAGCTGCAAAATTCATACATACCTACACACCTTCCGAAGCGGACAAGGCCTTTCTTCAGAGCGACTACGATCGCGCTGTCACGCTCTATCAGGCGCAGCTTCAACAGAAGCCCGGCGATCCTGCATTGATCGCAAGCCTTGCGCAGGTATTTCTGAGGCAGCAGAAGGTGAAGGAAGCCGACGACATCGTCCAGAAGGCTCTTGACACAGAACCCTCAATCTGTGATTCTGTTGACCTCGCTCGGCGAGGTACAGTACCGCGAGGGAACTCCGTGGCTTGCTCGGAGCCACCGCGAAGACCGCTGACAAAGATCGACATCTGTTATCCCGCCGCTGCATCTGCTAACGCGCCGGCTTTTCCGGCTCAACTCTTATTATGGGACTGCCGCGAAGGAGATTGCGACGGCTCACACGCTGGATCCGCATAATCCGATGATTCGACGCAGCTGGCTCGATACTCTTCCGATGAGAGAGCGTATTCGCTGAGTTGGAGAGCTTATCTGGCCTCGGGCGGCGGCGATGATCCTGAGACGCATGAAAGAGTCTTCGCACTTCTATCTCGATTATCTGAAGCAGCAGCTGATCGAACCGCATAAGGCCTGCCGTCTGGTCTCCGACATCGAGACCGCCACCATTCCGTTTGTGCCGCTCATGAGCGATGGCACCCACATCCGCGCATTTGGTCTGGACGTGAAGTTCAACGATCACAATGCTCGTCTGCAGATCGACACCGGCGCCAGCGGCCTGGTAATCAGCCGGTCAGTCGCCGACCATGCCGGTCTGAAGCAATTCAGCCGGATGGAGATAGGCGGCGTCGGCAGTCAAGGACGCAAATCAGGCTATATACTGCATTCGCCGACGACATCAAGATCGGCTCGCTTGAGTTTCGCGACTGCGAGGTCGAGGTGGTTGATCAACGCAACGTGGTCGACGACGACGGCTTGATCGGAATGGACGTCTTCTCGCGCTTTCTGGTCACGCTTGACTATCCGATGCGCAAGCTGTTCTGGCACCATTACCCCGCCGTCCGGACGACGACGGGCCCAGCCAAACCTACACTCGAAACCGCAGCGATGAGGATGATGACGATTCACCTGCGGCGCCGATCACGACGACTGAACTGAACGGCTGCCAAGTCACCCCGTCCGGCCCTCGCGATCGCTATATTGCACCGGAGATGAAGGACTGGACCCGCGTCTATCGCATTGGGCACAATCTGCTGCTTCCGGCGTCAGCTCAATAAGAGCACGCATGAAGATGTTCATCCTCGACACGGGATGCCTTTACCACGACGATTTCGCCCGGACGTCGCGCGTGAGGTCACGAAGGTTCACGCTAATGACTCCTGTCCACGTTCACGGGCCTAAGCGGAAATGTAGATAAGGTTTATACGGCGGACGACGATCACCTTTCAGTTCGCCAATATTTCACAGAAGGTCGAGGATGTCGTCGCCTTCGACTACGCCATCGCTCAGCAAGAACTTGAATATGGAGGTATCCGGATTCATCGGATATACCGCTCTGGCACAGATGACAATCAACATCGACTACCGCGACGGTCTTGATGAAGTTTACTTACGATCCGAAGCGCGGCTACAAATTAACCAGTAGACTCAAAGCGTCGGGTCGTTGCGGTAGTCGATCTGCTAAAACGTGCTCCTGATACGGGTCTTGGATTGCGCTCTTCGAACTGGCGTTGATGCCAGTAGGGGTAGGTGAGCGGGACTTCGCTGGCTGCGTCGAGCTTTGCGATTTGTTCTTTGGTGAGGTTCCAACCGATTGCGCCGAGGTTTTGCTTTAATTGCTCTTCATTTCTTGCGCCGACGATGAGCGTGGAGATGGTCGGGCGCTGGAGAAGCCAGTTGAGCGAGATCTGCGGGACGGTTTTGCCGGTCTCTTTTGCGACGTCGTCGATTGCGTCAACGACTTTGTAGAGATGTTCCTCGGGGATCTGCGGACCTTCGGCGGCGGCCTTGTGGAGGCGGCTCACTTTGGGAATCGGAGAACCGCGGCGGATTTTTCCTGTGAGGCGTCCCCAGCCCAGCGGCGACCAGACGAGGGTGCCTACTCCCTGATCGAGAGCTAATGGCATCAATTCCCACTCGAATTCGCGGTTGATGAGGGAGTAGTAGGCCTGATGGCCGACGTAGCGCGACCAGCCGTAACGCTCACTGACGGTGAGAGACTTCATGAGGTGCCAGCCGGAGAAGTTGGAGCAGGCGATGTAGCGAATCTTGCCTTCGCGGACGAGGTCGTCGAGTGCACGGAGAGTTTCTTCTACTGGCGAGGTCGCGTCAAAGCCGTGGAGATGGTAGATGTCGATGTAGCCGGTGTTGAGGCGCTTGAGTGAGCGCTCGGCGGATTGAATCAGATGGTAGCGCGACGAGCCGATGTCGTTCGGGCCTTTGCCGAGGCGGAAGGTGGCTTTGGTCGAGATGAGGACGTCTTCGCGATGGAGGTGATCGATGGCCTTACCGAGAACGATCTCGCTCTGACCGTCGGAGTAGATGTCTGCTGTGTCGAAGAGGTTCACGCCGGCGTCCATGCAGATGTCGACGATTTTTTTGGCTTCCTCGATGTCGTCGGTGGCTCCCCATGCCTTGAAGAAGTCATTGCCGCCGCCGAATGTGCCTGCGCCGAAACTAAGAGTCCGGCACCTTAAGACCAGATTTACCTAGTTGACGATATTCCATGAAGACTCCTTGTAAGTGTGTGATGTTCTGGACGGAGCAAGGCTTCACCCTACAGGGATTGCTATTGAGAATTCTTTTTGGGCGGGACGGTCGTCGCGTCGCGTACGATCTTCCATCCATCGGGAGTTTTCTCAACGACAAGGAGAAAGTAGCCGTCGGCATTGCCTCCTCCGGCGGCAGGTGCGTTCGAGATGAAAGTTTCCTGTAACCGTGGCGAAATGTTCGTCGAGAGGCTGCACTTGAAGCCCGGTGAAGCTGAGCGTACCCATCTTGTCTTTGGTGGAGTAGTTCCTGCGATAGCGTCTCAGCATCTGGGTGTAGCCCCGTGAGATCGGTTGCGCCCATGAAGAGAATGTCGGGGGAGTTTTTGTAGCCGGTGGCAAAGGCTTCAATATCGCCCCGGTTCCAGTCGACGACCTGCCTGTCGAGTACGGCGCGGATGGCCTGCCCTTCGGTAGCGCTGGGTTGTGCATGCAGGGACGGCGAGAAAAAGAGGATGGCAGCAACGAGGGCAAGGGCGCGAAGAGATCGCATCAAGACGGGCTCCTTCAAATCAGGTGGGTGACTTCCGTCATGGTAGCTATGCTTCGACCGGCTTGTCGACCTGCGACTGATAGATCTCTTCGACGCGCTCAACTGTATCGATCTCGCTGACGGGTTTGTCGGTGCGGATCGCGGAGGATTCTTGGGAAACGCAGGGCAAATCCGCTGGCGTGGCGTCCGCTGCGCATGATGTTGTTGAAGGCTACTTCGAGGACGCGGAGCGGCTCGACGGTGCGGAAGTGGCCCTGGTCTTCGAGGGTGTGCTCCATCATCCATGAGCTGAGCTCTGCGATTTCGGCGTCGGTGAGTCCTGAGTACGCCTTGCCTACGTTGAGGAGTTCGCCGTTTGGGGCACGCACGGCGAAGGTGTAGTCGCTAAGGATTCCGGCGCGCTTGCCATGGCCGAATTCGGCTCCGGTTACGACGACGTCGAGGGTGGCGAGCTCGCGTTTCAGCTTGACCCATGCGATACCGCGGCGTCCCGGCTGGTAGACCGAAGTCGCCGCCTTGAGCATGACTCCTTCATTCGCGCGGGCGCGGGCGTCGGCGTAGGCGCGGTCGATGTCCTTGGCGCTTTCGACGAGTCGCGAGGGCGCGATCCGCAGCCTCTCAACGGCGGGACCCTCTTCTGCGGCGAACAAGACTGTCTGGGCATCCCGAGCGCGCTCGTCGACTATCAGCGGCGAGACTGTTCGCTCGACCAGTTTTTCGACGACTGCTTCCAGTCGGTTACGGCGTTCCTTCAGCGGACGCTCGAGCAGAAGCTCGCCTTCGGCATACATGAGGTCGAAGGCCATGAAGATGACGGGGACCAACTGTCTCCATTCATTGGAGACACGTTTGCGCCCGATTCTCTGGCCCAGAACCGCGAAGGGCAGGGCGCGAGATTGTTCGAGATCCCAGCCGAGGATTTCGCCGTCGAAGATCAGCGCTCCATCCTGTTCGGGATGAACCCTTGCGAAGGCTTCTTCGAGTTCGGGGAAGCTTTCGGTGACGTCCTCCCGGTTGCGGGAGTATATTGCCACTCTGCCGGGCTGGCCTGCGTCTCCACAGTGCACCTGGGCGCGCATGCCGTCGTACTTGTCTTCGAGAAAGGCTTCGATGGTGTGCTCCGGAAGGCTTTCGTTGGGTGTGGAGGTCTTTGCAGTGGCATTTTTGACCGGCTTTTCAGTAAAGCGTTCCACTGCTTCCTCGGCGGTTTCAACGGGTGACGCCAGCATGAAACCCAAAGGGTGGAACAGCCGCATCTTGGCCTCATCCAGTGAACCTGCGAACGCGCGCTTCACTGCTCCTGCCAGGTCCGCCTCCAACATGACTGCTCTTCGCACGGCTTCGACTGGTGCGTTCGCCGCGACGGCGATTGCCTCCTCGACCAGGCTTTGCTTTACGCCGATGCGCATATCGCCGAGCATGAGCTTGAGAAGGTATTTGGCCTCGAGGGGAGTTGCGCGACGGAGCATTGTCTCAACGAGCGCGGCGCGGATTGCCGTCGTCTTCGCAACCGCCATTGCGGCAAATGACTCTGACACCTCGGCCAACGTCAGCCCAGGTTTTTTTTCTACGGAGCCGGGGATGGCCATCAGGAGATCGAAGGCGGCGGCTCCCATGTCTCCATGCTTTCGGTAGGCCGCCGTTAAGGCGATGTCCGTTGCCCCGCTTACGACGAGAAGTGCCTTCGAGAGCAGCGCTCCGCCGGCATTGAGTTTTCGGCTATCCGCCTCGGGAAATGGGGTTCCGGCCAGATAAAGGGCAAAGAGCCCTGCGTCATCGCTGCTCGGCGCGTTGGCGTATACGTCGGAGATCGCCTGAGCGATTGCGGCCCGCTTTTTGAGTTTGCCGGGTTCGCGTGCCAATTCTTCCGCCACACTCGCAACTGCCGCAAACAAAGCCATTCCCGCAAACCCTCTCTCCAGAAGAGATTATCTATAGTGCATCTTCTCTCTGCTGCACTTCTCTAAAAGATGCGTTTCCAGATCATTCAGGACTGGAGTAACATCTAATTAGTGATGACGACAGCAGCAAATCCGGTGTTTACCCCCCGCGTGACCGAGTCTCCCCTTCAAGGTGTAGACCGCCACGACTTTGCCTAGCTGCGCCTATCCTCTCCGTTCCCACTTCAGACTTTATTCCTCTGCAATTTGTCCTAGGAGACACACGTCATGTTCGACCGCCTCGACCAACTCGAAGCCCGCTATGAAGACCTCGGCCGCCAGATGTCCGATCCTACCCTGGTGCAGGACCAGAAGAAGTTTCAGGCCGTTGCCAAGCAGCACCGGACCATGGAGCCGACGGTGGACAAGTTTCGCGAGTACCGCAAGATCAAGGAAGGCATTGCTGAAGCCAAGGCTATGCTGGCCGATCCGGATCCCGAGGTGACCGAGATGGCACAGGAGGAGCTTGCTGCGCTTGAGCCCCGGCTTGCGCCCATCGAGGAAGAATTGAAGGTTCTTCTGCTGCCTAAGGACCCTAACGATGAGAAGAACGTCATCCTCGAACTGCGTGCAGGTACTGGCGGAGACGAGGCTGCGCTTTTTGTCGCGGAGGTCTTCCGCATGTATATGCGTTTCGCGGAACAGCATAAGTGGAAGGTGGAGATTCTTTCGCAGACGGACTCGGGAATTGGGCATGGCCTGAAGGACGTAACGGCGATCATCGAAGGCGACAACGTCTATTCGCAGCTCAAGTACGAGTCTGGCGTGCATCGTGTGCAGCGCGTTCCGGCGACAGAGACGCAGGGGCGCGTTCATACTTCGGCGATTACTGTAGCCGTGTTGCCGGAGGCCGAGGAGGTCGATATCAAGATTGAGGCGAAGGACCTGCGTATCGATACGTTCTGCTCGTCGGGACCTGGCGGCCAGTCGGTGAATACGACTTATTCTGCGGTTCGGATTACGCATCTGCCGACCAACACGGTGGTTAGTTGCCAGGACGAGAAGTCTCAGATCAAGAATCGCGAGAAGGCGATGCGAGTGCTGCGGGCGCGATTATATGAAGTCGAGGCTGAGCGCATCCATCAAGAGCAGGCCAAGGACCGCAAGCAGCAGATCGGAACGGGCGATCGCAGCGAAAAGATTCGCACGTACAACTTTCCGCAGAACAGGCTGACGGATCACCGGATCGGCCTGACCAACCATCAGCTAGGAATGGTGATGGAAGGAATGCTGCAACCGACGATCGACGCACTGATCGCACACTATACGGCGGAGAAGCTGAAGGCTGAAACGCAGGCAGCTTAGCAAATCGACGGTAGTGGGTCAGTTTGGAAAAGCATACCCCAGGGGCTAAAGAGGGTGCTGAAAAAGTGGCCGTGAAAGCAAAAAGAGTACCGCAGCGGCTAAAGCCGCGTTGATTTTGTGGCTATTTACGGCACCCATTCGACTGCTCAGGGCAGGCTCTGAAGCCGTGCCCTAAGCAGACGCACTTTTTCAGCATCCTCTAAAGCCCCACACACTTTTCAACCACATACGGCACCCGTTCGACTTCGCTCAGGGCAGGCTCTGAAGCCGTGCCCTTAACAAAACTATTCAACTGACCCACTACCGAAGCGACGGTCACTGACCAGAGAGTTGTGTCATTTCTTCATGCGGGCCAGTTCTACCTCCGACCCTATAAAACCCCACGAATTCCACGCCTCGCCCTGGACCACCTCGTTGAACAGGCTCACCGCCTGAGGTGTTTCATGATGGTAGAGGTGCCAGTTGCCTACGCCATAACGAACGGTGTTGAACCTTAACTCCGCTTCTACGTCGTTCGGCTTCGCTGGTGGAGGCAGGATATCGCGCTCGGTGACTTTGCCCTGATAGAAGTGGAGAAGACTCAGATAGAAGAACAGGTGAGGCTCCGTATTCTTCACGTCGGGCGTGATTCTGGCCAGTACCTCGCTCGCTTTTGCCTCGTCTCCTGCGCGACGCAGCGAGACGTACAGCCAATTTGAGGTATCGATGAGGCTGTCGTTATTCTTTGCCAATGCGCGGGCAGCGTCGAAAGAAGTTGCGGCAGCAGTGAACTCTCCGAGGAAGTAATGAGCGAGGCCGAGGTGGTAAAACGCATCGAGATTCTGCGGTGCTAACTCTGTCGCCCGCTTGAGATCCTGCATCGCCGGCGCCGAACTGGCGCAGACCGAGTTCGCGATGGCCTCGCTCGACATAGAGGTCTGCGTTTTTGGGAGCGGTCGACAGTCCGCTGGTGCAGGTCGCGATTGCTTCTTTGTATTGCCTTCGCCCTGCCTGTGCTTTGGAGAGTGCGAGCACCAGTTCAACATTTTTGGGATCGGCGGCAAGTTTTTTGCGAGCGGTGGTTACACTCTCATCATCGGGAAGCGAATACAGCTTTCGTTCAAGTGCCGAGGTGACCTGGAGCGATGGCTCGGCCACAATGGCGCCGGTCTGCGCATGAAGAGCAGATATCAATGCGAGACTACAAAGTGTAACTGTAAGGAGGCATGTGTAGCCTGAAGCTACGCGATTTACTGGTCTGCCCATCTCTTTCCCTCTTTCGGTCCGCAGGATCTATTTTTTGCAAATTGCTGTAAAGAGGTATCTTAACCCATGCTCCCTAAGGAGCGGCAAGAAAGCAGTCCGGCATCGTCCAACATCGACCATTTAGCATTCCGTAGACGAATCAACGACAATCCAGCGAATTGAAGGAAACAGGAAATGAACCCGTACCCGGCATCCCGCGTCAGAACACTGCTCGTCACTCTGGCGATCACCCTGCTCGCCAGCTTTGCCCACTCCCAGCCTGACGGCATTCCTCCGCCGCCTTTCAACGGGATTGCCCACGTTGCGATTCGCGTTCACGATCTGGCTGCCTCGATCGCCTTTTATCAGAAGCTCGGGTTTGAGCAGGCGTTCGATCTTCGCAAAAACGATATTCCCTATGAGTCGTTTATCAAGATTAATGACAACCAGTTCCTTGAGCTATATCCGGCGACTGAGCACGATCCTACTGTTGGGTTTCTGCACCTATGCTTCGAAGGTGTCGACCTCAACACGATCCATGATGATTACGTCAGTCGTGGCATGACCCCGACGCCTGTTCGCAAGGCCGGCGCGGGTAACCTGCTCTTCACAATGGCTGGTCCACAACAACCGTTTGGGCCGCAGAATATCGAGTACACCGAGTACATGTCAGGGTCGCTTCATAGTAACGACCAAGGGAAACATCTCGGAGTTGCGCGGGTTGCAACGAAGTTAGTTGCAGTCGCGTTGGCGATGAAGGATCCGGGCAGCGCTCGAGATTTTTACATCAATCAGCTTTACTTCAAACCGATCGCGGGCGACCAGATGGTGATGCACATGCCCGGCGAATCCGGCCAGGAGGTAGAGATTGTTGCCGCAACCCTTGGCACACAGGCGCGATTAACGCTGGGGACGGACAATCTCAGCAAGGCGGCCCGCTATCTTCATAAGGAAGGAATCGCAGCGGAAAAGAATGGAGCGTCGATCACCGTCAAGGATCCCGACGGCAACGTTCTTCTGATTGAGAATCGCTGAGCTTCGTCCCTCGACCTATGAACCTCCGTCAGGCTATCGTCGCTGCGACTGCGAAACTGGCAGCCGATGAGCGTCTTCGAGCTGCGGGGAGCCGCGACGCCGAGTTTCTACTGCTTCACACAGCAGGAATTACTCGCGCTACCCTGCTGGCGTATCCGGAGCGAGAACTCACGGCAGATCAACAGATCCTCTACGAAGGTTATGTCGCACGGCGACTGAAGCATGAGCCTGTTCAATACATCGTGGGGCAACAGGAGTTTTATGGGCTCTCGATGAAGGTCGGGCCTGGCGTGCTCATTCCCCGACCTGAGACGGAGATTCTGGTTGAAGCAGTTCTAAACCTTTTGTCGCCGAACGAGGCTCTGAAGATTGTGGACGTCGGTACGGGCTCCGGGGCAATCGCCATTGCCCTCGCTGCTCACCTTTCCCTTGCGGAGATTACCGCGCTCGACGTTTCTACGGCAGCTCTTGCGGTGGCTGTAGAGAATGCAAAGGAGCACAAGGTCGCCGACCGCATACGGTTTATTCAATCCGATCTATTTTCGGCGGTGGACCCTGAAGAGGGAGTCTTCGCATGCTGTTGTCAGCAATCCTCCGTATGTTGCCGAACATGATCGCTACACTCTCCATCCTGAGGTTCGAGACTACGAGCCTGCCACAGCACTCTTCGCCGGGGAGAGCGGCCTCGATGTGTACCGTCAGCTGATTCCTGAGGCGTTCCGTGTGCTAAAGTCAGACGGTCTTGTTGCTCTCGAAATCGGCCAGGGACAGCAGGCTGCCATCGCTACGCTTCTTGAGGGGTGGAGCGACGTCTCATTTATCAACGATCTTCAAGGGATACCGCGGGTTGCGCTGGCTCGGCGGCCTCATAATACTGCAATCCGATAAAATCCTTCCACGGTGCGACTGTTCTCTGAAACCCTCCGCCCTGCAGAGCGTATTAACAATTGGAGCCCACGCATGAGCAATCCCCAGATTCAAGACTATCTCCACTCTCTCGAAGAGCGCCTCCTCCACCCGGACCGCGAGCGTGACCGCACCGCGCTGATTCCTCTCTTCGCTGATGAGTTCAAGGAGTTCTGCATCTCGGGCCGCATCTTCAACCGCCAGCAGGTTATCGACGCTCTGCTCAAAAGCGAACCGCGGTCAGCGACGATCAGCAATTATTATGTTGATTCTTTGGCCGAGAACGTCGCCCTTGCCACGTATCGGGCAACGACTGCGCTTGTCGTCTCCCATCGGTCGTCGCTTTGGATCTTCCGCGATAATCGATGGCAGCTTTTCTTCCACCAAGGTACGATCGGCGACTGAGAAAATTGTCTATAAAGAGATTTCGACGGCCCGCGAATCTCTTCGTTCAGGGACTCCATCCTTTTCCCAATCACGCTCACGATCCGTGTCGCGGTCCTTCCGTTTTTCTTCCCACTTGCGCCGCTCCTCCTGCTCTTTACGCTCTTCCTTTCCGTCGCTCATCGCGCACTCCTCTTGATAGCTTTAGCGCAGTCTTACTATGACTTTGACGCCGGTGCCATCCACAAAGGTAACTTCTCTTGCGCTCATCACCGCTGTTTTGCCCCCAATGCCATCCACGGGAAACGCCGTAGCCTGATCTGCATCCGTCCAGCAAAGCAGACCGGTAAAACAAAACAGATGTTGAGGAACTCCCGGCACCGCGACAGGCGACTGCACGAGAAAAAACTTGTGCCCCGCATTCTCGACCAGGACATCGTTCGAGTAGTTGATGTACAGTCGTGCATCCTCCTGGGGTGAACCGTCGCGATCAACTTTTCCGAGAGGATCCCGTATGAAGATTCGTTGGTGAAACACAACAGCAAAGACAATGAGCAGCAGCAGGCCGGCGATGATGATCTTCTTCAATGCTTATTCTTCTCCTCGTGGTACTCCTGCTCGGTGTTGATCCCCCATAGCGCTGATTTGTCGACATGTCCGGCCACGATACCATCCACGGCAGTCATCGCAGTCAACATGCTGTGATCCTGGTTGTTGTATTTGTGCATGCCGTTTCTGCCAACGAGAAACAGATTTTCAAACTGATCTGTAAACTGCCTCAGCTCATCGAACCGGTCGTAGGTGCCGAAGTATGCCGGGTACGTCTTTGGCACTCTGACGACGTGGCCATCCGAGACATCCTCCGCATTTAAAATCCCGATCTTCGCAACTTCCCCTATCGCAAATCTCTTCAGATCCTCATCCGGCATCTTCCAGAGATCGTCGGTCTCGTAGCAGAAGTATTCGAGCCCGATCCAAACCTTGGTTGGATCGGAGACGAGATAGGGGCTCCAGTTATTGAATATTTGTAACCTTCCCAGTAACACATCCGGCTCCTGCACATAAATCCACGTATCTTTGAGGAGTCCGCCGTTAAGTTCCTGTACCTTTAACCTGTCCGCCAGCAAGCCCACCGTAATGAAGTCGCGATATTGCAGTCCGGCGCTTACTTCGCGCACGTTCTCCGGAACGGGAGCATCCATCGCTTCTACAAGTTCGCGCATCGGCATCGTTGAGAAGAAATAATCGCCCACGAACGTCTGTCGTTCTCCCCGTTCATTGACTGCGTCAAGCGAGACGACCCGAGGGCCTTCGCAGTGAATGCGATCGACTTTCCAGCCCATGTGAATCTCTCCGCCCCTGGCGCGGATCTGATCGGCGACATGCTCCCAAAGCTGGCCGGGGCCGAATTTTGGGTACAGGAATCGCTCGATAAGGCTCGTATCTGTGCCCTTCTGCGCCAAGTCTCCGGTCTTCTTCTTCTTCCCGAGGGCTTTCTTGAAGAAGTGCTTGACCGCGGAAGTGAGGCTGAGCCCCTTAATCCGCTGTGCGCCCCATTCTGCGGAGATTTCGTTGCACGGAGTTCCCCAGACTTTTTCTGTATAGCTCTTGAAAAATGTGAGATACAGCTGGCGCCCGAAGCGGTTGATCAGAAAATCCTCGAGACTCTTTTCGGGGGTAATCTGCGTCATCCTGGATTTCAGATAGCTTGTTCCAACACGGACCGTCCGCACCGCTCCGAGGTTTTTGAGAGTCGTTGAGGTCAATGTGATGGGATAGTCAAAAAACTTTCGGAGGTAGTAGATTCTGCTCTTCCGCGGGCGAATGAGCATTACCAGATCTGGATCGTGCGGCGCGACGGTTACCAGAATTTCGGCGGGCTCGGGTTCAGGCTCCTCGTCCGTCTCAAGTTCCTCTGCCGCGTGATGGTCGATGGGCCCAGCGCCGCGCAGTACCGGTTCCTGAGGCAGATGAGCTGGAATCGCAACGACTCTTGTCTTACCCTGATAGCTGATCTCGGTCTGACTGGATTGGGCATCTGAGGCCGCATCGTCGACGTCGGGGGGCATGAGGTCAATCCACCACCGCATGACACGGTCGCTCTTGGAAAAGAAGCGGTGGCCGCCAATGTCCATGCGGTTACCCTTGTACTTGATCGTGCGTGAGATACCGCCGATCTCCTGACTCGCTTCAAGGAGAATTGGTTTCACAACGGACCGCCGCAGGAGCTCCAACCCAGCCGTCAACCCGGCAGGACCGGCTCCGATAATCACTGCAGTTTTACCCATGCAAACAACCCATTCCCCGGAAACAACATTTCAGCCAGTATACGTACAGCAACATTCTGTTAAGGCATTCGAAATTGAAAGCAGAAGTTCATTGTTGCTGATCACAGTGACTCGGCGATCTACGCCATTCCGTGACTTAAATGAGAGCGGAGGATGAAATCTCATCCTCCGCCTTTCTTCCCACAATCGACGCTCGAATTGTCAGGCTGCACCGGCTTTGCGATCGGCTACAACGAAGTCGAGGCCACTCTTTCCGGCCTGCACGACGACATGGTCGCCGTGGAGAACGGTGCCGTCCAGAATCTTGACGGCGAGCTTATCCTGCACAAGCCGCTGGATTGCCCGTTTCAGCGGTCTCGCTCCATACGCCCGGTCATAGCCAGCTTTGAAGATCGCCTTCCTCGCGTCGTCGGTCATCTCCAGCGTGATTTTGCGATCCGCCAGCAGATCTTCAAGATCCTTCAGCCGAAGATCGACGATGTGGGCCAACTGCTCATCGCCAAGCGGACGAAAGACTACGATATCGTCGACGCGATTGAGGAACTCGGGCTTAAAGTGCTTTCGCAACTCATCCA
Source organism: uncultured Acidobacteriaceae bacterium (assembly GCA_963770055.1). Taxonomy (GTDB): domain Bacteria; phylum Acidobacteriota; class Terriglobia; order Terriglobales; family Acidobacteriaceae; genus Edaphobacter. The sequence goes on from CAVYOC010000010.1 coordinate 139,972, forward strand.
TCACCCTTGTTTTTGCTTCTTCAAAGCCCTCTTCGCCCTGCGCCCACGCCGTCGACAACTGCGTGGCACCGACGTTCGAGGTCATAATCAGCACCGTGTTTTTGAAGTCGACTGTTCTGCCCTTCGAATCAGTGAGCCGACCATCGTCGAGCACCTGCAGGAGCACGTTGAAGACATCCGGGTGCGCCTTCTCTATCTCGTCGAACAACACGACAGAATAGGGCCGACGACGCACTGCCTCGGTTAGCTGGCCACCTTCGTCGTAACCGACATATCCCGGAGGCGCTCCGATCAACCGTGAGACGGCGTGCTTCTCCATGTACTCGCTCATGTCGATGCGTACCATCGCAGCGTCGTCATCGAAGAGAAACTCGGCGAGCGCCCTTGCCGTCTCCGTCTTTCCGACGCCAGTGGGGCCGAGGAAGATGAACGAGCCAATCGGCCGCTTCGGATCGCTCAGGCCCGCGCGTGATCGTCGGATTGCATTGGCAACCGCGTTGAGGGCCTCGTCCTGCCCGACGACACGGTCGCGCAGACGATCCTCCATCTGCACCAGCTTCTGCATCTCCCCTTCGAGCATCTTTGAGACAGGAATTCCGGTCCACTTGGAGACGATTGTGGCTACATCCTCTTCGTCGACCTCTTCCTTCAGCATGCGGGAGCGTTTTCCTGCAACTCCGGTGGCTGCTTCGGCGGCGTCTTCACGGGCTGCAGCATCCTGCTCCGCTGTGAGTTCGCGAAGCTCTGCCTCAAGCTTCGGAATTTCGCCGTATTGCAGTTCGGCGGCGCGCTGGAGATTGCCTTTCCGCGTCTCTTCCCCCATCTGGAATCGCAGAGATTCCAACCGCTCCTTCAGTTCAGCGATTTTTCCGATCGCGCCGCGCTCTTTCTGCCAGCGAGCACGCAGCCCTGCGGCCTGTTCCTTGACCTCGGCAAGTTCACGCTCGACGGACTCGAGTCGCTCTTTCGACGCTGGATCTTTCTCCCGTTTCAACGCTGCGCGTTCGATTTCGAGTGAGGTTGCGCGCCTATCCAGATCGTCGATTTCGACCGGCACCGAGCCGATCTGAATTGCCAGCGCTGCGGCCGCCTCGTCGATAAGATCGATTGCTTTATCCGGCAGGAAGCGGTCGGAGATGTATCGATGCGACAAGGTCGCCGCGGCGACGATCGCCGAATCCTTGATGCGGACCTTGTGGTGAGCCTCGTACCTCTCTTTCAGACCGCGAAGAATCGAGACTGTATCCTCGACGTTCGGTTCGCCGACAAAGACGATCTGAAAGCGCCGCTCCAGGGCCGCATCTTTCTCAATGTATTTGCGATATTCATTCAGCGTCGTCGCGCCAATTGCACGCAGACCTCCGCGGGCCAGGGCAGGCTTCAGCATGTTGCTGGCGTCGAGCGCACCCTCGGTCGCTCCTGCACCGACGAGAGTATGCAACTCATCGATGAACAAGATGACTTCGCCGTTCGACTCCTCAATCTCTTTCAGCACGGCCTTCAGCCGATCTTCGAACTCGCCACGAAACTTCGCGCCGGCGATCATTGCACCGAGATCAAGCGAGCACACACGCTTGTTTTTGAGGATCTCGGGCACGTCACCGTGGACGATTCTCCGGGCCAGACCTTCTACGATTGCGGTCTTACCGACGCCCGGCTCGCCGATGAGCACCGGGTTGTTCTTGGTTCTGCGGGAGAGCACCTGCACCACGCGGCGAATCTCCTCATCGCGGCCGATGACAGGATCGAGCTTGCCTCGACGCGCCAGGCCGGTGAGGTCCTTGGCATACTTCTCCAGAGCCTGAAACTTTCCTTCAGGGGTCTGGTCCGTCACTCGCTGCGAACCGCGCACAGCGCTCAATGCCTTCAGAATGCCGTCATGCGTCGCGCCGAGTGCGGCTAAGGCCGTCTGAACCGGATCACTCTTTGCCTTCGACAAGGCCAGCAACAGATGCTCGGTCGAGGCGTAATCGTCCTTGAAGTTCTCCGCTTCCTTAAAACCCTGCTCCAACACTTTCTGCAATGCCGTACTCATTCCGGGCTGGCCACCGCCCTGAACCTTCGGCAGCTTTTCAATCGCGGAGTTCACCCCCGACAGAAGTTGCTCCACCGGCACACCCACCTTCTCCAACACCGGGATGACGACACCTTCGCGGTCTTCCAGCAACGCCGCCATCAGGTGCAGCGGGAGCACCTCGGGATTGCCGTTTTCGGAGGCATGTGCTGCTAGCTGCCTGGATCGCCTCCTGCGATTTGACCGTCAACCGGTCCCATTTGATCGCCATAAAACCTTCTCCCTCATCAATTTTGAGCTTTACGGTTAGTTAGATGCCCAACAATCTCTATAAGATGCAGGAATGTGATAGTAAGTCACTCATATTCTACAACGGATCTGATTTCGGCGGTTCTTGTGCCCTGATTTCTGCGGGAGAAGTCCGAAAAAAGGCCATCTTCCGACCGCGCTTTCTGGTTTGCGGAACTCCTCCTCCGGTCGCTGCTCTCTCCTTTCGCGGCCCGCAACGATTAGCCCGACGCATTGAGAACTGGAGGGAAACCCGCCGATGACCAAACCGCAAAGCACCGCGTTCCAGACTGACTAATCGGCCGAGTTTCGATGCTATTTGGTTTCCCAAAACGAGCCCTTCGCTCACTCCTAGGAAGCCATCCTTCGTTACGCGAAAGTCGTACGGTGCAGTCTCACCGTGACTGCTAGGCTTTGACCTGAAACACTTCGGAGACTCCTCCCCTTTGTCCCGGTGCCCTCAATTCGGTCTTGCGTTCTCTCTGTTTGCCTTCACTCTGTTGAGCGGGTGCGGATCGATTCAGGAAGGATCTGTGTTTTCGTCCGGGAATACAACGGCCCCATCTTCTCCTTCTACACCCGCAGTCGTGCCGGGCTCTCCAATCGCTGGCAACGTTCATGGCGGTCAACAGCCTGTAACCGGAGCGCATATCTATCTTTTCGCCGCCAATCCCGGCGGCTACGGTGCGCCCAGCGTCGCCCTGCTGAACCCAAGCCAGCCTGGCGTCCTGACGGATGCAGTAGGCAGCTACGTCACAACCGACGCTCAAGGCAACTTCGGCATCTCCGGCGACTACACCTGCACGGCGGGACAGCAGGTTTATCTGCTTGCGCTCGGCGGCAATCCCGGTCTGCCTGCAGGGCAGGAGAACCCGGCGCTTGCACTGATGTCGGCGTTTGGCGAATGCCCCGAAGGACAGACCAACTTTGCCACTACAGTCCCGTTTGTCTTTATCAATGAGGTCACGACGGTCGGCGCCGCTTACGCGCTCTCCGGCTACATGTCGGATTCCACTCACCTTGGTTACATTCCGACGACGCAGGCGATTCATGGCATCGCCAACGCATTCCTCACAGTCAACAGCCTTGTCAATCCTGCAACGGGCGTCGCTCGCCTTCAAAACATCCAAGGCAACGGCACGGTGCCGCAGGCCGAGATCAACTCCCTCGCCAACCTTCTGGTCAGCTGCGTCAACTCGGACGGAACCACGAACTGCGCCCAGCTCTTCGCCAATGCACCGGACTTCAGTGGGAATCTCCCGACGGACACGGTAACGGCGATCCTCAACATCGCCCACAATCCTGCCGCCAATGTGTCCGCTTTGTTCGCTGCCAGCGCCCCGACCACCGAATTTTCGCCCACGCTCACGGCCGCTCCGAATGACTGGTCGATCGCGATCACTTATGACGTCGATGGCATGGTTGGACCCTATTTCCCGGCCATTGATTCGGCCGGCAATATCTGGATTCCTAACTACGTCAACAACACTCTCTCTGAACTTGACCCCCTCGGCAACATTATCTCGGGGAGCAGTGGCTATACCGGAGGCAGTCTCAACGAGCCCTACGCGATTGCCATCGACTCTCGGGACAATCCCTGGATCGTGAACTTCGGCCCATCGAATGCCTCGTCCCTCTCCAAGTTTTCTCCGACGGGCATCTCGCTGGTGAGCTCGCCGATTCCCTGCGATACGGCGTGTTTCTTCCCCGCCTTCGATACGGCCGGGAATCTCTGGATCTCCGGTACCGCGCGCGCGACCGTGTTGCGACCGGATGGCTCGATGCTGAAGAAATACGCTACGAACTCATTTGATTCCGGCATAGCAATCAACAAAAACGGAATCGGGTGGAGCATCGGTCAACCCCATCTGCTCTACCAAATCGGGCTTGCGGCTACGCTCACATCGACCACTGAACTCACAACCGCCGCCTCTGGCAATGACCTTACCTCGGTCGCCATCGACTCTGCCGACAATGTCTGGTACGCCAGCAGCCAAAACAGCACGCTCGGCGTCTCGGACAAAAATGGAATTCTGGTATCGCCTGCGGACGGTTACAAAGGCGGAGGACTCAATGGCCCTGCGCAGATAGCGATCGACGGCAGCAACCGCGTCTGGATCGCCAACCGCGATGGAAACTCGCTGTCAGCGTTTAAGAATTCAGGCGCCGCCATCTCGCCCACCACCGGTTTCCAGGCGACGGGCCTGAGTAATCCACGGGGTCTTGCCATCGACGGCTCCGGTAATGTCTGGCTGACCAACTTTACTGGAAACTCTGTGACGGAGTTCATCGGCATCGCTACGCCGGTAGCTACTCCAATCGCTCCAACCACACACGGTCAGCGGCCGTAGGATTCCACAGAAAACAACTGAAGGTAACGGCTCCCCCTATTTTCCGTTTTCCGTTCCCTTGATGAACGCTGCCACGTCCGTGTGGAACTGCTTCAGGACGTCCTCGTTCACATAGACCATGTGGCCGCTCTGGTAGTAGTGGTAACTGATGTTTGCCTGAAGCTTTTGCGGAATTGGCAGATGATGCATCTCGTATTTGCCCTCAAAATAGGGCGTCGCGAGGTCGTAGTATCCGCCGGCAAGCATGACCTTCATCCTTGGGTTCGACTTCATTGTGTAGGCGAGGTCCGGCATCACGTTGGTTCCACCCTCCTGCTGGGTGGCCGGCGGCGCTCCCGGAGCCTGGTGCTGCAGATCCCAGGTAAAATCTGCGTCTCCGTAGGCCCCTGGCTTGTAGGTCTGGTCGGCCCCGTACTTCAGCTCGGTCCGCATGTACTGGTTCAGAGCGGCGGTGTAAGCCGATGAGATCGCATTGCTTTGTGGGTCATACTCTGCATCCGAGCTGAGAGGATCGAGATCCGGCCCCTTATAACGAGCATCCAGTCTTCCTGTAGTGGTTTCATCTTCGAGCTGGAGTTGCTTGCTGAAGGCTCCGCCGGAGACTCGCAGATTTGCCCGCAGGAGGTACGCTACCGGCAGGCCGGTGTATTGATGCAGCTTCTCCGCAACTGCCTGCCGACGCGCCTCCGGAAGGTCCGAGCCCTGGAGCAAGGCCGCCATGTAATCCCCTAACGCGTACTGCTCCACCTCGGCGAGAAATGGCTCCAGTGCGGGCGGCTGAGTGGGTAGCTTGTGGTGATAAAACGCTGTGGCAGCGAAGGTCGGCAGCCCCAGCGCATAGGCCTGATCGACGCCCGGGTTCCACTTCGGCCCATCGATGCTGTTGTCGAAGCTCAGAATTTGCGACAACAAAATGATCCCGTTCAAATCAACGTTCTGAAGGGCGGCCGAGAGCACGGCACTCCGCGGGGTCCCGTAGCTTTCTCCAAAGAGATACTTCGGCGAGTTCCATCGGTCGAACTTGGTAAGAAATCTCCGGATAAACCGATCGAACGCGTGTGCATCCTGATCCACTCCCCAGAATGCCTTCTCCTTGTCCTTGCCCATGATGCGGCTGAATCCGGTTCCGGGCGCGTCGATAAACACCAGATCGCTTACGTCCAGGAGACTGTAGTCGTTGTTCACGATCTTGTACGGCGCACCCACATCGTGCTGGGCGTCGGTGGTGACAACCCTTCGCGGGCCGAATGAGCCCATATGGAGCCACATGGTGGCGCTGCCCGGGCCCCCGTTATACAGGAATGTTACTGGCCGCCCGGTCCCACCGTCCTTTTTGAAGTACGCAACATAGAAGATCCGGGCGGTGGCCGGAGCTTCCTCGGGCTTCTCAGGATCGGGCGCCTTCTCGCCGGTTCCCGGTAGCATCTTCCCATCGGGCCCGAGCATTGCATCATGCGAGTCGGTCGACCCAACAGTCAGGGTTCCGGCGACAGCCTTGTAGGCAATCGCCTGTCCATTCACCGTTACCGAACCTTCCGTTGTCGAGTCTGGGGGCAGTTCTGCCTCGGGAGTCGCCGACGTACCCTTTACAACAACTTTCTCGTCTTTCTTCTTGTCACCCTTATCAGCCTTCTCCTGCGCACCATGACCTGGCATGGATATGCCCAACAGAACTGCTATAGCGATCAACATCCTTACATGCTTCGTTTCCATCCACCGCTCCTGGACTCCAAGAATTTCTTTATTAAGAGTATAGAGGGCGGAGTTGTCTCTAACTTCTGCGCTGAAAACCCGAACCGGGCTTAGACGAGTTCGGCCGTTCGAATCATTGCATCCCGGAACTCTTCGGAGCCGTCACCATCTCCGTCCGGATGGTCTTCATCGCTCCTCCGACGCGCTCCCGCACCACCTTGCGGAAGACACCCGACTTCGCGGTCGCGTCCTGAGTCTCTTCTCTCTGGAGCACCAACCTTCCCTCCACAAATGAATACTCTTTCGAGACGTACACGAGTCCGCCATACCCGCCTCGTTCGTAGGTGCTAAGCCTTCGCTTTTCCGCATTAACTCGAAAGACGGGGTAAGTTCCCAGCTCATCGAAGGTTCCTGTAGCCGGATTGAAGAGCCAATATTCGGCATAAGCGTTCGCCACGCCGCGCCGTGTAATCAACATCAGATCGAGGCGTCCGTCGAAGTTGATGTCTACGCCGCCAAAAAAGAATGGCTCATCGTTTCCGACAGCCTCCATACCGGTTACGAGCAAACGCTGGAGATGGCTCGTGTCGCGGAGCACCTCAATCGATTGAATGGCGCGCCCCTGAGCTTCGGTCTTCAGATCGAAGACGAAAGAATAGTTGGGCAGTCCCGCGCCGGGAGAGAACGAACACGGCCGGCAATCCGCAACATTCGAAGGTACCGGCGACTGCCCGAGCGCCGGCAAAGAAGCAAGAACAATCCAGGTCAGCGCGAGCCCTGCCACCCGAAACATATCAGGGAAGCAGCAAGCACTTGGCACGCTGGAGATGAGCCTTGCGATCGGGGAGTCCGTTGTAGCCGCCGTTGATCTTGTGGGTAATGACATTGATATTGTCCGCGTCAGCGTATTGGTTGAGTCCATGAGTGGTCCAGTACCAACAGGCCACATCCACTGCAAGGTTCGGATCGGTGGCTATCTTCAGATAGTTGGTTTTGGTGACAAAGTCCTGATTGCGGGCCGCACCAAACGCGGTATAGTTTGCGCGACCGGTCAGTTGAATCAAACCCCTGCCTTTGAATCGAGGACCGTCTCCGTCCTCCGTGTTTCCAAGGTCTTCGCGATCCTCGTAGGCGCTGCCATCGGCCAATTCCTCAGCATAACGGAGGTCACCGCTTTCCGTTCCAAGTTGCGCGAGGAAGTGCGCGATTCGCAGCGGCGTGTTGATCTGGTTGTTGCGCATCATCGTCACCAGCGGCTGGAAGTAGCGCTGAATCGCGAGGTTGCTGGCCTGGGGCATGATGTAGCGCAGCTTATCGGGTGTCAAGTCCGGGCTCATCCCGGCACGAAGCTGCCGCAGTGTTTGTCCACCGGGATCTACTTTGCCATCCGGTTTCGCCTGGCGAAGGACGCGGCGCTGAAACTCAGCGATCATCTCCAGCGTGTGACGCCCGATGCGTCCGTCGATTATCGGCGGCGCATAGGGCGTCAGCCGGCCGAGATTTTCGTTGAGAAGAACCTGCACCAGCCTTACATCACCGCTGTTGTTCACACAGTGAACTCCCACCGAGTGCACGAGACACATCCAAAAACCTCCCCTTCAGGCGTTCAGCACGGAAGACCGATTATAGGTCAGGGCCTCGTCGATACTCAATGAAATCCAGCGAGACGTAGTGGGTCAGTTTGACCAAAAGAGTACCACAGCGGCTGAAGCTGCGGCTAAATTTCAGCGTTGTTTACGGCACGGCTGAAGCCGTGCCCTTAAGCAAGACTTTGAAACTGACCCACCACCCAGCAAGGCGTTTGCTCTACGCTACGCGACAGATCAGGCACTTAAGGTAGCTCGTCTCCGGCAGCGTCAACACTGCAGGATGATCCGGCGCAGCACCACGAATCTCGAGCACCTGCACCCGCCGTCCGGCATCCGAAGCCGCAGAAGCAACTACCTCGGTGAAGTCCATCAAGGAAACATGATGAGAACAGGAGCAGGTTACTAGCGTTCCGCCGGGCTGCAGCATCTTCATCGCCCGCAGGTTCAGTTCCTTGTATCCTCGCATCGCACCCTCAGCAGCGCGTTTTGATTTGGCAAACGCCGGTGGATCGAGCACGATGGTGTCGTATCGCTCTCCGTTCGCCTCAAATTCGCGCAGAAGTTCAAAAGCATCCGCTTCAATCCAATCCACCTTCGCCGCGAGCCCGTCGTTGAGCTCAAGGTTCCGATCTGCAACCTCCAGTGCGCTGCGACTCGCGTCGACGCCGGTTACGCGCTCACACCGCTGAGCCAGGTGAAGCGCAAACCCACCCTGGTAGGTACAGATATCCAATGCCGAACCGCTCGCATGTCGAGCGGCGGCAGCGTAGTTCAAGCGCTGATCGAGAAACGCTCCGGTCTTCTGCCCCGAACCTGCGTCGTAATGAAAATGCAGCCCGTTGATCGAAAACACAGTCGTGAGCTTTGGCGAATCGCCTGCTCCTGAATATAAGGGTGCAGGGGAAGGCGCGGCTAACTGCTCCAGTTCGCGGATCTTTGGGTCGGGCCTCTCCAGAATCGTCGAAGGGTGCAGCCGCGCTCGAATCGCCGCTGTCAGCACTTCGCGAAGATCGTCCTGCGCCGTCCCCTGCGTCAGCAATTGCAAGATCACCAGGTCGTTATAGCGGTCGGCGATGACACCGGGAAGGTCATCGGCTTCCGAAAAGATCAACCTGCACGCAGTATTCTCCGGTGACACTGGCGCCACCTCATCCCGCAAATTCAGAGCTGCCGTGATCCTCTCCTTCACCTGCTCAAGATAGGTTTCGCGAGACAGGGAAGCTTCGGGCGAGACCATTCTTACGGCGATCTGCGAAGCCGCGCTGTAGAGTCCGGTGCCGAAGGGAATTCCGCGGCTGTCCATCACGGTAACCAACGCCCCACCTGCAACCTCTGTCGCGCCAGTGGGAGGGACAAGGGCCTCCACATCCGACCGGTAAACCCAGAGATGTCCCGACCTCAATCTCTCGGCGGCGCGCCGCGTAATCGCTGCCGCCGGTCCATGAGGCTGCGACGGAAGCACTCGCGGACTTCTTTCTTCAAAGCTCTTCACCATGAGTAATGGTCGCACAAACAACTAACCATGGCTCGACGCCCATGAAGATGCGGACAAAACAAATCTAGAATGAAATATGCGATCCGAATCGGAGTTCATCAAGATGACGGCGGAGACTGCGTGCAAAAAGTAGATGTCGTCATCCTTGGAGCTGGCGCCGCCGGCATGATGTGCGCAATCGAAGCGGGGCGGCGTGGCAGGCGGGTCGTCCTGCTCGATCACGCCGAACGCGTCGGCAAGAAGATTCTGATCTCAGGTGGCGGGCGATGCAACTTCACTAATATCCACACGCGTCCTGAAAACTTTCTCTCCGAAAACCCTCACTTCGCAAAATCCGCGTTGGCCCGTTTCACTCCGGCCGATATCATCGCCATGATCGAGAAGCATCGGATTCGCTATCACGAAAAAACGCTGGGACAGCTCTTCTGCGATCGATCGGCTCACGATGTGACCACCATGCTGGAGAAGGAATGTGCAGATGCCGCGGTGCGAACCGTTCTTGGCGCTCGCGTCCTCTCTGTGGTTCGCGACGGACACTTCCAAGTAGAAACGACCGCGTCGACATTCGAAGCGGAGGCCGTGGTCATCGCTACAGGTGGCCTTTCCATTCCGAAGATGGGCGCCACAGGATTCGGCTACGGCGTGGCAGAACAGTTTGGCCTCCGCATTATGCCTTGCAGGCCAGCCTTGGTGCCACTTGTATTCGGTGCAGAAGATCGTGTGCAATGGTGCGATCTCGCAGGCGTTTCGGCCGAGGCTGTCGCCAGAGCTGGAGCGGGTAAAAACAGGGGCAGCTTCCGCGAGAAGATTCTTGTGACCCATCGAGGCTTGAGCGGTCCTGCGATTCTGCAGGCATCTTCCTACTGGCGGCCCGGCGAGCTCCTTGAGATTGATCTCGCGCCACAGGTCGAAGTGATGAAGCCTCTCCTGGAACGCAACGCTCGCCGCGATGCCGGTTCGGCGGCGCTCGCGTTGCGTGGGGTTCTTCCTGTCCGCCTGGCGGAGCGATGGGTCACGCTGCATCAACCGCAGGATTGGACGAACGCTTCGCTCTCGGCGATGGAGCGGCAATTGCATGCGTGGCAGATCACTCCTGCGGGAACCGAGGGATATGACAAGGCAGAAGTGACTGCAGGCGGCGTCGACACTGCTGAGCTTGACGCGAAGACGATGCAGAGCCGCAAGGTGCCGGGACTCTACTTTATCGGCGAGGTCGTCGATGTGACTGGATGGCTTGGCGGATACAACTTCCAGTGGGCCTGGGCGTCTGGCTTCAGTGCAGGGCAGGCCGTTTAATCGTGCACCGCTCTCAACCTGCTTATTGGACGATCAGAGTAAGAGTGACGGTTCGCGTCAAACCTGCGCTCGACGCTGAGGCAACGATGTTGTAAGTGCCAGAGGGTGTGACGGGGCCTGGAGTGGGATTCGAGCCGGTGCCGAGAGGGATCGCGCGCCCCTGGCCGCATCCTGTTACTGCGAGAAGACAACCCAGGAAGATGAAGGCAGTCAGAGAGAATCGCCGCGAGCGATGCAACGGCACAAGGCTCAGCGGAAGGAGCAGAAGACACCAGAAGAGCTTCGGGGGAATTGTACGAGGTGGCGACGGAACCGCCGCGCTTGTAATCCCTGTCAAGACAGTGACGGAGATCGTTGTGGTATTGCCCAGTGCTACGGTCGACGGTGTGACGTTGCAGGTAGAGTTCGCGGGAGCACCGGTACAGGTGAACGTCGCTGTGCCCGTGATATTCGCAGCCGAGCTAATCAACAAGAGATAGACTGCGTTCTGCCCGTTGGCGATCGTAAGCCTGGTTCCACCATTCGGGTTGAGTGTGAAGTCGACGCCGATGCCGGTGAGCGAGAGCGTTTGCGGAGAACTGCCGGCATTGTCCGTCACGGTGAGTGTGCCCGATCGTCGCCCTCCGGCACTTGGAACAAACGCAATCTGCAGAATGCAAGACGCGGCCACCTCCAGACGGCTGCCGCATGTGTTGCTGCCCGGTACGATGAGGAAGTCGCCGGCGATATCGATATTCTGCACCAGAAGCGGAACACCTCCATTATTCGTCAGCGTGACCGTCTGTGGCGTGACAGGGACGCCAAGTCCGGTAGCCGGAAAGGCAATGCCAGATAAGGGCGCAAGAGAGACCCCGGCAGGTGCAAGGCCGATTCCGCTCAGAGAGACAGACTGAGTACGGTACTGATCCGAGACAGTCAATGTGCCGGTGAGCGGGCCGATGTTCTTCGGCACAAACGACACATTGATGGAACAACTTGAGTGGGGATTGAGCGAATTCCCGCACGCATTCACTGCGGTGAAGTCGCCGCTCATAATCTGCGCCGCAATGAGGGTCAAAGGCAAATCGCCAGAATTAGTCAGCGTCACCTGCTGTGCAACGCTTGCGGCGGTAATCTGCTGCGATGTGAATGTAAGAGCCAGCGGAGAGAGAGCATCGGTGGCCGGTGATGTTCCAGTGCCATTGAGTGACGCCAACTGTGTGCCTGCATCGTCCATCATGCTGAAATTTCCGCTGTGAACTCCGGAGGAGGTGGGGGTAAAAGCAATCGAAACGGTGCATCCTGTGCCGGGGCCAAGGCTGGTGGCGCAGGTGTTCGCGACGATCCTAAAATCCCCCGTACTGACGGATGGCGTCATAAGCGAGATCGAGCTGGCGCTCGTATTTGAAATCGTGATGTTTTGCGCGGGGCTGATCGAGGTGATCGTGGTTGAGGGGAAGTTGAGTGTCAGGGGATTCAGAACGATTGCGGATCCCGCACTCCCGACCCCAGAGAGAGCCGCCGTCGCCTGGCCACCCGCAACATTTCCGAAGACCGTGAGCACTCCAGTGCGATTTCCCATGGCTGTGGGTTGAAACCGCACTTGAATCGAGCAGCTTTGGCTCACTGCGATGGGAGCCTCGGTGCAGGTGTCGCTCTCGCTGAAGTCTCCGGCCGTCGCAACCGAATTCACCGTCAGTGGAGCATTGCCTGTATTTGTAACTGTGATGGTCTGAGGCACACTTTGGCTTGCTATTGGCTGCGTTGTGAAGGTAAGCGATCCAGGACTGAGGCTAATCAAAGGTTGTGCTGCTGCAGATGCAGTCAACAGGGGAATCTGCCACAATCCTCGGCCGTAGGTAGCGGCTCGCAACACACCGGTGCGGCCATCTCCGGTTGGCATTGCAGATGCTGCGGACAGTTGCACGACCGGTGCGTTCGGCAGATTGGTTCCGTAGATGCTCCAACAGTTGGCAGATGCGCATGTCGTTACTTGCGTCGTCACATACACGCCTGTGTCCAGAGCAACATAAAGAGTGTTCGCATCATTCGGATCGACGACGACGCTGTTAGCCGGAGCGTTGGGAAGGTTGCTGCTGATATTCGTCCAGTGAGCGCCTGCGTCAGTGGAACGATACAGGTGCGCTGCGTTGACGCCGTTGCCAGCAAAGCCCATCACCGTTGCGTAGACTGTCGCGCCCGGTAGCATCATGCGGGTCGGCAGCAAGGGATGAGATGTCGAAACCACCCACGTTGAAGCCGGTTCCCTGACCGTTGATGACAGGCGACGATGTAAGATCGATCCACGCAGACGTTCCGCTCGCGGTATTTGCCGAAGTCATCGCAAATACGTGGCCACCCAGAGTACCGCCACCGTCGAGCGCTCCCGCCATCCCGGCGTAGAGGACCTGTGAGCCCGCATTCGGCGCAGCCGTTGCATTGCTGGAAGCTCCGCCCGCACTGAGGGACCGCGCTACCGGATTTGTACTCGCACATGATGCGTTTTGCGGGCCGCCAAGAAGCTTACTGATGACATTCGACGAGGACCACGACATCCCGCTTGCAGCAGGCCCACGCCAGACGCGGCAGGTTCCGATGATGATTTCCGAGGACAACGCCGGGTCGAGGAGCCAGGGTGCATCAATAAGAGAGTCGTCGTTTGAAGTCTGCGCGGGACCTATTGTCGGTGAGCCCGCAAAGTCTGCAGCAGTACATGACGAACCATTTGCACATTGGCGAATACTGATTCCCGCGGCCGTCGATACGTACCAAAGCTGAGGATTGTTCTGGTCGATGGCTACTGTACCCCCTTCGCCGGTTGAAAGCTGGGTCCATGGCGTCGTAGCGGATGACGCCGACGTCGAAGCGGTTCCATTTGCGCCGAGCCCCACCAGCAACGTGCCCGGGATCGGAAGGGGACTGAGCAAAGCTAACGACCTCCGCGAGCGATCCAAGTCCACCATTGAGGTTCTGAAAGTGAGTCGCGTCATCAGCGGAGCATGGTGTTGCCTGTTGGTTGACACCATCTATCGAACGCCAAAGACCTCCATCGTTGCCGACGTAGAGAAGCGGCTGCCCGGATGCGACTAACGCAGCAATGGCGTGTTGAGCGGGAGCAACGTGAGCTGGTGCGGCGCATCCGTTCGCCGTGTTGGTGGTATTGCGGAGCACGCAGCCAATAGCAAGAGAACAGCGATAGAGATCTGCCGTACCTGCAAATAACAAGGTATCCGTTGAGCCGCCTGCTCCTATAGGCAGGGCCGACAAAACCAGGTTGTAATCGGCCTGCGGAATCGCACTGTTGCCATTGCCAACTTCCAACGGGGAGGACGCCAGCTGGTTGCCAAAACTTACCGTAGTAGTCGTGCAACTTGTACCCGACGGCGCACAAACATCCTGCCATAGTCCCTGGTCGGCATTGTTTCTGTCCACGGTGAGGGCAAATGTGTCGCCGGTCGCAACCTGCACCGCCAGCGCACCGCGAAAGATGGGGCAACTCGCGCTTCCGATTGTACCCGGAGCCGTCGGGCATGCGGTCGCCGTCAGGCCGGTTCCGGGCTGATGCGCCAGTCGTGACCAGGTGACTCCATCGGTTGACTCGTAGTATCCATGGTAGCGAATCGCGGCGTAGAACCGCTGTCGAATCGGATTCCAGGCGACGGCGGTTGCCGCTCGCCCTCCCAGATCGCCTCCTGACGGCAACGGGGTCTGGACAATCTGACTGCCATCCATGATCGTTGCCATCTGCCAGGTTAAGCCGGCATCCGAGGAATAATAGAGGCCCATCACACTGTTTGTCGTGTCGACGGCGTTGACCAGGACACCTTCCGCGGCTTGCGAAACAGCAGCCACCACGGTTCCCGGAGTGACACTGCTCCACGCAAAACCGGCAAAGCCAAGACCGGTGAAGGAGTGGTTTCCGGCCGCGCCATCGTGAGAGTTCTGAATCAGTGTCCAAGTCAAGCCGCCATCAGCCGATCGCAGCAATCCACCTCCATAGAACGAATCGGTGGCATCGTTGGGATCGCCCGTTCCCGCAAGCACCACGCCGGACTGAACACTGATCGCACCAATGCTGAGGGAGGGAATTGCGGATGACCCAAAATTCGCGCTGAAGACCGGCAGAGTATCGGTGAGAGGCGCGAAGGTTACACTCGCTGGGGGCCCTGCGGCGTTGCTTGATTTCCAAACTCCTCCACCGGTAGTCCCGAGATAGACCGTGTTGCCGGTCGGGTCTGCAGGATCGATTGCGATGGCGGTGACTCTTCCGGTGACGTTGCCATAGGCAAGACTCGCAACCTGGTTTGGGCCAATCGGCTGCCAGGCTGTGCTCAGGCTGGACCCTTGCGCCTGCGCAGCCTGCTGCGCCAGCATGACAGCGTGCTGACGACGAGCCACCTCCATTGCCTGTGCTGCCGGGACATTTCCTGCCATCGTTCGGCCGCTAAGAAAATGTTGTGTGCGTGTGACTCGCGATTGCACCGGGCCGGACGAAGGCTCGCGAATCGCGCCAACGGGTGTCGAACGTTGTTGGCCGAACGCAGTGGCGGGTGTGACCAACATGGCACCAAGAACTGCCACAAAGAGGAACAGACGCCATTCCCGTGCAGGAAACAGTCGTGCGGCAGGCGCGGGTTGATAGGATGCAGTCGGGCCCATAGCGTGCAATCCGAATCATGCAGTCAGCTAAAATTTCATGCTGCAAGCTGACCTCGGATGAGTCAACGCTAGAGCGGGAGAAGAACGACGGATGATCCCACAACGGGATGAGGAAACTCTCATCTTTGGTGCGGGCTATCGTTGAGGTTACTCTGCGGCCTCTCTCAGCGTGCCCAGGCGGGAGAACGGACGAAGCCTTCCTCCCGCGTGGACGTCCTCAATCTATCACCCGCAACGCGACGCGACAATCTCCAAAATTGTCGATACCGCGTTGCGGACATTGCATCCAGTAGACGATGCAATTTGCCGCCAGCAACAAAAATGCGGCCCGAAGGCCGCATTCCTATGAAAACCAACTTGTATTTACCAGAGACCCCACGCGCGGCTGATGTAGTCGGTCAGTGTCATCGTGATCAGCACGATAAATGTGAAAAAACCGGAGATCACGGTCAGCTTCACGAGCTTCGATTGATATTTCACATGCATAAAGAAGAGGATGACGATAACTGCCTTGGTGCATGCGATGGCCAGCGCAACGACAGGATTGAAAATCCCGAGATCGATATACGCCGCTACGACAGTCAGCGCAGTTCCGATCAGCAGCGAGGCGAAGACAATCGCATACGTAACCGGCGTCACAATGTGATGGTCAGCATGCTCCGGGTTTACTACATTGGATGCGTCATGAAATTCGGTCATATCTTCTTCATTTCCTTTCGGCTAATGCCGATGCCGCAATCGCGGCCTATACAGGATGCCGGTTAATCAGATACAGCAGCGGAAACAGGAACAGCCACACAATATCGACGAAGTGCCAGTAAAGCCCGAAGTTTTCTATCGGCGCTACATATCCGGCACTGAACTCGCCTCGATTCGCACGCCATGTCAGCCAGAACAGCAATCCGATGCCGATGATCATGTGCAGCGCGTGCATACCGGTCATGGCGAAGTAGAGGAAAAAGAAGACCTGCGTCTTCTGCGCCATATCCGGCGCCAGCGGCTTTTCTTTCAGTCCATAGGCCTGCGGATTGACGAACTCACGCACATCGAAGCTGGCTCCGGGAATGTGGTGCTTCTCCCACTTCTCGTTGTACTCGACGTACTTGATGCCAAGGAAGGCGACGCCGAAGACAGTCGTGAGGACCAGACAGATAACCAGAAGGGCTTTTTTCCTGACCTCAGCCGCCCATACCGCGAGCGCCATGAAGAAGCCGGACGTAATGAGAATCGCCGTATTTGCTGCTCCCAACGGAATGCTCAATTGATTCGACGCGGCGACAAAGGCCGGGTTATACCAGTTGCGATAGAGCAGGTAGGCGAAGAACAGTCCGCCGAAGAACATGATTTCGGTCAGCAGGAAGAGCCACATCCCGAAGGTCCCCGCTTCGCGCTGCTGCTCCTGCGTCTCGAAGTGATGACGGTGCTGCGGCAGCATGACGTGCTCATGCTCTGCCGGAACCGCGGTCTCGTGCGTATGGGGATGCGTTGCTGCGATCGCGTTATCCAACGGTCGTCACCTCTTGTGCAGTCTTGTGCTCGAGCCACTCGTAGTCGTAGGCTTCGTGATCCACAATCGGAATTTCGATAAAGTTTTCAGTCAGCGGCGGAGACTGTATCTGCCACTCAAGTCCTGTCGCCTGCCATGGATTGTTGCCTGCAATTGCGCCGTACTTCAACGACCACGCGAGGTAGAGCAGAGGGAGCATGTAACCGACGCCCAGCACCGTTGCGCCAGCAGTCGACAGCACATTCAGCACCTGGTACTCGGGTGGATAGGCCTGATAACGCCGCGGCATCCCGAGGTAGCCGAGAATGAACTGCGGCAGGAAGGTCAGGTTGAAACCGATGAAGGTCGTCACCGCGGCGAGCTTCGAGAGCGACTCCGGATACATGCGCCCGGTCATCTTCGGCCACCAGAAGTGCACGCCCGACAGGAACGCCATCAACATACCGCCAACCATGACGAAGTGGAAGTGCGCCACGATGAAGTACGTCTCGGTCAGATGGATGTCCATGCCCAGCGAGCCGAGGAACACGCCGGTAAGGCCGCCGATCGTGAACAGGCCCATGAAGCCGAAGGCATAGAGCATCGGCGTTTCGAAGGTGATCGAGCCCTTCTGCAGCGTGAAGGCCCAGTTGAAGATCTTGATCGCTGAAGGAACCGCGACCAGCATGGTCAGAAGAGAGAAGACCAGCGCCGAGTAGTTCGACACACCCATGATGAACATGTGGTGCGCCCAGACAAAGAACCCGAACAGCGCGATCGCCACCGATGAGAACGCCACCGCCGTGTAACCGAAGACGCGCTTGCGGCTGAAGGTGCTGATCACCTCCGAGATCACACCCATGCCCGGCAGAATCATGATGTACACCGCCGGATGCGAGTAGAACCAGAAGAGATGCTGAAACAGCAGCGGATCGCCGCCCTTGGTCGGGTCGAAGACGCCGATGCCGAACAGCCGCTCCAGCGCAACCAGCACCAGCGTGATCGCCAGGACTGGCGTTCCGAGCACCATCAGAATCGATGCGGCATAGTTGGACCAGCAGAACAGCGGAAGCCGGAACCAGGTCATCCCGGGCGCGCGCATGCGGTGGATCGTCACGATGAAGTTCAGTCCGGTAAAGATCGAAGAAAAGCCGAGGATGAAGACTCCCATGGCTGCCGTGACAACGTGCGTGTTGAGGTAGTGTGTCGAGAGAGGCGTGGTAAAGGTCCAGCCCGTGTCGACTCCGCCCAGCACCAAGGCGCCCATGGTTACCAGGCCACCCAGCCAGTAGAGATACCAGCTCAGCAGGTTGATCTTCGGAAATGCCAGATCCTTGGCGCCCACCATGATCGGTATCAGGAAGTTCCCAAGTGTCGCCGGAACCGACGGTACCAGGAACAGGAAGATCATGATGATGCCGTGCATGGAAAACAGCTTGTTATAGGTGTCCGAGGCAAGCAGATCGGACTGCGGCGTCAGCAACTCCAGCCGGATTACGCCCGCAAAGAAGCCCCCGATAAAGAAGAAGAAGGTGATCGAGATGAGGTACAGCATCGCGATACGCTTGTGATCGCCTGTCAGCAGCCAGCTCAGTAGGCCGTGCTCGGTATTGATGTAGCTTCGCTTTGGCAATGTCGCCGTTGCCTGGTCGGGCAGGTTGAGGATTGTGGTACTCGTTGCGCTCATGGCTTCACCACCTCTGGGGTCGTCGGAGCCGCCTGGTTCGACTCCGATGTGGTCAGCGTCTGCTGGACACGATAGTTGGTTTGCATTGATTTGAGGTACTCGACCAGATCGATCAGGCCGTCTTCGCTGATCTGCCCCTGATAGGTGGGCATGATCGGCGCGTAGCCCGCTGTAATGTGCTGCGACGGATTCAGGATCGCATCACGAAGGTAGGCGTCGTTTACCAGAACCTGTGATCCGTTCGTGAGCTGCAGCTTCGAACCGTAGACGCCAGCCAGATTTGGTCCGCGTGCAGCCGCACTGCCGGAGTGGCACGCGTTGCAGCCCATGCTCGCGAAGAGCCGCTCTCCGTTCTGCGCCAGCGACATGCCGCTGGTCGATGCCTGCGTCCACTTCTCGTAGTCATCCGGGGTCAGCACCGTAACTTCACCGATCATGGCCGAGTGGTTGGTTCCGCAGTACTGTGTGCAGAAGATGTGGTAGGTGCCTGGCGTTGTCGCGTTGAACCATACCGTCGAATAGCGGCCCGGAATGACTTCGCGCTTCACCCGGAAGTCCGGAATCGAGAAGCTATGGAAGACGTCCTGCGAGATCATCGTCAACTGAACGGCCTTTCCAGCCGGAACGTGCAGAGCATTGATCTCATGCTGTCCGCCAGGATGCTCGGCCTTCCACATCCACTGCTTGCCGACGATATAGATGTTCATCGCATTCGTGGGCGGATTGTAGATACGGAAGTAGAGCAGCGCGCCCCAGACAAAGACGATAAGGAACAGCGCCAGCGGAATAATCGTCCAGGTCGCTTCGAGCAGGGTCGAGCCTTCGATCGGCACTGCAACGGGATGCTTCTCCTTGCGATAGCGGATCGAGAAGCCAAAGATAAGGACGCCGACGAGCGCGAGGCCAACGATGGTGATCAGCAGCAGAAAAAAGTACAGCGCGTCAACGGTGGGCGCAATGGTCGACGCCTCGCGCGGAAACAGCGCGGAAGCGTTGAGCCACTTCATCAGAAATTGCCACAGGACTGGACTGATATGCATCGTTACCCTTTATCCATTCTCTTTCTTCGTCAAGTCGTGTTCACGCCCAAGCCGGAGGTCTTTCCGGAACATCAGAAACATAAAGCCGCCGAGGCTGGCCACTGTCACCATTCCGCCAATCTGCACGACACGGGCGATGATCAGCGAGTGGTTATTCGTCTGCGGGTCGTAGTGATAGCAGTAGGTCAGAATGTTCGCGACCGGCGAACCTATCTTGTTGCCGGAAGCCTCAATCAACCCCAGCAAAATATCTCGCGGGGAGTATTCGACGCCCAGGTAGTACTGCGCCAGTTTGCCCTGCGGCGTGACAATCTCGATCGAGCTGGCATGCGCAAACTGATCAGCTTGCCGTCCGGGCCGGGAACCTTTACATAACCAAAACCCACTGCGCTTGTCACAGCATCGATCGCCGGTTGCTGTCCCGTCAGAAAGTGCCAGCCTGCCGCAGTCTCCGGATGCCCGTAGCGCTTTACATAGAGAGCCTTCGACCTTGCGGCCTGCTCCGGCGTGTCATTTGGGTCGATGCTCACGATGACAATATCGAAATCCTTGCCCGGAACCAGCTTGACCATTTCGAGCGAACTGGTGAGACCGTTCAACTCTTCTGAGCAGAGCATCGGGCAGTTGTAATAGACCAGCGAGACGATCGCAGGATGCTTACCGAAATAGTCTCCCAGCTTCACCGGCTTGCCGGTCTCATCGACAAACGCCGCGTCCAGCGGAAGCTGCTGGTTCAAATGCTGGGATACCCCAACCCGCTGAAGCACCCTGGGCAACTGGTCGCCGGTATTCTCTCCGGTTTGCTTATCGCCGTAGCTCGAAACCTGGGCAAACAAGGGTGCCCCGAGCACGCAACAAAGAACCGCTGCCTGCCAACCACCTCGCATTGTCCGCCTGTTTCTCATGCTTTCGTCTTCGTTAATCTTAAATCTGTTCGTTTACCGCTTACTTCACCGGCGTGAGCTCGGCCTTGTTCTCGCCGGATGCTTTGCCGTAGGCCAATTTTTGTTCGCGAGCTTCAATCGTCTCGAGCTCATATCCAGTGCGCGCGAATCCGGAGGTCAACGGAGCCTGAACAACAGGCTTTTCATCACCCGCCATCTCAACCTTGGATGCCGCCGCCTGCGCGTGCACCGGCAGTCCACGCTGCGCAATCATTTCCATGGCGCGCGAGATGGGAATTCTGATCTTGCCATCCGCTGCCTTGCTGTAGTTGTTCAGCAGCAGGTCTTCGCGAGCATGAAGGTCCGCTGTTGCCTGGTTGCCGTCGTCGATATCCAGACGCGGATCAGGAAAGCTCTGCGTTATCTGCTTGCATTCCTTCTGCTGCATCTCCGGATTGCTGGTCAGATCCTCGCGCTTGCCGCTCGTCGCCCCTCAAAGCCGGTGCCAGAGTTCCATTTCGTAGTTGGACCATCCTCATTCTTGATTCCGCCGTTGATCAGCGTACCCAGTCCATAGCAAAGCAGAAAGAAGACCAGGACAGAACCGAAAAGGCCAGCGAGGAACACGACGATGCCGTTGACGTTGACGTCAGTAACTTCGTAACCTGGATGCTCGGAGTCACGGGCGTGCGGATCGTGTGCGTGCTGATTCAGATCATGCTCGTTAGTGGGCATGTTCAGGCTCCAGCATCTCTTCAAGGTGAGGATCGTTCACGTTCATCAGCGGACGCGCCATCAGTTGTCAGGTAGAACCAGGCCCACACCGACAGCACTGTCGACCGGAACGGTGATGTACGCGAGAATGCCGATATTGCCAGCGATGTGCAGGTTGCCGGCGGCATCCGTGAAGTTCGGCTCGATCAGCCAGAACATGTCCAGGCAGCGCGCGAAGATCATCAAGCAGGTCAGCCAGATCATCTTCTGCTTGTTCCGCTTCAGGTCGCGCGACAGCAGCAGACAGAACGGAATCAGCCAGTGGCAGATGAAGTCCAGCGAGCAGATGTCCCACCAGCCGCCGTGAATGCGGTTCAGGTACCAGGGAATCTCGTCCGGAACATTGCCCGACCAGATGATCAGGAACTCCGCGAAGCAGAGATAGATGTTCAGCATCACAAAGGCGAAGGCAAACTTGCCCAGATCGTGCTGCTCGGTCGCGCGCAGCAGCGTCTTCATCGGCTCAAAGCGCGACAGCAGGATCACGGTCAGAATGCCCAGCGCCAGCACCGCATAGCCCTGCCCAACCAGGAACTGCAGACCCCAGATGGACGAGTACCAGGTCACGTCCAGCGACTTGATCCAGACGATCGCGCCGTCCGTCAGCAGGATCACGTAGATGAGGATGCCGATACCGCTGAGGTTCTCGAACTTGATGCGCCAGCGGTCGAAGCTCGGCTGCGTCCCACGCTCCGGATCGGCGTCGCGCTGCAGCGACCACTTGTTCAGGAAATAGGTGAAGGTGAGAAGCACGGCGAAGATGATCGCCGTCTGAACAATCGCAGAGGTCGGATTCAGCATCGAGCGCTTCGCATTCGCCGTCAGCGCCTGTTCGCGTGATATCCAGTGATTCGCCAAGGCCTGCGCCGTCGCCGCCGCAGTCGGA
Source organism: uncultured Acidobacteriaceae bacterium (assembly GCA_963770055.1). GTDB lineage: Bacteria > Acidobacteriota > Terriglobia > Terriglobales > Acidobacteriaceae > Edaphobacter. The sequence continues at coordinate 162,092 of CAVYOC010000010.1, forward strand.
TAAGCCGCCCACTGGTAAAGATGCTTCCAGAGGAAGAGGATTGGCATGAACATGAGCCCAACCAGCCAAAGCGTGCGCGTCATCGCCTCCAGCGGACGGCGCAGCAGCAGGCCCCACTTGCCGCCCGAGACATACTGCAGCATCAGCATGACCAGTCCGCCGCCGGCGAAGCTGAAGCAGATCATGTAGCCCATCAGATAGGCGCGCAGAATGTGGTTCCTGCCCTCGTGCGTGAAGACGAAGGGAACCGTGAGGACGGCAGCGGCGATGGCAACCATCAGCGCACGCGTCCGCCAGGCAGAGACCGCCTCCGGCGCTGCCAGCGTTGCGGGCAACGTACGCGGGCCGTGGTGATCGTGGCCGCCTGCTCCTCCGTGATGTTCGTGTCCAAGTGACATGCGTTTCAAGCCTTCGTTCGGAAGCTTCCGAGGTTACTGCTTCGGTACGGTTTGCCCGGCTGTTGCCGTGGCCGGGCTTCGGCGTTCGTGTGCGGCGCAGCGGCTGCTGGTGTCCTGCTCCGGATGCGCCGGGCGATCGGAAGAACATAAGCCTCGTCGTCCGGCGTTCCTGTCGACCGCAGTTGGCGGCAGATGTCCATTCCTGCGCAAACGACTCAGGCAGACCCTCGCTCTCGGCGATATCCTGCCAGCGACTCAACGTGGCTGCCCGGCAGGAACATCGGCCTCTGTCGCCTTCTGGCTCAACTGCAGCGCGCGGATGTACGCGACGATCGCCCAGCGGTCCGCCGGGCGTTACCTGCGCCGCGTAGTCCGGCATCGCGCCGTAGCCATTGGTGATCACGTGGAAGAAGTGTCCCAGCGGCGCCGTCTCGCAGCCGCGCCGTATGGAAGTTGCCGGCCGTGCGTGTAGCCGCGCTGCACGATCATGCCTTCGCCATTGCCGACGCGCGAGTGGCAGGGCGTGCAGTAGACGTTGTACCGCTCCTGGCCGCGCTGCAGAACCTCCATCGTCACCGGGAAAGGCATGCCGTCGCCCTCTTTGCCGTTGACCAGGCCGGTGTAGAAGTAGGTGTCCTCATGCAGCTGGTTCCGCGCCACGGTGTTCTCCACCTGCGGACGCACCGAACGGCCATCGGCATAGAAGTTCGTGCCGCGCTGCGGAAAGAACTTTGGCTGGTCGTGCATGTCCTGGCGGCAGCCAGCAAGAACCAACGTTGCCGCCATCGCACCAAGAGCCGCGAATTGATTGAGCTTTTGCACGCTATTCCCTATTCCCTGTTCCTGTATCCCTCGCATTTAGTGGTCCACCTCCACCACGGAGACCGCGTGGAACTGCTCAAGAAACGCGCGCGTCTCGGCAGGCGAAAACTTCGGATCCGCCGCCTCCAGGCATAGGAAGAACTTGTCCGTCGTCGCGCCGTTGCGGAAGTTCGGCGCGTTGAACACCGGATGATAAAGCTGCGGCAGGCCGTTCAGCGCAATCATGCCGAAGCAGGCCGAAAGGCCGCGAACAGAATCGTCCACTCGTACGCCGGAATGATGAACGCCGGCCACGAGAACAGCGGACGGCCGGCAATATTCAGCGGATAGGCCCACACGTCGATCCATGTCTCCATCAGGAACGCGGTGGTCACGCCCATCAACCCGCCCAGCAGGCATACCAGCGGTACACGCGTCTTGTGGAAGTGCAGCGCCTCGGCCGCCTCTTCCACCGGATAGGGCGTGTAGCACTCCATGCGGCGATACCCGGCGGCGCGCGCCTGCTCCGTTGCATGCACAAGCTCGCTGGGAGTATTGAACTCCGCCAGCAGTCCGTAGATTCCTTCGCGCGGCGGCATCAGGCTCTCTCCTCGCTTACGGTCTCAGCGGTCGCTCCGCCTCGCGTGATCTTGGTCTGCGGCAGCATCATCCGGATCTCGGACATCGGAATCATCGGGAGGAAGCGCACGAACAGGAGGAACAGGAACGTGAACATTCCCAACGTTCCCACGTAAATCATGTAGTCCCACTTCGTCGCGCGATAGGTGCCCCAGCTCGACGGCAGGTATTCGCGATAGAGACTGGTCACGACGATGACGAAGCGCTCGAACCACATACCGATGTTCACGATGAACGACAGCACGAACAGGTAGGCAACGTTGACCCGCAGCTTGCGCGACCACAGCGTCGTCAGCGGAATCGCAAGGTTGGTCAGAATCAGGATCCAGTATGCCCAGCCCATCGGCCCGAACATGCGGTTCCACATCATGAAGAACTCCCAGTGGCTGGCCGAGTACCACGCCATGAAGACCTCCATGCCGTAGCCGTAAGCGACGATCAATCCGGTGCCGAGCATGACCTTCGCCATGTTGTCCAGATGGCGGAGCGTGACCAGGTCTTCCAGGTGGTAGAACTTGCGGATCGGAATCGCCAGCGTCATGCACCATCGCGAAGCCGGAGTAGACGGCGCCGGCGACGAAGTAGGGCGGGAAGATCGTCGTATGCCAACCCGCCAAGGCCGCCACCGCGAAGTCGAAGCTGATGACGGTGTGCACCGAGAGCACCAGCGGCGTTGAAAGCCCGGCCAGCAGCAGGGATGCCGACTCATACCGGATCCAGTGCCGGGTCGATCCGCGCCAGCCGAGCGAAAGCATTCCGTAGAAGTACTTCGCTGCCGGCAGTTTTGCGCGATCGCGCAGCGTGCCGAAGTCGGGGATCATTCCGATGTACCAGAAGACGACCGAGATGGTGGCGTACGTCGAAACCGCGAAGACGTCCCACGCCAGAGGCGACCGGAACTGCGGCCACACGTTCATCGTGTTCGGGTACGGGAAGAGCCAGTACGCAAGCCATGGACGTCCCACGTGAATCAGCGGGAAGATGCCGGCGCAGCACACGGCGAAGATCGTCATCGCTTCCGCAAAACGGTTGATCGAGTTGCGCCATGTCTGCTTGAACAACAGAAGAATCGCGGAGATCAGCGTGCCGGCGTGGCCGATACCGATCCACCAGACGAAGTTGATGATCGCGAATCCCCATGCACCCGGAATCGTAACGCCCCAGATGCCGACGCCCTTCAGGAAGAGCCAGGTGCAGCCAATCACCAGGCCCATCGCAACACCGCCGGCCACGACGAGACCAAAGAACCACCCCAGCGGCGTGTTCGACGTCAGTACGATCCCGGCGATCTTCTGCGTGACCGACTTGAAGGTGTGACCCGGCGCGATGACCGCATACTCGCCTGTGCGCGGGTCGATCATGGGATCGACGATCGGGTCCTGCATGGGTCCTTTGGTCGCCATTATGCCAACTCCGGATTCGGGTTGATGACTCCGGCCGTGTAGGTCGTGCGCGGACGGAAGTTAAGGTCCGCGAGTACCTGGTAGTCGCGTTCCTCAGCCTTGAGCTTTGCCACCTTGCTTGCCTTGTCGTTGATGTTGCCGAATGATGATTGCACTGGTTGGACATGCCTGCTGACATGCCGTCACAATCTCGCCATCGCGAATCTCGCGGTTTTCCTTGTCGGCAACGATCTTCACTGCTTCGATGCGCTGAATGCAGTAGCTGCACTTCTCCATCACGCCGCGAGAACGCACACTCACGTCTGGATTGCGCATGAACTTGAGGCTCTCCGCATCCCAGTCGCCGTACAAGCAGGAAGTTGAACCGGCGCACCTTGTACGGGCAGTTGTTCGAGCAGTATCGTGTGCCCACGCAGCGGTTGTAGACCATCGTGTTAATGCCTTCAGGCGTATGCACCGTTGCGCCCACCGGACAAACCTGCTCGCAGCCTGCATTCTCGCAGTGCTGGCAGGCCATCGGCTGAAAGTGCGCCTTCGGAGCATGCAGATCGCCTTCAAAGTAAGTGTCGATGCGGAGCCACTGCATATTGCGCCCGACCTTCACCTGCTCGCGGCCTACAACGGGAATATTGTTCTCTGCGTAGCAGCTCACGATGCACGCATTGCAACCGACGCAACTGTTCAGGTCGATCGCCATGCCCCACGAGTTCTGAATCTTCTGCGTCGCGGGGTCTGTCTTTTCATAGTTCCACGCTGTCGGGAAGAAGGAGTTGTCCTTTTCGACCTTCTCACCCTCCGGCGAGTACCCGACCTTATTAATCAGCGCCCCATCGATCGTCTTTCCGTCTTCGCCAAGTTCATGCGCAAAGTGCGGATTCTTTTTCGCCTCTTCCACAGTGGCGTAGCGAATGATCGCCCGCTCCATCGCCTCATGTCCGGCCAGCGAGTAGACACCATCTTTGTCCGACAAAGGCTTATTGAGGTCGTATTGAGCAAAGCTGCCGCGATGCTCGACGTTGTGCACCTTGGTGACGCAGAGATCGTAGGTACCCGGCACCTTCTGCGCCGTCACGCCCGAGATAAAGAGCGGTCCGTCGGATGTGCGAATCTGATAGGCATCGAACCCAACGCCCTGCGCCACACGGCCAGCCTGCACTCCGCGACCGAAGCCAAGATGAACCGTAATCACACCATCCGGATGACCCGGAGCCATCAGCGCTGGTGCGATGGACTCGCGGCCATTCAACGAGAGCTTGACCGGGTCCGATTCCTCCAGCCCCAACTGCGCCATCGTCGCCATGCTCATGATCGCCGCATTGTCCCAGCTCAGGTTCGTGACCTGCTTCGGCAACTCCTGCAGCCAGCCAACGTTGGCATAGCGGCCATCATATATAGAAGCATCGGGCCGGAACGAAACCTCAAGCCCACTCGAAGCAGTCGTCGGAGTCGGGAACGAGCCCACCGCACTCTTGCCCGCTCCAGAGGCCTTCGCTGTAAATGCCGTTCCCTCAACCCAGCCATCATGCAGCGCCTTGCGCCACGCAGTAGCAAAGTCGCCCTTGATGTAGGTCTTGGCGTTGGCCAGTACAACGTCATACGCCGAGAGCTGCACATTTTCGAGCAGCGTCTGGAACACATCGTGCGCGCTTTTGCCGCCATACATCGGAGCAATCATCGGCTGAATAATCGTGAGCGTTCCGTCATACGCTCGCGCATCCGACCAGCTCTCGAGATAGTGCGTCTTGTTGATGTGCCAGTTCGCCAGCGAACCAGTCTCGTCGACGTGCGAACCGAGATGAACCGTAACGGGAATCTTCGCGAACGCATCCTGAAAGTGCAGATCGCTTGGCGCCGAGTAAATCGGATTCACGCCGAGAATCACCAGCCACTGCACCTTGCCTGCGCTCATGTCGGTGACCAGCGACTTCAGATCAGCCACCTGTTCACTCGGCATCGGGTTCACTGTCTCGGTATAGATGACGGTTTTGCCAACCGCACCCAGCGCCGAGTTCAGCGCATAAGCCGCAGCGTGAACTGCCGGCGAAGCCTGCTCGCCCGGAATCACCACGCATCTGCCACCGGCAGCCTTAAGGTCACTAAAGAGAGCCCAGAAAAATTTCTTTGCTTCGGAATTGGCAAGCGCTGGACATGCGCGAACCATATCAGCGACAAAAGCTTGAATACCATCAGCCTTCCCTTGAAGTTGCGCTGGAGTAAGTTGCGACGCGGGAGTTACCTTCATTCCAGCGAGCAGCGTGGCAAACCCTGCAATCTCACTCGGTTTCAACGCCAGCCGATGATCCGCCTTAAACCCCGTCACCGTAGGCATCGTTTCGACGACGTACATCCGGTTCATCGTCTTGCCTGCTTCGTACCGACGACGCTCCGCGTAGCCAGAAGCCAACGGCAGGAATCCAGGATGCGCAATTCCACCCAGGAAATCCGCATCGAGTGACAGAATCACATCGGCATCTTCGAGCTTGTACTGAGCATCCGTGTAGCTCCCGAACGCAGCTTTCGATGCCGCGCGCGAGGAGTCCTGATTGACCGGCTCCCACTGAATCAACTTCGCATTCGGATACGCCGCCTGAACCTGCTTCCACTGCGCTGCGAGCGTAGGCGAGGTAATCGTCTCGCTCAGGAAGTAGAGTCCCTGGCCCCCGTTCAGCTTCTTTGCGGCTGAAGAAAATTCCTGCTGGAAATCTCCCCACGCCGAAGCCTGCCCGCGATGCATCACATGCTGCGACCGGTCCGGATCGTAGAGATCGAGCAGCGTCGCCTGCGTCAATGCATCCGACTTGCCCTTCGACACCGGATGCTCCGGATTTCCATCCACCTTGATCGGCCGGAACGAATCTGACTTGATCAGCACGGGAATCGCGCCCGTCGGGAACGGATGCGCCGTCGCAAAGTACATCGGCTTACCGATGACCAGATCTTCCGGCTGCTTTACATAAGGAAAGATCGGCTCATCGGGCTGCTTGGTGCAACCAGCGAGACCGGCAAGCGTGAGCGAGGCGCCCATCACCTTCAGGAATCCTCGCCGGCTCACGGAATCGACCCACTCGTTCGCGCCCGACTGCCGCGGAAACTCCTCGCGCATCAGCTCATGAAAGGCAGGTGTGTCTGCCAACTCGTCCAGGTTCTTCCAGAAGCGCCGACCGGTCTTGCCGTCCAGCTTCGCGCGAACCTCGGCCAGCGTCATCTTCGCGGGTGCAATTGCGGTCACCACTACGGGTTGTCCTGAAGCTTTCGTCTCAGCCATCGTCTCGTCTGTTCCTATTCCCGTCTTCCTCATCGGTGGCACGTCTCGCAGCTCGAAAGCTGCTCCGGGTTGCGAATGTGGTACTGCGAAGTCAGATACTTACCCAGCTCCATCTGATCCGTAAACTTTGTGTAGTTTGCCGGCACTGGGATTCTCAATGGCGGAACGTCGCTGGCCGTTGGCCCATTTGCCTCGGCAGATGCCTGCATCATCGCCACTTCCGGTCCCTTGCCGGAAGGGTCGGTCGTTGTACAGCTAACATTCTGCGCCGTCGGACCAGCACCGGAGGCCGCTCCATTGCTTGTGCACCACACTGGTTTGTCGTTCGAAGGTCCGTTCCAGGCCATGTTGTAGATCTCGCTTGTAGGCCGCAGATTTACCGCCGGATTGCGATGGCAGTTCAAACACCACTCCATCTGCAGCGTGTTCTGCTGGTACATCAACGGCATCTCGTCCACGCGTCCATGACAGCTCGCGCATCCGATGCCTTTGTTCACATGGATCTCGTGATTGAAGTAAACGTAGTCGGGAAGATCGTGCACCCGGATCCACTGGATGGAAGCGCCCGTCGCCCAGCTCTGCCGCACCGGCTCCAGCAGATCGGCGTTCGTCCAGATCTGCGCATGGCAGTTAATACAGGTCTTGGTCGGCGGAATTCCTGCATACGCCGCCTTCTCTACCTGCGTATGGCAGTACTGGCATTGCAACCCGAGCCCTTCCACGTGGTGCTTGTGGCTGAATGGCACCGGCTGATCCGGCCGTTGTCCTTGCCGCGTCACCCACGGCGACCGTTGCAATTGATCCAGTGCTACGCCGAGCGCGATGACGATGACGCCCGTCAATACCAGGCTGAATCGTGCCAGCGCGTTCGAACTGCGGTCAAAAACTTGCGCCATGAGTGCGTTCCTGCTTCCTCTGCTTTACCTAAGGCTAAGGGTTTTGAGAAATGGCTTGCGATACTTCGTGCATCCGGTTGGTTGACCGGCGCTGTGGCACCGGCGGTTGGGGAGCCCGCGTTGGTCTGCCCGTAACTTGGTCTCTAAATTAACTTAGAGTATAGCAGCGGAAAACGCTTGACTTGGAGGCCGGCGTTCCCTCGCAACTGTTTTTTTACCTGCAACATCCGATTATCGAACTCAACTCCGAAAGGCCTGCACAACATCTCGTGCATCGATGCAGAATCGGGCAGAATCATCACTACATCTAACCTGCAGCAGAGGTATCGCACTTGTAAATCGCGAACTACTCTAGTCCGAATTCTTGAACCACTCGCAAGATTTTCCGCCGGTTTCTGCGATACCGTCAAAATCATGCCTCGGCCATCCAACAGCCCGCGCCCACCTCGCTACGACTATGCCCTCGCCTGTCGCGAACTCGCCGCACGCGATCCTAAACTTGGCAAACTCATCGAACGCGCAGGTTTTTTCACCATGCGCCTCGCCAGTGCGCAGTCTCCTTTTGAAGCTCTCGTCGAATCCATCATCTACCAGCAACTCCACGGCAAAGCCGCGGCTACTATCCATCGCCGTCTCCTAGAATCCTTCGCCCCTGTATTGACGCACGAAGCCGCAGGCACCGGAGCCCATCCCACACCGCAGCAACTCCTCGACTGCCCCAATGAGCAGCTACGCGGCGCCGGCCTCTCCAAAAACAAGATGCTCGCGCTGCGCGATCTGGCCGCTAAAACCATCGACGGCACCGTACCTCCCCTCAAACAGATCCAACGCATGTCCGACGAGGCCATCATCGAACATCTCGTTCAGGTCCGAGGTATCGGCCGCTGGACGGTCGAGATGCTGCTCATCTTCCGCCTCGGCCGCCCCAACGTCCTCCCCGTCGACGACTACGGCGTCCGCAAAGGCTTCGCGCTCACCTTCGGCAAACTCAAACCCACCGATAAAGTCACACCAATGGACCTGCCCAAACCCGACGAGATGCGCCGCCGCGCAAAAAAGTGGCAACCCTGGTGCTCAGTAGCAAGCTGGTACCTCTGGCGAGCCTGCGATCTTGCGTCCGGTAAACTCACACCCACAGTCTAGAGAGAACACTGTGCCCTCCGCCCGTCGCAGATTAATCTGTTTACTTCTTCTCCTCGTTACCATCCCCGTTGGCCTGGCCGTGCGCCTTCTCCCGCTCGGCCTGCCATGGTTTCTCTACAAGTACCTCGGCTCAGTTCTCTGGGCTGTCGCGCTCTATTGGTTCCTCGCTGCAATCCTTCCAAAGCTCCGTCCAATAACGATCGCCATGGTTGCCTCCGCGATCGCTACGCTCGTCGAACTCAGCCGTCTCGTTCCGATCGCGCCGATCGACGCCTTCCGCCTCACCTTCGCTGGCAAGATCCTCCTTGGCCGCTACTTCTCTGTCAGAAACATAGCCGCCTACATCCTCGCCATCGCGATCACCTCCGCCCTAGATCACGCCTCGCACTTCGGCAGACAAAATCCTGACATCCCTTCCGTATAGTCCTACCTATGAGCGAAGCTGGCCGTCGAACTCTGTTTGTCCTTGGTATCTGCGTGGCCTGGACGCTCACCTCGGTCACTCCTCTGTTGAAATATCTCTCTCCGACGAAAGCAATCGCTGCCCTGGCACTTGGCCTTCTCTCCATCGTCATCGGGATGTTCGGCCTCATTCGTCTCAACCTAAGACCGCGCCAGATCGACATCGGCTGGTTTCTACTTCTCTTTCTCGCTCTGACGACAGCCTTCGCAATCCTCTATCCCATTTCTCTGAAACACACTCTGAACATAGGTTCCGACCGCGAAGATGCGCTCCGCATCGAACTCCTCGCCATCCGCCACCACCAATATCCTTATGACGCCCGGACCTTCCTCGGAAATCCCCCGACGCCTCTGCCCGGAGCGATGCTCCTGGCCGCACCCTTCTTCGTACTTGGACACATCGCCTGGCAAAACTTCCTCTGGCTGGCGCTCTTTTTCTTCTTCGCCATTCGTTTCTTCCGCTATCGCGCCACCGCACTCTTTTATCTCGCAGTATTTCTCCTGTTCGCACCAGGGCATCTCAGCGACTTCACTTCAGGCGGCGACTACCTCACCAACTTTTTCTACATCTCCATCGCCTTGACCCTCTTTTACCGGTCTCTCGGACGTTCCCTCTACGCCTCAATCCCCGCTGCGCTTTTTCTCGGTGTCGCTTTCTCGTCGCGCATCCTCTATGCCGTCATCGTGATCCCTCTGCTCACGCTGACGCTCCAACGCACCTCCCGTCTTCGCGCCGCCATGCTGTTTTTCCTCGTTCTCCTCGCAGCCTGCGCCGTCACTCTGCCGGTTTTGTCGCCGCATCCTCTTTCGCGACTCCTGCTGCAGTTCCAGCAGAACGCAATCAAGCTCCGTTACATTCCCAGCGCGATTCATCCACAGTTGACCCTTCCCCTGCTCGCGATTCTTGTCGCGTGCACTGCTTTTTTTGTTCGCATGGATCTTCCCCGCCTCTTCCTCATCTTCAGCGCAGCAACCTTTGTCATGCTTGCGCCTTTCGTCCTAACCTTCGCACTCCACTCGTACAACCTGCGGTACGCCTTCTTCTATCTCTCTGTTTCCACGCTTTCGTTCTCACTTTGGGCCCTCTCACGCTACGAACACAGCCACGGCATTTATTTGACCCCGTGAAGCGACCCAATCTTGACCGCATGATTCATCGCGCGCCCAAGACAAATTTCCGGCTCCTGTGCCGTGTAGGGCAAGGTGCAATTTTTCGACAAATCATCACAAAAGCGTGACAACTCCACCGTTGTCCCCTCGATAAACTCCACTCATGTAACAAAGTGCCGATTCGCATTGCCCATCCAACATTCACTTGCATAGTTACTGAGGAGAAAGACTCTCTCCAAAATGGCACCCATTCCCCAAAAGATCACCGGAGTCTTTATGTGTCTTCGCGCATTCGCCTGGCTCTCCTTTTGTCTGGTCTTCGCCGGCTGTGCTGGCAGCTCTACCACCCCGCCTCTGTCTCCGCCTGCACCCACCGCCGGGATCGCTATCAAAGGCAGTGTCCATCAAGGCCAGCATCCTGTCACCGGCGCCCATGTTTATCTCTTAGCTGCCAATACCACTGGCTATGGCAATGCCTCCGTCTCTCTGCTCAACGCGACCTCTACCGGACTCTCGGATGCCATTGGGGCCTATGTCACGACGGACGCATCAGGCAGCTTCTCCATTCCAGGCGACTACACCTGCGCCTCCAATACACAGACCTATCTTTATGCTCTGGGTGGAAATTCCGGCACCGGCATCAACTCTGCTTCCGGTCTCCTTTCACTCCTCGGCAACTGTCCCAGCACCGCCGCCTCTGCCACGCCGCCAACCGTTTGGATCAACGAAGTTTCAACCATCGCCGCCGCCTACGCCATGGCGGGCTTCGCCACAGACGCTACCCATGTCTCCAGCTCCGGTACTCCCCTGGCTCAGACAGGCATTGCCAATGCCTTTCTGAATGCTGCGAATCTCGCTTCGCCTGCCAGTGGCGCCGCGCTCGCCACAACCCCTGCCGGAAACGGCGTTGTCCCCCAGACAAGAATCAACACCCTCGCTAATATCCTCGCGGCCTGCGTCAGCTCCACAGGCCCAGCCTCCACTCCCTGCCTGACACTCTTCAGCAACGCACTCTCCGGCGGCTCAACAGGAATTCCTCCTACCGACACGGCGACAGCCGCCTTGAATATCGTTCATAACCCCGGCAGCAATATCGCTGGTCTTTATGCTCTGGCCAGCTCGCCTGCGACCTTCGCCCCCGCGTTATCGGCCATCCCCAATGACTTCACCGTTGCCGTGCAATACACCTACCCCGGCTTCACCATTGCGAGCGCGAGCAATCTGTTCACGATCGCTATCGACGGCTCCGGCAATATATGGGTTCCCAACAACTCCACCGATAGCGTCACCCAACTCTCCAGTACGGGAATGGCCGTCAGTCCCTCCCCGGGCTACATCGGGGGCGGGCTGAAACATCCGATAGGCATCGCCATCGACGGCTCCGGCAACGCCTGGGTCCCCAACACCTCTGGCCCAAGCATCACCGAGCTTTCCAAGACCGGCGCGCCAATCAGTCCCGCCTCCGGATATACCGATAGCGCGCTGAACAACCCCCTCTCCGTTGCCATTGACCCCTCCGGAGACGCATGGGTTGCCAACGAATCCAGTGGCAGCATCACCCGGCTCTCCCCCTCCGGCGCAGTCCTCAGTCCTCCCTCTGGATACACTGGCGGTGGTCTGCTGCACCCCGCCTCCATCGCCATCGCCTCCTCGGGAGACGTCTGGCTCGCCAACGGCACGAGCAATAACGTCAGCAGATTCTCCAACACCGGAGCGCCTCTCAGCCCCGCCTCCGGATACACCGGCGGAGGTCTGGTGACTCCGGTGAGCATTGCCATCGACAACGCCGGAGACGCCTGGGTCGCCAACGCCAACTCCACCACCCTCAGTAAACTCTCCAGCACCGGAGTCCCCGTCTCATCCTCCGGATACTCGGGCGGCGGTCTGCTAAATCCAGTAGGCATCGCCATCGACGGCTCAGGAAAGGTCTGGCTCGCCAACCTCGAGAGCAGTATCAGCGAGTTCTCGAGCAGCGGCGTCCCTCTCAGCCCCAGCACAGGGTACTTCCTCGGCCCCTTGTTCCTGAATGCCATCGCCGTTGATGGCTCGGGAGATGTCTGGCTGTCCTCGGACTCCAGTGTCGTAGAGATCATTGGCGCAGCCACTCCGGTCGTTACCCCGATCGCCACCGGCGTCAAGAACAACACTCTCGGCACCCGACCCTGACAACGACGTCTCTCTTGAGACAGTCCACAGTTTTGATCTCGTCAACAGCGCGCCGACTTGCCTCCATTGCCCCGCACGCAACAGCACCCCAGTCGCGTTTCTACGAAATCCCTGAAATCCCGGCTTCCCACACACCCAACCTAGCCGCCCGCGATACTCTCTAGACTGAATACTCGTTATGGCCAAACCCCGCGCCGCGAAATTCTCCAAGCCGCAAGCAGTCGCCGAAGCTCCTCGCTTCGTCTGTGTCCACGGCCACTTCTACCAGCCCCCCCGCGAAAACCCCTGGCTCGAAACCGTAGAGGTCCAGGACTCTGCCGCACCTTATCACGACTGGAACGACCGCATCACCGCCGAGTGTTACGCTCCCAACGGAGCCTCCCGCATCACCAACAAGCAGGACGAAATCATCCGCATCATGAACAACTATGCGCGGATAAGTTATAACTTCGGCCCGACTCTCCTAAGCTGGCTCCAGGACAAAGCTCCCCGCTCCTATCGCATGATCGTCGATGCCGACAGATTCAGCGCCCAGCGTTACAGCGGGCACGGCTCAGCAATGGCCCAGGTTTACAACCACATCATCATGCCGCTCGCCAGCCGCCGCGATGCGCTCACCCAGATCCGCTGGGGCATCGCCGACTTCGTACACCGCTTCAATCGAAAACCCGAAGGCATGTGGCTGGCCGAAACCGCCGTCAATCGCAGCGTCCTCGACCTCATGGCGCAGGAAGGCATCAAGTTCACACTCCTCGCGCCATCTCAATGTGCGCGCGTCCGTCTGCTCCCTGATACAAATCCGGGTGCTCCGCGTCCTGCCTCTGGGATGCCGGATACCACTTCCACCGGAAATCCCTCGACAGAGATCCCCTGGACCGAAACTCCCAACGCTACCGTAGATCCCACGCATCCGTACCTTATCCGCCTCGATGAAGGCCGCACCATCACGGTCTTCTTCTACGATGGTCCCGGCTCTCGCGCGATTGCCTTCGAAGGCCTTCTCAACAGTGGCAACGACTTTGCCAACCGGCTGCTCTCCAACTTTCATCCTCAGTCGCCCAACGACCCTGAATCCGCCCAGCTCTCCCACGTCGCTACGGACGGAGAGAGCTACGGCCACCATCATAAGCACGGCGAGATGGCCCTCTCCTATGCCATGCACTCTATCGAGCAGGGCCAACAGGCAGCTCTTACGAACTACGGCGAGTTCCTGGAAAAATTTCCGCCCCGATGGGAGGCCGAAGTCGTCGAGGACACCTCATGGAGCTGCTTCCACGGCGTCGAAAGATGGCGCTCCAACTGCGGATGCAACAGTGGCACCAAGCCAGGATGGAATCAGGAGTGGCGCACTCCTCTACGCGAAGCGCTCGACTATCTTCGCGACGCTACCGCACCGCTCGCCGAACAGCTCGCCCACCCTCTCCTCAAAGATCTCTGGGTAGCCCGCGACGCCTACATTCATGTCATCCTCGACCGTTCCCCGGCCTCTGTCATCAAGTTCTTCGAACAACATGCCGCACGACAGCTTTCAGAGATTGAGCGCATCGCCGCTCTCGAACTCCTCGAACTCGAACGCCATACTCAGCTCATGTACACCTCGTGCGGCTGGTTCTTCGACGAGATCTCCGGCATTGAGACCGTTCAGGTGATCGCCTACGCCGGCCGGGTTCTGCAGCTCGCAGCCAAGCTCTTCGGCCAGCCCGGCGCCGATCTCGAAAAGAACTTCCTCAACATCCTCGCCCGCGGCAAAAGCAATCTTCCGGACATCGGCGATGGAGCCGAGGTCTACCACCGTTACGTCAACAGCATGCAGATCGGCCTTGAACAGGTCGGCGCCCACTACGCCATCAGTTCCATCTTCCGCAATTATCCCGAACATGGCGAGCTCTTCTGCTTTGACGTCCATCGCGAGAGCCAGGAGACTTTCAGCTCCGGCCGCGGTCGCGTCGCCATCGGAAGAGCACTTGTTTACTCCCGCGTCACGGAAGAGGCCGAGGACATCTGCTTCGCCGTCCTCCATCTCGGCGATCAGAATCTCTCCGCCGCCGTCAAACGCTACAACGGGCAGGACCCCACCGAAATCGAGGCCTTTAACACCTTCACTCACGAGATCGGCACTGCCATCCGCCGCGCTAATCTCCCCGAGGTCATCCGTCTTATCGACCGCTTCTTCGGCGACATGTCCTACTCCCTCACCTCGCTCTTCGCCGACGAGCAGCACCGCATCCTCAACACCATCCTCAACCAGACCATCTCTGAGATGGAGGAATCTCTTCGCAAAATCTACGAAGACCACGCCTCCCTGCTCCAGTTCCTCACCGAAACCGGTATGGCGGCGCCACCTGCACTCGCATCCGCTGCACAATTCGCCATCAACGCTGCGTTGCGCCGCGTCATCGAGGCGGAAAACTTTGATCCTGCTGCGATTGAAAATCTCCTTAAGCGCGCCGAGACCAACCAGATCCCTCTTGACACTACGCTCCTTGGCTACACTGCCGGACAACGGATGAAGCGAGCCATGGTTCAACTCGAAGCCGCGGCCTCAGGCGATCCTTCCGGCACCGGCGCGCTCGCAACTGCCCTGCTCATCGCCGACACCATCAAAAAAATGCCCTTCGAAGTCAACATCTGGCAGGCCCAGAACATCTGGAACGACCTGCTCCGTCGCAGCGACACCAATTATTGGACCGCAGAATGGAAACAGGGCTTCAAAAATCTCGGCCGGGTGATGAATATCTCCGTCGACGAGCTCGTCATCGAAGAGGGCGTCAGCGCCTTCTGATCGCATTGCCTTTTCCTCGGATCGACAACTACCTCCGCAGTCTCACCGAAGCTTTGATTCAGTTATGTGCTGACCCAAATCGCTCCCCGCTTGAACTCAAGAAACACTTAGAAACTCGACCAACGAGTCATCGAGGAAGGCGTCAATGCCTTTTAGCCGTCATTTGTGCGTAAAACCCCGCTAATATTGCCAGCTTCGCAAAAACTCCGCAGGGACCATAATCCAACCTAACGACATTCCCGGGGCACATTTGCCCTGTCGCCCTGTCGCTCTCTGACCCCACAACCTACGTCATCCGGAGCCCTTCTATGAATCAAGTTAATCCCGCCATCCTTCCGAAGCCCCTCGATAACCCCTCCCCTCACAACGGCGGAAAAGCTACGAGCTTCTTGGTCGCGTCAATGCTGGTCTCAATCCTTACTTTAACCGCCACCGCGATCGGCCAGCCCAGTCCTGAACTGCAGCAAAAGCTAGCAGTAGTAAAGCAATCCGTAGCCGAAAACCAGCAGAAGCTCCACAAATACCAATGGACCGAAACCACCCAACTCACGCTCAACGGAGAGGCAAAGCCTCCATCGAAGTCCGTGTGCCAGTACAGTCCCGACGGAACCGTGCAGAAGACTCCCATGAGCCCGCCGCCACCACCTCCAAGCGGCGGCAGAATGAAACAAAAAATCGTCGCGAAGAAGACAGGGGAGATGAAGGATTACATGGGACAGGTCAAGACCCTTCTTGCCCTGTACGTGCCACCCAACCCCCAAAAGATACAGCAGGCATTCCAGGCCGGCAAAGTCTCACTCAACCCTTCGCCGGACACCGGAACCACAAACCTCGTCTTCAAGGACTATGCTCTGCCCGGCGACCAGATGACGATCTCCTTCAACACTGCCACAAAGAAGATCAGCACCTTAAATGTGAACACGTACATGGATGATCCCAAGGACACCGTTACCCTGGCAGCCCAGTTTGCCAGCCTGCCCGACTCGACCAACTACGTCCAGCAATCCATCCTCAACGCCACGGCCAAGAAACTTCAGGTCACGACTACCAACTCAACCTACAGTCCACTCGGAGCCCAATAGGGCTGTTTGTCGGACACCGGGCCACGTTGCACCGGGACAGCCGTAAACTGGTTGAATGAACTTTCCTGTTACGCGTTTGCGGCGTTTGCGCCGGACAGAAGCGATTCGTTCGCTCGTTCGCGAGACTCATCTCCATCCCGGAGCCCTCATCTATCCACTGTTTATCTGCCCCGGCGAAGGGGTGCGAAAAGAGATCAGCTCGATGCCCGGGGTCTTCAATCTCTCGCTCGATGAGGCGATGAAAGAGGCAGAGGCCTGTGCTTCGCTGGGAGTTGGCGGCGTGCTCCTCTTTGGGTTGCCAGCCGAGAAAGACGAACAGGCCTCGGGCGCGTGGGCGGACGATGGAGTCGTGCAGTCGGCTCTCAACGAATTCAGGCGGAATCGTGCGTTGGATTCCCTGGCGATGATCGCGGATGTCTGTCTGTGCGAGTACACCTCTCACGGGCACTGCGGCGTTGTGGCGCGCGATGGGGATCACTATGAGATCGAAAATGATTCCAGCGTTCGGTTGATTGCGAAGACAGCCGCATCGTTGGCCAGGGCAGGCGCGGACATTGTCGCCCCCTCGGACATGATGGATGGGCGAGTCCAGGCGATCCGAACAGCGCTCGATTCGGCTGGTCATCAGCAGATTTCGGTGATGAGTTACGCATCGAAGTTCGCGTCGGCGTTCTACGGGCCGTTTCGCGAGGCAGCGGATTCCGCTCCGCAATTTGGCGATCGACGCAGCTACCAGATGGATGGCGCAAATCTGCGCGAAGCCATGCGCGAGATCGAACAGGATATCGCCGAGGGAACAGACATGTTGCTGATGAAACCGGCAATGCCGTATCTCGATGTGATTCGCGCAGCGCGGGAGCGATTCGATCTGCCGATGGGCGCGTACCAGGTGTCGGGGGAGTACTCGATGCTGCACGCAGCGTTTCAGCGCGGATGGCTCGAACCGGAACGCGCCATGATGGAGTCGCTGCTGTCCATTCGGCGCGCTGGCGCGGACTTTATCGTGACGTACTTCGCGAAGGATGCAGCCAAGGTGTTGGGCTAACGCTAGGTTTCAATCTCATCGAATTCCGCTAAGACTTCAGCAAGAGAGATACGGATAGTGGTTCCCTCGATGAGGAATTCGTCATTTGCGTTGGAGGTTTATGGCACGGATTGCAATCATTGGAGTTGGAGCAATCGGAGGGGTGACGGCTGCTTTGTTGCAGCGGGCTGGCCACCACGAGCTTTTTCTGTGTACGCGGCGGCCAACGTCCAGCCTTACGGTTGACACGCCCGATGGGCTCGTGGAAGTTCATGCAGACTTTTTTACCCGTCCAGACAAAGTGCCTGAAGTCGATTGGGTCCTGGTCGCGACGAAAGCCTACGACGTTGTCGGAACGTCGAAATGGCTGGAGCGACTCTGTGCAAAGAGCGCATCGGTTGCTGTACTTCAGAACGGAGTGGAGCATCAGGAACGGTTTGCTCCGTATGTAAAGCGAGAAGACATTCTGCCGGTAATGGTGGATTGCCCGGCGGAGCGTCAGGCTCCAGAGCGAGTGCGGCAGCGCGGAATCATGCACCTGAAGGTGCCGGATTGCGCTTTGGGTCGCGAGTTTGTTGCCTTGTTCGCGGGAACACCAGCAGATGCCGCTGTGGTTTCTGATTTTCTGAGCGTCGTATGGCGAAAACTCTGCTTCAACTCGGCGGGTGTGCTCTCGGCGCTGGTGATGCAGCCGGCCGGCGTCATACGCCAAGAGGCTATGGGCAAGGTAGCGCTGGAGATCGTTCGCGAGTGCGCCGCCGTGGCACAAGCTGAAGGAGCAAAGCTCGAAGAGGACATTGCCGAGGTAATTCTTAGCGCACAGCGCGCGGCTCCGGCCGATTCGATCAACTCAATGCTGGCAGACCGGCAGGCAGACAGGCCGGTTGAGATTGACGCGCGGAATGGTGTGATCGTTCGCCTTGGCCACAAACACGGGATTCCCACGCCAGCCAACTCCATGGCGGTTGCCCTGATGGAAGCGATGGTCGCGAAAAGTTAGGACTGCTTCGGCGTCTCGTGAAGATACAGCGCGTTTCCAAAGCTCAGAGCACCGCCATGCGTCGGAATCAGGGAGTACAGACCATACAGACTGAATCCCTGCTTGCTCAGAATGGAGTGAAGATCCCCGAACAGCGGCATTCCCTCATACACCGCCCTGAAGTAGACCTCAACGAAGACTGCGCGAACCGCGCCGCGAGCGAACAACCCCTCGGCTCCTCGAAACACGCGATCCTCCGCGCCCTCCACATCGACTTTCAAAATATCGATACTGGAGATGCCGTTCTCGGAACAGAAGTGCTCGAGAGTGTCGGTCCTGATCTCAATCGACGTTCCGGTGTCGGACTCCCTTCGCAACAGGGAGTTTGTAATCGTAACCGCTCCAACATTGAGTCGTGTCTTGCCAATCTCATCTGAGAGCGCGATAGGCTGCGGATGGAACTTCGAATCGGAGAGCGCTTTCCTCAGGGACTCGAACGTATTGGGAAAGGGTTCAAACGACCATATCTCGGCCTGCGGAAAGAGTCCCCGATACGTCTTCGCGGTCTGTCCGACGTTGGCTCCAACGTCGATGATGGTCTTTGCGTCGGGAAAGAGGCGCTGCTGGTCGTCATCCGAGTTCCAGGAGCGAACTCCAAGCGCCTTCTTGGCTAGCTTTCGAAGTGAAGTCGTCATGATTTGTAACTGGTGGTCGTTCGAGAACAGTGAAAAGATTATACATAGCGCAAGTGGTGGCAGTCCTGGAGATCACAGCGTCAAATGACTCGGTTGCGCGGGAGCGGCCGAATCAAAAAAGTATTGCCGGAATCGAATAAAATGACGAGTGTTGCTTCCGACATGGAGTGTTCCCCTTGGCAGATACGATCTTTGATGTAGTTGTGGTGGGCGGTGGCCCCGCCGGATATACCTGCGCGATCCGCGCGTCGCAATATGGTCTGAAGGCCGCTCTGATTGACGCGAACGACCGCCTGGGCGGAACCTGCCTCCTGTGGGGATGCATTCCGACCAAGGCGATGTTGTTTACGGCGGAGTTGTGGGATCACCTGAAGCACGCCGAACGCTACGGCATCGACGGGGTGACGCCGAAGCTGAACTGGAAGGGGGTTCTGGCGCGCAAAGACGATGTGATCACCCGGCATACCAAGGGTCTTGACTTCCTGATGAAGAAGAACAAGATCACGACCTTCAAGGGCTTCGGCAAGCTGACAGGCGGGGCGACGGACGGAGTGTTTACGGTTGACGTGAAGCTCTCGGATGGAAAACCTGCGACGGTGAAGGCAAAGAAGGTCGTGCTGGCGACCGGTTCGGACGCGCGCGTGCTGCCAGGGTATAAGCCCGACGACACGATCCTGACGAACTACGAGATTCTGAAGATTGCCGAGGCGCCGAAGTCGCTGGTCGTTATTGGCTCTGGCGCAGTGGGCGTCGAGTTTGCGTCGATCTTCAAGAGCTTTGGCGCCGATGTAACGGTTCTTGAGGTTTTGCCGCGTGTTGTTCCCGTGGAAGACGAGGAGATCTCGAAGGAACTGTTGCGGCAATACAAGAAGCGTGGGATCGATGTGTACCTGTCGATCAAAGACACAAAGGTTGAGAAGAATAAGGACGGCGCGCTGGTCACATGGACGGACGCGAACGGCAAGCAACAATCGAAGCAGGCGGAGAAGGTGCTGATGGCCGTCGGCCGTGCACCGCGGACAGAGGGCATCGGCCTTGAGACGACCAGCATCAAGCCGGACCGCAGCTTCGTGATGACGAATGAGTGGATGGAGACGACTGAACCAGGGATTTATGCGATCGGCGATATCGTCGGCGGGTTGCCGCAACTGGCGCATGTTGGCGCGATGGCTGGGCTTGTTGTCGCGGCGAAACTTGCCGGCAAGTATGCCAAGCCGGTGAATCGCCAGCGCATCCCAGGATGCACTTATACCGATCCGCAGATTGCGAGCGTTGGGTTGACGGAGGCTCAGGCAAAGGAGAAGGGCTACAACGTCAAGGTGGGCAAGTTCCCGTTCGTCGGTAACTCGAAGGCGACGATCGTCGATGCGCATGACGGCTTTGTGAAGGTCGTAGCCGACGCCAAGTATGGCGAGATTCTCGGCGTGCATATTATTGGGCCGTATGCCACGGAGATCATCGCAGAAGCCGTAACGGCCATTGAACTCGAAGCGACCATTGAGGAGATGATGTTCACGATTCATGCCCATCCGACTGTGGCCGAAGCGCTGCTGGATGGCTTCTCGAGTGTCGAGGGTATGCCGATCAACGTTTAGGATCATCGACGTGCCCGAAAGCCCGAAAGATCAGTACGACCTTGGCCGTGCAATGCACATTAACCTTCTCCATCTCGGCAGAGTGCCTT
This sequence comes from uncultured Acidobacteriaceae bacterium, assembly GCA_963770055.1. GTDB lineage: Bacteria > Acidobacteriota > Terriglobia > Terriglobales > Acidobacteriaceae > Edaphobacter. The sequence continues at coordinate 182,621 of CAVYOC010000010.1, forward strand.
ACGCGGAAGCGATGGTCATCCAGCAGCAGGTAGTCGCCGCACGCAAACAGGACCTTATCGGCGACACACTGCTCCTGCTGGAGCATCCGCCTGTGCTGACCCTGGGGCGCAATGCGCATCGTTCCAATGTGATTGCGAGCGATGAACTGCTGGCCCGGCGTGGTGTTGAGCTGTATGAGGTCAACCGCGGCGGCGATGTGACGTATCATGGTCCCGGCCAGCTTGTTGGCTATCCGATTCTCGATCTGCGCGGCGATCTCCCAGGCAAGAAGGGCCCTTATCTCGGACCGGTCGATTATGTTCGTCTGCTCGAAGAGGCGCTGATCCGCACCTGCGGCGATTTCGGTGTGATGACACAACGCATCTGCAAACTCACCGGCGTATGGACCATGGCAGGCGGCAGTATTCGCGAGAAAAAAATCGCGGCGATAGGCGTTCACGTCTCCCAGGGCATCACTTCCCATGGCTTCGCACTCAATGTTACGACGGACCTCCGCGATTTTGACTGGATCGTTCCGTGCGGCATTTCAGATCGCACCGTTACCAGCCTGGAGCTTGAAGCAGACACTGACCATCAACCAACGATGGAGTCGGCGCTTCACGCAACGGCGCGCAACTTCGGACGCGTCTTCGAGCATCAGATGCTGTGGTGCGAATCCCTTGATCAACTGCTCGCTGTCCGGGCCTGAACACATCAATCTCGCGTGTTCGCTAACCGCACCCTCGGGCGAACAGCCGCATAACCGCCGTATAATCCAGAGGGTATCCTCCGCGGCGCACCCGGCACTGGAAGCCGATTTCCACGGCCCGCATCTGTATCTCAGGGAGAAGAAAAGCTCATGCCGACCGACGTAGTTATGCCCCAGATGGGCGAATCCATTACCGAAGGCACCATCACCAAATGGCTCAAGAAGCCCGGCGACACGGTTCAGCGCGACGAGCCGCTCTTCGAAATCTCGACCGACAAGGTCGATGCCGAGATTCCCTCCCCCGCCGCCGGCACGTTGAAAGAGATCAAGATCGCCGAGGGCGCGACCGTTCAGATCAATACGGTCGTCGCTGTCATCGACGGAGCAGGTGAGAGTTCAGCTCCTGCCGCTTCCTCTCCGGCTAAAGCTGAGACGGCCGCCGCACCTGCGGTTGACAGTGTGACTCCAGCTGCGATGGATGAGCCTGCTGCGACACAAGGAAATCCGGCTGAGGCTGAGTCGGCTGCCGCAGGTACGAAGCTGGAGGCTGGCGGGGGCACCGACGTGCTGATGCCGCAGATGGGCGAATCCATCACAGAAGGAACGATTACCAAGTGGCTCAAGAAAGTCGGCGACACGGTCCAACGTGACGAGCCTATCTTTGAAATCTCTACTGACAAGGTGGACGCGGAGATTCCGTCGCCCGTCGCAGGCGTGCTGTCGGAGATCAAGTTTCCCGAAGGCTCGACCGTCTCTATTAACACGGTCGTCGCTGTCATTGGAGGCGCTCCAGGAAAACCTGCGGGTCCTGCTGCAGCAGCTCCCAAAGCACCGGCAGTTGCACCCACGCCTGCTGCGCCCGCTGCCGCTGCGCCAGCGGCTGCCGCCTCGGAAGGGGAGCGGGTCCGATCCTCGCCGCTGGTCCGCAAGATTGCGAAGGACAACAATGTCGATCTTGCTCAGGTCCCCGGTACCGGAGCATCTGGCCGCATTACCAAGTCGGATATTGTTAGCCATCTGGAGGGCGGCGCGAAACCTGCTGCTCCTGCACAAGCACCGGCGACACCAGTCCCCGCTGCAAAGCCCGCTGCTTCTGTACAAGCACAGCCGCTTCCGGGCGAGCTTGTACCAATGTCGAAGATGCGCTCCATCATTGCTCAGCGCATGGTCGAGTCCAAGCGCACCAGCCCGCACGTCCACACCGTCTTCAAAGTAGACATGACGCGCATCGTCAGGCTCCGCGAGAAGGAGAAGTCGAAGTACGAGCAGCGTAACAGCGTCAAGCTGACCTACATGCCGTTTATCACGCGAGCCGCCATCGTCGCCCTGCGCAAGCATCCCATCGTCAACGGCACGGTCGAGGGCGACGCCATCCGCTACAACAAGAACATCAATATCGGCATCGCCGTTGCGCTGGACTGGGGCCTGATTGTCCCGGTCATCAAGCAGGCCGAAGAGAAGAACTTCCTCGGCATTGCCCGCGCCATCGTCGACATCGCCGACCGCGCCCGCAACAAAAAACTCGCTCCCGACGAGATCTCCGGCGGCACCTTCACCCTCACCAACTCCGGCATCTTCGGCGAACAGTTCGGCACGCCGATCATCAACCAGCCGCAGAGCGCGATTCTGGGAATTGGCGGCCTGAATAAAGAGCCTGAAGTTCTTACCGACAAAGACGGCAACGACTCCATCGCCATCCGCTCGATCCAGCGCTTCACGCTAGGCTTCGACCACCGCATCGTAGACGGAGCCGACGCCGGCAAGTTCATGAGCGACTTCAAAGCCTACCTCGAAAACTGGTCCGAAGATATCGGCTAAGGTCTGCTCAGGGAAACGTCCAACGCGGCATGCTCCCATCGAGCTGCCGTGTTTTTGTTCCTAATAGTAGGAGTGCCTTTAGAGCAGGGCTTTGGCACGAAGCACCAGCTCAACTGCTTCATCCGCCGTCGACCCGACAGCGGACAGATGCCCCATCTTCCGTCCCTTGCGCGGCGTGCTTCTCATACAGGTGAAGTCTCACTCCGGGCACCGCCAGTGCCTTATCAAAGTGCGGCACCTTCGCCGAACCATCGGCCTCAAGCCACACTTCGCCCAGCAGATTGACGATCGCCGTGGGCTGCACAACCTCCACATCGCCAAGCGGAAGATCACAAACCGCGCGCACAAGCTGTTCAAACTGGCTCGTCACGCAAGCACGCTCACTCGCGTGATAGCTGTTATGCGGCCTCGGTGCCAGCTCATTCACGAGAAGCTTTCCGTCCGTCGTGCAGAACATCTCCACTGCCAAAACACCCTCAAGCTGAAACGTGTCGGCAATCGCCTCGGCAATTCCTCGCGCTTCGGTTTGCCATCTGCACTTGAGATCGGCGCAGGAATTACGCTCCACGCGAGAATCTGGTTCTCGTGATGATTCCAGGCAGGCGGGATAGACCTTCACCTCGCCATAAGGAGCCCGCGCCACCAGCACGGAGATCTCTCGCTCCAGATCGACGGCCTTTTCGGCAACCCCGGCACGCTCGCCCAGCGCCTCCCACGCGCCGCGAATCTCATCTTCTGCAGCAGCCCCAGCGCGAAACCCGACCTTGCCCTGCCCGCGTCCGTCGTAGCCGCCCGTCGCGCTCTTGCAGAAGACATCTTCCGCCCAACGCTTCGACCGCCTCGCGCAGCTCATCCAGCGATCGCACCGCGCGATAGTCCCCAACCGGAAAGCCATTCTTCTTCAGCCAGTCCTTCTGCTCGATCCGGTCCTGAATCACTGGCGAGCATCGCCCGCCCCGGCCGCACTGGAGCGAAGTTCGCCGCCGCATCCATGCTTGCCAGCGAGATCTGCTCGATCTCCAGCGTCACCACGTCGCATCCTCGTGCAAGGTTCGCGGCCTCGCGCGCATCGTCCCAGCTGGCCTCGATGCATGCATCCACGACAAATCGCGCCGCACATGCAGGATCAGGATCGAGCACCTGGATGCGATACCCCATCGCACGCGCCGCCATCGCAGTCATGCGGCCCAGCTGGCCGCCGCCGAAGATGCCAATCGTCGCGCCCGGAAGAATCGGCTTCGCGACTGCCTTCGAACCCGCCGCGCTCACTCTTTCAACTCCGTGAGATCCCGTGCCGTCGTCTTCAATCGCCTGGGCCAGCACCTCGTCGCGCCGCGCCAGCCGCCACGCGCACATCTTCTCGCGCAGCGCAGCGTCGGTCGTTGCAAGAATCTGCGCCGCCAGCAAACCCGCATTCGCCGCGCCCGACGCGCCAATCGCCAGCGTGCCCACTGGAACGCCCTTCGGCATCTGCACGATGCTCAGCAACGAATCCATGCCCTGCAGCGCCGTCGCCGGAATCGGTACGCCAAGCACCGGGACACTGTCTTCGCCGCAACCATTCCCGGCAGATGAGCCGCTCCGCCCGCTCCCGCGATGATCACGCGCAACCCGCGCGAAGAGGCCGTCTCGGCGTACTCAAACAGAAGATCAGGCGTGCGATGCGCCGAGACCACCCGCACCTCGTGCGGTACGCCGAACTCCACCAGCATCTCGACAGCCTCGCGCATCACCGCATAGTCATTGCGGCTTCCCATGATCACTCCAACCAAAATGCCGGCGACGGCGTCCATGCCCGATTATACGGTCTCGCGCATGAACGCCGCTGCCCCCGAAAACCACCTAGTGCTTCGCCCAAAGGCTTGCATTGAGGCACATCACAACCCCATCGATCAGTGTGCTCAGCCCCTCAGAAAATTTGTCTGCATCGGCGATATGCTTCATCGTCACAGCATCCGCAAGGTTGATCGCCGAGCCCACAATCTCCACCGCCGCTTTCTTTTTCTGCTCGCCGGTCTTTGCGCCAAACAAAGCCTCTGTTCCCTGCACAACCCCCGGGATCAAAGCGATCGCCCGCAAAAACAGCTTCAAGAAATTCATCCTGATTCCTTTCGTATCGTTCACCGTCGAAAATAGTCAATTGCGAGATGAAGGGCCGTGAGCAAGCCACCTACGGCTCCCACAAACCCTTTCACCCTCTGCACACTCCGTTCATGCCGTTCCACCCGCTCTTCGAGCTGCGTCAGTCGCCCTGGTTGTCCGACTCCCAGCAGGCTATTCACCTGGTTCTTCAGCACACTCAAGTCGGCGAGGACCTTTGCTTCAAAATCCGTCATCTCCATTTCCTTCCTTGCTAGCTCACCGGCAGATCGGTAAATACTGCACTCGAAAACCGCGAATACACCGGCGGAGTCGACCCGTCGTACATCCTCACGTAGTAGCGCTCCACCTGCCCCTCGCGAGGAATGGAAAAGCTTCGCACAGGGCTTCGCAGCACCAGGTCTTGATCGACATCAGGTCCAAAATCACCGTCACGCCGCCGGACCTCAAACCCACCACCCACAGGCGGAGCCGTTCCAGCATCCACCTGCAGCGCGGTCCCCGTTGCGCTCACCACTTGTAACTGCTGCAGGTTCGCAAGCATGTTACCGGGCGCACGCAACGCCGTTTGAGGAAGCAGCGCGTCCGCTGCGATTGTCTCTGATAACGTGAGCCCCAGCCCCTCGGCCCAGTCGTTGGCGAATGCTGTTCGATACGTCAACGTCTCCGGCCGCGTCATTCCATCCATGATTTCGACCCGGCGCACCACCACGCTCATTGCCTGCCCGCCGCTGGCAACGGCCAGAACATCTCCGGGCCATATATCGGCCGGATTCACAGCCTGGAACAAGCCTGAAACGGCAGCCGCACGACTTGCAGAAAAACTTAACACCGCCTGCACGGCGTTTTCGCAATCCACGGAACTTCGCGCTGGAGGTTTCAACACCTTCCCGAGCCACTTGGCAGTTACAGGCGCTCCGCCCGCTGCCTCAGCGGCAACACTCACAGCGTCCTCCAGCCGAGCCACCCCACGTTGCGGGAGACGATACGTTACAGTTACAAGCTCACCTGCCACCGGGACGCGGCCAGCGAAGAATGTAACCTTTCCGGTACCAGATAACGTGCAGTCGACGCCTTCACCCGCAACGCCGATGAGGCGCGTGGATTTCACTCCGCCTGGCAAGGTACTCGTTACCCAGGCTGAGCCGCTCTGCGTGATCCGGCAATAGCCGATGGAGCCAATCAACTGAATGCTGTTCACGGCAGCGAAGATGCAGCTGGCTGGCGAAGTGGCCACAGTGCCGTCATAGAGCACGACTGCAGGCGTATTCGACGAGCTTCCCAGGTCCTGCAGTTCGAAGACCACGCTCATAGGCGCCGTAACGATCCCACCTCCGAAACTTTGTACCGTGCCATCGACCATCGCGTAATAGGCCTGCAGGACGCGTTGCGCCTCAACACAATGCAGCCGAATCCGCAGCGTGTACTTGTGACCTTCGAGTAAGGTGAAGACCGTTCCCACCTCTGAGCCATTCACCAATGGCGCCACCACCGTCGCGCCGCCGCTCTGCCGAACGTTATAGCCCGCAAAGCAGTTCGCGCTCTGCGTCGCTCCGGAGTACAGGCCGCACACGACACCCGCGCTCGCGCCGTTCAATTGAAGACTGCCCGCCTCGATCACCAGCGAGCCACCCAGTTCCAGCGCATCAATCGCTGTCAGCGTCGTCTGCCCATCCAATCCATTGCCGCCGGTCATCGTCAGGCCAGCCGCGCTTATTCCAAGATGCGAACCCGGGTCCACTACCTGCCAGATCTGCGTATCCAGCGCGCCTTCGTTGAAGCTGTCGGTCAGAAACTGCGCGGAGTTTGCCGTCTTCTTTGGTCGAAACGGCGATCCCGACAGTTGAAACACAGTCGTGGTCCCATCTCCGGCAAACGTCTCGGTCACAAAGGCCGCGGGCTCGAGCTCACCGCTGATCGTCACATCATTCGCCAGCTCCTTGACCGACGAGGTCTTCAACGCGGCGATCTGCAACGTGCCGTCACCGTCACTCAGCGCATGAGTCACCGTTCCAACAGGCTGCAGGCTTACCGCGCCATCAAGAACGCGGTACGACGCATAGGTTGAGCTCGCGAGACCACCCGCGTTCGCCGACCAGCTCTCGGACTGCATTGGCTCGAAGACACCAACCGTGCGACCATCGATAATGCCTGCCGTATTGAACAATCCCGCATCCACGCGGTCCGTCAGCGTTCGAAGCAGCTGCCCTCCGCTTTGCGCCAGCCCCGTTCCACTCAACGGCATTGCCTGTTTATCGAGCAGCCATTCATCGCTGATCGCACTGAAGGCATGGCGATACACAGTCCCCTTCAGTCCCTCCCCCGCATACACCGGTTCAGGCTCCGTCGCGATATACCCGGTGAACAATGTCGTCCCGTTCTCTGAAGTAACAACCAACCGTGCCCGTCGCGCAGGCGCCGTCAATTCCGCATCGCTCACATCCAGCATGCCGCTGCAAACCGAAGGCGCATTCAATGCGCGCGAAATCTTCAGCGGCCCGACTGAACACAAGGCGTGGCTGTAATCCAGCGCACCCGCTCCATCCAGATTGTCGATGGTAATCTTCACCGGGTCACCGCCGCCTCAATCGGACCCAGCCCGCGCATCGCCCGCACTTCATTCACCGTCAGACACGCCGGCCTGCAGCAGCGTCATCTGCACCTCCAGCTCCGGCTTCTCGTCGCGCGCGTCCAGGTCGTTGAAGCACGAATTCGAACTCCCGCCATCCGATGCTCTTCGCAAACAGATCGCGCGTGATGTGCCCGGCCAGCAGCTTCGCCAGCGGGAATCGCGCCGCGAAACGCCTCGTCGGCCAGCTCCGCTGCGGTGGACTTGTTGACGTCGCCCTCCAGCCCCAGCAGCATCGGCGGCAGGCCAAACGCATTGGCCACCATGCGGATCAGGAACTCCTGCCACGCCAGGCGCAGGTCGGCGTCCGTTCCCTGCGCAAATCGCAGCACCTCCGGCTTCTGTTCGGTCGAGAGCAGCGGCACCCGCCCGGTGCCTTCGATCTCGTCCTGCCACCAGCGGATCAGCCGATCGTGCTGCGTCGGCGTGGCCTCGTTGAGCCACAGCGCATACTGCGCCACCGAGTTGCCGCCAGCTTGCCCGCAAACCGGTGCGCGCTCAGGAACTGGTTCACGGTCTCGAACGCGACCTCCAGCGGTCCCAGCCCGAACGGCGTAAAGCTGCGCGGATTCATGCGCACGTACATCAATTGGTCGTCGCGCAGATCCACCGCGCGATTCCTGGCCCGGCGCCGCCTGCGCGTAGCGCGGCTTCTCCGGCTCGCCATCCCACCTGGCATTGATCCGGATCGATGCTCCGTCCACGGCCCACAGATGCCGGCCGTTCCGGATCGCCGGTCGCCTCCATCTCGACCGCGCCGAAGCCGCCGACCAGCGTCCTCGATCACCTGCTCATCATCAAGCGAAAAGTGTCCGCGGGATTCGGCTCTTCAAGCACCGGCGCAGCGCCTTCAGCCTCGCTCCACGTCCTGGACCATCCCGTCCGAGAACCGCGCCGCACGCGCACCTGCCAGTCCATGCTCGCAATCCGGTCCTTGATCACGTTGATCGCACGGCGCACCACCGGCGTCTCGGCAAACCGTCGCAGGTTCGCCGGCGTCGGCTTCGGCAAAGCATGTTGCCCCATCCTGCTCGCAGGATTGTAAGGTCCGAGAATCGAGGGCAGCATCGCCGTCTTCCTCTCCCCCATCGTCGCGTCTCCAGTGGATGCATCGACTCCTGCAAGCCTCTGCCAAACATCCTTCACCATCGTCCGAACACCCATGCTTGTCCTCTCCTTCATCTCCGCTAAAAAAAGAAAAGGCACAGCCGCATGGGCCATGCCTTCTTGTCTTCAGTTAACCGTCCTCAGTGATCCGTTCTCAGTTTCCGCAACTACAAACTCAGTCCAATGTCCGCAAGACTGTCAACTGCCTTTCAAACCCGTAACTCAACCCGCGCCGTCTCCGCCACCCGCGCCAGATCATTCACCGTCACTACCCGAATCTCCTGCCGTTCCATCGCCTCGACTCCAAACCGGTATCGCTCCATCGCCTCATCTTCCATATCCGAGACCGTCCGCATCGGTTCAACAACCGCAGTCAACTCCAGCCGCGCAGCCTCCACCCGCTGTACACCCTCCATCAGCTGCGGAGCCGAATAAGCCAGCCCTTTTGCCGCCTCCACATCCGCCTCCAGCGATACCGCGTGAAACATCCGGATCGCTCCGCCCGCAGCTGCCTTTTGCAGATCAGCTCTATACCCGCAATCGATCTTCATCGGATCGCCCGCCCGGGTATAAAGCGCAGCTGCAATTCTCTTCCGCATCAAGGCCCACACCCCCGCACGTTCGAACTCGGTCCGCATCGCGCCTGCAATCGCTGCCCGCCCGGTCTTCTTTCGTTCCACCTTCACCTTCAACGGCTCGACGTACATCCTCATCAGCTGCTCCATCTCCGCAGGCAGGCTCTCCGCCAGGCAAGCCTTAACTTCGGTCATCTGTACCGAGTTTGCCAGCGTATCGCCGAAGATCTCCATCATTGGCTTCGTCCCCGCCGCCTCTTGACCCGCCAGACGCAGCCGCGCGCCAATCTCGCTCTCCAGAGACTCCAGCAGACCGATGTCCGCATCGGCATCCATGCACTTCACCCGGCT
>CAVYOC010000011.1:0-296809 GCA_963770055.1 uncultured Acidobacteriaceae bacterium
ACTCCCCCAAAATCAGAGGTAGGAGTAGGCCAGTATACTTTTGAGGAACAAAGATTTGATCTATTCGAAACGACCACGTTGTTGCGTGAAAGAAGATGATCTTAAATTCATGCTGCCGACGAGCTAATCCAACAGTTGGCTGCAGAATGTGTACAACCAGAAAAGAATCAGCGACAGGAGCTCAAGAGCCGCAGCACCTTACTATGATGATGTGTAAAAGAGGAGTACTACATTTGAAAAGAGCCCTCATTACAGGAGTCACCGGTCAGGACGGTGCTTATCTCGCCGAGTTTCTTCTCGCTAAGGGTTACGAAGTACATGGCATCAAACGCCGCACGTCCCTCTTTTTTAATACGGCGAGGATTGACAATATCTATGAGGACCCTCACAACCCTGATCCGAAGTTCTTTCTTCATTATGGTGATCTAACCGATTCTTCTTCGCTCATTCATATCGTCAAAAAGGTGCAGCCTGACGAGATTTATAACTTAGGCGCACAATCCCACGTGCAAGTTTCCTTCGAGCAGCCCGAATATACGGCAGACGCTGATGCTCTCGGCCCCCTGCGCTTACTAGAGGCCATCCGGATCCTTGGTTTTGAGAAGAAGACGAAGTTCTACCAGGCTTCTACATCCGAACTCTACGGCCTTGTTCAGGAAATTCCTCAGAGAGAGACTACGCCATTTTATCCACGCAGCCCGTATGCGGTTGCTAAGATGTACGCCTACTGGATTTGCATTAATTATCGAGAAGCGTACGGTATTTATGCCTGCAACGGCATTCTTTTCAATCACGAATCACCAATGCGAGGCGAAACCTTTGTTACTCGCAAGATCACTCGTGGACTTTCCCGCATCAAGGTCGGCCTCCAGGATCAGCTCTTTCTCGGTAATCTCGACTCTAACCGCGACTGGGGGCACGCTCGTGACTACGTCGAGATGCAGTGGCTTATGTTGCAACAGGAAAAGCCGCAGGACTATGTGATCGCTACTGGCCAACAGTTCAGCGTCCGCGAATTTGTCAAGCGCTGCGCTGCACTTCTGGAATTAGACTTGACGTGGCAGGGAAGCGGTATAGAGGAAAAGGCCGTCGATAGGAATGGAAAAGTAATCGTCGCTGTGGACCCTCGTTACTTCCGTCCTACTGAAGTAGAAACTCTACTGGGGGATTCGAGTAAAGCTCAACGAGAACTAGGCTGGGCGCCCCGCACCTCCTTCGACGAGCTTGTTAAAGAGATGGTTCAAGCTGACTTAAGATCCGCAGAACGCGATGCCCTTGTTCGCAAGCATGGCTTTAATGCTTACAGCGCTCGTGAAATGTAGAAAGCCCCGGCCTTCGGAGAGTTAGCAGCATCTCGGCATAATGTGTTTTTTGAGAGACTATTATGTATTTGTTGAAGAAGCAGCAAGGTCAGGAACATGCCGAACTATATGAATTTAGATTCACGCATTTACGTTGCGGGTCATACCGGCCTGGTCGGTTCGGCAATTGTCCGCTGTCTTCGGCGACATGGTTTTCAAAACCTTACTTTACGTTCTCGTAAAGAACTTGACCTCCTGGATACTGATGCGGTCAATAAATTTTTCTCAGTAGAAAAGCCTGAATTTGTCGTGCTTGCTGCAGCCAAAGTAGGAGGTATCCTAGCCAACGATAGTTATCCTGCCGAATTTATCCGCGACAACCTCATTATCCAGACGAATATCATTGAAGCTAGCAGGGAAGAACAGGTCGAACGTCTCCTCTTTCTTGGCTCGAGCTGCATTTACCCCGAAACTTTGTCCGCAGCCCATCAAAGAGGAATACCTCTTAACTGGTCCGCTCGAGCCCACAAATCGTTCTTATGCGATAGCCAAAATTGCGGGCATAGAGATGTGTTGGAGCTACAACCGCCAATATGGAACAAAATATCTTGCCGCAATGCCTACAAATCTCTATGGCCCAGAAGATATAACTTTGACTTGGCTACTTCCCATGTTCTCGCTGCCCTTATTCGAAAGACAATTGAAGCTATCGAAACTGGTGCAAAAGAGGTTATGGTTTGGGGTACAGGTAGCCCACGTCAACTACTCTACTCGGACGATTAGCGGAAGCCTGTATCTTTCTCCTGAACCTTGATGAAACCAGCTACGATAGTCTTCTCCTCCAGGAGATGCCACCTGTGATCAACATAGGAACCGGCGAGGACTAGACTATCCGCGAGTTAGCCGAGACTGTGGCCCGTGTTCTCGGTTTCCATGGGAAATTCGTCTTTGATACGGCTAAGCCTGACGGTACTCCTCGTAAGCTCATGGACGTCACCCGCCTTCACGCTCTCGGCTGGCATCACACCATTAGCCTCGATCAGGGAATCCGTCTAGTTTGGGAAGCCGTTCGCGAGCAAGTGACCTGAGAATGTTTGCCGGGTACAGGCGATGCCGAACCAAGACGAGATAAGGCGGAGCTCGAAATGGAGGCTGAGCATGAATCGTGGATTTTGGAAATAAAACCCGCGAAATTTAGGCTTGTTTCGAGCCTCTTCAACGGTGCAGCTGCAGCTCGGGGTTCCATGTGATCTGGAACCAGCCACTGGTGTTGTGATGTGAGCCGGTCATATAAGAGGGGATCAGAAATCTCTCGTACTGGGTAAAGAGTTGAGCCTGCCAGTGCCGGTTGATGGCGTAAGAGGCATTCACAAAGCCATCTGTGATCGTAGCGCCGCCGGGAAGGAAGAGCGTGCCTCCCTTATTTTGACGATAGCCCGCTTCGACTCGTGTGCGAGCTGAAAACCAGTAGCCGGTGCGGCCTTCAATCGCACGGGCATCACGGCCGACGGCATTTCCAAGCAGGAAGCCCTTGTTCGTATTTCCGTCAAAATACTGATTGTTGATGAAGTAATGCTGACCGCCAAAGTCCTTGAAAAGCCCTTCGGAACTGACTGCCTCTACGCGCAGGTCCATATGCGGCAGGAAAGGCAGCCGAGCGAAATAAATTCCAGGGTTCCAGGCCGCCCGCCGCGGCGCTGCGAGTGGGCTGGGGTCGTCGTCGGAGTATGCGTCCGCGTAAAGGGTAACGACCTTGCGCAGAAATGGCAGGCGCCACTTAAAGTCGAAGTTGCTCTTGCGATCTCCCGGATCTTCCCGGTCCCCAAATCCTGTACTGCCTAGGTCGCCTGCGTTACCCGTTGAACTGACACTAAAGATATTTTCTTTGAAGGTGTGAAATGTGATCGGATGTCCGACTCCCCAGAAGATCGACCAGCGGGTGAAGCCTAATTCAAGGGAATCCCAGAAGTTGAACGCTACTTTTTGACTGTTGTACCACGGACGCGCTGGGTAACTGTGTCCGGAGAGCTTTCCCAGCACGATGTCAAAGCGATAGGTCCCAAACGAGGGAATCCCCGGGAAAGGATGCGGCCTGGTTGCTACTAAGCGCAGGTTGTAAGTAGGCTCGGCATTGCTCGAGAAAGCAAGGGGCCCCGTCGTTGTCGGTCCCGAGTAGATCTCCTGCTTGCCGAGGGAAAGAGTGTTTCCTGCGAAGGCTACTCCTGCGTAGAGTTCGATGGCTCCGACGTGATTGAATGCAGATCTTCCCGGGACTGGTTGAATGAAGGGAGCGTTGGCGATTGTAAACCGATCCAGCGTATTAAACAGTTGGTTCTGCGCCGGCGTCTCAGCGGGATAGCCGGGGCTGTGTTGGAGCTCCTCGCGGGCGTAGAAGAAGAGTCGTCCATCGTGAGCCCGGAAGGAGAAGCCGGCAATTGCGCTGCTTCCGCGTCCCAGAGGCCGGCCGAGGTCGTTCCACCACGTTTGGCCGAAGTGGAAGCTGTCCTGTAAAGCGGGGCCAGCGATGGTGCCATAACGCGCGTAGGCTGACTCAAGGCTGATCGACTCGTAGTACAAGGGTTCGGAATCGAGCTCAGCGTGAAGGTCGGCTGTAAGACGTTTCGCCTCGCTCAGCAGTGAGGAGCTGTATGCATCCTTCTGGCTGGCAAAATTTTCCGCCTCGCGCAGCTGCCGCTGACACTCCTGACGGGTCCAGGGGCGGATGGACAAGCTTTGGTCCGGAATAAACCCCATTGCTCCTAACCGCTCGAGAGCCGGATAGATCCAACTATCCATCGGGACGTTGGTTGAGCCGATCGTGTCAGGATCAACCTCGTCACTTAAGGGACGAGCTTGATTGCTGCGATTGGCGATGGGGTCGGGAGGAAGGTGCAGGCCTGCTGGCTGGTTGCGAGGTATGCTCAGATCCCCAGGCAGCGGACGGGTGTCGAGGAGGTTGAGATTGAAGTTGTGATGGGCGCGGTAGACGTAGTGGCCGATGAGCCAGCCTGCGGCGCTGCCGATGAGCACGTCCGAAGGAAAGTGCTGCTCGGCAAGCACACGGCTGACGCTGACGCCCGTGGCGAGTCCATAGACTGCCGTGCGCGTAAGCCAGCCTGGGTATTCATCGCCAACGACGGAGGCCATTGCCCAGGCAGCGGCAGCGTGGTTGGAGGGGAAGGATCCGTTGAAGGGAGAGGCGCTGAAAAAGTTTCCCTTCGCGTTGTTCACGTTCGGGCGATCACGAAGGGTGATGAGTTGGATCGCCTCACTGACTGCAAGGCTGTCCACGAGAGCTTCACCGCTGAGGAGGCCGGTCTCACGGGCCTGCGGGGCATCGCCTGTAAGACCCCATAAGTACATGCTGGCGGGGATTGCTCCAAGGGCACCGACGCCCACATCGGAGAAGGTCTTGAAGTGATTTTGATCGTTCGGGCTGATCTGGATCAGCGAATTCATCGTATGCTGATCGCTTCCGATCAACGTACCCGTTACAGCGGAGAGTGGAAGAAGCCAGGTGGCGTCGATAGGTTTAATATCCAGCGGGCTCGTCCAGATCGCCTTTTGGTCGAGCAGAATTCTCTTCGGTGTGCCCAGAAAGGTAATCGGCTCAGGCTTCGAAACGGGTGGTGCGGAAGCAGGCTGGCTGTTCTGCGGTTGAGGCGCGTCCGGCAGCGTGGCCCGGTCTTCAGCGACGCTTGCGGTTTGGGTCACGGTAGTTTGTGCGACGCAAAACCGAGTCGAGGGGAGAGCGAACGAAACGGCGAGGCATAGAGATGCACTCAATTTAGGGTGAATCGCGGGCATCGGTTGGTTCGGACAACAGCGAACTGCAACTCCTTGTTGGAGGCTACCATAGAAGACTGTGAGAGCCCCGGTTGCAGGGGTTTCCGCTTTAGGTTACCGGCGTGTGACGCCCCTTCGTTTGTTGGGTCGGCCAGGGATTTGCGCTTTGCCACTGCGTCTCCTTTGATTCGTCCTTCCAGGACTCATTTAGCGAGATGGGACGCGGGTGGGAAATAGTTGTTTTTCGGGTCAGGATGAGAAGCATTAAAGCGATGGCGATTTCGCCTGTTCTCCTACGATGGAGGGGCGATCGGATTCTGAGGAATTCTGAAGGAGTCAAAGAGCTGCCGAATCGTCTTGGGTTCTCGATCCCGTTTATCCGTGGCGATGGCGGTCAACATATAAAGTCTGTTTTTGACCAAGACAAAACGATAATCAACGAGCGAGTCGCCACGCGCATGCCCCTGAACATCGAGAGCCGGGTATCCCTCAAATTCCAATTGCTTCTGGCTTGTCATTACTCCCTGGATCTTCTTTAAACTCCCGTCGCGTGCGTCTTCCATTATTCGCTGGGGAGATTCTCCTGATTCATTTTGACGCTCGAAGTAGGTACAAAGATACGACGTGCTCTTTGTGGGTTGAGCGATGATGAGTTGGACAGCAATGGGATTGCCCTTTTCGTCGGTGGGGTGGATGGTCTCGACGGTGATTTTGCCTGGTAGATCGACCGAAAACGAGGCGTCCGGAGCGACGTACGTTTTCCAAGAGTGAGGAAGCAATTTGTCGTAATTGGCCACAGCTTTCGCTGCGAAGACACAGAAGACGGTAATGAGAATGAGGCGTGCGTTTTTACTGATTGTCATTTAGATACAGGATAAACGAGTCCAACGAAGACTGACTGGAGCACAAAAGCGCCCTTTCGCACGGTTGCCCTATCTTTTGTGATGAAGCCAGAAAGAATAGGGCAACCTGTTTGGTAGTGAGTTGGGGAGGTTACAGCGGATAGAAGTGGCTGGCAGTCAGAACAAGACCCAAAGTGATTGCGGCAATAGCGATCTCCCCGAGCGCTCCTACGATAAAGGGCCGTGCTCCCTGTTTGAAGAGGTCTTTCAGGTTGGTGCGGAGGCCCACTCCGGCGAACGTGAGAAGAAACGCCCAACGGCTCAGGTTACCGAGAGCTGTAAGCTGCGGCTTGTTGAAGCCCAGTGCGGCGATGGCTGGGTTGCTGGATGATCCGAGCGTGGCCAGCAGCGAGATGGCAAGGAAGCCGAGAACGAACTTGGGAAATTTCTTCCAGAGGAAAGCAGTTTTGTTGTCGATCTGTTTCGTAGCCGCACGGCTGGCGAGTCCCTTGCGAACCCACTGGATCGCGTAGCCGAGGACGACGAAACCGATGAGCGCGTTGCGGCAGGTCTTGGCGAGCACGGCGAACTTGCCTGCGGCGTCGGAGTAAAGAGCGCCCGCGGCAGTGGCTTCGGCGGTGTTATCGACGGCGAGCCCGGCCCAGAGACCATAGGCGCGGTCACTCATATGCAGAGCATGGCCGATGAGAGGGAAGGTAAAGAGGGAGAGTGCGCCGAGGGCGAGAATGGCAGCAATAGCAGTCGACGAGTCCTCTTCATCCGCGTCGATGGCGCCTTGTGTGGCGATGATGGCGGAGACTCCGCAGACACTGGAACCTACGGCGAGCAAAGTAGTAAGTTGCGGCCCAAGGTTGAAGGTGCGGCCCAGCCAGGTCATGAACGTCAGCGAAAATGCGAACGCGATAAAGACGAGAATGAGCGAGATGCCGCCGAGCTTCAGAATATCGCCGAGGATGAAGCGCGCACCGAGGAGGATAATTCCGGCCTTGAGCCAGAACTCGTACGTAGCGACGCCGGCACGAAAGATGCGCGAAACCCCGACGGTGTTGGCGATGATGATGCCGAAGAGAATGGCCCAGAGGACGTACTCGATGTTGGGAAAGGTAATGTGGTGGGCCTTCGTCCAGGTGTTGAGAAAGCGCTCGACGAATTTTCCGGCGACGCCGACGACTGCGAGCAGCGCGATGCCGGGCAGAAGGCCGAGGATGGTAGATCGTTCGGCCGGCGCGAGGCCAGGGGCGTGGGGCGGGTATTCAGTGCGAAGGTTGGGCAGATTAACTGACGCGGCCATAGATTCTCCTTCGTGCGGATCTTCAGCTGAAAGAACTGTTGAGGCGCCGGCTTACCAGGCAATCGACCGGAGCAGGCCGAAGCGGATGGCGAGGCCGAGAGCCGTGGCCAGCAGAATCGCCCAGGCGTCAGTAGAAAGCCGGAAGGAAGGGCGGGTCTTAGGGGTGGACATATGGAGTCTCCTTGGAGAGAGCAGGAAGCACGCACGAAAGAACGTGGGGCTGAGGCTGCTGTGAATTTTAAAGAGGGACTACAGCGCAGGAGAGGTTAACAACAACAACGGGTACACATGAGGTGCAAGGACGCGAGTTGGCGGAAGACCATCATGTGGAAATTAGTGTACACCAGACCGGAGCGAAACGGCGCAGATCGTGACGAGAAGATGTTTTGCCGCCGAGTTGGCCTGCTCGCGAAGCCCGAGGGCGCTCTGCTGAATCTGATCGACTGTGGGGCTCTGCTCCGGAAGGCTGGCGCGGGCTTCGTTCAGAAGCAGCAGAGAATCGTGCCACTTGCCGAGAGTCTCCTGCGCACGCTCAAACCGGGCCGCCAGGGCTGCGGTGGCTTTCGAGGTTTCGGCTCCCGACTCAGCGATGTAGCGGGCGGTCTTTGCAGCCTTGCGAATCGAGTGGAGTTCATCATCCTGCTCGGGATCGAGCTGGCAGGCCTTCCTGGCGAACCAGCCTCGTGTGAGATGAATGAGATCTTTGCCGCTCAGGTCAAGATCGAGCGCCGGCTTCAGCGCAGTTTCAAGCTCGTCCAGTGATTGGTGAATCTTCTTCTGACTTTTATCGAGCTCCTCGCACAGTTCGGTGACAACTTTTTCCCGGGCGGAGACGAGGTCAGCGTCGAGGTGTGCGGTGTCGTCGCTCTTCCTGCATGACTTCAACAGCTTGCGATGGACGTCGAGATCGCGAACACTGCCGGCGGCGCGGCGAACCTTGCGAAGGACCTTACGCAGAGGCTTCGCTTCGCGCCGGATCGCAAGATCTGTGGAGAGGGCGAGCAGTTCGAGCGTGGCTTCAAGACGGCGCGTCGAGGAGCGAAGCTTATGTACAGGCTTTGGCGAGGGTTCCTCGAAGCAGGCAGCCATTGCGGCTCTCAGAGCGAGCGATTGACGGAGAAAAACTGTCACTGGCTGCGACATGCGGACTCTTCCTACTCTTGTGAGAGTTGCATTCTATCGATTTCCTGCCGGTCGGGAGGGGGATTACACCGCCGCAGGGGAAAAGTTGCGCGCAACCGGCGTAGTGAAATAGGGGTTCAGTGAGACGTAAGCAGGAGGTTGTTATGAAATTCGCGAGCGTAAAGTCGATGTCAATAAAGGGAGTTACGGTTGGTCTGGTAATGGGCGCGATTGCCCTGACGGCTCCGGCGAAGGCGGACGCACAGCAGTTTGCCGTTGGCGTTCAGTTCGGTGCGCCTAGCTATGCTTATTCCAACTCCGGCGACTAACTATGCTCGTCTTCGATATGAAGAGCTTTGCCGGCAGCGTGCTTTCGAAGCGCAACAGGCCTATGCGCGGCAGCAGGCATGGGCTCAACACGAGGCTTTTGAACGCCACGAGGCATGGGAGCGTCAGCAGGCTTTTGGCCGCTTCGGGTACGAGCACGGTGACCGTGATCGCGACGATCGCCGGGATTGGGATCGTGACCGCCGGTAGAGTTTGACGTAGAGATTTGACGATGCAGGGCTTTGGCGAGGTTCAGTAGGCCGGTTGCGGAGAAGATGCCGCGCCGGCCTTGCTGTTTGCGGCAGCCTTATCTTCGGCCGAAAGCGGTCGATAGTAACGCGTCTCGGGCGACGCACAGCTTTCGCAGAGAGTCTTTCCTTCGCGAACAACCTGGCGGTCGTAGTTGATGCCTTCGTCGCAGATCTCGCAGGTAATACGGCCTGATTTATAGCCGGGCATCTCGCGCGGATGGATCGGCACGGCAACCCACTCTTCGCTGAAAAGCTCCGCATCGGGCATCTCGCGATAGGCAAGCATCTGCTGCTGGTTTTTGTTCTCAATGTCGGGGTAGAGTTCACGCGCGCGCTGCTTCGAGGATTCAAGCGCAGCGATACGGAGACCTTTGTAGACGGGCGTATCACCCTGTGGGCTGAGCGGCGCACTCAGATCGACGAAGGTCGCAGCCATCTTTCCCCAGTCGCGAAACTTCATGGCGCGCTTGCCCAGGCGGCATCCCGTGACTACGCCGATGGCGTCCGTAGCGCAGCGATCGATCTCGATAAAGGTGACAAGGCGTTTGCGGTCAGCGCCTTTGGGGTCTTCGATTCCCAGGCGTTCACAGCCCAGCATCGCGAGCCGGACGCCCAGAATCTGTCCGGCACAGAGGTGGCCATGGGCAACTTCAGCTTCGCGGAGCAGCGCGTCGAAGGTCTGCATAGATTCATGATACTGCTGGGGAAGGGGTGGGCGCTTCGGTTTCGATTGCGCGAGGTTGCACCGGAGAGGTAGTATTGCGACTTTCGAGGTGCGCGATGACTGATTTTGCGACGACTGTCGGCATGCTTTTGAAGCAGAAGACCGGCACGATTGCCTCCATCAAGCTTGATGCGTCGGTCTATCAGGCGATTGAACTGATGGCCGAAAGACGTGTGGGCGCTCTGCTTGTCATCGAGGGAGGCGTGTTGCTAGGAATCATCTCCGAACGCGACTACGCCCGCAAGGTGATCCTCCAGGGGCGGTCATCGAAGGAGACGCAGGTCGCCCAGATCATGAGCAGTCCGGTCATCACCGTCACTCGTCAGCATTCGGTGGGCGAATGTATGCGCATCATTACGAACAATCGCATCCGGCATCTGCCAGTGGTCGAAGACGGAGTAATCCTGGGGATCGTTTCGATCGGCGATCTCGTGAACTGGGTAATCTCGGAGCAGGAGATGACCATTCGCCACCTGGAGGCGTACATCTCCGGTACTGCTACAAGCTGAAATATCCAACGTTCATCGGGTGTGGTTGCCAGGCGGTCTATTCCTCACAGGATCAATCGGCGGTGATCTTCGATCGCTTCGCGCAGGCACGTAGGCGTCAAGAGCATCGTGCAGGCGATTGAAGATCCATGAGGTCCCAATACACTCAGTCAGGTGATGGCGGTCAAAGTCCGCACGCGTATTCCATGGCAGGCGTGCGAATCCGAACGATACGCCTGCGGTGGCGAGATCCTTCTTCAGCTCTTCGATGACGCGTGCGGCGCTGTAATCCACCTGAGTGATGGCTTCCGCGTCCACGATCAGCCACCGCACGGGCGTAGGCGAAGGGCCAACAACAGCGAGGATTTCAGTCGCAAACCGGCTCGCGTTGGCATAGTAGAGAGCGGCCCCGAAGCGGTACATCGCCAGCCCCTCCTCGGTCATAGCACCCGCTACAGGCGCAGTCAGCTTCCATGTGCCGTCGCTCTCGGAGAGCAGAACACCGCTGCGCGGATGATAACTATGGTGCACAATGCGCAGCAGAGACATCACCATCGCGAGTGCGATCCCCTGCTCGACGCCGACAGCCACAACGAAGACTGCCGTCACCACAGCCAGCAAAAACTCCCGCGGGCTCTCCTCGCGGATCTTCAGCAGGCTCCGCAGCTTGATCATGCGGATCGCGACCAGAAACACCAGCGCACCGAGCACACATTGGGGAAGGTACTGGAGCGGCTTGGTGAGAAACAACAGCACCAGCGCGGCGACGAGCGCAGTAATGACCTGCGCGATCTGGCTCTGGCTTCCTGCGCTCTCCATGATCGCGGTCTGGGTGGGACTGCCGTTGACGACGAAGGTCCCGCTGAACGCCGCGGCCGCATTGGCTGCGGAAAGCCCAAGGAAGTCGCGGTTCTCGTCAAGCTGTTGATGGTGACGTCCGGCATAGACGCGTGCAGTCGCCGCGCTCTGGGCAAGGATCATGATTGCGCAGGACATAGCCACCGGGAATACCGCCGCGACATCGCTCCAATGAACCTCAGGTAATCCAAGATGCGGCAGGCCGCCGGCAATCGGCCCGATCGTGGAGATGCCATGCCCGGCAAAGTTAAACATCGCGCTGGACGCCATCGAAACGACGACGACCAGCAGCGTTCCGGGCACAGTCGGGACAAATCGGCGAAATGCAAAGACAGCGACAAGCACAGCCGAAGTGACGAACAGCGTCGGCAGATGCACTGCCGGCAGGCTGCGGCAGACCTGGTAAAGCCGAACGATGGTCATGCGCGAGTCAGCTTCGACGCCAAGCATCTGGCCGAGTACCGTAATGCCAACCTGAATGCCAACACCAGTAAGGAATCCGGCCAGAACAGTTTGTGAAAGAAAATCGGCGATGAATCCGAGTTTGAGCAGACGGGCAATCAGCAAGAGCCCTGCCGTCAGCAGAGCAACCAGGCCCGCAAGCGCGATATATCGCGCGCTGGATGCAGGAGCCATTCCGCCGATTCCGCTGCGAAGAATGGCGGCGGTCGCAGAGTCGGCCGCAACGACGAGGTATCGTGACGATCCAAAGGTTGCGAAGGCCAGAAGCGGCAGCAGAAGCGAATAGAGCCCGGTGATAACGGGCATTCCGGCGATCCGCGTATACCCGAGAGCCTGGGGAATGTCCTGCGCGGCGAAGATGACCCCGGCAAGTGCATCGCGCGCGGCTCCGGCTCGCTTCACGGGTTTTATTCCCTCGAACAGGGTCAGCAAATTCAAAACTCCTGCGCTGCGAAACTGCTGAGGGGCAAGGCGAAGCAGTGCAGCGCTTTTCGTAATGCGAATCGAGGTTGATGCTAAATCAAAATTCAGGGAATTTTTGGAGAATGCGTGTGACGTCAGTTGTCGTCGGAGCTTTCATCCTCTTCAAGAATCGACGCGGTTCCGACCACATCGTAAGTCGCGGCCTCGCCTCCCGTCGGTTTCAAAGTAACGCGCGTAGGCAGGCGCTGCCACTGGGCCGGCTGGCATACGGGGATAAAGTGATTCACCTGGGGCCAAACGCCAATCTGCTTCTGCAGCACCGGCCTCCGCGCGCCAAGTTGCGCGACGATCGCAAACAGCCCGCCCTTTGCGGTCGTGGCGATGCCGCAGTACGCTGCATAGTCGCGAAACCAGACCACATCGGAGACAGCAGCGTCGAAGTCCGGCAGATGCAAAGTGGTAATGTGCCCTGTCATGCGATCGACGGAGAGCCACGGCCCCGGCTGCCAGATCCAGTGCGGCGCGGAGTCGGTCGGCAGGGAATCGTTCAGGCGAAGCGCGCGACGGACGGTGAAAGTGCGGTCCGTGACCTCGTGAATCTCACCGGTGGTCCACTCCTTCTGGTGGTCGTCGACGAAGAGTGCGCGGATCTTCAGCGTGGAGGTCTCATCGGCTTTGGTGTCGGGAGTCGCGTCGGGCTGGGTGTACGGAACTTTGCGGTATGAGCCGAGGGTAACCGTGTGGACCTTTGGAGCCGCAGCCAGAAGCTCGCGCGGGGAAAAGAACGCGCTTAAGGCTAACAAAAATAAGGCAGTGACGAAGTAGAAGGAAGGCGGATTGAGGTGGAACCGGCGCGGAGTCAAACTCAAGAGATAGGGCTCACTTTGCAAAAAAAATCGGTTGCAGCCATGCTACTCGACCGGACTAGCTTTTCGGCGATTCAACTTCCGTCAAGCTCATAACACCTTTGAGGGAGGAACAAAGAGGCCAGCACGTGGAAGAATTTTCTAATGTGAAGGAAAGATGTACAGAGGTATTGAGAAAGGTACGAAAAGTCGCAAATAGATTGTGGATATAAGGCAATTTCAGCAGTCACCCAGAGTAGTATCGTGGAAAGAATACGTGCTGCCGTCGTGGTGGCGCGTTGTACGCGGACGCGGCGGGACCATTTTTGAGCAGTACGAAAGGATAGGAACAAGATATGTGGAAACCGAATCAGACTGGAAGCAATACTCCCTCAACTCCTGAACCGGTGCGTCCGTCGACGCCAGTGACCAGCTTTGAACCCAGCCCCACGCGAGCGGCAACGGTCGGCGGTGGCGCCGCGGCAGGTGCCGTTCCAACGGGAGAGCAGGCGACCATCGGCAAATCTCTGATCGTTAAAGGAGAGTTGACCGGTTCCGAATCGCTCTACATCGACGGCAAGGTCGAGGGTGCGATCAATCTTCCCGGCAATCGTGTGACTGTAGGCCGCAACGGACAGGTCGCGGCAAACATCGTCGCGCGCGAGATCGTCGTCCTGGGCAAGGTGCGCGGCAACTGCCAGGCCAGCGACCGCGTTGACATTCGCAGCGAAGGTTCGCTCACCGGCGACGTCATCGCAGCGCGCATCTCCATCGAAGATGGTGCGTTCTTCAAGGGTGGCATCGACATTCGCAAGCCCGGTGGCTCCGACCTCAAGGGCGGCCCTGCAACTCCGGCGGCCGAACCAGTCGCCGTCGAAGCATAGCCAGATCGCAAAGTTTATTGCCAGATGAGAGCGGCCTCGGATCGATACCGGGGCCGTTTTGCGCTTGTTAGAAGTGACGCGGAAGATTGCGAACCACTGTAAAAACAATGGCTATGACAAGTGTTGCGTAAATGCGTACAGGCCGAGGTTGAGGCAATCGCATGACTTCTCCTCGCAGCAGACGGCGATAGCAGATGACTCCATAGCTCGCCATGAATGGGCTCAACAACACGGTGAGCGCATTGAGACGAAGCGCTTCCCCCAGGTGTCCTCGCAACAACGCCGCCAGAGCCCGAGTCGCTCCGCAGCCGGGGCATTGAAGATTGAACAGCTCATGAAACGGGCATCGCGGATAAAAGCCGTACTGCGCTGGTGGAAAGAACAACAGAACAGAGACGGCGAACGCAACGGCTGCCGGAGGAACTACCAGACGCAGCATCCATCCGGTTCGCTCGCGTACACCGGTCATCGCGTGTAGTTCCCGTAACGGATTCCCTGCTTGATTTGATTAATTTCATTGAGCTTGTACTGAAAGTAAATCCCTCCGAAGAAGAAGGTTAGAACAGGGTTCAGTCTAAGCCCAAGCGGCTCTGGCCCATTGAAGTGCTGTTCCAGTGTGTCGCGGAGAGTGAACCGGGCGATCAGACGCACGATCCAGCATACGATCCAGATGAGATGACTAAAGGACTTGTTGTGGTGGTACGGATTATGGTGAACGGCCGACATAAAAATCCCCCACGATCCGCCAAAGTAAAGCACGATCAGCACCGTGGCCGCGATGTAAAAGATCAGCGCCTTGCTCGCGGGTTGAACGCGATTCGCCCAGGACGCGATGACGAGGTTCCACACCACAACAAAGAAGCCGCATGTAAAGAAGCCCGCAAGAAGCTCAAGCCCCCAGTGCATGTTGGGCGGATCAGGATAGCCTATTCCTCCCGGCTGCGGATAAGCTGCGGGTGCGGCGTATGCAGGGGCAGGGGCAGAGACTCCCGCTCCGCCGAGAATCTGGGCGACAGGCAGCCATTCGGTCGCGCCTTCTCCTCGGGCCATGTCCGTGGGAAGCACGTTTCCTGACGCGACGTAACGTTGAAGGTCCTCAAGGGTATAGGGACCGTACAACTGGCCGTTCCGCGAAACTTGATAGGTCATTCGAGGCTCCAAAGGTCATTACGAAACATAATGCACTCTCGTTCCGTTAGCCCCCAATGAGACCACGGACAACCTTTCTGCACAATAGACTATTTCCCTCCGCGAGATCCTGGCTACAGAATCCTGTTGTCCGCACTCTCCATCTGCGTATCCTTCGCTGCACGGCTCAACAGAATTCGCAGGTCAGTCACCTTGTCGAGATGGAACGCAGGATTGGCCGTGGGTGCGGTGACAGCAATAAAGTCAACCCGGTCGACCCCGGTGAGGAAGAAGCTGGGCCGCGGATCCGGCTGAATGGGCGCAACCTCGATATGGCTCATCTCAAGATTCCGAATATGGCGGAGGTAGAAGCCCTGTGACGGCATCGGGCCGAACATGCCTGGATCGGGATATCTGTTCTCGAACTCCTCCGGCCGGATGGCCACCGACTCCTGCGCCGCCCCGCCAACATGCTGCTGGTAGATATTCGAGAGTTTCAAATCCTGAATGGAATTCGTAGGAATACCGCTGATGATGGAGCAGAGTCGAGAACCGGCGTTATGGCTGACGAGATTGCTGATCAGGATGCGCTGCATTGTCCCGACCTTGGTGGTCTCCTTCGGTCCGCGCAGCCTTGCGCCAAGACGGATGAAGATCGGCGAAGTGAAGATGCCCCGCATCGCAATGTTGGAGATCGTGATGTCCTCGCACAGCGCGCCGTCTTCACTCTCAAGCGCAATTCCACTGCACTCCTCAAAGACGCAATTCGAGATGGTGATATTTTTGAACCCGCCGTTCGACTCTGTCCCGCACTTGATGCGTCCTGTACGGGGAACACGCGTGTCAGCAGCGAATCTCTTGAAAGTCCCATCGAGCATTGAACCCAATTCGTAGTTACCCGTCACGTAGCAATTGCTAATCGTCACGTTCTCGGTTGGGCGCGCGTAGCCCAGGGCATAACTGCTCTTCGGACAGATGCCGTCGTCCCACGGAGAGTTCACCGTGCAGTTCGAGACGTGAACGTTCTTGCAGCAGTCGATATCGATCCCGTCGCGATCTGTATCGATCTTTATATTGTCGATGGTGAGATTATCGACCCCCGTAAGCAGGAAGCCGAAGTGGCCACCCTTCAGGATCGAGAAGTCGCGGAAGAGAACGTTGCGGCAGTTCTTGAGCGCGATCGCTTTGTTTCCCACTCCCGCCTGTTCGGCCTGATAGACCGGATAGTTGCCGCGTGCCCGGGCGGGGGGCGGCGGATCCGTTGAGTTTGCTTGGCCCGGAGCCGCAACATTGCCGGCTCCAGTAGGACGAGCAGGACCGAAGCCCTCGCGGGGTGGACCGATACGGGCAGGCCCTGCTCCGAAGCTGAGACCCTTGCCATAGATCAGCCCCGGTCCCGTAATACTGATGTCGTTGAGCCCTTCCCCCCACAGAAGCGAGTTATGCCAGTGATTGTGGCCATAGTCCTGATAGGGCTCCCACTCGCCGTTGGGCTCGGCCGCATCGTAGGTGCCGCCGTTGTATCCGGTTGTCTGGCCGGGTAGAGGCGAGTCGGCCGCAAGCAGGGTCGCGCCTTGCGCAAGATAGAGGGCGACGTGGCTCTTGAGACGAATAGAAAACGTGAGCCAGGTGCCCGGAGGAAAGAGCACTGTGCCACCGCCCGCTGCAGCAGCAGCTTCAATCGCCTTGTTGATTGCGGGAGAGTCCACTGTTTTGCCATCGCCAACGGCGCCGAAGGTGCGGATGTCAAAGGTGCTCATCGCGGCGGAAGGAGGTAAAGGCTTCGCAGCGGCAGCGTAGGCGGCTGGCACAGAAGTGGCGGCTGCGGCGGCGAATCCCATGCCGCCAAAACGAAGAAGTTCACGACGCGCAGAGTTGAAGGAGTTCATAGGCACGACATGCTAGCAGACGTGGTACGACCAATGAAATCGGTTCACATATTGAAACAGCGCGTCTCCGCTCTCCTAGAAACTCTCATTCCCGCCTGGACGAAAGCGATAGCCAATCCACGGCTCTGTAACGATGTAGGCGGGCTCCTCGGAGAGCTCGATCTTCTTTCGCAACTGACCTATCGTGACTCGCAGGTACTCTGGCTGATTCGCGTTGGTGCCCCACACCGCATGAAGCAGAGCCCGATGCGTAAAGACCTGCCCTGGGCGCTGCGCCATCGCGACCAGCAGGTCAAACTGTTTCGGCGTCAGATGAACGTCCTGGCCCCGTACGGCGACACGATGCTGCGGAATATCGATGACAAAGTCTCCCGCCGTAATAATCTGCGGCGTTTCTTCTCCGGCGCCTGTGCTGCGGCGCAGGTGTGCCCGGACGCGGGCCTGCAGTTCCTGAATGCTGAAAGGTTTTGTGACGTAGTCGTCCGCCCCGGCATCGAGCGCCTCCACCTTCATCAGGTCCTGGTTCCGAACCGAAAGGACAATGATCGGCACCTGCGAAACCGCTCGAATTTCGCGACACAACTCGACACCGTCCATCTCGGGCATCGCGAGATCCGTGATCACCAGGTCCGGCTTCCACGTGTGCACGGCCTCCATTCCCTCGACGCCATTCGCGGCAATCCGCAGCGAGTATCCCTGAGTCGACAGCGCCGTGCGAAGAACCCGCGTAATCTGCGGCTCGTCATCCACAATAAGAATTTTCGGCGATTGATCATTCTGTTTCATTCACGCTCCGAGTGCTGCGTAACAATGTGCACATCCACATTGGGCGACTCTCTCAGAAAATGCTGAATTGCCCAGTAGTAAAGATATTTGCGAAATCCATGAATCGCGCTTCGCCCAAAGACGATGTGCGTGATCCGCTTCTCGCGAACGAAGTTGGCCGCCGAATGGGCGACGCTCTTGCCCTTCAGAACAGAGACCTCCGCGTTAAGGTTCCGCGCAAACTGCATGTTCGCCGCAAGCGTACTCTTCTCTTCACTGGAGAGATCTTCGCCTGTATCAACGTGCAGAACAAACAACTCCCCGCCCACGCCTTCAGCCACACGCGCGCCTCGTGCGATTAAAACCTGCGAGGCGCTGTTGGCGCTGATGCACACGGCAACTCGCTCGCGGACGGCCCATTGAGCCTCGATTCGTTTCGCGTCCATGTAGGCAGTCAGCGTGCGGTCGACTGCCTTGGTTACATGCTGCAGCGCCAGCTCACGCAGCGCGATTAAATTGCCGCGACGAAAGAAATTGGCCAGCGCCTTTTCTGCGCGATCTACCCCGTAGATATCGCCGCGCCTCATGCGGGTCTGCAAAGCCTCCGGCGTCAGATCGGCCATGACGATCTCGTCCGCCCGTTGCACGACCCAGTCCGGCACAGTCTCGCGGATCGGAACTCCCGTTATGCTCTGCACGGTCGGGGCGACGCTTTCGATATGCTGCACATTCATCGTCGCGAGCACGTCGATGTTGGCCGCCAGCAGCTCAAGCACATCTTCATAACGCTTCCGGTGCTTGCTCCCGTCGATATTGGTGTGCGCAAGCTCGTCGACCAGAACGATCTGCGGCTTTCGCGCGACGATGGCGTCGACATCCATCTCTTGGAAGGGGACACCTTTATACAGGATCTCTTTACGCGGAATTTTATCGAGCTGCCCGGCCAGCTCCGCCGTGCGCGCGCGCCCATGAGTCTCGACGACACCGATGACGATATCTTCTCCACGCTGATGCCGCCGTATCGCTTCGCTCAGCATGTTGTACGTCTTGCCAACGCCCGGTGCGTACCCAAGAAAGAGTTTGAATGTGCCCTGGGTCTTCTGTGGCGCGACTTTTTCCAGCCACTCTTCCGGGCTCTTTGCGGTAACATCGGGATTTTCACGAGCAGGCATCAGGATAAGATAACTTAGTGCAGCGCAAGGTCATCCGCAGTATCGTCCGCTACAGCATCTCGACGGCTACCGCCGCTGTCATTGTAGCTGTCTACTTCCGCTGGCTGCATGTCAACGAGACCACGGTCGCCATGACCTTCATGGTCGGCATCCTTTTGGTGGCCGCAAACTGGGGTCTCCGCCACTCAATCTATCTTTCGTTACTCTCTGCCGCGGCGTTCAACTTCTTCTTCCTGCCGCCCGTTCTTACCTTCACCATCGGCGACAGCCGCAACTGGATCGCCCTGTTCGCCTTCCTCATCACCGGCATTGTCGCCAGCCAGCTCGCCGAACGTGCACGCCGCGAAGCCAAGATCTCCCGTCGCCGCCAGCGAGAAGCTGAGCGTCTCTACGAGTTCAGCCAGCAGATGCTCGTCACCGGCAACGTCATTGACCTGCTCAACGTCCTGCCGCAGATGATCGCCGCCACCTTCAACCTCGCCGGAGCCGCCATTTACCTGCGTGAAAGAGACCGTATCTACCGTTCCAGCCCCAACTACATGGATGTCACCGCGTCCGAGCTTCGCGATGCGGCCTTCACCCGCGATCATCGCCGTGATGACGAGCGCGGGGTGACGCTGGTCCCCATCCTGCTCGGCACACGCCCCATCGGCTCGGTCGGTATCACGGGTGAGGGAACATCGCCCGAAGCGCTCGACGCCGTCTGCGGTCTCGCCGCCATCGCAATCGAGCGCGCTGGCGCAGTCGAAACGCTCACCCGTGTGCAGGCTTCACGCGAAAGTGAACGCCTCCGCAACGCTCTGCTCGATTCTGTAGCTCATGAGCTGCGCACCCCGCTGACCTCTATCACTGCCGCAATAACCATGCTGCAGAGCAATCCTCTCCTCGACAAGGAACAAAGCGTCGAGATGATGCAGGTCATCGAAGAAGAGGCGGCCCGCCTCGATCGGCTCGTCGGTCAGGCGATGGAGATGGCGGAGCTCGACGCCAACGACATCAAGCTCGACCTTCGAAGGCATTCCATGCGCGAGGCGGTCGAGATCGCTCTCGAAGCGGTTCAGGGCCCGCTGAAATCGCATCCGGTCGAGCTGCGCCTGCCCGACACCCTTCCTCTGGTCCAGATGGATCTCGAACGCATTGCGAAGGTACTCCAGCATCTTCTCGAAAACGCCTCGAAGTACTCTGCGGAGGGTAGTCCGATCTTCGTCAGCGCCGAAGTATCGAAGGGCCAGCTTGTCACCAGCGTTGCCGACCGAGGCTCCGGAGTCGACGACCTCGAGCGCATGATGATCTTCGACAAGTTCTACCGTGGCCAGGGCCAGCGTTATCGCGTGCAGGGCACGGGCATGGGACTCGCTATTGCCAAGGCGATCGTCGAGGCCCACGGCGGCACCATCGACGTAACCAGCCAACCGTCGCAGGGCTCTGTCTTTTCGTTCTATCTCCCGCTGCCGCTCTCCGGTTCCTAAGCTAAAGCTTCGGCAAGTCGGTAACATTCCAGCCGCCGCCGAGCGCCTTGATCAGTAGCACACTCGCATCCATCTGCCGCCGCATAATGTCGATATCGTTTCGCTCGTTGGTGAGCGCGGTCGTCTGCGCTGTCACGACCTGCAGATACGTATCCAGCCCACCCACATACCGGTTGTTGAAGATCTGTTCTGCCGATTGCGCTGCAAGCGTCGCCTGATGCTGATGCTCGGCCTCCTGCTCAAGAACACGCAGAGCCACGAGATTGTCTTCCACCTGCTGAAACGCCGTCAGCGTCGTCTGTCGGTAGTTCGCAACGGTCTCATCGTAATTGGCGTTCGCCTGTTCAGAGACCGCGGCTCGGCGTCCGGCATCAAAGACTGTCTGCGACAGCGTCGGTCCAATCGCCCACAGAAGACTGGCAGGATTGAAGAGGTTTCCAAACGACGTTGACTCAATCCCCACCGTTCCATTCAACGAAATCGTCGGATAAAAAGCGGCACGCGCAATGCCGATCCGGTCATTCGCCTCCGCAACGCGACGTTCCGCAGAGGCGATATCAGGACGCCGCTCCAGAAGTTCGGAAGGAAGACCCGGCGGAATCATCGGTGGCCGCGCATTCAACGGCGTATTCGGAAGCGTGAACGAGGCAGGAGGTTCGCCGAGCAGAATGGCGATCGCATGTTCGAACTGCGCGCGTTGTAAAGTAATATCGCGGGCCTGCACGCGTGCCGCCTCAAGCTGTGTCTGCGCCTGGTCCACATCGGACTTCGGAGCGACTCCGCCCTCGAAGCGATTGTTCGTAATCCGGTAGGCCTCTTCGTAGTACTTCACCGTGTCGTTTAAAAGTTTTTCCTGAGCGTCCGCGGTGCGGGCCTCAAAGTAGTCGACTGCAAGCTCGGCCTGCAGGCTCAGCAAAATAGTCTGCCGGTCGCCGGCACTTGCCTGAGCCTCTTCACGC
Organism: uncultured Acidobacteriaceae bacterium; assembly: GCA_963770055.1. Lineage (GTDB taxonomy): Bacteria > Acidobacteriota > Terriglobia > Terriglobales > Acidobacteriaceae > Edaphobacter. Next base: position 21,008 of record CAVYOC010000011.1, read on the forward strand.
GCAGCGCTCACGGTTCGGCGCACACGTCCCCACGCATCGATCTCGTAGGTCATATCCACGGGAATCTGGATGTCACCAACTCCGTTGCCTCGCGCGGAGGAAGCATTGAAGTACGGACGATTGGTTGACTCGCGAAGGCCACCGGCAAAGGGCGCAACGCTGATCGTCGGATAGAGCGAAGCGTGATTGAAGCGAATCACTGCCCGTGCCTCGCGAAACCGTGCATCCGCAGCCTTCAGGTCCTGATTGTTGGCCATCACCTGAGGTTCAAGAGTATTCAGCCCCTCGTCCCCGAAGACCCTCCACCATTCTCCTCGTTGCGCCGCATCGGCGGGCGCAGCTACTTGCCAGTTGGAACTCTCCTTATAGGCCGTCGCGTCGACCTCCTTGTACGCTGGAGCCATCGGAACCGAAGGCTTCATGTATTTCGGCCCCACCATGCAGCCGCTCAACGTAACCGCAGCCCCGGTTGCGACGATTGCCAGCGATATCCTCACTGAGCCCCCGGCTTCTGTGCTGCGGGCGCATTCGTGCGGTTGGCGATCTGGACCTCTTGCCCGCTTGCCAGCGAATCCGAGGGATCGAGAATCACCGCGTCGTTCGGCGTCAACCCCGAGGCGATCTCCACGCTCGCCCCGGCGTCCTTTCCGATCTTCACCGGAACCAGCTGTACCCGGTCGTTGCGAACGACACCGACCTGCAGCCCCTCGGCGCGGAACAAAAGTGTGTTCGAAGGAATCATCAGGTTCGCCGCATGCTCCGGCACCTTGAAATGTACGAAGACATAGGCACCGGGAAGCAGTTCGCCCTTAGGATTATCGATATCGACCTCGACGTTCAAAGTCCGCGACGCCTGATCGATGGCATTGGAGTTCCGTGCGATCGTACCCTCGAAGACTCGGCCCGGATACTCATCCAGCGTCAGGTTCGCCTTGCCTCCAACCTGAATCGCAGAGGAGTATGCCTCTGGCACCGCGACATACACGCGGAGCTTGCCGATGGCTGCAAGATGAAACAACTCCTGCGTCATAACGTTCTGGCCCGCCTGGATCAACCTTCCGACATCGGTGTTGCGCGCTGTCACAATACCGTCAAAAGGCGCATAGACATTCTCAAACGACTGAAGCTGTTCGAGCCGCCGCACATTCGCCATTGAAGCATCAACCGCGGCCTTCTTGGCGGCAGCGTCGCTCACGGCCACATCGGTCTCCTGCTTCGAAACGGAGTTGGTCTTCAACAGGTTCTGATAGCGGGTCGAAGTCGTGTTCGCCAGATCGAGATTCGCCTGCGCGCTCTTCAGATCCGCCTGCGACACCTGCAGTTGCTGATCGATCTCCGGCGTTTCAATCTGCGCCATCAGCTGTCCTTTGCGAACATGGGCTCCAATATCGAAGTACCAGCTCTTCAGGTAGCCATTGGTGCGCGAGTAGATCGGCGTATCCATAAATGCCTGTGTGTTACCGGGCAAGGCAATCTCCGACGAAAGCGTCGACGGGGTCGGGTAGACCACATTGACGGAGGGAATTGCCGACGCGGCAGTCTCTTTCTGCAGCGCTCGCTCGCTGCCGCGGCGAACCGAAATGCCGAAGGAGACAACGCCCGCGACAATTACCGCGACAACGGCCATCCCAATCCATGAGCCGCGTGTCAGTCGTGGCTCCTCCGCTGGAATCGGCGGCTCGGGAGTGTACTCCCCGGACGGATGGGCTTCGGGTGCCTTGGTCTCGGTCGCGCTCGTCATGCGTGCTCCTTGAATACTCATAGTCTCTCTAAGCTCCCGCCGTCATGGGTCGACCGGCAGAGTCAATTGTGGTCTGCTTCTGGCTGAGCCGTCCGTGCAGAAGAGCGAAGACCGCAGGAACGAAGATCAGCGTCGCCACAGTCGCGAGCAGGAGTCCACCGATCACGGCACGTCCGAGGGGTGCATTCTGTTCTCCGCCTTCGCCTGCGCCCAGCGCCATCGGAATCATGCCAATGATCATCGCCAGTGCCGTCATGCACACTGGCCGGAACCGCGTAGCGCCTGCCTCAACGGCTGCCAGGACTGCATTCCCATGGTGCAGCAGCCGTTCCTTGGCGAACGACACTACCAGAATACTGTTTGCCGTGGCGACGCCCATACACATAATTGCACCCATCAGTGCAGGCACGCTCAGAGTCGTCCGGGTGGCGAAGAGAAACAGCACAATTCCCGCAAGTGCAGCAGGAAGAGCCGTAATGATGATGAAAGGATCAAGCCACGACTGGAAATTAACCACAATCAGCAGATAAACCAGCACAATCGCAAATGCCAATCCGAATAACAACCCCAGATAGGAGCTCTGCATCGTCTCCACCTGTCCACGAACGTGGACAAAGGTACCGGTTGGCAACGACGGTTCATTCGCCGCCACGATCCGGGACACATCCTTGCTGACCGCGCCCAGATCGCGTCCCTGCACCGCACCATAGATATCCAGCGTCCGCCGAATGTTGTAGTGATTGATCACCTGCATCTCGGTCGTGCGGCTGATGTTGGCGACGTCCGCCAGAATCTCCGGCTGCTTCGCGTTCGGCGACGATAGCGGCACGTTCTGCAGATCATTCAGCGACTGAATATCGTACTGCGGAGCCTCGGCCACCATACTGTAGTTCACGCCGTTCTTGTAATTCAGAAAGAACATCGGCGTAAGCTGCGTACTTCCGCTCAGCAGGTTCTGCAGACTCCCACCGACATCACGCAGCGAATAACCTCCCTGTGCAGCCTTCGTTCGGTCCACATCAACCGAGAGCACCGGATAATCATCCGGCTGCTGAACCCGCAAATCGACCAGTCCAGGCACATGCCGAAGCTGATCGATCACCGTATTCGCAACCTTTCGCGTGTCGGTAATATCCGATCCCTCAAACTGAACGTCGATTGGCGCCGGCAGTCCGAAGTTCAAAATCTGAGTCACAATGTCCGACGGAAGAAAGTAAAAAATCACGCCCGGAAAGTCCCGCGGCAGGCTCTGACGCAACGCAGCAACGTACTCAGCGGTCGGCCGGTGATCCTCTTTCAGAGAAACAAGAATGTCCGCATCCCCCGGCCCAATCAGACCCGAAGTAGCGTGCTGCGTATTCAACACACTGTACGGCAGTCCGATATTGTCCAGAATGTTGTCAACCTGATCGGGCGGAACGACTTTGCGAATATTCTGCTCCACCAGGTCGCACAACCTCGCCGTCTCTTCAATTCTCGTTCCGCTCTTGGCTCGCAGATGCAGAATGAACGAGCCCGTATCGCTGCTCGGGAAGAAATTCCTGCCCAGAAACGGCACCAGCAGAAACGCGCAGGTACCGACCAACAGGAAGACGGGGACGAAGGTCATCCTGGCCGCCACCAGCCGGGTCAATAGTCTTTCATAGCTGCTCCGCACCTGCTCGAACCCGCGTTCGAATCCAAGCTGAAAGCGCGCAAATACATTTCGCGAGGGCGCCGCAAAATGGTCATGCGCCTTCAGCAGATACATCGCCAGCGTCGGCACCAGCGTTCGCGAAAGCACATACGAAGCAAGCATCGCAAACACGACCGCCTCGGCCAGCGGCACAAACAGAAACCGCGACACGCCGCTCAAAAAGAACATTGGCAGGAACACGATGCAGATGCAAAGCGTCGAAACCAGCGCCGGTACTGCAATCTGCGCCGCGCCTTCAAGAATCGCGTCGTGCAGGTCCGTGCCCTTGTTCCAGGTAGCGCTCGATATTTTCAATCGTCACCGTCGCATCGTCGACCAGAATGCCGACCGCCAGCGCCAACCCACCCAGCGTCATGATGTTGATCGTCTGCCCGATCAGCCCCAGGATAATGATCGAAGTCAGAATCGACAGCGGAATCGAGACGGCAATGATGATCGTGCTCCGCCAGCTTCCCAGGAACAGCAGAATCATCAACCCCGTCAGCACCGCGGCAATCACAGCCTCGCGCACGACACCAGTAATCGAGGCTCGCACAAAGATCGACTGGTCGCCAATCGGCTTGATCTGAAGGGTCGGCGCGAAGGAGTACACCGTCGACTTGATTCGAGGCACCAGGCCAAGGACGCCGCTGACCACCGAAAGCGTCGAAGCATTGCCTGACTTCAGAACCACCAGCAGCACGCCGCGATGCCCGTCCTGCCGTACGATGTTCGTCTGCGGAATGCTTCCGTCGCTGACAGTCGCCACATCATGCAGATAAATCGTCGTGCCATTCACCTGGCGCAGCGGCAGGTTGCTGATTCCCGCCAGCGTCACCGGTGAAGAATTGATGCGGATGTCGTACTCATCCGGCCCAATCTTGGCAGTGCCGCCCGGCAGCACAACGTTCTGCGCCGCCATCGCATTCAAAACATCGATCGGCGAGAGCCCCTTCGCCTGCAGCAGCTTCGGATCAAGATTCAGCATGATCGACCGCTGCTTGCCGCCATACACGTTTGGCACAACCGCGCCCTGAACCGTCACCAGCTGCGGCCGAATAAAATTCAATCCGAGATCGTTCAGCTGTTGTTCCGACAGTCCCCGCCCCGAAAGTCCAAGCTGAATAATCGGCACCGTCGACGCGCTGAAATTAATAATCTGCGGTGGCAGGATCCCCGGCGGCAGTTGCCGCAAGATGAATTGCGAAGCCGCAGACACCTGCGCATTGGCTGTATCGATGCTCGCGCCCGGCTGCAGATAAATCTTCACGATCACTTGACCGGCAATCGTCATCGACTCCGTATGTTCGATGTTGTCGACCAGCGTCGTCAGCGCCTTCTCGTAAGGCGTCGTCAGCCGCCCCTCAAGTTCCTCCGGATTCAGCCCCGTATACTGCCACGCAATCGAGATGACAGGAATATCGATGTTCGGGAAGATGTCCGTCGGCGTGCGCACGATCATTACAGGTGCGGCAATCAGGATGAGGATCGCCAGCACGATGAACGTGTAAGGCCGATTCAAAGCTACTTTTACGATCCACATAAGGGAGCGAGGCCTCTTCCGCGTGAAGATTCTCTTCTATATAGAGTAAGACATTTCTCAAGGCTTGTAGGTTTCACAGTTATTTCCGGCACCATCCATCGGTTTAACCGATAAAGTAGCCTCAGGAACCCTGTTATGGAGTTGCGTCATCTGCGTTATTTCTGTGCCGTCGCCGATCACGGCAGCTTCAGCGAAGCGGGCCGCCAGCTCCATGTCTCGCAGTCCGCTATCAGTGAGCAGATCGCCGATCTCGAGCGCGAGGTCGGTGGCGCCCTCCTCAAACGAACCTCCGGCCGCACCCGCCTCACTCCGCACGGTCAGCTCTTTCTCGCCGAGGCCCGCAAAACCCTGCTCGCCGCCGATCGTGCCGTCGAAGTCACCAGCCGATCCATCAGCGGTCAGATGGGCTCGCTCAGCATCGGCTTCTTCCTCTGGGGTGCGGGAGGCTTTTTCGCACGCATCATTCGCGAGTACCGCAAGCTCCACCCCGGCATCAAGCTAGCACTCCATGAGATGCGCACGCCCGAGCAGATGGAAGCCCTCTCCGCAGGTAAGATCGACGTCGCCTTCGCCCGTCCACTTGAGCCGCCCTTCGATCGCACCCTCCGTGCCGAGCTCCTCTACCGCGATCCAGTCGTCGTGGCCCTCCCGCGAAACCATCCTCTCGCCGGAAAGCCGGTCTCCATCGCAGCTCTCGCCGGCGAGCGCTTCGTCCTGTGCGACCGCCCTTTGACTCCCGTGCTCTTCGACGGCATCCTCGCCCTCTGTTCCGCGGCCGGCTTTTCACCTAACATCGTCAACACGCCCGAAACCTGGTCCAGCGTCCTCACCCTCGTCGAATCCGGTGAAGGCATCGGCCTGGTCCCATCGGGTGTGCGCTATCTGCGGCCATCCGGAGTCATCTTCTCTCCGATTGTTCCGCAGACTCTCCACATTGGGCTCGCAGTCGCATGGAACCCGGAAAATGAAGGCCCCATCCTGCAGGACTTCCTCCGCCTCGTCCGCGACAACAAAGACCGCATTCAACGCACCCACGGCAGCTAGGCTCCCATCCCCATAGCGCAAAAAAACCACCCTCCGCGATCATTCGCAGAGGGTGGACTTTGCATCTCCGCTTACTGGTTAGCTTCGACGTCAATGGTGATCTTAACCTCGTCTCCAAGCGCCACGGCAGGCATTTTAGGAGCGAAGTTGAAGTCGCTCCGCTTCACCATGCCGGTGGCAGAGAGGCCGATGACCTGCTTGCCGCCCATTCCCTTCTGCGGAGGGGTAGGGCCATCCACATCCAGGGTGACGCTCTTGGTCACACCCACCAGCGTAAGGTCGCCGACGACCTGCAGCTTGCCATTGACGCGACTCACCGAAGTGGACTTAAAGGTCATGGTCGGAAATTTCTCCACATCGAAGTAGTGATCGGACTTGAGATCCTTGTCGCGCCCCGTATTATTCGTGTTCACAGTGTTGGTGTCGATCGTAGCCTCGACGCTGGACTTGCTGGGGTCCTTATCATCCCAGATGATCGTGCCGGTGACGCCGCTGATGGAGCCACGAACCGTGCTGACACTCATATGGCGAATCTGAAAGTTGGTCTGGGCGTGGTTCTTATCGATCGTCCATGTTGAATTCTGGGCGAAGGCACTGACTCCGGTGAGGAGCAGAGAAGAGAGAGCGGCTGTAAAAATACGGCGATTCATTGTGGTGATCTCCTTGTAGAAAACTCGGGTTCAAAATATCTTCGCAAAATTCTCGAGGCGAGATGTCATGGTTGGAGTGACCGGCCAAAAGAATAGGTACCGGTCGCCGTTACATTGGTTCAAATTTGTTTATGCGAGATCGAACAGCAGAACCTCGCTATTACCGGAGCCCTGTGCAACTATGTCGAGCTTCTCCTCCTGGTCTGCAGCAACCGCATCGCCGGTCTGCAGAGTCTTGCCGTTCACGGTCACATTGCCGTCAATCACATGCAGCCAGGCGTGGCGATTGTTTCCTAGAGGATAGGTCAATTGTTTGCCCGGCGTCATCTCCGCTACCGAAACGGTTGCATCCTGGTTGATCGTCGCCGCGCCTTCGATCTTCTCCTGCGAAGCGAGAAGTTTGAATCGGTCCAGCTTCTCCGAAGCATCGAACTTCAACTGCTCATAGTCCGGTTTCGTTCCAGTGGTCTTCGGCTCAATCCAGATCTGCAGAAAATGTACTGGCTCGTCCGCCGACCCGTTGAACTCGCTATGCGTCACGCCGGTCCCAGCCGACATCTTCTGAATCTCATTCGGTCCCAGCACCTCGACGTGCCCCATGCTGTCCTTATGCGCCAGCTTGCCCTTCAGCACATAGCTCAGGATCTCCATGTCGCGGTGAGGATGAGCACCAAATCCGCGCCCTTCAGCTACGCGGTCTTCATTGATCACCCGGAGCGAGCGATAGCCCATATTCTTCGGATCATAGTAGTTTGCAAACGAAAACGTGTGGTGAGAATCCAGCCATCCGTGGTCGGCATGGCCTCTCTCGTTACTTTTACGTACGGTCAACATACTGCTTCCTTTCCTTTCACTCCACCGAGCGCTCAGGCCAGAGTGTCCTGCTCCAACTCCATCTTCTGCTTACTTGTTTCTTTGCCTGCGTCCTTACGAGCTGCAACAGCCGCCTGCGCCGCGCGTCCCAGCTTCTTCAAACCCTCATACATCACCTTGCGTTCTTCGCTGCTCAGCTCCGCTGAAATCTTCTCCAGGTCGGCCTCATGCCGCGCATAAATCCCTTCAATCGAGGCCTTGCCGCAGTCCGTCAGTTCAACAATGCGAATTCGGCGGTCCGAGCTGCAGTTCGTCCGCCTCACCAGCCTAAGCTTCTCCAGCCGGTCAATCGCCGACGTCATCGAAGCACTCGCCAGCAGCACCTTCTCACCAATCGCCGAAATAGTAAGTGGTCCCTTATGCAGCAGAACCTCCAGCACCATAAAGTCGCTGAGCCCAAGTCCCTCAGCCGTAATCGCACTCTCGATGTAATCCACGATCGACCCATGCGCTCGCGCCAGAACCAGCCAGAGCCGGGCTGCCGAAACGGATTCTGCTTTCGTCGTCATTACCGGGCCCTCTTACTCTTACGATATAAGATATCTCGACATCGAGAAAAGATTCAAGAAAACTCCTACCGAAAGTAACCCGTTTATTTTCAGTATCTAATTAGCGAGAGAGGATCAACCCTCATTCTTAAGTGGCTTCCGGGCGAAGTAGTAGAGGCTGTAGGCGAGGAGTGCGAACATGACGACACTGACCCCGTCCTGGTGGAGGGGAGTGTGGTCGAGGCGGTGGAGCTGCCAATGTCCGCCGCGCTGTTCGGAGAGGCCCTCAAGAAGGCGGATGCAGACGCCGAGGAGGCCGACGATTCCGCCGGCAGCGATGAGGCCTGAGGCGTAGAGACTGCCGGGGCTGACCTCGGATTCGAGGGTAACGTCGCGGGCGGTGATTGCGCTGAACAGGGGACGGCCGCTGGGGTCGGCGTGAGTTGGGTTGGTGGGATCGAAATCGGGGTGCTGGGCGAGCCATGTTTCGCGGTCGGAGTGCCAGAGAGCAAGAGAGGCGTCGTGGTCGATCTGGGTCTGCTGTGCGGCGTGGCGACGCATAACGTAATCGACCATCCAGCGCACCACTCCGCCGACGAAGATGGCGAGCGTGGTAGCGATGCTGAGATACGCGCCTACGGCGAAGGTGAGAGAGCGCACGCCGAGAAGTTCGACGACGATGACGATGAAGACTCCAAGGAGGACAAGGGTCCATGGAAGCTTGCGAGAGAGGATGCCGTTAATGACGGTGGCCATGAGACGGCCCTGCGGGGCAGCGGCCTTTTCGCTGCCGATGCCCTGGATCCACTGGACTTCGATCTCGCCGGTGGCGGGGTTGTAGAGATACTTGCCGTCTTCGAGGGTAGTGGAGCCGATGGAGTTGAGGAGGATGTACTGCTTCGTGTTCGTGAGTTCTTCTTTTGCGGCGCCTGAGTCTTCGTTCCGATGGCCGGTGAGGGTGATGCGGTCCTGGGTGAAGTTGCCGTTGTTCTGAACGCCATCGGGGAGATGGTCGAGCGAAAAGACGATGGGTTTGGCGAGCCGCTGAAAGGATTCAAGGCCCTTGTTCATCGCGTTCAGCGTGGCACCGATGGAGAAGATGGAGACGACGACGCCGATCATGATGGCGATCTGCTGTTTCCAGGGTGTTGCTCCAATGAGGTAGCCGGTCTTTAGATCCTGGCTTGTGTCGCCGGCGTTGGAGGCGGCGATACAGACCACCCCGCCGATGGTGATGGCAAGAGCTCCGAAGGCGGGTGCGGTCCAGCCTTTGACAAGGAAGATGGCGGCGGTGGCCATGAGGGTCGCGATGGTCATTCCGGAGACGGGTGAGGCGGAGCTGCCGACGATGCCGACGATGCGTGCCGAGACGGTGACGAAGAGGAAACCAAAGACGACGACGAGGAGGGCGGCCGCGATGTTGGCAAAAAGGCTGACCTGGGCGCCGGGGATCGGCTTGAATTCGAGGAAGAGAACCATCAGCACGATGAGGAGCAGCGAGCCACCGAAGACGACGATTGGGGGAAGGTCATGCTCGATGCGAGAGGGCTGGGGTGCTGCACGATTTTCCGTTGCCAGTTTTTTTGAAGCCCTGGGTGAGGGCTCCGACGATGGTGGGAAGGGTGCGGAGGAGCGTAATGAGTCCTGCCGCCGCAACGCCTCCTGCTCCCATGGGTCGAACGTAGGTGCGCCAGAGATCCGAGGGGGACATCTGGGTGATAAGGACGGTGCCGGGATAAAGCGGACTGGAGAGGTGCGATCCGAAGAAGTAGATAGCGGGCATGAGGACGAGCCACGAGAAGACTCCGCCGGCGAGCATGATGGCGGCGACACGGATGCCGATGATGTAGCCGACGCCGAGATACTCCGAGGTGCAGTCGGCGCGGATGGCGGCGCCTTTGAGGAGGTGCTGAGGGCCGATGTCGAAGTCGCGGTTGGGGGTGGCGGGCCAGAGGGCGAAGAGGTTGTCGTTCTGGAACAGGGTATACAGGCCGCCTAGGCCGAGGCCGAGGAAGACTCGCGATGCGAAGCTTCCTCCGCGTTCACCGGCGATGAGGACGTCGGCGCAGGCCGTGCCTTCGGGGTAGACGAGCGTGCCGTGCTCCTCGACGATGAGCTGGCGGCGTAGGGGGATCATGAAGAGGACGCCAAGCCAGCCGCCGAAGAGGGCGAGGGCAAAGATGCGCGAGGACTCCAGATCGAAGCCCAGGAAAATGAGCGCAGGGAGAGTGAAGATGACTCCGGAGGCGATGGACTGGCCCGCGTTGCCTGTGCTCTGGACGATGTTGTTTTCGAGGATGCTGGCTTTGCCGAAGGCTCGGAGGATGGAGATGGAGAGGACGGAGATGGGGATGGAGGCGGCGACCGTAAGGCCCGCACGAAGACCGACGTAGACAGTAACGGCTCCGAACAGGACGCCGAAGAGTGCGCCCAGTATGAGGGCACGTGCGGAGAGTTCTGGCCGAGTCTCGGTGGCAGGAACGAACGGTTTGAACGAGGGTCTTGCGGGGGTTGAGGTTGCCATTGCGGAGCGTTTCTCCCGGTTGATCGCCTTGGTTTCAGGCTGGATGGGAGTGTATCAGCGCACTGACATAACCGGCCAAATCCCGTGAGCGCATCATCTTTGGTGCAGAATTCTTGACTGTCCGGTGGCTTACTGGCTTATACTTCAGCCATGGCGCGGTCCGACCGACCTGGAGCGCCGGCGAGTGAGGTGAGTCTTCAGCCAATGCTGCGGGGACAATACGCTCGAGGTAGCTACTGGGGGACCACCGGGTGCACCACCTGGTGGTAGGGTGGATGGACGCGCTATGGTGCGCTGGCCGGGACGGGTGGTTCGGGCTGCGCTGGACGATCTAGTTACAACATTCTTTCCGGCTGATTGCAGGGTTTGTGGTGGGCCGCTGCTCCAGGCTGGATTCTCTCCTCTCTGTGACGGATGTATTGATGGCATCGAGGAACAATCGACGACGCTTTGTGGGCGTTGCGGTGAGGCTCTGGATATGGAAGGGGTACGGTTTGCCGGGCAGTTCCCCTCTGAAGGGCTCTTGTGCGCGATGTGCCGGATGACGCCGCCAGAGTTCGTGCGGGCTGTTGCTTATTCGATGTATGAGGGGGTGCTTCGTGAGATGGTGCATCTGCTGAAGTATGAACGAATGCGGGCTGTAGCCCGACCGCTTGGTCAGATGCTGGCACAAACTATCGAAACACTCCAGAATGAGACAAGCAAGGATTTGCTGGTGGTTGCGGTGCCGTTGTTTCCCTCGAAGGAACGTGCGCGCGGGTATAACCAGACGGTCCTGATCGCCGATGCAGCTTTGATGGAGTTAGCGAAGAACCGGCCTGAGTGGCGATTGATCGCCGCCCATCGTGTGATTCGCAGAGTGAAGGATACTCGCAGCCAGTTTGAACTCACTCCGAAAGGCCGGAGGCGCAATCTGCAGGGCGCGTTTGCGATTGCGGATGATTCGACGATCGCGGGGCGTGAGGTTTTGCTGGTCGACGACATTTATACGACTGGAGCAACGGCGCGGGCATGCTCGCGTGTGCTGCGCCAGGCGGGAGCGAGCAAGGTTTGGGTTGCGACGGTATCGCGTGCGCAGCCTGAGATGGTAGCGATGTGGGACGGGTCTTCGCAGACCGCTGTCTGGAGTGCTGGATCGCGGGAGGCGGAGTTGACTTGATGATGAGAAGCCTCACACGCAGTGCTAACAGTACCTGGAACCGGAGGTTGTTGCGATGCAAGCGGGGAAGATGAGAAAGCAGGGGATAAATGGTAAGCGTCACCTAGGTGCGGCTGGCCGCGTGGTTTCGGATGTTCGGGTTGGCGTGTTTCGACAGCCGGCGATGCAGACTCCGGTGCTGGTACTGAATGCGTCGTATGAGCCGATCAACATCTGTGGGGCTCGGCGAGCGCTGGTGCTTGTGCTGAAGGGGGTGGCGCGGACCGAGGAAGAGCAGGGTGCGGTGCTGCATGCGGCGCGAATGCGAATTGCGATGCCGAGCGTGATTCGTCTGCTTGAGTACCGAAGGATTCCCCATCAAACGCGAGCTTTGAGCAGAAAGAATATTCTGCTGCGCGACCGTAATTCGTGCCAATACTGCAGCGTGGTCCTGACGGCTGGGGAGTTGACGCTGGACCACGTTGTTCCGCGGTCACGGGGCGGGCTTTCGACATGGGAGAACCTTGTTGCGTGTTGCCATATGTGCAACCGGAGGAAGGGCAATCAGATGCTGCATGAGTTGACGGATATGAGACTTCAGAGAGAACCCCGGCCATTTTCCTTGCATACTTCGCGGCACATCATGCGGATGATCGGGTCGGCGGATGCGGCCTGGCGGAAGTATCTTTATTTTGAGACGGAGCCTGCGGCTTAAGGTTTCGACCCCTTGCCGCGATAAAAGTTATTCGAAGAGATTTGCGCGGTGTGCGACACTGTCGCGTATGACTCATAAGCCAGGTTGGAAGCGGCGAGTGTTTGCGTTTGGTATTTCGTGTGCGCTTGCGTTGTTGTCGATTGTGACGCAGGTCTCGGCTGCGCAGGTTGCTTCGTCGCGTGTGCCGACGATCGATCAGGCACTGGAGGCGTCAGCGGTTTCGGGGGCGGCGCTCTCTCCGGATGGACGATGGGTGGTGTATGAGGAGTCGCGGACGAATTGGAAGGACAATGCATTTGAGCGCGACCTTTGGATTGCAGACAGGGAGGGGCATGCGCATCGGTTGACCTCGCAGACAAAATCAAGTTCGGGGGCGCGGTGGTCTCCGGATGGGAGGTGGATTGCGTTTGCTTCGGACAGGCCGGGACAGGTTGCGGAGACGAAGGCGGACTCGCGGCAAATTTATGTGATCGATCCGATGGGTGGCGAGGCGCGGCAGGTGACGAAGCTTGAGGATGGTGTGGATGGGTTTGAGTGGGCGCCGGACTCGAAGACGATTGCGTTTACGACGAAGGATCCGCTGTCGAAGGCACAGAAGGACCGAGCGGAGCGGTATGGGGATTACTCAGTCATCGATGGCGATGAACGGATGACGCATCTGTGGACTGTGGATGTGACGGCGGCTCCGGCTGCGGCTCCTGTGAGCAAGGCTTCGGATTCGTCTGCAGGCTCTTCCCCGCCATTTGGAGTTCCAGAGGCACACCGGTTGACTACAGGTGATGAATTTAATGTGCTGGGACTCTCGTGGTCGAAGGACGGATCGAAGATTGCGTTCGATGCTTCGCGGGATGGTGAATTGAAGAACGGCGGAACGACGACGGTGTATGTGGTTTCGGTTGCGGATAAGAAGGTGACGAAACTGGTGACGACGCCGGGGCCGCATACGAACCCCCACTTCTCGCCGGATGGGACACAGGTGGCGTTTGTGACGGCAGATGGGGCGCTGTATTTTTTCTATGCGAACCAGAAGATTGCTGTGGTGCCGGTGGCGGGAGGGACGCCGAAGGTGGTGAGCGGGAGCTTCGATGAAGATGCGCGGCTGCTGGATTGGAGCGATGGCGGAATTTATTTTGCGGCGTTAAAGAAGACAGCGGCACATCTTTATCGCTTGAATGTAGCGACTGGTGCAGTGGTGCAGGTGACGCATCCGGATGATCTGGTGGCGAACGGGTTCTCGTTCTCGAAGGATTTTGGGCAGGTGGCTTATCGCTCGGCGATGCCGAATGAGGTCGGTGAGATTTATGTTGCTTCGACTTCGTCAGGCGCCCCGGTGCAGGTGACGCATGTGGGCGATGCGATGAAGCCTTTTACCCTGGCTCGGCGTGAGGTGGTGCGGTGGAAGTCGGGTGATGGCGCGGCGATTGAGGGCATTCTGTACAAGCCTGCGGACTTCGATGCGAAGAAGAAGTACCCGCTGCTGGTGGTGATTCATGGCGGGCCTACGGGGGTGGATCAGCCGGTGGTGAATCCTGACCGGTACTATCCGATCGAGCAGTTTGTGTTGAAGGGTGCTCTGGTGCTGCGGCCGAACTATCGCGGATCGGCGGGTTATGGGGGGGCGTTTCGTGCGCTGAATGTACGGAATCTCGGGGTAGGGGACTATGCGGATGTAATTTCGGGTGTGGACTATCTGATTGGGCAAGAATTTGTGGATAAGGATCGCGTTGGATCGATGGGGTGGAGTGAGGGCGGTTATATTTCGGCGTTCATTACCACCGCGAGTGACCGGTTCAAGGCGGTGTCGGTGGGCGCGGGGATCTCGGACTGGATGACGTATTACGTGAATACGGACATTACTCCATTTACGCGGCAGTATCTGAAGGCGACGCCATGGGATGATCCGGAGATTTACAAGAAGACTTCACCGATCTCGTATATTGCGAAGGCGAAGACGCCTACGCTGATTCAACAGGGCGATCGCGATAAGCGGGTGCCGGTGCCGGATAGTTTTGAGTTGCGGCAGGCGCTGGAGGATAAAGGTGTGCCGGTCAAGATGGTCCTGTATCACGGGTTTGGGCATCCGATCGACAAGCCGAAACAGCAGCGGGCGGTGATGGAGGAGAATCTGCACTGGTTCGGACACTACATCTGGGGTGAGCCGTTTGTGGATGGGGTTGGACCGGGGGCGGCTCCGATCAGTGTGAAATAGAGAGGCGTGATGATTGCTGTGAATGCTGCGGCTTGAGTTTCTTATCTTTGCTGCGGGCTTTCTTGTGGTCTGGATCGTTGCGCGGCGCTGATGATAGGTTCTCTAACGTTGGGAGAAAGTCACCATGAAAACGACCCTTTCCATTCTTGTGATCGGTTTTCTCGTTGCATTGGCTGCGCGCCGTTGGGTAACCGGATGGTCCGGTCTAACTTATACTCACCCGAACGCAACCAGATACATTCCGTTTAATGTTGTGAGATTCTGGCTGGTGATTGTGACGACCATGATGCTTGGTCTGTTCTATGGGATCAGGTGGATAAGGATGAAGTAGAGGCGCAGGTTCATTGTTTCCCATAAAGGAAGAAGGTATGGCTTATATCGAGCGTTATCAGTGCGACGTTTGCGGGGATAAGAAGGGTGAGGGTGGAGACTGGCGTGGGTGGACTGTTTTCAGGGTGAGAGGCGGGAGGAGGATCAGCCGCTGCGTGCAGACGCTTGGCTAATCTTGCGGCGGGGTTTGCGGTGGTTTGCTCTTGTCTTTTTGATCCTTGTTCTTGTCGTCTGGGGTCTTCTTGTCGGTGATGTCCTGGCCGTTGTAGATGATGCGGGCTGAGGTGTGGTACTGCTTGTAGTCGGTGAACTTGACTACGTTGCGCATGTGGACGTCGCCGCCCTCGTCGAAGGGGAAATGCAGGACGCCTTCGGCCTTGGTGTAGGTGGGGAACCAGTATTTGCCGTCGACCTGCTCGTAGTAGGTGGTGAAGGGGGGCTGCAGGTCTTCGTGGCCTTTGCGGGTGTCCTGGGGGACGGTCATGCCGTTGATGAGGACGATCTGGTAGTCCTGCTGATCGACCCAGACCTTGCCCTGGAAGTAGTGCTTGCCCTTCACCAGAGTCTTGGGGGCGACAGCGAAGACGTAGGTGTCGAGCTCATCGACGTGCTGACGGCCGAGGTAGTCGACGTTGTATTGGGGCTGGTCTTCTGTGGTGAGGATGAAGGGGAGGCGGTGCTCGATCTCGTCGAAGTCAACGGGGGACATCATGACGCGCTGGAGGGTGTTTTGGGGGGCGAAGACTACGTGTTCTTCGCGTTTGCCGTCTTTGTTGAAGGTGATGTCGGTGACTTGCTGGTACTCGCCGTCGACTCGGTTGGTGTCTTCAGTGATGGTGTCGACTTTGACCGACTGGCGGTAGGTGTAGTTTTCGCGAGCTTTCTGGAAGGCGGATTCGCGATCGCCGAATTTTTTGATGATGTCGGCGGCGGTGATGCCGGAGGGCGGCGAGGGATCGAGGGGGCCGAAACCGTCCTGGGCTGCGGCTGTAAGTGAAAGAAGGGAAAGGGACAGGAGGGTTCCGGGAATGGCGGCGCGGATGGAAGAAAGCGGCTTCATGGTGATGGCTCCCGTGGCTGCGGCGGCCTTGCGGCTTCGCGCTGCTCGCGCTTTATGACACGCTATCAGGAATAGACGGCGTTTTGGGGGTTTTGGTTCTGAAGGCTGTGGTCGGCGGGTTTTTTGGCTAATTTTTTTTCGGAGTGGTCGGGCGGGGTTTGGAGGCTGTATGTGTTTGGTAATAGGTGGTTTTCCACACGGTTTTTGAGTGGTTATAACGCGGTTCTTAGGTGCAAAAACATGGTTATAACGCGGTTCTTAGGTGTCATTTTTTTGAGGTTTTAAAACATGCCAAGTTCTGGAAATATATTTTCGGGGTTGTCAAAGGCTACACACCGGCGTTCGCCATGGCACCGATTTTTGTGCAGCAGAGGTAGACTGTCGCGATGAGGAATCGAACGGTTCGGGCGGGTTTTCTGTTGGTTCGGGCTGGGGTATTGGCTGGAGTATTGGCCGGGGCCGGGTTGATCGGTTGGGCGCAGAGTTCTGCTGGAAAGCGGCCGATGACGTTTGCGGATCTGCAGAAGATGAAACGGGTGAGCGATCCGCAGATCTCGCCGAGCGGGAAATGGGTGATGTTTTCGGTGACGGAGGTGGACCTCGAGAAGAATCTGAAGGTGAACCATTTGTGGGTGGTGCCGACGGATTCGAGTGGGGCAGAGAAGCAGGTTACGTTCTGGAAGGATGGGGAGTCGGGAGGACGGTTTTCGCCGGATGGGCGGCATGTTCTGTTTCTTGCGGCAGATGCGGCGACGGGGTTGTCGCAGATTTTTGTGGCGAACTGGAACGACCGTGCGGGGACCGTGGAGACTCCTTCGCGGCTGACGAATGTGAGCACTGAGACGGATGGAGCGATCTGGTCGCCAGACTCGCAGAGGATTCTTTTTACGTCGCGGGTGTATCCGGAGTGCAGCGAGGGGTCTTCGTGGCTGGAGGAGGATAACTGCGACCGGAAGCGGAATGAGGTTGCGGCGAAGGACCCGGTGAAGGCGCAGGTCTGGGATCATTTGCTTTACCGGCACTGGGATCACTATGTGGGAGTGAAGCGGAGCCATCTGCTGGTGGTGTCGGCGGCGGATGGGAGTGCAGTGCGTGACCTGACTCCGGCGCAGGATATCGGGGATGCGGAGGCTCCGACATTTTCGCTTGGCGGGCCGCTGGGATATGCGTGGGCTCCGGATTCGCATGAGATCGCATTTGTGACCAATGTTGATATTGTTCCTGCGGCGAGCACAAATAACGATATTTACACGTTGCGACTGGATGATGCGGGGGCGAAGCCGGTGAAGGTTTCGACGAGCCCTGGAAGCGATGACGGGCCAGCTTATTCTCCGGATGGGAAGTGGCTGGCGTTTCGTTCGCAGAGGCGGGCTGGATATGAGAGCGATCGGTTTCGGTTGATGTTGCTGGATCGGACTGGCGGGGCTGGTCAGAAGGTCAGCGGGTCAACAGGTAAGTCAGTCGGCAAGTCATCGAGTCATCTGGTGAGTGAGTCAGCCAGTCGGCAAGGTGATGGCCCGGAGAGCGATTCGGAAGATTCACCGGATGACGGGCCAGCACTTCGCGAGTTGCTGCCTAAGTTCGATCGCTGGGTCGATGAGTTTGTCTGGGGGCCGGATTCGAAGGCGGTTTATATCGCGAGTGGCGATGCGGGACGGACTGTGGTTCTTCGGTACCAGTTTGAGGGCGAGACGGATTCTCCGTTCCGAACGATGACGATGGATGGGGAGTTCTCCGATCTTCAGATCAGCTTTGACGGAAACAAGTTGGTTGCGACGCGGATGAGCATGGACCAGCCAGCCGAGATTAGTGTGATGGAACCGGCTTTGACTGAGGACGCACGAGCTGTAGCTGCGGGTACTCCGGAGGAGGCGAAACAGAAGGAGGAGATTGCCAAGTTTTCTGTTCTGCAGACGCTGGGTGTCGTGGGATGGAGCCCGCGAAAGCAGCTTACACACTTGAACGATGCTTTGGTGAGCACGCTGGATCTGTCAAAGCAGGAGGCGTTCCGGTTTGCGGGTGCAGGCGGGACTCCGGTGGAGGGGTTTATCGTGCGGCCACCGAATTTCGATGAGACGCGAAAGTATCCGGTGAAGTTTCTGATTCATGGAGGACCGCAGGGCGCGTGGGGCGATGCGTGGAGTTATCGGTGGAATCCGGAGCTGATGGCAGCGAACGGGTACGTGGTGTTGATGGTGAATCCGCGCGGATCGACCGGGTATGGACAGGCGTTTGTCGATGGGGTGAATGGGGATTGGGGCGGGAAGGCCTATGTCGATCTGATGCGGGGATTGGATTACGCGGAGAAGCAGTATCCCGTCCTCGATAAGACGCGGGAGTGTGCGCTGGGGGCAAGCTATGGCGGATTCATGGCGAACTGGATGCTGACGCATACGAACCGGTTTGCGTGCATTGTGACGCATGATGGGATGTTCAATCCGCAGAGCGCCTATGGCGATACGGAGGAGCTTTGGTTCAACGAGTGGGAGTTTCGTGAGCCTCATGTGACTGCAGCGACGAAGGGGCATCCGGCTCAGCAGACGGCGGGGACGGAGCCAGCGCAGCCCTGGAACTACTTTGATAAGCCTGCGGCGCAGGACCCATTCCGGAAGTGGTCGCCGATGCTTTCCATCAAGAGTGCGAAGACGCCGACGCTGGTGATTCATTCGCAGCGTGACTACAGGCTGGATGTATCGGAGGGTCTGCAGTTGTTTACGGCGTTGCAGCGGCTGAATGTGCCGAGCAAGTTTTTGTACTTTCCGGACGAGGGCCACTGGGTGCTGAAACCGCAGAACTCGCGGCTCTGGTATGAGACGGTAGGAGACTGGTGCGACCGGTGGACGAAGTCAAATCTGTATGCGTCGCCTGGGGCTGAGAAGCCGGGTGCTGTGACGAAGAGCGCGGGGGACTCGAGGAAGGGGGTTTCGCAGCCTGTGGAGATGAATGAGGAGCAGGTTGGGCCGGAGGGTTCAGTGAAGACACCTGAGACCGCAGAGGCTGCGCCGCGCGACGGCTCCGCCTGCAGGGTCCGGGAAGAGTGCGGGTTCGAGGAGGACTCAGGCTCCGGTGACTCCTCCCGAAGCAGTTGCTCCGGCTGAGCCTGTTCCTTCGGCTCCTCCTGCCGCTTCGGCCGGGAAGACTCGGAAGGACGGGACTGGGAAGGCTACGTTTGTACTCGCGCTGCGTGCACCGAACAATGAGATTCCGGTGGGCGAGGATGTCCGGATTACGATTACGCTAATGAATCTGGCAGAGCATCAGATCTTGTTTGCGCACCGGCCGGGGACGGAGAATGCAGAGTTTTCTTACATCTTTATTGTGAAGAGTGCAGCAGGACGCATTGTGGAAGAGACGACTTATGGGCGAGAGGCCCGGGAGCGCGCGGATTCCGAGGGGCGCACGGTGGATTATGTGCAGCCGGGACAGAATGTGGTGCAGACGGTGCATCTGGCGAAGCTGGTGAATCTGAGCAAGCCTGGGGAGTACCGGGTGAGAGCTACGCGGAGGGATCCGGAGACCCATACGATTGTGGTGTCGAATGAGATTGTGGTGAATGTGGTGCCATAGAGGCAGGGAATAGGGAATAGGGAATAGGGAGTAGGGAGTAGGCCGATGGGTGTTTCCCCTTTTACTCAAGGAATCCGGAAAGCAACTGGTTCCAATAATCATGGCTGTGGAGACAACTAGGAGCGAGTGTGGCGTTTGTGAGGGCTAAGAAACGGGAACCGCTGGAGGAGGCGGGGTTGTTTGAGTATGCGGTGGGAGCTCTGGCTCGGCGGATGCGGACTGAGCGTGAGTTGCGGCGGTTGATGCAGGTTCGTGCAGAGGGTGGGGAGAGTGGGGCCCGGGCGATGGATGCGGTGGTGAAGCGGTTGAAGGAGTTGAATTATCTGAGCGATACGCGGTTTGCGGAGGACTACACACGGGTTCGGAAGGAGCACGAGAAGCTGGGGCGGCGGCGAGTGCAGCAGGATCTGATGCAGAAGGGTGTGAAGCCGGAGTTGGTGAGTGCGGCGGTGGAAGGGGCGTATGAAGGGGTCGATGAGGTGGTGCTGGCTCGGGAGTACATAGCGCGGAAACGGATGAAGCAGCCGAGCGGAGAGAATGCGCAGAAGGAGACAGCTCGGGCGATGAATCGGCTGTTAAGGGCAGGGTTTTCTACGCGGGCCGTTTATAAGGTGCTGCGGGAGTGGGATCTTCCGGATGAGCTGGTGGAGGGGATCGAGGCAGGTGGCGTCGAGGCGGAGGTTTTTACAGAGAACGAGGAGCGGGCGGGGGATTCGGATTCTTATTCGCGGCAGAATGAGAAGGAGTGAGGCGCGAATGATGCGAGGTGCCGGGTCAATTTTGAAAAGCAGGTTCCTCCCCTTCGACTTCGCTCAGGGTGCGGAATGCCAACTAATTATTGACGCTGTGGAATGACAACTAATTATGACCTGCGGAATGCCAACTAATTATTGACGCTGTGGAATGACAAGTTCTAAATAGCGGAATGACAAGTTCTAAATAAACGCGATCAGGCGGGGTAGGTTTGGAGCTGGGTGGCGGGCGGTGGTGGTGGCGGGTAGGCGGCGGGTTGGGTTGAGGCGCGGATCTGGGCGGAGATGTACATGGCCTGCATGGCGTTGTACTGACGGACGCGGCCAGGCATGAAGAAGGCTTCGAAGATGCCGATGATGGCTGGGATGCCAGTCCAGAAGAAGATGAGGTAGAGGATGCCGAGGCCGTCGCGGCGGAGATAGAAGTGGTGGACGCCGAAGTTTCCGAGGAGGAGAGCGAAGAGGACGCCGAGGAGCTCGTCTTTGCAGGCGCGCTGGTATTCGGCATAGAACCATGAGCGCTGATGATCGTTCATGCCGGCGGTGTAGATGGTGTCGGGTGGGTACATGTTGGTTCCTCGCAGGTTCGAGTCGGTATACGCGATGGGACGAGCTGCGGTTCCGTTTATGACTGAAAGGGGACTGGCGGTTCGATTTGCAGCCAGTTTACATGGGTTCCGGGCCGGGTGAGGCAATGGCGGGCTATTTGGAACGAGTCAGATGAAGTACACAGGAGGCAGCTATGTAGAAAGGCTCCTAGCGGCGGTTCATGCCTAGCAGGCTTAGGAAAAAGCTGCCGAAGATAGCTTCGACTCCCAGCATGAAGCAGGTGGCTGACGGGAGTGTGAGGCGAAGCATGCGCTGAGGGGAGAGGTCGCCGAATCCTGTGCCGCGCCAGATGTGGAGAGCGTAGGCGAGGATTCCCAGGCCGATAAGAAGTAGTGTGCCGCCGAAGATGAGACCAACTTCTAAATTGATGTAGTCGAAGATGCGCTGGAACTTTGGGTTTGGGGGCAGAAAGCCTTCCTGGGTGCCGAAGACCTTTGCGCTGACGGCAAAGACGGAGATGTGGGCTCCGATGAGGACAAGGCCGAGGGAGTAGGTGAGGGTATCGACGTCGAAGGTCCATCGACCGACGGTCTGCGGGCCGGGGAGAAGCCAGGCTGAGAGGATGACTCCGACGGCGAAGGTGACGACTCCGGGATAGAGGAAGAGCCAGCGGGGGCTGTAGAGAAGAAGGAAGCGGAGGTGACGCCAACCGTCGCGCCAGGTGCGAAGGTGTGGTGGGCGGCTGCGGCCATCCGGGGCGAGGGTTGCGGGGACTTCGGCGAGACGGAGGCCGGCGAGGGAGGATTTGACGACCATCTCGCTGGCAAACTCCATTCCGGTGGTGCGCAGGTTGAGTTCCAGGATGGCTTCGCGACGGAAGGCCCGGATGCCGCAGTGGAAGTCGCGGACGGGGATGCCGAAGAAGAGACGGCCGATGTAGCTGAGGACGGGATTGCCGAGATATTTGTGGAGCGGAGGCATCGCTCCGGGTTTGATCTCGCCGCTAAAGCGGTTGCCCATGACGAGGTCGTTGCCCTGCTCGAGTTTTTCGAGGAAGCGCGGGAGCTGACCGAAGTCGTAGGAGGCGTCGGCGTCGGCCATGAGGATGTATTGGCCGCGGGCGGCTTCGATGCCGGCGAGGAGTGCGGCTCCGTAACCACGGATGGGAACGGGGACGACGCGAGCGCCTTCGTCGGTGGCGATTTTTTGCGAGCCGTCGGTGCTTCCGTTGTCGGCGACAACGACTTCTCCGGCAATGTTGTTATCGCGAAGTGCGGCGACGGCCTGGCGGACGCAAAAGGCGAGCGTCTCTGCTTCGTTGAGGCAGGGCATGAGAATGGTGACCAACAGCTCGCTCATTGATTGAATGCTACCAAAGAGGGTTGCGTTAACTGTTTACCCATAAAGTGCATGTGGTTGATTGCGAATTAACGGGCGGGTGGGATGCGAAGGGAGTTCTGGTAGGCTGAAGCACGTGGAGAGCTCCCCAGAGAGAAATACGCCGTCGGTTGCGGTGCTGATTCCGTGCTACAACGAGGAGGCGGCGATCGCGAAGGTGGTTCGCGATTTCAGGGCGGCGCTGCCGGACGCGACGGTTTACGTCTACGACAATAATTCGAAAGACAGGACGGTTGAGCTGGCGATTGAGGCTGGGGCGCGGGCGTATCGCGAGCCTTTGCAGGGTAAAGGGAATGTGGTGCGGCGGATGTTTTCCGATGTAGAAGCTGACGTGTACGTGCTGGTGGATGGAGACGACACGTATGAGGCAGCATCGGCAGAGCCGATGGTGGAACGTCTGCTGGCGGAGCGGCTGGACATGATGAACGGCACGCGGGTGACGAATATTGCGGCGGCGTATCGACCGGGACATCGGATGGGGAATACGGTGCTGAGCGGGTTGGTGCGGCGGATGTTCGGCAACCGGGTCAAGGATATGTTGTCGGGTTACCGGGTGTTCAGCAGGCGATTTGTGAAGTCGTTTCCGGCGCTTTCTTCGGGATTTGAGATTGAGACGGAGCTTACGATTCATGCGCTGGAGTTGGCGATGCCGATTGGGGAGATGGAAACTCCGTATAAGGACAGGCCGGAGGGCGGGGCTTCGAAGCTGCGGACGTATTCGGATGGGCTGCGGATTCTGCGGACGATTGTGAGGCTGGTGAAGGATGAGAGGCCGCTGCTGTTCTTTTCGGTCGCGGGAGCGATTCTGTTTGTTACCGCGGCTGGATTGGGGATTCCGATCTTTGCTGAATTCTATCGGACCCATTTGGTGCCGCGGTTTCCGACGGCGATCCTGGCGACCGGGTTGATGCTTCTGTCGTTTCTTTCGCTGGCTTGCGGGTTGATTCTGGATTCGGTGGCGCGGGGGCGGAAAGAGATAAAACGGATGGTTTATCTTTCGGTTCCGGTGTGGCAAGGGTGGTAGTTCGGCTTTGACGCGGCTAAGCCCGGCCCTACCTAGACGCAACGGCAAAGACAAATGCGGGGTCCCGTTCGACTTCGCTCAGGGCAGGCTTCTCCACGGCGCGACAGACGATAAGACTGTCTCTCGCTTCGGTCGAGATGACGCATCCGTGTGGGGGATCCGAGTAGAAGGCATACCGCAGTGGCTTAAGAGGATGCTGAAAATTCCGTTTTCGGACGGAGAGAAAATTCCTCGGTCGCTGAAAGTGCCTCACGAAACAAAAGCGTACCTCAGCGGCTAAAGCCGCATTGCAAACGAGACGCCTGCGGCACGGCTGAAGCCGTGCCCTTAAGCAAAACGGGCTTTTTAGCACACTCTGAAGCCCGCTTCGGTCGAGATGACGCATCTCCGCAGGGAATGCAAGCCCGCTTCGGTCGAGATGATGCATCTCTGCAGAGAATGCAAGTGGAAAGCGTGCCCAGGGGCTGAAGCCGCTTCGGTCG
This sequence comes from uncultured Acidobacteriaceae bacterium, assembly GCA_963770055.1. Taxonomy (GTDB): domain Bacteria; phylum Acidobacteriota; class Terriglobia; order Terriglobales; family Acidobacteriaceae; genus Edaphobacter. The sequence continues at coordinate 44,770 of CAVYOC010000011.1, forward strand.
AGATGATGCATCCGTGGGAGAGTGTTTCGCTTACTGATTGAGTGGGTATGCGTAGGCGTCGCTGGTGCCTAGCTGATGCCAGCCCTGGGGTATATGGCCTGACGGCTCAAAGTAGGCGACGATGACGGCGATGTGGCGGGCGCGGAGGGCAGCGAGGATCTCGTCCTGATGGTCGGAGTTGGACTGCCAGAAGCGGTTGGGGTCGCTTCCGTCGGGTACTTCAATTTCAGCGCGGATGGGAGTTCCGGCGAGACGAGCCCAGTAGTGGTCCGTGTAGCAGGCGGTGTCGCCGAAGCATGCGACGGTCTGGCCGGGGCCGATGCCGAGGTCGTTGAGACCTTGCGCTGCTGGATAGATCTGTTTGCTGTAGGCCCCGCGGGGATAGCCGGTGGTGCTGAGAGAGCGGCGGCGCAGGCCGAGGTCGCTGATGGCGTTGGCGACGGCAAGAAACGCGAGGAGGACGGCCAGGCCGGAGGCGATTTCGGTGGTGTGTTCTGTGCGTCGGCGAACGGCTGCGAGGATGGGGAGGATGAAGAGGAGATAGGCAGGGGTGAGGTAACGGTCTTCGATGGCGATGGGGAGATAGATGCCAAGCATGACGAGTCCCCAGAGCGAGGCGGGGAGGAAGGGGAGCCATGAACGGCGGGAGCGCGCGAAGAATCCGCCGGCGAGAAGGAGAACGGCGAGGAAGACGAGAGGCTCGAGGTGTCCGCAGAGGAAGCGAACGACGAGGACAAGACACCGGAGGAGGCGGAGGATATGAGTTTTGAGGACAAAGTGGGGCTGGAGACCATCGGTCCAGTAAGAGGGATCGAACCAGAGAGGGTAGGTGCCGAGGGGGTGCAGGTCGAAGGAGTAGATAGGAGGCGAGTCGACGATGAGTTGCTCGTGGTGCTTGAAGTTGGCGGTGGCGCGGCCGAGTTTTCCGGAGTGCCACTCGTGCCAGCGTTCGGTCTCGTCGATGAAGAAGGCATAGTTGAGGCGGGAGGACTCGCCTGTGGTGAAGCGATCACGCTGTTTGGAGATGGCAGCGATGTAGGGGCCGGCGACGGCTGCGAAGAGGATTCCCGCGACGATGGCACCTGCGAGTATCTGTTTGCGGGCGGCGGTTTTGCGGAAGAGGCCGTAGAAGAAGATACCGGCGAAGAGCAGGAAGGAGGGGAAGAAGGCGAAGGATTTGGTGAGATAGGCGAGTCCGAGGGTGACGCCGAGAAGCGGGTAGTAGAGGAATCGGCCTGTGGCCTGGATTCGGAGCAGGAAAGCTGCTGCGATGAGGAGGAAAAAGAGCAGGAGAGAGTCGGCACGGATGGCGGCAAGGATAAGCTCGCGCTGGAAGGACAAGAAGAGGAGAGCAAGGGCGACCAGACGGAGAGCGTTGGCGGTGAGTGCGGGTGCTGTGTCTTCACCGGTGTCGCGGACGAGGATGAGTCCGCGGACGAAGTAGATGGTCGCGAAGATGCAGGCGACGAAGATCCAGAAGTTTACCCAGTAGTAGGTCTGGAGTTCGTTCCAGCGTGAGGGATGGGTGATGGACTGAGCCACTGCGAGGGCTCCGGCGTACATGGGGTTCCAGTAGCCGTTGATGACAAGGGCGGAGTTGTGGGTTCGGATGGCGTCGGCGATGTCCATGAAGGCGACTGCATCGCCATCGAGCATGTAACTCGAATACTTTGCATAGCCAAGGCCGCAGAGGATGAGAAGCAGAGGATAGAGGAGCGCAATTTTTCGAAGGCGCGATGAATTCATAATGGGAACAGTGTTGCGGATAGTATCGTATGGCGGAGTGAGGAAAACAAAGCAGAAAGACCGTGCCTTGGAAGGCACGGCCTTTTTTGTGGCGTGAGAGCCGGTCATCTACATCTCGCGGGCGTCAGGACGAGTGCGGGGATTGAATACCTCAGTAGGTCTTGATGAAGCTCTGGGGGGTGCCGTCGGCCGGGTTGACGAAGTGGACGTCCTCGGGGGGCCGGCGGGGCGTGTCGACGGAGAGGACCGTGAAAGGGTGCTCGAGGATGCGGGGCAGGGCGTGGACGGTGTTCTTCCGGAAGAAGACCAGCTCGCCGGGGCGAATCTCGCGGGCAGGCAAGTCGGCGATGACGATCTCGGCCCGGCCGGTGAGGACGTAGAGGTACTCGTCGCAGCTGGTGTGGAAGTGCGCCGGGACGGTGCGATAGACGCGGAAGACGCGACAGCTTGCGGCCTGCTCGTCGGTGAGGCGGAGATCGGCGAGCATGGTCTCGGCGGTCTCGGGGAGTGTTTTGGCGAGTTCGGTGATATTGAAGAAGCGACTTTCGGAAGACATATAGGTTGGATGAATACGCGGTGAGCGAAGGTTCCGGATTCCCACTCATGCCGCGATGAGGCTGCGTTATGAATGGGGCACCCGGTCAAGTCGTTTTTTCCCGTGATCGGACAGGCCTCAGGCCGGTTTCGGTCTCCACGCGAGCCACACCAGCGTTGCGGCCAGCAGGGTCATCATCAGCGGGAAGATCGGATTGTACAGCGCCATGGTGAAGCACAAGATGGTTCCCAGGCCCACTGTGCACGTAATGATGAGAGCACCGTAGGAGGTCCAGCGCGGCACGAAGATGAGCAATGCCCCGGCCGTATCCAGGGCTCCGGAAGCGTAGCGGAACCATTGTCCCCAGCCGATCGCATCGAAGAATGGAATCGTTCCAATGGTTCCCGTAAGTTTTTCGATTCCGATCCCGAGGAAGGCTAAGCCCAAAAGGACTCTGAGAAGCCAGGTGATCATGAGGCGCACTTTGCCAGTTGTCTCTGATGTCATAATTTTCTTCCTGGAAGGAGAAGGGCCGAACGCTCGACGTGAAGTGCTCAAGGATCGTGTTCAGATTAACACCCTGGGTTCCTGTCAAAAGGGAAACTTCGAACGCTTACGTTTTACAGAGACAAAGATTCAGGAATAATAAAGGCCGCGATTGCTCGCGGCCTTTTGAATTGATGCAGATGTTGAGTTAGATATCCTTGACGCCGTCGACGAAGGCCTTCAGCTTGCGGCTGCGGCTTGGGTGACGGAGTTTGCGGAGGGCCTTGGCCTCTATCTGACGGATGCGCTCGCGGGTGACCTGGAAGGACTGGCCGACCTCTTCGAGGGTGTGTTCGCTGCCGTCTTCGAGGCCGAAACGCATCTTGATGACACGCTCTTCGCGCGGAGTCAGGGTGCGGAGAACCTGCGATGTGTACTCCTTGAGGTTGACGCTGATGACGGCGTCAGCCGGGGAGACTGCCATGCGGTCTTCGATGAAGTCTCCAAGGTGCGAGTCTTCCTCTTCTCCGATCGGAGTTTCGAGGGAGATGGGTTCCTGGGCGATTTTGAGGACCTTGCGGACCTTGGCGACCGGGATGTCCATGCGGCGAGCGATCTCTTCGGACGACGCTTCGCGGCCAAGCTCCTGCACGAGCTGACGGCTGGTGCGGATGAGCTTGTTGATGGTCTCGATCATGTGCACCGGGATACGGATGGTGCGAGCCTGGTCCGCGATGGCGCGGGTGATGGCCTGACGAATCCACCAGGTGGCGTAGGTCGAGAATTTGTAACCGCGACGGTACTCGAATTTGTCGACTGCTTTCATGAGGCCGATGTTGCCCTCCTGAATGAGGTCGAGGAACTGGAGGCCGCGATTGGTGTACTTCTTGGCGATGGAGACGACGAGGCGAAGGTTGGCTTCGATGAGCTCGCGTTTGGCGCGCTCGGCATCCATGTCACCCTGAATCATCTCGCGCTGAGTGCGCTTGAGGTCGACGATGGTGATGCCGGCATCGGCTTCTACGCGTTCGAGGTCAGTGCGGCAGTTTTTCTGCTGACGCTTGTACTCTTTGCGCAGCTCTTCTGACTTCGAGGCTTCGAACTTGGTCTCGAGGGTCTTGATCTGGCGCTCGAGGGTGCGCATGGCGTCGACGGTCTTGTTGACCTTGTCGAGAAGGCGCTTTTTCTCGGCGTTGGTGTACTTGAGCTCGCGGACGATGCGGTTGATATAGACGTTCTCGCGGCCGATGAGCCAACGGGTCTTGCGTGCGTCTTTGGCCTTGGCCTTGGCGTCCTTGCCGTGCGGTGCGGCGAGTTTTTCTTCGAGCGCGTGGATTTTCTTCTGGTGCTTGAGGATGACGTCGATGCGACCGACGGTGGCGCGAACGCGGGCCTGGAGGATCTCTTCGGTGAGTTCCTCTTCATCGAAGGTAACGACTTCTTTGATGTTGCGCACGCCGCGGCGCAGGTCTTCGCCGAGACCAGTGATCTCGCGAATGACGATGGGCGAGCGCGAGATGGCTTTCATGACGCGCATCTGGCCGCGCTCGATGCGCTTGGCGATTTCTACTTCGCCTTCTCGGGTGAGCAGGGGGACGGTGCCCATCTCGCGGAGGTACATGCGGACGGGGTCGTTGGTTTTTTCGAGGGTTCCGGGAGAGAGGTCCAGTTCGACGTCTTCGGATTCCTCACCGGCTTCGGGCTCGTACTTTTCACGGTCACCGGAGAACTTATCTCCGGAGAGGACGTCGATGCCCTGGGTGTTGATGGTTGTGAGAAGGTCATCGAGGTCGTCGGGGGTGGTGAGGTCGCCTGGGAGGAGGTCGTTGACCTCTCCGAAGGTCAGGTAGCCCTTTTCTTTCCCGGTGTCGATGAGCTTGTCAATGTCGTCTTCGTACTTGTCGATTTCTTCAGCCACGGCTGTGCGCACTCCTGCGAAAGATTCAGATGATTGGGATGCCGCCAAAAGAGATTATTTTGAGGCGGAAGTATCCCGGGGTTGTTTCGTAATGGCAGGGAGCAAGTTGCGGTTTATACCGCTTTGGCAAGCCCGGCGACCTCGTGGTCGGGGCATTCGAAGGCACACGTCCCCAGCGAATCACAGAATACCATATCTTTAGACGGTTTCCTGTGGGAAAAAGATTCACTTGTGTGGGGATTCAGGACGGATTTTAGATCCGTGGAGCGTTCTTTCAAGGAAGTCCAGAGATGACTGCATTTGTTGGCGGACTACTTCCTCCTTTTCAAGGTTGATGGCGGCCTGCAATGGCTGAATTGCCCGAGGGTCATTCAGCCATTGCAGTACTATGCATGCCTGCAGTCTTATCCGAATGTCTCGATCCTGGAGTGCATCCAACGCCGATGCGAATGTGGTCTGAGTTTCCTGCTCCGTTCTTGGTCTGATCTGAGAAGCGAGTTCGAGGGCACCTATTCGCACGTCTGTTTCTGAGGCCGGGAGCATCATCTCGACGAGGGCTGGAAAACAGGAGTGGTCCTGCTTTGCAAAAACACCCCGAGCAGCCTGGATACGAACCAATGCCGGCACAGTCGAATTCCGGCAGATGTGTATCAGTAACCGGAGTCCCTGATCTGAATCCATCCATGTTGCTGCAGATGCGATATTTGCCTGGGTTCTGGCATCGTGTTCTGTCTCTGCAGCGCGGAGGATTTCAGGCAGTGTTGAAGTAAGTTTTAATTCGGCCAGTTCTGCAGCAGCAAGTCCTCGAACTTCCTTGTCCGGACTGTGGAGGGCTTGAAGAAGGCTAGTTTCCGTTAGTTCGACATGACGTTGTTGCAATGCTTCCGCAATTGTTGGGGGCGCCTGCGGATAACAGACGCAGCGTTGAAGTGTAAATCAGGATGTTCAGTAGAACTGGGCGTGTCCCACGTCGTGCAAGGTTGCCGAACATCAATACCTCGATGCACTTATAGACACAGGAAGCGCCAGATATGTTCCCTTCTGGGTGGTTTACAAGGGTACGGAGTGACTTTCGAACCAGGCGGCGAGGGCGTCCTCGGAGAGAGAGCCCTCGGCGAGGTGGAGGAAGGTTAAAGTAGACATCTTCTCTTGGGGGCTTCGATATCCCAACCGTTTCTGTTTAAGAAAGTGATCGAGACGACGAGGGCAGTACGTTTGTTGCCGTCAATGAAGGCGTGATTTCGGGCGATTCCAAAGGCGTAGGAGGCTGCCGGTCGGAAGAGGTCTGGCTGTTCGGCGTAGCGGAAGACGTTGAGAGGCTTGGCGAGGGCGGAATCGAGGAGGGTTTCGTCGCGAATGCCGTCGGAGCCACCGTGTTCGGCTAGTTGTGCTGAGTGCATAGCCAGAACTGACTTCTTAGAGATCCAAAGGGGTTCGTTCACTGAATTACTCGGCCAGTTTTCGCAGGACGTCGCGATGCTTACGCATGACTCGCTTTGCGGCCTCCATCTCGGCGACAAAGTCTTCGTCGTAGGGAGTGAGCTGAATTCCTGCTGGAGATTCAGTGATGTAGAGGCTGTCACCTTTTTCCACGTGGAGGTGGTTGAGGATCTCTTTTGGCAGGACGATGCCTACGGAGTTACCGATGGTGGTGATTTTGACTGTCGTAGCCATGTTCTTCCCTCCCCTTTCCTGATTATAACGCAGGTTATAATTCGCTTTGGCAGTTAAGTTCCAATGCTGCGGGTAGGATGTTGCTGCGATTATTTCTTCCTTATTCAGTGGTTTGAATGGATTGGATGGCGGATGAGGCTTTCAGGATCGGTGTTTGGGATGTTGCTGGTGGGAGGGATGGCGATGGGTGGGAGTTTTGGGTTCGCGGCTAAGGCGTCGCTGCCGCAGCCGATGGTGCTGGGTGCGGGGTGGCAGTTGCAGGATGCGGGGAAGGTGGCTGAGGGTGGGGCGGCGGTGGCGGTGGAGGGATATAAGACCCAGGGATGGTATGCGGCTATGGTGCCGGGGACGGTGCTGACGAGTCTCGTGAATGCCGGGGTCTATCCGGAGCCGATGTATGGGGAGAACAATCGGCCGGACAGGATTCCGGATAGCTTGTCGCGGACACCGTTCTGGTACCGGACTGAGTTCAAGGTTCCGAAGCAGTATACGGGCAGGCATGTGTGGCTGAACTTTGAAGGGATTAATTTTTCGGCGCAGGTGTGGGTGAACGGGCGGCAGGTGGGTACGATGAAGGGGGCGTTTGCGCGGGGGATCTTTGATGTTTCGGCGGATGTGAAGGCGGGAAAGAAGGCGGTGGTGGCGGTGCTGGTGTCGCCGCAGCCGCATCCGGGCGATCCGCATGAGCATACGATTCGCGATGGCGTGGGGAAGAATGGCGGGATCACTGCGATCGATGGGCCGACTTTTCTTTCGACGATTGGGTGGGACTGGCTGCCGGCGATTCGGGACCGGGACTCGGGGATATGGCAGAAGGTTTTTCTTTCGGCGAGCGGTCCGGTGGTGATGAAGGATCCGCTGGTGACGACAGATCTGCCGCTGCCGAAGACGGATTCGGCGGATATTTCGGTGCAGGCGCGGGTGGAGAATGTGACCGACCAGGTCGCAGAAGGGTGTTTTGAAGGGGAGGTTTGGGGATGTCACGTTTGAGCAGGCAGTGGAGGTGGCGCCGCATAGCTCGCAGGTGGTTTCGTTCGATCCGAAGACGACGGCTGCGCTGCATGTGGCGAATCCGAAGCTGTGGTGGCCGAATGGATATGGGCCGCAGAATCTTTCTAACCTTCATCTGAGTTTTGAAATTGCGAAGAAGGTTTCGGATAGCAGGGATGTGAGTTTTGGGATTCGGAAGATTCAGTTATTCAGGTGCCGGACTCGGAGAATCTGACGATCTCGGTGAATGGGGTGCGGGTGTTTGTGCGCGGAGGGAACTGGGGGCTGGATGAGGCGATGAAGCGCAATCCGCGCGAGCGGCTGGAGGCGCAGATCCGGCTGCATCAGCTGGCGAATCTGAACATGATTCGCAACTGGGTGGGGCAGAGCACGAGTGAGGATTTTTACGAGCTGTGCGACAAGTATGGGCTGCTGGTGTGGGATGAGTTTTTTCAGCCGAATCCGAATGATGGACCTGATCCCGATGACTTCGATACGTACATGGCGAATGTGCGGGACAAGATTCTGCGGTTCCGGAATCATCCTTCGATTGCGGTGTGGTGCGCGCGGAATGAGGGGAATCCGCCGAAGCAGATTGATGATGCGCTGCGTACGATGATGGCGGAGCTGGAGCCTACGCGGTTGTACCAGGCGAACTCGGCGGATGGGCGCGGGGTGAGCTCGCATGGGCCTTACCACTGGAGGACGCCGCGGGAGTTCTATGTGTTCAATGAGGCGTTCAAGACGGAGATCGGAAGTATGTCGGTGCCGACGATCGAGTCGATTCGCGGGATGATGCCGGAGAAGGATTGGGAGACGATCAACGACGACTGGGCGGAGCATGATTTTGCGAAGGGGGCGCAGCAGGGCGATCAAGTATCCGGGGATGATTGCGGCGCGGTATGGGAAGGTTGCGAACCTTGCGGACTTTGTGAGGAAGGCGCAGCTGGCGAACTACGAGGCGTTTCGCGCGATGTATGAAGGGCGGAATGCGAAGCTGTTCGCTCCGACGACGGGGATTCTGACCTGGATGAGCAATCCGGCGCAGCCTAGTTTTGTGTGGCAGATCTATCACCATGACCTGGAGCCGAACTCGGCGTTGTTTGCGGTGAAGAAGGCTGCGGAGATGGTTCATGTCCAGATGAACGAGAGCAACGGCGATGTGGAGGTGATTAATAATCTTCCGGGCGCCGGTGGATGGGCGGCGCAAGGTCTGCGGATTTATAACCTGGATGGACCGGTGGCGTGGCAGCAGGATTATGATGTGTCGGCTGCGGCGAGTGTCGGCGACTGAGGTGGGCGCAGTGGAGTGGCCGGGGAAGTTGTCCGGCGGTGCACTTTGTGAAGCTGGAGCTGCGGGATGCTGGAGGGGAAGATGGTGTCGGAGAATTTTTACTGGCGGGCGTTGCCTGAGCATCAGGATGATCTGACTGCGCTGGGAGATATGCCAGTGGTGACGCTGGAGCGAAGGTTGCGCGGCGCGATGTGGGCGGCCGGAGTTTCTTTGATGTGACGTTGCGAATCCGGGAACGCAGATTGCGTTGATGACGCATCTGCAGCTGCGGCGGAAGAAGTCGGGCGAGCGGGTGCTGCCGGTTTATGCGAGCGACAACTATGTTTCGCTGATTGGGGAACGAGACGAAGACAATCACGATCTGAGGTTGCGACGGCGGATTTAAAGGGAGAGGATGGGGTGGTTGCGGTGGATGGATGGAATGTGGGGGTTGCCGCTGCTTCGTTCGCGGGGGAGCCGTTGTCGTTAATGTGGGAGCGCGGTGGATCACTGGCCGGTGACGGGGTTGCCGATGATTTCGAGGAAGTAATTTTCGGTTGCGAAATTGCGATGCGGGATGATGGCACTCCAGTTGTTTGAGAGACATACAACTATTGGGTGATTCTTATTTGTTTTCAGTGAAGCCTACCTTATCAAGGTGCGGAACTTCCTCTGAAGTGGCGTGTCTGTATGGGAGGAAGAAAGAACGACGAATCTTAACGGTCGTCAAAAAAAGCTTAGCGGCGAGGCCGTGAAAGTCTATATAAAAGGCAGGCATATGCGATTTTCTAATTTAGTTCGTAAGGTTGTTTTTGGCGCGACTCTTGCGCTTGTGCCTGCGGCCTCTTATGCCGGGGTGATTATTTCGGTGAGCTTTGCGCCTCCTGTGTTGCCGGTTTATACGCAGCCTGTCTGCCCGGGCGATGGATATTTGTGGACTCCGGGATATTGGGCTTATGGTCCGGAGGGATACTACTGGGTTCCGGGTGTGTGGGTTCAGCCGCCTACGGTTGGTTTGCTGTGGACTCCTGCTTACTGGGGCTGGAGCGGCGGAGCGTATCTGTTCCATGCCGGATACTGGGGGCCGCATGTCGGGTTCTATGGCGGCGTTAATTATGGATTTGGATATGGCGGTGTCGGCTTTGTCGGCGGACGCTGGGACGGCGGACGGTTTGCTTACAACGCTGCGGTGCTGAATGTGAATCGCGTGGTGGTGCATAACGTTTATGAGGATCGCTCGGTGGTTCATGTGGGCCCATATGTCCGGACAAGCTTTAACGGCGGGGCGGGCGGCATCCAGATGCGTGCTTCCGAGCGAGAGATGGCGTTTGAGCATGAGCGTCATTTTGAAGCTACTGCCGAGCAGCATCAGCATATGGAGATGGCCCATGCGGATCGCAGCAATTTTGCTTCGGTGAACGGCGGCCATCCGCAGTATGCTGCGTACTCGCGGCCGGGACAGCGAGCTGAGAATCAGCAGGAACGGATTGCACAGGGTGTGCGATTCAGGTCAGATGACTGCGGGCGAGACGCGGAATGTTGAGAACCGCGAGGCGAGCATTCAATCACCAGGTTGCGACTGATCGCGCAGCGAATGGCGGTCATCTGACGCGGGCAGGAGCGTCAGCAGGTCAATCAGCGGCAGAACAATGTGAGCCAGTCGATCAACGAGGATAAGCACAATGCGAATACGCAGGCCCATCCTCATGAAGAGGACATCCTCATGAAGAAGGACACCGAAGAAGTAGCAGCGAATGAACTGAGCAGGCGGCCGGTGATGTTTTGCCAGCCGCCTTTTTTATGGTGTGGCAGTGCTGCGCGTTGAGTGGTTGCGCCTAGAATCGCAGATGATGAGTGGACGGAGTTGGATCGAGTTGTGGTGGTGCTGGTGCGAGCGCGCAATCCGAATAATATTGGCGCGGTGGCGCGGGCGATGCATGATTTTGGGTTTCGGCATCTGCGCGTGGTGAATGAGTATGCTGTGCCGTTTGAGACGGCGCGGTCGGCGGTGGATGCTTCGGCGGTGCTGGCTGGGGCGGCTTCGTTTGGGAGTGTTGCGGAGGCCGTTGCGGACTGCACGCTGGTGGTGGGTACGACCGCAGTGGGGGAGCGGGTGTTGCAGCATCCGCTGCATGTGCTGGCTGATGCCAGCGGGATGATTGGTGAGGAACTTGTGCAGGGTGGGCGGGTTGCGCTTCTGTTTGGTTCGGAGAAGACAGGGCTTGAGTAATGAGGAGTTGAGCCACTGCCATTGGCTGTTGACGATTCCGATGGACGAGCCCGCGGAGGTGCGGCATCCTTCGATGAATCTTGGGCAGGCGGTGGCGGTTTGTTTGTATGAGTTGGTTCGCGGGGACGGTGGGGTTGTTGCGGCGGGAGGTGGAGATCGTTACGAGCGACAGCGGGGGAGTTGGAGCGGCTGATGGCTCTGCTGACGGAGGTGCTGGAGGCGACGGGTTATACGCGGCGGCATCCTTCCAATTGCGACGAGGGGCAGATTCGGCGGCTGGTTTTGCGGATGGGGCTGAAGGCAGAGGATGTACGCGGTTTGGATGGGGATTTTGCGGCAGATTTTGTGGAAGGTTCGTGGGGGCGGGACAGACTAATTCTCGTTTTGTGCTCGGGTTGCGATTTGAACTTTCGCTAACAGTGTTGCGGACTGTAGACTAGGCGTCATTCCAACACTTGGAGCAGAGTGTGGCATATCGGAGGCTGGGAGATGTTCGTGCGTAAGGGACTGCCGGTGGTTGCGGGACTTGTGCTTGGTTGAAGTGTGACGGTCGAGTGCGATGGCACAGGGGAGGCAACTGACGACAGAGGATTATGCGCGGGCGGAGAAGTTGATGGCGTACAACGTCAATTCGCTGGTGTATCACGGCGTGGCGCGGCCGACGTGGATGGAGGATGGCCGGTTCTGGTATCGGGATAATGGGCCGGATGGCGTGACGTATGTGGTGGTGGATCCGGCGAAGGGGACGAAGGCTCCGGCGTTCGATCAGGAGAAGCTGGCGGCGGCGTTGACGACTGCGACTGCAGGGCAAGATGAAGGCGGATGCGCATCATCTGGATCTCGGAGATTGAGTTTTCGAGGCGATAAGACGGTGATGGTGGGGAATGGGTCGCGGAAGTTTCGCTGCGATCTGAGTGGGAAGGGGACTTGCTCGGAGGTTCCGATGCCGGGTGCGAAGGCGGGAGAGGCGGCTGCCGGCCGGACTCGCTGCGGCCTCGGATGTTTCGCCGGACAAGAAGAAGGCTGCGTTTATTCGCGACTGGAATTTGTGGATTCGGGATACGACGACTGGTAAAGAGACGCAGCTGACGACGGATGGCGTGAAGGATTTCGGGTATGCGACGGACAATGCCGGATGGACGATGAGCGATAACCCGATCCTGGTGTGGTCGCCGGACTCGAAGAGGATTGCGACGTTTCAGCAGGATCAGCGGAAGACTGGTGAGATGTACCTGGTGCCGGCGACCAATAGTCATCCGGCGCTGCAGGCGTGGAAGTATCCGCTGGTGGGCGACAAGGATGTGACGATGATTGAGCGGGTGATCATCGATGTGGATACGAAGCAGGTGGTTCGGCTGAAGATGCCGCCGGATCAGCATCGTTCGACGCTGTGCGATGACGTGAGCTGCCGCGGCGGAAGTGGGTGGGACGATGTGCAGTGGAGCGATGACAGCAAGCATCTGGCGTTTGTTTCGACTTCGCGTGACCACAAGCAGGAGTGCTGCGGATTGCTGATGCGACTAGCGGCGCAGATTCGCGATGTGATGGGCGAGACGACGGCGAAGTTTTATGAGAGCGGCAATGACAAGGTGAACTGGAAGTATCTGTCGAAGACGAATGAAATCTCTGGTTCAGCGAGAAGGACGATTGGGGACAGCTGTACCTGTTTGATCTGATCACGGGCAAGCAGAAGACGCAGATTACGAATGGCGATGGGAATGTGACGCAGGTACTGCGTGTGGATGAGAAGACGCGAACGATTTATTTTCTGGGGGTGGGCAAGGAGGCGGGGCGCGATCCTTACTTCCGGCACTACTACAGCGTCAAGTTCGATGGGACGGAGATGAAGCTGCTGACTCCGGAGAATGCGGACCATGCGATTACGCCTTCGCGGATGGGAAGTACTTTGCGGATGTGTATTCGACGGTGACGCAGCCGCAGACGGCGGTGGTTCGCGACAGCTGCGGGCAAGGTGGTGGTGAAGGTGGCGAAGCAGGATATTACGAAGCTGGTGGAGTCTGGGCTGGGTTGCCGCCGGTGCCGATTACGGTGAAGGGGCGCGATGAGAAGACGGATCTGTATGGGTTCATGTTCAAGCCGACGAACTTTGATGCGTCGAAGAAGTATCCGATTGTGAACAATGTTTATCCGGGGCCGCAGACGGGTTCGTGCGGCGGTCGCGGGTTTGCGGCGGCGCATCGGGATATGCAGTCGTTGGCGGAGCTTGGATTCATTGTGGTGTGTATCGATGGGATGGGGACTCCGTGGCGGTCGAAGACGTTTCATGAGGCTTACTACGGAAATCTTGGGGACAATACGATTCCGGATCAGGTTACGGGGATGAAGGATCTGGCGGCGAAGTATCCGTGGATCGATCTGGATAAGGTTGGGATGTATGGGCACTCGGGTGGCGGGAATGCGACGGCTGCGGCGATGTTCCATTATCCGGACTTCTTCAAGGTGGGGATTGCGGAGAGTGGCAACCACGACCAGCGTGACTATGAAGATGACTGGGCGGAGAAGTGGGCGGGGCTGCAGGTGAAGAATGCCGACGGGACTTCGAACTATGACAGCCAGGCGAACCAGAACTTTGTGAAGAATCTGAAGGGCAAGCTGCTGCTGGCACATGGGTCGATGGACAACAATGTTCCGCTGAACAATACGCTGCTGGTGGTGGAGGCTCTGATCAAGGCGAATAAGGACTTTGATCTGCTGATTATTCCGAATGTCGCGCATGGGTATGGCGAGGCTTCGCAGTATATGACGCGGCGGCGGTGGGATTACTTTGTGAAGAATCTGGCGGGGAATCTGCCTCCGCATGAGTACGAGATGAAGTCGTATGCGGCAGTGATGGCTGCTATGCGCACGGGGCCGAGGATGAGGATGCTTACGACGTCCAGTAGCCGCAATTCAGAAGAAAGATAAAGGCCGGCAGGGAATTTCTCCTGCCGGCCTTTTATCTTAGGTGGCTATCTTAGGTGGCGTTTATTCGACGATCTTGCCGTCGGCGGTGGTGCGTGAGGGAGCGCCGAGCTTCCAGCCGTCGTTGGTGTTGATCAAGGTTGCGTTGCCGGTCTGCGGAGTTGCGACATCGGAACGAACGCGCGGGTAGGCGGTCTGGGTTTCCGCCGCGGTGGCCCAGGAGGGTACGCCGGCCATGGTGTAGTGATAAGCGACTTGCGTGATGGCTCCGACGGCGCTGGTGGTCGGGGTTGAGCTGTCGATGCTGGTGACTTTGCGATGTCCGTAGCAGAAGTTACCGAAGCCGGGCAGGTCGGTGTCGGCGGTCCAGGCGGAACGTCCTTTGTCGGAGAGATCGTAGTTGTTGACCTGCTTGCTGGCGATGATCATGACCTTTCTTCTCCGGTGGTGCGAACGAGAAGGCCCTGATCGACGAGGGCGTCGTAAATGGCGGTTTTGCTGGCGTCGGAGGTGTCAGCCTGAACGGGGAATCTGAGTGGGGCTGCCCAGAGACAAGAAGGACGAGCGCTGTAGTAGGTGTTGATGGCGTTGGTGAAGTTGGAGGTGTTGTCTTCCTTTTTGTTGCGGCCCAGGGTGAGCGCGATGATGAGAGCTGACGCTGCGACCTGAAGAAAGGATTTGCAAATGAGGCCAAGGTTCATTGTTCACTCCTGTCGTCCTTTGTTGGCGATGCAGGGGAGAAGGTGCGGGTGCACCAGGAAATTGGTTGCCTGCGGGGTGAGTTTAGAGCCAGCCTTGGCGCGGGCGATGCGGGCGGCGTCGATGCGGTTGGCGGCGCCTAGTTTGGCGATGGCTTCGGAGAGATAGTTGCGGACCGTGCCTTCGGAGAGGTGGAGCTCGGCTGGCGATTTCGGAGGAGCAGCGGCCGTCGCCGGCGCGCTGCAGAATCTGGCGCTCGCGGTCGGTGAGAGGGTCTTCGTCGGCGCTCCAGGCTTCGGCGGCGAGGGCGGGGTCGACGACGCGGAGGCCGCGGTGGACGCGGCGGATCGCTTCGGCGAGTTCCGATGCAGGACGGTCTTTGAGGAGGTAGCCGCGGGCACCGGCGTCGAGGGCGCGGCGTAGATAGCCGGGGCGGGCGAAGGTGGTGAGGATGATGTACGGGCGTTGGGGTGGTCGGATGCGGAGGCGCGGCGGCGAGTTCGAGGCCGGTCATCTCCGGCATCTCGATGTCGGTGACGACGACGTCGGGAGTGAGGCGGCGGACGAGTCGAGGGCGTCGCGACCGTTGGCGCTGGTGGCGACGACGGTGATGTCGGGTTCGAGCTCGAGGAGCGCGGAGAGAGCGCCGCGCACCATGGTTTGGTCTTCGGCGAGCGAGGACGCGGATGGAGTTGTTCGCGGGGCTCATAGGGCCACGCAGGAGGCCTTGGGTCTGGGCTGGAGTGGTTTGCGGGAGCTCGATGAGCAAGAGTACGCCGGGGTCGGTGGTGATGGAGAGGCGGCCACCGAGGGATTCGACGCGCTCGCGCATGCCGCGCAGGCCGTTGCCTTCGCTGGAGTGCTGGAGGTGCGCCGTCGTCGGAGATGAGGAGGGTTGGAGGCCGTCGGCGATGTGCGAAGCGCAGCTGCAGTGGTGGCGCGGGCGTGGCGGACGATGTTGGTGACGGCTTCGCGGACGGCGAGGCACAGGACGGTTTCTTCGGTCGGCGTGAGAGCTGTGGGAGCGGGGATTCGCAGGCGAGCGTGACGCCGGCGGACTCGAGGGTGTTGCGGGCTGTTCGATCTCGGCGAGCAGGCCGTGGGAGCGGTAGCCGCCGATGGCTTCGCGGACTTCGCTGAGGGCGGTGCGGGCGGTCTTCTCTACTTCGGCGATCTCCTGGGCGGCGCGTGCGGGGTCGCGTTCGATGAAGCGCCGGGCGAGCTCGGCTTTGAGGACGATGACGGAGAGAGTGTGGCCGAGGACGTCGTGGAGATCGCGGGCGATGCGTTCGCGTTCGGCGACGGCGGCGAGAGCGACGTTTTCTTCCTGGGCGACGCGGAGTTTGGAGTCGGCGCGTCTCTGTTGGGCGAAGAAGATAGTTGCCGCCGCCGATGATGATGACAAGGAAGATTGCGATGACAGGTGTTGGGCCAGGGGATGTGGAAGAGATGCCGCGAGTTCGGAAGAGATAGCCTTCGGCGACGAATGACGACGACTTCGCGGCGAAGAGAGCGAGA
The DNA here is from genome assembly GCA_963770055.1 of uncultured Acidobacteriaceae bacterium. Lineage (GTDB taxonomy): Bacteria > Acidobacteriota > Terriglobia > Terriglobales > Acidobacteriaceae > Edaphobacter. Next base: position 60,761 of record CAVYOC010000011.1, read on the forward strand.
ACGGCCGGGGCGGATTCGACGCTGAAGGGCAAGAAGGCAGCGGCGTAGATGAAGAAGGTGGATGCGCCTCCGTTCCAGGGGAAGAGTGACGAGGCCGAGAAGAAGGTCGCGGCGATCATCCAGAAGCGGCTGACGTGGTTGCTGCGGTGGACCGGATGTAGCCGAGGAAGACGGACGAGGAAGAGGGCGAAGAAGACGATGGTACCGAGCCAGTAGAGGCTGTCGCGGCGCAAGATGGGATCGATGAAGAAGAAGCCGGAGTAGGCCGAGCCAGATCCAGCCGGAGCCGACCGACTGGCTTCGAGTTGGGGGTAAGGTCATTCATATGCTTCCCGATGCAGTTTACGCTGCGAGGTTCGAGGTCCGGCTAGGCTACGCGTTCTGCTCTCTGCGGTGGAAGATGAGCCAGCCAGGCCGAGCATCAGCAGAGCTGAAGCCGATGAGGGCGTTCCAGTGGGTGGCGCGGGAGATGGCGTCTGCGTAGCCGAAGATGCTGAAGCATGAGCTGGGAGAGATGGTAGGTGGGCAGGATGGGTGCGATCCTCTGGAGCCAGTGGGGCATGAAGCGGATGGGCATCCAGAGGCCGCTGAGGAAGGACATGGGCAGGTAGATGAGGTTGACGATGCCGGGGGCGGCGTTGGCGGGGACGATGAGCGCCAGCAGGAGGCCCATGCAGGCGAAGGTGATGGAACCGACGATGGTGAGGCCGAGCATTTTGATGAGTTCGATGGCGAGAGGGAGACGCCACCGAAGCATGTGCCGACGAGGGTGAGGATGCAAACGATGATGAGTCCGAAGGCGACCGCGGAGGCGCATTTGGCGAAGAGATAGGCAGGAGGCGGGCATGGGGCTGGCGCGTTTGAGTTCGAGCCATCCGGCGGCGAGTTCTCCGGCGAGACCTACGCCGATGCCGAAGAGGGCGGCGCCGATGAGACCGAAGCAGGCGTAGCTGCCGAGCATGTATTTGGCGATGTGGACGTTGCCGGCGTAGGCGTTGCGGTTGGCGATGCCGAAGAGGACGTAGAACATGACCGGGAAGCCGATGATGGAGAGTGAGAAGGAGCGGGTGCGGAGAAGCTTGAGGAATTCGTATTTGGTTTCTTTGTGGAAGATGCGGAGAGGAGCGGAGGCGGATTGAGCGAAGGCAGCGGACATTGGGTTCTCCTGGATTATTTGGCAGGCGTTTCGATTTAGGAAGATAGTTTTTGGTCAGGGCGAGGAAGGCGTCTTCGAGGGCTGGGCTGGCGACTTCGAGGTTGCTGAGGGCTTCGTCGCGAAGGAGCATTTCGCGGAGGACGGCTTCTGCATCGGCGGCGGTGATGTGTACGTGCCTTTTCGCTGGTCTCTACACTGGTTACGGTCGGAAGCCTGCGGAGGAACTCGGTTGCGAGGCAGGTCTGGCAGCGGATGGTGCGGGCTCCGGCTAGGCGCTTGATCTCGGCGGGAGTGCCTTCGCAGATGACGCGGCCTTTGTTGATGACGATGATGCGGTGGGCGAGGGCGTCGGCCTCTTCGAGGTAGTGGGTGGTGAAGGAGAATGGTTTTGCCCTGGCGGCGAGCGTGCGGATCTGGTGCCAGAGGGCGCGGCGGGATTCGATGTCGAGGCCGACGGTGGGCTCGTCGAGGAAGATGAGGTCGGGGTTGCCGCAGAGGGCGAGGGCGAAGAGGACGCGCTGCTTCTGGCCGCCGCTGAGCTGGCCGAAGAGGCGGTCTTCGATTCCCTGGAGTTGGGCGATGCGGAGGATGTCGGCGACGGGAAGCGGGTTGGGGTAGTAGCTGCGGAAGAGGTCGATGTGTTCGCGGACGCGAAGCATTTCGCGGATGCGGTCGATCTGCAGCATGGCTCCGACGCGGGTGCGAGTGGTGGTGGTGCGCGGGTCGCTGCCGAAGACTGCGCGATGCCGGAGTTGGGGGCGATGAGGCCGAGGAGGATTTTGATGGCGGTGGATTTGCCTGCGCCGTTGGGGCCGAGGAGGGCGACGATCTCGCCGGGGCGGAGGGCGAGGCTGAGGCCGTCAAGGGCGCGGGTGGGGCCGTAGTGCTTGGTGATGTTGGTGAGGGTGGCGACGGATCGCGGCGTTGCCGCGGGTGCTTGTCTGGCGGCGAGTTCCGTTTCGTAGGCGATTGCGCTTAGCGGCATGGGCTTCTCCTGATGACAAGAGTGATGATGCGCGGGTTTGCATGGCGGGAGTAGTGTTGGGCGTCAGGAATCGGACGTGACAGTTGTCATGTGGAGGACCTCTTCGGGCGAGAGGCCCTGCTGGCGCAGGGTGCGGATGGCGAGGGCGTCGTGACGCTTGGCGAGGCGGGTGCCGTGTTGGTCAGTGAGGAGTTGGGTGTGGAAATAGGCTGGTGTGGGTAGCATCAGGGCGCGTTGAAGGAGGATCTGGCGGGCTGTGGATTTGAGGAGGTCGCGGCCTCGGACTACTTCGGTGATGTGGGTGTCGGCGTCGTCGACGACGCAGGCTAACTGGTAGCTGGGGAGATTGTCTTTCGGATTCTGGCTAAGGGCTTTGCGCCAGATGAGGAAGTCGCCGAAGTCTTTGCCTGCGGTGAAGGATTGCGGGCCGAGGTTTTTATCTTCAAAGCGGATAGTGGCTCCGTCGGAGACTCGAAAGCGGTAGTTGATGCCGGGCTGGAAGGGGACTTCCTGTTGCTGTACGTTGAGTGCGGGACGGCATACGCCGGGATAGACGGGTTCGTCGTCGGTATCTTCGTGAGGCGCGTGAATCATTGCGGCCAGATCTTTGCGACTGCAATGGCAGGGATAGACATGTCCGGTGATGCGGAGTTGATCCAACGCGTCGCGGTAGAGGTGGATTCGTTCGGACTGCGAGAGCATGGGTGGCTGCCAGATGATGCCTAACCACGCGAGGTCTTCGAGCATGGCTTCGATGTATTCGGGTTTGGAACGGTGAGGGTCGAGGTCTTCGTTGCGGAGGAGCAGGGTGCCGTTGTGTTCGCGGGCTCGTTGGAAGGCTTGCCAGAAGGTGGCGGCGTGGCCGAGATGGAGGAGGCCCGTGGGGGATGGGGCAAGGCGGCCGATGTAGGGGCTGGGCATTTTCTTAAATGATAGGCGTTGATGGTGGACGGAGTGGATTTCAGGGCCTGGCTGGTGGGGTGGGGAGCGGTTGCCATTTGAGGCGAATGGGAGCAGAATTGGGGAACTCCCGGGCCCTCGCACTTTCCCCCCATGGAATGCCTATCGGAGATTACGAACTGACTCCCTTCTGTCCCTAGTTCCCAATGGCTTTCGCAAACGAAGAGCGGCAAGGCAGCAGCGTGCCTTCGTCCGCATTTCATCACGATCATGCAGCATTGGAGGATTCAAGATGACAACGATACGAAGCACTTGGACGCTCTCTTCTCCGCCACCTTTGACTGGCCTTTTGCCGGCGAGCGAATGGTCGGGGGCAGTGCAGATGACGATTCCTAACGGAACACTGCTGGCGCAAAACGATGCGACTCATTTGTATATCGGTCTCGATATTACGGCGGAGACCGGGGTGGCCAATACGAACGATTATTTCTGGTTTGTCGTGGACATCAACAACAACGGGGTGATTGACGCTTATCGAGACAAGCTGTTCTCGATTCTGCCGACCAACCAGAATCGGCTTTACATGTTCTACATGCTTGGGCCGAACACGGATACTGGGGTGTCGCCTTCGCAGGTTATTCCGTCGAAGCTGCTGAGTGGGTTTGGGCCGTCGATGCTGTCGGGGACGAATCACCGGCAATGGCAGATCTCGTTCGACCTGACCGATCTTGGGATTACTGTCGATCCTTCGAGTCCTGCTCCTGTCGTGAACTTTGGATTGAGGATTGCGACGCTGGGAGGGTTTGTTGGCGAGACGCCGCCGAATCCGCTGGGGAACTTTGCGGATCTTCACTCGATTGTGCTTTCGACGATGCCTGCGATCGTCATTCCGCCGGGGAGCCTTGGCCCGGTGATTGCGACTGTTGGCCTGATCGGTACGGGCGATATTGCTGCCGATGGCTACTGCACGATCACGCCGCCTTACTATCTGAATCCGACGGCTGCGGCGTTTTGCGGCACGTTGAATCTGATCGGCAATGTGGCTGCGCTGACTTCGCTGTGGGGGGCGGGAGCACGCAAGTACAAGGTGCTGCATCGCTATGGCGCGACCGTTGCTGCAGCGAATGCGGCCACGTTCACTCCGATTCTGCAGGCGTGGGCGAACTTCGAGATTGTCGGGGCGATTGACGTCTGGCAGTCTTTTGGGCCGGATCCGAGCGGGTTTTATACGTTTGTGAATCCTGCGCTTCCGTACACGATTCAGAATCTGCTGTTCCAGTGGACGACGTCTGCGGAGCCGGATGGTGTGCATCAGTTTGAGATCAACTTCTTTAACGCTGCGAATGTTATTGTGCCAGCGACGGTGCAGATGTTGACGCTTAAGCTCGATAACCAGCCGCCAGTTGTGAAACTGATCAATATTTTGCATGCGGGGACTCCGGTGTCGCCGTGTGCGATTGTCACTCTGGCCTCAATTACAGATGGCGTGCAGTTGCAGTACGAGGCGTACGACTCGGAGGGCGATCTTTACAGCCTGGCACTCACGGCTTCTTATGGAGCCGGGGTGACTTCTGCGATCTACAGCGATAGTTATGCTGCTCATGCGAGTCCGACGCATATCTGGCAAGGCGTGCTCAGCGATACGCGGCCGGTGTCTCCTGCTGTCTGGGTTCCACCGTATACGTGTGCCTATTTGTTTGAGATCACGGCGTGGACTCGAACGACGAATGGGTATAGCTATCCGGTGATTTACGCTCAGGACTTCCAGACGGTGACGTTGATCAAGCCTGCCACCATCTTCACGCCAATACCGATCAGGGGGCCCAGCCATCTGGCTGCAGCAGGGTTTGAGAAGTTGCCGGAGACTGGCGATCTTGCCAATATGGCGACGAAGGCTTTGCCGGCTAAGTAAGGGCTTTGACTATGAGCGCTCCATCTCTGCTGTTCGACGATGTTGTCGAATGGCGGGGTGGAGCGTTCGTCTTTGCTGGGCGACTACTCGACTGGTGAATTCGGGGTCGACGGGGATCTGGAGGGCGGTGGCGAGGGCGTTGGTCTCGGAGGCCATGCCGATGACGGCGAGGAGTTCGGCGTGTTGCTGGTCGGTGAGGCCTTTGGCACGTGCTGCTGCGGTGTGGGAGTGGATGCAGTAGCTGCAGCTGTTGGTGACGGAGACGGCGATGTAGATGAGCTCTTTGGTGAGCGGGTCGAGTGCGCCGGGTTCGATCATGACCTGCTTGATGCTGGCCCAGGTGCGTTCGAGGAGGTCGGGCTGGTTGGCGAGGGCTCGCCAGAAGTTGTTGACGAAGTCGGATTTTCGGGTGGCGCGGATGTCGTCGAAGATGGCTTGGATGCGTGGGTTGGTGGAGACTTCGGCGTCGGTGAGGAGTTTTACGGTGGGCATTGGGCACCTTTAGGCAAAAACAGTCCTGACGGCTGTAGCTGCACGACACCTCACAAGTATGAAGGTACTCATGTGAACGCCAGCACCTGATGTCTGTTACTGCGATCGAGTGAACATAACACGATCAACCAGCACGAAGATCACACCGAAGCAGGATGTAAACGAACACGAGGCTCACCAGGACACACAACGCAGACATTGTGACTGGTCATGGTTAGAAGGAGCTCGGAAATTCGCAACGATTGCTCCATGCAGACCTTGTAATTTGGCTGTATGAGAAGCGGGCGTACGCTGCAATCTGAGTCACTACATGTAGTCGACGCCGTATTGGACTGGGATTTGGGTGAAGGCTATGCGGGTGGGGGCGGACTCGCGGGCGGGGAGCATGCCGGCGAAGTGCAGGGTGGTGTGGCCGTATTTGAGGTTGAGCTTGTCCATGGTGGTGGAGAGCTGGGCGCGGTTGGTGGGGTCGGCGAAGAGCTCGGCCTGGTGCTCGTCTTCGGGGATGAGGTTGCGGAGGGTGATGCCGACGAAGAAGGGGCGGTTGAACTCGGGGCCTTGCGGGCTCTGGCCCAGAGGGAGCGGAGGATGTTCGAGGAGGGTGAGGGTGTCCTGGCAGTCGCGGAAGCGGGCCTCCATGCCCCAGCCGGAGTTTTTGATGCCGGAGTAGTGGCGCTTCACTTTGCCGTGGGTGGACTGGGCTTCGGCTTGTTGACGCGTGAGCTGGTAGCGGATGGTGAGAGCTAGGGAGCCGGTGTAGAAGTGCTCCATGCGGAGGCGCATGGCGGCTTTGTGGAGGAGCTTGTGGGCGACGGCCCAGGAGCCTTCGGGGGTGCGGTGCTCGGGCGCGAGGACGTGGGAGTGGCCGAGGGATTTCTGGACTTCGGCCTGGGGGGCGTTGTTGCCGGAGGCGTCTTCGGTCTGGGCTCCGCGGAGCCAGTGATACATGCGATCGCCCCAGACGGAGTCGAAGAGCTTGTGCATCTGGTGTGGTCGAGGGCGAGGAGCTGCTCCATGGTGGTGATGCCCTTGGCGTTGAGGCGGATCTCGGTGCGGGCGCCTACGCCGGGGAGATCGCGGAGTTCGAGATGGGCGATGGCTCTTGGGAGTTGCGAGGGCAAAAGGCCAATCAGCCCGTCGGGCTTCTGCATGTCGCTGGCGATCTTGGCGAGGTAGCGGTTGGGGGCCATGCCGATGGAGCAGCGGAGGGCGACGCCGACGTTTTTGTAGATGGACTGCTTGATGTCGAGGGCGATCTGGCGGGCGCGGGGCGGCTCCTGCTCGCGGCCGATGAGCTGGCAGACCATCTCGTCGATGGAGGGGTTGTGGGAGACGGGGCAGACGAGGTCGACGGCTTCGGAGATGGCGTGGGAGTACTTGGCGTACTCGGTGTGGCTGCCTTCGATGAGGATGATGCCGGGGCAGATTTGACCTTGGCTTCGCCGACCTGGGTGCCGGTTTTGATGCCGAGGGCTTTGGCCTCGTAGCTGGCGGCGATGCAGACAGGTGGTGTCGGCGAAGGTGGGGACGACGGCGAGGGGTTTGCCGCGGTATTCGGGGTGGAGCTGCTGCTCGACGGACGCGAAGAAGCTGTTGAGGTCGATGTGGAGGAAGGCGAAGCGGTCGGGATGGACTGGCGTGGACACGAAATTGAGGGAACGCTGTCTGCGATTATATTCGCCTTTTATTCGCTCCGGCTACTTGATCTGTCTGTTTACTAAATGATAGTAAAAACGTGCCTTAGGGCTAGTGCTTGAGGCAGGGTTTTTCTATACTCAGGCGATGCGAAAGATTCTTGCTTCTTTTGTACTTCTTTTTTTCTGCCTTCATAACGGTTTCGCCGGTGTAAGCAGTCATCAGGCTAAATGTTCTGGCGGCACAACAGCTACGCCGCCGATTGACGCTCTCGGCTTTGTGGACACCCGGGACGAGAAACACCTCAACTTTGCGTATAAGGCCGGCAAAAATGGAGAGGTCGGCAAATATCCTGAGGGTGTCTTCGATGTGCCCTATGCGAGTACGACAAGATTGATCTACGGCCAGACCAAGCATCTCCGAATTGGCCAGACGATTGCACTTACTGCGCTAGCGGGCGTTGGCGGTCTTCTGTTGCTGCTTTCAAAGAGCCACACTCATTATCTGACGATCGAGTACAAGGACGATAAGGATCAAGCGCAGATGATTAGTTTCGAAGTTGGCAAAGATGCTATTCAGCCGCTGTTGAGCTCACTTGAGCTTCGCACAGGAAAGAAGATTGAGTATGAAGGCGATCCCACTTCGTCTGCACAGGATAAGCACTGATAGGTGTAGCAGAAACTCGTGGTCCGCATACACTGCTAAAATCGCTTCCTATGGCTACAGCCGAGCGTCCTGTTGTGCAAAAAACCGAGTCTGAAGTGAAGATCGATCCTCATCAGCGTAACCTGGCGGAGCTTGCGGCTCGGCATGCGATTGCTGAAGAGGGTGGCGGGGCGGAACGGCGGGAACGGGAACATAAGGCGGGGAAGCTTTCGGCGCGGGAGCGGATTGATTTTCTGCTGGACGAGGGGACGTTTGAGGAGACGGATAAATTTGTAACTCATCGGGCTACAGATTTTGGCATGGCAGAGCAGCGCGTTCCGGGGGATGGGTTTGTTACAGGGTATGGGCGGGTGCATGGGCGAGTGGTGTTCTGTGTTTGCGCAGGACTTTACGGTGTTTGGGGGGTCGCTGTCGGAGGCGAATGCGGCGAAGATTGTGAAGATTATGGATATGGCGATGAAGGTGGGCGCGCCGGTGGTGGGGCTGAATGATTCGGGCGGGGCGCGGATTCAGGAGGGCGTGGTTTCGCTGGCGGGGTATACGGATATTTTTCTGCGGAACACGCTGGCGAGCGGGGTGGTGCCGCAGATCTCGGCGATTCTGGGGCCTTGCGCGGGTGGGGCGGTGTATTCGCCGGCGATTACGGACTTTACGTTGATGACGGAGAAGACGAGCTATATGTTCGTGACCGGGCCGGATGTGATCAAGACGGTGACGCATGAGGATGTGACGAAGGATGCGCTGGGCGGAGCGGTGACGCACAACGAGATTTCCGGCGTGGCGCACTTTATGGCGCATGACGACCAGGAGTGTCTGGCGATGGTGCGGGAGCTGCTGAGTTTTCTGCCTTCGAACAATCTGGATGATGCTCCGCGGAAGGCGACGCAGGATGATCCGGCGCGGGCGGATGTTGCGCTGGATACGATTGTGCCGACGGAGAGCAATCAGCCTTACGACATGGTGGATGTGATTTCGCGTGTGGTGGATGATGGGTATTTTTTTCAGGTGCAGGAGCACTTTGCGCGGAATATTGTGGTCGGGTTTGCGCGGATGGCTGGGCGGCCGGTGGGGGTGGTGGCGAATCAGCCGGCGTTTCTGGCGGGTGTGCTGGATATCAATGCGAGCGTGAAGGGCGCGCGGTTTGTGCGGTTCTGCGATGCGTTCAATATTCCGCTGATTACGTTTGAGGATGTGCCGGGATTTATGCCGGGGATTCAGCAGGAGCATGGCGGGATTATTCGGCATGGAGCGAAGCTGCTGTATGCGTTTGCGGAGGCGACGGTGCCGAAGCTGACGGTGATTACGCGGAAGGCTTATGGCGGGGCTTACTGCGTGATGAGTTCGAAGCATCTGCGGACGGATGTGAACCTGGCGTGGCCGACGGCGGAGATTGCGGTGATGGGGCCGGAGGGCGCGGTGAATATCGTCTATAAGCGCGAGCTGGATGCGGTGGTGCGGCGCGCGGAGGCGGTGATGCCGCAGGGTGTGTCGCTGACCGAGGAGCAGAAGGTGGAGATTCTGGCCGAGGCGCGGAGCGAGAAGGTGGAGGAGTTTCGCGAGCGGTTTGCGAATCCTTATGTGGCGGCGGAGCGCGGGTATGTCGATGCGGTGATCCGGCCGAGTGAGACGCGGCGGCGGCTGAATACGGCGCTGGATATGCTGGGGACGAAGCGGGAGAAGAATCCGGCGAAGAAGCATGGGAATATTCCGCTGTAGGAGCGGGGCCGAAGATTTCTTGAGACTCTATTCTGCCTGGATGCGTCTTAGGTCCCATTACCCAAGTTGTGACGGCATAGCTGCGTGCTACTATCGTCGCATTCTTTTTAGACAGCTTCTTCAGGAGAGAATCTCTGATGAGTTCTTCTATTCCCCGAGTTGCGCCTGTGTCTGCGATGGCGGTTTTTTTTCTGGTTTTCTGCGGTTGTGATCGCGACCGCTCAGAGTTCAACGGCGCCGACAGATCTTGTGATCAAGAATGCGACGGTGATGACGGCTTCGCATGGAACGATTCAGCATGGCAGCGTGTGGCTGCACAATGGCAAGATTGCGGGCGTGGGTGCGACGGTGAGTGCGCCTGCAGGGGCGACGGTGATCGATGCGACGGGGAAGTATGTGACGCCGGGCATTATCGATCCGCACTCGCACTCGGCGCTGGGCGATGACGTGAACGAGGCGACGAGCCCGGTTACGCCGAGCATGATGATGATCGATGCGTTCGACAACCGCGATAAGGCGCTCTATCAGGCACTGGCGGGCGGGGTGACGTCGGAGCTGCTGCTGCATGGCTCGGCCAACATGATCGGCGGGCAGGCGGTGGTGATCAAGAACAAGTTTGGGCTGTCGAAGGAAGAGATGCTGTTTCCGAATGCGCCGCGGTCGATCAAGTTTGCGAGCGGTGAGAATCCAAAGAGGGTCTATGGGACGCGGAATCAGTTGCCTTCGACGCGGATGGGAAATTTTGAGGTAATGCGGCAGGCGTTTGAGGATGCGAAGGTGTATCGGCGTGACTGGGATGCCTATAACGACAAGGTGGCGAAGGGTGACAAGGATGCGCGGCCACCGCATCGGGACCTGAAGCTGGAGGCGCTGGCGGATATTCTGCGCGGCAAGCTGCTGGTGCAGATTCACTGCTATCGGGCGGATGAGTTTTTGACCGAAGAGGCGATTGCGCAGGAGTACGGGTTCAAGATTCGGGCATTTCATCATGCGCTCGAGATGTATAAGGTTGGCGGCAAGATCGCCGCGGATGGGACGGGCATCGCGACTTTTACCGATTGGTACGGCGGGAAGTATGAGATGTGGGACGGGATTCCGTGGAACGCGGTGATGTCGATGCGCGAGGGCGTGTCGCGTGGCGTTGAAGAGTGATTCGAACGATCACATTCGCCGGCTGAACCAGGAGGCGGGGAAGATGGTTCACTATGGCGGCGCGACGGAGGATGAGGCGATCACGATGGTGACGCTGAATCCGGCGTGGATTATCGGGATTGACGATAAGACGGGGTCGCTCGATGTGGGGAAAGATGGCGATGTGGTGATCTGGAATATGGATCCGCTTTCGACCTATGCGCGAGCGGAGAAGGTTTATATCGATGGCGATCTTTTCTTTGACAGCAGTCTGCCTGGATTTGGGACAACACATTTCTCTGGCGTGATGCATGGCAGCGGGTTTGGCGCAGGCGAAGATGATGACGATGAGCAGGGGGATAATTGATGCTGAAGAATTTTACGGATAGATTTGTTTGCCTTCGGACCCCTGCGCTTGCGGCTTCGCTGGTTTTCGGTATTGCAGGGTCTGCTTCTCTTCTTGCGCAGGCGCGCATGGTCGACACGACTCCGCCGACGGGAACGATTGCGATTACGGGTGGGAAGCTGTTGACGATTACGCATGGCGTGATTGAGAACGGCGTGGTGTTAATTGAGGGCGGGAAGATTGCTGCGGTTGGAAGTGCGGCTTCAGTAAAGGTGCCGAAGGGCGCGACGATTGTGGATGCGAAAGGGATGACGGTTTACCCGGGACTGTTTGATGCGGAGACGAGGCTTGGGCTGTCGGAGATTGGATCGGACCGGACGACGAACGACACGATCGAGCCGAGCGACGAGATCCTTCCGCAGATGCATGTCTATGATGCGTTTCATGCGGAGAGCGAGCATATCCCAATTACGCGGTACAACGGCATCACAAATGCGATTGTGTCTCCGGCCGAGACGGATACGATTCCCGGGCAGGACAGCCTGATTCAACTTGCAGGACGCGATCGCGATTCGATGCTGATGGTGAAGGACGTGGCTTTGGCGATGAACTTTGGCGAGGCTCCGAAGCGCGGAGGCCGAGGTGAAGCGGCGGGACCGGCTGGTGGGCGGTATCCTTCGACGCGGATGGGCGAGATCAGCCAGATGCGGCAGGCGTTGCTGGATGCGCAGGAGTACATGGCGCGACGTGCTGACTCGTCTAAGAAGCCAGCTGATGATAGTGCTGCTGCTCCTGCTGGCGGCGGGCGCGCAGGCGCTGGAGGTTCAAATTTTAATTTGAGGAATGAGGCACTGATTCCTTATTTGAAGGGCGAGAAGCCTGTGGTTTTGGGCGCGTACGACGGGCATGACGTTGAGACGGCGATGGCGTTTGCTCAGGAGTTTCATCTGAAGGTCGTGCTGAGCCATGTGACACGGGCGAATGACGTTCTCGACAAGATTGCCTCGTACCATGTGCCGGTGATTGTTGGTCCGATTTATGATCTGCCGGGACCGAATGAGCGATTCGATGCTGTGTACAGTGTTCCGGGCGAGCTTGCAAAGCGCGGCGTGAAGGTTATTCTGGCTTCGTACAACGTGAGCAACTCGCGTAACCTGCCGTATTCAGCGGGTTTTGCTGTTGCTTATGGTTTGCCGTATGACGAGGCGATGAAGTCGATCACGCTGAACCCAGCGGAGGTCTTTGGGATGGGGGATAAGCTTGGTTCGCTTGATGTGGGCAAGATTGCAAATGTGGTGATTGCGGATGGCGACCCGTTGGATGTTCGCACTAGCGTGAAGCAGGTCTACATCAATGGGGTAGCGATTCCAATGGAGACGCGGCAGACGAAACTGCGGGATGAGTATTGGCCGAAGAAGTAAGGTGAAGAGCAAGAGGTGTAGTCGGGGAACGGCTTTCGGGTGGGAGGCCGGCCACAATTTTTCTTTTATAAACAATCGATTCGCTGCGTGTGCTTTCCGAAGGTTCGTGGTGCCTTATGCTCATCGAGCGCTTCAACTCACACTCTTCAGGTTGGTTAGCGATCAGCTCGGATAGCCCTGACAAAGCGGCTTCTTGATGCATGAAGAAAACGTAACGTGATTTCTTCGCTTCGTAACATTTGATATATCAGGCGTACACAAAACCTCCCTATCGTTCCCTCTATACGACATTCGTCGTGAGTTCGCTCACGCTCATCGAGCACGAAATCCGTATTCATTTTTGGAGATTATGTGAAACGCTACCTTCCCTTCGTTCTAGTGGCTTGTCTTTTCGCGGTGTGGCCCGTTTCCTTGCGTGCGCAGTTTGAAACGGCCTCTGTCCTAGGCTATGTGCGTGATTCTTCTGGCGCTGTTGTCTCCGGCGCGACCGTTGCACTGATGAACCTGCAGACCAAGGCGCAGGCGACAGTGCAGACGAGTGCCCAGGGGGCCTATGAGTTCACTGACATCAAGATTGGACAGTATCAGATTACTGCGATGGCTAATGGTTTTGACAACAGCACGACGGCGCCTTTCACGGTGACGGTAAACGCCCGTCAGCGCGTGGACGTGGCGCTGAAGACCGGGTCTACTGCTGAGACTGTGACCGTTGATGCGGCTGCAGCGCTTCTGGAAACGGACAGCAGCGAGCGCGGGCAGGTGATTGGCACGCGTGAGGTTGAAAATCTCCCGCTGAACGGACGCGCTTACGCGGACCTTGCCGCGCTGGTTCCGGGGGTTCGCCGCAATATTCTTGAGAATACGACCGACAGCAGCCGCGATGCTTCGTTCAACGTCAACGGGCAGCGCAGCGAGTTCAATAATTTTCTGCTCGACGGCCTGGACAACAATGCTTACGGGACTTCGAATCAGGGATTTTCGAATCAGGCGATTCCGCCGTCTCCTGACGCCATCAGCGAATTCCGCGTGGAGACGGACAACTATAGCGCCGAGTACGGGCGCTCTGCAGGTGCTGTGATCAACGTCAGTATTCGCAGCGGCACGAATCGATTTCATGGTGGAGCTTACGACTACATTCGGAATACGATCTTCAATGCGATTGGGCCCTTCACGCCACCTTCGAATCCGTTGACGGGGGCTCCGCAGAAGCCGGTTTTGATTCGTAATCAATTTGGCGGCACGTTCGGCGGCCCGATATGGAAGGATCATACGTTCTTTTTTGCGGACTACGAAGGGACCCGGCAGGTTGTACATGCTGTGAACCAGGCGACGGTTCCTACGGCGAATCAGAATGGAACCAGTGCACTTGCTATTGCGAATGGCGGGTATACCTTTCTTTCAGGCAGCAGCACAGAGAACGGCGCACGCGTACCGCTGCAGAATCCGATTACGGGTCAGACCTATCCGAATGGAGTCATTCCTTTCAACGATCCGACGGTGTCGTCGTTTGCCAAGGGTGTTCTCGCGGCGCTTCCTGCTTCTAACGTTCCGGGTAATCCCTTCAGCAATAACTACGCCTCGCTGCCTGCGGATACGATCAACGATGACAAGGGCGATGTGCGCGTCGATCAAACTTTCAGCGCAAAGACGACGGCCTTCGTTCGCTACAGCCAGCATCAGGGCAAGATTGCTGCTCCGCCAAATATTCAGGGGCCGGCGGGAGGTAACAGCAATGGGAATGTGAATATTTTCAATCAGCAGATTGCCGGGGGTGTCACCCGCGTCTTCAATCAGAATTCGATTCTCGATGCGCGGTTTGCGTTTACGCGTACCGATGGCGGCAAGTTTCCTTACGGACAGCATCTTCCGAGTCTGATGGCCGGTATCCCCGGCCTCCCGACCGATCCGCAGGTTGTGCGGAGCCTCAACGTGCAGAGCGTCAGCGGATATTCTCAGTTCGGCAATCAAGGGAGCAATCCGCAGTACCAGAATCCCTACATCTTCAATCCGAAGGTTAACTTCACGCTCATCCACGGACGCAATAGCTACAAGATGGGCTATGAGTACCAAGCCATCTTCACTACGATCGACGACTTTAATCCGGTCTTCGGCCAGGATACCTATAACGGCGGATACAGCTTTACGGGAGCGTCGGCCGGCGCTTTGAGCAGTTCGAATGCGGGTACCAAAGAGGCCGTTGCGCTTGCCGATTTTCTCTTTGGCGCGCGCGATACCTATCAGCTGAACAACTTTGTCAACGTTCACCTGAATCAGCGGATGCACTATCTATATTTTCAGGACGACATCCGTGTGAACTCGCGGCTTACGATCAATGCAGGATTGCGCTATGAACTGGTGACACCGCAGTGGGAGTCGAGCAACAAACTCTCGAACTACGATCCGGGAACCCAGAGCCTCATCAAGGCATCTTCGGGATCGCTCTACAACCGTGCGCTGGTGAATATGCCGAAGCTCGACTTCGCCCCGCGTATCGGGGTCGCGTACTCGCTCGATTCCAAGACGGTTGTTCGAGGTGGATACGGGCTTGGTTATGCGCAATTCAATCGCGAAGGCGGCGAGAACCTATTGGTTTATAACCTGCCGGCGATTGTGAACACCAACATTGTTCAGGGGCCGCAGTTTGCGAATCCGGGGGTACTGGGATCACAGAAGGCGTTGCCGATCTGCACCTCCGCGCAGGCGCAAGCCCCCTTCAGTTCCTCAAACCCGAATCCCTGTTTCCGCCCGACGATTCAGGGTTATCCTACTTCCTTTGCTGATCCGTCTAACGTGACAGCGGCGAGCAACCTCAGCACGCAGGCTCGGTACATTCCCAAAGATACGCCGACCGGGTATGTCCAGAGCTATCATCTGACGGTTCAGCGGCAATTGAGCAGCGCGATGACCTTTGAGGTTTCTTACGTAGGTCAGCATGGCGTCAAGCTGCAGGTGCTTGCGGATCTCAATCAGTCTGCGGCGAACGCGTTGACGGCGACCTGCAGCCCAACTGTCAGCACAGGCTGCCTGAGTCTGGCAGCCCGCCGGCCAATTCCCACCTTCACCACGATCGAAGAGAGTCTCTCGCAGGGCTTCCTAAGCTACAACGCTCTGCAGAGTAAGCTTGAGCACCGCACCGGCCATGGACTCTATCTGCTGAATTCCTTTACGTGGTCGCGCGCGATCGATAATGCCAGCGGCCATCTTGATGCGAACACTGGCGACAACTCACGCATCAATCTGGCCAACGCTCTTGGAGAGCGCGGACCGTCGGGCTACAATCAGCCTCTGAACGATATTCTTTCCATCGTCTACGATCTGCCCTACGGGAAGGGCCGTATGTTCGGCAGCAGCGCACCCTTCGTAATGCAGGAGCTTCTCGGCGGATGGCAGATTACAGCGATCAACAGCGCCAGCGCCGGCCTGCCTGTGAATATCACCTATTCTCCGAACAGTTTCCAGCAGGTGAGCCCGCTGCTCGCTGCGCGTCCGAATCTGACTGGAAATCCTGTGCTTCCCAAATCGAAGCGAATCAAGCTTCCGGGTAACCAGAACCTCGCCGCGCTGCAGAATCCGGTCTTCGGACTCACGGGACCCGCTGTTCTCAGTCTGCCCGACGTGAATCATCCTTACGGAAACGCCGGACGAAACTCGGTTCGCTTCGATCCGTTCTACCAACTCGATCTTGGTCTGCATAAGAATTTTCCTCTCTACCCGGAAGGTGTCTCCTTTGACTTCCGCGCCGAGGCTTTCAATGTTCTTAACCAGACCAACTATGCCTTTCCCCAGAGCGGCTATAGCCCTACGTCGAGCAGTTTCGGCGTCGTTGCGGCGGGATCAACCTTTCCGGCTCGCGTGCTGCAGTTCGCGGGAAAGATTATCTTCTAATCATCCACGGAGACCGTTGCATGATGGATCGTAGACAATTTGCTGCTCTGACGGGCGCCTCGCTCGGCAGTTTTCTAACACGAAGGCTTTGGGCGGAGGAGGCGCGAGCGACGGCATCTCCGGACAAGTTCTACTTCGCGTTGGTCGCCGACACTCATATCATCGACGATTTTTACGTGAAGGGAAGCGAGAATGGAGTCGAGGACAATGAGAGCATTCTGTTGACCACGCCTCGGTATACTTCGGCTCGCGATCTGATCAACAGTCTGAATCCTGCGATCGAAAAGGTTTTTCTGATTGGGGATCATTTTCACAACTATCCTTCAACCGACTACGACTTTTACTTTTAAGAACAAGACGCGGCTCGACAACGCGAAGGCCATCACCGACGGCTTCAAGATGCCGGTTCATATCGGCTTCGGTAATCATGACTATGACGTACGGAGGGTCTCACGCGAGATGAGTCACCGGCTTTTCGAGGCCAAGTTCGAGACGAAGCCCTATTATGTTGTGGATTACAAGGGTTACAAATTTGTTCACCTGAATAATTTTCTTGGATCTACCCAGGACCATACTTCAGCGGATTTCAATCCGAACATTGGCTCGCTCGGGGAGGAGCAGCTTCACTGGTTTGAGGCGCAACTTCGACAACACAAGCCTACGTTCGTCTTCATTCATTTCCCGCTCATCCAGGATGCTCCGACGGAATTCGCAGATTACGGCCTGCACCCGCTTCTAGCGAAGTATCAGGAGACGATTCAGCTGGTTGTTTCCGGTCACAAGCATAAGTGGATCGACTACGCTCACAACTATGGTCCTCAACACTATGTGATGGCCGCTACACGCTATGATCCGAACGCCTACATGCTGATGGAGGTTGACACGAAGCATGCCACCTGGCGATTTATGAATATGAGTCTTGTAGAGTGGTCGACGCACTACAGTAAGCCTTACGTCGCGGCCTGAGTCTCCGCATCTGTTGAGAAAATCTATTTGGTGTATCAATGTAAAGGACCCCCATTGCTTTCCATTTTCTGTCGTACCCTTTCCGTTGTCTCTATTACTGCTGGGTTCTGCGGGATTTTGTTTGCTCAGGCCGCATACGACGCTTTGAAGCTCAACCAGATTCAGGTTATCGGCACGCACAATAGCTATCACGCTGGAATTGCCACCAGCGAAAGCAAGATATGGCAGGCGAAATATGCCGATGCATACAAAGGGCTGGACTACCAGCATCAGCCTCTTCCGCAGCAGTTTGACAGCGGTGTTCGGCAGATTGAGCTCGACATTTACGCGGATGGTAAAGGTGGGCTTTATGCCCATCCTTCTGGTCCCGGCATGGTTGCTGCGGCTAAGCTGCCGCCCGATTCGGACTTCGATCCTAACGGGGTGATGAATAAGCCGGGTTTCAAGGTCATGCATGTTCAAGATGTCGATTACCGTAGTACGTGCCAGCCGTTCATCGCATGTCTCGAACAGGTGCGCCAGTGGTCTCACACGCATCCTGATCACGTACCAATTTTTATTCTGATCGAGACGAAACAGGGCAAACCGCGGGGTGAACTCCGCCTCACCGAACCCGAGCCGTTTACCTCAGGCACTTTCGATGCTCTTGATGCTGAGATACGTTCTGTGTTCCGGTCGAGTGAAATGATCACACCGGATGATGTGCGCGGTCGGTACGAGACGCTGAATGAGGCCGTACTTGCGGGGAACTGGCCGAGCCTGGCCAGCGCTCGCGGTAAGGTTTTGTTTCTGATGGATCAGCGTCCTGTTGGCCCGGTTTATCTTGCGGGTCATCCTTCGCTGCGCGGCCGGGTTCTCTTCACCAATGCAGAGCCAGGTGAGCCGGATGCCGCATTCATTGAACGTAATGGCGGGCCTGCTGCGGAGATTGCCGAGCTCGTGCAGAAAGGGTATCTGATCCGCGCGCGAACGGATTCGGACACCAAAGAGGCGCGTGAGAACGACACCAGCGTTCGTGATGCAATGATGGCTAGCGGTGCGCAGCTTCTCAGCACGGACTATCCGGTCAACGAACCTGCGCGATGGCCCGGTCATTTCGTTGTGACACTGCCCGGGAAGGTCGTTGCGCGCTGCAATCCGATTAACGCTCCGGGCGATTGCGGCGGAACGCTTTCAAATAATTCGGGAAATTAGTATTGGATTGATTTGAAGGCTTCATGGCTGCGATGGACCAGCGATTGCGGGCTCGTCAATGATTCCGAAATGGCCGTTAGGCAGCATGGTCAGGGTAGGAGCGTAGGGGCCAAGCAACTGGCGCCGCCACCATATTCCTTCCCTGCGTTTTTGTTCCATGGTGCTGAACCAGTATTGCCAGAGTACGGCGCGGACGAGTCGCGGCGGTGCGTTAGTAAATGGATTGCCGGCGAAGAGTCCCAGGACAGCGTTGTCGTTTTCGAGGAGAAGCTCCTCGGTGCGCGGAACGATGGGGTACTCCTGCCATGAACCGAGCGATGCAAACCAGAGGTTCCAATCGAAACGCGGCTGGTATGGAGCATAGATGCGTGGGCGTTCGTTCAAGGCTTGCGGTTTGTAGCGAAATGGATAGGCGATCCAATGGACGCCATCGTTCGATCCCTGGAACTCGATCTCATAGCGATGAGGTGTCATCACGGCGAAGAGGCCGTATTGATTCGCGATGCGGAAGGGTTCGAGCGCCAGCACGGGCGCAAGGGGAAACGGCGCTGTGTGCCACGACATCTGCGCTAAAGGAATGAGCGTCGCGTAGAAGATCCACGTGAGTACGATAGCGGTCAGGCCGGCTTGAAGATTTGCGAGTGGTTTTCTGGCTAGCGATGTTATCGACTGATCATCGGACGATGACTGTTGCGCCAATTTTGCTTCATCAATCGGGATGCTGCACGAACTCAGATGGCGTCTCCAGCGCAATGGGACAAAGCGTAGTAAGAACGCGTCATCAAGCAACAGGAATGCAAGGATGAGGACCAGATAGTTAAGGAAGGTGTAGTTTGCGGTGGCGATCACGCCAATTTGCCATGCGGTAACAACGAAGAAGCATACGATCCTCCAGCGACGTGGAAGGAAGGCCATCCAGACGAGAACCAGCTCCATGAAGAGCGTCATGGCTGCGGTCGCGATATGGAACCAGTAAGGCAGATGCTGCAGGTACCAGCCGATCCACGTTGGTAGAGGACCGTTCTGGTAATACTCGTACATTGCAGTGAGATTGCGCCAGGTAGGATCGCCACTGGCGAGCTTGACGACTCCGGATTCAAAGTAGATTCGAAACCACTCCCACAGAAGAAGAAACATTGCGGCGCGTATCGGCGGATTCCGGGCGCCCAAACCGGGCAGAAAGCCGGAAGGTCCAAGGAAGATTGAGAGAAAACCAGCTTCAAGAAGCATGCCGTCGGATTGGTATCCGGAGAAGTCCTGCGCGGCAGTTACGAAGGAGAGGAAGCAGACGAAACAGACGATCAGCATAGCTCGCGGCCAGAGATTAACGAAGAGGATCAGGGAGCCGGCGAGACCGACCCAGCATAACGCCATGAGCATGTGGTCGCCGCTGTTCAGCCACAGAAGACTGGGGACGTACCAGAAGCGAAGTGGGCCGAGACTTGAGAGATTCTGCAAATACTCAGTGGCTGGAAGGATTCCTTGCGGTCCGATAAGGCCACGGACTTGAAAGAGAAGGGAGAAGAACGCCGAGAAATAAATCAGCCCGAGCGACCGAAGAAAGAGCCAGCGGGCAATAAGATGATCGGAACGGCCGTGTACAGGATCGAAGAGATAGTAGAAGATGCGTTTGGCGTTTTGCATGAGCCGCCTTCAGGATTGGATGCCATCGGCTGCGGAGTCTGGTGCCTGCTGATGAAATTTGCTTCCCTTCAGGTAGAGACGCATCTTATCTCAATAGGGATGAAGATCGGAACATAGTTTCCAAGACTTGTTCTGCGGTTCTGTGTGATGCCAACTGCCTCCATTATCGGTTCCGGTCCGAACGGCCTTGCGGCGGCGATTACCCTTGCTTCTGCAGGAGTGTCAGTAACGGTTTCGGAGCGCAACTCGCAGATCGGCGGGGGATGCTCAACCGCTGAAACGACGCTGCCGGGGTTTCGGCACGATCTGGGATCTTCGGTTTATCCGATGGGAATTGCCAGCCCCTTCTTCCGGTCGCTGCCGATCGAGATTCCATGGATTGAACCGTCGGCGCCTTGCGCGCATCCACTCGACGATGGGACGGCGGTGTTGCTCGAGCATTCGATTGAAGATACGGTGGCCAATCTTGATGGGGCGGACAGGCAAAAGTACCGTTCGCTGTTCGAACCGCTCGCCGATCGCTTTGCGTGGCTGGTCGAGGAGATCCTGGGACCGGTGCAACATATTCCGAAGCATCCGTTTTTGCTTGCCCGCTTTGGACTGTCGGCGCTGTTCCCGGCGGCCTCACTCGCACGTTCGCGGTTTTCAGGTGTCCGTGCGCGCGCTCTGTTCGCGGGAATGGCTGCGCATTCAGTGATGTCTCTCGAATCGCCGGCCTCCGCGGCGATCGGACTTGTCATGATCGTCGCTGGACATGCGAGCGGGTGGCCTATTGTGCGGGGAGGCGCCCAGACGCTCAGTGATGCGCTTGCTTATCATCTTGAGTCCTTGGGTGGGCGCATAGAGACCGGCCGCGAGGTGACTGAGCTGCCGAATGCAGATCTGGTTCTCGCCGATGTGGCTCCGCGACAGCTTTTGCGGATTGCGGGAGCGGCGTTTCCTGCGGGATATCGGCGACAACTTGAGCGTTTTCGTTATGGTCCGGGTGCGTTCAAGATTGACTATGCGCTTAGTGCTCCAATTCCGTGGACGGCGAAGGAGTGTTCGCGGGCGGCTACGGTTCATGTCGGCGGTACGCTGGAGGAGATCGTCGCGTCGGAATCCAGCTTTATGTCCGCAGCTCCGTTCGTACTGCTCGCCCAGCCGTCGCTGTTCGATGCATCGCGCGCGCCTGCAGGCAGGCATACTGCGTGGGCGTATTGCCATGTTCCTAATGGGAGTAGTCTCGATCGACTGGACGCCATTGAACGCCAGATTGAACGCTTCGCTCCAGGCTTTCGCGAATGCATTCTTGCGCGGTCCGTATCGACACCGGCTGCCCTGGAGCGATGGAATCCGAACCTGGTGGGGGGCGATCTCTCCGCAGGCGCGATGAGCCTGCGGCAGATTTTCTTTCGTCCGACTGCTTCGCTGTACCGTACTCCCATAGCTGGGCTGTTTCTTTGTGGAGCGTCGACTCCGCCTGGCGGTGGCGTTCATGGGATGTCAGGATTTCATTCTGCGCAGGCGGCACTACGGTATCTGGGGCGACACAAGGAACAGTTCTCGACGTAGATTCGTGCTGAAGCCAGGCGTTCTAAAAGGAATTGAGATCTGCATCTATGAAAAAAGAAAAGGCCGAGGAGTTGTTTGAATTACTGGCGGTTGGTGATCGCGAGGTTCGGGTGACTCATCCGGACAAGCTTTATTTTTCGAAGCAGATAAAGCTCTCGAAGCTCGACCTCGTGCGCTACTATCTGTCGGTTGCGCCGGGCGCTCTCACCGGAATTCGGGATCGGCCGATTGTCCTGAAACGGTTTGTCAATGGAGCGGAGGCGGAGGCCTTTTATCAGAAGCGCGCGCCTTCCGAGCGGCCTTCCTGGCTGCGGACCGTTACTCTGTCATTCCCTTCGGGCCGCACTGCGGAAGAGATCGTGGTGGATGACGCGGCCGGGCTCGCGTGGATCGTCAATCTGGGCTGCATCGAACTGCACCCGCATCCGGTGCGCTCCGGCGATCTCGATCATCCGGACGAGTTGCGGATCGATCTCGATCCTGGACCCGGCGTCGAGTGGACGGATGTGCGACGCGTGGCGCTTGAGGTGAAGTCTCTTCTGGAGGAGATGGGACTGCGCGGCTGGCCCAAGACCAGCGGCTCGCGCGGGATGCATGTGAATGTGCGAATTGAGCCGCGCTGGACATTCACCGAGGTTCGCCGTGCGGCGCTTGCATTGTCGCGTGCGGTCGAACGGCGCGATGCCCGCGCTGGCGAGCTCGAAGTGGTGGAAGGAGGAGCGTCACGGCGTGTTTCTCGACTACAACCAGAACGCGAAGGATCGCACGACGTGCTCGGCGTATTCTGTGCGACCGCTTGCCCGACGCACGCGTGTCGACTCCACTTGAGTGGGCGAGGTTGCCGACTGCGATCCGGCCGACTTCACCGTGCTCACGGTTCCGAAGCGATTCGCGGAGATCGGGGATCCGCATGCTGACATGGACTGCTGCGGCTGGTTCGCTCGAAGGCCTGCTCGAACTTGCGGACAGAGATGAGGCGGCTGGTCTCGGCGATGCCCCCTGGCCTCCGCACTTTCGCAAGATGGAGGGCGAGGCGTCGCGTGTTGCTCCGTCACGCGCGAAGCGATGCCGGCGCGACGAAGAAGCCGCGAACCAAGATGCCGCTCATCGTGGTTGCAAACTCACCGGACAAACAGGCGGCACTGGCGGGTTGGAGACGATGGAAGGCAAAGGCATCCTCAGGCGGCGGCTCTTTTGGCTGTGGATGATGTGCTGGTTGACTCGATGCGCGGCAGATCTTCGACCTGGACGCGCATTCGAGTGAATCTTCGCCACGTACCGGAAGAGCAGCGGCCGTCGCAGGAGACGCCTGATCCGGACGACGATCCGACGCGGGAATGGCGTGAACGATGGCGCTCGAAGAAGAAGCAGTGAGCGTCAGCGACCGGTGGCGAAGATCTCCATCAGCTCCTGCGGCGGGACGACTTCGAGCTGCGCATAGGTGCAGTCACTGCGGCTTCTTGTCGGTGCGCCACCGGCGAAAGTGCGCCATGTGGCGGAAGCGCGTGCCCTGCATGTGCTCGTAGGCGACTTCGACGACCAGCTCCGGCCGCAGCGGCTCCCACGACAGATCCTTGCCCTGGCTCCAGCGGCTCTGGCCGCCGGGCATGCGATGTCCGGCTTCACTCGCCGGCGATGCTCAGCCCAGCCTCCAGGGATGATTTGCGAGTGCGTCTTTCCGATACGGGCGCAAGAAATTCGACGAGCTCGCGGCGCCTGGGTTGCGGTGAAGCTGGCGCAGACGCCGACATGCTGCAGCGCTCCTGCAGTCGTCGAAGAGTCCAAGCAGCAGCGAGCCGACGGCTGTGCCTTCGCCCTTCTTGTGCCAGCGAAAGCCGGCGACGACGCAGTCGCAATCGCGCTCGTGCTTGACCTTCAGCATCACGCGCTTGTCCGACTCATAGGTGCCGGAGACCGGCTTGGCCATTACGCCATCGAGACCCGCGCCTTCGAAGCGACGAAACCAGTCAGCAGCGACGTCTCTTTCGTTGGTCGCGGGTGTTAAGTGGATGGGCGGCGTTGCGGAAGAGAGTAGCTCTTCCAGTTTCTCGCGGCGAAGGCGAAACGGCTCGTCGCGCAGATCCCGATCGCCTTCACACAGCAGGTCGAAGAACACGATGGAGGCGGGGATTTGCTTTGAAAGCAACTTCACTCGTGACGCTGCGGGATGGAGGCGCAGTTGCAGTGTCTCGAAGTCGAGACCGTCTCTATCGGCTATGACGATTTCGCCATCCAGAACGCAGCGAGGAGGCAATTGCGACAGGAGCGGCTCGACTAGTTCGGGAAAGTAGCGATTCAAGGGTTTCAAATCCCGGCTCTGAATCAGGATCTCGTCTCCGTCGCGGAAGATGAGAGCGCGGAATCCATCCCACTTGGGTTCAAAGATCCAGGTGTCTCCTTCCGGAATCGTATCCACTCGCTTCGCGAGCATTGGAGGGATCGGCGGGTTTACCGGAAGGTACACGGCTTTATGGTATCGCTAAGGCTCTGAGGTGTGGGGAGGTGTTCAGCTAGAATCGGAACGCGATTGTGAGGAGGGAATATGAGGATTTTTGCGCGGGTTGTCTTGTTGGGTACGGTTGCGTTGATGAGAGGTGACGGGTGGTCGCAGGCTGTTCCGGTTCCTGCTGCTGTTCCGTCTCCTACCGCATCGGCAGATGCAGTGAAAGAGATTGCTTCGATGCAGGCTAAGCTGGCGGATTGGCCGCAATTGGGGCGGTATCGGGCTGACAATGCATCGCTTGGACCGACGGAGAGTGGGCGGGTCGTGTTTTATGGGGACTCGATTACAGATGGGTGGGGGCGACACGGGAATACGGGGGAGTTTTTCCCGGGGAAGCCTTATGTGAATCGCGGGATCAGCGGGCAGACGACGCCGCAGATGGTGGTGCGGTTTCGACAGGATGTGATCGATCTGCATCCCGCGGCGGTGGTGATTCTGGCAGGGACGAACGATGTGGCGGGGAATACAGGGCCCATGACCCCGGAGATGACTGAGGATAATTTCAAGTCGATGATCGACCTGGCGAAGGCGAATGGGATTCGGGTGATTGTGGCGTCGATTACACCTGCTGCTGACTATCCGTGGCGGCCGGGGCTGGCTCCGGCGGCAAAGATCAAAACGCTGAACGATTGGTTGAAGGCATATTGTGTGACTCGTTCCGTTACGTATCTGGACTACTACTCGGCCTTGATGGGGGAAGATGGCGGGATGAAGCCGGGATCGAGCATTGACGGAGTGCATCCGAACGCTGCGGGGTATGCGATTATGGGCCCGCTGGCGCAGGCTGCTATCGACAAGACGCTGAGTGAGAAGTAAGGCGCTACCAGTGGACTCTGGGGCTGAAGATGTAGTGAGTTTCGAGGAACCATGCCAGGAAGAAGAGGGCTGTCATGATGCCGGCGGCCCAATAAAAGACCAGAAGCGGGAGCGTTGTGGCGAGGGAGGAGCGAGGTTCCGGTTCCGCTTCGCGGAAGATGAGGCCGCCAAGAGTTGAGATTGCGGCAGAGAGTGCAAGGAGCAGGAGTGAGTCGACGATGCGGTCGGTGAAGGCCTGGTGGGGCTGGAGGATGAGGTGGGGGTCTTCGATGGAGAGGAAGAGGGTGTGAAAGACCGCGTAGAGAGAGAGCAGGCAGAGGAGCAAAGCGACGGGTTTGGCAATTTCAAGCACCATGCTGCAGTTCCTCGCGCTTGCCCGTAGTTTACTGCTTCACAGGTTGTATTTTCGAGTGAATCACTGAACTGCGATAGTCTTGATTTACTTCAACTTGCGCGAAAGGCATCCTTCGAATAAGTGAGAGAAGCACTGCACTCCAAGCCGCCCAACGAGACCAGGACCATGAGGCCGACCTTGGCCGTGCTCCTCATGTTTCTTCCTTTTCTCATGTTGGCAGTTGTTGATCTGAAGATTCTTTTTCCTGCCATTTTTCTTCGGAACGACACAACCTTTCCTGAAGGGGTGGGGGTGTACGCCTTTCTGACCACTCTGCGAACAGGGCATCTATATTCAGATCCACTTCAACCCCCGTGGAACGCGCAGCAGTACGGGCCGGTGTTTTATCTTCTGGGCAGCGTTTTCGCAAAGCTGGCGAACGGCGCTCCGCTCCTGACAACTGAACTGATGCGGTCGCTTTCCTTTATGGCGTTTCTCGGATCAGCCGGTCTTGTCGGATACCTGAGCTGGAAGCTCGAAGGGCGAAGGATCTGGGCCGCCACCAGCATTGTGCTGGGACTTGCTTGTGTCTGGGCCATTCCGTTTTGCGCAAGCGTGAGGGCTGATTCACTCTCGATCTTTTTCATCTTGGCTGCCCTTGCGATGTATCAGGTTGCGCAAGGGAGAGCCGGGATGCTTTTCTGTGCCGGCGCGTTGGGCGCGCTTGGATTACTCACGAAACAAAACGTGGCGGCAGTTCTGTTGGCGGTGCTACTGGATAGCTTGACTGCAAGAAGATACCGAGATGCTGCCGCACTGATTGCCGGCAGCACAGCCGTAGGGGGTTTGATCCTGACGGTATTGTGGTTGCGGCATGAACCCTTTCTTCCGAATTTTGCGGTCATCAAACACGCGAGCGTGTTGTGGTCGTCCGCAATTCCTCAGGCGGTCGCTCTGATGCGTTACAGCATGGTGAGCGTGATTGCTGTTGGCATTGCGCTAACAGGAGTAAGAGTGCGATGGAGAGAGCAGAGGTACCGGGCAGTCCTGTTAGCGATTCTCCTCGGTTGCATCTCCAACGTAGCCGGCCTCGCAATCCTGGGTAGCGACGCGAATTACTTCGTCCTTCCGTGGTTTTTGGTTATTTTGATGGTGCCCGCGGGGCTTTCCAGGGTAGAAGAATGGGCGGCTCGTTCCATCTTGATTCCAATTGGGCTGACAGTCCTTGGCTGTGCCTTCGTGCTCCATCAAAGAGACCACTTTAGACAGACTCCTGGCCGGAACCTTGTCACAAATAACATCGGCAAGCTTCGGCTGCTGTCTGATTGGCCTTATCTGGAGTTGCGAAGCCGCGACCCTGTTCTTCTGGATCCTTATTTTTACCACCAGCTCTCTCTTCAAGGCGTGTGGTCGATCGCTCCCGTTCTCGCGAGCATCGACAAGAGAGAGTACGACCTGATCCTGATCAATGGGACTGATTCGTTGGATGAGGCGGAATTTACGATGCACGATTACCGGGGATATTCGAATTGGGGCCCGGAGGTGCTGAATACGGTGCAACAAAATTATCAGGCGCTATGTGAGGTTCCGGGGTTCATGGCATTCGTGCCGAAGGACAGATCCGGCCCCGTGCGCGAGGACCTTAATGAGATCTTCCAGCAGCCTTGCGTTGCCACAAATCGCAGATTGCAAATCGCTCCCGGCGTGCGCTGACTGATTGGTTCTTCTGTTCAGTCGTTCTTAGCTCTTGCAGGAGATTCGATGGAGCGTGACTGTCTGAAGGGTTACAAATCCCAGCCGGGTGTAGAGATCGATGGCGTGTCGATTCGAAGCTGAAACGTGCAGCCACGACGTTTCTCCTTTGTGGCGATGATTCCGGACAAGTTCCCAGATGATGGCGGTGGCGTAGCCATTGCCGCGATGAGCAGGGTGAGTGCAGACGCCACTGACTTCCGGATAACCATTCAGCATGATGCGTTCGCCGCCCATCGCGATGAGCTCTCCCTGGTGCCGTATGCCAAAGTAGGAGCCCATCCGGTAGGTTCTATTGCGAAAGAAGCCGGGGAACGCAAGCGTGGTAAGGGCGACCATGTCCTGGCCATCGGCCGCTCTGAGTGGAGTTAGTTCGATGCTCGGATCAGGTGGATTTACTTCCCTGGGCAATACCATCTGAAGGCACTGCAGCTTTTCAAGCCAATCGATCTCAGGTGCAGGCGGAAAGTTGTCGTCGAAGAGCCAAAGATGCTCGCCCTTGACGATGAGGGAGGCGAGTTGCTGAAGAGCTGCTCTGCTGGGCGTGCCGACTGCCGCGAAGGGAGCGACATCTGCAGGATACCGGCAGGCTTCGCCGACGGTCATGGCGAAGTGTTTGTGCTTCGTTTGCAAAGCATGCCAGACGGGATTGGCGAAGATGTTTGTTGGCAGGCGGGTCATTGTGTCGGTTAGTAGCCGTCGGCTTTGCCGTAGTTGCGGCGGTTGTCGTGGCCGCCGAGGAGTTCATGGGTCTTTGGGTCGACGGCGATGAGTTCGCTGTCGCCCCAGACCCCGGGGTTGTGCTCGTCGGCTACGGCGAGGCGGTTGATGGTGTAGCCCATGGCTTTGAGCTGATCGGCTACCTCGGGGGAGAACTTCTTTTCGAGGTCGATGCGGTCGGGAAGATATTGGTGGTGGAAGCGCGGGGCATCGGCGGCCTGCTGGATGTTGAGGCCGTTATCGACGGTGCTGATGATGTCGTTGGCTACGGTGGTGATGATGGTGGCTCCGCCGGGCGAGCCGAGGACGTAAGCCAGTTTGCCGGGTTTGTACCAGTGGCCGGGCGTGGTGAGGATGGTCGGGGTCATGGCGGAAAGCGGTCGCTTGCCGGGAGCGATGGAGTTGGCTGAGCTTTGGATGAGGCCGAACATGTTGGGGACGCCAATTTTCGAGGTGAAATCGTCCATCTCGTTGTTCATGAGGAAGCCGAGGCCGTCAACGGTGACGCCGGAGCCGAAACCGCCGTTGAGGGTGTAGGTGCTGGAGACGGCATTGCCTTCGGCGTCGACGATGGAGAAGTGGGTGGTCTGGGTCGATTCTTTTGTGGTTGTCTGTTGTGGCGGAGGCGGCATGAAACCCGCGGGGCGGACGAGATCTTTGCTGGGTGTGGGTTTATGGGAGTCGATGGAGGCTCGCCATGCGGCGGCGTACTTCGGATCGGCCATTTGTTTTAAGGGCAGAGCGTTGAAGTCGGGGTCGCCGAGGTAGTCGCTGCGGTCCATGTAGGCGCGGCGGAAGGCTTCGGTGATGATGTGGACCTGAGCGGCGCTGCGGTCGGGGGTTTCTGCGCCTTCGGGGCCTAGTTTGGGCAGGTTGTAGGTCGAGAGGATGTTGAGGATTTCGACGAGGACGATGCCGCCGGAGGATGGTGGCGGGGCGGTGATGATGTCATAGCCGTGGTATTTGCCGCGGATGGGCGTGCGCTCTTTGACCTGGTAGGCGGCGAGGTCTTCGGCGGTGATGAGTCCTCCGCCGGCCTTTTCGAAGTCGGCGATCTGGTGGGCCATCGCTCCCTTGTAGAAGTCGTCGGGGTTTTGGGAGATGCGGGTGAGGGTGGCGGCTAGTTCGGGTTGTTTGAAGGTGTCGCCTTCTTTGTAGAAGTCGCCGTTGCGCTGGAAGATCTTTGCTGAGGATGGAAAGCGGGTCAGGTTTCTGCTCTGGAGCGCGCGGGCTTCAGCGTCGGAGAGACTGTAGCCTTCGCTGGCAAGCTTGATGGCGGGAGCCATGTCCTGCGCGAGAGTGAGTCTGCCATAGTGTTTTTGCGCGTAGGTGAGGCCGGCGACGGAGCCGGGAACTCCGCTGGCTTTGTAGCCGATGAGGGACATACCCGAAACAACGTTGCCCTTGGCATCGAGGTACATGTCGCGTGAGGCTGCACCGGGGGCTTTTTCGCGGTAATCGAGGAAGTGAGTCTTGCCGTGCTTGTCGCGGATGAGCATAAAGCCTCCGCCCCCAATGTTGCCTGCTGCGGGATAGACGACAGCGAGGGCAAAGCCGACGGCGACGGCTGCGTCGACCGCGTTTCCGCCTTGTTTGAGGATTTGGACACCCGCATCGGTGGCGTCGTGCTGGATGGAGACGACCATGGCGTGCTGCGTGCGAGTGGGTTCTTCGGCCGTAGCAGAGGCGGGAGACGTTTGGGCTGCGAGGGTGGCGGTGATGAGAGCGGTTGAGAGGGTGCTCGCGGCGAGACGGATACCGAACGGCATTCAGGGGGGCTCCAGTGGCGTGGATTTAGGCCTTTGGTACAGGATAGCTGCTTGAGATAAAGAGCCGAAGATATGTGAGACTCTTTTTCGCTTGAGAGTGGTTTTCCAGCTATTGGTGAAGAGGTCGAGTCAGGGACGCCGTGAAATAAACTGCACTGTTTGGTGCGCCGGATCCAACGCCCACTCTTCGGTTTTTCGAAAACAATGAGTACTTGGCTGATCCTCGCCTTCTTCGATGTTGTCCGCCAGTTGAAGACGAACCCGAGACGAAGCATCAAAGCCGATTACCTTGATGACCTTGATCGAGCACTCTTGCTTGCGTTTCGTTTGCACGATGCGGGTCAAGTCCGGCGAGACAATTTCCCCTCTTCGCATGTCGTAGAGCAGGACATCCAGTCCACCAGCGTCAGAGTCGTAAAACCATTTGTCGAACTCGACCAAGAGCCAACGTCCATCGGGAGACCAGCTGTTTGGCCCCACTGAATTCGCTGTTCCGCCGAGCGGCGAAGGCTTTTGCATAAACACCTGGCGGAAGTCGGCTGAATTCTTTGTAGAAACGAAGAGGTGAACCGTGTTTTCACACGTCAACGGTTCTGTCTCTTTCGCTTCAATTTGTGCGTATGCTCTCTGGGTTCCGTCAGGCGAAGTGATTGTCGGAGTTCGAACTGTCTTAGCTCCTTCCCAATGATGACTGGATTGGGAAAAGCACGAGACCCAAGGTGCATGCGGTTGCGATCCACGCAGAGGTCTGCCAACAAAAAGGATGAGACAAAAAAAGAAAATTCGGGCAACCCGGAACATACATGGCTTTCGTGACGAAGTCAGAATATGCTGCGTGGGGCGACACCACAACAAGAATGAATCAACGACAACTCGAATGTGATCCATCAGGCATCAACTTAACGCGTGAGTAGAATCAGGATGTATGGCTACGCGTGTTCGTTCGTATTCGAAGATCAACCTTGGACTGGCGATTGGGCCGGTGCGGGCCGATGGGTTTCATGGGTTGACGACTCTGTACCAGACGCTGGATTTGCATGATCTGGTGACTGTGTCGGCACGGGTGTTGGATTCGGGTGCTGAGACGCGGGTTGAACTGACGACGAATCATCCTTTTGTGCCTCGGGATGGGCGGAATACTGCGTGGAAGATGGTTGAGGGGTGTCTGGCGCGGTTGGGGATTGCCGCTGAGGTTGAGATTCATATTGAAAAGAAGTTGCCGGTGCAGGGGGGGATGGGAGCTGGATCGGCGAACGCTGTTGCGGCGTTGCTGGGGTTGGAGCGTGAGTTGGGGGTGGCTCTGCCGGGAGTAGAACGGCTGAAACTGGCGGCGTGGGTGGGGTCGGATGTGCCTTTGTTTCTGTTAGGTGGGGCGGTTTTGGGGTTGGGACGGGGGGAACAGGTGGTGCCTATGCCAGACCTGCCGCAGACCTGGTGTGTGGTTGCGGTGCCACAGGTGGGGGTTTCCACTCCGGCGGCATTTAGGGCATGGGATGCGCTGGTGGAGGCGAACGCCTCAGGGGCTAAAGCCCCTTATTCTAAAGGGAATCCTCACGGCACGGCTGAAGCCGTGCCCTTAACAAAACCAGATGCTGAAGCCGTGCCCTTAACAGAACCAGATGCTGAAGCCGTGCTCTTAACAAGAGCAGATAATGCGAATGCACATGGGCGTTTAGAAGGTGGTAGGGGGCTGGATCGGTTGACTTCGGGGGCTAAACCCGATAGGCTAGAGGAGTTGAGTCTTGCTTACTCATCCCTCTCTGCGAAGACAGGCGATTGTAAGCCCGGCACCTCCGGTATCGTTCGCGATCCTAATCCTGAGAAAAAACAGGGTTTATCTGGTGAAAGCCAGAGCTATGCGCTGAATGATCTCGCCGAGAATACCCTTCTCGCGCTTGTCCGCACCGGGATTGGAAACGACGGTCTTCATAATGACTTTGAAGAGGTGGTCTTTCCTCAGTATCCCTCCTTGCGAATAACCAAGCGCTTATTGATGGGTAGTGATTCGGGTGGCCCCGCGATCTATGCGGCGTTATCAGGCTCCGGCTCTGCTCTGTTTGGACTTTACCGGTCTGAGCAGGATGCAAAGGCGGCTCAACAGCGCGTCCAGTCCTCTGGCGTGCAGGCTCTTCTGACGGAGACCCTGCCACGGGCCGAGTACTGGGAACGAATGTTCGCAGAGTGACTTCGCCGGGTAAGATAAAAATACCGGTGATTTACTGGGCGATCGAC
Source organism: uncultured Acidobacteriaceae bacterium (assembly GCA_963770055.1). GTDB lineage: Bacteria > Acidobacteriota > Terriglobia > Terriglobales > Acidobacteriaceae > Edaphobacter. The sequence goes on from CAVYOC010000011.1 coordinate 92,490, forward strand.
TAACGGTAGGTCAAGAGACTTTGAATCTCTTTGTCTAGGTTCGAATCCTAGTCGCCCAACCAAAGTCGACGCCAGGCGAACGGAAAATTTAGGGTTATTTCGCGGCAACAATTGCCGCTGAGTATGACGGTTTTTGACTCCGCCAAAAATTGTGCGGAGAAGGAAGTGAGAAGTTTGAAAGGCCGAAGTCTTCAGCTTTTGAGGATTCGCAACAAGAATTCAGAAGAAGTGCGAAGCCGCAACAAGGTTTCGTAAGACAGCAGGAACAATCAAGGTCAACCAACCTGGAGGGTTTCACGTGAATAAAAACGACACGACTGCGGTTCTTTCCCCTATTTCAGAGCAGGCTGAAGAGACAGAAGCGAGCTCTCAGCCTGCGAACGCGCTCTCACAGGCGAAGGCAACAGATAAAACGGCTCCGGAAAAAAAGCGCTCCGGCCGGCTGACGGAAAACAAGCGCATCAAGATTTTCTGCGGATCGTCCAACAAAGCTTTATGCGACGAGATCTGCAAGTTCGTCGGTGTGCCGCTGGGCGAGACCCGGTTGCAGAGATTCTCCGACGGCGAAGTTCATTTTCAGCTGCTTGAGAACGTTCGCGGTGCGGATGTGTTTCTCGTCCAGCCTACGTGTTACCCGGTGGATCAGCACCTTGTCGAGTTGCTGATTATGATGGACGCGCTGAAGCGCGCCTCCGCCGGGCGGATCACGGTTGTGATTCCCTACTATGGCTATGCGCGGCAGGATAGAAAAGACCGGCCGCGGGTCGCCATTACGTCGAAGCTGGTTGCAGATTTGCTGACCACAGCCGGTGCAAACCGGGCTTTGCTGGTTGATCTGCATGCAGCGCAGATTCAGGGATTCTTCAACATTCCCGTGGATCACCTGTTTGCCAGCCCGGTGCTGGTGAGCTACTTCCGGGAGTTGAATCTGCCGAACCTGACGGTGGTTTCGCCGGATGCAGGCGGCGTGGAACGGGCGAGATTCTTCGCCAAGAAACTGGATGTACCGTTGGCCATCGTCGACAAGCGGCGGACCGACATTAATATCACCGAGGTGATGAACGTGATCGGCGATGTAGAAGGCCGGACGTGCTTGATCCTCGATGACATTATCGATACTGCCGGAACGCTGGTGAAGACGGCGGATGCGCTACTGGAACAGGGCGCGGAAAAAGTTTACGCGTGCGCAACGCATCCGGTGCTTTCGGGCCCGGCGGTCGAGCGCATTGCGAGTTCACGGCTGGAGCAGGTGGTCGTGACGAATACCATCCCGTTGCGTGAAGACGCGACAAAGGTGGAGAAGATTAAGGTGCTTTCGATTGCAGGGCTGCTTGGCCGGGCTATCGAGAGTATTCATATGGAGACCAGCGTAAGTACGCTGTTCAATTAGTTCAGTTGTCCGATCTCCGTTATCAGGAGAGACAGGCAACATAACCGCGGATAAGTCCGCAAAGGGAGCAGAGCTCAACTCTGTGCCCGAAAGGAAGATGAAGTCATGGCAGCATTGAAGAATACAGAAGCAGTTGTCGCAACTCCCCGTGAGGGCAAGTTCAATAAAAATGCAGCACGTCGCGTGCGTGTTGCGGGCAAAATTCCGGCTGTGGTTTATGGGGCCGGTCAGGCGTCGGTTGCGGTTTCGGTTGATCCCAAAGTGATTACCCGGATTCTGCATTCGGATTCGGGCCACAACACAATCTTCGACCTGAATGTCGAGGGTTCGGGCGCTGTGAAGGCGATGATTGTGGACTGGCAGCATGAGCCGATCAAAGGCAAGCTGCTGCATATCGATCTGAAGCGGATTGCGATGGACAAGCTGATGCGCGTCTCGGTGCCGATTCAGCTGGTTGGCATCCCGGTTGGCGTCAAGTCGCAGGGCGGCATTCTCGAGCATGTGATGCGCGAGGTTGAGATCGAGTGTCTCCCGGCTGATATTCCGGGCCATCTCGATGTTGATGTTTCGAACATGGAGTTGCACGGCCTGATTCACATCTCTGATCTGCCGCACTCGGGCAGTATTAAGTTCCTGAGCGACGAGAATGCAACCGTCGCACACGTCACGATCATCAAGGAAGAGGTTGTTGCTGTCGAGGAAGTGGTTGCAGCGCCGGCCGAGCCAGAAGTTGCGAAGAAGGGCAAGACAGACGCTGCTGCTGCGCCTGCCGCTGCTCCTGCTGCCGATGCGAAGGACGCGAAGAAGAAGCAGTAAAGCAGCGAGTCAGCTGGCTTGCGAGTTAGTAAGTCAGCCAGAGGTATTTGTGGCGTGAAGTTGATAGTCGGTCTTGGCAATCCTGGCATCGAGTATCAGTTTACGCCGCATAACGCTGGGTTTTTAGCGGTTGATCGCATTGCAGAAGAATGCGGTGTGATGCTTACCAATCGCCGAGGCAAAGCGTTGACTGCCAGGGTAAAGCTTGCAGGACAAGATGTTCTGCTGGTGAAGCCTGAGACGTTTATGAATCTGAGCGGGCTTTCGGTGGCCGCTTTGATTCAAGAGTTCGAGATTTCGTCCGCGGACATCATCGTCCTCTACGACGAGCTTGCACTTCCGCTGGGCACGATTCGGATTCGCGAGCGTGGTTCGGCGAACGGACATAACGGAGTGAAGTCGATCTCCAGTGTGCTGGGCACAGAAGAGTGGTTGCGAATCCGAATTGGCGTTGGGAAGCCCACGCTGGCGGATGGACGAGAGATCAAGGCGGGCGGCAGAGATTATCTGCTATCGCCGATGCGCAAGCAGGAGCTTGCGGTGCTGGATGAGGTGCTCGACAGAGTGAAAGACGCTGTCGAGTCGGTTCTGACCGAAGGGGTTGGCGCCGCGATGAATAGATTCAACCGTCGGCCAGACGAGTCGGATGAATCGAAGGACGTAAAGAAGTGATTGGTTGAAGTTGCAGGATAAACGCCGTTGATTCCAAACCGGGTTGGCAGAATAGACGCTCGCACGGTGCGAAGCAGAACTTCGCAGAAAGAAGTAATCGAATGAATCGTCGCTATGAAATTATGTTCATCGTCCGTCCGGACGTTGAGGAAGCTGAACTCGACAAGTTGATTGAAGGCTTCAAGAAAAACGTCACCGATGGTGGCGGAGAGATTCTTTCCAAGCCCGAAGAAGAGAAGTGGGGCCGCCGCCGGCTTGCCTACACCGTGCGCAAGTTCAACGACGGCTTCTACGTGCTGCTGATCGTTGGCGTACAAGGGTCGCTGATTACGGAGATTGAGCGCCGTCTGCGCGTCTCCGAGCAGGTGATCAAGTTCATCACAGTGCGGATGGACGAAGAAGAGAAGCGCCTGGCGAAGATTAAGGCAATTCGCGACACCAAGGTGAAGCGCAGCGCCCAGCCCGCGGCTCCCGTACAGGTCGCCGAGACAACGGCCGCTGTCGAGACCGACGATGAGAAGAAGCCAGCTGCGACTGCGCCAGTTGAGGCCGCAACAACCGAGACCGCTACCGCCGTTTAGTTTTCCCGGTTCGCATAGGATTTTGCGATGATGTTCGCCGCATCGCACAACGCATCACAACCGCTGTACTTCGCTTCCACTCGGTATTGAATGGCCGGGTGTTCAGAGGCCCCGCTGAGGGTCTGGAGCGAAGGAAGGCACAACGCATCCGAGAGGGATTAATCATGGCTGACGAATTCAATAGCACGCAATCGAACGAACATGCACCCGCATTCCGCCCGAGCGGCGGTCACTCCGGCCCTGGGGCCGGTCCCCGTACTCCGCGCCCTGCCGGTGCTTCCGCCGGTGGTCCTGGCGGCCGCAAATTTTTCCGGCGCAAGAAGGTTTGCAAGTTCTGCACCGAGAAGATCGACGCCATCTCCTACCGCGACGTTCGCCTGTTGCAGGGCTTTGTCGCCGAGCGTGGCAAGATCGTTCCGCGCCGCCTGACTGGCGTCTGCACGCGTCATCAGCGCCGCCTTAGCCTGGCGATCAAGCAGTCGCGCAACATCGCACTGCTGGCCTTCGCCTCGCGCTTCTAACTTTCCGCTGATCAAGCGAACTTAATGAATATAGGACAAACGGCTGAAGCACTGGCCGGTCAGGAAGATTGGAGACACTGCAATGGAAGTCATTCTGAAGGAAGACGTAAATAAACTGGGCCATCGCGGCGATGTAGTCAATGTCGCCGATGGCTACGGGCGCAACTACCTGCTGCCCGAGAAACTTGCCATCGAGGCGAATACGGCTAACAAGGCGGTTATCGAGCAGATGAAGGCTTCGGCTGTTCGTAAATCCGTCAAAGAGAAGGCCGGTGCCGAGCAGTTGTCGGCCCAACTCTCCGCGGTTGAACTCGTATTCGAGCGCAAGGCAGGCGATAACGAACATCTCTTCGGTTCGGTAACCTCCGGCGACATCGCACACCAGCTTGAAGCGAAGGGGTACACCATCGATCGCCGCAAGATCTCGCTCGATGAGCCCTTGAAGACGGTCGGCGAGTATCACGTTCCTGTGAAGCTCCACCGCGAAGTCACCAGCCACGTGAAGGTGACCGTCAAGGCCGAGCAGCAGGAAGAAGAAGCTACCGCGAGCGCGTAGTTTCAGCGCAGAGCGCAACAAAAAGGCATCCGTCGCTGCAGATATTTGCAGACCGGATGCCTTTTTGTCTTGCCAGGTAAAAGTGTTGCTTACTCGTACTTGAGTGTCTGTACCGGATCGAGGCGGGCAGCGCGATTGGCGGGAAGTGTTCCGAAGAGCACGCCGACCATCACAGAAGTTGAGAGCGAGATGACCGCCGACCAGTTGCTGATCGGAATCTTGAACGGCGTAAGCTGGCCCAGAGTGAAGGGAATAGCCAGGCCGATGATAGTGCCGACAATTCCACCACTCAACGAGAGAAAGACCGCTTCCGTCAGGAATTGCAGCCGAATCTCACGGCTGGTGGCTCCCAGAGCCTTGCGGATGCCGATCTCCTTGATGCGCGACTGAACATTGGCGAGCATGCTGTTCATAATGCCGACGCCGCTAACGATGAGCGTAATACCCGCGCCGAGTGTAAGAACGTAGGTCAGCATATCGGCGATCTTCGCCATACTGGTAAGAATGTCTGTCATCGTCGCTGCGTTGTAGACCGAGGTCGCATAGTGGCGCGAACGGACAATCGCAAGAATGCGATCGCTGGCCGGAACCACCATCGCCGAGTCTCGCATGGTGAAGAAGATCTCCTTCAGCGAGTTGGTTCCCGTGAAATAACGCAGCACAGGATAGGGAACCAGCATGGTATGTTCGCTGATCTCGGATTGCCCGTAGGTGTTAAAGCTCTCTTTGAATACGCCAATGATGACGAAAGGTATGCCTTTGACGCTGATGGTTCTGCCGACGGCGGCGCTAGGAGTGCCATAAAGCGTGATGGCGAACGGCTCAACGATGACAGCCACTTTTTCATGTGCCGTCGAGTCCTGGTCGTCGAAGAAGCGGCCTGATACGACGAGAAGATTGCGCACGATGCGATATTGAGGAGAGACGCCCAGCAGCGTTGTCTGCTTGGTAACGCCGCCGCCGATGCTGACGTTATCGTGAAACTCCAGCATGGGAGATGAGGCGATGATGCCGGGAACCTGCTCCCGAACCACATTCAAATCGTCGAGGGTGAGGTAATCGGGAGTGCTGGTGTTGTCCGGACCACTGACTGTGCCTCCACCGTACTGGAGCTCGACCTTGTTTGGGCCGATGCTGGTGAGCTGGTCCAAAGCGTATTGTTTTCCCGTCGAACCGAGAGTCGCAACCAGAATGATCGATGCAGACCCGATGACCATACCCAACATGGTGAGCAGAAACCTGGTCTTACTGCTGCGGAAGCTATCGACTGCCAGCCTCGCAACCTCACTGAACATCATGGTCGATCGCGCACTGGCCAGGGTGCGGTCAAAGGAGGTCGGTTTGGGCAGATTCGTGGTCGCCATCAGAGGTTAATCTTCAGACTACGATTAGACTCCTTTCAGTATCGCAGTGGTGCACTGATTCCTGCTAACCTTCTATATAGCAGGCCGCGGAGGGATGTGTGAGCGGTTGAAACAGGCGGTCTTGAAAACCGCTTAGCCTGAAAGGGCTACGGGGGTTCGAATCCCTCTCCCTCCGCCACAAGATTTTCCATCTCGCTATAAATACGCGAAAAACCCTATAAACACTGGGCGAATGCCGCATTTTGGTTCGTGCGCTGAGTGCGTACAGCGCGTCCTAGTAAGGTCAAAGAGCGCGTTTACATTACTAAGACCGGAAAGCGTTACTAAGCTGTTTTGAAGCCCGGCCCCGACATGCCAGACGACCCGCGCGCCCTGACAATCCAACCAGCAGAAACAAACCGGCGATTCCTGAAACTGCGCAGATTGTCGTAGCCGCACGTATAGTCTTCATGGGACTTCTCCAAGATTTGTGCATTGCCCTGTTATCGGCAACCGAGAGCAAACTTCGAGACAACTTGTCACGCGCCTGGTATCTGGAAGCTTGGCCTTGTTAAGGCCGTTGATCAGAGGCTAAACGCCACTCTGCAATTGTTCGGATGCGTCGTCCAGGCTCAGCCGGGCACAACTTCTGGAGAGACTTGTGCGGTCTCGCCATGAGCAAAACGTGACCGCACAATCACCCGACCGCATGACACGAATGGAGTGTCGTTCTTAAGCTGATCAATCAGTCATCATCCCAGCCATCATCGCGCACATGACGCAAGTTGTTCTTGTAGATTGTCTCGGCGACAGCTTGGCCCAAACGAGATTTCATCGGCTCTTGCGCTTCTATGCGTTCGTCAACCAGACAAAACTCGTTAGACCTGAGTTGCTTTTGAAAAATAACTTGGGGGCGTGGGTCGAAAATAAGCCGTTTCGCTGTTGAAAGCGCGAAAGTCGCTTGACGGTAGACAAGGAGCGATGTTAACCTGTACTTAATCAAAGACTCATCTCAAACGGCTGGATCCACGAGCCTCTCTCGGCAAGCTACGAGTTTTTCCGCTCGACCGGCACGCAAAGCTGTATCTCCACTTGGCTGCGAGGTATCTCGTTATGCTGACATCATCATTTCGCGAATCGGACGGGACGCTGTCTTCGGCTCAGTCTTACGAGCGGCTAGACTCCTGGAAGGAAGTCGCCCAGTTCTTCCGGCGCGAAGTCCGGACGGTACAGATGTGGGAGAAGAAGGAAGGTCTGCCGATCCGGCGCCAGCAACACGGCAAGCTGGGAAGCGTCTTCGCCCACCGAAGCGAGTTGGAGCTGTGGTGGGCGTCGAGATCGAAGGCGAACTTCATCGATGCATCGCCGGCCATTGAGGCGCCTACCAATCTAGCGTCCATATCATTGCGCGACGAATTGATGGTCTCTCGCCGAGTCTTGTCGCTGCCGTTCGATCTGATTACGCCGCATGCTGAGGTGGGTTCTCTGCGCCAGAGGATTGCGTGCTTCGGTGAGGGACTGCGGGCCGAACTGAACGTCGAACTGGGACGGCTGAAGCTGCATCCGATCGTACTGCCCGCTAAGGCGCTACCTTCGCCGGGCAGTCATTCTGCATCCTTCTCGCGCACCATTGCACGGGAGTTTGACGTGGGTTTCCTGTTGTGCGGCACAATCTCGCACAGCGGCGACCAGGTCCGCATCATCGTCCAACTCGTTGTGGGTTCGGACTCACGCTGCGTGTGGTCTGATCGTTTCGAGTGCGACCTGCTGTCGATCCAGTCGCAGGCCCCGGTTGCGGCGCGCATTGCGAAGGCCGCTGCAGCGCACATTCTGCGAGACAACCCCGCGATCCTGGAGTCGGGAAACGCAGAAAGCCGTTTGGCGCTGAACGCATATGGCATGGGACTGTACTTCTGGAACCAACGGAGCCGCAAGACGCTCTATCGTGCCATCGGCTATTTGCAGGACGCGGTCGAGCTCGATCCGGAATGCGCAAGCGCTCATGCCGCGTTGGCGGATGCGTACGTATCGCTCTCCTATCAACAACTGATGTCGCCGGTGCAGGCCAGCCTGAAGGCCGATGAGGCTGTGCGCCGAGCGGTGCTGTTGGAGCCGGAGTCGATGCAGGTGCGCAACGCATTCATCAACGTCAGGCTGAACTGCAGCCGCGACCGGGCGGCCGCGGAGCAGGAGTGCCGCAAGCTGGTTGCTGAGCATCTGGCAGATGCCCGGACCTTTGAGCTGTACTCAATCGCCGTGGGCTCCCGGGGACAGCACACCCAGGCGGTAGGGTGGGCGACCGCAGCGCAAGACCGGGCCCCGGGGTCGCATTCCGCCTTGATTCAGCTTGGCCAGGCGCTCTTTTACGCGCAGCAGTATGAAGATGCTCGCCGGTGTATGCAGCAGGCGGTTCAGATGAAGCCGCAGAACATCATGAACCACGCGCTTTTAGGACGAATTGAGGCCATGCTTGGGAACTGGGACGCGGTGTTTGCCGCATTTGAAGAGACCGCGATCTTGTCCAACAACTCGCCCTTGAGCCAAGCGCTGCTGGCTTATGCCTATGCCGGGGCAGACGACGCCCACCACGCGAAACACCTGCTCGCCGAGTTGGAGCTGCGAAGGCATGAGGCGTGCTATCCGGCATATGAGATCGCGACCGCCCATGCGATGTTGCATCAAGACCAGGATGCCCTGCATCACCTGGCACGGGCGTGCGACCTGGGCGACATGAAGACGATCTTCATCGCACAGGATCCATCGCTGCGAAGGCTGCGACCGATGAGCGGTTTTCACCGAATCGCCGCGTCCTATCGGGCCGCCTGAGTGGCCCACACGGCGGACGATTCGAAGTTGCGCGCATTGGCGTTCGGTGCGGTCTACCTGCTATGGGGCGGATCGTATCTGGCGATACGATTCGTTGTGCAGGCGGTCCCGCCGTTCCTGGCTGCCGGAGTCCGCTATAGCCTGAGCGCGTTGATTCTGATCTCGGTGAGTTTGCTGGTGCGCAAGAGTGCACGGCCGAGCCCTCAGCAGTTGTTGAACTGCTGCGTAACCGGTGTCGTGATGTTTGTGTTGGGCTACTCCGCGATTTACTGGGCGGAGACACGGTTGGCATCGTGGCTCGTGGCAGTGTTGACGAGCAGCGGGTATCTTTGGACAGCTCTGCTTGAGCCGATAATGTTGGGCTCGGCAAGAGTTCGGGTAGCGGCAATTCTCCCGGTGCTTGGCGGGCTCGGTGGCATGCTGCTGCTGGTCACATCGCCGCTGAAGGTAGGGCATCCGGGCTCCCGGATTGCCGCAGCCGCAGTGGTTGCCTCGGTGATCGCCTGGTCCTGCATGACCATCTTGCTGAAGCGGATCAATCTTCCCTCTTGCTACATGCAGACGGCGGGATTACAGCTTGCGGGCGCCGGAGCGGCGTTGCTCTTACTCTCTTGCGGTCTCGGGGAATGGCACCGGTTGCCAGAGACCCACCGCTTGTTCCAAGCGGGACCGGTACTTGGCATGACGTATCTCGTCGTCGGCGGTTCCGTGATCGCCTTCACCATATTTCATTGGCTGTTGAGGCGCGAAACAGCATCGATGGTGTCGACGACCACGTATATCAACCCAATCGTGGCGATGCTGGCCGGCATCGTGCTCTTCCATGAACGCTATTCGGGCAGGCAGCTGGTGGGAGCAGCCGCGGTGCTGCTGTGCGTCGTGTTGGCCTGGCGGTCCAAGGGGACGGTGCGACCGCGCGCGATTCAGATTGTGGGGAAGAGTGCAGCCAGCCGCTCGGAGTGCACGACTGGCAGCTAACCCGGGAGAGGGACTTACGATGCGGCTGGCTTCTCCTCGGCCGCCGGCTTGCCTTCGATGATTGGCGGGACAGGGGTCGAAGGCGTGAGGGCTGGCTGCTTCAAGTGCCATTGCGTCGCCTGCTGATAGGCGTAGGCGAGAGCGAGCACTTTGCCCTCGGCGAAGTGCGGCCCCGCGATCATCATGCCGATCGGCATGCCGCTCTCCGTGAAGCCGCAAGGCACGGAGATCGCCGGAATACCATAGGCGTCGAACGGCGAAGTATTGGAGCAGCCGCCGCCTGACGCGAACCAGTCGTAGATCTTGCCACTGCTGTTCGCTCCTGCGGCGGCGCTGCCACCACCTCCGCCCCCTTTCGCTTCGTTGGCCAGGGACTCGTTAATCTTTGGAGCAAGCAGGCGGGTTGTCGGGACAACAACGAGGTCGAAGTTCGTAAAGTGCGAGTCGATCATCCGACGGGTTGTGGCCAGGCGCTCGTGAGCGCGAGCTCCGTCCGCCGCCGTGACCGGTTTCGTTCCGGCAGGGGGATTCTCCATGCGCTCAAAGCGAGTACGCGTAGGCGGCATATAGTTCAAACCGTACTTCTCGATGAGATCGTGGTGGTAGAACTCGGAGTCCCCTGTACCGCCGCCTGGGTTTCCATCCCACAGAGGCGCGGAGGAGGTGACGCCCGCAGTGAGCCCGGTAAGAACGACCAGGGCTTCCTTGATCGCCTTCTCGATCGCGGGGTCGACGTGGTCGTAGAAGGAGGCGGGGGTGCCAAGGCGGAAGCCTTTTACGGACTGCTTCATCTCCGCGACATAATCGATATTAACGGGCGTGCTCTGGACGGAATAGATATCCAAGGGGTCATACCCGACCATCTGGCCGAGCATGAGCGCAACGTCTTCGACACGGCGGGCCATCGGACCACAGTGGTCCAGCGACGCAACGCATGGAATGATGCCGCGGATCGACACGAGGCCAATGGTTGGCTTGAGGCCGACGATCCCGCACCAGGCGGACGGACAACGGATGCTTCCGCCTGTATCGGTTCCCAGGGCACCAAGGGTGAGGTTAGCCGCGACGGAAGCACCGGAGCCGGCGGACGAGCCTCCGGTAACGTGATCGAGTGCCCAGGGATTCCGCGACGGACCGAAGTACGAGATGTCGCCCGTACACCCAAGTGCAAACTCGTGCAAGTTGAGTTTGCCTATGATGACCGCGCCATTGAGCTTGAGGCGGCGGACGATATCGGCGTCTTCGGTAGGAACGCGATCTTTGAACATAGGACTGGCGGCTGTGGTGCGTGTGCCGGCCGTGTCGATGTTGTCCTTCAAGGCGATAGGGATGCCATGGAGCGGTCCACGAAACTTACCGGCCTTGGCCTCAGCGTCCAACTGTGCGGCCTGAGCGAGCGCGTCAGCCCCCATGACGGTGATGTAGCAGTTGACCTTTGGGTTATAGATTTTGATGCGATCAAGCAGCGCCTTCACCAGTTCCGTAGAGGTAAGCGTCTTGGCACGGATCTTATCGGATGCCTCGGTAATGCTCATCCCGGCGAGGGCGTCGGTGTCCATTGCGGCGAACGCAGTGAAGCCCTGGGACCAGGGGGGAGACAGCGTCTCGGCGATGAGTGCCGTACCGAAAAGCCCAGTGAAAGTGCGTCGTGTCAGCTGCATCGTGATGAATCTCCTTCGGTTGGTAAGTCGTGTAGGTTGCAGCCAGGCGTTGCGTGGGCGCTGCACTGGAGATGAACTAGAGATGTGTGATCAGCGCCGGGACCTCAGTCTCAGGGGTCAATGGGGGCCGCTTGGTGTGCCATTGCGTTGCCTGCTCATAGGCGTAGGCGAGGGCAAATACGCGCGACTCGCTGAAATGCGGGCCGCAGATCATCATGCCAACCGGCAGGCCTTCTTTACTGAAGCCGCAGGGTACGGTGAGTGATGGGATTCCGTAGGCGTTGTATGCTCCAACGTTTCCTCCTCCTCCACCACCGGCAGTCGTTGGCGGCGTTCCCGCAACCGTCTGCAGATTGCGTCGGACCATGTCATTGAGCACGGGCGCTGTGGTCTTCTGAGTTGGCAGCAGCACGAGGTCGAAGTCAGTGAAAGCATCGTCGATGGTCCTGCGAAGCGTATCCAACTCCCAACGCAGGCGAATGTAATCCTCGGCACGGGGATGGCCTGCCTCCTCGGCTTCAAGGTGCTTGCGGTCGGTCGGCTGATACCGCGTGGACTGCAGTTTGAAGAACTGTTCGTGATAGGCGAAGGTCTCACCGAGGTTGGAGAAGTTTTGGTAGCTCACATCGTTCGTTGAGGGCAGGCTCACTTCCTTCACGCCCTTCGTCATCGTGCCGAGCTTATCGATCGCAGCCCGCACGATGGTTTCAACCTCCGGGTTGCACCGGTCGAACGACCCAATGGGAATGCCGAGGCGAAGCCCAGCGATGGGCTGCTTCATGCCGGCGACGTAATCCTCCTTGGGATGTTCGACACTGGTGATGTCCAGCTTGTCATAACCCGCGAGGGTGTTAAGCATAATCGCCGCGTCTGTAACGGTGCGGGTGATTGGGCCGCAATGGTCAAGTGAGACCACGAGCGGCGCAATGCCCCGGATTGGGACGAGTCCGTAGGTAGGCTTGATCCCAACGACCCCACAATATGTTCCCGGATTCCGGATCGATCCTGCGGTGTCGGTGCCCAGCGATCCATAACAGAGGTTCGCGGACATTGCTGCGCCGGAGCCTGAGGACGAGCCGCCGGTGTTGTGGTCGAGCGCCCAGGGATTGCGCGCCGGACCGAAGAACGATACGTCGCCGGCGCCCATGGCAAACTCATGCAGATTCGTCTTGCCGATGATGACCGCTCCGGCGGCCTTGAGGCGCGCGGTCACGGGAGCGTCTTCCGTCGGAACGCGATCCTCGAAGACGCCGCTGCCGGCGGTCGTCCGCGTGCCGGCGGTATCTATGTTGTCCTTGAGGGCTATGGGGATTCCATGCAGCGGTCCGCGGAGTTTGCCGGCCTTCTGTTCCGCGTCGAGAACGGCAGCCTGAGCAAGGGCCTTGTCGTGCATCACGGTGATGAAACAGTCGAGCTTAGGGCCGTAGATCGCGATGCGGTCAAGGCATGCGCGGGTCAACTGGATTGAGGTAATGCTTCCGGCGCGGATACGCGCGCTTGCCTCGGCGAGCGACAACTGAGTGAGGTCCTCGCCGGAGGGATCCATTGCAAACAGCCGCGATGGGCCGATGAGACGGCCGGCGGCAATAGCCGCAGCGACACCGATGGTGAAGTGTCTTCTAGAGACGATCTGGGTCACGATTTTCCTCCGGTTCACTCGCGAACATAAGGTGAGCGTGTCCCCGCGGCAAGCGAAATAGAGCGAAATTTCGTCGGACCAATTCAATTATTGAGGGACCGAGGCAAAAGATAAGATTGCGCTCAAATTTCGCACAATTTCGCTACCGGGTTGTCGCAAGCGATGCCATGATCGCCGTGTCACACCTATAACCAGCTGCCTATCCAGCCTCGGGCTTGCTCGTCCGAAGCAATGGTTCTGCAAACGCCAATAGGCGTTATGCCAGTGCATACTTCACCCCAATTTGGAGGAATTACCCGATGAACCGCATCCATCGCACAGCCCACGTATTTCTGCTGTTGTTGCTCGTCCCGTGCGCGCTTCCGGGTTTCGCCCAGCAAAACACGACCTCGGTGCGAGGCATGGTGCGCGACATCCAAGGCGCCGTGATCGCCAACGCTCCCGTCGATCTGACGGACAAGACCACCGACGTGCATAGGTCGACCGTCAGCAGCGCGGACGGCGAGTATCAGTTCCTTCAGGTCATCCCCGGCCAATACACGATCGAAGTCGACTTTCCGGGGATGCGCAAGCAGGCCAAGGTTGTGGAACTGCTGGTCGCTCAGCCAGCCACGGTCGACTTTGCATTGAATGCCTCCACTTCGACAACTATCGATGTGTCCGCGGTTCAGGCACAGCTGAACACCACGGACGCCACGATTGGCAACGCCGTAGGCAGCCAGACCATCGAGTCGCTACCGATGGAGGGCCGCAATGTGCCAGATCTGTTGAGCCTGCAACCGGGCGTGCTGTATCTGGGACGCCAGACCGCGGAGAACAACCCGCAACAGGCTGACGAAGACAGCCGCAGCGGCGTCGTTTCCGGCGCGCGCTCCGACCAGGGCAACGTCACCCTCGATGGCCTGGACAACAACGACCAGGTCACCGGGCTGGCTTTCAACGGTGTGCTCCGTGCCACGCTGGACTCAGTGGAAGAGTTTCGCGTCACGACTACGGGCTCGAATGCAGAGTCCGGTCGCACCTCCGGCGCGCAGGTTAACGTGGTGACCAAGAGCGGCACCAATAGCTGGCATGCGTCGGCTTACGAGTACAACCGCAACACGGACCTTTCCGCGAACGACTGGTTCAATAAGCAGGCCCAGTTCAACCTGCATCAACCAAACCGGGCAGGCGAAAAGATCCGCAACACGTTTGGCATTGAGAGCGCCGGGCCAATCAAGAGGGACAAGGTCTACTTTTTCGCGAACTTTGAAAGCCAACGTACGTCTGAGAACCAGCAGGTAAATGCGACCGTACCCACAGCGGCTTTACGCAGCGGCCTGCTGCAGTACACCACCAGCACAGCTCCCGCGCCTGGAAATAACGTGGTCTCGCAAGTGGGCACGGGAACCTATCTCGCAACACTCACGCCATCCCAATTTGGGGTCATCGATCCCAACTGTAGCAGTAGCTGTCCCTGGGGCCGCGGCGAGGATCCCTACGTGATCGCGCTGGCCAAGGAGTTCCCGCTGCCCAATACCGCTGGCGGCGACTCCTACAACACAAGCGGCTTTACCTGGTCCGCGCCGAACCCCCTCGTCCTTGCCACAGGTATTGTGAAGTTCGACTATGTGGTCAACGACAAGCACCGTGTGTTTCTGCGCGGCAACCTGCAGGATGACAAGCGCAAGGACCCGCCGCTGTTCCCGACAGCGGGTGCCGCAGGCTACTTCGCGACCGTTCCGAATTTGCCTTCGGATACGCACAGCGACGGCACCAAGGGCTTTGCCGGAGGCTATACCTGGTCTATCTCGTCTTTGCTGATCAATAATGTCCGTTTCGGGTACACCCATCAGAGCTACTCCGACCAGGGGCCCGGCAAGGCCTCCTATAACACACCTAGTGTCGTAGGCATTCCATTCTCCATCGCGCGCACGCAGATCATCACAGTCCCCGTCTATAACCTGGTAGACGATCTCACCTGGACGCACAAGTCGCATAACTTTCAGTTCGGCATTAATTACCGCATTATCAAAGACGGCATTGCAACGGATGCGAAGTCGTACAGCTCCGCCTCGGCGAACTCCGGCGAAAACTTCGATGCGATCTCAAACACCGGGCAGAGCCTCGACCCAGCTTCTCCTGAGGGTAAAGCCGCCGGCTATGCGCCTGTCATCTCTTCGTTCGGTTCGTCATACAGCAGTCTTGCGATGGGCATCGCGGGTGTCAATGCCTCTGAGTCCATCGCTTATCAGTATCACTACAACGGAAATAACACGGCCTCGCTGCTGCCCGGAGGATCACTGGTAGCACGCAACTTCAAAGCCAATGAGGTTGAGTGGTATGTGCAGGACCAATGGCGCATCTCCTCGAAGGTGACACTCACCTATGGAGTGCGCCACACCATCCTGCAGACCCCATACGAGGTGAACGGCCAACAGGTGCAACCAAGCATCAGCCTGCATGACTTCTTCAACACCCGCGTGGCCCAAGCGGCGAAGGGCGTCGTCGATCAGCCCAACTTCACCTTCTCGCCCTCCGGCAAGGCGAATGGAGCAAAGCCGTTCTTCCCGATGAGCTGGAAGAACTTCTCGCCCCGTCTCGGTGCTGCTTACGCACTCGACAGCAAGACCTCCATCCGCGGCGGCGTTGGGCTTTACTTTGATCACTTCGGCGAGGGCATTGTCCGCAACTTCTCTGAACTCGGCTCCTACGGACTGGGCGGCAGCGAGTCTACGCCGGCCGGCTTCTTCAGTCCCGACACGGCGCCTCGTTTCACCAGCATCACGGCGCTGCCGGTGTACTCCGCCGCAGTCCTTCCGCCGAGTTTGCTTCCGCCTCCCGCGACAACGCTTGCCTATCCCTACGCGCCACCACCCGCCGGGCAGGCATTTGCCTGGGCGATCGACGACCAGCTCAAGACTCCCTACTCGATTTCCATGAATCTGGACGTGCAGCGTCAGGTGCCGGGCGGCTTCGTTGTGGAGGGGGCTTATGTGGGCCGCCTCGGTCGTCACTTGACTGTGCAGCGCGACCTCGGCATGCCGCTCGACCTAGTGGATCCCAATTCAGGCATGGACTACTTCACCGCCGCGTCGCTCCTCGAGAAACAAGCCTACGCCGGCGTGAGCACCGGTTCCGTCGCGAAGATTCCTTATTGGGAAAATCTGTTTCCGGACGCGGCGAACGGCGGATCGCCGATGGCCTCGATCCCATGCCCCAAGACCGTCTGCAAGTCCGGCAACAGCGCCACGCAGAATATCTATAACCAATTTGCCGCCCAGCCTCTGAACGCAACCGACGACTTGAACCTGATGGACACGCTCTGCTCTCCTGGGTGCGGAAGCCAGCTCTATCGGTATTACAACGCAGCATTCAGCTCGCTCTACGCCGACAGCACGATTGGGACTAGCAGCTATCACGGTGGACAGGTCTCGGTGCGCCATGCCATGACCCACGGTCTGCAGACAGACTTCAACTACACCTTCGCCCGCGCCATCGATATCGGGTCCGATACCGAGCGTACCTGCACCAGTTGCAGCTCGATCGGTACGACCGCGCAGTCCTCCACTGGCGTGCTGATCAATTCCTTCAACCCGCGACTCAACCGCGGCGTGGCGGACTTCGACACCAAGCACATTATTACTGCGGACGCTGTCTACAAGCTGCCGTTCGGCCGCGGCGGGACTATTTTCAACACACCCAACAAGTTTGTCGACGCAGTGATTAGCGGCTGGCAGCTGAACGGGCTGGGCCGTTGGACCAGCGGCCTCCCCTTCGGCCTCCAGATCTCAGGTG
Organism: uncultured Acidobacteriaceae bacterium; assembly: GCA_963770055.1. GTDB lineage: Bacteria > Acidobacteriota > Terriglobia > Terriglobales > Acidobacteriaceae > Edaphobacter. Next base: position 109,250 of record CAVYOC010000011.1, read on the forward strand.
GCTGGATGACCGCTTGGCCCAAGCAGAGCATGACGATCCAGACCGGACCAATCGCGGTGGGCAAGTCGAGGGTGAATGGCGTTCCCAATGCGTTTCCCAACCCGCTTGGCATGGTCTCTGGAATCACCGGCCTGATCGGGGGTAAATCCGGTACGACGAACCTGCGCTATCCTTTGCCCGGCGAAGTAGGCGAGCGGAACAAGTACCGCGGCGATGGCTACTTCGGGATCGACAGTGGGCTGATGAAGTCGTGGAGGATGACTGAAAAGCAAAGCGTCAAGTTCGCCTGGGAGATATTCAACTCGACCAACTCCGTACGCTTTGACACCAACCCGGTCACCTCGCTCAAGAACTCGGTCGGCAGCGGAACTCTCGGTGCTTATACGCGCACCTTGACCACGCCGAGGGTCCAGCAACTTTCCCTGCGGTACTCCTTCTAGTACGCTAAAAACGGTTTGGAAGTGGTGCTAGACCCGATCGGCCGTCGGGTCTCGCACCGTTTCTGCTTTGCTTCAGCTCGCACTGCCAGTTGGTGAGCGGGGTGTGTCGAAAGACAAACATCAATCAGCCATTGCTTCATGACAGCTGCGTCGCCAGTTACTTTTCGGTAACTGCGGAATAGACCAGGATGACGACTAAACCGTCTTTGTTGCTGATTGCGCAGGCCGTGGCTGCAATTTGAATTACTTAATGGACAAGATCGGGTTCTATTTCCTTCGATCTTGGTTTGCACCGCTTACGACACTGTTTCCGGTACCCGAATCCGGGTTCATCAGGCAGTGATCAAAGAATGCATCGGTCCGTCTCCATGCATCACGAAGTACAAAAGCCCTTCGGAAAAAGTGAATTTCGCCAGGATAGATGGCCATGTCAAATGGCTTGCCGAGTTTTTCAAGAGTGTCGATCACTTTGAGCGTCTCCCAGAAAGGGACGTTTGCGTCATTTGTTCCCTGAAGAATCAGAAGCGGGCGAGCTAGTTTGTCGAGGTGCTTCACGGGAGCGGAGCGATCATACAGACCGGCATCCGTGACGGGTGTCTCGCCAAGGCGTCCGAGGATCATGCCCCCCGTCGTCCACGTCTCCCAGTCGCCGACGCCCGCGACATCGATACCGCAGCGGAAGAGCGTCGGATCCGTGACCATGGACTGCAGCGTCATAAAACCGCCGTAGCTTAGACCCCAGATGCCGATGCGATCTGGATCGACATAACTTAGAGTCTTTAAGTAGTCAGCGCCAGCATTGACGTCCTGAGTTTCAGAGCCCCCAAGATCGCGGGATACGCCGGTAGCCCACTCGCGGCTATACCCGGAGCTGCCGCGGTAGTCCGGCGTGAGAACAACATAACCTTGCTGTGCCAGATACTGGCTCGCTGAGTAGTACATACGGTACCAGCCAGGATGCCAGGCAAGGTAGTTCTGATCGGCGCCTGAACCGTGAATCCAGACGATTGCCGGATGCTTTTTAGTTCGATCCAGATGTTTATCCACCATGAGCGTAGCTGGAACTGGCTTTCCGTCGGCACGGCTTGGATAGTGTACGGCGGTGGGAGCGATCAGGTCCTCTGGAAGCAATCCGGAAGGTAATGAGTTGGTCAGTCGTACCGGTGTAGCTCCTGTTTTCGCCGGCACCGAGTACAGTTCAAGAGGATGTTCGACTGCGCTGCGTTCATAGACGAGCATCGAACCATCTGGGGAAAACTGGGGAGCACGGTTAACTCTGCGGGCCTTAACGATGGGTTCGATGCTTCCGTTGGTGACCGTTGCGATCGAGATGAAGCGTTCCATCTGGTTGTTTTCTGCGCTGTGTGTGAATGCGATTTGGCTGCTATCCGGTGACCAGGCAGCGTAGCCATCGCCGAACGCACCCTTGCTCACCTGTCTTGCCTGAGACTCGGACGTTGCGTCAGTTGGAATAACATACAGGTGCGGCCATCCAGTACGGTCGCTGATGAATGCCAGCGATTTACCGTCGGGAGAGGTTACATCCTCGGCTCCATCGGCGGGAGATATCCAGGCCGGATCATGATCCTTCCAGAGAGTTCGCGTCTCGCCGGAGAGTGTCGTGATCTTGATCTCCAGAGTTTTGTGATCTTCGGAAAATTCCTCATGCACGATCGATGGACCCGCCGCCCATTGCATCTCTGTAGAGCCATAATTGCGCGCAGAAACTGGAATCCACATCGGCTCTGCAGCGTAACTAAAAACCGAAACTACACCGATGCGGTCATCCCAACTTAAACTGCGATAGACCTTCACTAGATTTCCGTTGTAGGGAAGCGGCTCCGGGACCTGCTCATGGCGGGCCGCGTCAAAGGCAATATACTTTCCATCGGGAGAGAAGGATAATCCGGAGACACGAAGTCCGTCGGGCATGTGAGTAAGTCTACGTCTGGTCTTGCCTTTAAGAGACCAAACCCAAACGTCCCCGGCCTGCACAAATGCGATCGTTTGCTTGTCAGCAGAAACTGAAAAGCTGCCGACACCTTGGAAGCCTTGCATAGGCTGCGGCTTCGGAGACGATGTTGAAACGCTCCAGAGTTGGCCATCTTTGCCGAATAGGATGTCGTTCGGTGTAACCCATTCAAAATGCCCTATGTCTGAGAGTAGTGTGTCAGGATTTACGGGAAAATCTGTCAGAGCAACAGGCTGTCCTCCTGGCTTAACCATGAACAAATCTTGCTTACCCGCCGCATCCCATAAAAATGCAATGGCCTTTCCGTCAGGAGACCATTGCTGCTCTGTTGGATATTTAATATCTGCTATGCGATCGATAGTGATACTTCCCTTGGGCGTTTGTTCTGCGGAGACTTGCCTGAAAGGCGTCACGATCGAAAAAAGCAGGAGTGCGACAAAAGAAGATTTTATATTCAAGATGCATGGCTCCCAATTTCATCTGGCGAAAAGTTAAGATTCCGGAATGTTTATCAGAACAGCAGCCGGCTAAGAAGTTTTGTCCTTGGCCGGCTACTGTTGAGCATTGCCGGTTATCTAGAAGCTAAACCGTAGAGCAAATCTGGCAATAAATGGGTTGAGTTGATTCGTAGGCTGCCGGAAGCTGCTGCCTCCTACTGGAACCTCACTAATCACTGTGTTTGCATTTGTGACATTGAAAAGATCTGCAATCGGTTCAAGGGTGAACCTGTCTCCAATATGCGTCGGCCGTGAGAATCGTAGATTCAAAAGATTGACATTCGGTAAGCGGAGCACTCCGATCTGCTGCCCGATGACCGAAACCTGTCCCTGGTTAAGGTTTTCGAACACTGCAGTAGGTGGTCCGTTGTTCGGGTCGAGAGGATAGCCAGTGTAATGTTGAAAGTTCAACGCTACGTTGACTGATTTTGGAAAAGTATAACTTGTAAGAATCTTTAACATCTGGGTTGCATCGTAGTTCAAGGTGGCGTTGTTCCGATTGATTTCGTTATTAGGATTGTTGAAATCATCCGTCAAGCCACGGCGGTACGTTCCTTCTTGCTTTTGCAAAGTGTAACCGGCCAGGACCTGCCAACCTTTGCTCATCTGTTTCTCGACGGTCAATTCAACACCGTTGTAGTGGTTAGTGTTTAGCTCTGGAATATTCGTGATGAAATAATTGGATAATCCAACCTTGGCTGGTGCAAGGTTATAAAGTGTAATCGGCTTACCCGTAACAGAGTTCACGAGTATGTTACCCATATTGTCTACTGTTGTCGAAGTGTAGTCGGACGGTAGATTGGCGAGGTTACGTTCTGCGTACTGGTTCTTGAGACCTCGATAGTAGTAGTTCACACCAACTTTGACTGAATTGAAGACCTGCTGCTCATATCCAACATTGACCTGGTTAGAATAGGGACGCTTAAGGTTGGGATCTACCGTCGTCACGACACCTCCTGACGCCGCCACGAGGTTTGCTGGAAGAGCCCACTCCCCCGGTTGCGGAATTCCATCATGATTTGTGTCATTCCATGTGTAGACCTGAGTACTAAGCCCATTTGGATTGATCTGTTCCGCCAATTCTGCACCTTCCAGAATGTCGAACTGCCCAAAATATGCTCTTATGACGGACTTGCCTTTTCCTGTTAAATCGTAGGCCGCACCAAGTCTTGGCCGGAATGTATTCCAGGTTGCGATATTTGGAGATTGAGCAAAGGCTCGTTGCGGAAATAGAATCGGGAAGGTTGCCGGAGGACTAATTTGGGCCGGATAAAACGTATTGAAGTGGTCGTATCTGACACCAAGATTAAGAGTCAGTTTACGCTTGATCGTGAGGGAATCCTGTGCGTAGAGAGCAGTCTCATGGTAGATGCTTCTTACATTGACAGGGGTGTTGTAGGCGTATACCTGAGTTGGTATACCGTTGTTGTAGATGGCATTAATCCCATTATTGACGGTGTAGTCGTACCCGTTTCTATTAACCGAAGTATCGACCCCGAACTTGAAAGTATGAGAGCTACCCCAAAGATGACCTTTGTAGTAAGAGACACCTTCTGCCAGGCCGAATACACTTGCTGGATTCACAAAGGAATAGGGTGGAGCTCCTGTTTCTGTTGATAGAGTGACATCTTGTCGGTTCAATGCAGTCGAAGATGTTCCTGGCTGATTGCTGAGTGGGAAAATCTGGTGCAAATAGCCGAACCGGGTGTCGAAAATAATGCCATGCAACGCGCTGGTCCACTCGGTCTGGAGAATATACGCAGGTTCTATCTGACGCCAGGCAGCATCTGCGCTGACGAAAGCGTACGAACCATCGCGGCGGAAGAACCTGTTCTGTTCGTTGAACCACCAAACGAAATCAAGGTGATTGTTGGTTGATATCTGATAGTCACTGCGCAACGTAACATTGCTTTGGTGGTTTGGATCAGTGGTCGGCGTGCCATCCTGATTCCGTACGGAAAGCACACTTTCTTTCAGGTCGTACAGTCTCCACGAACCGAATAGCCACCATTTGTTCGTAAGCAGAGGGCCACCCAGATTGGTTGCAATATCTCTCGCCATAATGAACGGGGTACCTGCGCTAACAGGCGACCCGTTATAGATTGGATTGGAGATAGTGGCTTGTGTGCCTGCCGGACTGATAGTAAAAGGCGGCCAGACCATGCATCGTATTTGCGCCCGACTTGGGTACCAGGTTCATGTAGACACCACCGACTGCGACTTCTGCCTGAGCGCTGTCGGTCACAACCTGCAGTTCGGACAAAGAATCGTTGTCCACATAAAACGAGGTGTATCCGCCTGTTGATCCAGGCCAGTTGAGACGCAGACCGTTGAAGCTGTACACCTGATCGCCGGGTAGACTTCCGTGAACCTGCATCACGGACTGTTGGAAACTTTGGCTTCCCGCAACATCGAAGTCGCTGGTAGCAACGCCGGGTGCCTGAGCGACCGTTGAAAATGTATCGCGACCACTGGGAATGCCCTGCAGAAGTGCATTATCGAATGTAGTTGCTGTCGTGTTATTGGCCGTGTCGACGACAACAGATGCAGCTGAGACTTCAACAGACTGCTCTGCCGTACCGATCTGCAACTCGAGAGTGATTGTTGCAGTGAAGCCAGGGGTAATTGAGATGTTGGATTGGATGCCGGTCTTAAATCCCGTCAAAGTATAGGTGAGTTCATATATGCCCGGTGGAAGTGAATCAAATAAATAACTTCCAGCGACATCTGTGGTGGTCTTTCTTGGAGTCATTAGGGCGGGGCTTTTTGCACTGATATTTACGTTAGGAAGAACACCACCATTAGCATCTGTAGCTACTCCACGTATTTGTCCTGTGATTGCTACCTGTCCGCAAACGAAGGACGAACTAATCAACAGGATAAAGAGGACCAGAAGATTTTTTTTCGCCATGACCACTCCTTGGAGTGAAACCTCGTGTGAATACAGCGATGATGGTGCGTCAGGGAGTCTTCAGTGCTACCTGAAGGTTGATCCCAAAAGAGGCCTTTATATGAAGGCGAACAAACAACTCAAAAAAGCGATGAGACGGATGCTCCGCATTCGAAGAATGCGTCGATCAGCAGATGATCACAGCAAGAAAAAGATGACGCAATTTCCGGCTGACTCTGCAGGTTTTACAGAGCCGGATGTTGCAAATGCCACTCGGTGTGGCTTTGGTACAGTCGCGCCGCTTTCAGAACAACAGCGTCGTTCAGTGCTCTTCCCATGATCTGCATTCCGTATGGCAGATGTTTTTTACTAAATCCACACGGAACACTGATTGCGGGAAGTCCGCAAAGACTGGAAACTCCATCGGGCGCACGACGATCGAGATTAAACTTTCTGGGCCCCTTCGGAATAGTCGGATCGTCAGGATCCTTCGCTCGCAACGGCTGAGCGGCAGTTGGCTGAGCGGGAGAGATCAAGACGGAATATTGGTCGAACATTGAGTCAGCCGTGCGTAGAAGTTTAGTTCGCACTCGTTGCACATGGAGATAATCCGCGACCGAAAATTGTTGGCTCGCATAGCCGTTGATACGTCCTTGAGGATCGGAAAGTTCCTTACATTTGCCAGACTGAATAAGGTGCTCGAAGGCGCTTGCAGCCTCCATCAGAATAGTCAGTTCGGCAGCCTCTTCGAACGGGCCATCCGGAAACTCGCAGGGATGAACGGTCGCTCCGGCCTGCTCAAAGACCTTACAGGCGTCGTCAACCGCCTTATCAATATCAGGGTCACTCTTGCCGTATACGTTCGTCAGGCGGCCGATCCTTAAATTTGCCCCCTCAGTCGGGTCAGTATCGTGATAGCGAAACTCCGGCCCACCTGCTTCGATCGAATCATGATCTAGAGGATCATGGCCGCCAATGATATCGAGCACCAGGGCGCAATCATCTGCAGTTCGCGCCATAGGTCCAAGTTTGTCCATGCTCCATGCAATCGCCATCGACCCATAGCGACTAACGCGTCCAAAGCTAGGACGTAACCCTGAAACTCCACACCACGAAGACGGACAGAGAATGGAGCCGCGAGTATCTGAACCGAGAGCCCATGGGGCGAGCCCCGCCGCAACAACTGCGCCTGAACCGCTGGACGATCCACATGTCCAGCATTCAGGATTCCACGGATTGCGCGCAGGTCCAGTCAGCGATGCATTGCCGGATGTATACCCAAGGCCGCCGGCGAGTTCAATCATCGCAGCTTTTCCCAGCAGGACTGCACCGGCTTCATTGAGCCGCTCGATGACCGTGGCATTGAAGTCAAAACTTTGGTCAGCGTAGGGGACAGCGCCCCATGTCGTTGGATATCCCTTGACGGTTACAAGGTCTTTCACGGCGTAAGGCACACCATGGAGCGGGCCGCGGTACTTGCCGGATGCAATCTCGGTCTCCGCTTGCCTTGCCTGACGAAGGGCAAGCTCCGGCATGAGCCTTACGAAGGCATTCAGACGTCCTCCGATTGTGTGACCGCGCTCAAGATACCCTTCAGTCAGTTCGACGGGCGAGAGTCGGCGCTCACGGATTGCATCACCCAAAGCGCGTACCGACATGAAGTATGTGTCCGGCGTGATCATGTGGCCCTATATTTCCATTCAAAACCAGGCTTCAGAAGAAGGTCGAATGAGAAGAAAACAATCTCATCCAGCTAAGATTCATGAGTTCTTCGGAGTCGTAATTTGGAGCGTGCATGCCGATGGGTCGCCATTCTGAACCTCAAAGGATCTGATGGAGATGAGCATGTGCTGGTTTGTCGTAAGAATATTTACCAAGCTATGCTTCTCTTGCGCCGAAAGTCTGTCTTCGTAAACGCGCAGGATATTTAGATACTTCGCGTGCACGTCATCCCAGTCAGTCGTTGAAAGCCCTTCCGGCCTAGGTCCCATTTCTGCTAGAGCGGTCGGCGCCTTTTTCTGTTCAGCTACTACAACCCCGTTAGGCATCAACGCTATTGCGGTCGTCGCAACGAGGTCTCGGGCGAAGTGTCTGCGGCTAACCAATTCATCATTTGGAAACACTTCTCTATTCATATGCGTCACCGTGTGGATCGCTAAAAGTAGAGTGTCTCGATCACTGATCTTGCTAGATTTTTTTGGGTGCAAGGTTGAATGCTTGCTTCGACCAATGTATACAATTGTTAATACCATGTCAAATGCGTTAAGGCGAACAATCTGTTGGATAAGTTTTCGTCTTTCGTTATCGGGTGCGGACTCGCTTACGTTTGTTTAGAGTCCCGACCTACGACCCGGTGACACCAACCCGGTGAACAAAAGGCTTCTGTCGGTTATGCGAGCCTTCGCGGAAGTAGACGTAGTATCCAACTGTCCCACTCCTCATTGCAATCATCGCGTCAGCGAAGGCAGGATTGCGCTTTCTTGCTGAGCATCCACCCCCAGCAAACTGAAAATTTGGCGAACCCCAAAACCAGCGTTCCAAGGGTTGAGATTCGGTTCGCGGGTCTCTGCTGTACTCTAAGAGGTGATGCAAACCAGCGTATCGACCCACATCTTTCTCTTGCAGCGCCTTCACCCTGGGCTGCTCGATGCACTTCATGGTGCAGGCGCGCAATCAATTGAGTTGTTTGCTGCCCGCCACCACTTCGACTATACCGATCGCGCTGCTGTACATGACATTGCAAGCTGGTTCCGCTCTACGGGGGTAGGAGCTACGCTTCATCAGCCTCTCTACCTCAGCGACCGTTCCGATGCGCAGTGGTCGCGCCATGTTGCTCCGAACCTCAACCTTATCGATCCTGAAAAGTCGCACCGAATCGCCGCGATGGACGAGGTAAAGCGTGCGCTTGAGTCTGCTGAACAAGTCCCCATCGACGCCTGTGTGCTTCATCTGGGCAACAAGGGCGATGCCTGGAACGCGCGCGCTCTGGAAAATTCGCTGACTGCGATTGAACACCTTAAGGCCTTTGCCCATCCACTCGGCGTGCGCCTGCTGATCGAGAATCTGCAGAACGAGATAACCAGCCCGGAGCATATCCTTGAGATTCTCCGCGTCGGCCACTTCGACCGGGTTGGCGTGTGCCTCGACATAGGTCATGCTCATCTGGCCGACCCGGACAACAACAAGGGGGTCGACGAAGCCTTCGAACTGCTGAAGCCGCGTATTGCCCAGCTCCATCTCCACGATAACCGCGGGCAGAAAGACGACCATCTCTGGCCGGGCAGCGGCACCATTGACTGGCAAAATGCAGCGAGACATATCGGTACGCTGGCCGCTGAGGTGCGAGGTGTCCTTGAAATCTCCTATGAACTTGAGGAGACGGCAGAAACCGCCGGCAAGAAAGCCAGCCAGGCCTTTTCCGACTATCTCCGGCAGGTTGAGAGCCTTCAGCAATCGAGTCTTCAGCAATCGGATCAAGCCTGAAAAGCACGGCGCACTAGTAGACTGAGAGTGTCATGTCGAACGACGCAGTCACCGCTCCTATCGCCACTATCGCCTCTCTCGCTCAGCACGAAGGTCAGACCGTAATCCTGCGCGGCTGGCTTTACAACATACGCTCCTCGGGCAAGCTCTTGTTCCCCACCTTCCGCGATGGTACCGGGACGATTCAGGGGATCGTTCCTAAGGCCGCGGTCTCGGAAGAGATCTTCAATACGCTGAAGTCCCTGACGCTGGAATCAAGCCTGACGGTAACCGGGAAAGTTCGTGCCGATTCGCGCGCACCCAGCGGCTATGAACTCGACGTCGAGGATATCGAAGTCCTGCAGCGCGTGCCTGAAGAGACGCCTTTTCCCATCACTTTGAAAGAGCATGGCGTCGACTTCCTGATGGAGCATCGGCACCTGTGGCTTCGTACGCCTCGCCAGTCTTCGATTCTGCGTGTCCGCGCGACGATCATGCGGGCGGCGGCGGAGTACTTCGATACCAACGGTTTCATCCGAACCGACCCGCCGATTCTGACGCCGAATGCCTGCGAAGGAACCAGCGAGTTATTTGAGATGGATTACTTCGACAACGACAAGGCTTACCTCACGCAGTCTGGGCAGCTTTATGTCGAGGCGACGGCTCTTGCTCTGGGTAAGGTATATAGCTTTGGGCCTACGTTTCGGGCGGAGAAGTCGAAGACGCGCCGCCACCTGACGGAGTTCTGGATGATCGAGCCTGAGGTCGCTCATCTTGAGCTCAATGGCCTGCTGGATCTTGCCGAGGCGTTTATCAGCCACATTGTTGCTCGCGTTCTGGAGCATCATCAGGGCGATCTGAAGACGATTGGGCGGGATGTCTCGAAGCTCGGAGGCATTACGGCGCCGTTTCCGCGGGTCTCCTATGATGAAGCGCACGCCATGCTGGAGGAAGCCTACAAGGCTGGGAAGATTGAAAATCCGCACAAATACGGCGATGACTTCGGCTCGCCGGATGAGACCTACATCTCCAGCCAGTTCGACAGGCCGGTGATGATTCATCGTTACCCTGCGGCGATCAAGGCTTTCTATATGCAGCCCGATCCTGTGGACCCCACCAAGGCTCTCTGCGTCGACGTCCTCGCCCCCGAGGGCTACGGCGAGATCATCGGCGGCTCGCAGCGCGTCGACTCCTACGACCTCCTCAAGGCCCGCATCGAAGAGCACAACCTGCCTCTCGACGCCTTCCAGTGGTACCTCGACCTGCGCAAATACGGCAGCGTCCCCCACGCCGGCTTCGGCATGGGCATCGAGCGAGTCGTAGCCTGGATCTGCGGCGCTCGACCACGTCCGCGAAACCATCCCCTTCGCCAGAACGTTGAACAGCATCTATCCTTAAAATATTTGGAGTTGATCAATGAATCTTGATCGAAACCAATGTTGTAGACATTGGAAGACGACTAATTGGTACGTCTTCGAATCTACTCTTCAGAAAGTAAGTATGCTGCGCATGTGATGCAAGAAGGCTTGTGCGTTGTTCCTTCCTGTGTTGAGTCACTGATATTTTGAACTCAATCAGACTGGGTGAGTTTTCGATCCTCGCTCAGATTCCAAGCTGGGCTATGAAGGCTGCGAGATCTCGGTTTGACCTCGTCCAATCTAATTCACAATTCGATGCGAGATGCTTACAACTCGCTTGAAGAAAAGGCAGACTGGCCTCGTTTAGCGATCGTGATCCGACACCGCAACTGCCCTACAAGGTTAATTGGATAGATACCGCGTGATATGGAGCAAGTGCCATACACGATTGCTTGCAAAGTATGTGGCATGACAGTACCTTCGAGACGTGAAGCGGTTAGATTCGGATGCCGGACAACTTAATTGTTTTCCGGAAAATCGCAGACTCGCAATTTCTCCGCTTCGAAAGGGCCGAAGTAGAACTTGCGCATCAAGAGTTATTTTTCCTCGATGCAGCTTTGACTGATCGCGCGTAACTCATGAAGGTTCTTCGGTAGATTGCTTGTGCCTAGCAAGAAAGATATGGGAGAGTGGCGCGGTGTCCCATATGACAGATTACGATTGCACACGGAACAGGGTGACTGGAATAATTTAGAGTCCGACGACAAATCTGGGTGCACCGATCTGTAACCTCAGCAATCTCGAGGTTCATCCAGTTGTTCAAGCCGGCTTACCTGGGACGAACTTCATCAACTAATCAAGTGGTGGGAGTCAAATGAAGGCATTCCAATACGTTGTCTGCTTTCGACAAGATGAATTGCCACTATTTTTCGCGAAGAAACTCGATTTCCTAGCTGGCAATTACTGTCCAGTGCTATAACGAGAAGGTCGTGTTAGAAAGGTTCTGGAGTTGGCGGATATTCCGGTGCATTCCAGTCGAGTGATTCGGTCCTTGGATGATTGACCGTCTTCTGAGCGTAGCGAGGGTCAGCGAGACCGCGTGAGTATTCAGAGATTGCGACTGGTCAACCAGCGGAAGTGAAAGCGAAAATTGCGAAATCAAGGACGTTCTGTTGGATTTCGACGGGGTGGGGTTTCGTGCTCAAAGCATACGATTTCTCCTATAGAAGTTACGATCTCATTTCCCCGCAGTAGGCAATGAAATTGATCAGGATTCTAATTACAACTTAGCGTCAGGTTGATGCTTCCAATAAGGCAGTCTGGTCCAGCGATGACTATGCGGAGTTCCACACTGGCGTGGGAGTGCTGGCAATTTTTTCGTCCTCCGCGCAAGAAAAATATATTCCCGCAGCACGCGCCGGGGCAAAAAGAAGCGTGATTTTGGAATTCGCGTTCCAGACGTCGATCACGAGTATGCGGGACTGACAGAACTTGTAAAGGCTTGGGTGAAACCTCCAACCACACCTAACCCGTGGGGTACCCGCTCTATCTACTTCCGCGACCCGGACGGCAATCTGCCGATATTTTAGTGAGAATAAATAGCAATAACAGGAATTAGGCTGGGTGGGGCGGGCGGCTCACATCTGGATCAGCCACAAAACCGGTGGCCCACATCTAAATCCGGGTGCCCTCTTCGCGACGGTCTCATCGTCGTTAAGGTGAATCATTCGCGCGAAAGCACGAACCGCATTCCTCAACGTGCCGCCACCGCGGGCCCTCGAAATTCGGCAGGCACTGCGACACGGCATTCTTTCGATACCCGCGTCGCAGTGCCTGAACCGACCAAGGAACAAACTCAGGGCAGCACAATCACCTTGCCAACCATGCCGAGATTATCGTGCAGCGCGCAGATGTAATCGTACGTCCCAGGCTTTAGGAACGTAACCCGAAAGACCGGAATGCTCGGAGGAGACTGTGGTACACCGGCTTGGTTCATCGGGACCGCACCGATAACCCCGGAGTTCGTGCTATCGCCAGGGGCCTTGAGCGTAGCGTGCCGTCCGCCATCCGCATCAAAGGACACGTTGGCGGAAGGAGGCCCGGGATTCAAAGGCTCTTTTCCGAACGTGATCGTATGTGGCAGCGCCGGGTCTAAAACGCTCCACTCGACCGTCTCCCCCGCATGAATCTCGATCGTCCCGTGCAGGAAACGCACGACGGAAAGAGACTGAAATCCGGCAGCAGTTGAGTTCATCTCTCCAATGCCGGCCGCCACGCCGTTTCCATGCCACACACGTGCGGAGAGCATGTCCTCCATCTGTTCGTGGCTGTGATGCTCCTTGTCGTTGTCTGCATCGCTCAACAGAGCGCGCGTCTGCTTCTCCGCCTGCTCCTCGTAAAAAAACTGGTCATGCGGAAGAGCCGCATTTGCAGCAAGTACATGGATAACGCCGGTCATGTGCGGGTGAACCAGGCAGATGAGACTGTAGTTGCCGGCTTTCGGGAACTTCACAGTAAAGCTCTGTCCCTCGGCTAGTGGAGGTGCGCTGACGCAAGTCATGCCGTTGAAACTCGATCCAGTGGGAGAGAAACCGGGGCAACCCGTCATGAAATCGCTATACTTCTGACCCGCTACAAAGAAGGACACCGTATGAATATCGCCGCTGGCAGAAGTCCATGTGATGCTGTCGTTTGCATGAATCCAGAGCTCATTGGGAAGGAAAGCAATAACCTGCTTGCCCATGTCCTTGCTTTGAGCCCCTAACCCTGCTTTCCAATTCTGCTGCGCCTCAACAGTTCGGGGAAGAGCTAAACTCAGCGACACCAAGGATAGAGCCACTACGACACACGTCGGGTTTTTGAACTTCATTGTTCGCCTCACCTTCGAGAGCCAAATTTTGATGGGAGAGAATCAGGGCCGGGTTAGAGCCCGCCGAATATATAAGCAGCATCCACGTTTCGTCAAGGCATGCGCCCGCACACACCCGTCACGGGCGCCATGGCGCGAACCGATGTCGGGCGGCCGGCCACATCTAAAGCGGGTGCCCCATCTTCGCGACGTTCTCATCGTCGCTAAGGTTCGACGATATCACTATCTGGCTTTCAATCGCTCCCGTCACGAACCCCGCTCCCAGTGAATCTCAGCAACCGAAAATAAATTTCATCGAAGAACCCCCAAAAACAAGGCAAAATCGCTTGTCAAGCCCAAAACCCACTTAACTCCATCAATCAAAACCACTTAGCGGTGGCATTTAAGTTACCTCAAAGCCTTTATACTTAAAACAGTCGAGTAAACGAGCCAGGAGCCTCCGAGGGAACCCCCTCCGGGGCTTTACTTATTTGGAATGAAGACTTTACTAACATCGCTGCCATCAAAACCCAATAAAATCAAGACTTTGCCGATGTCCCGAAACCCTAAGTCCAGACCTAACTCAAATCGAATGAAGACTTTGCGCAAATTTCGGTGGGGGGAGGGGTCCTATGCGCCACGCGCCCTCAAGGCGAGAAACCAGCAAGACCCCTCCGCAAACCGACAAGCCTCTCTTCGAAATCATTTCACCTCAGGCTGAATGATCTCCGACCGGTAGCGTGTCGACGAATTGACGATTGAAGATGCGAAGAAATTATTTGACCCCTTTTGCGGGATCCCAGACTCCCTGCAACTTTCGCACGTAGATGATTTGTCCGACGTGGTAGGCATTGTGCGTGCCCACGTGCGCAATTCGCGAAGCCCATAGGGAGACCTTTGCATCGTCGGCGGCTTCTACGGCCTTCTCCCACTCGGTCATTACCGCATCGAGATCTGCCACGGTTTTATTCCAGCTTTTCTCGTCGAAGTTGTTGAATGTTTCGTCGTTGTTGCCATCGAACTTAGTTGGTTTTTCGCCTTTGAAGTTGGTGAGAGTTTGCCGATCCCAGAAGACAAGATGATTTGCAAGCTGCCCCACGGAATGGTTGCCGCTCTTGTCTGTCCAACTTGCCTGTGCGGGAGTCAGGCCTGCGACTGCCGTATTTGCCGGAACAAACCACTCGGCCTTGTTGTGGGTCGAACGCAGTTGTTCCAACAGAACTTCTTTCAACGTCATCGACCGATTCTGCTGCGCCTGGGCGAAAAACGATACGAATACCATCAGACAAATGAGAGTTCGCTTCATGAAGATTGTCTCCGAATGCTTGGATAACCGCGTTTCGAATCATTTTATCTCTAGCCGCTTTTTTTGTGCGATGGGCCGGCAGGGTTAGAGGTTTATTTCATCGTGCCGGTTGGCGCGTTTGCACTTAATGATGATTGCGAAAGGACGATGGTGCGGCCGGTCCTGGCTGATTGGCGGGCGGCATCAAGAATACGAACTACGGTGATGTTCGTGTCGAGCGAGGTGAGGTCTTGCTGCGGCCTCAGAGTGCCGCGAATGACTGCAGCAAGATAGTTGAGAGAGTTGTTTTGCGGTGGAGCGAGGGTGGGAGCGTCTTCGACGTGCTCCGAGGGTTCGCCTTGAAAACGAATGCGAAGCTTTGCTCCGGGCGCTTTGTCTTCATAGAGGGTGTCGACGTAGCCGGTTGCGCCGTATAGCTCCATGTCCTTTCGCGAGAAGGGCCAGTTCCATGAACCCTGGATGATCGCCTGCGCGTGCGGATAGGTGAGGATGATGGTGCTGTCGTCGTCTACGTTGGGGTAGACCTGCGGTTTGAGGTGGAGAGTGACGGCGGAGACGGTGAGTGGAAGCTCGCCATGCATGATCCATGTGGCGAGGTCGACTCCATAACAGCCAAAGTCGAAGAGGGCGCCGCCGCCGTTTTGTTTTGGGTCAGTGAGCCAGGTGAAGAACTCAGGACCGACGCCGATCTCTTTGGGGCCGTTGTGTCCGTCGTGAACGACGATTTTGCGCAGGTCGCCGATCTTGCCGTCGGTAAGAAGATTGTTGGCAGCGATGTTGGAGGCGTACCACGTGGTTTCATAGTTGGTGAGGACGGCGATATTGTACTTTTGCGCGAGTTGCTGAATTGCCAAGGCATCTTCGACGGTGGTGGCGAGAGGTTTTTCGACCATGGCGGCGATGTGGAGTGGGGCGGCCTGTTCGATCGCGGCTCGATGTCCTGCGGTGGAGGTGTAGACGAGAATGGCCTGTGGGTGGGTGCTCTGGAGCATGGCCGCTTCGGTGGGGAAGAAGAGATTGGCTGGGAGATGCGTGCGGTCGATGTAGTGCTGGCGGAGAGCTGCGTCGGGCTCGGAGATGCCTACGAGGGTGATCTCGCGATGGGAGGGCAGGTCATGAAGGAAGCCCTGCACGTGACCGTGGACGAGACCGACAATGGCAACACGAATGGGGGGTGGGGTTTGCGCGGTTGTGTTGTGTGGGCCAGAAAGAAGAGCCACGAGAATAGTTGTGGTGGCGAGTAGCTTCGAAGGAGTCATATGCGGTCGACGTCAGTGTATCCCTGCGTTCATTTTGCGGGTTATTTCGAGTGGACCGCAGTCACGTTTAAGTTGAGCTTCGTCGATGCACGGATTGGCTGTCCGTCTTTCGTCGGGGGTTCGAAGAGCCATTCGCTGATTTGCCCTTCGATTTTATGTTGAAGAGAATCAGAAGGTGCCTTCTCTACCGTAACGGTTTCTATAGTTCCATCGGGTCGGATGAGGAGAGAAGCCTGGATTGGAAAGCGTCCTTGAATTTTTTCGTCTACGTATACAGACTCCAAGGGGCATGAAATGCATTGCAGGCCGCTGCCCGTTGACGCTTTGGTTCCGAGCGGAGGGAGGGACTGCTCAAACGGTTGGGGGACCTCCGGTATCGCCTGTACGTTTGAGGCGGTAAGGAGCTTAGCGCAACTGACTCCGTTGTGGATAGTACAGACGGAGTCTTTTGTCGCTGCCCATTTCGCGGTCAAATTGCCTTTGGGGATCGAAGCGTACGTGGTGTCAGGTTCGAAAAAGTTCATAAGCAGAGTACCGGAGGCCAAGCACCCGGCAGAGGTGCAAAGGCCGCAGTTTTCCCAATGGCATGCCCTTATATCGTGATCGGTATGCTGCCAGTGCACGCCGTCCTCGGAACTCATCGCCATGGGGACGCCGTATCCCCCACCTGGCTTATCCTTGCCAACTACCTCATGTCCAGTGGTCCAATACTTACCTGCGACCTTGAGAAAACTCTTTATCCCAGTGCTTGGTGGACCGTAGAACGTCCACGTTTCTCCTCCGTTGACTGTGGTTAAGAATCCGGCTGCGGAGTACTGTCCTTCGGAGAGGACAACTCCCATCTTCTGCGGGGTCAAGGCTGCAAGTGAAGGTGTGTAAGGGAACCGCTTTATGATGTCCGCTGGCTCCGAAATCGGATGAGGCATATCGCTTCCGTTCAGGTATAGCAGGGACGGTTTTGTGCGCAGCAATCCGTGCGACGAGTCGGACATCGAGGCTGCGATGATCGTATCGTCACCGACTTTGTGGTGTCCCCATGTTGCTCCGCCGTCTTCGGTCGCTAGAATCGTGCCACCGGTTCCGTAGGCGTATCCGAACTTATCAGAGGAGAACCCGATACCGAGAAGAAGTGCACCACCTCCATCGAGATGGTGTTTCATGGTCCATTGCAGACCGTCGTCGGATGAAGCAATGCTCTCCCCTGGACCACAAACCCAAAATGCCGACGGGGTCGAAGTAATTCCAATAGCGCGGAATCCGGGGTTAGTAGTCTGCCATGATTCGGAGGCAGGTTTAACTACTGTCTGTGCTGATGCAGCAAAAATTCCGACGAGCAGGATAAGTGGGATAGTACCGGAGCGCATGACTAGAGATTTTATCGCAGGGCGATGCGTTACTTGATGACGCCGCGGGCGCTTTTTGCGATGAAGTCGGCGAGGTAGGTGACGTGTTCGCCGAATTCGCCGGAGGCGATTTTTTCGCGGATCGCGGCGAGGGCCTCGGTGGTGTTGAGCTTGGAAGCTTGCAGAAGGCGATAGGCGGCGCGGAGTTGCTTGAGTTGGTCGGGGGTGAAGCCCTTGCGCTCGAGGCCAACTTTATTGAGGCCGTAGGCATGGTTATTGCGTTCGATGCTGGTGAGGGAAAAGGGAAGGACGTTCTGAGTAATGGTGGTGCCTCCGCCAATGTAGCTGTACTTGCCGATGGTGCAGAACTGATGGACGGGGCAGAGCGCTCCGACGGTGGCGTAGTCTTCGACTATGACGTGGCCGGCGAGCGTGGCGGCGTTGGCGAGGATACAGCCGTTGCCGATGACGGAGTCATGGCCGATGTGGGTGTAGGCCATGATGAGGCAGCCATTGCCGATGCGGGTGGTGCCCCCGCCGCCAGTGGTGCCGCGGGAGATGGTGACGTATTCGCGGATGGAGTTGTCGTCGCCGATGATGAGTGCGGTGGGTTCGCCTGCGTATTTGAGGTCCTGCGGGGCGATGCCGAGGCAGGCGAAGGAGAAGACGCGGTTGTTGCGACCCATGGTGAGGTGGCCGTCGAGCACGACGTTGGAGGTGAGTTCACAGTTCTCGCCCAGGATGACATTGGGGCCGATGATGCACCAGGGACCGACTTTGCAGCTTGCGGGAATCTGGGCGCGTTCGGCGACGATGGCTGTGGGGTGGATGCTCACTCTGCGGTCTCGACCTTTGCTTCAGCTTTTTTGGCGACGCGGTCGACCATCTGGCACATGACGGTGGCGTCGCAGACGAGTTTGCCGTCGACGGTGATGGTGCCGCCCATCTTGACGACGCGAGTCCGCCAGTTGAGGACGGTAACTTCGATGCGAAGCTGATCGCCGGGAGTGACGGGGCGGCGGAAGCGGGCGTTTTCGATGCTGGTGAAGACCATGAGCTTGGACTCGCGGTCGGGAATCTCGGCGAGGAGGAGTGCGCCGCCGGCCTGGGCGATGGCCTCGACCATCAGGACGCCGGGCATGATGGGGTAGTCGGGGAAGTGGCCGGTGAAGTGAGGCTCGTTGATGGTGACGTTTTTGAGAGCGACGATACGGTGGCGCGGCTCCATCTCGATGACGCGATCGATGAGGAGGAAGGGGTAGCGGTGGGGCAGAAGGGACATGATCTCGAGGATGTCCATCGTTTTGGGTGGGGTGGCTGAGGCCTGCGCGGATTCAGGGGAGGTGTCGGTTGTCAGGTTGCTCATGGCATGGATGAGTATAAACGTCCGCGCTTAGGGGGCGCTGTGGCCGTCGCACTGCAGCACGCCGAGGTAGACGCTCCATGGGCCTACGGCGTCGCGATATTGGTGGGCCATGACGCGGGAGATCTGGTGCAGATGGGTGAGGTCGTGAGCGGCCCATGTGGCAAGGAGTTGCGAGAGCGTCACTGCGCCGAGGGATGGATGCTTTCCCGGCCGGGCCAGATCGCGGGGTTGCAGTTTAAACGTTTGCAGGGAGGCGAGGCTCTCGCTTCGCAGAGAGCCGAACTCGTCGAGGAGTTGCTCGAGGGATTTGGATTGCGGTTCCTGCATCTGGGTGAAGCGATTGAAGGGCGGGAATGGCTGTGAGTCGCCGTGTGCGAGGATGTGGCGGACGCGAGGCATCCAGTCGTTGCGCTCTGCTTGTGCCAGGTGGCCGATGATGTCGTAGACGCTCCACGTGTCGTTTCCTTCATTGCGTCGGGTCCAGGAGCCGGGCAGGTCGCGCAGGAGTGCGTTGAGAGTCGCAGGGGTGCGGGTGAGGAGAGCGATGGTCTCGGTCATGGCATGGATGAGTATAGATTGCGGGGATTAGTGTTGCGAGTTTGTGAACTACCGCGAAGCGCGACGTGAGCAGATTCTTCCGGGGAACAAACCACTGACGTTTAGCGCTGATAGAAGCCTATGAGCCGACTGGCGCCGACCAGGTGACCTCTTGAGGCGCTGTAGAACTGCTTTGAATCGGCGTTTGACGGCAAGGTAAGTCTGGTGTCGAGTGCGAAGACAACGAAGAAGTAGCGGTGGCGTGCGGGTGGGCAGGGGCCCCAGTAACCGGTGGAGTCGTTGTCGTTCTGGCCTTGTTGGGAGCCGTCCGGTAGTTGGGGTTGGGTGGGGATGGCCTCACGGAAGGAGTGGGTTTGCGGTGGGAGGTTATAGAGGACCCAGTGAGTGAAGGTGCCACTTGGGGCATCGGGGTCGCTGAGGATGACGGCGAGACTTTGGGTGTGGGCGGGGGGTGCGGACCAGGAGAGCGCGGGGGAGATGTTGGGGCCGTCGCAGGTGAATTGCCTGGAGATGGTGTCGCCCTGATGGAAGGAAGGGCTTTGGAGATGGAGATCGATTGGTGGGTCGATGGTGGGGGATTTTTTGCAGGCGGTGGTGGTGAGCAGGAGAAGGAGGGTGATGAGTGAGGTATTGGTTTTCATGGTGGTTCCTTGAGGCAAGCGATTCGGGTCGGAGGCAGATGCGTTCCGACCCCGGGCTTTAACGGCAGATTCCTCCGCTGCGCTACGGAATAACAAGCAAAAAGGACAGGCAGCAGCAAGAGCAACAGCAGGTCCCCTTCGGAGATGACAAGCAAGAAAAGCAACTGCAACCGCAACGACAAGGCGATGGCTATGCGGCGGGTGGGGGGAGTTGGGCGCTGGGGGTGGATTGGGAGAGGGCTAGCTCTTCGGGGGTCATGTCGACGGGGACTTCGGCGAAGAGCGGTGTGCTGAGGTAGCGTTCGCCGGTGTCGGGGAGCATGGCCAGGATGGTGGAGCCTTTGGGGGCTTCGGCGGCAATCTTGAGGGCTCCGGCGAAGGTGGCTCCGGAGCTGATGCCGACGAAGATGCCTTCTTTTTTGGCAAGAGCCTGGCTGTTAGTCATGGCTTCTGGGTTGGTGATGCGGAGGATCTGGTGAATGTGGTAGGTATCGATGGCGTCCTGGGCTAGCTTGGGGATGAAGTCGGGACTCCAGCCTTGCTGGGGGTGTGGGGTCCAGGAGGGATGGCTCGCGGAGGGGGTGTGGTCGGGGTTGTTCGGTTGTGGGAGGCCGCTTGAGACCATGGGTGCGGCATCGGGTTCACAGAGGATGATTTTGGTATCGGGGCGTTTGTCGGCGAGGACGCGGGCGACGCCTTTGAGGGTGCCTCCGGTGCCGAAGCCGGTGACCCAGTAGTCGAGCGAGGAGCCTTCAAAGTCGCGGAGGATCTCCTGCGCGGTGGTGCGGGAGTGGAAGTCGGCGTTGGCCTCGTTGGTAAACTGGCGGGTGAGGAACCATCCGTTTTTTTCGGCTAGCTCTTCGGCTTTTTTGACCATGCCGGTGCCCCGGGCAGGGCCGGGGGTGATGACGACCTTTGCGCCGAGGAAGCGCATGAGTTTGCGGCGCTCGATGGAGAAGGTTTCGGCCATGGTGACGACGAGGGGGTAGCCCTTGGCGGCGCAGACCATCGCAAGGCCGATGCCGGTGTTGCCGCTGGTGGCTTCGACGACGGTCTGGCCGGGCTTGAGTGTGCCTTTTTTCTCTGCGTCTTCGATGACACCGAGTGCGAGGCGGTCTTTGACGGAGCCGAGTGGGTTGAAGGCTTCGATTTTAACGTAGAGGTTGATGCCTTCGGGAGCGAGGTGGTTGATGCGGACGATGGGAGTGTTGCCGATTGTGCCCAGAATGTTATCGAACTTCATTGTGGTGTGGCTCCTTGAATCAATAGATGTGGCGTTTCTTCGGGGCCGTATAAATTTTTTGTGCCAAGGGTGTTGAGGCCTCGGGGAAATAAAAGCGTATCTTCAGCGGCTAAAAGCGGCGCTGCGAACAAAGTACTTCTGGCAAGGCTGAAGCCACCTTAAGCAGGGCGGACTTTTTTGCTGGCTCTAACACCCGCTTGGTTGCGGGTTGAGATGCCAAGGCTAAAGCCTTGGCCTATCTAGAAGCAAATGCTTTGAATTTCAGATTGACTATTTCTTCTTAAGGAGGACGTCGGGGTTGAAGGTATCGGGTGGGAGATCGATGTTGTATTCGACTTTGGAGAAGAAGGTCTGGCTGGCCATGTCCCCATTGTGGTAACGGGTGATGGTGAGGGCGGTTGGAAGGCCCTGGATGGTGTGGTAGTCGTCGTACTCTTCGGCGTCTTCGTCGATGTCTTTGAATTGTGGGTTGCGCGTTTCAAAGGTGCGGCGACGAGGGAGGTGGGAGTCGGCGTCGATGTCGATGACGACGGCGTCGTTGTCTGCACTCAAGATGGAGACACGCTCGGTGATGCGGCGCTCAACCATTCTGCTGCCTTCGTCGACGACCATGACGCCGGGAGCTTTGAGCCAGACGCGGAAGATGGAATCGATGGAGTGCGCCTGGCGGCGATAGTAGTCTTCGACCTGCTCTTTGGGAAGGGCGGAGTTCCCTTTGTAGGTGACTTCGTGGCCGCTGTTGTTCAACCAGATCTGGACGACGTCGATTTTTTTGCCGGGGAGGATCATGCTTTTGTCTGTTATGAAGCCGATGCGCTGGGCGTCTGGGCGGTCCCCGCTGGCGCTGGCGAACTGACGGATAGTGGTGAAGTCAGTAACGATACCGGTGGGCGCGCCCTGGAAGAAACGAGCGACGTGGCCGAGTTCGCGCACGTTGTGGCGGTCGAGCCATGTGTCGCCGCCGAGAGCGTCGAGCATCTGGTCGAGAAGTTTGCGGCCGCGCTGATCTGATGTTTCTCCATCAACACGTTTAGGGGCAGCGCTCGGAATGTCACGAGCCTGAGCGTGGAGCTGTGGGGTTGCGGTGATCGTAAATGCGATCGCGAGGACGAGTTCCTTCATTGCGACTCCGTTATCCGACGAGGACAGCTCCGCCATTGACGTTGAAGATCTCACCGGAGATGAAGCCAGCGAGGGATGTACATAGAAAGAGGATCGGTGCGGCGATCTCGTCGACGTGAGCGGGACGGCCGAGCGGGATCAGAGACAGCAGTTTCTTGGACGTTTCGGGGTTGCTAAGGACATCTACCGACATCTCCGTGGCGACCCAGCCGGGAGCGACACAGTTGATGTAGATTCCCTGCGAGATGAGCTCCGAAGAGAGGCTTTTGGTGAGACTGATGAGAGCGCCCTTGGAGGCGGCGTAGTCGGCATGGAAGGCCTCACCGCGCTGGCCGGCGGTCGAGCTGACGAGCACGATGTGGCCTTTGGTGTTGCCAGTTGCGGTTTGTGATTGCATTTGAGCTATTGCGGCGCGAACGACGCCGAAGACGCTGTCGAGGTTGGTAGCGATCGTTTCCCGCCATTGGTTGTTGGTCATGGTGGCGATGGGCTGATCGTGTGCCGGCCAGATACCGTGGTTGAGAACGGCGCAATCGAGGCGTCCGAAGGCCGCGATGGTTGCGTCGACGAGGGCCTGACCGTCTTCCGGAGTGAAGAGCGGCTGCTGGATCGCTTGGCAGAACTCGGAGCCTCCGCATTCTGCTACGAGGGATTCGGCCTGTTTGGTGGCGCTGCGGTAGCTGAAAGCGACCCTTGCGCCAGCCTGACGGAAGAGGCGGACCGTGGCTCTTCCGATTCCTCGGGAGCCTCCGGTGATAAGAGCTACTTTTCCTTCAAGGGACAACACTACGCCTGCGTTGTTGCTATTCGGCATATACTCGACGCTATCGAATCGCTCTTTCAGACGCAAGCTTCGCCGGTTTCTAATTTCTTTTGCGAGGAGTTAACTGGATATGAAGATCGCTGTTGTGATCGCCCGAATTCTGCTGGGAATTCCGTTCCTCATCTTTGGGCTTAACGATTTCTTTCACTTCATTCCGACCCCACCGCCTCCGGGCGATGCAGGGGTGCTGTTTACGATCATGTATTCACACGGGTGGCTGCTGTTTCACGGCGTGCTGTATGTGATTGCCGGCTTGCTGCTGATTGTGGGACGGTATGTTCCCGTGGCGTTGGTGATTCTAGGACCGATTCTGGTGAACATCGTGTTGTTTCACATTACATTGGCGCCTACGGGATACACGCCGGGCCTGGTTTGTGCGTTGTTGGAGTTGTTTTTGATCTGGGCGTACTGGCCGGCGTTTCGAGGGATTTTTACGCCAAAGATGGATGTGGGGTAAAACAGGGCGAGTTTAAAAAATCAAAGATTTACAACGACGGCTTCGTAGCGGTTGACGGGCTTCGTCCCATCCATCCATCGCAAAAATCCGCGACGGAGGGCATCCGTGCGTTCCTGCTGTCCCGATCATGCATTTTTAGACGCCGTCTTGATGTGAGAATGGGAAGCTGGAGGTCGGTGCCGATCTCGTCCTTCAGGTCGGCGTAGGGTCGACTTTCTTGATGTAATCCCAGACTCTCTTCGGGTTTGCGGTGGCGGCCCCTGACCCGTGCCCATGTGCCGACGTCGGAGGCCATGCCATTGTTTTTGAAGGCATCAAGAACACGCTGGATGCCTTCAGGATGCTGGGTGAGGGCTTCAATTTCGGCGATTTACCGCGACTGAACGAATTTTCGATGGGATGAATATCATCGGTTGGAACCCCAGGTGACGCAGTCTCTTCTGGGGTCGAGGGTGTTGAAGCCCTGGCAGGTTGAGACGCTTGGGGCCTGGGGGTTGTTTCCGTCGAAGGGAGTGAGCTTTGGCGGACCAAGAACGCCCAGTGTGGCCGCGTCCCAGTCGGTGGGAGTCAGGGTGCCGTGCTTGAAGGTGAAGACGAGCGCAGTAGGAAGTGGCGGGGCTGGTGTTGGAGCGTTCTTAGCGGGTTGGTAGGTCAGGGTGACGGTCTTGCCCTCCTTCTTCCAGAGGGCGTACCAGGTTTGGGGGTCCTTTTCGTGCCACTTCTGCTGAAGGATGGCTGTGCCGTCGGCAGCAAACTCGATGAGAACAACGCGATGGACTTCGGCAGAGACTCCTCCGCTGCCGGAGTAGAAGCCTTTGAGCTTGTCCGCCGCCAGAACCGGGGGAGTGAGAATCACGGTGAACAAAGTGACGACGGCAATCGACCGGCAGAGACGCATGGAAGATGCTACCGAGAGACAGACTAGGAGGTAACTGGGATTTCTGGCAGTTTTTTTGATTGAGATAGACTTGGGTTCTATGAACAATCAGGGTAAGACTGCAATTTCAACGAAAGAGGCTCCTGCTGCGATTGGGCCGTACAGTCAGGCGGTGCGGATTGGGGATATGTTGTTTGCTTCGGGGCAGGTAGCACTTGATCCTGCTACGGGACAGCTCGTTTCGGGTGGCGTTGCGGAGCAGACGACCAGGGCTTTAGAGAACGTGAAGGCTGTCCTGGCGAAGGCTGGGCTGGATCTGAGCCATGTGGTAAAGACGACCGTGTTTCTGAAGTCGATGGGCGACTTTGCCGCGATGAACGAGGTTTATGCGAGGTACCTGGCTCCGGAGGGAGTGGTGCCCCCAGCGAGGTCGACCGTGGCTGTGGCCGGATTGCCGAAGGATGCGCTGGTTGAGATTGAGGTGATTGCGAAAGACCCGGCTTGATCGTTGGCGTCTGGGTATGAAGCATAACCGCCGATCCGACATCTAATAAACAAAGGACATTTGGAGAGGAGATTCGGGCTATGGCTGAGACGACACAGGCGAAGAAGGTTCATAAGACAGAGGCAGAGTGGCGGGGACTGCTGACTCCGGAGCAGTTTCATGTGATGCGTGAGGGTGGGACCGAGAGGGCGTTTACCGGAGCTCTGGTGAACAACCATGAGGATGGGATTTATCACTGCGGGTCGTGCAATGCTGGGCTGTTTACCTCGGATAAGAAGTTCGATTCCGGGAGTGGATGGCCGAGCTTCTGGAATCCGGTTTCTGCGGATGCGATTGAAGCAGTAGAAGACAACTCGCACGGGATGCAGCGGATTGAGGTGAAGTGCGCGACTTGCGGCGCTCATCTTGGGCATGTTTTTCCGGATGGGCCGACGCCTACCGGTTTGCGGTATTGCATCAATAGCGCTTCGCTGGGATTTGAGAAGGGGAAATAATTTGGCTGAGAGTACCAAACTCCGTCCAAAAATGAACTGAATCGGTAAGCAGGAAAAGCCCCAGCCGGCGGAGGATGCGGCTGGGGCGATTTGCTTAAGAATGTTTTGGAGGCTGGTGGTTAGCCTTTGACGATTTTTCCGGTCTTGATGCAGCTGGTGCAGACGCGGATACGCTTGCTGCCGCCGTCGACCTTAGCCTTGACGGACTGGAGGTTGACGTTCCAGCGTCGGCGGGTGGTGTTGTGCGCGTGCGAGATATTGTTTCCGAACTGCGGGCCTTTGCCGCAGAGACCACATTTGTGTGCCATGACTTACTCCGATCCTGAGTCGCAGAGGATTCCCGGGGTCGAGCGTGGTGTAAACGCTGCCGGGGATTAGATCAGGTGCGAGGAGATTCGAATTCGCGACCTCTACCGGGTGAGGGTAGCCTGCTGATGGTTTAATCATACCATGCAATGGGTTGCGGCCTCAATTGTAGAGAGCTGATTCGATGAGAGAGGCGACTTGGGTTATTGTTGAGGATGTACCTCAACAAGCCAGGGCCTTGCCGACGATCATGCGCCACACATGATCGCGGGAAGATTTACGTTGCTGAATTTTCACAGGTTAGAGTGCGGAGCTGCGTCTTTAAGTACCTGCTCGTGCGTCATAAAGTAGCGGACGAGTTGCGAAACCAAAGTCCAAATTTTGATGTGGCAAAAGGGAGACGTGTTTGCCAACCGATTCTAAGGAACACCCTTCAATTGGGCCCGATCACCAACTTCCGGGTCCTTCTCCAAAATCATCCGGAAGCAAGGTCATACGGGTGATTGTGTGGATTGCCCTGCTGCTGATCTTTGCAGTGGGATTCTGGCTAGTCTTACAACATCACGATACGACGACGAAAAACGCGGCTGGCGCAGGCGGCGGACGGCGTGGCGCGGGCGGAGGTCCGGTAACGCTAACGACCGCCACCGCGACGAAAGGCAACATTGGGGTTTATTTGGAGGCGATCGGAACCGTGACTCCCGTGTATACCGCAACGATTACAAGTCAGGTGACCGGACCGGTGATCGCTGTGCACTTTACCGAAGGGCAGATGGTTCGCAAAGGAGAGTCCTTGATCGACATCGATCCGCGACCGTTCCAGGCGACGCTGATGCAGGCGGAGGGTGTCCTGGAGCGGGATCAGGCGATGCTCGCGCAGGCGATTATGGATCGCGACCGGTTCCGCGAGGCATGGGCACGGAATGCGATTCCGAAGCAGACGCTGGACGATCAGGAGAAGCTTGTGCTGCAGGATCAGGGCACTGTGAAGAACGACCAGGGGACGGTGCAGGCGGCGCAGGTACAGCTTGGATACTGCCACATTACGGCGCCAATCTCGGGCAAGGTGGGATTGCGGCTGGTGGATCCGGGCAATGTTGTTCAAGCTTCGGGGTCGACGGCACTTGCAGTCGTCACACAGATTCAGCCGATTACGGCTATCTTCACGATTCCTGAGGACAATCTGGCCCAGGTGCAGCCGAGGCTGCGGCAAAAAGCGAAGCTTCCTGTCGACGCATACGATCGGGCTGCATTAAGAAGGTTGCCAGCGGGACTCTGTTGACACTCGACAACCAGATTGATACGACGACTGGAACGGTGAAGGCACGTGCGTTGTTCGACAACAAAGATGGGATGTTGTTTCCGAATGAATTCGTGAATACGCGGCTGCTGGTCAACACGTTGCAGGGAGCGACGATTGTTCCCGCATCGGCGATTCAGCATAACGGCAATGTGGCGTTCGTTTATGTGATCACGGACGATACGGCGCACATGAAGACTGTCAAGACGGGCGTAACCGAAGGTCTTAACACGTCGGTGACGGGAATTAATCCGGGAGATGTGCTTGCCGATAGCAGCTTCGATAGATTGCAGGACAAGGCGAAGATCGTAGTTTCAAAGACGCCTTTGTCTGCAAGCAACACAACGGGGAGTAATGCTCCTTGAGTCCTTCACGTCCGTTTATTCTGCGCCCTGTGGCGACATCGTTGTTGATGGCGGCCATTCTGCTGGTCGGGATCGTGAGCTATACACAGCTGCCGGTCTCGGCGCTGCCTGAGGTCGACTATCCGACGATTCAGGTATTGACGTTCTACCCCGGGGCAAGCCCTCAGGTGGTGGCGACGACGGTGACCGCGCCGCTGGAGCGGCAGTTTGGTCAACTGCAGGGATTGAGCCAGATGACCTCGTCGAGCTCCGGCGGAACCTCGGTGGTGGTGCTGCAGTTTAATCTGAGCCTGAACCTCGATGTGGCGGAAGAAGAGGTCCAGTCGGCGATTAACGCCGCGTCGAGTTTTCTTCCTGCCAATCTGCCGGCGCCGCCGATTTACAGCAAGACGAATCCGGCGGATGCTCCAGTGCTGACTCTGGCGATTACTTCGAACCAGATACCGCTGTCGCAGGTGGAAGACCTGGTGGACACGCGGTTGGCACCGAAGATCTCGCAGCTGAAAGACGTGGGACTGGTGAGCATCAGCGGCGGACAGAAGCCAGCGGTGCGTATTCAGGCGAATCCCACGGCACTGTCGTCCTATGGGATCAATCTTGAAGATCTGCGAACTGCAGTGACACAGAGTAGTGTGAATGCGGCGAAGGGAAATTTTGATGGGCCGCGGAATGACTATCAGATTGACGCGAACGATCAGCTGGTAACCAGCAAAGACTACCGGCAGGTCGTGGTGGCTTACCGCAACGGATCGCCGGTGATGCTGACCGACGTTGCAAAGATTGTGGACGGGGTTGAGAACTCGACGCAGGCCGCGTGGATGAACGAGACGCCGGCGGTGATTTTGAATGTGCAGCGCCAACCGGGCGGGAACACGATCAGCGTGGTGAAGAGCATCAAGCAGTTGCTGCCGCAGCTTGAGGCGAATCTGCCCAATGGAATCGAAGTCACGACACTTACCGACCTGACGACTCCAATTCAGGCGTCGGTGGATGACGTCGAGTTCGAGCTGATGCTGACGGTTGGCCTGGTGGTGATGGTCATCTTCCTGTTCCTGCGCAATCTCTACGCGACGATCATTCCGAGCGTGGCGGTTCCGCTATCGCTGATCGGAACGTTCGCGGCGATGTATCTGCTTGGTTACAGTCTGGACAATCTGTCGTTGATGGCGCTGACGATTTCGACAGGGTTTGTCGTCGATGACGCGATCGTGATGGTGGAGAATATTTCGCGGTATCTCGAAGAAGGCGAGGCTCCGTTGCAGGCGGCGTTGAAGGGCGCGGAGCAGATTGGGTTCACGATTCTGTCCCTGACTGTCTCGCTGATTGCCGTGCTGATTCCTCTGTTGTTCATGGGCGATGTGGTGGGACGGCTGTTTCGCGAGTTCGCAGTTACGCTGGCGGTGACCATCGTTGTTTCGGCTGTGGTTTCGCTGACGCTGACGCCTATGATGGCAGCCCGAATTCTGAAGCATAATCCCCATGAACAGCAGGGACGTTTCTATCGGGCCTCGGAGCGCGTCTTCGACGGCATGATTGCGTTTTACGGGAGAACGCTGAAGGTGGTGCTGCGCTATCAGACGGTGACGCTTCTGATCGCTGTGGCGACGCTTATGCTGACGGTTTATCTGTACATCATTATTCCGAAGGGGTTCTTTCCGGTGCAGGATACGGGCGTGATCCAGGGCATTACGCAGGCGACGCAGACGATCGGATCGAAGTCGATGGCGGAGAAGCAGAAGGAGGTCGCAAAGATCATCTTGCAGGATCCAGCAGTCCTGAACCTGTCCTCTTTCATCGGCGCGGATGGCACAAACACCACGCTGAACAGCGGACGAATGTCGATCAATCTGAAGCCGCTCGATGAGCGCGATCTGAGCGCGTCGGACGTGGTTCGGAGGCTGCAATCGAAGTTGAAGGACGTGCAGGATATCCAGGTTTTCATGCAGCCGGTGCAGAACATCACGGTGGATGATCGCGTGAGCCGAACACAGTACCAGTACACGCTGGAGGATCCGGACCCGAATGAGCTCAATGAGTGGACCAGCCGGTTCGTGACTAAGCTGAAAGATCTGCCTGGACTAGAAGACGTTGCGACGGACCAACAGATGGGCGGTCTGGCGGTATCCCTGATTATCGATCGGGCTACAGCCTCGCGGCTTGGAGTGGCGCCCACGACGATCGACCAGACGCTCTATGACGCGTTTGGCCAGCGGCAGATCAATACGATGTATACGCAGCTGAATCAGTACCACGTAATTCTGGAGGCGGAGCCGCAGTTCCAGCTTGATCCGAACAAGCTGGATCATCTGTATATACGGGCTGGCTCGGCAACGGGAACAAGCGGAGCGCCTGCCACCTCTTCAAGCAATGGCTCGAGCTCGGCTGGTACGAATGCGCTTACGGGTTCGGCTCTGTTCACACCCTCGGCGAATACTTTTACTCCACCGGCAAATGCGTTGCGATCAAGCACGGCAAATAGCGCAGGAGGAGCGGGGTCTGCGGGAACACCCAGCTCGATGACGAACGGCGCGGTTCCTTTAAGCGCGTTTTCACACTTCGAGATGACAACGCAACCGCTTTCGATCACGCACCAGGGACAGTTTCCGGCGATTACGGTGTCTTTCAATCTTGCGCCGAATGCAGCACTTGGGGGAGCCATCTCCGACATTACGAAGATTCAGCAGGACATGCATATGCCGGCGAGTCTGCAGGCGGACTTTCAGGGCACGGCGGCTTCGTTCCGAAATTCGCTGTCGAATATGCCGTTGCTGATTCTTGCGGCTCTGGTGACGGTGTATATCGTACTTGGCGTGCTGTACGAGAGCTTCATTCATCCGATCACGATTCTTTCGACGCTGCCGTCGGCGGGTGTGGGCGCATTTCTTTCGTTGATTCTGTTTCATCAGGACCTGAGCGTCGTGGCAATCATTGGCTTGGTGCTGCTGATAGGCATTGTGAAGAAGAACGGCATTATGATGGTCGACTTTGCGCTGGATGCGGAGCGGCATCAGGGGCTGGATGCGACGGAGGCGATCTATCAGGCTTGCCTGTTGCGGTTCCGCCCGATCATGATGACGACCATGGCAGCGCTGCTGGGGGGAATTCCACTGGCGGTTGGCCAGGGCATTGGATCGGAGTTGAGGAGGCCGCTGGGTATTGCGATGGTCGGCGGTTTGCTGTTGAGCCAGATCCTTACGCTGTACACGACGCCTGTGATCTATATCTTCTTCGACAATATAGCGAGGCGCTTCTCGAAGAAGAAACATGAAAGGGAAACCGAGGCCGCGACCGCATCATGAATCTCTCTGCGCCATTTATCCGCCGGCCGGTAGCGACTACGCTGCTGACGGTGGCGATTGCGATTGCGGGGGCTATCGCGTTTACGGTGCTTCCGGTTTCGCCGCTGCCGCAGGTGGATTTTCCGACGATCTCGGTGAATGCTGGCTTGCCTGGCGGGAGCGCGGAGATTATGGCATCTTCGGTGGCTACGCCGCTGGAGCGGCAACTCGGCCATATTGCAGGCGTTACGGAGATGACTTCGTCGAGCAGCCTGGGTACAACCTCGATTACGATTCAGTTTGATCTGAGCAGGAATATCGATGGCGCAGCGCGGGACGTGCAGGCGGCGATCAATGCGGCCAGGACGTATCTTCCAGCGAATCTGCCGGGCAATCCGACATACCGGAAGGTGAATCCGGCAGATGCGCCGATCATGATTATCGGGCTTACTTCGGATAAGTACGGGCCGGATAAGCTGTATGACGAAGCGTCGACGGTTATTCAGCAGCGGATCTCGCAGATCCAAGGTGTAGGACAGGTGAATGCTGGCGGCGGCGCGCTGCCTTCGGTGCGGGTGGAGGTCAATCCGACGAAGCTTGCGTCGCTTGGTTTGACGATGCAGAATCTGCAGGCAACGTTGAGTCTGCAGAATTCGAATCTGGCGAAAGGACAGATTACGAACGGAGATATCTCGGCGGACATTACGGCGAATGATCAGATTTCGCACGCAGAGGATTACAAGCCGATCATTGTTGGGTACAACAAAGGCTCGGCGGTTCGATTGTCGGATGTTGCGGATGTTGTGGATTCGACGCAGAACATACGCGCGGCAGGATATCTGAATGGTGTTCGCGCAATCCAGTTGATTGTATTTCGTCAGCCGGGCGCGAACATTATCGATACGGTGGACCGAATTCGCGCGGCGATGCCTTCGGTGGAGGCATCGATCCCCAAAGGTATCAATACGACCATCGTTCTGGATCGGACGACTACGATTCGGGCGTCGGTGAAAAACGTTGAGACCACACTCACGCTTTCCATCATTCTGGTAATCATTGTCGTCTTCGTTTTTTTGCGCAGCCCGCGTGCAACGCTGATACCTGCAGTTGCAGTTCCTGTGTCGCTGATTGGCACGTTTGCGGTGATGTATCTATGCGGATACAGCCTGGACAATCTGTCGCTGATGGCGCTGACGATTTCAACAGGATTTGTTGTAGACGACGCGATTGTGGTGATGGAGAACGTTACCCGTCATATCGAAGATGGCATGGAACCTTTCTCTGCGGCGCTGAAGGGGGCCAAGGAGATTGGGTTTACGGTGTTTACGATCAGCATGTCGCTGATTGCGGTATTTATTCCACTGCTGCTGATGGGTGGCATTGTGGGAAGACTGTTCCGTGAGTTTGCGGTGACGCTTTCGACGGCGATTCTGGTGTCGATGGTGATCTCGCTGTCGACGACGCCGATGATGTGCGCCTACATTCTGAAGAATCCGCACGCAGAGAAGCATGGGTGGCTGTACAAGGCCTTCGACAGGGGATTCGATTGGATACTTTCGCTTTACCGGCGGAGCCTGCACTGGGCACTGGATAATCCGGTTCTGATTCTGGTGGTGCTGGCGCTGACGATTGCGCTGAATGTCGCGATCGCCATCAAGATTCCGAAGGGATTTTTCCCGCTGCAGGATACAGGTTCCTTGGGTGGTGCGGTGCGCGGACCTCAGGATGCATCCTTTTATTCGATGAATAAAGCCATTCAGGATATTTTGCGAATCATTAAGAGCGATCCCGCGGTGCAGAATGCGTCCACGTTTACCGGAGGCGGCGGTGCGTCGAATACGGCGAACATGTTTGTTGCGCTCAAGCCACTAGCCGAACGGGATAATGTCAGTGCTTCGGATGTGATCAATCGCTTACGCCCGAAGCTAAACAGGATTACGGGGGCGGCGTCGTTTCTGCAGGCATCGCAGGATCTTCGGATCGGTGGGCGCGGAAGCAATGCGCTGTATCAATACACCATTCAAGCGGACACCCTTGCGGATCTCGCGACGTGGGGCCCAAAGCTGCTGACCAAGATGATGACTCTGCCGGGGTTTCAGGATGTTAGCTCGGACCAGCAAAACGGCGGACTGGATGAGTTGCTGCACTACGATCGCGTAGCTGCGGCGAGGCTGGGGCAGACGGCGCAGTCGCTCGATCAGGGACTGTATAGCGCGTTCGGCCAGTCTGAAGTGTCGATTATTTACACGCAGTTGAACCAGTACTACGTGGTGCTTGAGGTGGCTCCCGAATACTGGCAAAGTCCGGAAGGATTGAAGAATATCTATTTCCATCCGACTGGCACGAGCAGTGCAACGGCGTCCGGGAATGTGCCGCTGGCCACGATTGCGAGCAACAGAACCAACACCACACCGCTTGCGCTGAACCATACGGGGTTGTTTCCGTCGGTGACGGTGTCGTTCAATCTGGCGCCTGGGGTGTCGCTGAGTGACGCAACGCTTGAGATTGCAAAGATGCAACAGGAAATCGGAACGCCTTCGACGGTGCACGGGGTCTTTGCGGGGACGTTGCTGGCGTATCAACAGTCGCTGGGGACGGAGCCGTTGCTGGTGGTGACGGCGATTCTTGCCGTCTTTATCGTTCTCGGCGTCTTATATGAGAGTTTGGTACACCCGATTACGATTCTCTCGACACTGCCTTCAGCGAGCGTCGGCGCGATGATGGCGCTAATGCTGTTCAAGGAAGATTTGAACGTGATTTCGATTATCGGGATTGTGCTGCTGATCGGCATTGTAAAAAAGAACGCGATTATGATGATCGACTTCGCGCTGCAAGCCGAACGGGAAGGCGGCATGGAGACGGAGGCGGCGATCTTCGAGGCTTGCATGCTGCGATTCCGGCCGATCATGATGACGACGATGGCGGCGCTGTTTGGCGCGTTGCCGCTGGCCTTTGGACACGGTACGGGCTCGGAGTTGCGGCGGCCGCTGGGCATCACGATTGTTGGGGGGCTGATTGTGAGCCAGATGCTCACGCTTTATACGACCCCGGTTGTTTACCTTGCGCTCGATCGCCTACGGCTTCGCGTGATGGGCAAAGAGCGCGATACATTTCATCCCGTCGACTCAGTAGCCGCCGGTGGAGACTAAACTACGGATGTCTAATTTTATGATCAATGTTCGATTGAGGTTGGTTGCTGGTTCCGCGATGACGATGCTTCTGCTGACGGGATGCATGGTGGGACCGAAGTATCATGTGCCGGTTGCGACGGCGACTGCTCCGCCGGCTGAGTATAAGGAATCGACAACGCAGTTTCATGACACCGATGGCTGGAAGGTAGCGCAGCCGCAGGACGCGATGCTTCATGGCAAGTGGTGGGAGATCTACAACGATCCCGAACTGAATGCGCTGGAAGAAAAGCTGAATATCGATAACCAGAACATCAGGCAGTTCTTTGAGAATTTTCTGGAGGCGCGGACGCTGATAGCGCAGGCGCGGTCGCAGCTTTATCCGACGGTGGGAGTTACCCTATCGTATTCGGCGGCACGCACGTCAACCAACCTGTCGAACTCTCCTTCGGCCAACCCTGGCCGTGTATCCTCGGTGGGGTCGTTGCCTTTTGACGTATCGTGGGAGCCCGATCTATGGGGAAAGGTTCGCAGCACGATTCACGAGCAGCAGTACAACGCCCAGCTGAGCGCGGCGGATCTTGAGAACGAGAAACTGACCGAACAGGCAAGCCTGGCGGAGTTTTTCTTTGAGATTCGTGGACAGGATGCGCTGCAGAAGTTGCTGGATGAGACAGTGGAGGCCGACAAGAAGGCGCTGGAGTTGACGCGTGCTCGGTATGAGACCGGAGTTGATATGAGAATCTCCGTTGCTGAGGCTGAGGCGACGCTGGCGAATGTCCAGTCGCAAGCGGCTAATCTTGGGGTGGCAAGGGCGCAGTTCGAACATGCGATTGCGGTGCTGGTGGGGGTAAATGCATCGCAGTTCTCAATTCCGGTGAAGCCACTGCTGACAAACCCGCCCGCGGTTCCGGTGGGACTGCCTTCGGCACTCCTGGAACGGAGGCCGGATATTGCAGCGGCAGAACGGAGAATGGCCGCCGCGAACGCTCAGATCGGCATCGCCTATGCAGCGTACTATCCGTCGCTGAGTTTGAGCGCAAGTTATGGTTATGAGAGCTCGAACTTCAGCCACTTCTTCGATTTGCCGAGCAGATTCTGGTCGGTTGGACCTAGCCTGAGCGAGACAATTTACGATGGTGGACTACGGCGTGCGACGGTGAACCAATTCATTACAACCTATAACGCGGACATGGCCAGCTACCGGCAAACGGTACTGACCGGGTTTCAGCAGGTGGAGGACGCGCTGTCGTCAGTCCGTATCCTTTCTCAACAGATGCTGAAACAGGAGCAGGCGGTGAAGTCGTCGCAGGAGGTCTTGCAGCTGGAGGAATATCGTTACCAGACCGGGCTTGACCCTTATCTGAATGTGGTTACGGCACAGACTACGCTTCTGGGCAATCAGCAGACGTTGGCGAACCTGCATGTGCAGGAGATGACGGCTTCGGTCCTGCTGATTGAGTCGCTGGGCGGAGGTTGGGATAGGTCGCAGTTGCCGACGCCGGGGGATGTTTCAAAGAAGTTGAATCAATCGGAGACTGCGATCCGGCAGTAGCCTCGGAAAACTGGAGAGAGCATGATTGGCGATGCGGCAGCGTATCAGGAGTTGGTCGCTTTGTACGGCAGCTATAGCGATGAGGAATTGGTCCAGCTTGGGCGTAATATTGGCGATTTGACTGACACTGCACAAGAAGTTTTGAAGGGAGAGCTGGCGAGGCGAGGACTCAAGATAAAGCCAGCCGAAAACCCGAGAGAGGCGCGAGTTCTGGCTGAGAACGATCTGGCTGACATGCGGAGTTATGCGGAATTGGCTTCGGCGGAGTGCATCTTTGATTTTGAGAGTGAACGGGAGGCGTCGGCCGCATATTATGCGCTGACCGGACAGGGAATCGAGGCGATTGTTGTCTCGTCGAACAAGGCGAAGTCTGGCAACCGCGGGCCGCAGGTTGTGGTGAAGCCGAAGGATGCGGCGCGGGCTGCTGAGATTTTGTCGGCGCCTTCGAGCGAGACTCTCACGACGGAAATCAGTAAAGCTCCAGCCGAGTACGAGGCGCCGCGTTGTCCGGCGTGCGGAGGAGAGGAGATTGTGTTGGAGTCGGTCGATCCGGTGAACCAGTGGCTCTGCGATGGATGTGGACATACTTGGCTTGAGGAGCCCATTTCGCAAAGCTAACCATGTTGGGATGATAAGAAAAGACCCGCACATGGCGGGTCTCTTAATTGATGGGGCGTGGGTTTATTTAGGTTGATGCGGAGACTCGTGCGGCTCAGGCTTGGACTGCTGTTGGGGTGCTGGTCTGGGCTGGGGTTGTGGAGAGGGTCTTGATTGCGGTTGGGACTGAGGCGGAGTGGCTGGCCGGTATTGTGGTTCGGGTGTCGGCCTGGACTCGAGTTGAGGCGTTGGCCGGGGTTGAGGCTGAGGCTGTACAGGCCTCATCTCCGGCTGCGGTTGGGGCCGTGGTTGCGGAGTTGGCTGTGGGCGGGGCTCGGTGGGCTGAACCGGACGGACCTGCGGTTGTGGTTGCGGATGGGGTTGCTCCGGACGAGGCTGAGGTTGGACGGGCCGGTTTTCAGGCATTGGCCGCACCTGAGGTTGGTTAGGTCTGGTCTCAGGTTGGACAGGCCTGGGTTGAGGCTGATTTGGTTTCGTTTCCGGTTGGCTGGGCCGGTTGAACTCTCCCGGGCGAGTGCCAGGCTGGTTGGGACGGACCTCAGGCTGGGCCGGTCTTACTTCGGGTCGGCCGGCTTCTGGCTGGCTGGGTCGCGCAGGCTGAATTTGCGGGCGATTGTTTGGCTGGCTGGGTCTGTTTTCTGGTTGGGCGGGACGAACTTCGGGTTGGCCAGGGCGGTTGAACTCGGGCCTGCCGATGCCTGGCTGCGCGGCAATTGGACGGGGAGCGGCGACCATCGCAGGATGGCCGCGATTGACGTTGTAGAACTGCTGACGGTTTTCGGCTGCCGCACGCTGATGCTGGATCTGGGTGGTCATGGCCGGCGTGCGCTGACTGCGGAAGGTTGCGATTTCAGTTGGTTGCGGGCGAGCCGAAATACCACCACGGCCTCCGTTGTAGGCTACGCGAGTGTTGTTATTGACGATGACGGTGCGGTTATAGACGTGGGTGATGTTGACGTTCACTCGATTGACGGACCGGTTGTAGTAGAAGGTATTTCCGTTCCAGTATCCGCCGTGGTAACCGAAGCCGGTATAACCGAAGCCGTAGTTGATGCCTCCGTAGAAGCCGATGTGAGTGTCCCAATAGCCGCGGTGGAAGCCCCAACGGTTGTGGTACCAACCCCAATAGCCGGGGGTCCAGAGAGCGCCGTAGTAAGGCGGAAAACACCAGGCACCGGGAATCCAGTAGTAACCTGCGGGCGCCCAGTACCAGTAGCCGGGGGTCCAGATGTAGTTGGGTCCTGGAGCCTCGGGTTGGTCGTACTCGGGGAGAGGTGGAGGAGGTTGGTCGGCGTATACGGCGGGCTGGGGCTCGCCTTCAGCGTCGAGCTGATCGAGAGTCTGGGCGTCCTGATAGGCCTGATCCTGACCCGGAGGTGGCGGCGGAGCAACCTGATCAGACGGAGGCGGTTGTTGAGGATATTGTTGGGCGACCTCAACGGGCTGAGCCTGAGCGCGGGCTGCAAGAACCCGGCCCTGAGCAGGGGTGGGAGCAGGAGCCGCAACCGGTTGTGGCTGAGTATCCCCCACCGGGGACATATTGACGTCGGCTGGGTCGGGGCCGGAGTTATCGGCTACGGGAACGGCGTCGGGGTCTACTCTGTGACAAGCGCTGATGCCTATCGTTGTAAAGATGCCAAGCGAAAGACTTAGAAAAAACCTGGGAATGAAGTTTTGCATGCTGCCTGTCTCCTCGTACTGGCTAGATTTATTAACCCAAGCCTAGGGGATGAGATGCGTCTTAGCGGTTTGTCGCGGTTTTCTATTGAAAATAAAAACGTTAGAAGTATTAGCCGTTTGAGGAAAGCGTAGCACTGGAATTTGAGGTTTGTTGCCGAAGCAAGCGACTGGTTTTTTGATCATGTCGACCTTCGGGCTATTCCGCACGTCTTACATTCAGGCGATCAGCTTTCATCGGGTCGAGGATGGTAGTAAAATCAGGTCGATGGTCGGCAGTCTTCCCAACCTGAAGCGCTTCCTCCATGGTCGCCCAGACCGCGGGCGCAGCTAGCACCATTCCCCATCGAAAATTTTCGACTTCCAGCCGTGTGGTTTGCGGCCCGAAGTTGCGACTACGGCCTTAGACCTCGCGCTTTCGATGAAGCGCCACGGAGATGACACCATGCCGACCCAATCGCATCCTGATTCGTTCAAGAGCTTATCGACTCTTCGCTCAGGCTCGCAGACTTACAACATCTTTCGCCTGAAGGCGCTTGAGGACAAAGGAGTCGACCTGACGCGACTGCCGTTTTCGTTGCGTGTCCTGCTGGAGAATTTGCTGCGGCATGAAGATGGACGCACGGTAACCGCCGACGATATTCAGTTTCTTGCCCGTTGGGATCCGATTGCGGAGCCTTCGCGCGAGATTGCGTATATGCCGGCACGCGTATTGATGCAGGATTTTACCGGTGTACCGGCAATCGTTGACCTGGCCGCTATGCGCGACGCAATGAAGGCGCTGGGGGGCGACCCGGAGAAGATTAATCCGCTGCAGCCTGCCGAACTTGTGATCGACCACTCGGTTCAGGTGGATGAGTTTGGAACGCAGCGAGCGTATGACCTGAATGCGGCGCTGGAGTTTCAGCGGAATCGGGAACGGTATGCGTTTTTGAAGTGGGGACAGACCGCGTTTCACAATTTTTCGGCAGTGCCGCCCGGGATGGGGATCTGTCATCAGGTGAATCTGGAGTTTCTGGCTCGGGTCGTATTTACAACTTCGCCGAAACGGAACCTCGATGCCGTCGCCGTTGCAGGACACAAAGCGAGTGTGGAGGAGAGTTATGCCTTTGCGTACCCCGATACCCTTGTTGGGACAGACTCGCACACGACGATGGTGAATGGGTTGGGTGTGCTTGGTTGGGGTGTAGGTGGAATTGAAGCTGAGGCCGCTATGCTTGGGCAGCCGGTGAGCATGCTGGTGCCCCAGGTGGTTGGGTTCAGGCTGACGGGCAAGCTGAAAGAAGGGACAACCGCGACTGATCTTGTGCTGACCGTGACGGAGATGTTGCGGAAGCTCGGGGTGGTCGGGAAGTTTGTGGAGTTTTACGGGCCCGGAATTGCGGAGTTGCCGCTGGCGGATCGCGCGACGATTGCGAATATGGCTCCGGAGTATGGCGCGACTTGCGGGATCTTCCCTGTGGATGCGGAGACTCTGCGGTATCTGCGGCTGACAGGACGAAACGATGAGCAGATTGCTTTGGTGGAAGCCTACTATCGCGAGCAGGGGATGTTCCACACTGCGGATGCGAAGGAGGCGATGTACTCGGCGACGATTTCGCTCGATCTGGCCACGGTTGAGCCGAGTGTCGCGGGGCCGAAACGGCCGCAGGATCGCGTGAAGCTGTCGCAGGCTGGCGCGAGCTTCAAGGAGCAGTTGCCTACGCTGCTGGGACCGAACGGGAATAAGAATGTTGCGCGGCAGATGGTTCGTTGGGAGGGTGAGGGCGGAACGGCTTCGGCCTCGGGCGATGTGACCAGCAGCGTTGGGGTCGCGTCCCCTGTGGTGGAGCAGCCGACAGTTCCGGTGATCACCATCGAGGATGAGCGTGTGCCGCAACTGGAGGCTCCGCATGTGTCGATTCGCAGCCGATTCGGGATCGATCCGGACAAATATCTGGATCACGGGTCGATTGTGATTGCGGCTATTACTTCGTGCACGAATACGTCAAATCCGTCGGTGATGATGGCGGCTGGATTGTTGGCGAAGAAGGCGGTAGAGAAGGGGCTGAGTACCCCGCCGTGGGTGAAGACTTCGCTCGCACCGGGGTCGCGCGTAGTGACGGACTACTACGTGAAGGCTGGGTTGATGCCGTATCTTGATAAGCTGCGTTTTCAGGTAGTGGGATATGGATGTACGACCTGTATTGGAAACTCGGGGCCTTTGCCGACGGATGTTTCGAAATCGATTGAGGACAACGGGCTGGTTGCGGTTTCGGTGCTTTCCGGAAACAGGAACTTTGAGGGAAGAATTTCGCCTGAAGTGCGGGCAAATTATCTGATGAGTCCACCGCTGGTAGTTGCCTATGCGCTGGCCGGACACATCGGGCACAACTTTGAGACAGAACCCCTGGGGCAGGGAAAGAATGGTCAGGGAGTGTATTTGCGCGATATCTGGCCAACGCAGGAAGAGGTCGCCGCCGCGGTGAAGTCGTCGATCGATTCAGAGATGTTCCGCAAGCAATACAGCACGGTGACCAAAGGCGACAATAACTGGCAGAACCTGAAGTTCCCAGATGGAGAGACGTATGGGTGGGAGCCAGATTCGACCTATATTCGGAAGGCCCCCTACTTCGATGGAATGCCTGCTACGCCTGCGCCCGTGGAGGACATTCACGGCGCGCGTGTGCTTGCAGTGCTGGGAGACTCGGTGACAACCGATCATATCTCGCCGGCGGGTTCGATCAAGTTGAATGGGCCTGCTGGCAAATATTTGACTGACCATGGAGTGAAGCCCTCGGACTTCAATAGCTATGGCTCGCGTCGCGGCAACCATGAGGTGATGGTGCGCGGAACGTTCGCCAATGTGAGACTGCGGAACAAGCTGGCTCCCGGGACGGAAGGCGGCGTGACGCGGTTGCTGCCTGACGATTTACCGATGTCGATTTACGATGCTTCAGTGGAGTATGCGAAGCGCGCAACGCCGCTGGCGATTCTCGCTGGAAAGGAATATGGGTCAGGATCTTCGCGCGACTGGGCGGCGAAGGGGCCGCGGCTGTTGGGAATCCAGTTCGTGATTGCGGAGAGCTATGAGCGGATTCACCGGTCGAACCTTGTGGGAATGGGAATTCTGCCGCTGCAGTTTTTGCCAGGGCAGAATGTCGAGTCGCTTGGGTTGACGGGCGAGGAGGTCTTTGCGATCGGGGATACGCCGGGGCAATTGCGCGCGATGCTCGATGGCAAATTCGCCGATGGCAAGGTAGTGACGGTGTTTGCTGAGTCGGATATGGGCAAAACTACGGAATTTTCTGCGACTGTGCGGATCGATACGCCGCAGGAGATTCTTTATTACCAGCATGGCGGGATTCTGCAGTACGTGCTGCGGCAGTTGGCTGGGAAGGCGTAACAACCTTCTGGATTGTTAGATGACATCGATGTAACATTAGTCCGCATCGTACGGGTGCATTTGGTGCGCCGATAATCTGGGAGACTTATGACGATCAAACTGAGACTGCTTTTCATTCCGATTGTGCTGTTTTGCGTTTACGCTAATGCACAGGATGCTACTGCCGGAGCCTTCGCTGGCTTGGTTAGTGTGGATGCATCACTGAAGGGGAGAATAGGCTCGAAGGATGCCAAAGTCGGTCAGCCGGTTCTAGCAGCTCTGGAGAAGCCTGCGGCTATCGGAGGAACTACTTTCCCGAGGGGAACGACGCTTATTGGGCACGTTGTCAGTGTAACCAAACATAGCAAAGAAACTCCTGATGGATCGATCTCAATCCTTTTTGATCAGGCGAAGCTGAAGAAGGGAGAGCCGATCAACATTCGGGCGAGCATTTTCAAGATTCTGCTTTCCGAGAGCAATATACTGGCGCAACGGACCGATGCAACTTCAGGTGTACGTGGAGGCGCAGGCACCGATATGAATACTGCATTGTTGCGCCAAAATATTGATAGGGACGGCAAAGTATCTGGATTGCAATCGGCAGCCGGTGCACCTGTACAAGTCGTAAGCGGTATTCCGGGAGTTGCGCTTGCTGCGGTGGCAGACGAGCATAACTCCGGCATTATGACATCGAAGAATCAGGATGTGGAAGTGCCTGCGAGCATAGACATGGTAATCGGAGTGTCATTGAAACAGTAACAGTCTGGCCGTGCAGAGGAATCGGCACGGTTTTCCCAGTCGGCCTATAATGGCCTATGGCAATCGCTCATCCGGCCTCTTCGGAGGCTGGTTCGCAGCCAGAGTTGCACAAAAAGCCGAAGAGCCAACCGGAGAAACAGGACAAAGCGGGGACGGAGCCGGAAACGGTTTCTCCCGTCGCGGCTCCGCCGGTGGTGTCGGACACGCCCATCCATGGAAAGAAACGTGGTGATATTGCGGCGGAGGCGGTGGAGGAAGCCTCTGGGAATGTGCCGTTGGTGATTACAGGTGTAGACGAAGCGCAGGAGGCGGAGACGTCGTCGGCAAGCCATCTTCTGGGTATTTCATCGGAAGACATCCATACCGTGGATGCGAAGTTTCAGAAGCTGCTGGCAACGGTTCATGAGAACCGGCCCGGGGATGATCTCGAGATTATCCGGAAGGCGTGGGCATTTTGCCTGCAGCAGCATGAGGGCCAGAAGCGTGCGAGCGGGGAGCCCTACATTATCCATCCACTCGAAGTGGGGCAGGTGCTGGCCGAGTTGAAAATGGACTCGACGGCTATTGCTGCGGGGCTGCTGCATGATGCGGTGGAGGATACCGATGTCACATCCGCTGACATAGCTAAACGGTTCGGGGATCAGGTGGCGCACATCGTTGAAGGCGTCACGAAACTTGAAAAGATCAAGTTCGCAAATCGCGAAGACCATCAGGCGGAGAACATTCGCAAGATGCTGCTCGCGATGGTAACGGATGTTCGCGTGGTGATTATCAAGCTGGCGGA
The DNA here is from genome assembly GCA_963770055.1 of uncultured Acidobacteriaceae bacterium. Lineage (GTDB taxonomy): Bacteria > Acidobacteriota > Terriglobia > Terriglobales > Acidobacteriaceae > Edaphobacter. The sequence continues at coordinate 151,845 of CAVYOC010000011.1, forward strand.
CCGGCTTCACAATATGCGCACGCTGGAGCATCTGAAGTCGGAGAAGCAGCAAAAGATTGCGCGGGAGACGTTGGATATCTATGCTCCGCTGGCGCACCGGCTCGGGATGGGCAAGCTACGCGGCGAGTTGGAGGATCTGGCGTTTCGGTATACCGATCCTTATGCGTACGAGCAGGTGTCGAACGAGGTGGATGCGCTGCGCGGGGCGGGCGAGAAGTTCCTTGACAAGATTGTGAAGCAACTCGAGGCGAAGCTGAAGGAGTTCAAGATCCAGGGGCGGGTGGAATCGCGGATCAAGCGGCTTTATTCGATTCAGCAGAAGTTGCAGGACCAGAAGATTCCGGTGGACCAGGTGTATGACCTGCTGGCGATCCGGGTGATCTGCAATTCAGTTCAGGACTGCTATGCGCTGCTGGGGTTGCTGCATAGTATCTGGCGACCAGTGCCGGGACGGATCAAGGATTTTATTGCGATGCCGCGGCCGAATTTGTACCAGTCGCTGCATACGACGTTGATTGCTGAGGGTGGGCATCAGTTTGAGGTGCAGATTCGAACAGAGGATATGCATCGCGTTGCGGAAGAAGGCATTGCGGCGCACTGGAAGTACAAGGCCTCGGACAATGTGAGCGCCAAGGATGAGCAGAGGCTGGCGTGGGTGCGGCAGTTAATGGAATGGCAGCGGGAGATGACAGATCCCAATGAATTCATGTCCACTCTGAAGATCGATCTGTACCCGGAGGAGGTCTACACGTTCACTCCCAAGGGCAAGGTGGTAGTGCTGCCGAAGGATGCGAGCCCGATTGATTTCGCCTATGCGATTCATACCGAGGTAGGTAATACCACCGTTGGCGCAAAGGTGAACGGAAGGATTGTTCCGCTGCGAACGAAGCTACGCAACGGCGACATCGTGGAGATTACGACACAGGCCGGGCATGCTCCCAGTCGCGATTGGCTGAGTTTCACGAAGAGTTCCAGGGCTCGCAACAAGATTAAGCACTGGCTGAATGAACACCAGCGAGAGCGGGCGATTGAGATCGGCAGGAAGCTGCTGGACCGCGAGGCGAGAAAGTACAAACTGCCGCTAGCGAAGTTTACCGAGGCAGACTATGACAGGGTTGCCGGCGATTATGGCTTGGGCACGCAGGCGGAGTTGCTCTCGGGAGTGGGGTTCGGGAAGTTTTCGGCGCGGCAGGTTCTCAATAAACTGGAGCCTGGTTCGACGATGACCGCAGAGCCTGCGCCGCTCGAAGCTGGGGTGGGGAATGTGCTCGGGCAGATGTCGGACGCGGTAAAGCGGGTCTTCTTTGGGAAGGGCTCGGAGTCGCTGCAGGTTGAGGGCCAGGATGATCTGCTGGTGTACCGGGCGCGTTGTTGTAACCCAATTCGTGGCGAAGAGATTGTGGGGTATGTGACGAGGGGCAAAGGCGTCGCCGTACACGCGCGGAGTTGTCCGAATGTGCAGAACCTCCTTTATGAATCGGACAGGAGGATTCAGGTAGAGTGGGCACCCGTGCCAACTGAGCCGGGAACCACGAAGCCGCAGACTTATCCAGTGAAGTTGACGGTGATCTGCGATGATCGGGCTGGGTTGTTGAAGGAGTTTACGGCTATCATCTCCGACGATGGAACGAACATTCGCAGCGTGGATACAAGGCCAACTCCAGAAGGGACCATGGTGGTGGATTTTGTAGTGGAGACGGTGGACGTACGGCATCTGAACAAGCTGGTTCAGAATCTGCGGAAGGTCCCAGGGGTGAGGGACGTGCAGCGAGTCCAGAAGATCTAGTTGTTTTCATAAGCTGTCGCTGACATCAAAACAACAGTAGATAGTTATTATTCGTTCGCGCTCCTTATGTTGAGAAGGTTAATCGGTAGCCCTGACCGGCTTCGAGATGGGCGCGGCAGGTGCTATCAGGTTGGCTTGTGACAGGGATGGATTCTTTGCCGCTCTTGATCGTTACGATAGTTTGGCCTTTTGGAGCCCGAAGAACTTGCTCGCCGGAAAAGTCAGGGCGGATGGTGCAGTCGGTGAGCTTATTTGCATTCCAGCGAAGATCGATTTCGAGGCCACCTCGAGCACGCAGACCCTTTACGGAGCCTTGCGGCCACGCGGTCGGGAGTGCGGGCAGTAGATCGATGCTTCCTTCGTGACTTTGCAAGAGCAACTCGGCGATGGCGGCGGTCGTGCCGAAGTTGCCATCGATTTGGAAGATCGAGGTTTTGCCTGAGGGGTGAGTGTCGAAGAGATTGATGTTGGTGCTGTGTTGCATCAGCATGGAGAGCGATTCCCATGTTTTGTCGCCGTCGAGGAGTCGGGTCCAGAAGGCGATGGCCCAAGCGCGGCTCCAGCCGGTGTAGGCCCCTCCGTTGGCGAGACGACGCTCCAGGGAAACGCGTGCGGCCTGGGCTAGTTCGGGAGTGCGGCGTGGGGTGATCTGGCTGCCGGGATAGAGCGGATACATGTGAGACATGTGGCGCTGGCCGGGTGTGGCTTCTTCGAAGTCGATGGACCACTCCTGCAACTGGCCGTAGCGGCCGACCCGGTACGGAATGAGACGCGGGACGGCTGCGTCGAGTTTTGCCGCAAAGTCGGTGTCGATGCCGAGTTCTTTCGCGGCGGCTCTGCAGTTGGCGAAGAGTTCGCGAATGAGAGCCATGTCCATGGTGCAACCGGAGCTGGTCATGGCGGGTTTGCCGTCGGGGGCGAGGAAGTTGTTCTCGGTGGATTCGGAGGGGCAGGTGGTTAGGCGGCTGTTGCTGTCTTCGATGAGCCATGCAAGGCAGAACTCGGCGGCGCTTTTCATCAATGGATAAGCGCGGGTGCGGAGGAAGTCGCGGTTGCGGGTGAAGAGATAGTGTTCGTAAAGATGAGCGCAGAGCCAGGGGCCGCTCATTCCCCAGTTTGCCCAGGTGGGTGAGCCTACGCCTTCGCCGACTGGGTTCGCGGCGCGCCAGATATCGATGTTGTGGTGCGAGCACCAGCCAGGGAGACCGTAGGTTTCCTTCGCGGTGACGGCTCCGGTCTTGCTGAGGCCGTCGATGAGATCGAAGAGCGGGCCGGTGCATTCACTGAGATTGCAGGTTTCGGCGGGCCAGTAGTTCATCTCGATGTTGATGTTGGCGGTCCAGTTGGAACTCCAGGGAGGGGTGACTTGGTAGTTCCAGATGCCTTGAAGATTGGCGGGCTGCGAGCCGGGGCGTGAGCTGCTGATCAGTAAGTAGCGACCATATTGGAAGTAGAGCGCTAGCAGCGATGGGTCGGGTGACGAAGCGAAGTTTTTGAGGCGCTGGTCGGTTGGCTTTGCGGTATTCGCTACGCCGAGGTTGAGGGAGACGCGGCGGAAGAGACCTTGATGGTCTGCAAGGTGCGTTGCATGCAGAGTCGTGAAGGGTTTCTGTGTTACAGCGTCGAGTCGGCGCCTCGCATCGGTAGTAACGGCTTCGAGCGGCGTGTCGGGTTTCAGTTGAAATCCGCGATAGCCGGTCGCGGCAGTTAGGAGAACTGTGAATGATGTTGCATCGGCGATGGTGATGAGACAGGGATTCGCGTTGGATGTTGCTGTGCCACCTTCGACGCGAACATCGAGAATGGAGGCAAAGTACATGCCCGCACCGGGTTCGTCTGAATGGGTGATTGGATCTTCACTGTTCGGATGACCTGCGCCCGCAATGTGAGCTGCGGCTTTGCCGGTGAGTTGGAGGCGATCCTTTGTGAGAGCTGAGACTGACTTCTGGAGCGGTCCGTCGAGTGCGAGGACTGCATTGAGCTGATGTGGCTCGCTTGCTGTGACACGAAGGACGAGAACCTGATCGGGGAAGGAGACGAAGGCTTCTCGTTTGAACTGCACGCCCCCGATTTCATAAGAGGTGGTGGCGCATGCGGTGTCGAGATCAAGTTGCCGGCGATAGTCTTTGGGCGTTCCGGTATGCGTGAATTCGAGTCTGAGGTTCCCGAGAGGTTGGTAGGATTCGGCAAAAAGACCCTGCATTTTGTGGCAGAGTTGATCGGCGAGGTGATAGTTCTGCTGTCCAAGCACGGCGTTACGTATGGCTGCAAGATGGTTCTTTGCGTCCGGATTGTTGCCGTTGCAGGGTTGGCCAGACCACAGGGTATCTTCGTTAAATTGAAAAAGGTCTTTGTTGAAAGATCCATCTTCGCCGCCGCCAAAGACCATTGCCCCGAGGCGGCCGTTGCCGATAGGAAGTGCATCGATCCATTGGGATGCGGGCTTGTTATACCAGAGAGTCAGATCGTTGGATTTGGCAGGTTCCTTCGAAGCGTTCGCGAACTTTGTTGCGAGAGAAAGATTCCCCAGAACGGCGGAGGTTGATGCGAGAAAGCGGCGACGCGTGAATCTGGCCATAGGATGGAGCCTTTCCGAACAGCGAGTGACCTATCCACTTTAGCCGACGCGACTTGCCGAATGGACCCGCTAGATGTATCTTGGAAAACAAGATGATTTATCACTCCATCCGAATTAGCTTTATTTACCGCTACTGGCGCACGGTAGCGGCCTCGGCGGAGTAGGTTCATCTGAAAGATTTTTGAAAACGTTCAGTTGATTCGACATCCACACGAGCCGCGACCGCAAAGGTTGCGGCTTTTGTTTTTGATGTGAGGAGATACTCATGACTACTACGGCGGCGATGGTAAGTCCGGCAGGACCGGTGAAATCGGTAGCGGGACGTTTTGGAGTGTATGGCGGGCGGTATGTTCCGGAGACGCTGATGGCGGCGCTCGAGGAGTTGGAGCATGCCTACGCGGAGGTTAAGGAAGACTCGGAGTTTCAAGCGGAGCTTCATGATTTGCTGCGGAATTACTGCGGCCGGCCTACTCCGCTTTACTTTGCGAAGCGGCTGACCGAGCAGTGCGGTGGAGCGAAGATCTATCTGAAGCGTGAAGATCTGCTGCATACAGGGGCGCACAAGATCAACAATGCGCTGGGACAGGGATTGCTGGCGCGGCGGATGGGGAAACAGAGGATCATCGCGGAGACGGGCGCGGGACAGCATGGAGTGGCCACGGCCACGGTTTGTGCGCTGCTCGGGATGGAGTGCGTCGTCTACATGGGTGAGGAGGACATGCGGCGGCAGGAGTTGAATGTGTATCGGATGCGTCTGCTGGGGGCCGAAGTGCGCGGCGTTTCGAGTGGTTCCGCTACGCTGAAGGACGCGATCAATGAGGCGATGCGAGATTGGGTGACGAACGTTCGCACGACGTACTACATTCTGGGAAGTGCGCTGGGAGCGCACCCCTATCCGACGATGGTACGGGATTTTCATCGTGTGATCAGCCGTGAAGCGAAGGCGCAGATGCTGGAGCGAGAAGGCCGGTTGCCGACTGCAGTGATTGCCTGTGTTGGCGGCGGGTCCAATGCGATTGGCGCATTCTATGAATTTCTGCCGGATGAGAATGTGCAACTGATCGGCGTAGAAGCCGGCGGGCGCGGAACAGCGCTTGGGGAACATGCGGCACGTTTTCAGAAGATCGGGGGGGGATCGCCGGGCGTGTTGCAAGGAACCTACTCGTACGTTTTGCAGGATGATGCGGGTCAGGTTAGTGCGACGCACTCGGTAAGTGCAGGGCTGGATTATGCGAGCGTTGGGCCGGAGCATGCGATGCTGCATGATTCCGGCCGAGCGACGTATGTTTCCTGTTCCGACGATGCTGCGTTGAAAGCTACAGTGACGTTGTCGCGTACCGAGGGGATTGTGCCGGCGCTTGAGAGCGCCCATGCGGTGGCGGAGGCTGTTCGCCTGGCTCCTGCGATGGCGAAGGAGGCGGTGTTGATGGTGAATCTTTCTGGGCGTGGAGACAAGGACATGGGCATTCTGGCTCGGGAATTGGATCTGAAGGGAGCCTGATTAAGCGACCGAGATTTGCGGGGAAACACGAATTAAACAGAGCGGTTGATTTGATTGGAGGATTTGTGGCGATTGAGTTTCGGAAAAAGCCAGGGATTGTCGCTTATTTGACTGCCGGCGATCCTGATCTATCGACGACGCGGGAGATTGCATTGGCCGCCATTGATAACGGCGCCGATGTGATTGAGTTGGGAGTGCCGTTCAGCGACCCGCTGGCAGATGGACCGGTGATTCAACGCGCAAGTGAGCGTGCGGTGGCGCGGGGGACCAGGCTGATTGATGTGCTTGGACTGGCTGCGGAGTTGCGAAAGGCTCGTCCGTCTGCTGGATTGGTGTTGTTTTCCTATCTGAATCCAGTGATGCGAATGGGAATCAAGACGTTTTGCGCACGAGCCGGAGAGGTAGGGGCGGATGGCGTGTTGCTGACGGACATGATTGTGGAAGAGGCAGAGGAATATCTGGAATCAATGCGTGAGAACAAGTTGGCCCCGATATTTCTTGCTGCGCCGACCAGTCCGGATGCGAGACTCAAGGCCATTGCGGCAGTATCAAAGGGGTTTGTGTATGCGATTTCTCGCGTGGGCATAACTGGGACGCAGCAGAAGGTAGCTGGCGATGCTGCTGAGCTGGTGGAACGGCTGCGACGGTTTACGACACTGCCTATTGCAGTTGGATTCGGCATCTCGAATGCGGAGCATGTGAAGTCCGTAGGCAAATTTGCGGATGCGGCCATTATTGGGAGTGCACTAGTGGCGCTGATTGAGAAGACACCGCCGAATGCTGCGGCAACTGAAGTTGGAAGATTTATTGCAGGGCTGCGCGCATGAGATTTGCGCAGGAGATGGACGCACTTGTTGCGGTGTCGCGACATTTATCATTGAATAAGACACTATCTTCGAGCGCGCAGCATTTTGAGAGTGCTTCGCCCCGCTGTGAGGAAACTGGATGGAAATCTCCGACTGGAGAAAGAAGATCGATGAACTGGATATTGAGATCGTTCGCCTTATCAGCCAGCGTGCCGAGGCTGCGCGTGCGATTGGTGAACTCAAGCGCTCGGCCAATCTCCCGGTGTATGAACCGCGCAGGGAGCAGGACGTCTTCGATCATGTGCGAGCGGCGAATCCAGGGCCACTGCCAGATTCCGAGTTGCTGCATGTATACGAGCGAATTATCGACGTGATGCGGACTCTGCAGCGTCGAGACACTTAGCGCAGAATCTGTGTTGAATTTAGTTCTATAAAGAGAGCGAAACGAAGACGATGATAGTTGCGATGCATGGCCAGGCGACAGAAGAAAATATTCAACAGGTAATTGAGCGGATGGTGGAGCTCGGGTTTAATGTCCATCGTACGACGGGCGCGACGCAGACGATTCTGGCGGGCGTGGGGACGCCGGAACACTTTGAGGTCACTGAATTCAAAGTGCTGCCGGGAGTTTACGACGCCTATCGGATCTCTTCGCCCTACAAGCTTGCTGGACGAAACTTCCGTCCTGAGGGAACAAAGGTCAAATTCCCAAACGGCGTAGTCGTTGGAGCGGAAGAGATTGTTGTGATGGCCGGTCCGTGCTCGGTGGAATCGCGGGAGCAGATATTGACAAGCGCGAAACAGGTTGCGGTGGCCGGCGGGAAGTTTCTGCGAGGTGGAGCGTTCAAACCGCGAAGTTCGCCATATAGCTTCCAGGGGATGGGCCTCGATGGACTGAAGCTTCTGCGCGAGGTGGGGGATGAGACGGGGTTGCTGGTAATCACGGAGGTGATGGAGATCTCTCAGATTGAACTGATGCTGCCGTATATCGATTGCTTCCAGGTGGGTGCACGGAATATGCAGAACTTCAATCTGCTGCGTGAACTGGGTCATGTGCGAACGCCTGTGCTGATGAAGCGCGGAATCTCGGCGACGATCGAGGAGGTATTGCTGAGCGCCGAGTATATTCTGTCAGGCGGCAACTACAACCTGATGTTATGCGAGCGCGGGGTAAGAACCTTCGAGACGTACACACGAAACACGATGGATATTTCGGCGATCCCGGTACTCAAGAAGCTGACACATCTGCCTGTGCTCGGTGATCCGTCACATGGTGTGGGGATACGTGACCTCGTGCCGGCGATGGCGTTGGCGAGTGTCGCAGCCGGAGCTGATGGACTGTTGATGGAGATGCATCCGAATCCGGATAAGGCGATGAGCGATGGAGCGCAAAGTATGTATCCCGAACAGTTACAGAAGTTGATGACACAGTTGAGACTGCTGGCCCCGGTTGTCGGCAGGGTGGTTGCTTGAAGTGAGGATGCAGGCATGATGGAGCGGGTTATCATTGTCGGGACAGGACTGATCGGAGTATCGACTGGCCTGGCTCTTCGCACGGCGGGTTTCGCGGGACGCATCGATGGGTGGGATTCGAGCCAGTTGGAGATGGGCGCGGCTATTCAGATGGGTGCGATTGATGGCAGAGCAGGCAGTCGCGAAGACGCGTTGGAACTGGCACGACTGGCGAATGTGATTGTGCTGGCTGTGCCGGTGCTTGCAATCAAGGACTGGATGCGGCTCCTGGCACCCGTGGTGCAGGCGGGGCAACTGATTACCGATGTGGGAAGTACGAAGCTTGAGATTGTCGAGCTCGCGGAGCAGCTTTTTGCAGATGAGAAGGCGGCAATCTTTTTGCCGGGGCATCCAATGGCGGGTAAGGAGTCGGGCGGCGCTTTGCTTGCAGAGTCGGGTCTGTTTGAGGGTGCGATGTGGCTGTTTACGCCGGTACGGTCTGAGATGACTCCGATCGAAAAAGAATGGCGCGGCTGGGTAGGTTGCTTTGGATCGCGAACTCTGGATATGGATGCCCGAAAACACGACGAGCTATGCGCATGGGTAAGTCATCTACCGCAGATGCTTTCGACGGCACTTTCGGCGCTGCTCGAGGAAAAATTCGGCGACGCACCAGAGATTGCGGCGATCGGCGGGCGAGCGTTGAAGGAGACGACGCGACTGGGAGCGAGTCCCTACAGCATGTGGCGCGACGTCGCTCTGACCAATACTGAGCCGGTTGCGAATACGCTGCTGGCCCTGGAGCAGCGTCTGCAGCATGTTCGGGAGAATCTGCGGACTCCGGAGTTGCGGGAGGAGTTTGCGTTGGCGAACAAGTTTCGTCAGCGCCGGTGAATCTGCACTTAAAGTGCACAAAGAGAAAAATCGATTGGAAGGAAGAGCTTTACCCGTGACTGATTCGAGAAACCAACCCGGCATCAGCCTCGCCGATGTGATCGCTGCGCGGGAGCGAGTTCGTGGCGCAATCTACTATTCGCCTTGTCCCCACTCCCAGATGCTCTCTACGCTGACGGGACAGCAGGTTTATCTGAAACTGGAAAACCTGCAGATGACCGGTTCCTTCAAAGAGCGTGGTGCGTTGAACCGAATTGCAACGTTAACCCCACAGCAGACTGCACGAGGCGTGGTGGCGGCGAGTGCTGGCAATCATGCACAGGGAGTGGCTTACCACGCGACAAAGCGGGGGATTCGGGCTTTGATAGTGATGCCATTAGCAACTCCGTTGGTGAAGGTAACCGCAACGCGCGGGTTTGGTGCGGAGGTCGTGCTGCACGGAGCTAACTACGACGAAGCATGCGATGAGGCGATGCGGCTGTGCGCGGCGGAAGGGATGACGTTCATTCATCCGTTCGACGACGCGGTAGTGATTGCGGGGCAAGGGACGATTGGACTCGAATTGCTGGAACAGATTCCGCAACTGCAGGCTGTCGTGGTTCCGATTGGCGGGGGTGGATTGATTGGTGGGGTTGCGTGTGCGATCAAGGAGTCGCGCCCCGAAATTCGAGTAATCGGTGTTCAGACGTCTAGGCTTCCGTCGATGGTTGCAGCCGTTGAATTGCATCGGCCAGTGACGATGGAGCCGGCGACGACGATTGCCGATGGTATCGCGGTGCGGCGTGCAGGCGACGTGACTTTGCCGCTGGTGGAGCGGTATGTCGATGAAATCGTAACAGTGGAGGAGGACGAGATAGCCTCAGCGATCCTTATGCTGCTGGAGCGGGAAAAGACCCTTGCAGAGGGCGCTGGCGCTGCGGCCCTCGCGGCTCTCCTACAGAAGAAGACCTCATTAAAAGGGGCCCATACCGCGGTTTTGGTGTGCGGCGGCAACATTGACGTGACGCTGCTGAGCAGGATTATCGAGCGTGGATTGGTACAGGATGGCCGGTTGATTCGGCTGAGGATTCATCTGTTGGATAAGCCTGGTGCGCTGGCAGAGCTGACACGACTGATCGCGAACCACAGGGCGAACATTGTCGATACGCTGCATAATCGCGCTTATTATGGCGTGAATCTGGGCGATACCGTGATCGACATTACGATGGAGACACGCGGCCGTGAGCAAGTCGAGGAGTTATTGGCGGCGCTGACTGCCGAGGGCTATAAGCATAGCCGGGTGATCTAAAAAGAGCGCGGGTAAGGATGTGCTTCGGTCTACGGTCAGGCTTTTTCGTAGTGGAAGTGGAGTTCCTGTTCGCTGGCTACGGGTTGACCGTCGCGAGTAGCGGGGTGGAAGGTCCATTGCTGGACGGTTGCGATGACAGCTTCATCGATTCCATGCCCGAGGCCGCTGGTCATTTTGATGTCGGCGATCTTGCCGTTTGTGTCGATAACCACGTCGAGGATGACGTCGCCCTTGATGCCGTGCGGAAGGACCGAGAGGTCAGGCTTTGGTGAAGGAAAGAAGCTTGCGCGGGCGATATTGATGTTTCCGGAACCGAGCGAGTCGGCCCCTGTTGCGGAGTCGGGATTCGCAGTGGCCGGAGATTGGGTGTTGGGCGAGGCTGGATCGGGCTTGAATTTTGGGGTGGGCGTAGTGGGCAGTGGGGTGCTGGCGGCCTCTTTGGGCTCGGTTTTGGTGTTTGGGGTCGAGGCTTGTACGGGTGCACGGCCAGGAAGGTATGTGACCATCAGGTTGGTGCCGTGTTCGTTTCCGGGTAGGCGAATGGGAGCGATAAATGAGGCGCGCTGGTGGATAAGTACTGCGAGTACAGCAAGATGCAGGATTGCCGAAAGCACGGAGGGTTTCGGGCTGCGGATGGGTCTTACGATGGGCTTACCGATGGTTTCGATGCCGTATTCTCCGTTGCTGAGGGTTCGGTTGTGAAGCAGGATAGCAGGGTTCGTCCGGGCTTTTTGAATAGCAATCAATCAGTTAGACGCAATCAGTTAGGCGCGGGTGAAGGTGGTTTCCTGCTTTTCGCGGTGCCGTTCGGCGGCCAGGGTGATGAGGCGGTCGATGAGTTCGGTGTAGCGGATGCCCGTTGCTTCCCAGAGTTTGGGGTACATGCTGATGTTGGTGAAGCCGGGCATCGTATTGATTTCATTGAGATAAATGTGAGCCGGTTTCGACTTCTTTTTCTTCTTTGATTTCGAGGCGGGTTCCATGAGGAAGTCGACGCGGGCGAGGCCGGCGCAGTCGCAGGCGCGGAAGGCAGCGATGGCCATTTTGCGGATCTGGTCGGATTCTGATCGCGAAAGCTGCGCGGGGATGATGGGTATGCTGCTGTCAGAGTTGTACTTAGCGTCGTAGTCGTAGAACTCGGCTCCAGGGACGATTTCGCCGACTACTGAGGCTTCAGGCGAGTCGTTGCCGAGGACGGCTACTTCGAGTTCGCGCGGTTTTGCGTTGGGGCCACCTACGCCTTGTTCGATGATGAGCTTGCGGTCGTAGCTGGCGGCGAGGTTCATCGCTTTGGCGAGTTCGGAGCGGTTGTGAACTTTGCTGATGCCTACGGAAGAGCCTAGATTCGCGGGTTTTACGAAGATTGGGTAGCCCAGATTTTTTTCGATGAGTTTGGTGCAACGCCTGGGATCCGCTTTCCATTCGGTGCGGAGGAGGTTGACGTGCGGGGTCTGGGGGAGGCCGGCGGCGGCAAAGAGCTGCTTCATTGCGGACTTATCCATGCCGGTGGCGGAGCCGAGGACGCCGGAGCCAACATACGCTATATCAGCGAGTTCCAGGAGGCCCTGGATGGTGCCGTCTTCGCCGAAGGTGCCGTGGAGGACGGGAAAGATGACGTCGAGGGATCGGGCGAGGGGGCTGTTTTGCTGGGCAAGGCTGGTGTTTTGAAGAGCTACGTCGGCGCTGGCGCTGAGTTGAATGGATTTTGATTTTGGAGATTTGAGCAGGAATGGAGCGGGTTTTGTGTCACCTGCGAGCAGCCGGGTGGCGTCGTCTGCGGTGAGCCACTGGCCTTGCCTGGTGATGGCGATGGGGACGACTTCGTATTTGGTCTTGTCGATGGCGTTGAGGATGGAGTTGGCTGAGCGGAGGGAGATCTCGTGCTCGCCGGAGCGGCCTCCGAAGAGGATTCCTACACGTAACTTCTTTTTTGTCTGTTTCTTTGGCATGGTTTGGTCTGGTTTTTGGTCACCGACAGGTACCAGTTTCGCTTAGTTTGGGAGCCGAAAACGGAATAAAAAATTTTGGGAGGCAAAAGGGTAATTTTGCAGGGGGTTTTGCGATTTTCACAGTGTAAAAACGTGGTTCTTAGCTGGTTGTTAAGTGCATTTTCGTGGTCGTTACGCGGTTCTTATGCGCACTTTTCAGGGGTCAGAAAATTTCCCTCTTTTTCCGGATTTATTTTTTGAGGACTCCCATTTTTGGAAATGCGATGGCACTTCACCCCAGATTTCAGCAGAATGTATCGGTGGTCGCCCCAGCTTGGGGCGGTGCGGACTTGTTCCATGGGAACTGGTTGAGGGCCTGATGTGGATTCTGGCGTCGATAGGTTGTGGCTGAAAGAGTGGAAGGATTTGTGCGGTGCCAACTTCTTTCGGGGTCCTTTGACTGCGCAGATCACGATGGTGCTGTGATCCGCTTCGCTCAGGATGACGGGAGTGGGGGCTGGGTGAGGAGAACGGATCGCGCTTTGTGTGATGGCCCACCTTAGCGACGATGAGACTGTCGCGAAGATGGGGCACCCAGATTTTAAGTGTGGGCCACTCGCCGAAGATAGGGTGCCCGGTTTAGAGCTTTTGTGAGACCTGGGCCACCCGCCCTAGCTCAATGCCTTTGCGAGTCGAATGAGTCCTTGCTGTATCGCAAGCTCGTCGAATCCGCCAAAGCCGAGGAGCAACGCATTCGGATCAGGACGTCTCAGAGTGCATCGATCGACGGCGAGAACCTCAACACCCTGGGCCGCGGCCAACTTTTCCGCCTGTCGTGAAGTCATTCCATTCTTGAGGTACCCGATCGTGTAGAGGCCTGCCCTGACGTTAGAAATCTCAAGTACCCCACCCAGATGTTGCTTGGCCCCTTCCATAAGTGTTTCGAGGCGCTCCGCATACAAAATCCGCATCCTCCGCAGATGACGTGCCAAATGCCCATCTAAGATGAAGTCGCAAAGCACCGCCTGGTCAAAGGATGAGTTCCGGAAATCGGTTCGGTAGCGAAGAGCCACGAAGGGATCTACTAACGGCGCTGGTAATACTACGTAGCCCACGCGCAAGGCTGGGAATAACGTCTTGCTGAACGATCCGATGAAGATAACGCTTGAGTGATTATCGAGGCTTTGCAGAGCAGGCACAGGCGGTCCCTCAAACCTGTATTCACTGTCATAGTCATCTTCGATAACAAAAGCGCCAGCGCGTGAGGCCCAGCTAAGAAGGGCCATCCGCCGCTCCAGCGACATCGTTACCCCCACCGGGAATTGGTGAGCCGGCGTTACGTAGGCTCCCTTCGCATCCGGACAGATCTTAATTCCGGCGGAAACGGACAACCCTTCATCATCCACTGGCACAGCAATAATCCTGGCTCCGATATTGTCGAACGCGATTCTGGCTCCGAAATATCCAGGGTCTTCCATCCATATCGGATCACCTTTTTTCAAGAGCAGCCGCGCCAACAGGTCGAGTGCTTGTTGTATTCCGGAAACTAGGACGATTTGTTCCGCAGTGCATCGCACCCCACGTGACGTGCGCAGATACTCGGCGATTGCATTGCGCAATGGCTGATACCCGCGTCGATCAGCCTCTTTCTTTAGCCATGACCTGAAATTGCGTGCCCGGTCCGCGGCAATACGTCCCCAAATTTCGGATGGGAATTCGTTAATGGCCGGAGCCCCGATCCGAAAGGGGCGGATCCCCTGAACAAAAGCCTGGTCAATCCAGGGTTGCGGTCGTTTATTTGTCGAAATTATGCGACGAATGTATGCAGGTACCCTGGTTGCCTGGCGGGCCGGGCGAGGCGCCTCCACACGATTGACCCATGTACCGAATCCGACACGGGAGGTGACATACCCCTCGGCTTGTAAACGCTCCAGAACATTGACGACTGTACCCCGGGAGAGTTCATACTGGCTGGCGAAATCTCTGGACGCTGGCAGTCTGGCACCTGACGCGAGCCGACCATCAAGAATTGCAGAGCGCAGTTCGCCGTACAACCAATTGGTTAGCGTCTGACGGCGCGACCGGCTTTTGAGAGTGAGCTCGAATGAGCTAATGGCCTTTGGCATCTCAAATGGTCCAATAGACTTAGCGAAAAATGGCTCTGTTCGATGAACCAATGGTGCCATAGTATCAGTTCTGAAATTGAGAAGCGCATGTGTCGTCATTGAGCTCTGGCTTCTCGTCGAGGGACCCATGGAAGATCGACAGATGAAAGTTGGAATTTGGTTCTACGGCTTAGGTACTGTTCTCACCGGCATTCTGGATATCGCCTGGGGTGCATTCGATGCCTCTCACCAGCCGATCAAATCTCTGGGTATAAATCTTCCTGGTCAACACATATTGGCCTACGTCGCGGGTGTCTGGCTGGTTGCAGCGGGTCTTGCAATCTTGTGGCGGCGCAGCGCAAGGCTTGGCGCCGCGGCATCCGCCATCGCCTACTTGATTTTTGCGACATTTTGGCTAGCTCGGTACTATGCCGGAATTCATGCGCTTGGCTGGCGAATCGACGTCTTATTAGGCGTCACTTTCGGGCTCGCTCAACAGTTAATGCTGGTCGCTCCGGCAGCAATCGTTTACGCCTCCACCGCCTCACCGGATTCCCTGCTACAAAAGAGAGCAGGTATCGCCGCACGTTGGATGCTCGGATTGCCTCCTGTCATCTTCGGCATATTTCATGTCATCGGCATTCGCGTCTTCGCGAGCATCGTCCCGCACTGGATGTCGTTCGGATATTTTTGGGCGGCGCTGACCGGAATCGCTTTCTTCCTGGCAGGTTGTGCAATTTGCTCAGGAATTATGGATCTCCTGGCCGCCAGGCTTCTTGCGTTGATGCTGTTGTTGTTCGAAGGTTTTGTAGAAATACCTCCTATTTTTAGCCGGCTGCACAATCAGCCAACATGGGGCGCTGCTGTCTACAATGTGACTGCGATAGGGGCATACTGGATATTCGCCGAGTTTCTCGCGAGCCGCGCGAATCGAGGACGAATCGGCGCCGTGGGGAATGTTGCCAAGTCACGGCCCGATACGGTGGTTTCCGGAAACTATGGATTCAAACTTACCCGCTAATCTTTCTGTTCTGCGCTATGCAATTTGCTCGAAATGCCGTAGAGTTTGGATTGTTCCTTACCTTTATTGAGCTTCATGCGGTGGTTTATGAACGCGGCCCTGCGTTGTACTCTTGCATTCTTCTGCCTTGCTACTCAGCCTTTGTTTGCATCGACGCAATTTCAGCCGGTTAAGCAGGCCGACCGCGTGATTGCGGCTCCCGACCAGCGTTCGACCACACTGCTTCGGGGTCATGTTCCGGGCTGGGCTGCAAGCGCCAGGGACGAAGGACCGACGCCGGGGGACACTCCGGTTCGACTTACCTTCGTTCTCTCACGCTCTCCGGAGCTGCAGGCGAACTTTGTCCAATTGCTTGAGGACCAGCAGAATGCGAGTTCTCCGAACTACCATCAGTGGCTGACTCCGCAAGAGGTGGGCGAGCGGTTTGGCCCGACCCAGCACGATCTTGATTCCTTGACGGCGTGGCTCGTCTCGCAGGGGCTGACGGTGATTGAGAGTGCGCCGAGCCGTGTCTTTGTGAGTGTGACTGGACCTGCTTCGGCGGTGGAGAGTGCGCTTGGCACCAGCTTTCACACGTTTAGCGTCAATGGAGGGCTGCACGTGTCGGTCACGGCGGATCCAGCGATACCATCGGCGTTTTCGTCGATTGTGATGTCGATCTCGGGTCTGTCGGACCCGATGATTGAGCCGATGTACCGCGTTGGCGGCGTGGTGCGGATGCAGTCGTCGTCCAAGATATCCAGCGATTTGTCCGGCGGTTTGAGTGAAGGCGGACCACAGCCGGAGATCACGGGGAGCAATGGAAACCACTATATTGTTCCGGGCGACTTCGCGACGATCTTCGATCTCAAGCCGGCTTACAACACAGGGGTGAACGGATCGGGACAGAAGGTTGCGATTATTGGCCGGTCGCGAGTGCTTGCGAGTGATGTTGCGGAGTTTGAGAGCCTGACCGGACTGCCGAATAATGTTCCCAATTCGATCATTCCGACGACGGGCTTCGATCCAGGGGTGGCGACGAACGGCGACCAGGATGAAGCGATCCTCGATGTAGAGCGGGTGATCGGCACGGCGCCGGGAGTTCAGGCGGATCTGGTGGTGAGCAGCAGCTCCGGGGGAGGCATTTTTACGGCTGCTCAGTATGAGGTTCAAAGCGTTCTGGATCCGGTGATGACGATCAGCTTTGGCTCGTGCGAGGTGTATGCCGGGCCGTCCGCGGTGAACGCGTGGGACACGCTTTTCGCGCAGGCAGCGAGTGAGGGGATTTCGGTTTTTGTCTCTTCGGGAGACTCGGCTGCGGCTACGTGCGATACGCAGTTTGCAGCTCCGCCGGTGTATCAGTTCCTCAGCATCAACTCCATCTGCGCGAGTTCCTATGCGACGTGTGTCGGTGGAACGGAGTTGGCGGAAGGGTCGAATGCGGGGTATTGGAGCCCGTCCAACGGCACCGGTCTTGCTTCGGCGCTTAGCTACATTCCGGAGGCGGCATGGAATGAACCATTACGGGACAACGACTGTTCCCTATGTGGTGAGCGGTGGAGGCGGAGGAGCGAGTATTTATGTTGCGAAGCCTGCGTGGCAGACCGGGACCGGGTGTTCCGGCCGACAGTGCCCGGGATGTTCCGGATATGAGTTTTCCGAGTGCGGGGCACGATGGGTATTTTGTGTGCGATTCGCAGGTGGTGAATTGCGCGACGGGATATTTTTCGGTGTTTTATGGAACGTCGGCGGCTGCTCCGAGCATGGCTGGCGTGGCTGCACTTCTGAACCAGAGGATGGGCGGCTCGCAGGGAAATCTGAATCCTCTGTTGTACCGGCTTGCTGCGAGTTCTCCGAATGCGTTTCACGATGCGACGCCGGCTTCGAGCGGGGCTTTCGGCTGTTCCCTGCAAAGCCCAAGCACGTGTAATAACAGCACGCCCGGCGCGACGTCTTTTACCGGTGGATTGGCGGGTTATGCGCTGACGGTTGGCTACGATCAGGTGACGGGGCTTGGATCGCTGGATGTGGCGAACTTTCTGAACGCTGCCGCCGCGTCGTCGAAGAGTACGCTGGCTGCCACTACAGTTGCCGTGCAGGAGAGCACGCCGACGATATCGAATGGGCAGTCGGTGAGCTTTACTGCGGTGTTGACATCCAAGACCGCCGGTACTCTCACGGGAACTGTCCAGTTTTATGCGGATGGAAATGCGGTTGGGAGTTCTGTTCCTGTTGTATCTGGCACGGCGATTTCACCTCCAATACCGTTTTCGGCGGCGGGGAGCTACCTGATCTCCGCGGTGTATTCCGGAGACAGTGCTTTCGCCGGTACGACTTCGCCGGGTATCCAACTGACGGTGACGGGCCTGACTTCTGTGACGAAGATTTCAATTGCGAATGCCAATGTTCCGGTGGGAATGTCGCAGGTCTTCAACGTGAGCGTGACGCCGAGTTCGGGGTTTGGCGTGCCGACGGGCATGGTTCGGGTGAGTGTTTCGGGACCGAACGTCAGCTCGTTGATCACTGTTCCGCTTGCGAATGGAACGGCGACTACTCCGGCGGTGGTCTTCCCGACGGTAGGGAGCTACGTTATCTCTGCGAGCTACCGGGGCGATTCGGCGTATTCGCCGTCGAACTCTGCAACGCTGAATGTGACGGGGTTAAAGGATGTGTCGAGCGTGCAGCTAACCGGTTCGGCGAATCAGATCGGTGTCGGTGGGGGGGTGAATACTTACGTTATGGTGACGCCTGTGACGAATGCATCGACGGTTCCAGCGCTGACAGGCACAGTGCAGCTTTATGCCAATGGCGTGGCAGTCGGGGCTGCGGCTGCGGTGCCTGCAACGGGCGGGCAGATTACGATCCCAGTTCTGACGCCGTTTGTGACTTTTTCTGCGGCTGGAACTTACAACGTGACCGCGGTGTATTCGGGCGATTCCTACTGGGGGTCTTCGACTTCTCCGGCGCTGAGTGTGACGGTTATTTCGACACCGGCTTCGTTCACGCCTGCGGTGTTGTCTCCGACTCTTACGGTTACGGCAGGGTCGTCGGTGAATTCGGAGGTGGTGAGTGTTGCGAGTGCGCTGGGATATGGAGGGACAGTTCAGCTGGCTTGCTCGGTTGCGTACAAGGGGACGGGCACGGCTGATTCGCCGCCGACGTGCTCCTTTTCTCCGAACAGCCTGATTGTGGGTCCGGGCCTGTTGCCTTCGGCAAGGGTGAACATCTTTACGACTGGTTCTCAGGTTTCCCGGGCGGAGCCGAAGATCATGCAAGACGGTCGCTGGCGCGGAGGCATTGCGGCGCTCTGTGCTGTTCTGATATGGGCGGTTCCGCGGCGGCGAAGGCATTGGCGGGCGCTGGCTGTGTTGATTCTTCTGGGGGCAGGGCTGAATGTGCTGGGCGGATGCAGTTCGGGCGGAGCCGGGGCTTCGACTGCGACGACCACAACAACGCCACCTACGCCTCCTGTGCCGCGAACGACTGCAGGGATCTATACGGTGTCGATTACAGCTACGTCGGTTTCGCCGGCGGGATTTCCGCCTTCGCCTGCGGCGACGATTACTCTGACGGTTAACTAGCGGGGATAGCTCGGCAAGTGCCGTGAGGGTTGAGGATAGCGGGTCGAGGCGGAAGGGCAAACGGTGTGAACGCGCGGTTCTGGAACATATTTGTTTCAGGAAAGTGTTTGGGGAGATGTTCATGGCCAAACGCCGGGCGTATACTTCTGGCGTCTGGAAGGGTTCGCGAATGCGGGTCCGGAGGCTGCGGATGAAAGCCATTTCTAAGTCAATGACATTCGTGCTGGGGCTGGGGTTAGTGGCCGCGGCGTGCGTTTCCCTGAGAGCGCAGGAGACAGGGGCGATCGCGGGGTCGGGGCAGGATGCGTTGACGGCACAGGTGAATAATGGAGCGCGACCGGGCGACTCCCATGTGCGGATTGTGCGACTGAGCGATGCGAAGGGTCATCTGGGGCTGGATCGCAAGACCGGCGCCGGATACGAACAGACGATGACGAATATGCCGATCGTCGAGGGCGAGAGACTGGCGACGACGGATGGGTTTGCCGAGGTGGAGTTTGAGGACAACAGCACGCTGCGATTGGCTCCGAATACCGAGGTGGGTTTTCCGCTGCTGGCGCTGAGGAGTTCGGGCGCGAAGGCTTCGACGATGAAGGTGACGAAGGGAACCGTGTATGTGAGCACGGAGAACACAAAAGGGAATGAGTTTCTGCTGGAGGCGGGAGACGCGATGATGACGGTTGCGCCTTCGACGCATCTGCGGCTGGATTTCGATGGCGAGTCGGCACTGCTTTCGGTCTTCAACGGAAGCGTGGAGGTACAGCGCGGGCAGGACACGACTGTGGTGGATAAGAAGGAGACGCTATCGCTAAGCTCGGGCCATATGTCGGTGGAGAAGAAGATTGCGCAAGAGTCTTACGACACGTGGGATAAAGAGTCGATGGAGTATCACGAGCGCTACTCGAAGGCGAATGCGTTTGCAGGTGGCGGGAATTCGTTTGGGTTGAGCGACCTGAACTACTACGGGAGCTTTATCAATACCGGATGCGGGCAGATGTGGCAGCCGTACATGGTGAGCGCGGCGTGGAATCCGTATTCGAATGGTGTGTGGGCGATGTATCCGGGGGCGGGCTATTCGTGGGTGTCACCGTATCCCTGGGGATGGTTGCCGTATCACACGGGATCGTGGGGATTCTGCCAGGGCGTGGGTTGGGGATGGCAGCCGGGCGGCGGATGGAATGGGTTGAACAATATTGCGATGAGTGGAGGGGGGATTGGCGTCCAGCCTGCCGGAGTTGCCGGGGGAGGACTTGCGAAGGGTGTGGTGCATTCACCGCTGCGGCCGGCGGTGATGCCGCAGGCTCCTGTTGCTGCCGGGGCGGCTAAGTCGATGGTCGTATCGAACGAGAGGCCGATGGTGGTCTCGAGAGAAGAGAGGGCGGGGAACTTTGTGTTTCAGAAGGATTCCGCCGGGCTCGGGGTTCCGCGGGGATCGCTGGGGAATCTGAACAAGATTTCGAACGATGTGGGACGGCATGGGTCGGCGAGTATGGAAGTTTATGCCGCCACGCCGAATAGTGGAATAGAGCGTGGAGGCGATCACGGCGCGAATCGTGCGTCTGGGCCTGCGACGTTGCGGCCTGCTTCGCGCGGAGACGAATCGGTGGGTAACCGCGGCGGCGAGTCTGCTGCTGCGTCTATGCGACAGGGCGGCGGCAATTCCGGGTCGACGAATGGGTCGAGCGGGCAGGCTTCGCCTTCGTATCATGGTGGCGGTGGTTCTCCTGCGCCTATGAGCGCGCCTGCTCCGAGTGCGTCTGGCGCGGGTGCTGGCGGTGGAGCGCATGGAGCGACGCCCAGTCCGAAGTAGAGTTTAGAACACAACTCGACGCAGGCGGAGATGGGTTGCTCCGTGGAACTATGTGCGTTTCTATGTCTTGTCGTACTCTGACATAAGAGGAGAAAAGACTTTTATGTCGGATGAAGATCTGAAAGCTGAGATTGAGCGGTTGCGCGCCGAGAACGAAAAGTTGAAGAACAAACCTGCACGTGGGCTGACTTTAAAGGTGAGCGAGAAGGGTGGCGTTTCGTTGTATGGCGTGGGACGATTTCCGGTGACGCTGTACAAAGAGCAGTGGCGCAGGATTCTTGGGATGGCTACGGAGATCGAGGCGTTCATCCAGGAGAATGAGAGCTCGCTGAAGGCGAAGAGCAGTAGACCGTTTCGCCTGGCGAGGCGATTTAGATTTCGGTAGTGTCCTAAATTCAAATCAGGACACTACCTAGATTTCCAGCACTGCCTCTGCGTATTTGCCGTCGGGATTCTGGAGCCGCAGAACACTAGCTGTTGGTGATGGGAGCTCCTAGGTCAGCCACGGAGACGACGACTTTCTGAAAAAAGTCGGTGTTGTTAGGCTGCGCATCGGATGGGTCGGTTTGGAGCGGCGTGTTGTATCTGAACTTGTCAACCGTGACCCGGGCTGCACTGGTGACAGTTTGATTTGTTGGGTCGCCGGTTTCAAAGAGGGTAAGCGTTGCGTCTGGTGACAGATAAGAGCCGGTGATCTCAATCGTTCCAGCAATGGGAGCGAGTGGAGGTGGTGGAACGGGCTGTGGTGCCGCTGCAATTCCACCCGCTGGAGGTGGAGGTGGCGCGGGAACAGGGGGAGCAGGCGGCGGTGGCGCAGGTGTAGGTGGGTTGCCACCAGCCGGGGGAGGTGCCGGAGCTCCTGGATTAACGAATTTGGCGAGGGTCATGATTGGACCTGCGGGTGAGACTGCGCGCGCGGCCAGATAGGCTCCTGCACTAATGCCGCTGATGCTGAGCAGTCCGGTGGGTACGTCAGGCAGGACATGGATGGTGGATGGATCGGTTACGAGGATGCTGGCGACGTAGGCGGTGACGGCGACGATGGTCCATGCGAAGAATTGGAGGCGTCCCGGCACGACGGAGCCACCGGCTGAGATGAAATCGGAGAGTTGTGGCCCGAGCGGACCTCCGCCCTTCGTCCCCACAGTGGCCTTGGAGACTTGCGAGATCACGGTGGTTCCGGCGCTGATGAGGATGGCCCAAGGGAAGGTGCTGACGAAGTCCGGCAAACCGGGAAGTCCCTGGACGAAGGTGTGGGCTATCCAGAGATAGATGTAAGAGAAGATGTAGGCGCCCGTCCAGAGAATGAACTGCAGTTTGGAGAGGCTATAGGTATTGGTGTCAGCCTCGGTGAAAAATTTGGAAAGCAAGGTAGAAAGGTTAAACGGATTCGTATGAAGGCCGGGCTCAGGGTGTCGATCGATGAGCTCAGATGCAAGCAGCAGGATAAGAAAAGAGGAAAAACGAAAGGATGGCCGCAAGCAAGAGAGCAGAAGAGGGATGAGTCGAAAAAAAGCCCACGATTGTTTTTCGAACAGAATCGCCATTGTCGTTGAAGGTTTCGAGCGTAGTGCCGGGAGTGTAGAAGTCGGTTTGCGCACTGATGACGCCACGGCTGACGGTTACGAACATCATTCCACGTGCGCTGTGGGGATATGTGGGCCATTGAAGCTTGATTGCCAGTGGAGGAGCGACGAAGGTCGGTACTGTGTCTGCCTTCCCCGGAGCAGCCGGAGCAGCCGGAGCAGTCGGAGCAGCCGGAGCAGCCGGAGCAGCCGGAGCAGCCGGAGCAGTACGGAGGGATAAGAGAAGTGAGGGCCTCCGTACCGAGACAGGTCTGGAGAGTGGAAGTGCCCTGCGAAGATGCCAATGATTTTGCCGCTGTTAAGCGTGTTCGTCCAATTCGCGCGAGCGTCTGTGGCGAGGAGCCATGTGCTCTTGTAACTGCAGTTTTGAGAGTCGTTTATCGAGCGAAAGGGATCGGGAAGATCGGGGATGTGGGTGAAGACGAGATAAGGGCCGGGATCCTTGATCAGGGATGCGAAGGTATTGATGGATTGTGTCTTGAGCTGCGCACGAACTCCGGCGGATTGGGTTGGTAGATCCTTGCAAGGCTTATCTTTGCAGGCAGCGTCATCTTTGGAGGCACAGTCTTTTGTTGCAAGGGTTGCTTCATCGAAGGAACCATATTTCTGCGGTTTGAAGCCGGAGCTGTTGAGTCCGACCAGAGTATAGCCCACCGACTCGTTCGATTGTCCCTGTGAGATCGACGGCGCGGCCGTGAGTGAGGGCCGATAGTGCGCTAACAAAATCGGAGTATCGAGAGAGCCTGGTCATGTCTTCGTCGACGAGATCGTTGTTGCCAGGGACGAAATAGACTTTGATTCCGGGAGGCAGACGATCGATGATGTTGGCGATGAGCGCCTCGGCGGTTGGAAAGTCCATCTGCTGGATAGGACCTGGTTTGGCGTTGGCATCGGCGTCGAGGCATTTGGAATCGTTCGATTTCGGCGAAGACTGGGGAACGCCTTGAAGATTCTCGATGCCAAAGTCTCCTGTGAAGACGACGAAATCGACAGGAGTTTTATTTTTTGCCTGGAGATTGATTTCATTGACGGCCCAACGCAGGGCATTCAGGTTCTCCTGATACTCGCGCTCAATGTAGGAGCCCGTGCATTTATAACCTGCGTCAAAGATGTGCGCATCCGTGATGACGGCAAAACGCACCGGGGTCTGCGGGGTTGGCGTTGGCGCGGCGTCGAGAGCGTAAGCAGTAACGGACGCGAGGAGAATCGCCACGGGAGGCTAGAAGTTTTTTCGAAGTCCTGATCAGAGACAAGGCAAGAGGAAAAAGATACACAGAACACCGCCATTCGAGAAGGTTCAGTGGTAGTGGTCAGTTCGACCAAAGAGCGCCTCAGCGGCTGAAGCCGCAGCTAAATTTCAGCGTTGTTTACGGCGCGGCTGAAGCCGTGCCCTTAAGCAAGACTTTGAAACTGACCCACTCCCGATTCACTGCATCGATTGCGGAACGAGTGACACCGGGTTTACATTGCACAAATCGACCGGGAAGAGTTCGTCGGAAAGAATTTGTTGCGAGTTGAAAGGTGCAGGGATTTGATTCCTGCACCTTGCTTTGTGGTGGTTGTCTAGCCGATGAAGCTGATTGTGGTTGTGTCGCTTCCAATGGTGGTTGAGGTGAGAACCTTACCGCTGGCGGTTTCGATGTTCATGATGTCGCCTGTCTGCGGGTTCGCTGTGGTGTTGTTGGCACCGCATGCGATGGCCGTCGTGAAGGTGACAGGAGTGAACTTCGGCAGAGACGAGCGCGGCTCGCCGCCGTCAGGCGCTTCCATGATCCACTCGACGGAACTTCCATTGAAGCTTGCTCCGGGAGGAGGAGCGAGTGTGATGGAGAAGTGCTGGCCTGTGGCTTCGTTGGCGAAGGAGATGGTGGCAGCGGTTTTGTTGTTGATGTACTGGACGGAGCAGTAGACCTGCTGCCCGGGGCTGACGGGGAAGTTGGCGATGTTGGTTTGAAAGATGTACGGTGGCGATCCGGGGACCTGGGGAGCGAACCACTCGTACCACGCGACGTAGGTGGCGACTCCGCTTGCGCTAACGTGCTGTTGGACGCCAGCCTGCACGACGTCGTTCGAGACGAAGAAGCCGTCGAGACCGAGCCATGAGGATGAGTTCCATCCACCCTCGGTTCCCTGCGGTTCAGTAGGCTTGGAGACTGTCGGAATCGTCCAGTACCCGATCACAGTCGTCCAGCTTCCTGTTTTTGTGCCGGCACCTGCCCAGACACCGCCGAGGTAGCTGGTATCCGTCACTTTTTTAGGCAGGACCTTGAGGTTGTGAGTGCGGCCGATCTGCGGATGCATCTCGGGAACGATGCGATCTTTTGCGAGCCATTTATGTGAGAAGAACTTGTCCCACGCTGCCTTGAGTCTGGGTTCGCTTGCGTCGGGTTTGCGCCAGAGGAGGCCGATTTTGCTGTGTTCCGTCTGGCTGGCAGTCTGAGGATCGAAGTTGTCGGGAGGAGCAGGAGTGATGTAAACGCCTTTGAGGTTTGTTGGTTGGAGCTTGTAGGGGAATTTCGCGAGGAAGGCTTTTTCGTCGAAGGTGGACTGGGAAGGTGTTTCAACCGCTGTGGACATGTGAATCTCCTTTGATTGAGTGAAGGAGGATTTTTGCCCAATCTCAGACGCTTCTACTCATGGTGAATAGTGGCCGATAGCGAGGAAGTGTTACACGGATACGGGTTTAGACGCAAGTTCGCGGCGAAGAATGATGATGATGCGCCCTAAGCTACGGGGTAACTGGGTTTCCTTACTTAGGGCTGGCGGGATGTAGGTTTCGAAGAAACGCATCATGAGGCTGTAGCGATGAAAGAGAGTGCCTGTGTCTTCGCTAATGCCATGGGTGCGGTTGGGATAGTCCATGAAATCAAAGAGCTTGCCGAGTTCGATGAGGCGATTGACGAGGCGCTCGGTGCCCTGGAAGTGGACGTTGTCGTCTCCGGAGCCGTGCATGATGAGCAGGTGGCCTTCGAGGCCTTCGGCGAAGGTGATGGGTGTGGCGGAGCCTCCTCCGCTATTACCCCTGATACCGATGCGAGTGGCATCGACGAAGTTGTGTTGGCGGGCGAACTCCTGAACGGCTTCAGCCTGTTGTTTTGGAGAGGACGCCGATCGCGCCGTAGACGACTTTGCGCCACTCGCGTCCGCGTGGTGCGGGTGTGCCCTGGTTGTCGAAGCTGACGACGATGTAGCCTTCGCGTGCGATGGAGTGCAGAGGAATGACAAGCAAAAGAGCAGAGCAATGACAAACAAAAAGCAGAGCAATGACGAGCAGAAAGGGCTGTGGGATGACGCTTGATCGCTAGACGTTGAATTTGAAGAAGAGAATGTCGCCGTCTTTGACGACGTAGTCTTTGCCTTCGGAGCGGAGGAGGCCTTTTTCTTTGACGGCTTGTTCGCTGCCGTATTTGAAGAGGTCGTCGGAGGCGTAGCAGTCGGCCTTGATGAAACCCTTTTCGAAGTCGGAGTGGATGACGCCTGCGGCTCCGGGGGCTTTGGTGCCGCGTTTGATGGTCCAGGCGCGGACCTCCTGGACACCTGCGGTGAAGTAGGTGATGAGGTCGAGCAGGCGGTAGGCGGAGTGGATGAGGCGGTTGAGGCCGGGCTCTTTGAGGCCGAGGGATTCCAGGAATTCGGTGCGTTCGGCGGGTTCGAGCTGGGCGATTTCGGATTCGAGTGCGCCGCAGATGCGGACTACCTGGCTGTTCTCTTCGGCGGCGCGCTTTTCGACGGCTTCGGTGTAGGCGTTGCCAGTGGTGAGGCCGGACTCGTCGACGTTGGCGACGTAGAGCTGGGGCTTGGCGGTGATGAGGAAGAGGTCTCGGGTGTAGGGTTTTTCTTCGTCGGTTAGGTCGACGGTGCGGGCGGGCTTGCCGGCTTCGAGGGCGGCTTTGAGCTTGGAGAGAGCGGCGAACTCGGCTTTGATCTTGTGGTCGGCGTTGGCGGGCTTGTTGAGTTTTTCGACTTTGGCGTGGCGCTTGTCGACGGTGTCGAGGTCGGCGAGGAGGAGTTCGGTGTTGATGATGTCGATGTCGTGGAGCGGGTTGACTCCGCCGGCGACGTGGACGACCTCGGGATCGTCGAAGCAGCGAACGACGTGGCAGATGGCGTCGGTGGCGCGAATGTGTCCGAGGAACTGGTTGCCGAGGCCTTCGCCCTTGGAGGCGCCTTCGACGAGGCCGGCGATGTCGATGAACTCCATCGTGGTGGGGACGAGGGATTTGGGCTTGATGAGTTCGGCGATTTTGGCGAGACGCTGATCGGGTACGGTGACGACGCCGGTGTTGGGGTCGATGGTGCAGAAGGGATAGTTGGCGGCTTGTGCCTTGGCCGAGGTGAGGGCGTTGAAGATCGTGGATTTTCCGACGTTGGGGAGGCCAACGATTCCGCAGTTCAATGGCATTGGGTGCTGTTTCCTTGTTACGAGGGCTGGTTACGAGGCTTGCTTTGGCGTCGTGGAGTTGTCTTTAACAGAATAGTTCATTGGCGGGTTTCAGGCATGACGCTGCGTCGTCGCGGTAATGCTGGCTTGAGATGAATTCTGTCGGGTTTTTCGCCACGCCTGGCAGGCCTAGTTATGGTGCAGTCGATGAGACTTTGCAGGGGCCGTAGTTTTTGGCGAGTTTTTCTACGACGAAGTAGCGTTTGCCGGAGGAGTCTTTTCTCTTTTTGCCGGAGAGTTTGATGCGGTCGCCGATCTTGATCCTTGCCGGGTCACCGAGGAGATTGTAAGTCTGATGATCGCCTTCGTTCTGGAGGGTTACCGCGGGAGGGATAGAGGCGGCGCAACCCGTGATCGAGGCGCTGGCATGAACGGATTTTGGAGACAGGAGAATCAAAAGAGAGGCCAGAAGAGCGATCGGCGTGTGCGGCGGGTAGAGCTTCAATACGAGCCTCGTTTCCCTCAGCGTGAAGAGGGTTGCCGCCAGTCTGCATGGAGTTGAATTGAGGGTCAAGATAATTTTGGCTAAAGTTGAATGGCTGCGGTGCCGGTGATGGTTCGTCTAATCTTAGGATTCACATGAAGGCTGTCGACTTTCAATCCGCGGTTTTTGTTGGATTGATGTGTGCGGGTGTCGCCATGGCGCAGACGACGCTGCATACGACGACTACGCTGGTCGTGGTGCCGACTCTTGTGCAGACTGCGGACAAGGCAGTGGCGTATTCGCTGACGGCTGCGGATTTTGTTGTGACAGATAACGGCGTTCCGCAGAAGGTGACGCTGGAGGAGGAGACGAAGAGGGCGCTGTCGCTGGTGGTTCTGATTCAGACGGGCGGAATTGCGCGCGGGCAGTTTCCGAGTTACTTGCATCTGGAGACGGTGCTGGCTTCGGTGCTGGGAGGAGGTTCCAATCGCGCGGCGATCGTGAACTTTGATAGCGGGATCGAGGGGGCGTCGCCGTTTACAAGCAAACTGAGCGAGTGGAGTGAGGCGATTGATAAGCCAGAACAGGGCGACAGCGGGGCGGCGATCTTTGATGCAGTCGCGTATGCGCTGGAGTCGTTGAAGAAGGAGCCTGCGGGGAACCGGAAGGCGATTCTGCTGATCAGTCAGGAGCGTGACAACGGCAGCAAGACTTCGATGAAGGAGATTGTGCGGGATTTAGGTGAGACGAATACGGCGGTTTACAGCGTAACGTTCTCAGCAGAGAAGACCGAGGCCAAGCAGGCGTTCAAGGATCCACCGCATTTGAATCCGCCAATTCAGGTGGTTCCTTCCACTGGGCCGGTCCTGGACAAAAACGATCCGGCTTATCCCATTCAGGGATATTTCAAGCTTGACGCGCCACTTCGGCTGATTTTTGGGGCGATGCGAAAAGATCTTTCGGCGGAGGTTGCTCAGTTGTCGGGCGGAGATTCGATTCGTTTTGACGGGCGCGGCCAGTTGGAGGCAGCGATTGAAGGGATGGGGAGCCGTCTTCGTAATACTTATTTTCTTAGTTTTTCTCCGACTTCGAACCAGCCGGGAGTTCATACGATTAAGGTTTTATTGCCGAAGCATCCGGAGATGATTGTTTCGGCGAGGGCGAGTTATTGGGCCGGGGATTCGAAATAAGGGAAGCAAAAAGCTTGTGGCCTGAGCAGGGTGCGGTTAGGCTGGTGGGGATGTTCGAGGAGCGTGTGATGCGAAAGACCGGTTTGGCGTATGCAATGGCGGGTTTGATGGTTTCGGTTGCGGCGTTTGGGCAGACGGCACCAGCGGGACAGGCTCCTGCGGGCCCGAGTGGGCCGGCGGGCGAGGTGCAGCGGAGTTATGCGGCTGCGAAGGGGAATATTCAGAAGTCAGCGGACAAGATGCCCGCCGCAGACTTCGGTTACAAGCCGGAGCCGGATATTCGGACGTACGCGCGGGTGCTGAACCATGTGACCGAGGCGCAGTTCCGGAGCTGCGGGGCGTTGAACCATACGGCTCCGGAGAGTTTGCCGAAGGTTCCGGCGGATACGGCCGACAAGGCTGCGATTGTCGAGGCGTTGAATGCCTCGTTTGCCGAGTGCGACAAGGCGTTCGCCACGCTGACCGACACGAATCTGCTGGAGATGATTGACCTGGGACGCGGGAAGCGATCGCGGATTGGGCTGGCCTGGGGAGTCTCGCAGCATGATACGGAGCAGTATGCGGCGTTAGCGCTTTATCTGCGGCTGAAGGGAATTACTCCACCGAGCAGCGAGAAGTAGCGCGGGTTTCGGGCTGCGTGCGCTAGATTAGTCAGAGTGTCGAAACTTGGTCTTATTGCCGGCAACGGACGCTTTCCGTTCCTTCTCCTGGATGCTGCGCGTGCGCACGGCTTGCAGGTCGTTGTAGCTGCGATCAAGGAGGAGACTGATCCTGAGATCGATAGCCGCGCTGCTGCCGATCCGGAGATTCGTGTTCACTGGATGTCGCTTGGTGAACTGTCGAGGCTGATTGAGACGTTTCACGCTGAGGGTGTGACGCGGGCTGTGATGGCCGGCCAGGTGAAGCATAAGCAGATTTTTTCGAGCATCCGGCCGGACTGGAGGCTGGCGAAGCTGCTGCTGAATTTGCGGACGCGATCGACAGATATGCTGCTGGGTGCGGTGGCGAAGGTTCTCGGCGATGAGGGGATTGAGCTGATCTCCTCGACGCAGTATCTTGAGCCGCTGTTGGCGAAGGCTGGGGTTCTGACGCAGCGCGCTCCGGATGCGGAGGAAGAGAAGGATGTTGCGTATGGGCGCACGGTTGCGCAGGCGATTGCGGGTTATGACCTTGGGCAGACGGTAGTGATTGCGGCGCAGGCCTGCGTTGCCGTGGAGGCGATGGAGGGAACAGATGCGACGATAGCGCGGGCTGGGGAGCTTTTTCGAACGCTCGATTTTGAGGGTGAGAGCGGGCAGGCGTCGAGCACGCTGCGACGGTCGCTGACCGTGGTGAAGGTGGCCAAACCGAACCAGGACATGCGGTTCGACGTACCTGTGATCGGGGTTGCTACGATTCGGACGATGGAATCGGCGGGTGCGACGTGTCTTGCTGTTGAAGCAGGAAGGACGCTACTGTTTGATCCATCGGCGATTGTCGCGGCCGCTGATGAGGCGGGGATCGCGATCGTTGGGATGTAAAGATATTGTCAACACAATGAAAACGCTGATAGCGCGGGCGTAAAATTGCAACGCGGCACACTCGGGCCTGCGTCTAATGCAGCCGCCACTCGTCTACTCAGAAGGATTCACAAAAGGGGAATCACATGCGCAAAGCAGTTTGGATTACAGCAATCTTCGCGGTGGTAGTCGCCTGCGGCTACGGTCTTAAGGCCGGTGCAGCGGCTCCGGCAGATACGGTACAGGTGGGAGCTTCGGCGCCCAACTTCACGCTGCCTTCACAGGAAGACAAGCCCGTCAGTCTCAGCGATTACAAAGGGAAGTGGGTCGTTCTCTATTTTTATCCGAAGGACCAGACACAGGGCTGCACGATCGAGGCCCATAACTTCCAGCGCGACATGGCGAAGTACGATGCGCTGAATGCGGTTGTGCTTGGCGTCAGCCTTGATACGGTGGAAGGCCATAAGGCATGGTGCGCGAAGGACACGTTCAGCTTCAAGCTGCTTGCCGACCCCGATCATAAGGTTGTCGACGCGTATGGTGTTCCGGTTATGACTCATGGAGACATGAAGTACGCTGCGCGGCAGACATTCCTTATCTCGCCCTCGGGCAAGGTGGTGAAGTACTGGGAGAAGGTTGACCCGAACGTCCACAGCACGGAAGTTCTGGCTGCGATCGAAGCCAGCAAAATGTAATTGCAAAGTAATTGCAAGAAGCAGTTGATTGAAGCAGACGCAAAAAGGCCCGGGTTCTCAAGAGAGAAGTCCGGGCCTATTTGCTTGCCTGGGTCTAATTCTGTTAGGCAGTCTTTTTCGCGACTGCTTTCTTAATGGCCTTCTTCAAGATTGCCCGCTTGATGGCCTTCTTGGCGGCCTTCTTCAAGATTGCCCGCTTAACGGCCTTCTTGACGATCGCCTTCTTAACAGCTTTCTTCACAGCCTTCTTTTTGGTTGCCAAAGTAGTACCTCTCTTCCTTAATTTAGTGCTCTTTTTTCCGGCCGCCTTCTTAGCAGCGACCTTACCGCCGCGCAGAGCACTGGACTTCTTCGCGGCAGATCTCGATTTTGCGGCCTTCTTAACGGCCTTCTTTGCGACTGCTTTCTTCACGGCCTTCTTCAAGATTGCCCGCTTGACGGCCTTCTTCGCGACTGCTTTCTTCACGGCCTTCTTGACGATCGCCTTCTTAACGGCTTTCTTCAAGATTGCCTTCTTGACGGCTTTCTTCACGGCGGCCTTCTTCGCGGGCGCCTTCGGCTTCGCGGTGCTCGTGGAGACTTCGCTCTTTACTGGAAGAGCGGATGGTTTGGTTGGGGGTGCGTAGCTTGTTGCCGGTGAGGGAGGCAACGCGAAGATGGTTGCTTCTTCTGCATGCGTTTCGCGGATCGTTCCGTCGTCGTCCAGTCGAGTTCATCTTCGTCGTCGTCGGAGGTCATCGTGACCTCTTCTTCTTCGTCTTCGAAGCGATTGTGGAGATCATCGTCTTCATCATTGAAGGTGTGGTCGTCATCTGCTGAGGCGTAAAGCTTGATTTTGTCATCGTCGAACTTCATCGTCATTATCCCCTCGCTGCTTCTACTTACCCACCACTCGTGGATTTCATCCTGTGAGTGCGATGCGGAACAAATCTTCATTCTATCCTGCCACGGAATTCTAGCAACAGGATGCCTCCATGCGCCACTGAAGGCAAGCAATCTTTTTGACAGTGTAGTCTATCGAACAGCTTTTGCGACCGTATTGGAATCGGCTGGCTGCTTCTTCGATGGCGGAATTTTCTTTGCGTCTGCGGTGGTTGAAGAGGCGGGATGATTTTGCGGTGGGGTGTTTCGTTCCTGAATGAGCGGTCGCAGTCTGGGCAGCTGGCTTCGTTGTGTGCGAGTGCTCTTTGCGCGCGCTGATCGGCTGCGTGTGTGTGTCACGGGTGCAAGCTTCACGGGTTCGGCGACGGCGATGGAGATTCCCGGTTTCACGGTGTTCGAGGAGAGATGATTCCACCGGCGCAGTTGTTCGACGGAGACTCCGAAGCGGTCGGCGACTGTGACCAGAGTGTCGCCGCGGCGAACGGCGTAACGTTGAGGGCCGCTATTTGCGACAGAGGAGGCGACGGGGACTACGAGTTCATCTCCAGGGTCGAGGCCATCGCTCAAAGCCATGCCATTTGTCTGGGCGATGTCGCTTGCATGGGTATGGAGTGCAGTTGCGATGCCATCGAGCGTCTCGCCGGAGCGAACGACGTGAAAACGCCAACTGCTTCGTTTGTCTTCTGGAATCTGTTTGATGCGCTCGGCAAAGACGTCGTGCATGCCCACAGGAATGTGCAGGTCGAACGGCATATCACGCGGGGTTGTCATCCGCAGCAGGCTTGGGTTGAGAGAGACGATCTCGAGAAGCGAGGCGTTGGTGACATCGGCAACGAGTCGAAGATCGATGGCGTAGTCGATGGTGACGGTGTCGGCGACAACCGGCGTGTCGGCGACAAGCTTGTCGAGCCCGTACTGCGTCGGGGTTCTTTGCCATGATGATCGCGGCGATGATTCCGGGGACGTAGTTCTTCGTCTCGCCGGGAAGAACGTTGCGACGATAGAGTTCCCAGAAGTCGGCGTAGCCGGTCCTCATGACGGCGCGCTGCACGTTTCCCGGACCCCAGTCGTAGGCTGCCATCGCCAGATACCAGTCACCGAATTGGTTGTAGAGCGTCTTCATGTAGCGGGCATAGGCACGCGAGGACTTTTCCGGATCGAAACGCTCATCGAACCAGCCGTTGCGCGAGAGGCCATACGCGCCGGTCGGCATGAACTGCCACATGCCACCAGCGCCGGAGCGGGCGATTGAGAGCCTGCGGTTGGAAGCCGGACTCCGCGACGGCGAGATAGATGAGGTCCTGCGGCACCCCCTGCGTCGCGCAGGTTTGCGAGGATCATGTCCTTGTATTTCCCGGCGCGCTCGAGCGAGGCGAGCAGGTGAGCGTGGCCGCGGCGGAGTTTGAGAAGTAGCTGATGAAGCCTGCGACGTAGTCATTGACGACGAGAGGAAAGTCGGACTGCGTCGTTCTTGAATTCTGCCGCGACCCTGGCGGTCAAGGCTGCGTTTGCCGGAAAGGTTACTTCGTTCGCGGCGTCGAGAGGAGCGGCTTCGAGTCGACGGGGAGAGTCCATTGCCTTGTTTCAGCGCTGCCATCTCGAGCGAGTTCACCGCATTCGAACAGGTGGTCGAATTCGTCGGAGAGTTGGGGATCGGTTTTGAGGTCGAGGCCGCTGGTCAGCATCAGATCGACGGCAGAGTCGAAGTCGAGGCGCGCAGCATCGAGATGGCCGGCGCGATAGTTGTCGACACCACTGTGGTACGAGACTTCCACTTTGTTGATGAGTTGTTGAACTTTGGCTGCTTTCGCGGCCTCGGCGGCCTGCGCTGCGGCATCGGACATCTGTCCTGACTGATTGCCGTTCGTGTTTGTATTCGATGTGATTGCGGGAGCGGTGGCCTGCGCTGCCGTCTTGCCAGAAGCGCCAGCCTGTTGCTGTGGGCAACCCGTGAGCATCACGAGCGGCGCACATGCCGCCACCAGTGCCCACCGCTGCACCGTTCTCTCTAAAGGTCGTTGCGCCATCGTCCTCGATCATTGTAAGACGCTCGGCACGTCAATGGGCTATCACCCGAACGTTCGTGGGGTATCTGCGGCGGCAGGGCAAAGCTTCGCGCTGTGATTGCTGTAACTTGCAGGCGTGAACGAGATAACTTCGCCGATACCCTTGTTTCAAAAGTGGAAGACAGGGCCTGCGGCGACTCCCCAGTTGGTGGAGTTGATGTAGTTGTTGTGAGAGAGAAACCAGAGGCGCGGAGAGTTCCGTGCCGGACGGTCGCGCGTGGTGCTCGTGTAGTGGATCAGCAGTTCCACGGTTGTTGGTTGCTCGAAGTGCGAGGTGTCGCGTGAAGCCAACGGCAGCACGAAGAAGTGCGAAGACAAGTCGAATCATCTCGGATCCTGACGTTCGAAGTACCCGTTCTAATTCGAAGTCAGCCGCGAACCGAGGTTAGAGGAACTGATAAAAGTTCCAGTACGAAGTTGGGTGCCGATTCTCTGCGTGCGACTTGAGAGTGTGCTTCTGCGCTAGCCTCGTGCCGGTGTTAACATAGATACTGAGGCCACCCAGCTACAAAATGGATCCAAGTCACATTCGCAACTTCGCGATTATCGCGCACATTGATCATGGCAAGTCGACCCTTTCTGACCGGCTTCTCGAGCTGACCGGTTCGGTGACCGCGCGCGAGATGCATGCCCAGGTGCTTGACGCGATGGACCTTGAGCGCGAGCGCGGCATCACGATCAAAGCTCACACGGTTCGCATGATTTACAAGGCACACGACGGCGACACGTACCAGCTGAACCTGATCGACACGCCGGGACATGTCGATTTCAGCTATGAGGTTTCGCGTTCGCTTGCTTCATGCGAAGGGGCGTTGCTTGTTGTCGATGCGTCGCAGGGCGTCGAGGCGCAGACGCTCGCGAATGCTTATCTGGCGATCTCGAACGGGCTTGAGATTATTCCGATCATCAACAAGATAGACCTTCCGAGCGCGGATATTGACCGCACCAAGGAGATGATCGAGAAATCAGTGGGCCTGCCTGCAAGCGATGCGATTGCCGTCAGCGCGAAGACCGGTTTGAATGTCGATCAGATTCTTGAAGCGGTGGTTACGCTGCTGCCGCCGCCGGAAGGGAATCCCGAAGCGCCGCTGCAGGCATTGATCTTTGATAGCTGGTTCGATCCTTACAGAGGAGTGATCGTTCTAGCCCGCATCATCAATGGCAAGCTACGCAAGGGCATGAAGATTAAGGTCATCTCCAACGGTAAGACTTTCGACGTGGAGAGCATGGGCGTGATGACGCCGAAGCCGGTTGAGTTGACCGAACTTACTGCGGGCGAAGTGGGTTTCTTTGTCGCGACGATCAAGAATGTTGCCGATACGAAGGTGGGCGATACGATTACGTCGGTCGAGAATCCGTGCAAGGAGGCGCTGCCTGGGTTTGAAGACATCAAGAGCATGGTCTTCGCCGGTCTGTATACCGTCGATTCGCACGAACATGCCATGCTGCGGGATGCGCTGGAAAAGCTGCGGTTGAATGATTCCAGCTTTACCTTTGAGCCGGAGTCTTCGGTTGCGCTGGGCTTTGGTTTTCGCTGCGGTTTCCTGGGGCTACTGCATCTTGAGATTATTCAGGAGCGGCTGGAGCGGGAGTATGGGCTTGATCTGATTACGACCGCGCCGGGCGTGCGCTACAACATTACGCTGACTGACCGGAGCGTCGTTGAAGTCGACAATCCATCGCGCTGGCCCGATCCTTCGGAGATTGAGCAGATCGAAGAGCCGGTGATCACAGCAAAGATTCTGACGAATGAAGAGTATGTCGGGGGGATTCTGAAGCTGGTTGAAGATAAGCGCGGGCGGCAGCAGAACTTCGAGTATGTCTCTGAGACGCGCGTGATGCTGACGTACGAACTTCCGCTCAACGAGATCGTGCTCGACTTCTACGACAAGCTCAAGTCGGTGTCGCGTGGGTATGCGTCGCTGGACTACCATCTTGCGGGAACCTGGGTTTCGCCGATGGTGAAGATGGATATCCTCGTGTCGGGCGAGCCGGTCGATGCGCTTTCGATCATCGTGCATCGCGACTTTGCCTACGACCGCGGGAAGGCGCTTGTCGCGAAGATGCGCGAACTGATTCCGCGGCAGATGTTTGAAGTGGCGATCCAGGCCGCGATCGGATCGAAGGTCATTGCACGCGAGACCGTCACTGCGATTCGCAAGAACGTTATCGCGAAGTGCTACGGTGGCGATATCAGCCGCAAACGCAAGCTGCTCGAAAAACAGAAGGAAGGCAAGAAGCGGATGAAGCGGATCGGCAAGGTGGATATTCCGCAGGAGGCGTTCCTCGCGGTACTGAAGGTGGGCGAGGAATAGGGTCACCTCTTCGGCTAAATGGAGGAAAAGATGCTGCGCACCCCGCGAGATATCGAAAGAATAAGCAACTCGCGGGTGAATATAGGGCGTTCCAGCGCACAATCCCGAGGGGTTGGATGCGGGAGATTGTAATCTTGCCGTAACGCTAATCTGTGGAAACCATTGAAACGCCTGTACTTGCTGGCGAAGAAAAGCAAACTGACGTCGAAGTACCTGGAACCGGGTATCAACCTGCCCATTTACATGCAGTTAGGCGGGCCCTGGCTTCGAGGAGGGCTGGCTCAAAACAAGAGGGCTACGGTCATGCGTGCTGAATGCGCACCGGCGATCCACAACTTTTTCCACAGAATTTTTGTGTGCTTCGGCGCGTACCGGCTAGAAGGGCGAGGAAAGAAGCTCATACATGAGCTGCTTCCCCGCCCCTGCCAATAGACTCAGCGTAGTTCCGACATTACTTCGGCGTCTGGGGCTTGGGGGTGGTGGTAGGCGTCGTCGGGCGCGGACGAGGTGTCGCAGGTGCGGACGGAGCCGGCGCTGCCACACCAGAAGAGGCGTTATAGGCAGTTACGACAGCCTGGGTGACGTCTGTGCTCTGGTTGGCCCACATGACGTTGCTCTGCTGGCTGCTGACGTCGAGGAGCAGGGTGTAGCCGTTGTCGCTGACGTACTTTTTCAGGGTTGCCGAGACCTTCGCGGCGATCTTGCCGTAGGACTCCTGCAGATCCGTGTTGTAGGCGGTCTGGGCATCCTCGGCTTGGCGGGTTACCTGCTTTTCTTTGGTGTCGATCGTTTTCAGGCGAGTGGCGCGCTCGGCGTCGGTCAAGGTAGCCGGTGCGCTCTGCAACTGCTTCTTCAGCGAATCGACCTCGGTAGAGAGCGCGTCGATCTGGTCCTTTTTCGGCTTGTACTTGGTTTGAATATCCTGGACGGCACGCTGGCCCTCGTTGGTGGCGAAGACGGCCTGTTCGAAGGCAACCAGCGCGATCTTGGCGGGGATGGCCTGTGGGGCGACCGGAGCAGCCTGCTCGGGCTGAGCGGCAGTGGCCGGTTGAGTGGCAGGCGGGGTTGCTGCCGGTGTCTGAGCTGTGCCGGCTGCGGTCATCAATCCCGCGCTGAGTGCGGAGACTAGAACAAGGGTGCGATTCATGCGAATGGTGTTACTCCTTCGGGAGATCAATTCAAGTTAGAAATTCGACGTTTTCTGATCGATTCGGTGCCTGTCAGCCGAAAGGGTCGAGATAAACCCTCCCGGCTTGCGGCAAAAAAAGACAGCCAATCCTGACAGTTCTTACTGGTGAGGCGTAGTTGCCGGCTTTGGTGTGGTGGCTGGAGGACGAGGGCGGGCTGCCGAAGGTGCGGAAGGCACCGCGGGCGCTCCGACCCCGGACGAGGCGTTGTAGGCGTCCACGACGGCCTGCGAGATATCGGTGGTGCCGGGTTGTGTCCAAAGCACCGAAAGTCCGCCCTGCTGACCGGTGTTGTCGAGCAGCATCGTGTAACCATTGTCCTGGACGTACTTGATCACGATCGGACCGAGCTTCTTGGCGATGGCTCCGAGGACATCCTGCAGCTCAGCGTTGAAGGCATTGGTGGCGTCTTCGCCGTCGCGCTGCAACTGCTTCTGCTTGGTGTCGATGGTTCTTGCCCGGGAGGCGCGCTCTTCTTCGCTCATCGTTGCAGGTGCGCTCTGAAGTTGTTTGGTCAGCGAGTCGATCTCGGTCTGGAGAGATTGAAGCTGGTTTTTCTGGGGCTCATACTTCTTCTGCAATGCCTGGAGTGCGCGCTGGCCTTCGTTGGTTGCGGCAGTGGCCTGCTCGTACTCGATGACGGCGATCTTTGCGGGAACGACCTGGAGGGGAAGCGGAGCCGGAGCAGTAGTGGGTGTGGTTGCCGAAGCTGCGGAACCTGTAGTCTGGGCCGCTCCAACAGCTGACGCCATTGCCGCAGCGAGAGCGGTGACAAGTGCAACGTTACGATTCATGCGGTGGTGGTACTCCTTGGGGGATTGTTCTGACTTATCCGGCCTTAGGCGCACCATCGCGTGCTTTCTCAGCCGTTCCTGCTGACTCCTGATCGGCGCGCCTGTTATCAGGCACGTGCGACGTAGAACTCGATCCACCCGACTCCTGTACGAGCAAATCGGCAGTAAAGCGAGAGAGCTGCCGGAACAGCTCAGATTATAGGACCGCGCACAGCAAGGGTCAATGCGGATGCCCAATTGGTCAGCCTCCCGAAATACGGAGCCATTCCGGGGAAGTCTCCGGATTTTTAGACGGGCGAGGCTGATGAAGGAGAGATTGGCCGAAAAAATAAGCGAATGATTTGGCGATTGGATTGCTCTTCGAAAGGGGACAACACGCTGGTGGAGATTTAAGAGTGTGTCGTTGGCTATGGTTCCTGGCTTGAATAGAAGTGCACTCGGATCCGACGGTGCGCCGCTTCAGCCGGGGTTCTGCTTCCCGTTAGCGGAAGTTTCAGGAGGCCAGTGACTGGCCGTTGGAGGGGGAGGAGGGCCGCTTCACCCGGAGCGGTCTTTCCATTTCCACCGCTAAAGCGTTGACCGTAAAGTCGTACAACAACGTTCTTGCCAATCGCGCGATTTCCGGGTAGTCTAGAAAGTGCCCTGTGAACCGGCTGTGGGTGCCGAATCGCTGTGTGGTTGTCAGA
This sequence comes from uncultured Acidobacteriaceae bacterium, assembly GCA_963770055.1. Classification (GTDB taxonomy): domain Bacteria; phylum Acidobacteriota; class Terriglobia; order Terriglobales; family Acidobacteriaceae; genus Edaphobacter. The sequence goes on from CAVYOC010000011.1 coordinate 190,339, forward strand.
ACGCTTTCTGTTAGGTACATTTGGGCAGCGAACACACGAGATTACAGTGGACCGAATTTACCGGACTCTGTCGCAAACAGGTAGAGGGTGAAAAAAGAGATAAGGTTCGCTGCTGTCTGGCGTTCCGGGTTGCACGTAACCAGTAGATTTCTGGTTCGGTGGCAGCCGATAGCAATGAAGACGTCCGTTTGAGTACAACTTGAGACCGTTTCCTCCGACGCTGCAATTCCGGTTTGGTTCCTCTTTCGTGGTTGACACGAAGATGGATTGACCATTGCGCCGTGGGACCAGGAACCGCTAATTGCGATTGAATGCAATAGGAAGTGGAAGCATGACTTCAGAGCAGAATGTACCCGAGGTGGAGTCCCACCAGGGTTCGACAATGTCACCCGGTCAGCAGGACGGGGAGGCGCAATTTACCCACAACGTTCAGCACGGCATGGGTCAGTCCAAGAGCAGCCGCCGCCGCCGGCGCAAACGCAAGAATAAAGCCATAGGAGATACGCCCCAAAGCGTAGTGGCCGGTGGCGAACAGAGCGGGGGACCGATTCCTTCGATCCAGGCCTCCGTCCCGGCTCCTCCACAGCAGAACTTCCAGGCAAATTCCGGCCAGCAGCACGGAGGCGCAGGCAAGCGCTGGAAGAAGAAGTTTCGCGACCGCGATCGTGACCGTCCGCGCACGCAGGACAACATCGGCAACGTAGCCAGCGGAAGCAATGGCGGCGGCTACAGCAATAATGGCGGCGGATTTCGTGACCGCGACAGCCATCAGCCAGGGAACAACGGCTTCAAACGCAAGAGTGGCGGGAAGCAGCAACAGCGCGGACCGCGTAGTTTCGTTGGGCCGATGGATCACAGCTACCGCGCTGTCAATGGCAACTTCGTTGATGCTCCGCCGTCCACGATCGATGCGGGCAACTACGGCCGCGGCAATGGTCATGGACGAAGCTACCAGAGCGACTCCCAGCCTATCGACTACTCCCAGGGCCGTCCGGTTCCCATACCAGAGAACGCGCCGACGAAGATCTTCTTCTTTATTGAAGACCTCTTCTTCATCGCGAAGATCCAGGAGACGGCTCGCAAGGTAGGAGTGAAGGTTGCCTTCGTCAAGAACGAGAAGGAGGCTATCTCTGAGCTGACCGCGGGCGAGGATGACGAGCTGCCGGGACTGATCGTGTTCGACCTCAACAATGCGAATGCGAAGCCACTCACACTGATTCCGAAACTCAAGGCCAAGCTCAAGCGCAACACGTCCATCGTCGGATTCCTCTCGCATCTTCAGGGAGACCTGAAGGCCAAAGCCGTCGAAGCCGGTTGCGATACGGTGATGCCACGCGCTGCCTTCTCGCAGAACCTGCCGAATCTTCTTCGCCGCTACGGGATGGAAGAGGAAGAAGAGCCGAACTTCAACCAGTAGTCAGCTCGCTGCGACCGCTGTGAGTTCAATTCATACAAAAGCCCGATAGATTTCTGTCGGGCTTTTCTTTCGCTCAATCCGTTGCCGGGGTTATCCCGGAGGCCACTTCATGTGCCTGCCACCCAGCAGATGCAGATGCAGATGGTGCACCGTTTGCCCGCCCTCATCGCCGGTATTTACGACGATTCTGTAACCGTTATCGAGCTTTTCTTTGCGGGCTATCTCCGCCGCTGCGGCCATCAGATGGCCCAACAGTGCGGTGTCTTCTGTCAATGCCCTGGCCACGGAGCCGATGTGGCGCTTGGGAATGATCAGTATGTGGGTGGGGGCCTGCGGATTGATGTCGGGGAAACCAATGCTGAGTTCGTCTTCGTAAACGCGGTTGGCAGGAATGGTACCGTCGACGATCTTGCAAAACAGACAGTCGGAAGATGTGGTCGTGCTCGGCGTGATCTTCATGGTCGGAAAAATCTTGGATGCTGCCCAGGAACCCACGGGTTGTATGCGAGAGCGAAGCCTGCTCGCTCTGCGATTGAAGGATGACTGTAGCTCCAGAATTCCACGAAGGGATGCGGCGTGGGATCGTCGAGCGAGGTTTCGCCGAGACGCTGGAACCCGCGCTGGATGGTGGTTTGCGGGTCGGCGACGATACCGTGGATGGCCTCCTGCCCATAGACATCCGCGGCGTGTTCGATCGATCGGCTGAAGGCGTTCTCGATCGGCTCAGAGACCAAATTCAACGTGTTCAAGACGAGGGCCAGGACTGCCAGACAGGCCCAGTCGTTCTGCGAGCGGATACGCCACCGCGTTCCAAACCGGGCAAGGAGCCACCAGGTCGCGCGCTGGCCTACGTAGAAGCCAAGCAGCAATAACACCGCGCTGAAGAGCACGCCGAGCATAATGTGATGGAGCGCATAGTGGCCGAGCTCGTGTCCGAAGATTCCCGAGAGTTCATCCGGAGTGGCTGCCGCGATGGTCGTATCCCAGAGCACAAGCCGCTTCGAGGGGCCGAACCCGGTTACATAAGCGTTCAGGCTGGTCACCTTTTGGCTCGCCTGCATGTAGAACATCCGGTCCGGCGGAAGGGTTACGCCGCTTCGGGCTACGACCTTCTCCAGTTGCGCCACCAGTGCGGGATCGCGCTTCTGGAGAGGTTCAAACTTGTCGAAGAGCGGATCGACCACGATGGGCGAGAGGAAGACTCCAAACAGCACAGCGGCCATGGTCGGGATCCAGAACCAGAACCACCAGTGTTTCGGCGCTCGCCAAATCACCCAGAAGAGCATCCTCACCAACAGCGAAGCGACGAACCACGTAAGCAGGAAACCCTTCGTCAGATCCCAGGCCCAACCGCCCCATCCCTGTACTGAGAGGCCATAGGCGACCGCGACATGATGGCCGTAAATCCTCAGCGGAAGATTCAGCAGTGTAATTGCCATCAGGAAGAGAAACACAAAGAGGAAGCATTGTCCCCAGCGATTCCTTGTCAGGTTTTCGGCAACATTCCGCATCCGGGCCGGGATGCTCAGGGCCAGCAATAACAGCAGTTGGAGGATCGCCCATCCTTCGCCGGCAAAGTGCAGAGTCGTCCGGGCTCGGAAGAGCTCTTTGGCGGCTTTCAGTTTTTCGGGCGGCAGCGTGTAGGCCGTTCGGTTCTGTGCGGCTTGCCGAAGGGCCTGGCCCTCGGTCGGAGTGGCCCATTGTGCCTTCGCTGGCGTAAGGGCTACAGCTAAGAGGGCAACCAGTACAAGCAACGCACTACGCAAACTCATCGACCAGGGTCTCCAGGCAGTGAAGCCAGTGTGCATGATTCGCGCCGAGAGAGCAAAACCTGAGTTTCGAAGCCGCAAGCTGGAGATTATCGATGGTTGGAACTGCCGGGCTCGGCTCCGACCTCCAACCCGAAGCGCGATAGCTCGCGCTTCTGGAGGTTGTAGTCGATGAAGAAGCCGATGCCGATCGCCAGCGGAATCAGACCGGCGGCTGCTCCGGCCAGCACCTCACGAACGTGCAGGATCTGTTCGAGCACTAAGAAGAAGAGAATCAGACCGACTCCCACGGAGACGAGGGCGATTCCGGCACGCCGGGCATTGCTCAGGCTACGCATCGGATCTTTGACCGGCTTTTCCTCAATCCCGACGCTAAGCGTCTTCTCAATTTCAGCCAGAGGTATTCCGCGGGCCAGCATTGCCATACGCTCTTCGGATCTGATTCTGCGTTTCTGCGCGTCCAGCCAGATGCCACTGATGATGGCGACGATACCGACCAGACAACCCGCAACGGGCACAATAAATGGACTAAAGATGAAATTCATAACGTTACCTCCCTTTCTGCCCGCATTAGACTGGAGCCTCCTGCTTAAGTTTCACTGGCTTTGCATGAAACTTAAGGTGCACTCTATGGTCTAACCCTGCTTGAGCGCCGATCTCACCTTCGAGCAAGTGGTACGCGACCACCAGCAGATGGTCTTCCGTACCCTTCTGCGCCTGACGGGTAGCCATGAGCATCTCGACGATCTTGCGCAGGATGTATTTCTCCGGCTCTATCGGGCGCTGCCGAGCTTTCGCGGCGATGCCTTGATCACGACGTATCTCTATCGGATTGCCGTCAATGTGGCCCAGGACGAGTGGAAGCGCCGCCGTCGCGACCGCAATACCCACGTCTCACTTTCTGACGATACTTCCGGGTGGGAAGATCGCCTTGCGCATCCTGATCGGAACGCCGAGCAGCAGATTGAGGAGCGGGAGTTTGCGCAATCGGTCGAAGAGCAGCTTCAGCGCCTCAGCCAGATTGAGCGAACGATTCTGGTCCTTTATCATCAGGAGGAGCGCTCCTACGAGCAGATTGCTTACGCTCTAGGTATGCCTATTGGAACCGTCCGAACGCATCTGCATCGGGGGCGAAAGAAGCTACGGGAAGGCCTTCAGCAGCGTCCAACATATGAGAGGAGCGCGACATGCATGAGCAACCGCTAAACCAGCAAGAACTGTCGCCCGAGGCAATGGAGTATCTCGACCAGCGGATTCTTCGCGCGCTCGACACTGCCCCCCAGGTCGTTATCCCGGCTGACTTTGCCTCGCGCGTGATCAGCAGGCTGCCCGCGAAACGCCCCGTCTCCGTTACTGCCACCCACTACGGCCGAAACGCGATGCTGCTCGGCATCCTGATCACCCTTGCCGGCCTGGTGGCCCTTGCCCTCAACCCTTTAGGTCCAGCGCGTTTCGGTCTTCTGGAGTCGATTCTCTTTGCCCAGTTCGTTGGGCTTGTCGTCTGGCTGAGCGTTCTGCGGCACAGTGTGCGCTAACGGACTGTCAACTTAAACGGGAGCTGGCTCGTCCAAAGATAAGGCATCTGCAACGAAAGCCGTACTGCTCTACATTTACCGGCAACACTTTCGATACACTCGGCACCAGGCGCACTTTGCAGCGAAACGAGTTCCCGTACCCATGAAGACACAAAAGGCAGTAGCCGGCTTTGGTCTGGCCGGTCTGGCAGCAGCGGCGATAACCGCGGTCAGCCACATTGCAGTTGCAGCAACTCCGAATCCCGCACCAAACCCAACGACGATCCTTATCGACACGATGGAGTCAGAACTTCATCGCGCGATGAATTCTCTGGGCAACACCGCGATGGGCGCAACTCAACAGCCGAAGCCCTACTTTCTCAGCTACGCGGTTTCAGACTCGGACGGCATGGCGATGTCGGCTCAGTTCGGCGCGATCGTCAACTCGACAGAGAGCCGCCGCCGCACCGCCGATGTGCAGGTCCGCCTTGGCACCCAGGCGGAGGACAACACGCACGGCGATCATCGAAACAGCGCGCTGACCACCGTGCCGCTTCCTTTGACGGATGACGGCGCTGCTCTCTCGCGCAGCCTGTGGTTTGCCACGAACCGCGGGTACGCCAAGGCCCTCGACGCCTATCTGAAGGTAAAGACCGAGCAGCAGGTCCGGGCCAAAGAAGAAGACGGCTCCGCCGATTTCTCGACCGAAAAGGCGGCGTCCGACCTTCTTCCGCCCGCCCCGATGCTGGTCGTTGACCGCAGCGCGTGGGAGAACCGCATTCGCGAGCTTTCCGGAATCTTCAAGCAGTACCCGGACATCTTCTTCAACAACGTGGAACTCGAAGCTTCCACCGAGACGGATTATTTCGTCTCTTCCGAAGGGGCAAAGGTAGCGACGCCGAGCCATGTTGCCAGGCTGATCATTGTGGCCCGTACCCGCGCCGCTGATGGTATGGATCTCTTTCGCGCCGAGACATTTGAGGCCGATGAGGCTGCGCATCTGCCGGATCAGAAGACGCTCACTGACAAAACCATCGCAATGGCCAAAAACCTCGAGGCGCTGCGAGAGGCTCCTGTTACCGAACCGTTCAACGGGCCCGCGATTCTTAGCGGACGCGCTTCGGCTGTTTTCTTTCACGAGGTTCTTGGCCACCGTCTCGAAGGCCAGCGTCAGCGCGGCGACGACGAGGGACAGACCTTCACCAAACTTCTCGGCAAACAGATTCTTCCCACCTTTCTGAGCGTGTCCGACGATCCGACTCTGGCGACCTTCGATGGTGTCTCCCTCAGCGGCCACTACAGTTACGACGATGAGGGCCAGCCCGCGCGGCGTGTGGATCTCATCAAGGATGGTGTGCTCGATACCTTTCTGATGTCGAGGCTCCCCATTGCAAGCTTTTCGACTTCTAATGGCCACGGCCGCTCCGAGGTTGGGCATATGCCGACTGGACGCCAGGGTAATTTGATTGTCACTTCCTCGAAGACCGTCAGCGATGCGGAGCTTCGCGAGATGCTCAAAGCCGAGGCGAAGAAGCAGGGGAAGGCTTATGGACTTTATTTTGAAGATATTTCCTCTGGCTTTGCGGTTACGACGCGTCGCTCGCCGCAGGCCTTTCAGGTGATTCCTCTGGTCGTCTATCGCGTCTACGTCGATGGCCGCCCCGATGAGCTGGTTCGCGGCGTCAGCATCGTGGGGACTCCGCAGGCCGCGCTCAACCGCATTCTTGCCACGAACGACAAGCAGGATATCTTCAACGGCATCTGCGGTGCAGAGTCAGGGAGTATTCCTGTCAGCGCGGTTGCTCCTGCCATGCTTGTAAGTGAGATCGAGACACAGCGGCAGTCCCAGGGGACAGCCCGACCACCGATTCTGCCACCGCCCAGCATAGCTGCAAACGGTGGAAAGGGTGGCCAATAAGATGAATTTAGTCCATGCGAAGTTACAAATTCGTCCACGCGCAACGGCTGGCCTGCTTGCCGCGGTTCTATTAGGTACCATTGCAGTTACAAATACTGGCTTGGCGGAGTCCTCCCCCCAAGTGAATGATCCGCTCCTGCACGCTATGCAGCAGGAGCTCGACCGCGAGAAGAGCATTCTGCTGCCGGGGATGCAGAAGCCGTACTTCGTCGAGTATCGACTTGACGATATCAGCAGTTACGAAGCAGTCGCGAACTACGGCGCACTCACCCAGGAAGCGAATAATCACCAGCGAATCGTCCGCGTTACGGTCCGCATCGGCGACTACACGGTCGACAGCAGCAGCTCGCGTGGCGACGGCACGCTGGAGCTTGCGCCCACGGACGATGATCCTCTCGCGCTGCAATACGCGCTCTGGACTGCCACCGACGTAGCTTATAAAAACGCTCTACGCGCGTACTCGGCCAAGCAGGCCGCACTGAAGCAGTATCAGAGCGAGCAAAATCAACCCGATTTCGCAGAAGCCAAGCCGGTCGTTCAGATCGCGCCGCTCGCCAAACTGGATATCGACCGCGAGGAGTGGAAGCGCCGCATCATCGAGGCCAGCGGACTCTATGCCTCCGACCCGGAGGTGCGTTCCTTTGCCGAGCACGTTCAGTACTCCATTGCCAATATCCGCTGCATCGCTTTGAACCGCTATCTTGTCAATACGGAAGGGACGGTGGTCCGCACGGGCTATACGGGTTATACCGGAGCAGTCAGCGTCGGAGGCCAGGCTGCCGATGGGATGCGCCTTAGCCGCGATAACGGCACGGTCGCTACCACTGCAAAGGAACTCGAGAGTCCTGCGGCCTTTCGCAAGCGCATAATCGACGATCTGAAGAGCTTCGAACAGCTGCGTAACGCTCCCGTGGTTTCTGCTGAGGATTATCACGGCCCTGTCCTGTTCAGTGGAGATGCGGCGGCTGATGTCTTTACGCGCCTCCTTGTCCCCAACATCGAAGCGGACCGGCCCGAGATGGGAACCTCGGCGCGGACTGCTGGAGCCTATGCCTCCAGCTATAAATCGCGTGTTCTTCCTGACATGCTCAACGTCACCGACGATCCGCTGCGAACGAAGTTCGATGGCAAGGCACTGCTCGGAGCCTACACGGTCGATGACGAGGGTGTGCCGGCGCAATCGGTCGCGATCATCGATCACGGCAAGCTTGAAAACTTTCTGGTCGGCCGCGAACCGATCAAAGACTTCATCACCTCGAACGGCCACGGCCGCGCTGCTCCCGCCCAGGCAGCGCATTCGCGTGCTGGCGTCATGCTCATCAAGGCCGATCAGGCGCTCTCCAGGGAGGAGCTCAATAAGCGCCTGCTTGCCATGGCGAAAGAACAGGGCAAGGATGTTTATGCAGTTGAGACTCTCGGTGGCGAGCTGCTCCCGCGTCTTCTCTACCGTGTAAAGGCAGACGGTACTCGCCAGCTTGTTCGCGGCGCTGTTTTCGACGAGCTCGATAGCCGCAGCCTGCGCTCGGGAATTGTCGCAGCCGGCAATGATTCGTACGTCTCCAACTCTCTGGGACCGATTCCGCAGACCATCATCGCACCGAGCCTGCTCTTCGACGACATTGGTGTCAAACGCGCTACTGTCGAGCAGCAAAAGCTACCGTACTACCCGCCTCCACCGGTAAAGTGATAGACGCAGGCATCCTGAAGTCGAACGAACCATCCAAGGCAAAACCATGCACTTCGATCCGAACGTGGTCCGGAATTTTGTTCTTATTGTCCTGTTGATCCTCGTCTTTGGCGCGCGTCTGACGAAAGGTTCCGTCCGCCAGAGCTCGGAAGGCCTCGTTTTCGGCACCAAGCCGATCGTTGCCTTGGCGAGGATCGTCGCTCTGCTGACTCTCGTTCTCTTCATCTATTCGACGATTTACAGAGCCCAGGTTCTGTGGTTCCTGTATCTTTTTATCTTCGGTGTGACCGCTCTTTTGATCGCACAATTGCCGGGCACGATTACCCTGACTCCAACCGCGGTTACGCAGCGGTTCTGGTTTCGGCCTGCGAAAGTCATTCAGTACGGCGAAGTAATGACGATTCAACTGGCGCAGGCGGGCCGCGCCATCCGCGTGCTCGGTGACAACCGCGTGAAGATTACGCACAGCATGAACCACTGCGCCGCAGCCGAATTTCAGCAGGAGCTGGAGCGCCGCACCGGCAAACGCGTGATTGCCTGAGTCGTGGGTTCGGGTCTAGTCCGTTCGGATTAAGTAGGGTTCTGCGGCGGGATCTTTTGGATGGATGGCGCTGGCGACCTCGTCTGCGGTCTTCCTGTCGGGAAACTTTGGATTGACTCGGACCCAATAACCTGTTGGCCCGGCAAACTCGATCACCTTCGCGGTGGTGTAGCGCCGCAGCAGATCCTGTTTTAGCTTCACTGCATCGGACTCATGCGTGAACGCTCCAATCTGCACACACCAGCGTCCTTCGGGATCGGCGTTGACACGAACCGGGGCTGCAAACGCCTCCACTTTCACCTTTGCGACCCCAACGCGATAGACGCCTGTGGCCTTGGCTGCTGCCAGCGACAGGTCGATAATGCGCCCGCGCACAAACGGCCCGCGATCCGTAATTTTGACCACGGCGGATTGATTCGTGGTTAGATTTGTTACCCGCACTATCGTTCCCATCGGGAGTGTAAGGTGTGCTGCGGTCATCGCGTTCTGGTCGTAGACGGTGCCGTCGGCTCCTTTGCGTCCGGCGTAGGGTGGACCGTACCAGCTCGCCAGGCCTACTTCGGTCGAAACAGGTTTGCCGTAGCTCCTGGGAACGGGCTCGGGGGAGGGGGTTGCGGTCGCGTTGCCAGAGTCCACAGGCGGTGGTGTTCCCCCGGTTGAATTTGCAGGCGCGGTGGTTGGCGGTGGTGGAGGGTGATAGGCCTGCGTCGTATGCCGGTGGCAGCCTGCGATCATCAGCGCGAGCGCCGGCAAAGTGGCAGTGCACCCAGACCGCGCCCGCATCACTGCCTCGGGGCATCCTTCGGTGGTGGGGGAGGCGACGCGGTTCGCCGCGCATGATCATCCATCCGCTGGGCCAGCTTGTGGAGTTCAACGGCAGCTACGCGCAGAGCCTCCGACCCGTTTTTGCGCACCTCGGGTACGACCTCGTCGTTGACGTAATTTACGACGTCACGCAGGTCTGTCTCCAGATGGGTCACGGCGTCTCGTAACTTCTGCTCCCACGGTCGTTTGGGCTCGTTGGCTGGCATACGCACCTCTCCACTTTCGATTAGATGATGCGAAAATCACCTGGTCAACGGGGGAGTACCGCGATTCTGCGCATGTGCTTGTGTGGTAACGAGGTGAGTTATGGAGTTAAAGCAAGCATTATCAGGGCCCGGTACAACTTGCAGTTTCCGATATGCGTCCGTAATGCATATGATGCACAAATAACAAGTCCTAAAGGACAGCGTCTAGGTGGTCGGCCCTGCCGTTGCATGACAGATGCGCAACCGTATCCCATGAGGTGATCTCTTGAAGACAGCACGCAATCACGGCTCGCTCTCCACACGCTTAGTCCTTTTCCTGCCGGGCGCCGCATTCTGCCTGATGCTTCCCGCGCCTATTGCTGCGGCGCAGGCAGTCCCGGGCGTTGCCTCCATGACCGATTCACAGCCAGCGGAGGTTAGGCGGGAGCTTCCCGATGCCCCAGGCTTTCTCTTCAGCGACTCGAGCAGTTCGAGGGATACAGCGACCGGCGAACCCATTCCCGACGATGCCTCCTGGGCCCAGACGTCAACCGTCTCCCGTCCCAAGGGGACCACCCATATGAAGATGGTCATCAATCCGGGTGAAGTCGCGGGACCGATGACGGTGCGCGCCAAGGTCGTTACCGGCCTGACAAGTTCGGTATCTTTATACTCGGTGGCCGGGTGGTTCGCCTCTGCGGGATGGGAGCACCTGTGGAACAGCAGCCCAAACTACGGAACCGATTCCGGGGCCTTTGGCGAGCGCCTCGGTGCAGCAGCCCTGCGCGGCGCTTCCGAGGGCGTTTTCAGCAACTCCCTGTTCGCTCCGCTGTTTCACGAAGACCCGCGTTACTACGTCATGGGCAGAGGCAATAACTTTTTCAAGCGCGCAATCTACGCCGGCACACGCACCATCATCACCCGAACCGACAGCGGCCGCAAGACACCCAACTACTCGCTCCTCGCCGGCAACTTTGCAGGCTCCGCCCTCACCATCCCCTACTATCCACCACTAAACACTTCCTTCAAGGAGGTGTGCATCACCTTCGGCGGGTCCGTCGGCGGATCGGCAGTCGGTTTCGTCGTAGATGAGTTCATCGTCGATGCGCTGGTTGACCTTCACCTCAAGAAGCAAGCCCAACCATAGAAATTCTCCGCGTAGTATGGAGAGTAGCGGAGAGGGACTCTTCGAGATGCGCCGGTTCCTGACAACGGGACTTTTGCTGTCTGCGATCGCGGCATCCGCCCAGACACGCCCGGCTGCGGTGCCGGAGACGCCCGCTCATCTTCCTGAATCGGCGTCAGAGCTTCCTGACGCGCCTGATCCGAAGCAACCCCAGTTGGAAGACGTCGTCGTCGTCGCCGAAGGTTCTTTCAAGGCAGACGGCGATGGTGCTCCTCGCTGCGGTCCGGTCAGCGCTATGAAAGTGGTTTACGTCGACCCTAACAATTTTGACAAGGTTCCGAAGCCGTGTACGGAACTCGTCTACCCCTACCAGCGCTTCCTCAGCACTAACATCGTGATTCCGATGACCTGGCAGCAAAAAGGCTATCTGGCTCTTCACGAACTTGTAGATCCCGCAAACATCGGAACCGTTCTTGGCATCTCTGCGGTCACCATTGGATCTGATTCGCACACTGCTTATGGTCCTGGTCTGAAGGGCTACGGCAAGAGCGTCGGTGTCAGTCTTCTACAGGATGCAACTGCGCAGTTTTTTGGAGTGTTTGCCATACCGTCGATCGTCCACCAGGATCCGCGTTACTATCGAATGCCTCACGCTCGCTTTGCCAAGCGTCTCTTCTACTCCATTTCGCGGACGGCCATCTCGCGTAGCGACAACGGCCGCTCGATTCCGAACTACGGAACTCTGCTTGTCTATCCCATCAGCGCCGAGATCGACAACCTCTACGTTCCCGGTATTCACCCGGATGGACCTTCTACTGTGGCGCGTATCTTCACCGGCTACGGGCTCGATCCAATCAACAATCTTCTGAATGAATTCCTGCCCGATGTCGCCAGTCGTGTTCACATTCGAATCATCTTCGTCCAGCGAATCCTGAACAATGTCGCCAGTGTTAACGCGGCGGGGTTGCCGTAGTCTGTATTCTTTTGTCTTGCCATTCACAGGGCATAGGTTAGAATTCCCCCTGACTCTGACGACACACTGGCGCAAGGCAAGAATGACGCTCAATCTGCTGACCTACGAACCACTCCCTGCCTCAACTCCAATCCGACCCGAGAAGCGACGAAGCCCAGTTCTGGCGTTGCTTCTGTCTCTGTTCTTTCCAGGGGCCGGTCATCTTTACCTTGGGTTCTGGCGGCACGCGGGCTGGATCATCGGATGCGAGCTGATCACACTCCTCATGGTTGTCGGCGGAAGCGGTCAATTGCATGCATCGGCAATCATTGCAGCTCCGTCGATCTATCTGTTTGCCATCGTGGACGCCTATTTCAGTGCCCGTGAGTGGAATGCCGGCGTGACAGACTGGATGACCGGAGCCAATCCTCGTGTCACGGCCATTCTTAATCTATTGACGAAAGGATTTGGCTACTTCTATCTAGGCGACCGCATGAAAGGCGTTGTGTGTTTTCTGGCGCTATCCGGTGCCCAGACAGTTCTTCTTTTACACACGAATATCTGGACTCGGGTTCTGGCCGTCTCTCTTCAGGTCGCCGTTGCTATCGATGGCTATAGGGTTGCACGCGAGAGACTGTTCAATCAGTATCCGGAGTTACGATCCCTTCCAGCCGGCGAGGGCAATTTATCCGCGAACTTGGTGGATGCGTCAAATCCCACCGGTCTCAAGCCGACGGCTGCAGTCACCTTTTTTGTTGCCTTCGCCGCGGCGATGCTGATTGCCTACGCAACTTCCCAAGCTTTGAATGGTCATGCTGTCATGAGTAAGGGAGCTCTCGAACAGGGGCCTGGGGGATTGACCTATCGCAACCTGCACGAAGGGATTGAATTCACCGTACCAGACGACTGGAACCCGCAGCAGTCGTCCGAGGCCGTCGCCTTCCTGCGTGGCGACGGCGTTTCCGTCGCTGTCGAGGAGGACTTCGCAACCTACGCGGTGGAGAGCATGTTGACCCAAACCAGGAAAGATATTCAAAGCCGTCACTCTGCAGCTACATTCGAGCCCGCTACGACAACTCTCGCGGGAAGATTCGCCGCAGGCTTTGAAGCCTCCTTCAACAATGACGCCGGTACTTCAATCCATCAGCGCGTCTTTGGCCTTCGCCGGGGGCTCAAGATTGTCATTCTGATTGAGACGTGGACCCATCCTGAAAATCGGTCAACTCTGGACAAGATCGAACAAACAGTTCGTTTGAAGTAGGTTCGCCCAGACCCTCAGAATCGCCATTCAATGCAGATTTTCGCCGTTCAATTCCCAAAGCTTCGAATTGGTCTTTTATGTGCGTAGTCTAAACGATGTAATCCATAGAGATTTGCTGTAGCAACTTCTTCTAAAGAAGTCGGATAGCGTTGCATGGGGAACTTACCCATTCAACATAATTGAGCATCGAATTTAATTCAGTAAAACTCAGGAGAAAAATCCATGCCGAAGGCTAAACTTTTCGAGAAGTCTCTCACCTACGGGGCCAAAGCTGGCTGGGCGATTTTCAGCAGGCTGAATGCCATCAGCCCGAACAAGAGCTTCACTCCCAAGTGGAGCGATAAGCCTCTTCTCAAGAGCTACCAGAAAGAAAAGCCGCCTCTCGGCTGGCCCCGTACGACAGACTCTCTGTGCCCCAGGTGCATTCCTGAGATTCGCCAGCAGATTGTGGACGGCAAGCTGCCGCACGAGATTCTTCTCAATGAGAAGGTTGGCGAGATCAAGGCGCAGATTATCGAGCGCGACGGCAAGATCCTGATGGTTAAGGACTGCCCCATTCACGGCCACTTCGAAGATGTCATGTCGATCGACCCTGCAATGATGAAGCATCTCGAAGACGTCTTCCCCGGCCGCGACATCCGCGCCCACAATGACGAGAAGCTTCACAACCACGGCACCTCGACCGTCACGCACGGCCGCGGCTCGGTGTTGACAATCGACCTTACCAATCGCTGCAACATGATGTGCGATCCGTGCTTCATGGATGCGAATCAGGTTGGATTTGTCCACGAGCTGACGTGGGATGAGATCAAGACCATGCTCGACAACGCGATTACGATCAAGCCGCGTCGTCAGATGAGCGTGCAGTTCTCCGGCGGTGAGCCTACGCTTTCACCTTACTTCCTTGACGCTGTCGCCTACGCCCGCAAGCTTGGCTACGAGTCGGTGCAGGCTGCAACCAATGGCATCGAGTTCGCGAAGTCCAAAGAGTTCTCGAAGGCCGCTGCTGAGGCGGGTCTTCGCTATGCCTATCTGCAGTTCGACGGTATCGGCAACGCCGCCAACTCGCACCGCAAGGTCGGCAATGCGTTCGATGTGAAGCTCCAGGCTATCCACAACCTGCACGAGGCAGGCGTCGACATCGTTCCCGTTACCACCATCATCAACGGCATCAACAACGAACAGGTTGGCCATATCATCCAGTTCGCGCTCGACAACCCGAAGAAGATCAACTTCCTCAGCTTCCAGCCGGTTTCGTTTACCGGCCGCGACGAAGAGGTTTCGGATGAGCGTCGCGCAGCGCAGCGCTACACCCTCTCGCACCTTGCTCACGACGTCAAGAATCAGACCGGCATCGGCGAGCCTGTCCGCGACTGGTTCCCGATCAGCTTCATCAGCACGTTCTCTGACTTCGCCGACCTCGTGCACGGACCGGATCGCGACTGGGGCCAGATCTCCTGCGGCTGCCACCCGAACTGCGGCATCGGTACCGCCATCATGATCGACAAGGAGACCAAGGAAGCTGTTCCGGTCACCGCCTTCCTCGATGCCGTGCAGCTTGCCAAGGACGTCGCCAAGGTCAACGACGCTGCCCGCGGCAAGACCCTCTCGCTGATCGGCATGACACTCGCGCTGCTCAAGAACTACGATCCTTCGAAGGCTCCGACGCACATGAGGATGAAGGACCTGTTGATGAAGTTCGACAAGTTCTCAGGCGCCACCAAGCGCAACTATGGTTCCGTGAAGGCGGACCGCACCAAGGAAGACATCGACAAGCGCCGGGCCGACCGCTGGAACTTCCTCTTCATCGCAGGCATGTGGTTCCAGGACCTCTTCAACTACGACTTCCGCCGCACCGAACAGTGCATCATCCCCTACGCCACGCAGGAAGGCGAGATCAGCTTCTGCGCGTACAACACCGGCGTGGGCTGGCGCAACATCATCGAGAAGATGCACATGACCTCCACCCTCACCAAGTGGTATGAGGAGCACGGACGTCACGAGATCTTCGCGGGCGGTAAGAAGGTCGGCCTCGAGAAGGAAGCGAAGTACGATCTCGTCCTCAACGACGCGCATGTCAATGCTGCCGCCAACGATACCTTCGAGAAGTCCGGTGTCGCGAAGAACGCTCGCGAAGAGAAGATCCGCGCACGTGATGCGAAGATCAAACTGGACGCCGAAAACGCTCGCATGGCCAAGCTCTACCGCAAGGAGATTCTGCAGGAGCCCGAAGCTCCCGCTGGGTTCATCTCCCTCGGCGAGATCAAGCCAGCCCCCGCGAAGGTCGAAGAGACCGTCTCCGGCGACTAATCCTCAACCATCCGCAACACAAAGAAAGCCGCCATAATGGCGGCCTTCTTTATCTGGGAACAGGATCAGTATACGCGGTGTCTAATAGCTCTATGTTTCGGTTTGCTGTCCTCTTGCTGTTCTTCTCGCCGATTTGTTATGCATGCGATTGCAGTAGGCGTCCTGATTGCGGAGGATTTTCTCATAATGAAAGCTATTTTGCGGGGACGCCCTATGGCGGGCGGATTCAGGGTAACGATTTCTCTGATACTCGTCGTTATTTCATCGCCATCCCTCTTAGCCGAAGGGTCGTACAAGGACAGCAGACTGAAGAGCCTGTCGCGGTCTACAAGGTAAGGGTTACAGAATCCTTTTCCTCTGCGATCTCTTCAGAAGAGGTTGAGGTTCGTACAGGTACTGGGGGCGCAGACTGTAGCTGGCATTTCCGTTTCAATAAGCCCTACTTCATTGAGGCATCGCAAACAGCCACAGGCCTATTATTTACAAGCTCCTGCACCTTTACGGGCGAGTTAGAACAGAGAGAGGCTATCGTTCGTTCTCTGCGGTCATTCAAGTCTGGCCAAAGACCAGCCTCACTTTTAGCCACTCTGACTCAGGAGGACTTCACAGTTGATCCGCCAAGCAATAAGGCTGAAAGGCCTCTCGCTGACGTTACCGTTACAGCTCAATCCCAGTCGGGCAAGATATGGAAATCGACTTCCGATAAGCGGGGTGTTGTGACCTTCGAGGTTCTTCCTCCCGGAGACTATGTTCTTAGCCCTGAATTCTCTGTAGGGCTGATACTCTATCGAGGTCAAAATATTGGATACGATTTCTCGAAAGTCACCATACCTGCAAATACCGGTTCCGATCCACCTTTCTGTCGAGCCTATCTTGAAGCAATTTCATCAGCCGGCATAACCGGCCGTGTAGTTGCCTCAAAGCGCGAATTACAGAATTCTGTCGTGACTGCATGGCTTTTACAAAATGGTAAAAAGCGAGAAATCAGGGTTGATTTTCCAGAAAATGGAGCCTTTGAACTAAGGCACCTGCCCCCCGGAACCTATCTTCTTACGTTTGGCTCGAACTATGGCAGAGATAAATTTCCTGCCTACACGCAAACCGTTGTCGTTCGCAATGCCCTTACAACGGAGGTTATTCTCAGTCGAAAGAAGGACCAGATAGTCTTTTGGAAATTGCGAATCAAAGACTTCCTAAATAGAACCCACCCAGAGGAACTAAAAGAACCCAAAGAGTCATTTCTTTCTTCGGTCATCCCTCGTCCACATTCGCCTCACTGCACGCGCCCGAGATTTCATCGCCTTCGTCGTCCCCTCCCGCAAGTATCTCTCCACCATCTCCTCTGCCTCATCCCGCAGCGAAGTCTCCTGCAGCGCGAGCAATCCAAGCCCCTCGACCGCCGAGCACCGCACCACATTGCTCTCATCTTCGGCCAATAAGGACATTAACCTGGCCGCTCGAAGTCGCTGGTCGCGTGTATGTGCTGTTCTCGGGACTGCCAATCCCAGATGCCACCGCGTTCGCGACTCCTCAAGGGAAATCTCCGCGAGCAAACCCGCAAGCTCATCTGCGTGTTGTTGGAGGGGAGCGGCGTCCTTCTCCGTGATTCTGCGGACAACATCTGCTGCACGTTTGCGAATCTCCGGTTCGTCGCCGAAGAGCGCTTCAACCAGCTCCTTGACTTGACGAGGATTGACCTCGATCTGTCGTGCCAACTCTCTTGCGCGCGTCAGCCCCCATCGTTCGCGCGACAATGCCGCCAGTACTTCGCTTCTGCGACTCTTCATGCCGCGGAGTATAGCAACACCGGACAGGCCCTAAATTGTGGCTGAGAGAAATTGAGGGCCTGGCGACTCCCGAGGCCAGACCCTCGTTTCGCTTCCGATTACTTCCAGCCCAACCGGAACCGTCGTGTCAACATCCCCGCGCCTAAGCTGCCAAGCCCGAGCAGTCCAACCAGCGGCCACTCGCTTCCCGTCTTGGGCAGTGCCTTTGGAGCAGGTTCAGCCGCTGCGGTCTGGGTTGGCTGAGCAGGTTGGGTCGTGCTCTCCACCAGAACTACCGGCGGCGCGTCCGGAACCGGAGGCTTAGGCATGACTCCCGTCACCGACTTGTTATGCGAGACTTCGGTCACGGGCTCTTCCGTCACCACCGTCGCGCTCACCATCATCCCCTTCCTCAGTTGAAAGACCGTATCCTTCTGGCCGTTGATCATGAAGATCTGCCCCTTCGGAACGTTGTACTGCTTGTTCGTTCCATCGGGCAGTGTGAGGATCACCGTGCTTGGCGCATTGACATGCCAGACCTTTCCATCAATCGTGCGTGTCTGTGGTGATGGTCTTCGGAGTGGTTTTGGTCGTAATGGTCTGGGTCAGGTGAACGCCCGGCTTCAGGTCATGTACCGTCATCTGTTTGCCGTCGGCCGTAAACGTCTGACTTTCGGAAACAACGAAGTGCTCCACAGAACCATCGCTTAGCTTCACCATAATCTCATTGCCCGACACGTAAATAACTGTGCCGTTCTTCACCGCTGTATCGTACGTCGCGGGTCCCTTCTGGACTGTCGTCGTACTGACGTCCTGTGCCCAGACACCTGTTGATATCGCCGCGCAGGCCAACGTGCACAACGCTGCGCGGAAAATGGACATCCGTCTGCTGTTCCAATATGTAACTGTCATTGTTTCCTCCTAGGGGTTAAGCCGCGCATTTCGGCTTACGGCTGGCTGTGGATCTGCTCGCAAAGACGCAGAGACGATATATCGCTCCGGCGCACTTCCCACAAAATAGAAGGGAAAACAAGTCACCAGAGTAATCGAGGAGATGGGCCTGGGTTGAAGAATTGAAACATCCTGGGGGGTCACTATGGTTATTTGATCGACGACATACGTTGCTTCTCCTTCAGGTAAAGCAAGCTTGATTTCATCACCCGTTGTAACGTCCTTGAGTGCGCGAAAAAACCCATCTCGATGGCCCGCAATTCCGAGGTTTCCCACCTGGCCTGGACGCGCTGTTCCCGTAATCCGCCCTACCCCCCGATCCAGCGTCACGTCATCGGTTCCCTCAAAGACAGGGACCTCCAGATGAATCTTCGGAATGGACAGCACTGCGAGCGGCGTTCCAAACGCATGGCTCAAGCTCTCGTTGTAAGCGCGTATCCGCTTATCGCTCCACAGGCTCGTATCCACGGCTGCCGGAGTCGTCGTTGTGCCGGAATCTACACGCGATGGAAGAGCTCCAGCAGCAGCCTTTTGTTGAAATGTCTTTTGTTGAAATGCCGCAACCGCCGAGCGCGAAGCGATCACGCCATATAGGCGCACACCGACGTACGCACAGAGAAGGATCACTCCTATGATCAGGAGGATCCTTTCCACCGAACGAATTACACGGGCCCGTGTGGGCATCGCCTCTACGGTCATTGAAACCGTCCTTGCGCGTTCCTGGCCCTTTTAAAAGATTACTCTGGCCCTCTACTACATCGAGAGCCTCTGTTAGTTCTATGGGGTGCAACATACTACTTTATGACCGGTCATTGAAACTGGTAGATTTTATAGGGGCGAGGAGTGAAACTGCTCTAATTGGCTAAAGTCTGGTAGTGTCTCAGTTTGAATTTCAGATTTGTACGGGAGTCCCTTCATGTCGGAACAGCCTCGCAACTGCATCGTCGCGATCGTCCCATGCAACGATATCGACGCAAGCACCGCCTTTTACAGCCGGCTCGGTCTTTCGGTGTATAGCGATCATGGGCGCTATCGCATCCTCAGCGACGGAAAAGGCTGGCTCCTCCATCTATCCAGCGAGAGGCCGGATGGATGGCTCGTCCCCGGCCGAAATCCGAACGGTCTCTACCTTTATCTGGAAGATGTTGATGGGCTCGCTGCTCAGGTCGGCGATCTCTCTATTGGCGAGGGCCCCAAACATAAACCATGGGGCATGTATGAGTTCGCCTTATCTGACCCTGACGGAACGCTGGTGCGGATTGGCTGGCCGAGCCGGCTCATCCGCTGAAGGCTGAAACCGGCGGCGTCTCCAGGGCCATGCAGCGAACTGCGAGTAACCGATGTCCACAAGGGACCGAAACGCGAAGTTCAAACTGAGACACTACCTAAAGTCTGCGGCTCACGTTTCACACGCCACGCCTTCTCCGGTCACTTCGTCGCGTACGTGGCCCGTGACTTTATCGCCAGCGTTCCCTCTCGCGGCGCGCGGGAACAAACCGGGCGCACTTGACATTCCTGGCCGCCGGAGAGCTCCGTAAGGTCAGGTTCTGCCATTGCGGTTTTCTTATTGAGCTTTTAAGAAAGGGAAGGTCCAAGGCCAAGTCTATTCATTCGAAGACTTTGCACAATTTTGACGGGGGAGGGGGGTGACCAGAACTATTGTCCGGCAACAGTCCCCGAGCTATGGCTCGCGCGCGTCCGCCGATTCGTCTGCGCAACAATCGCCCTCCGCTGCTTCGACCCAAAGACCCACTCCCGTACCGGTCCGACATCCACATGTACAAACTGGCTGACGGGGTAATAACCGACTCCGCCTGCCTGCAATGAGAGTGCCGCGTCTCTCAGCTTCGCGGTTGTTACACCGGGCACGCGCAGGTCGATCGCATGTCCTTCCATATGCTGGCTATGTTCCGCCACTCCGGTCTGTGGAGAGTTGTGCCGCAGCGCCGAATTTGTCTCCGGAGTTCTATAGCCGCACACCACGTTGATCACGCTGTCGAGCTTGTCCAGTCGAGCCAGCATCGCGTGCAATACATCAAATTCCTTGGGATCGTAGTTGCTTACGTCCTGCGTATTATGGTCGCGCAAAAAGTAGTTCAGTTTCTCGAGCGCATCCGGAAGATACGTATTCCCAATCCGGTAGATAATGTCGAGGTTCTCGCCGGTGTGGAGGTTCGTCATCTTAAGTTCGTACGGCTTACCCTCTTCGGGAACAGTGGTTGCGGCTCCGTCGGCGGCGATATTCTCCGGCATCACTCCCGGTACAACCTCCTCCCCATGCATCATGGCGGAGGTCTTCAGATGCATCGAACTCTTGAGCCCAGCGTGTACTCGCGTCTTTACCGTTCTGGCCCACGACGAACCGCTAATTCCAAATACGACAACTGTCGTCGCTGCCAAAACCGCGAAACTTCTCAAGCTCAATAACCGCATCCAAACTCCAGGGCCTTTTAGAATTGCTGCGAATGAAAGATACTAAATGAGATTCACCGTTCGTCATTCGCTCCTTCAAGTTTACCTATTTGATACCTAATTCAGTAGTCTGGGAATGTAACTTAAGTGTCACAATCTAAATTTCATCCAGTTTTGCCATAACTTGTTCTATCAAAATGAGTTGGCTTCGAAGGCTCAGTTTTGACCGCCTACAGACTGCTCGTAAACCAGCTTCGCCGCGGCTATATCTTCGATTGCCACCCCCACTGACTTGAACACGATGGGCCCTTCCTTCCGGTCCAATCTCCTGCCATTTAGCAACTCACCAATTTCGGCACTCACCGGTGCCTTTGCCAGCAGAATGTCTCCGGGCTCCCGCATCGCAGCCTCGTATGACTCCACGACGACAGCACCACGCATCGCCTCGTCGTCTAGTTCCCGTCGGTCCGGCGTGACCGCGCCAACTGCGCACACAACCGCGTCTTTTTTCAGCCACTTCCCCTGCAAGACGGGTACTGGCGAACTCGTCAGCGTCAGCACGACATCCGCTCCAGCCACCGCCTCCTCCGCAGAAGTCACCCTCGCGCCAACCTCGGCGGCAAACCTTCCCGCATTCTCCTCGGACCGGCTCCAAACCCGAATCTCATCAAACTTCCGAACCTTGGCGAGCGCCTTCACGTGCGAGCGGGCCTGAACCCCACTTCCCAGAATGCCCAGAACCCTCGTATCCCTGCGAGCGAGACAGTCCACTGCAACTGCAGACACTGCCGCCGTACGCATCTCCGTAATCAGCCTTCCATCCATCACGGCGAGCGGCTCGCCTGTATCTGCGCGAAAGAGTTGAATCATCGCCATGTGCGTATGCTTCCCGAGCCCGGCGTTCCCCGGATAGAACGTCACGAGCTTCGCGCCCATGACGCCGCCGTACACCGCCGGCATTACAGCAAACCATCCACCAAACTCGGCGACGGAGATCACCGAACGCACCGGCTGAGTCACCCGTCCGGCGGAGAGATCCATCAGCGCCTTCCGTATCGCCGGGATCAGCTGTTCATATGTCAGCAGTGTATGGACGTGATCTTCTGTCAGAACTAACAGTTTGCCCATTTGCATATGTTGTTCATTATCATGCCTATCCCTGTGTGGCACTCTTGTAGATATATGCAACTTGACCCAATCCAGCTCCGCGTCCTCGGCTCTCTCATTGAAAAAGAGATCACTACGCCCGAAAATTATCCGCTTTCTCTCAACGCGCTGGTCAATGCTTGCAATCAGCGCTCCAGCCGCGACCCTGTACTCGATCTCAGCGAAGAAGAGGTTCGCCAGGCGCTCCATTTGCTGGAAGATATTGTTCTTGTCACGCCTCTAAGGGATTCCCGTGTTCCAAAGTATGAGCACCGTATTCGGACTGTTCTGAATCTCCGCCGCGACGAGACAGCTGTTCTCTGCCTGCTCATGCTTCGCGGTCCGCAGACACCCGGCGAGATCCGCAGCCGTGCCGACCGTCTCTACTCCTTCGACGATCTTGGCGCAGTGCAGTCCACCCTCGATCGCCTTGTCAACCGTCCTGCCGCGGATGCGGCCATCAACGAAACCGGCCCGCTTACGACTGTTCTTCCTCGCCAGCCCGGGTCCCGCGAGGCACGCTATGCACATCTCCTCGGAACCCTGCCCGAAAGACATGCAGAACCCGATGTCGACCGGATTCCTGCTTCTGCGAATTCAATTAGCACAATGGAACGTCTTGTACGCATGGAGGCTGAGATAGCCTCCTTAACCACAGCTCTTCAGGAGCTTCGCAGCCGCGTCGATTCCCTGGAGCCAAGCCATTGATTCCTATGTTTAATAGGAATACCCTCCTGCGAGCAACCTTTAAGAAGGATTAGGCACTCCCCAATGTCCGACACCCTTATCCCTCAGAACGACACCACAGCACCACGTATCGGTAACGGCCGACGCGAGGATGACGTCCGGAACGAGCGCCTCGCCCGGCTGCTCAGCCAGATTACTGAGGGAATCGTCTGTGTCGATCGCAACTGGATCGTCACCTTCGCGAACGAGGAGGCGCGCTATCGCGGCCGGATCGCACCGTCTGACCTCAACAGCAGAACTTTCTGGGAGATCTACCCCCACCTTGTGGGTACGGAACTGGAGGAGATCTATCGGAAGGCGATGCGCACCGGCGAAAAGTTCATCGTCGAATATTACTCGGAGCGCATCGACGGCTGGCTCAATGTCTCGATTTATCCAACGGACGAAGGAATTGCACTCTTCTACCACGATGTCACCGACCGCAAGGGCGCCGAGTTTCTTCGCGAAACCTCAGACCGCCAGCTCCGCCAGGTCCTCGAGACCACCACGGACTCCGTCGCCAGTGTTGACCGCAACTGGAACATCTCTTTCCTCAATCGCCGTGCTAAAGAGCTGCTGACGGTTAAAGGTGATCTCCTCGGCAAGAACCTCTGGCAGGAGTTTCCCTTCGCTGCCGAGCACGGCGAGATCAACCGTAGTCTCCACCTCGCCATGAACGAAGGACGGCCAAGCGAGCTTGAGGCCTTTTACCCCGATCCCTTGAACCTCTGGCTTTCGATCAAGTGCCGTCCGTTCGATGACGGGATCGTCATCTTCTTCCGTGACATCACTGCCGAACGCGTCTCCCGCCAGATCCTCCTCGATCAGCAAGCAACCCTAGCCTTCGTCCAGCAGACCGCTCGTGTCGCGACATGGGAGATGGATCTCGTGAACCGCACCGTCAAATACGGCGAGGGCTCGTATCCCGTCTACGGACGTCCCTTCTCCGAGATCACTGCGATTGACGATCTGGACAAGATCATCCAGCCTTCCGACCTCGTCCACGTTAAGCAGGATGCCAAAGAGCGATCGACACAAACACGATCAGCATCGTCGACTATGAGGTCTTCACTCCCGAGGGCGGAACCCTCTGGGTCGAATGCCGCCGCGTCCCCGTCTACAACAGCGCAGGAGTTGCCACTCACCTGCGCGGCATGACCACCGACATCACCAGGCGCAAGCAGGACGAACAAGCCCTCGTCACCAGCGAAGCTCGCTATCGTGTCCTCGCCGACCTCAACCCTCACGGCATCTGGATGGGTGATCCAGAAGGAAACATCACGTACGTTAATCAGGGCATCCTCGACTTCTTTGGCTTCGCCCTCGAAGACTTCCGCAACGAGGGTTGGCTTGAGCGCGTCCATCCTCAAGACCAGCAACGCGTCCTCGCTGCCTGGCACTTCGCTGTCGCCAGCGGCGAAGACTACGATGTCGAGGCCCGCATGATTCGCGCACGCGACGGCCGAGTTCGTTGGTGGTGGATCCGTGCCCAGCCCGTACGCAATGAGTCTGGCAAAATCCTTGACTGGCTCGGAGTCGCGATCGACATCGACGATCGAAAGACCTTCGCCGAAACACTGCAGCGTCGCCAGGATGAGACCGAACGTCAGCGCGTCGAGCTTGAGACCATCTACAAGACCGCCCCCGTCGGCCTCTCCATCTTCGATCCCGTCGAGTTTCGCTACCTTCGCATCAACGATCGGCAGTGCGAGACACTCGGTCTCCCGAGGGAGAAGATTCTTGGCCACTCGATCCTCGAGCTTGCTCCCCTCAAAGGACTCCGGGAGATCTTCGAGCAGGTCGCCGAAGGACATTCGTTCAAGAACATCCTTCTTGAAGGCGCGCTCGCCACTCGGCCCGGCGAACATCGTTACTGGAACGTCAGCTACTCGCCGCTCCGCGATGCCAATGGGATCGTCGAGGCCATCATCGCCGTCGTCCTTGAGATAACGAATCAGAAGAAAGCCGAGGCCGCTCTGATTCAGAATGAAAAGCTTGCCGCGGTGGGCAGGCTCGCCAGTTCGATCTCCCACGAGATCAACAACCCCCTCGAGGCCATCACGAACCTTCTTTATTTGATCGCTTTGTCGAAGGACCTGCCTGACAGCATCCGTCATTATGTCCAGATCGCTCAGGCCGAACTCTCTCGCGTCTGCCAGATCGCCACTCAGACTCTTCGCTTCCACCGCCAGGCCGTTCGCGCCACCGATATCAGCGCGGCCGATCTTGTCGGCGCCGTGCTCGACCTCTACCACGGCCGCCTCGCCAACTCGAATATCGAAGTGGACGCCACTTACACTACTGACTCGACCATCCTTTGCTTCGAGAACGACATTCGCCAGGTTCTCAACAATCTCATCGCCAATGCACTCGATGCAATGCGCCACGGTGGCCGCTTGCGTGTTCGCGCGCACAACGCCACCAGCTACAGCGAAGATCATCCAGAAGGTCGTTCCGGCATCCGCATCACCATCGCTGACACTGGCCACGGTATGTCTCCCACAGTTCGAGCCCGTCTCTTCGAGCCCTTCTATACGACGAAGGATCTCAACGGCACCGGCCTGGGCCTCTGGATCTCAGCAGGAATCGTCAACCGCCACCACGGCCGCCTGGCTTTTCGCACCTCCGAGGATCCCGAGCGGCATGGCACCGTATTCTCGCTCTTCCTCCCCCGCATCGAAGCACCTACCCCCGTGGAAACGTACGAGAGCGTGCCTGAGATACAGAATCTTCCTTCGTAGGTTTTGGCTCAGGGTGCCGCAATTTCGTTTTTCGTTCCACCGAGCCCAACAGCCCTATGTTCTCCGTTACACAGCGGACGATGAGACTGTCCGCTGCTTCGGTTGAGTTAACGCGCAGTTGGAAGGCGGAGTGATAGGTGAAGAAGTGCAAGCTAGCTGTCAAGCATTCTGAGGGCTTTGGTTACGGTGACGAAGAGTCGGTTGAAGGAGGCTGTGAGTTCGGCCATCTCGTCTTTTCCTCGTACCGGTAGCTCAGCGTCCTCGAACTGGCCCAGGCTTACGCGGTCGGCTACGGCGGAGAGTTTGCGAACGGGCTTGAGGATAAGGAAGTAAAGAACGAGATCGACCGCGATGAGAATTGCCAGAAAAGTTGCAGAGAGGGCGATCATCAGCGTGTGGAATGCCTTGGTGGCGATGCTGACCGGGAGCGCCATGGGTACGGAGACGATCTGAGCGGCGACGACTTCGTTGAGCTTCCAACCAAAGCCGTTGGCATAACCATACTTGTCGATCATGGATTGCGGGGCTGCCGCGGGTGTGCTGTGACACTGGAGGCAGGCCTGGCCTGCCGCGATGGGGTGAGCGATATAAAGCGCAGGGCCGGTCGCGGTCAGGCGTTCGCCGACCAGCTCCTTTTTGTCAGAATCGTTGCGGAAGTTTTCTATGATGTCGCTCTCCCAGTCGGAGGCGCGGTCCTGGAGATTGGTGGGATTGATGGTGGCTTCCTTGTAGGTGTACTCAGGGAAGCTTTTTCTCAGGTGACTGAAGATGGTGGTGGCTCCGTAGGCAGGGACGGTCTGGGGGAGGAAGATGTTGTCCTGGTCCATGGTTTTGAGGAGCAGCGGCTTCAACTCGTCGCTCGTATATTTTCGCGTGGAGCTTGCGCTGGCCATCATGAGCTGTGCCTGCTGGAGGACCTGGTCTCTGGCGTTGGCGATGAGGAAGGAATGAGCGATAGAGGAGACGATAGCCAAGGCGACAGCGATGAGTAGAACGAGCAGGATGTTGAATTTGAGCAAGAGCTTCATGAATTCTCCGGGGTGATGGGGTGGGTCAGGTTGCTGTGTCGATGACCAGGATGGTGCGGTCGTCGTGGGGCGGGGCTCCGTCGCAGAAACGGTGGAGGGATGTGAAGGTGGCGTTGAGCGGGTCCGGATGAGAGAACTCACTCTGACGGTTCTGAGTACCGAATTGATTTCCCGCGGGGTCCTCGGCTTCGGTTACTCCGTCGCTGAGGAGAACGAGACGGGCTTTCGGAGGAAGCTTGAACGAAAGGGTATGAAAGGAGGCGTCGGGGAAGAGGCCGACGGGAACATCGCCGTCGAGACTGGTTGTGATGGTTCCATCTTCAAGGATGATGAGCGGAGATACGTGGCCGCCGTTGATGTACTCGATCTCCCCATTCTCTTTGTAGTGGAGGGCGATGAGGGTGACGTATTTCTGTCCATAGACGCGAGAGCAGAGAAAAGAGTTGACGGTGGTGACTGCGTCGACGAGGGAAGCGCGGCTTTTGGCCTGGGCATACATCATGCCCTGAATGATGGAGGCGAGCAGGGCGGCGGGCATTCCTTTGCCTGAGACATCAGCGACGATGGCGATGAAGCCGTCATCTACAGGAATGACATCGTAGAAATCGCCTCCGACCTCGGTGCAGGGGACGGTCCGGGCCATGATTTTGGCGTAGGAGAAGGTGGGGAGATCGCGGGCGATAATGCTTTGCTGGATGGACGCAGCGATCTCCATCTCGTTGCGGAGAAGATCGGCGGCGCGTTCTGCCTGAACGAGGCGGGCATTTTCGACGAGGTTGGCGGCTTCGGTCGCGATGGCATGGAGGATATCGCGACCGACGCGGTTGAGAGTGCCGGCGTGGAGGCGGCTGTCGAGGTAGAGGAGGCCGATGAGGCAGTCGGAGTTGCGGCGGCGCAGAGGGATGGCGATAACGCTGCGGAGCTCGTGGACGACGATGCTCTCGCGACCGACGGGCTGGCCTTCGCCGCTGACGTCGCCGATGATGTACTCGTGGCCGGATTCGGCAGCGTCGCGGACGATGGAGCGGGAGATTTTGGTGTCGTCGAGGATGCGATTGCTGTCGCGGTCGAAGGCACACTGCAGGACGAGTGTGGCAGAGCTGTTGCCGAGGAAGACGAAGCCGCGCTCTGCGCCAGTGAGCCGCAGCGTGTACTCAATCATGGTGCCGAGAATGTCTTCCAGGACACGGGTGTTGTTGAAGCTCTGCGCGGCCTGCAGGAAGAGAGAAAGCTTTTCAAGTTCTGAACCAGAGGCTTCGGAGGACATGCGGTTGAGAAGGGAGCGAGTCGAGGCCTGATCCTGATCCGTGACGAAGAGAAGGGTGATTCCTGAAGCTCCGAGCTGGATGCGGTCGCCGGAACGGAGGCGGGAGGTGTCCTTGAGGACCTCGTTGACGAAGGTTCCGTGGCGGCTGCCGAGGTCCTGAATGACGAAACCTTCTTCATCCTGAAGAAGGACGGCGTGCCTGCGGGAGACCTGCGAGTTGGCGAGGCAGAGATTGTTGCCAGCTTGACGGCCGATGGTGAAAGGCAGGGGTTCAAGGGCTACAGTCTGCGTCTGGTCTGCTTCATGAACGACCAGTCGGGCTGTATGTTGCTTGATGGTTTCCATAGGGCGAGCGATTGGGCAAGCTGATTTCTGCAGCTGTGCAAGTGCTCAAAAATAAAAGTGGATGCAGTCTAACATCCGGACGGTTGAAAGGGCCGGCAGGAAGGCTCTCATTGAGAGGCAAATTCCTGTGTGATAGCATCCGTGTCTCTCTGGAATGGCTCCTGCGCCGGGTCTGAAAATTGAGGGCTGAGCGGCACGAGTCGTGAAGGGGAGGCGTGACGGAAGATTGCCACGAGATTAGAGTTTTCCGGTGTCACCATTGGATGAAGCGGACGGCAACTCGATCAGCCAGTTGCGCCATGCTGGCAGGTACAACCCGAACGGTGAGCCGCAATCCCGCCTGCTCTGCGTCAAAACAGAAAAGCCCTTTAGATGGCCTTTTAAAGGGTTCCGGAGGAATTTGCTATGAAGACCTATATGGGAAGTGAGATTCGCAACGTAGCCCTAGTTGGGCATGCGCATTGCGGAAAGACGACATTGATCTCCGCATTGCTGCATGCCGCGAAGATGACGCCTACGAAGGGCCGAGTCGAGGATGGTTCGGCGGTTACGGCTTATGACGAGGAAGATGTTGCGCGGCGGACCACGATGTCGAATGCGACTGCGTTTGCGGAATGGAGCGGGATGAAGATCAATCTGATCGATACGCCGGGCTTTCATATGTTTGTGCATGAGACGCGCGCCGCGATGCTGCCGGTGGAGGTTGCTGCGGTGGTGGTGAATGCGCAGACAGGGCCGGAGATGGTGACCGACAAGGTATGGAAGTATGCGGCTGAGGTGAATCTGCCGCGGATTGTGGTGATCAACCAAGTGGATCATCCCAAGGCGGACAGCAGAGATGGGCGACGGCGAATGATCGAACAGCTGCAGGAGAAGTGGGGTCGGCAGGTAGTGCCGGTTCAACTGCCGATCGTGGACCAGCATGGTTTTCATGGAGTGGTGGACCTGGTGACGATGAAAGCTTATTTGTATAAGCCGGATGGCGATGGACGGGGTGAGGTGGGGGCGATTCCTGAGGCTGTGAAGTCTGATGCAAAGGCTGCGCACGAGGCGCTGGTTGAGTTGGTGGCCGAGGGGAAAGATGAGTTGATGGAGGAGTTTTTTAGCGAGGGGACGATTCCTGAGGAGCATCTGATTGCGGCGCTGCATGAGGCGATTCGGGAGGACAGGATCTTTCCGGTGTTGTATGTGAGCGGGTTGAGGAACGTGGGGACGGATCATCTGCTGGACTTTTTGAAGGTCTACGCGCCTGCGCCGACGGAGCGGGAGCCAGTGGCGGCGCATGGGATTCTGCATTCGGTGCAGGGGAAGCCGAATGGCGCCGGAACAGTAGAGGTTCAGGACGAGATCGTGATGCGCAAGGTGAATGATGAAGAGCCGCTTGCGCTGTATGTGTACAAGACGATGAGCGATCCGTTTGCAGGAAGGATTTCGTTCTTCAAGGTGGTAAGCGGCACGATGAAGACCGACCGGCCGGTAGTCAATTTCACGCGTCAGGAGCCGGAGCGACTGACGCATCTCTCGATCATGCAGGGCCGAAAGGCAGTGGAGGTAACGGAGCTTCACGCGGGCGACCTGGGCGCAGTGGCGAAGCTGCGCGTGACGCTGACGGGAGACACGCTGGGCGATAAGGCGCATGAGATTTTTCTGGAGCCAGTGCCTATGCCAGAGCCTGCGATGACGTATGCGATCGAGCCGAAGTCGCGGGCGGATGAGGACAAACTCGCTCCGGCGCTGCACAAGGTGATGGAAGAGGATTCGATGGTGCGGTTTTACCGTGACCCGCAGACAAATGAGTTTCTTGTAGCGGGCGCGGGGCAGCAACATATTGAGGCGGTGGTTTCGAAGCTAAAACGGCGTTATCACACCGACGTTACGCTGAAGGCGCCGAAGATTCCGTATCTGGAGACGGTGAGGGGACGCGCCGAGTCGCAGGGACGGTATAAGAAGCAGACCGGCGGGCATGGGCAGTTTGGCGACTGCAAGATTCGCATGGAGGCACTGCCGCGCGGCAAAGGCGTGGTGTTTGAGAATGATATTTTCGGCGGCGCGATTCCCCGGCAGTACGTTCCGGCGGTTGAGAAGGGGATTCGAGAGTCGGCCGCGCGGGGATTTCTGGCGGGATACCCGGTGGTGGACATCAAGGTGACAGTGTTCGATGGCAGCTACCACGAGGTGGATTCGAGCGAGATGTCATTCAAGATGGCCGCGCGGCTTGCGTTCCGGAAGTGCATGGAGCAGGCGAAACCTGTACTGCTGGAACCGGTGATGAAGGTGGAGATCGAGACTCCGGATGACTTTGCCGGTGCCCTGCTTGGCGACCTGAATTCGCGACGCGGGCGGGTTCAGGGTATGGAGAGTGGGATCTCGGGCACGATGCTTCGGGCGGAGGTTCCGATGGCCGAGATGCTGAGCTATGGAACGACGCTGACCTCGATTACGCAGGGCCGAGGCAGCTTTCGCATGGAGATGGACCACTACGATGTGGTTCCTCCTATGCTGGCGGAGAAGATTCTGGCGAATGCGAAGCGGCCGAATCAGGAAGAGTTGGAGGAATAATCTTCTTTTGGTGGGATGTGTTGAATTGAACTAGGGTGGGGAATTCGTTACGGGATTCGAGAGTTTCTCGATATATGGGGGGAGCCTGTGCCTGT
The DNA here is from genome assembly GCA_963770055.1 of uncultured Acidobacteriaceae bacterium. Classification (GTDB taxonomy): domain Bacteria; phylum Acidobacteriota; class Terriglobia; order Terriglobales; family Acidobacteriaceae; genus Edaphobacter. Next base: position 220,880 of record CAVYOC010000011.1, read on the forward strand.
GGAAAACCAGGCCTGCATTAGCGGGCAAAAAAATATTTCTTTACATTTTGACAGTTTCAGTTATGCTCCTATGCATTCCACCGGTAAATTCAAAAACGAATCGCAACCGTTCTGAATTTTGTATTTGCTAACTCCAAACGTTGCTGCCACGGTCTTCACCGTGTTGCATCGGTGACTTTCTGTTCTTAAATCGTCGTTCCTAAATAAGTAAAAACTGTATTTAAGCCGATTTGCATCATTTTCTGGAGCCAGATATATGATCAAGCGTTCGCGTCTTTATTTCTGCATCGTCCTTTCTCTAACGCTCTCGTTCTTTGTGACGCGCCCCGTGTCTGCGCAACAGACCCTGGGTGGGCTTACCGGAGTGGTGACCGACGCACAGGGCGGAATCATCGAGGGTGCGGTGGCAACGCTCGTGAATGAGCAGACCGGGTTGAAACGCGGGCAAACCTCGGGCAGCAATGGGTTTTATGAATTTGCCAATCTGCCGATTGGGACGTATACCCTGTCGTTTTCGAAGGAAGGGTTTGAGACGCAGAGGATGCAGGCGGTTCCCATCCAGAGCGATCGTACGGGCACTCTGAATGTGCAACTGAAGGTGGGCGCGGTGAATACCGTGGTGAGCGTAGAAGCGGCGCCGCTGATGAATGCGGTCGATACGACGAATGGGTACGTACTGGACAAGGCCCAGATTCAATCGATCCCACTACCGACGGGAAGTTTTACCGGGTTGGCGATTTTGTCGCCGGGCGTGAACGCGGAGTTGCCGGGAGGAAGCGGGGCGCTTTCAGGCCTGGGCAATGCTCCGATCTGGGCGAACGGACAGCGCGATACCAGCAATAGTTTTTCTCTGAATGGCGTGGACGTTAGCAATCTTTTTAACGGGAAGAGCACGAGCCAGGTGGGCTCTGCACGCGTGATCAACAGTACTGGCGTATCGACCAGCACTGGGGCTGCGGGGGTTATTCAGTCGGTTGCATCGGTCTACCTCTCGATTGGCAACGCGATTCCTACTCCTGCGCCGGCGATGATCGAGGAGGTTCGGGTTAACGCCTCCATGTATGACGCGCAACAGGGTTCGACCTCGGGTGCGCACATTGATATGAACACCTCTTCGGGCACAAACGTGTATCACGGCGGGGTTTATGGGATGCGCGCGACCAACTGGCTGAATGCGGCGCCGTTCTTCTTCAAGAACGATGAGGATATTCCCGATAACAAGAAGAACCCGGCACTGCATCGCTACAACGTGGGAGGGACCTTCGGCGGGCCGATCATCAAAAACAAGCTCTTCGGCTTCCTGTCTTATCAGCATCTGCAGGTCTCTGATGAAGAGATTGGCGACTCATTTCTTGATGTTCCTGTGGGCCTTTCTGATACGAGCCGTACCGCGGGAGGATTCGCCAATATCATCAACAGTCAGTTCGGTACTGAGCTGGGGCCGGGCGACATCGATCGCACTGCGCTGGCCTTGTTCAATTCGCCTGCACTTCCGGGCGAGCCGGGTAAGTGGCTTGTCCCGAACGATAGTGGATCGTCCCATCTCTCTCCCACTCACCCATTCAATGCTTTCCTTCCGGGCACCGGGCGTTTCAAGGCTGATATGGCGGTGGCGAATCTTGATTACAACACCACATCCAAAGACACGCTCTCTCTGAAGTACTACTATCAGCATGATCCGACGCTTGCGCCCTATGCTTATTCGAGTGTGCCGGGATTTACCGAGCATCTCGATTCCGGCGCGCAGGTTTTTTCAATCATCAATACTTATCTCGTCAAGCCGAATCTCAGCACGACGCAGACGATCGGTTTTTTGCGCGAGAAGACGTGGGTTGATAATGAGCAGCCCTTCGGCCCGGGCGCGATTCCTGGCGGGACGCTCGGCACGGTCTCCATCAATGAGTTTGGTTCGCATTATTTTCCCGGTGTTTCGATCGTGAATGTGCTCGGAGATGCTGCTTATAACGCCGGCGTCGGGACTGGAATTCTGAACATAGGTCCCAACGCTGAGGGTCAGGCCCCCAATACCGGCGCGTTCCAGAATCGTCTGCAGCCCTCAGCCAACGCCATCTGGACACTAGGAAAACATACCGTCAGTTTCGGTATCAACTATAGCTACACGCAACTCAACACGATCGATAAGCGCACCGGAGCAGGTACGGTGGCGACTGACGATCTAAGCGCATACGCACAGGGCTACGTAACTCCGGGCAGTTCATCGACTGCTTTTTACGTCAGCTCGTTTTTGCAGGGTAACGCCAGCCGCTACTATCGTGCGAACCAGATTGGAAGTTTCGTCCAGGACAAGTTTCAGATTACGCCGACGCTCTCGCTTACCGCCGGCCTGCGTTATGACTGGAACGGTGGGCTTACGGAGAAGGAGGGCCGCATCTTCAATTTTGATCCCTCGCTTTACAACTACAACGCGGCGTCGGATACGATCGTCAATCCTGGTTTCATCATTGCAGGCAATAACGCGAACGGAAGCTCGGGCGTGAGCCCAACTACGCTTACCGGCCGGCAGTGGGGCATTGGTCCGAGGCTAGGGGCAGCATGGCAGCCTGAGATGTTTCACAGCAAGGTGGTGGTTCGCGCGGGCGCTGGAATGTACTATGACCGCGGGGAACTCTTCAGCTACTTCTCTCCCGGCTACGCGATCGGCACGGTGACGGGCGGGCCGTTTGGCGTCAATCAGCAGCTTCCGTTCGTGACCGCGCAGACCTGCCCGGTGGCGACGCTGTACAGCTATTACATTCCCACGTGCGGTGGTTTGGAAGATGGCGGCGATCCGTTTGCTCCTCCGACGATTGCGCCGACAGCGGCGACCGGTAATCTGGCGAACCCTTATACGAACATTCAGAGTGCGCCGCCGAGCAATCCCAAATCGTCTGACCTGAGCAAGTATCTGCCCAACATTGCAAGCATTGAGAATGGCGGCCAACCGATCTCGCTCGGTGTGTATGACCGTACGAACAAGCTGCCCTACACCTACAACTACACGCTGGATATTCAGTGGCAGCCGCGCAACGACCTGGCCGTCGAAATCGGCTACGTTGGCAATCTTGGCCGGCATCAGGTTATTCCGGTTCCGTTCAACCAGCCTGGTATCGCTTCGCCGACTCACTTGATCCACGGGCAGAAATATTCTTATGGCTACAACGTCAATGGCGCCACCCTACCTAATGGCGGCGACTATCTCTTCGACTACGAAGGCGGCAATGTGGATCACCGGGTTCCCTATGTCGGATATGCCGCAGAGTCGATCGACTACAGAGCCGCTGGTGTCGATGCCTACAATGCATTGACAGCTCACGTCGAAAAGCGCATGAGCCACGGCTTGCAGATCGCGGCTTCCTACACTTACTCCCATGCGCTCGACGAGCAGAGCGGCCTTGGTCTTTTCTACAACGGCAACAACCCTCTGAACCTGCGCGACGGATATGCTTCCGCAGACTTCGACCGCACCCACGTTATCAACTTCAACTATTTATACCGGCTTCCCGACTTCATCCATGACCATGGCGTTGCGAGCTACTTCACGAATGGCTGGTCCCTGGCCGGCCTCACGATTCTGCAGAGTGGGCAGCCTTATAGCGTGATCGACTTCAGCGGCGCAGTGGCCAGCATCTATTACGGGGTGAGTAACGGCATCACGAATCCGATCGTCCCGCTGGCGCCGGGCTGTACGGCAAAGAACGCGACGACTGGGCATTCCGGAGCTTTTGGCATACCGGCCCTGAAGGCTTCGTGCTTTACCGTGCCGCTGATCGGTGCGGGCGGGCTTGGGGGCGCTGTTCCGACCTCCGATCCTTACGAAACGGATTTCACGTCAGGCCAGAGAAACATCTTCCGGCAGGCGTTCCAGAAACGGGCGGATGCTTCGCTGGTGAAGATGACCAAATTCACCGAGCGGTATTCCCTGAAGTACAGCTTCGATGTCTACAACCTGACGAATACAACCAGCTTTGATGTGCCCGGCAATGAGGTATCGCAGAATCAGAACTACAACGGATTCCCGATTGCGGGAACGCCGGTTCTGCCGACATCGTGCGACGCCAGTAATGCGGGATTCTATAACTGTCCCTCTGGACTGGGAACTGTGACTCATACGATCGGGAGTGGGCGGCAGATTCAGATGTCGTTACAGTTGATGTTTTAGAGTCTGGGCCGGTGACCGGTCGGATCTGTGACTGCGCGATGTTCGGAAATGGACAGAGGATTCTAGGAGTGGACGGTTCGGCGTCGGTGAGGCTTCCTAAGTAGTTGAAAATATGTTGGTCACATTGGCCTTGTGCTTGCAATTCTTCTGAGCGCAATGGACATCTCAAGACCAGATATCAAGAAGAAAAAGATGCGCCGGCAGGGGATCGTAGCCGGTCTCGCAGTCATTTTAGTGGCTGTTGCGGCGTTTTTCGTGACGCGATTGAAGCCGGCTGCTCCCGAAGTGGATCGTGCAACAGTGTGGACAGACGCGGTGAAGCGGGGACCGTTGCTTCGTCAGGTGCGTGGGCCGGGTTCGCTGGTTCCGCGTGAGGACAGGATTCGGCTGATTCCTGCTGAGACAGCGGCGACGGTGGTGCGCATCCGCGTGTTGCCGGGCGCAAAGGTTGAGCCGGACACGATCCTGATGGACCTGGTGGACCCGCAGCTGCAGCAGGAGCTGCTCGATGCTCAGTTGCAGTTGAAGGGCGCCGAGGCCGACTACATCAATACGCGCGCCAAGGTGCAGAGCGATTTGATGGATCAGAAGGCCGCGGGTGCGACTGTGACCGCAGACTATTCGCAGGCCCAGCTGCAGGCACAGACGGATAAATCGCTGTACGACCTCGGCGTGGTGAGCGGGTTGACATATAGCGCTTCCAAAGGCAAGGCGGATGAGCTGACGACGCGAAACGAGCTGGAAAAACAGCGGGTGGCGTTGAACGAGAAGACGATTGAGACGCAGCTTGCGGTGCAGCAGACCAAGGTGGATCAGGCGAAGGCTTTGCTGGCCCTGAAGCAGCGGGAACAGGATGCCTTGAGTGTGCGAGCGGGCATCAGCGGCGTGCTGGTCGAGCTTGACCATCAGGTTGGCGAACATGTGGACGTGGGAACCACGCTGGCGAAGGTGGTGCAGCCGGATCAGTTGAAGGCCAGCCTGAAGATTGCGGAGACACAGGCGCGGGACATTCAGATTGGCCAACCAGCTGAGATCGATACCCATAACGGCGTAATCGACGGCAAGGTTATGAGAATTGATCCAGGAGTATTGAACGGAACTGTCACGGTTGACGTAGAGCTAGCTGGGGCGCTGCCGCTTGGCGCCCGCCCCGACCTGAGTGTGGATGGGACGATCGACCTGGACCGGATGACGGATGTGCTGTTTGTGGGCCGACCGGCATTTGGAAATGAAAACAGTACGATCAGCCTGTTCAAGCTGGGGCCAGATGGAAAGACAGCGGTGCGCGTACCGGTGAAGGTTGGACGCGCTTCGGTGAACAATATTCAGGTGGTGGAAGGATTGCAGCAAGGGGATACGGTCATCCTTTCGGACATGAGCCGATGGGACAACACGGACAGAATTCGTTTGGACTAAGAGCTGTAGGGACATGGGAACAACTTAGAAAGGGAGAGTAAGGATGATGACATCAGAGACGATTATTCAGATTGAGGACCTGACCAAGATTTTCTACACGGACGAGATTGAGACCCATGCTTTGTCGGGGGTGCATCTGAGCATCAATCGCGGCGAGTATGTGGCGATGTCGGGTCCGTCGGGATGCGGAAAGTCGACGCTGCTGTCGATCATTGGATTGCTCGATACGCCGACAAATGGCCGCTATTCGCTGAATGGTAAAGAGGTGGCGAATCTGAACTTCGCAGACCGTTCGCGGATTCGCAACCAGGAGATCGGGTTCATCTTTCAGAGCTTCAACCTGATTGGAGATCTTACCGTTGCCGAGAATGTGGAGCTGCCGCTGACTTATCGCGCGGGAATGCCTTCGGCAGAGCGAAAGAAGAGGGTGCAGGAGTCACTGGAGCGCGTGAATATGGCGCACCGGATGCGGCACTATCCGGCGCAACTCTCGGGCGGTCAACAACAGAGGGTGGCGGTAGCGCGAGCGCTGGCGGGTTCGCCATCGATCCTGCTGGCGGACGAGCCGACTGGAAACCTGGACTCGAAGAACGGTGAAGCTGTGATGAAGTTGCTGCAGGAGCTTCATCAGGAAGGCGCGACGATCTGCATGGTGACCCACGATCCGCGATTTGCTGCTCATGCGGAGCGCCAGATCCATCTGTTCGACGGCAAGGTTGTTGCTGAAGGAGAACTCAACAAGCTGCTTGCGGAGGTAGAGGCATGACGACGTTGTTAGAGGACCTACGGTTGGCCTTGCGGCAGATTTGCGGGGCGATCGGGTTGTCGAATACTGCGGCAACGGTGATTCCGCTGGTAGTGCTGGGAGTTGGGATGAATGTCGCAGCCCTGAGCGTGATGAAGTCGATGCGAAATGCGAGCCGCCCGGGCCACCATCAGATCAGGACGGCGCTGCAAACTGCAGCACACGATGAGTTCAAGCTGGCGAAGGCCGTCTGGATCTCTTCGTTGAAGACAATCGGTGCAGGCCCACACAGATGGTGTGTCATGCAACAGAGAAGAGTCGATCGGCAGCCAAAGACTACGGGGTATGACGTCAAGGTTGGCGTGGAGTGGGGTGGTCCAGGAAATCGAGGGTGTGACGTAACGCCCATCGACGGTCCGGCTCGTAAGATCGCGTTTGTGGCGTGCTGAAAAGAGGATATTTCCAGCTGCTGTGGGCGTGAAAGAAGAGGAGAGACGGGATGAATCAATGCGTGCAGATTCGTTTTTCCTCGCAGCTTTAAATTCCTGAACAGCGGCGAGGCGCCGACTTTTGAGATTGCAAACTTTGACGGCAACCAGGAAGCCGGCGGCTGCAGCGCAGTCAGCGACTGCATCGCGGGTGCCGTTCTGTAGCCCGCAAACGAATATGGATACGGAGCAGGAACGATGATTGAACTGAGAAATTTAGAGCGAAGCTACAAGACCGGGCATACGGAGACATGGGTGCTGCGGCGAATCAATCTAACGATTCACGAAGGGGAATTTGTAACCATTATGGGTCCCTCGGGCGCAGGCAAATCTTCTCTGCTGAATGTGCTGGCGATGCTGGATGACCAGTGGAAAGGAGAGTTCTATTTCGCGGACGAGGCGGTTCACGCGATGGGCCGCAAGCAGAGAGCGGAGCTGGCGCGGAGGCGGATCGGGATGGTCTTCCAGAGCTATCACCTGCTCGATGATCTGACGGTGGCGGAGAATATCGACCTGCCGCTCTCGTATAAGGACATTCCAAAGAGCGAGCGGCAGGCGCTGGTTGCGGATACGCTCGACCGCTTCAACATTGTGGGGAAGAAGGATTTGTTTCCGAATCAACTTTCGGGCGGCCAGCAGCAGTTGGTTGGTATTGCGCGGGCGGTGATTCACAAGCCCGATCTTCTGCTGGCCGATGAGCCGACAGGAAACCTTCATTCGGAGCAGGCGAGGGAGATTATGGAGTTGTTTCAAAAGCTGAACGAGCAGGGGACGACGATTGTGCAGGTGACACACTCCGACACAAATGCGGCGTATGGGACGCGGACGATGGAACTGCGCGATGGATGGCAATACCGCGATACGGCTGGTCTTAAAGCGTCGAGCGGGGCGGAGGTAAAGGCGTGAGGAGTTTTTCTCTGTTTCGCTCCGTTTGTGTTGTGACGTTAATGGGAATGCCTACGTTTGCCCAGGTACAGCAGTCCATTTCGTCGCAGACGCCGGCCACGCCGGTTCAATCTGCTCTGCGACTGGATATACCGCATTCGAACAATCCGTTTAAAGCGTACATGCCTACCCTGGTCCAGCAGCCGAATCTGGCAAACTCCCCGCGCATCGATACGCTGGTAAATAATGGCGTTCTTGAACTGAGCTTGAAGGACGCAATCTCGCTTGCGCTGGAAAATAATCTCGACATTGCGATTGCCCGCTACAATCTGCCTATTGCTGAAGCCGACGTTATGCGTACGCGAGCCGGAGGGTTATTCCGCGGCGTGAACACGGGTGTGGTGCAGAATACGCCTGGGGGCGGGGTTGGCGGGTTTGGCTCAGGTGCTGCCGGTGCGGGAGCGGGTGGCGGAGCGGGAGCAGGCGGTACGACCGGAGGCGCAGGCGGTGCGGGCTCGGGTGCTGCGGGCCTGGTGTCGTCGACGCTGGGTACCGGAGCGAATGTGCCGGTTTTCGATCCCATAGTATCTGGGGCGGTGAACAACGAGCATTTCACGCAGCCTCTGGCGAATATTGCGATTTATGGAGTTCCGACGCTGCAACAGAACACGACGAACGGAAACGTCAGTTATTCGGAGGCATTTCCAACGGGGACCTCGTTCTCAATGATCTTCGATAACAGCCGGGGCGCGACGAACAGCCCGAACAGCTTTCTGAATCCGACTTTGAATTCCTACTATCACGTTTTGCTGCAACAGCAGCTGCTTTCGGGTTTTGGCTTTGGGCCCAACCTTCGTTATCTGAGGATTGCAAAGAACGACCTGAAGATTTCGGACGAAGCGTTTAAGTTGCAGGTGATCTCGACGATTACGCAGATTGCGGATATGTACTGGGATCTGGTGGCCGCGTATGACGATGAGCAGGTGAAGAGCCGGTCGCTTGATTTTGCCAACCAGACTTTGGAGAGCGACCGTAAACAGCTCTCGCTGCAGGCGATTCCGGCGATGGATGTAATGAAGGCTGAGGCTGAGGTTGCTACTCGTGAGCAGGACCTGACGGTTGCAAAGACAGCGCTGCAGTTTCAGGAACTGCTGATGAAGAATGCGCTGACAAAGAACCTGGACGACCCCATTCTCGAGGCGATGCCAGTGCATCCGACCGACCAAAGTAGAACGCTGGATGCGGCGTCAACGGGACCGACAGAGGACATGATTGCGCGCGCTCTGCGGGACAGGATTGAGTTGAGAGAATCAGACCTGGACCTGGACAATCGTCGGATCAGCCGGGATTCGGCTCGAAATGCTGTGCTCCCGACGGTTGCGCTGACAGGGTTTTATGGCGGGACTGGGTTGGCGGGACCGCCGAACCCTGCTTCCGATATCACATCGACGGCGCCGAGGGATTTTGGCGGGGCGGTTCGGAACGCGTTTAATAACACCGCGCCCGATTACTATGTGGGTGTCTCGGTCAATATTCCGATTCGGAATCGAATCGCAAAGTCGGACCAGTATCGCTCCGAACTGGAGATGAGACAGTCGGAACTGCGACTGCAGCAGTTGAAGAAACAGATTCGCATTGAGGTCCGAAACGCGCAGTATGCGTTGGAGCAGAGCCAAGCCCGGGTAGGTTCTGCTCGCAAAGCTCGCGATCTGGCGCAGAAGACCTTCGAGATTATGGGAAAGGAACAGGAGCTTGGGGCCGGATCGAACTATCAGACGTTGACTGCGCAACGCGATCTCGCAGTGGCTGAGTCGGCACTGGTCGCGGCGATGACGGCGTATCAGAAAGCCAAGATCGAGTTGGACCGATCGGTGGGGTCGACACTGGATGCTTATTCGATTTCGATAGAATCGGCGAAGACGGGTGTTGCCGCGAATGTGCAGTAAGGTGGAAGCAGGTCAGTTATGCTGGTTGAAAGAATGGAAAAAGACATCTCAACAGGAGGAGAGAAGGATTCGCCGTACAAGCTTCTGATTGCGGACGATCAGCCGCACATTCTGGAGGCACTGCGCCTGCTGTTGAAGCCTGAGGGTTATCAGCTTGAGATGGTGCGCCTGCCTGCCCTTGTGCTGGAGGCATTGGCACATGAGAGCTTCGACGGAGTGCTGATCGATCTCAACTACACGCGAGATACTACTTCGGGCCAGGAAGGGTTGGAACTGGTCACGCGGCTGAAGGAGGTGGACGCCCAGTTGCCGGTGGTGGTGATGACGGCGTGGGGCAATATTGATCTTGCTGTTGAAGCGATGCGGCGCGGGGCGGGCGATTTTATTCAGAAGCCGTGGGAGAACGCGCGGCTGTTGAGCATTCTGCGAAATCAGATGGAGCTTCACCGCAGCCAGAAGCGGACGCAGTGGCTCGAGGCGGAGAACCGGATTTTGCGGGCCACGGGTGCACCGGATTTTATCGCTTCGGCGCCGTCGATGCGGAGTGTGCTCGAGACGATGGCGCGGATTGGACCTTCTGACGCGAATGTGCTGATCACCGGTGAACATGGGACGGGGAAAGAGGTCGTGGCGCAGACACTGCATCGGCTTTCTCTGCGTGCGGGGCGAACGCTGGTAGCCGTGAATACGGGTGCACTGCCTGAGGGAACCTTCGAAAGCGAATTGTTTGGGCACGTGAAGGGAGCTTTTACGGACGCGCACACTGACCGGATTGGGCGTTTCGAACTGGCGAGTGGCGGAACGCTTTTTCTGGATGAGATTGCGAATATTCCACTGCGTCAGCAGTCGAAGTTGCTGCGTGTTCTGGAGAGTGGCGAACTGGAGCGCGTGGGCTCATCGAAGACTCAGAAGGTGAATGTGCGGATGCTTTCCGCGACCAATGCCGATTTGCGGACTGAAGTTGCAGGAGGCCGCTTTCGCGAAGATCTGCTGTTCCGCTTGAATACTGTGGAGATCAACCTGCCTCCGTTGCGCGAACGTCGTGAGGATATTCCTGCGCTGGCGGCACATTTTTTGGCTCGCTATGCTGCGCGCTATCGCAGACCGATTCAAGGGCTGGAGCCGGGGGCGTTCCAGATGATGCTGCAGTATGGGTGGCCGGGAAATGTGCGGGAGCTGGACCATACGATCGAACGCGCGGTTTTGATGGCTCGGGGAGAGCGGATTGAGGCTTCAAATCTTGGGTTGAATGCACAACGCGCCGCGGGACAGAGCATGGACGAGATGAGCCTGGAGGCTGTGGAGGCGGTTCTGATCCGTAAGGCGCTGGCACGCGCGAATGGCAATGTGAGCCATGCCGCCGATGCGTTAGGCTTGAGCCGTGGAGCGCTCTACCGCCGCATCGAAAAGTATGGACTTTGAAGAACAAGATGCGATAGCTCAGGATGACAGCCTGCGGTCACCCGCCTGTCTCTGGGAAGTTCGAGCCGACGGCTGAGCTTCGAGAGGCGGATTCGGCTGTCGCTGTGTCTTCTGGGGTTGCCGGTGGAGGTGTTGTGCTGGCTTCTGCTGCACCAGCATGAGGTGGAGGTGTTGGAGCAGGGATTCGTCCTGGTGGCAGTGGCGCTGGGGTGGATGTTTGCCGTGTCGCTGCTAATGGAGCAGATTGTGCGACCGCTGCAGACGCTGGCGAATGTGGTAGCGGCGCTGCGGGAGGATGACTACTCGTTCCGGGCACGAGGGGGGCAGAGGAACGATGCGGTGGGGGACCTTGCGCTGGAGGTGAACGGGCTGGCTGGCGATGCTGCAGGGCCAGAGAGCGGGCGCCCTGGAGGCTATGGCGCTGGTGGAGCGGGTGATGCGGTCGATGCAGTCTCCGGTGCTGGCGTTCGATCCGGAAGGGAGGCTGAGGCTGCTGAACGTGGCCGGAGAGCGGGCGTTTGGTTTGCGCGGGGAGACGGCGATTGGCGAGGCAGCGGCGCAGTTGAATCTGGGGGAGTTGTTGCATATTGGGGATGACGATGTCATCTCGCTGGGGAGCGGGTTGCAGCAGGGCCGGTGGATGGTGAAGCGGACGAGCTTCCGGCTGCGTGGCGTGCCGCATACGCTGGTAGTGCTCTCGGATGTGAGTGCGGCGCTGCGCGAGGAGGAGCGGCTGGCGTGGGAGCGGCTGATTCGCGTGCTGGGGCATGAGATCAACAATTCGCTGACGCCGATCAAGTCGATTGCCGGGAGTTTGCGGGGGCGTCTTGCTGCGCTGAACGATGGAACGGCGGACAGGGTGGATTTCGAGCGTGGGCTTGAGGTTATCGAGAACCGGTCAGACTCGCTGAACAGATTTTTGCAGGCGTACCGGCAGTTGATGAGGCTTCCGGCGCCCAAGCTGGGGCCTGTGTCGGTGTGGGCGCTGGTGACTCGGGTGGCGCAGCTGGAGAGGCGCGTCGACGTTAGTGTGACGGGAACTCCGGATGTGATTTTGCAGATCGATGCCGACCATATTGAGCAGGCTTTGATCAATCTGGTGCGGAATGCGGCGGATGCGGCGCTGAGTCCTGATGCCACGGACGGGATGGCGGCGCAGGTAGAGATCTCGTGGCAGGTTGTGGGTGCGGAGGTGGCGATTGCGGTGATCGACAACGGGCCGGGATTGACGAATGCGGGCAATCTGTTTGTGCCGTTCTATACGACGAAGCCGGGTGGGACCGGCATTGGACTGGTACTGGCGCAGCAGATTGCGCAGGCACATCGGGGGTCAGTGCAGCTGGCGAATCGGATGGATGGTCATTCGGGGTGCGTGGCTGAGCTGCGCTTGCCGCTTGTCGCTTGAGGAAGGTACTCCCTTTCCACTGGGGGGAAATTTGGGGGTCCTTTGGTTTCAGCCGGTTTGTCTTCTAGTTTTCTCAGCTTGTGAGAGATTTCATAGAGGGATTCGATGTAGATCGGCATGCAGCTTCGGTCGGGATACCGGCCCAGGGCGATGGCGATGTCCTCAAGCTGGAGCCGAAGGAGGTGGATTTCGTTCAACGAAGACTGCCCCAGTTTCTTCATAGTGCCCCGCCTTGTATACAGATGTGAATACGCGGGTGGGTTTACTAAAGTTTCCTTGTTTTTGCTTTTCCGTCTTAGATTGTGGATGCTCGATCTGTCCCCTACCGAAGTGCTCGCGGTTTATTGCCCGGAGTATTTTTTTCGCGGGGGACCATTGGAGAGTGAAAAGGGAACAAGGTTTGTGCCAGTGATGGACTGAGTGGATGGTAGGTGGCTCGCAGGAGGCGGTGTTGGAGAATTCCTAGTTGATTGCGGGGAGGAGGGAGCTGCGACCGGCAAGGAAGACGATTCCCATGATGAGGCTGTAGGCGGCGGTGAAGGCTGAGACTAGCTTGAGCGTTCGGGGGCGATGGCGGGAGAGACCGAAGAGGCCAGCGACTGAGGCCGTCATGAGGGCGTTCATGGTGAGGAGGCCTGCTAGGAACATGGCGAGGCCGAGCATTCCCAGGGAGGCTCCGCCAAGGTTGGCTGCAAGGAGAAAGATCAGGAGCTGGCTGGGGGTCTCGGCTCCGAGGCCGTGGACCAGACCGATGACGAAGACGGATTTTGCGTCGACGGAGTCGGAGATGGGGGGGTGAGGGATTGGGTTGCGGGTGCGGTTTCGATTCCAGGCCTGATGGATACGGTAGTAGGCGTGGCGAAGGAGGGTGTAGCGGCTCTTTGGGAGTTGCGTGGGTTTGAGGACGAGGGTACCGAGGACGTAGATGCCGAGCAGGAGTAGGGTGAAGCCTACGAGGCGCTCGGCCCAGCGATCGACGCCGGAGGGGAGATTGATGCCGAATCGAATGACGATGGCGCCGAGGAGCGCGACCATGACGGCGTGACCGAGAGCGTAGATCATGCCGAGTTTCATGGCGGTGCGCTTGGAGTGCTGGACACTGACGACGTCGGTGATGGCGGCGATGTGGTCGTAGTCGAAGCCGTGGCGAAAGCCCAGGAGGGCGGCGGTGAAGAGGGCGAGATAGAGCGCGTGGCTCATACGGGCGTTTTCCGGCTGACTCCTCTGATTTGATGATAGCGGGAACCGATTGGGGGCGGCTGAGCGGACGATTTCTTTTTTTCTGCGGTTTTCGTTACCTGCCGCAATAAGATGGTTACAGGAACCTCCAGACAAACTATGACCCTCAGATTTCTTCGCACCCTTCTTGCATCTACAGCCGTGCTTTTGTTTGCCTTCACATCCGCTTCGGCGCAAACCGGTTTGAGCGAGGTGTTTGCGCGAGACAGCAAACAGCCGATCGACAAGGACTATACGGATCACATGCGGAAGTACACGACGGATCCGATGTTTTCGTCGCACCTGGTGGACTACCTGCCGGCTTCGCCTACGGTGCCGACACCGGCGAAGGTGCTGGGGGATGTGGCGGGAGCTCCGGATATGTTGCCGTATGCGGAGGATGTTTATAAGTACTTCCGGATGCTGGAGGCCGCTTCGCCACGGGTGAAGGTGTACTCGATCGGGAAGACGGAGGAGGGGCGCGAGATGATTGCGGCGGCGATTGGGGATGCCGATCTGCTTGCGCACTGGAAGGAGAATAACGAGCGGCTGGCGAAGCTGGCTGATCCGCGGACGATTGGGCTGGACGATGCGAAGGCGCAACCGCTGATCGATCAGTCCTATCCGGTGTACTACATTACAGGGACGATCCACTCGAGTGAGACGGGCGCGCCGACGGCTTTGATGGAGCTGGCGTACCGGCTGGCGGTGGATGACGCACCTTATATCAAGTACATCCGCTCGCACATGATTGTGCTGATTACGCCGGTGGTTGAGGTGGATGGGCGTGACCGGATGGTCGATATTTACAAGTGGCACAAAGCGCATCCGGGTGAGAACTGGCCGCGCCTGGCTTACTGGGGACACTACGTTGCGCATGACAACAATCGTGATGCGATGGGCATGACGCTGAACCTGACCAACAATGTGCTGAACACGTATCTGGGATGGCATGCGCAGGTGCTGCACGATCTGCATGAGTCGGTGCCATTTCTTTATGACAATACGGTAGGGGATGGGCCTTATAACGCGTGGATCGATCCGACGTTGGCGGATGAATGGGAGGAGCTGGGTTGGAACAATGTTTCGCAGATGCAGTCATTCGGGATGCCTGGAGTGTTTACGCATGGGGATTTCGATACCTGGAGTCCGGGGTATCTGATGTTTCTCGCCGGGATGCATAACGGCATCAGCCGGCTGTATGAGACGTTTGGCAATGGCGGAGCGGATACGGAGAAGAGGATTCTGCAGCCGGAGGAGTATTCGAGGACCTGGTACAGGCAGAATCCTCCACTGCCGACGGTGATGTGGTCGCAGCGGAATAACAATAATTATGAGGAGACCGCGCTGCTTTCGACGCTGGCATATTTTTCGCACAACACGCATCACTTTCTTGAGAACTACTACATCAAGAGCAAGCGGTCAGTCGAGAAGCCAACGCTCGATGGGCCCGCAGCGTATGTTCTGCCTGCGGATGCGGCGGAGTTAAATCGGCAGTTGCAGCTTCTTAATGTGCTGAAGCTGCAGCATGTGGAGGTGCAACAGCTTTCTTCGGTTGCGACGATCTCTGTGGCTGCAGCCAAAAAGGGTGATAAGCCGACGACGCAGACGCTTCCTGCGGGAAGCTATGTTGTTCGGCTGGATCAGCCTTATTCGCGTGTGGCGGATGCTCTGCTTGATAAGCAGTACTGGGCTCCGGATGATCCGCAGAAACATCCGTATGACGATACGGGGTGGTCATTCAGCCAGTTGTTCAATGTGAAGGTTGTCCGGGTGACGGACGGGTCGATTCTGAAGACGGCGATGACTCCGGCTGATCTGGATCAGGCTTCGGGGAAGGTTGGCGGGGCCGGGTCTATTTATGCGGTCGCAAATAGTGGGCAAACTTCACTGCTGCCGTTGGTGTATGCGTTGAAGCAGGCGCATGTGGAGACGGCGGAGAAGGCGTTCGATGCAGAGGGGAAGCACTTTGCCGCAGGTTCACTGCTGGTGACGCAGGTGGATGAGCCGACGATAACTGCGACTCTGAAGAAGCTATCGCTCGATGCGACGCGGTTGAGCGCGGCTCCATCGGTGGCTGCGCATGTCGCACCTGCGCCGCGGATTGCGTTCATGCATACATGGCTGGGAACGCAGACAGAGGGCTGGTGGCGGGAGGCGTTCGATAAGGCGGGGATTCCGTTTACGTATATGAGCACGCAGACGGTTGCTGCGGAGGATGATCTTCGTGGGAAGTACGATGTGATTGTGTTCGCCCCGGTGGGCCGTGCTTCGTCGGCGGACATTGTGAATGGAATGCCGAGGTGGGGGAATGCGCTTCCATGGCAGAAGAGCGAGCTGACCCCGAATCTGGGGTTGCTGGATACGACGGCAGATATGCGACCGGGGCTTGGGTATGACGGGCTGGCGCATCTGAAGGCTTTTGTTGAGAAGGGCGGGTTGCTGATTACGTGCGAAGATACGGCGCAGTTCGCGATTGATATGGGGCTTGCGCCGGGTGTAAGCGTGGCTACGAACGATGCGCGTGTGGTTGGGAGTGTTCTGAACAGCACGTTTGTTTCGCCTGCGAGCCCGGTCGCTAACGGGTATGGTTCGTCGCTTCCAGTGATGAGTGCGAATGGGATGGTGTTCAACATCAGCAATACGCTGGGGCGTCAAGGCGGGCGGATGCTGATGGATCCTTATGAGCATCGTCCGACGGGACGCGGCGGGCCGGATGAGAGCGATGTAACTCAGGGACGGCAGGCAACAGAGCCGGAGGTGGTGGCGAAGCCGCAGCCGTGGCAGCCGCGACCGCTTAATGAGGACCAGATGCGGAATAATCTGCAGGTGATTCCGGCGCAGTTTCGTCCTGAGGTGATTCTGCGGTTCAGCGATGCGAAGACACTACTGTTGTCTGGCTTGCTGGATAAAGGCGCTTCGATTGCGGAGAAGGCCATTGTTGTGAATGCGCATGTGGGGTCAGGGAATGTGCTGCTGTTTGCGAACAACCCGGTTTATCGCGGAGAGACGGTCGGGAGCTATGCCCTGGTATTCAATGCGATTCTTAACTACGATCACCTGCGTCAGCCGGTTCAGGAACAGCCGACGGCAAAGACACCGCCTGTGGAGTGACGTATTTTGAAAAAAGAACCCATGTTGGAGAATGAGCCGTCTTCGTCGGTGAAATCGAGTCTGCCGGCGAAGACGGAGGCCGGGGCAAGTAATCATCGGGCGGCGGTCACGGCGGGATTCAGCGGGTGGCTGCTGGATGCGTTCGATTTTTTTCTTGTGACCTTCTGCCTGACTTCGATGGCGAAGGAGTTTCATAAGACCGACGCGCAGATCGCTCTGGTCATTACGATGACGCTACTTTTTCGGCCTGTCGGCGGGTTCGTCTTCGGGGTGATGGCGGATCGTTATGGGCGGCGTCTCCCGTTGATGATCAACATTGGATTTTTTGCAGTGGCGGAGGTTTTTACCGGGCTCGCTACCAGTTACACGATGTTGCTAATCGTGCGTGCGCTGTTTGGCGTGGTGATGGGTGGGAATTGGGGAGTGGGAACTTCGCTGGCGATGGAAGGAGCGCCGAAGGGCAAGCGGGGGATGCTCTCCGGGCTGTTGCAGGAGGGGTACGCTGCGGGGAATGTGCTGGCGGCGCTGTGTTTTCTCTTTCTCTTCGGGCGGGTTGGGTGGCGGCCGCTGTTTTTTCTGGGGAGTCTGCCGGCGGTGCTGCTGGTGCTGTTTATCCGGTTCCGGGTGAAGGAGTCGACGGTGTGGCAGAAGACGCGAACGGGGAGTTGGGGCGAGCAGGGGCGCGAGGTTTTGTCGCACTGGAAGCTGTTCTTGTATCTGCTGGTTTTTATGACGATGATGATGTTCGCTTCCCACGGCACGCAGGATATGTACCCGACGTTTCTGCAGCGGGAGTGGCACTTTACTCCGCAGCGGCGGGCAACGATTACGGCGATCTCCGGTGTGGGAGCGATTCTGGGCGGGATTATCTTTGGCCATTTTTCGGACGTTTGGGGTCGTCGGCGAACAATCATTATGGCGTTTATTCTTGGGACTCTGGTGGTTCCGCTGTGGGCTTATGCGCCGAACCAGGCGCTGCTGGTGCTGGGAGCGTTTCTGATTCAGTTCATGGTGCAGGGGGCGTGGGGCGTGATTCCGGCGCATCTGGCGGAGCTGTCGCCTGACTCGGTGCGCGGGTTGCTGCCGGGATTTGCGTATCAGACGGCAGGGATTATCGCCAGCTCGGTTGTCTATATTGAGGCGGTGTATGCGCAGCGGACGAGCTACGCTACGGCGATGGCTTTGACGGCGGTGAGCGTGTTTGCGCTGGCCTCGATTATGGCTGCGGTTGGGCGGGAGCGGCGGGGCCACACGTTCGGCAGCTAAGTGCGGTTGAACTGCTAGGAACCGGGGCGGCGTGAGTGGGTGCGCACCTGTGCGGTCGATTCGCGGACGACGAGCTCGGGATCAACCTTGATGACGTCGGGGAGTTTCTCGTGGGCCAGTTTTTTGAGCAGGGAGGTCGCCGCCTGGGCTCCCATTTGTTGAAGCGGCTGGCGGATGGTGGTGAGACTGGGAACGATGTAGGAGGCGGCCTGGATGTCGTCGAAGCCGAAGACAGAGACGTCTTCCGGGACTCTTAGGCCGGCGTCATGCAAGGCGCGGATGCTGCCGATGGCGGAGATGTCGTTGAAGCAGAGCAGGGCGGTGAAGTCTTTTCGCTGGAGCAGGAGCTGCTGAGTTACAGGGTAGCCGAGCTCTGGTGTGTTGAGGTCTTTGTCGAGCTGGATGACGAGGTCGCTGGGGACTTCGAGCGAGAGCGCTTGTGCGACCTGCATGGTGGATTGCCAGCGGCTCTGCGAGTCCGAACTAAAGGGCTGACCGTGCATGTAGGCGATCTTGCGGTGGCCGAGGCGGTAGAGGTGGCCAAGCGCGAGCTCTGCTGCGCGGTGGTGATCGAGGATGACGTTGGTGACTCCGGGGATATGGGTGTGGCCGCCGACCGAGACAGTAGGTGCCGAGAGCGCTCCCTCGAGGTGAGTGTCGATGGCGAGGATTCCGTCGACGCCGCGCGCCTGAAGGATACGGGGATACTCGGCGACGAGGTCTTTTCGGTGGCGATGGTGTGCGGTGAAGAAGAAGTATCCCTCGCGCATGAGGACGTCGGCAGCGCCGGTAAGTACCTGCGAGTGATAACCCTCGCCGAGCTCGGGAAGGAGAATACCGATGGTCTGAGTTTTGAGTCCCTGAAGAGAACGGGCGATCAGGCTGGGCTGGTAGCCGAATTTTTTCGCCGCGGCTTTAACTCTTTCGCGTGTTGCGGGGGGGATGGAACGGCCTGGCGCGTTGTTTAACACGAAGGAGACGGTGGCGGGGCTGAGGTCGAGATATTCGGCCAGCATCTTCAGGCTAACGCGCCGTTGCTCAGATGGAACGAAGGGGATCTTCTTGGGCATAGGAGTCCGGTAGGACCAGTCTAGTCGAGGGTGGAAGGCCTGAAGTGCTGAACCGGCAGGGTTCCATGAGATTTTTCAAGCGTGGTGTTCTCTTCCGAGAAAGCCGGAAAAGGGACTGGACAACAAGACAACCGTTTGTCTACTATAGTTTATCTCGATTGAAGGCGGTACAATGAGAGCTGAGTCCACAACCGCCAACTAACGAAACGCCGTTCAAGCCCTGTACGAGGCGCGGACGCCAACTTGATTCGGAGTTCCATGCCTTTCTTTCGCCGCACACCTGTTGATGTTCCGAAGATTCTATCTGCCAGCATGGCTTTCATGCTGATGTTTTGTTGCGTTTCACGGGCGCAGAGCCAGGGGGACTCCTGGAAGGCGGCCGCCGATGCGGATGGCGTCGAGGCGTCGCGCTTTGTCGGGGAGCTATTGAGCAAGATGACGCTCGAGGAGAAGCTCGGACAGATGTCGCAGATCGCTTATAAGGAGAAGGACGAGGTTTCGCATGACGAACGCGTCTTGAAGGAGCAGACGGGATCGTTTCTGTTCCTGACGGATCCGGTGGAGATCAACCGGCTGCAGCATCTTGCGGTCGAACAGACACGGCTGCATATTCCTTTGCTGTTCGGGTTCGATGTGATTCACGGTTTCCGCACGATCTATCCGGTTCCCCTCGCACTGGCAGCGTCGTGGGATCCTGCCGAGGCGGAGCATGTGCAGAGCATGGCGGCTCGGGAGGCGAGTTCGGTGGGGATTCGATGGACCTTCGCGCCGATGGTGGATATTGCGCGTGATCCACGGTGGGGGCGGATTATGGAAGGCGCGGGCGAGGATCCGTATCTTGGTTCGCGAATGGCGGAGGCGCAGGTTCGTGGGTTTCAGGGAGCTGCGCTTGATGATACGGACCATATTCTTGCATCTGTGAAGCACTTTGCCGGGTATGGAGCCGCCGAAGGTGGGCGCGATTATGATTCGGCGAACATTTCCGACGAACAGTTGTGGAATGTCTACTTGCCTCCGTTTCATGCGGCGGTGAAGGCGGGCGCCGGGTCGGTGATGAGCGCGTACATGGACCTGAACGGAGTTCCTGCCTCAGCGAACAAGTTTCTTCTGCAGGATGTGCTGCGCGAGAAGTGGGGCTTTCAGGGATTTGTTGTTACGGATTGGGGGACGATTCCGAGTTTGCAGACTCACGGTTTTGCCGCGGATCTTCAGGATGCTTCGGTTCGGGCCGTGAATGCGGGCGTTGATATGGAGATGACGTCGCATGCGTTGCGAGACAATCTTGCCGCGGCGGTGAAGGACGGTACCGTGAAGCAGTCGGTGATCGACGACTCGGTTCGTAATATTTTGATGATGAAGTATCGGATGGGCCTGTTCGCTCATCCCTATGTCCCGGTTGACAAGTGGAAGACTGAGATTGGTTCGACGGCTCAACGTGAGGCTGCACGGGTGGCGGCGGAGCGGAGTGCGGTGCTGTTGCGTAACCAGGGCGGGGTGCTGCCACTGAAGAGATCTGTGCGTTCGCTCGCGGTGATTGGGCCGCTTGCGGATTCGAAGCCGGACACGATGGGATCGTGGAGCCTGGCGGGGCATCCTGAAGATGCGGTTACGGTTGTTGAGGGACTGCGAAAGAAGTTCGGTTCAGCGACGACGATCAATTATGCGAAGGGTGTGGAGATCGAACGTGTTCAGCCTTCGATCTTTGACGATCAGTTCTGGAGTCCGAAGCCTGTGCTGAAGACGCAGCAGGAGCGCGATCAAGAGTTTCAGCATGCGCTCGATCAGGTGAAGAAATCGGATGTTGCGATTCTGGTTTTAGGCGAGACGCAGGATATGAGTGGCGAGAAGGCTTCGCGGCAGACGCTGACTCTGCCCGGGCGGCAGGAGGAGTTGCTTGAGGCCGCGGTGGCTACGGGTAAGCCGGTTGTTCTTGTGTTGCTGAATGGAAGGCCCCTGGATATTACCTGGGCCTCGGAGCATGTGCCGGCGATTCTCGAGGCATGGTATCCGGGTACGGAGGGCGGCGATGCGGTTGCGAACCTGCTGACCGGCGAAGCGAATCCCGGAGGCAAGCTGCCTGTCAGCTGGCCGCGGAGCGTGGGGCAGGTTCCGATCTACTATTCGCAGAATCTGACGCAGATTCCTAATGAGACGGACACGCGTTATTGGGATGGGTCGAGCGCGCCGCTGTATCCGTTTGGATATGGGCTGAGTTATGCGGGCTTTCGGTTGTCGAACTTCAAGGTTGACGGCAATTCGATGCGGACGGACGGGTCGTTGACTGCAAGCATCGATGTTGAGAATAAGAGCGGCGTTGCAGGAGATGAGGTGGTACAGCTCTATATTCACCAGCAAGCGGGGAGCGCTTCGCGGCCAAGGCGGGAGTTGAAAGGTTTTACGCGAACTCACCTTGCTGCGGGTGAGAAGCACACGGTGAGTTTGACTTTACATGCGAGCGATCTAGGGTTCTGGAGTCCAGTGACGCACCACTGGGCTGTGGAGCCGGGGCAGTTTGATTTGTGGATGGGGGAGGATTCGACTGCGACAGAGCACGCGACCTTCTCTGTCGCTCCCTGACGATGCAGGCGGGTCAGGGAGCTTCAAAGATCTCGGGCGAAAGCGTCTCGTCCCGAGGTGCACTAACGCCTCTGCGCTGACCCTCTAGCCGGGGTCAGCGCTTTTTTACTGCGGTGAATGTTATCCCAAGTCAGGCAATTGATTCGACAAACGTTTGCCTGTCGAGAAAGATGTTGTACGAGGAGTTCTCCGAATGAAGGAGATTGTCGAGGGAGCGCCGTTCCGGGAGTACACACCGAAAGGCTACATCGGCGCTCTGCTGCCAGCGGCTTCTTCGAACGCGCACGGAGCAGCGGTTTGAAGTAAAATTTCCGATTACCGATCGCGTCCGGTTCGAAGGTGAATCGTGCGGCTATTTGGGGCATCCAACCGTCTAAGTTTCTTAGGGAGTTGGCCCTCTCCCATCTTCGCCGGAGTCATTTCGACATGTGGATAGTGAAGCTGGCGCTCCGGCGTCCTTATACGTTCGTCGTTCTTTCCCTGCTGATTTTTATTCTGGGGATTGGTTCTGCGATCGAGGCGCCAAAGGATATCTTTCCGTACATCGATATTCCGGTTGTCACGATTGTGTGGACGTACAGCGGCCTGCCCCCCAACGAGATGGAAGGGCGCATGGTCACGGTGTGCGAGCGCGCGCTGACGACGACGGTCAACGACATAGAACATACCGAGTCGGAGTCGTACCAGGGTGTTGCGGTCATTAAGGTTTTCTTTCAGCCAACGGTGAAGGTCGAGTTGGCGATCTCTCAGGTGACATCGATTGTGCAGACGATTCTGCGCGTTCTGCCTCCAGGAACGTTTCCGCCGGCGATTGTGAAGTATGACGCTTCGAGCGTTCCGATTCTGCAGTTGGGATTATCGGGTGAAGGCCTCAATGAGGAAGATTTCTACGATCTTGGGTTGAACTTTATTCGCCCGCGTCTTGCTACGGTCCGTGGCGCTTCGGTTCCGCTTCCTTATGGCGGGAAGGTTCGCCAGATCATGGTCGATACCGATCCAAATGCAATGTATGCGCGGCATCTCTCCGCGACGGATATCTCGCTGGCACTTAACCAGCAGAACCTGATTCTGCCGGCGGGTACGGCGCGGCTGGGCGATCGTGAGTTCGTGGTTAAGGTGAACAGCAGTCCTACGGAGGTTGCAGCGCTGAACGACCTGCCGATCCGCGCGGCTAATGGATCAGTCGTCTTCATTAAAGATGTTGCGCAGGTCCGCAATGGATTTGCGGTGCAGACGAATATTGTCCGGCAGGATGGGAGGCGTTCGGCGCTGCTGGCGGTTTTAAAGAATGGCCGCACGTCGACCCTCGACATCGTGAGGGGTGTGAAAGATGCACTTCCCCATGTGAAGGCCGGACTGCCGGAGACGTTGAAGATTACTCCTCTGTTCGATCAGTCGATTTTTGTGCGCGACTCGATAGGAGAGGTTGCACGTGAGGCTGCTATTGCTGCGCTGCTGACCGGGCTGATGATTCTGCTTTTTCTTGGGAGTTGGCGGTCGACGCTGATTGTTTGTATTTCAATTCCGCTGTCGATTGCGACTTCGCTGGTGATTCTTACGGCGCTGGGAGAGACGATCAATGTAATGACCCTGGGCGGGATGGCGCTGGCTGTGGGAATTCTCGTTGACGATGCGACGGTGGAGATCGAGAACACGCATCGCAATATGCACGGGAATAAGTCACTGGTCCATGCGATTCTTGACAGCGCCCAGCAGGTTGCCGCGCCTGCCTTTGTTTCGACGCTATCGATTTGTATTGTCTTTGTACCGGTTGTACTGCTGACCGGGGCAGCGAAGTTTCTGTTTACTCCGCTGGCGATGGCTGTGGCGTTTGCAATGATGGCGTCTTATTTCCTTTCGCGGACGCTGGTGCCTACGATGATGCATTTTCTGCTGGAGGCGGAGCTGCCGCTCTATCAGGATCCGGAGTATGCGCGTGCGGAGGAAGAGCGAAGCATGATCTGGCGCGTTCATTCGAAGTTCGATCGCCAGTTCGAGAAAATGCGAGAGCACTACAAGGACGTTCTGGAGTGGTGCCTGCATCACCGTGGCATTACGATGACGATCTTCGTGGGAGGGCTTCTTTGCTCTCTGCCGCTGGTGTTTGTAATTGGGCAGGACTTCTTCCCCTATGTCGATTCGGGGCAGATGCGCCTGCATGTGAATCCTCCACAGGGCCTTCGATCGGAGGACTCGGAGCAGTACTTTGCTGCGGTAGAAGCAGAGATTCGCCGGGTAATTCCGACAGGCCGGATTGAAACGCTCATCGACAACATTGGATTGCCGGCTGGAGGAATTAATCTGGCTTTTGGGAATAATGCGACGATCTCAAACAGTGATGGTGAAATTCTGATTGCGTTGAAGCCAGGTCCGCGAGACACGCAACAGTATATGCGGACCTTGCGGACCAACCTCGCACAGAAGTTTCCCGATGGCGCGTTTTTCTTTACACCGGCGAATATGACGAACCAGATTCTCGACTTTGGCTTACCTGCTCCTATCGATCTGCAGGTGACTGGTCGCGCACTGGGTAACTATCAGGTGGCGATAGAGTTGGAGAAGAAGATCGCGGCGATTCCAGGTGCTGTGGATGTTCACATTCATCAACAGGTGAGCTATCCGACGATGCAAGTGGATGTTGATCGCGACAAGGCGCGCCAGATTGGGTTGACGCAACAGGACGTGGCGCAGAGCATGCTGATATCGTTGAGCGGCACGGCGCAGACAGCCCCGAATCAATGGCTAAATCCTGTGAATGGGGTGAACTATCAGGTGGTGGTCCAGACCCCGATCTATCGGGTTGAAGATATTCCGGCGCTCGGGCGCACGCCGATTACGTCGCCAAGCGGGACGGCATCGCAACTACTTGGCAACCTGGCTTCGTTTCACCGCAACGAAACGCCCATTGTCGTTGATCACTACAACATCCAACCCGTGTATGACATCTATGCCGATGTCGATCGTCGCGATCTGGGCGGTGTTGCGAGTGAGATTCAAAAAATCATGGGGGATGCGAATAAGCATCTGCCTGTTGGTACGACGCTTTCGCTGCGCGGTGAAGTTGCGACGATGCAGCAGTCCTTTGTGCGGCTGGGGATTGGGATTCTGTTTGCTTTGGGGCTTGTGTATCTGCTGATGGCGGTGAATTTTCAGTCGTGGCTCGATCCGCTGATTATTCTGTTTGCGATTCCCGGAGCGTTCTGTGGAATCCTGTGGATGCTCTTCGCGACGCAAACCACGTTCTCTGTGCCTTCCCTGATGGGAACGATCATGACGATAGGGGTGGCGACCGCGAACTCAATCCTGATGGTGGTCTTTGCGAATGATGAGCGCGCGGAAGGGAAGGATCAACACGAAGCCGCGCTGAACGCCGGTCACACGCGCCTCCGGCCTGTGATCATGACTGCTCTGGCGATGATTATTGGCATGTTACCGATGGCGCTCGCGCTGGGAGAAGGCGGGGAGCAGAATGCGCCTCTTGGACGAGCTGTGATCGGCGGTCTTCTCTTTGCGACGGTAGGGACTTTGTTTGCCGTGCCGGTAATGTACTCTCTGCTTCGCAAGAAGCCGCCTGTGGACTATGACAAAGAGATTGATCTGGAGTACGAAGGAAAGTTGCCCGAAAAGTCCTAAGATTTGTTTCCCGCTCGAGTTTGAGCTGCCTGATGAGTTGCTACATCCGGAAATGAAAGCGATGAGTGAATGCAACGATGAGTGAAGCAAAAGATCAGAAGACGGGGAAGAGTCAGGAGCCGGAGACCGCCACGTTGAGCCAGTGGCACGGTGACAACCTCGACTGCACAACCAAGCTGCCACTGCACAAAGATACTCGAAACGAGGAACGGAGGCCGCGCGACGAGGAAGAGCACAAACGGAAGATGCGCCAGGTTATTTTGTGGATGGTTGTTGGCGTTGTTGTTCTGTTTTTCCTTGTCTTCCTCTTGGGCTATTTGCCGCGGCACAAGCGCGAGGACGACATAAGGAAACAGGCGGAAGCGCAGAAAAACTCGGTTCCTGTCGTTGAAGTAATGCAGCTAAGGGCTGCTCCGCCGGCGAACGATCTGACTCTGCCCGGCACGACAGTGCCGCTCACGCAGGCGAATATCTATGCGCGTTCGAGCGGTTATTTGAAACGACGCTATGTTGATATAGGGGACCGGGTTCATCAGGGGCAGTTGCTTGCAGTCATCGATGCTCCGGATCTGGATCAACAAGTGGACCAGGCTCGAGCGTCGTTGCGTCAGGCGGAGTCGCAGTTGGCACAGCAACAATCGCAACTCGATCTTGCGCGGGTGACGTGGGATCGCTGGAAGGTGCTGGTTGCGAAAGGAGTATTTTCGAGGCAGGATGGCGATCAAAGGGAGACCGACTTCAATGCTCAGCAAGCGAACGTAGCTGCTGCTCAACGCAGCGTGCAATCATTTGAAGCGAATCTGGGGCGGCTGATTGCGCTGCAGCAATACGAACGGGTAACGGCCCCGTTTGACGGCATCATTACGGCGCGCAATGTTGATGTGGGCGCTTTCATCTCGACGCAGGGCTCCGGTGGTGGAGATACGTCGAGTTCTCCGGCGAGCGCCGGTAGCCCTACGCAGGCAGGAAGCACGAACACGAGTGGGACTACGGGAAATGTAAACACCGCTGCGACTCCATCGACGGGCGGCGCGCAGGGCGGATCTCTGTTCAGTATTGCGCAAGTCAACCGGCTGCGGATTCTTGTGAGCGTGCCAGAGACTTACTCCGCTGCAATTCGAGTGGGCCAAAAAGCCTCGCTTTACCTTCAATCTTTTCCGAAACAGCGCTTTTTTGGCGAAGTCACTCGTACGGCAGGGTCGATTGATTTAAACAGCCGCACTTTGCTGACGGAGGTTCAGGTCGATAACCGCGATGGCCAGCTTCTTTCGGGGATGTATGTTGTGGTTAATTTCGTCGATTTGCATGGGGTACCCGGCATTACGATTCCGGGCGACGCGGTTGTAGTACGACAGGACAAGAATCAGGTTGCGTTAGTGCGGGACGACGTGGTGCACATGCAGCCGATTGATATCGGTCGCGACTTCGGCCCATCGGTCGAGGTGCTGGACGGGCTCAAGCCAGGGGATGTTCTGGTGACGGCGGTGACCGATGATGTGAAAGAAGGAGCCAGAGTTCAGGCGAGATTTACCAGGACCCCCGAGGTGAGCGGCAATTCGGCTGGCGGGCCGACGCAGTATGGAGATCAGAAACAGGTGAAAGCGGGGAGCGATGCAAGCCAGCAAAAGAGCCGGGATAAAAAGAACGGCGGCACCCGATGACCCCGCGGCTGCTCAACAACGGGACGACAAAGCATCGCGCAGCAGCGGTTGTGTTGGCGAGCGTGGTGGGGCTTGCACTCCTCGGCTTGTCGCTGAACAGTATCGCTCAGACTCTGACTCCGGTGTCTTCAAAAAATCAACAGAGTCTACCTGTGGTTGGTTCTGTTTCTGACGCTCAGGCGAAAGCTGCTCCGCAAAAGGTTGACACGGTTCTACCGGATCCTCCTGGGCCGCCGCCCATTAATGCAGATCAGCCAGCATCACCTGTGGCCGTTTCGGCTTCCGTGCAACAGGCGGAGAACAGTAAGACCCAGCCTGTACGCGATGAAGCGACCGGGCTGAAACCTGACTTTCTTGGATTTCTCGGGCCCTACCGGCGTCCGTTCGTGCCTCCATTGTTTCCCGGCAGCGGGGACCGACTAAACGGTTTGATTCGCGATGGCAAGCTTTATCTTTCTTTGCATGATGCTTTGGCGCTTGTGATTGAAAACAATCTGGAGGTGCAGATCGAACGCTACAATTTGCAGCTTGCCGAGACCGACATTGTGCGTTCCTCTGGAGGCGGAAGCACGCGCGGCATCGACTTCAACATTGCGCAGTCCCCGCAGGGGATCGGGGGACCGGGAAGCCCGCTGCTTAATAGCTCGCAGACGAGTACGAATCCTATTGCGCCAACGATCGACGATCTGACGGGACTTAACTCGACAGCGGTTACACAGAACAATCTTTCACAGAATGGGACGCAGATTTACTCAGCGGGCCCGAACATCCCTTATTTCGATCCCTCGCTGATCGTTGAGAGCGGATACCTGCGGCGGTCGGATATCGCGACGATCGGCAGTGCAGCCGGTGCTGGTCTTCCAGGTACGGGCACTGCCGAGACGTTGAATTACGTGACTGCGAATGTTGCTTATCTGCAAGGCTTTTCGACGGGTGCTCAGATTCAAGGCACGGTGAATAATGACGCGCAGGTAATCTTCTCTTCGCAGTCGCAGCTTAACCCGTTCAGCACGCCAAGCACCTCGGTAACGGTGATACAGCCGCTGCTGCGCGGTTTTGGCAGGGGAGTAAATTTACGATATCTGCGGATCGCTAATTTAAATCGCAAAATCTCCCATCTGCTTTTTCAACAACAGCTCATCGATACGGTCTATGGGACATCGCGGCTTTACTACGACCTGGTTTCTCTGGGAGAGAATGTCGCAGTCAAACAAGAGGCGCTGCGGGCAGCGCGGAAGCTTTATCAGGATGATAAGGACCAGGTGGACGAAGGGACGCTTGCTCCGATTGAACTGACGCGCTCTCAGGCGCTGGTTACGAGCTCGGAGTTTGATCTGGTGCAGGCGCAGGGCCTATATCGGCAGCAGGAGGTTATTCTTCGCAACGAATTGATTCGACCCGGTGCGCCAGCCTTTCGCGCAAGCTTCACGAGTATCGTGCCGACGGATCATATCTCTGTTCCCGATCAGCTGGAGCCGTTCAACGTCGAACAGCTCGAGGCTGACGGTTTGTCCAATCGGCCCGATCTGGCCCAGGCGCATCTGCAGGTAAAGTCTGGCGAGATCAGCACACAGGGTTCGCACAACAATGCGCTTGCTCAGTTGAATGCGTATGCCAATGTAGAGACGCGAGGAAGCGCCGAGCAAAGTTACGATACGCTCGGGTCTCCAGGAACCGGCCTGGTGACGATACCGCAAAACCTGGCGCTCGGGGGGCTGCGTACGGCAACGATTTATCAAGCCGGGGTGCAACTGACACTGCCGCTGCGCAATCGGATTGCGGCGGCGGATGCAGCACGCGACGTCATCCAACTTCGTCAGAGCCAGGCAAGAACAGAGAGATTCGAAGACCAGGTGCGGGAAGAGGTTGAAAATTCGGTCATTGCGCTCCAAACCGCACAGGCTGCCTACAACGCTGCGGTTGCGAGCCGCGGTTATCAGGAGCAGTTACTCGACGCTGAACGCGACAAGCTGGCGATGGGACAGTCGACAAATCTGTTGGTGGTACAGAATGAGGCGTATCTTGCGCAGGCGCGATCGACGGAGATTGTGGCGCGGAGCAACTGGGTGAAGGCGCGCATTGCTCTGGACCGCGCGCTCGGCAATCTTCTTGAGAAGAACAATATCAGCCTCGACGATGCGATTAATGGACGCGGCAACTAGTAAACGTACGCCCCCCGAATTTTTCTGAATCAATCTCCTGGCAAATTTGACCGTGTAACGCAAGATTCGTCTGTCATCAGACGGGAGTTTTGTGACGTGCCGTGTATACGACTTCTTTATGCGCTTTCTATACCTTCTTTATGCCACGGCTGGTGAAATGGTGAGGATACCGAGTGGGAGGCGAAGGATGTGGGATGTGGGATGTGTTGTGGCGAGCATACTTTTCTTTGCAATTGCGGTTGCGTACACCGCAGCCTGTGAGCGGTTACGACCAAGGGAGAAACGAGCGTGATAGAGACGGTTGTGCTTGGCGTGGTAACAGTGTTTCTGTTGGTTTATCTCGTTTACGCGCTTTTGCGCCCTGAAAGATTTTAAAGGGGAAGTTGACTTCAATGACGGCGAACGGCTGGTTTCAGATTGCTTTCTTTTTTGCGCTGGTGCTGCTTTGCGCGAAACCTCTTGGCATTTATATCGCCCGTGTCTTTGAGCGGGAACGGGTTTGGACAGATCGTCTCTTTCGTCCTGTGGAGCGGTTGATCTATCGATTAACGGGAATCGATGAGACGCACGAGATGGCGTGGACAGAATACGCGATTGTGATGTTGGTTTTCAGCCTTGTCACGATGCTTGTGACCTATGCTATCGAGCGACTTCAAAACCTTTTGCCGCTCAATCCACAACATCTTGCAGCTGTTGCACCCGATCTTGCGCTGAACACCGCCGCGTCGTTTACCACCAATACGAACTGGCAATCGTATGTGCCCGAAACGACGATGAGCTATCTGACGCAGATGCTGACGCTGGCTTATCACAACTTTTTTTCCGCGGCTATCGGTATCGCGCTGGCGGTGGCGCTGGTCCGCGGCATTTCGAGGCGAGAGGCGAAGACGCTGGGTAACTTCTGGGTTGATACGACGCGGGCCTCGCTGTGGGTGTTGTTACCGGGATGCTTAGTCTATGCGCTGCTGCTGGTTTCGCAGGGCGTTGTGCAGAATTTTCGGCCTTACGATCAGGCGAAGCTGGTGCAGTCACAAAATGTAACCATGGCAGGTGCAGATGGAAAACTAATTGCGCAGACTGTAACGACACAAAACATTGCGCAAGGCCCGACGGCTTCGCAGGAAGCCATTAAGATGCTCGGCACGAATGGTGGCGGATTTTTCAATGCAAACAGTGCCCATCCTTTCGAGAATCCGACGCCGCTCAGCAATTTGATGCAGATGTTTTCGATCTTTCTTATTCCGGCAGCGTTGACGGTGACGCTGGGCCGCATGACACGGTCTCCGATGCATGGCTGGGCTGTTTTTGCGGCGATGGCTGCACTCTTTTTCGCCGGTGTTGCGGTGGCTTATCATGCTGAGTCCCAGGTGAATCCGCTGCTGCACTCAGTCGATCAGCATGTGACGGCGGCGCAGGCGGGCGGCAATATGGAGGGCAAAGAGGTTCGGTTCGGCATCGCAAATTCTGCGTTGTTTGCGACCGTAACGACCGATGCGAGCTGCGGCGCTGTGAATTCGATGCATGACTCGTTCATGCCGCTAGGCGGCCTTGTGCCGATGGTTAACATCATGCTCGGCGAGGTGATCTTCGGCGGAGTGGGCGCGGGACTTTATGGGATGCTGATGTTCGTCGTGCTTGCCGTCTTTATCGCCGGCCTGATGGTTGGACGCACGCCGGAGTATCTCGGCAAGAAAATCGAATCGTATGACGTGAAGATGGCGATGTTGTATGTGCTCATCTTTCCGTTGTCGATCCTGGGCTTTTCGGCGGTAACGTTGATGATGCCGAATCTTGGGCTTTCTGCGTTGACGAACACAGGACCTCACGGACTCTCGGAGATTCTGTACGCCTACACTTCGGCGACGGGAAACAACGGGTCTGCGTTTGGCGGGCTGAACGCAAACACACACTGGTACAACTTGTCGCTGAGCACGGCGATGTTAGTCGGACGGTTTCTGATGATTGTGCCGATGCTGGCTCTGGCGGGAAACCTGGCAGGGAAGAAGCTGGTTCCTCCGTCGCCGGGCACGTTTCCTGTACACACGCCCTTGTTCACGGTGTTGCTGACGGGCGTGATTCTTATCGTCGGGGCGTTGACGTTTTTTCCTGCGTTGTCGCTCGGTCCGATTCTTGAACACTTGGTGATGCACGCTGGCCAAAGCTTCTAAGGTAAAAAACAAATGACATCGACACGAAAACGCTCACTTTGGGATGCAAAGATCGTACGTCGCGCACTGATTGACGCGCTGGCTAAGCTGAACCCGCGAACAATGATGAAGAATCCGGTCATGTTTGTGGTCGAGGTTGGCAGCGTCGTCACCAGCTTCTATCTGCTTCGTGATGTTCTAACGCACCACGCCGCTTTGAGCTTCGATCTGCAGATTACGTTGTGGCTTTGGTTTACGGTGCTGTTCGCTAATTTTGCAGAAGCGATGGCTGAGGGTCGCGGCAAAGCTCAGGCTGACGCACTTCGGCGGGCAAAGTCGGAGACGGTTGCCATTCGATTTCGTGTGGATGGAACTACCGAGGAGATCGCCAGCTCGGATTTGCGTGCGGGAGATACCGTTTTTGTGGTTGCCGGCGGCATGATTCCCGGGGATGGCGAGGTGGTTGAAGGTGTGGCTTCGGTGGATGAGTCGGCGATCACTGGCGAATCGGCGCCGGTGATTCGTGAGGCAGGAGGTGATCGGTCCGCGGTGACGGGCGGGACTCGTGTTCTGTCGGATCAGATCAAGATTCTAATTACGTCCAATCCAGGCGAGACCTTTCTGGATCGGATGATTGCGCTGGTAGAAGGCGCCGAGCGACAGAAGACCCCGAACGAGATCGCGCTTAATATTCTGCTGGCGGGGTTGACGATTATCTTTTTGCTTGCGGTCGTTACGTTGCAGCCGATTGCGATCTATTCGACTGCGCCGCAATCAGTATTTGTGTTGATCTCGCTGTTGGTCTGCCTGATTCCTACGACGATTGGCGGATTACTGTCGGCGATTGGGATTGCGGGGATGGACCGGTTGGTACAGCACAACGTGCTGGCGATGTCGGGGCGCGCCGTGGAGGCGGCCGGAGATGTGAATACGCTGCTGCTCGACAAAACCGGGACGATTACATTGGGGAACCGTCAGGCTGCCGAGTTCCTTCCTGCGCCGGGCGTGAGCAAGGACCAGCTTGCGGATGCTGCCCAGTTGTCTTCGCTACCGGATGAGACGCCGGAGGGGCGGAGCATTGTAGTGCTGGCGAAGGAGATGTATGGCCTTCGCGGTCGTGAACTAAGCGAGATGCAGGCGGAGTTTGTACCGTTCAGCGCTGTGACTAGGATGTCGGGGGTAAATCTTGATGGGCGCGTGATCCGTAAAGGTGCGACCGATGCAATTGCCGCGTCTTTAAAAGGTAATGGCGGTGTTTTGCCGGATGAGGTGCGGATGGCGGTTGAGGCAGTCGCGCGTAGCGGAGGGACTCCGCTGGTAGTTGCGGAGAACCGGCAGGCGTTGGGCGTGATTCACCTGAAAGACGTTGTGAAGGGCGGGATGAAGGAGCGGTTTGCGCAACTGCGATCGATGGGAATTCGCACGATCATGATTACAGGGGACAATCCGCTGACCGCGGCTGCGATTGCTCGGGAGGCCGGAGTCGACGACTTTCTGGCGGAGGCAAAGCCGAAGGACAAGATGGACCTGATACGGCGTGAGCAGGGCGAGGGCAAGCTGGTCGCCATGACCGGCGACGGTACTAACGACGCTCCTGCGCTGGCGCAGGCGGATGTGGGTGTGGCGATGAACACGGGCACGCAGGCCGCGAAAGAAGCGGGCAATATGGTTGATCTTGATTCCAATCCGACGAAGCTGATTGAAATCGTTGAGATTGGTAAGCAACTGCTGATGACTCGAGGTGCGCTGACGACGTTTTCGATTGCGAACGATGTCGCGAAGTACTTTGCGATTATTCCGGCGATGTTCGCGGCAACCTTTCCGGTGCTGAATGCGCTGAATATTATGCATCTGAAGACGCCGCAGTCTGCGATTCTTTCCGCGGTCATCTTCAATGCGTTGATCATTATCGGGTTGATTCCGCTGGCGCTGCGCGGAGTTGGGTATAAGGCCATGTCTGCCGAGGCGCTACTGAGGCGGAACTTGATTCTCTACGGGGTTGGGGGGATCGTCGCGCCGTTTCTCGGAATTAAGCTCATCGACATTGTTATTACTGCCATTCATCTGGCGTGAGGGTTTTTATGCGTCGCAATCTGATTACTGCCGTGCTTTATACCGTCGTGACTACTGTTATCTTCGGGTTGATCTATCCGCTTGTAGTGACCGCGCTGGCGCAGGTGCTGTTTCACGACAAAGCGAATGGCCAACTTATCTATAAGAATGGTGAGCTGGTTGGTTCGCGGATTATCGGCCAGCCGTTCTCGGCTCCACAGTATTTTCATCCGCGACCGTCGGCTGCGGGGAATGGTTACGATGCAGCGAACTCCGGCGCGTCCAACTATGCTCCGACGAATAAGAAGCTAATCGACCGCGTCGCCGCGGATGTGGCTTTGTTGCAGATAGATCATCCAGGTAAGGATGTGCCGATTGATCTTGTGACAGCATCGGGGTCAGGACTTGATCCTGACATCACTCCGGCTGCTGCAGAGTTTCAAGTGGCCCGCGTGGCTCGTGAGCGGCATCTCTCGGAGGATTCCGTGCGCAAGCTGGTGTCGACGCATACGCAGGGAAGGCAGCTCGGATTTCTAGGGGAGCCACGACTCAACGTGCTGATGCTGAATATGGATCTCGATCGAATGAGCGGCTCGAATTAACCTGCACCATGTTGTTTACCAGCCGTACTGTTCGACTCGTCGCAGCAAATCGAGCTTCCGCTCTGGCGGCAGAAAGCTTGCTTCGACTGAGTTCGCAGCCAGCTCTCGCATCTGTTCCAGCGAAAATTCAAACTGATCCTGCACCAGCACGTATTCTTCCAGAAGATTACTGCCGAACATTGGCGGATCGTCGGAGTTAATCGTAATCATCAGACCCGACTCGAAGTACCGCTTCACTGGATGTTCGGCGAGATCCTTGCAGCACCCTGTGCGCAGGTTGCTGGTGACGTTGAGTTCGAGCGGAATCTGTCTTTCAGCGAGTACGTCGAGGAGTTCGGAGTCGTGCTGGGCTGAGAGAGCGTGGCCTACGCGCTCCGCTCCGATGTTGATTGCTGCCCAGATACTCTCCGGACCTACCGACTCACCTGCGTGTGCTGTGAGGCGCAGACCGGCTGCCTTTGCCTCGGTGTAGGAGTCTCTGAAAAGGTCGGCGCTGCCTCTTGCTTCGTCGCCGCCGATTCCGATTCCGATGATGCTGGGATACTGAGCGCGTAACTCAGCGGCTTTGCGGAAGACTTTTGCGGCTTCGTCTGCGCCGAAGTGGCGCACGGCGTCGATGAGCCAGTACACCGTTGTGCCGAAGTCCTTTTCGCCACGGACACGCCCGCGTTCGATAGCCTCGACGTATGGTTCCACCTCAGCCTGTTTCCAGTAATAGATGATCCCGAACGAGACATAGACCTCGGCGTGTACTGTGCCCTGCGCCGCGAGGTCGCGGATCATGTTGTAGGTGATGAGTTCGTAATCGTCCGGGCCTTTGAGACGAGCAGAGACGGCTTTGAAGGAATCGAGAAATCCTAGGAAGTTCTCGTAGAGGTAGAGGTTCTTCGCTGCTTCGGGAGTCAATGGTTCTGGGTCATGCCTTTGACTCAGTTCCAGCAGCGTCTCGGGCTGAATGGTTCCTTCGAGATGGAGGTGCAGCTCGCACTTGGGGAGTCCGCGCAGCCAATCGACTGTGTCGATCTTCGTGTCGCGGGGTGAAGATTTTCGCGCCATTGAGCTAGTTTAGATGGATCGCCCGGGTTAAGCCTATTGCGACGCGTTTTCCTGCTCGAACCTCGACGGTTGAACCTTCTGCCAGCAGAACGCTTCGAGGTTGTTGCTCCGAAAGACAATCGAATTGGTTGCCGTAGAGCGCCCCGAAGTCGACGTCGATTGCGTGCTGCTGAATCGGGTAAGTCATCCAGCGAGGATGGAGAACCTCGTATTCCGACGTGCCTTTCTTCCGTTTGGTATAGCCCCAGTAGTGTTCGGTGAAGAATTCCTCGGGGCTATTTCTTTCGATGAGCCGCGGATGTAAATCGGCTTTCACCTGAAGACTGTTCCAGCGCTTTTTGTATTTCCACTCATAGCGGACGAGACGTTTCTTTTCCTGTTGTTCCCAACGGTGACGCACAGGTACAGTAGCGTAATTTTCTCCGTAGACTGTGTTGGCTACCAATGTCAGTGCGTGTCGAGATACAAATTCCTGTATGAACACCACTCCGCGCCGCCGTTCTCCCTCCGGGGTAGTGTGCTGTACGTAGAATCGTAGATTGATCTCTTCGAAGGTGCGGTGGAACGGGATTGGAACGGATTTCAGTCGCGTGTTCTGGAAGAGAAATCCG
Organism: uncultured Acidobacteriaceae bacterium; assembly: GCA_963770055.1. Lineage (GTDB taxonomy): Bacteria > Acidobacteriota > Terriglobia > Terriglobales > Acidobacteriaceae > Edaphobacter. The sequence continues at coordinate 256,515 of CAVYOC010000011.1, forward strand.
ACAAGACTCACATAGCAGCATCCATCGTATCGCTCGATCTCTGTCCCTTCAGGAAGATAGGTCTTTAAGGATTCCTCGGCAACAATATAGTTTGCCAGGATTAACTTGCGCCACTCGGCTGTTAGGAAGGTGTTCGCCATTGGGAAGGCGCTCGCTAGTTCGAATAAAACTCACTGCGTTTGCGGCTGTAGAAGAAGTAAACAACCAAACCAATAATGAGCCATACGAAGAACCGCACCCATGTAATTGCCGGGAGTCCGGCCATCAGGAGGATACAGAAGATGACCGAGAGAATCGGGATAACCGGGCCAAAGGGCACGCGGAAGCCGCGATGGCGTTCGGGCTCTTTGTAGCGAAGCACGATGACTCCGAGCGAAACCAGAACGAAGGCGAATAGCGTGCCAATGTTCGACATGGTTGCGAACGTTCCTACATCAAAGAGGCCCGCGGGAATCGCAACGAGAATGCCGGCGACCCAGGTTGCGAAGGCAGGCGTCCGGAAGCGGGGATGGATTCTGCTGAAGATGTCGGGCAACAACCGGTCGCGCGACATGGCGAACCAGACTCTAGCCTGGCCTAGTTGAAAGACGAGGATTGACGAGATCATCCCGACGAGTGCGCCTACGAGGACGGCAAGCTGCACCCAGTGCAGTCTTCCTCCGCCGGGTTCGAGAGCGACTCGTTTCAGCGCATTGACGACCGGAGCTGCATCGTTGGCGACGGATTGCCAGGGGACGAGGCCCGTGAGCACGACGGCCACGCCGATGTAGAGGATTGTGCAGATCAGCAGGGTGGCGAGGATGCCGATGGGAACGTCGCGTTTGGGCCGCTTGCACTCTTCGCTTGCGGTTGAGACGGAGTCGAAGCCGATGTACGTGAAGAAGATGATCGAACCGCCTGCAAGAACACCCGACCAGCCATTGGGCGAGAAGGGCGAGTAGTTGGCGGGATGAATGAAGCTGAGGCCGAAGAAAATGAAGAGCAGGATCGCTGCAATTTTGACCAGGACCATGATGTTGTTGGTCCGAGCCGACTCGCGTATACCGCGAACGAGCACGACGGTGAGAAGCAAGACGATGAGAAAGGCAGGGATGTTGAATCCTGCGTGCCAGCCTACTGAGTAGATGTCTTTGCCCTGCAAGTCCTGGAGGCCTTGTGGCAGATACGCAGGCGAGAGCCACTTCGGCGATAGCGGCAGACCCATCCAGTCGAGCAGTGCGACGACGTGAGCGGCGAACCCGACACTGACGCTCATGTTGCTGAAGGCATATTCGAGGATGAGGTCCCAGCCGATGATCCAGGCGATGAGTTCGCCGAGCGTTGCATAGGTATAGGTGTAGGCCGAGCCTGCGATTGGAATCATCGAGGCGAGTTCGGCATAGCAAAGGCCCGTCAAGGCGCAGACGATGGCTACAAGAATCAGCGAGAGGGCTAGTGCGGGACCGGCTCCGGGACGACCGGCGACTGCACCGTGGTGGAGAATAAGGTCGATCACGGGCGAATCGCCGAACGAAGCGAGCGCTGCCGGGCTGCCGCCGATCGCGACGCCGATGACGGTGAAGATTCCGGAACCGATGACCGCGCCGATTCCGAGGGCAGTTAAAGAGACAGGCCCAAGCGTCTTCTTCAACGCATGTTCCGGCCTCTCCGATTCGGAGATCAGCTTGTCAATCGACTTCGTGCGAAAGATTTGCCTGGCCAGCGAGCTCACTCCTGCCTACGGAAGAATTGATGCGTGCAGCTTAACCACACATGCAACTTCAATACGATGTCAATTCCGCTGCGCTTGCTGAGCGGAAGGGTTGCGATGCGACGATGCAACCCTTCCGCCCGAGTAGAGTGCTTACCGCTTGCTCTGGCCGCGTGAGGCTTTCTTGATCTTGGCTTTCTTTTCGCCGCGAGCATGGGCTCGGGGACCCTTCGGCGCTGCCTTCTTGCGTGCTGTGCGCTTTACTTTTTTGCGCTCCTGTTTGTCGGTGATGCTCTTGGTATTTGCCATGTTTGGAATCTTTCTGTAGGTACGAATTTCGAAACTTTAGAGGCGCTCCAGCTGGGCAAACTTCTCCACCAGCTTCTTTACGCCGTGCTGTTGAAATTGTACTGTAATCTTCGCGTCATCCCCATCACCTTCACGACGAAAGACGGTCCCCTCACCATACTTCGGATGGCGGACGCGTGTTCCCTGCCTTAGCCCGGTGGTTCCTTTAGGGGCTTCCACGTCGAGCTTTGGCCGCGAGATCTTCTGTCCGCGCGCGGCGAAGAAGCTCGCAATGTTGTCGATCGATTGTCCTGGTGTCGCGGTCTTTCCTGCGTAACCCGGACGATTGTTGACTCGCGGGGATCCTGCAGGCCGGGACGGGGCCGGTTCGCCACTCTGATCCTCATCCTCGTAGCTGTAGTGCCGCTCCCCTTCGTCGACGTTCGCACGGCCAGGGCGGTTTGCTTTTGGATAAGGTGTTGCGTAGGCGCCACGGTATCCGGAGCCGTACTCTGAACCGGAGAACTGCGGTCGGGCAGGAGGACTGCCGAGGTCTTCTATCAACCGGGAAGGTACCTCTTCCAGAAAGCGCGAAGGAATGCTCGGCTCCGGCATGTCGCTCCCGTAGCGTCGACGGTATCTTGCACGCGTCATCACGAGGGTGTCCATTGCGCGAGTCATGCCGACGTAGCAAAGCCGTCTCTCTTCTTCGAGGCCGGTTGGATCGGTTAGCGTCCGCGAGTGGGGAAACAGGCCTTCCTCCATACCGGTGAGAAAGACCAGCGGAAACTCGAGGCCCTTCGCGGCGTGAAGAGTCATAAGTGTCACTTTCGCTTCTTCGCTGTAGCTGTCGGCATCACTGATGAGGGCGGCGTGATCGAGGAACTCGTGCAGCGTCTCGCCGCGTTCCTGCGCGTCCTGCGCGGCATTGGCAAGTTCCTTAAGGTTTTCAATGCGAGAGAACGACTCCGGCGTCGCCTCTTCTTCGAGAGCGCGGATGTAACCGCTGCGATCATTCAGAAATTTGATCAGTTCGGGGAGCGTCGCAGGATCGCCGGGTTTGCGAAATGCGGGTTTGTCGTCTTCCATCTTGATCTCTGCGGCTCTTTCGATCGTTGTCCCGGCCGATTTTTTAACACGGCAGGCGCGAATGGGTTGAAATGCGACGCGTCAATCCCGTGCGCTTCGTCGGAGTCGGCGGAGTTCTCCGGCGCAATGGTTGAGTTCTCTTCGCTGGGCCCGAAGTCAAATCCGAAGTTGAAGCTCGTATCGAATGAAGTGTTCGCGCTTGTATCCTCGATTTCCGCAACAGTCGTCGGCGCTTCTTCCTCGGCTCCGAAAGCGAAGGACACGTCGTCAGACTCGTCCGCCGACAAAGAGAAGTCTCCCGCGAGATCGTCCGCCAATTTTTCGGCAAAGCCAGGTCCAAGCATCGCCCGTGCATCGGTAATGAGCCGTCTGAACGAACCAAGCGCAATCAGCGTGCGTTGTGGAAGCAGTTTTTCGCCGATGGCTCTTCCAATTGCGTCCCATGTGCTCATGCCGGTAGTGAGTGCGATTCTTTCGAGAGTCTCCATCGTGGTTCTGCCAATTCCGCGCGGGGGAGAGTTGACGATTCTGTTCAGCGCGATGGAGTCATGCACATTCTGAACCAGCTTGAGATAACTGAGGATATCCTTAACCTCGGCGCGGTCATAGAAAGAGAAGCCGCCTACCATGTGGTACTGAATCTGATATCGTCGCAGCGCTTCTTCCACCAGGCGCGACTGCGAATTGGTTCGGTAGAGCACAGCACAGCGCGGCGAATCCTCCTGGCCTCCCGCCTCGCGCAGATATCTCTGCACGCGGTCAGCAATAAACAGCGCCTCATTTTCTCCGTCGGGCGCCTCATAGTAGCCAATCAACGAGCCACCCTCGCGCGCAGTCCACAGATTCTTCCCTTTTCTCTGCGTGTTCTGCGCCACGACGGCGCTGGCGCCCTCGAGAATCATCTGGGTCGAGCGATAATTTTGCTCCAGCCGTATAGTCTTTGCGCCCGGGAAATCTTTCTCGAATTCGAGGATGTTTTTGATGTCCGCTCCGCGCCAGCTATAGATGGACTGGTCTTCGTCGCCGACGACGCAGACATTCTTATCCTGCCCAGCAAGAAGCTTCATCAATTCATACTGCGGCCGATTCGTATCCTGATACTCGTCGATCAAAAGATATTTGTAACGACGGTTGTACCTTTCTCGAACCTCGGCGGAAGACTTCAGGAGCCTGACGGTCTCGAGGAGAATGTCGTCGAAGTCCAGAGCATTTGCCTTGAAGAGCTCCTTTTTATAGATCTCGAAGACGTGTGCGATCTTCTCTTCCATCGGGTTGGTGCTGGCGAGGAAATACTCCTGCGGATCAATCATGTGATTTTTTGCCCACGAGATCCTTCCCAGCGCTACCCGAGGCTTGAGCGTTTTATCGTCGATCGCCAGGCGTTTGAGAGCCTGCTTCACGACAGCCTGTTGATCGGTCTCATCATAGATGGCGAATGTTCGCGTCAGGCCGACGCCGTTGACCCGCATCGCTTCGACATCGCGTCGCAACACGCGCACGCAGAAGCTGTGAAACGTGGCGAGCAGCGGTTTCGCCAGCGAAGTATGTCCCAGAATCCGGTCGACGCGGTCGGCCATCTCCTTCGCAGCTTTGTTGGTGAAGGTGACTGCCAGAATCGAATCCGCAGGCACACCTCGCTCCTCTATCAGATAAGCGATGCGATGCGTGATGACACGCGTCTTGCCTGATCCCGCACCGGCGAGCAGAAGGACAGGCCCATCCACTGATTGGATTCCCTGCTGCTGCGGCGGATTCATGTTTTCTAAAAGTCGACTCAACTTACATACGCTCCCACATCTATTTTAAGCTGCGCGCTCCGTCCACGCTTGCACAGGCTGGCGCACGACGAAAATGCCTGTATTTGTTGTCCATTTGCGAACGCCATGTTCGTTCGTGGACAAGTATCCGCACATCGTCACACATAAAACAACTTCAATCACAGAAATCACTTTTTGCAGGAACTAACCGTCTTCGATTCGCGTACCTCCTTTCACGACGAGCTTTCTGAACCATGGCAGAAACTCCCGTCGAACTTTAGAACTATCGGGAGCTAACAATGAAAGGTCTCAATCGTCTTACGATCGCAGTTGTCGCCACTTCTCTTTTTGCAGCCCCGGCTGTTTATGCAGCTCCTGCAAGCGTCTCGTCTCCCGTTCATGCGATGTTTGGGAAGATGAAGACGACTACCGTAAAGCTCAGCCTGCGGAACGACTCCGGCGCGGCGATCGAAGTCAAGGTCGGCGAAAAGGTTATGACGCTCGATCCGGGCAAACCGGTCACGCTGAACCTGGAAGTCGGTACACGCATTGTCGCCAATTCTGCGACTGCGAATCATGAAGTGGGTTCTCTGATCGAAGAGGTCATCAAGGATCATAACAACGCGACGATCGTTATCCACTAAAGCCTCATTCCAAGGAAACTTATCCCTCCCCTGAACTTCAGGCCGATCGTTCTGAACGGCGTTCGGTTCGGCCTGATTTCATCTTTCTTCTGCACAGACCAGCAGTGCGCTTGATATTCTTGTCATTATGATTCGAAGCGTCGCTGTCTTTTGCGCGTCCGCCAGCGGGACAGATCCTATCTACTGTATGGCCGCTGAGCAACTGGGCCGGGAATTCGCGATGCGCGGCATTCAACTCGTCTATGGCGGGTCGAATGTGGGGCTTATGCGGGCGGTTGCAGAGGCGAGCCTTGCCGCCGACGGCAAGGTGATCGGCGTCATTCCTGAAGTGCTGGTCGATCTCGAGGTGGCGCATCATGGGATCACCGAGCTTCATATAACGAGCACGATGCATACTCGCAAGGCGCTCATTGGAGAAAAGGCCGACGCCTTCCTTGCGTTGCCAGGAGGCTTCGGCACCTTCGAGGAGCTGTTCGAGGTTCTGGCGTGGCACAGTCTCAAACTTCACGCAAAGCCGATTCTTTTGCTCAATATCAACGGCTTCTACGATAAGCTTCTCGGGTTTCTCGATCACTGCGTCACCGAGGGAATGCTGAAGCCGAGAAACCGTGAGGTACTCCTTGTGGCGAATACTGTCGAAGAGGCCCTGGAGCTTCTGCAAATCGCGGCGCCTCTTACGTCTTAGGTCGGCAAAGATCGCACTGGCAGGCGCGCCGCAGATATTCCCATGAGTAGATTCCGCTCTCGTGGCCGTCGCTCCATTTGAACTTCAGCGCGTACTTGCCTACGGGTGAGATTTCGAGCGGTTTCACGGGCGGCTCGTACATCACGAGCAGTGTCGGCTCTTTCGGTTTCGCGACACCGGGCGGCCTTCCGGTCTTTTCGCGTTCTTCGTGGCACGTTGCACAAGGACATGCGTTGCGCAGCCATGCGAAGGTCCATGTGCTTTGGTGCCCGTCTTTCCAATCAATTTCGACGCCGGTACCCTCTGTTTTTTTAACGCGAACTTTCTTCGGAGTCACAGCATCCGCCGGCAGCGGCGTGTGCTCTGCGTTGTCGCGCCGGGCCTGTTCCTCATTGACGATACGAATTCCTTCATGACTCATAACTTGTCTTTCAGAGCGGTCCGATCATAGCGCATCTTCAGATACAGGATGGTGAGCGATAGACCGAGCGTTGCTGCGTTGGATGCAATCACGGGTTTCGATCGGCTGTAAATGCCGTAGAGCAGCCAAAGAAATACACCGATGGAAAACAGCAGAAAAGTTCCCAGGGAGATGTCGCGGGCCGATCGGCGCTTCACGACGCGCAACAACTGTGGGACAAAGGCGACCGTCGTGCAGAACGCTGCGATAAACCCGATGTTGTCGATGGTCTGCGCGGTCATTGTCATCAATTCCTGCTCCTTAAAGAATAGAGTATGGCCCGACCCTACGGCTGTTTCCAGAAGAAGTAGGCTGCCATCAAAACTCCTGTAATTACAACGATTGTTCGCAGCACCTCTGCGTTCATCCGCCGGGCATAGTGTGCTCCGACGTATCCGCCCGCGCCGGCGAACAGCATCGAGATAAGACAGTAGTGCCAGATCACAGCGCCGCCGAAGACGAATGTCAGGACGGCGCAGAAGTTCGATAGGCAGGCGGCAAGCACTTTGAGCGAGTTGAGCGCGTGCATCTCTTCGACGCCAAACAGAGCCAATGCACTCATGATCAGAAAGCCTGCTCCCGCTCCGAAATAGCCGATGTAAAAACAAACCGGCAGCAGGACAAAGAACAAAGGAATGACCGCCGGGGCTTTTGGGATATGAGGGTGAGCCGAACGGGCCCGCAGCCATCGCGATACTGGGCCGCTGATTCCGAAGAGCAGAGAAGCAATGAGAAGCAGCCAGGGCACGATACGCAGAAAGGTGATCTGGCGGGTGTTCAACAAGACTATGGCGCCTGTTACTCCGCCAACGACCGAAGCTGCACAGACTACAGGCAGCAGATCACGTCGCAGATCGTTTCGCAGGGCGGCCACGGAGGTCAATTGGCCGGGCCAGAGAGCAACGGTGTTGGTCGCATTCGCCTGGATGGGGGCGACACCGATGGACAACATTGCCGGGAACGAGATAAAGGAACCGCCACCTGCCATTGCGTTCATCACGCCTGCGATAAACGAGGCGACGACCAGCCAGACGTAGTGCCAATGCGTGCTAAAGCTCGAGATCATCCATCTTCTATTGTAGCGAGTGATCTTAATCCGTTAAATGATCGCCTGCGGATTTGCGGATAGGGCGGATTAAAAACTACAGAATTTTAATATGGAAAGATCGATCGATTCCTGCAGGAAATCCGTGTTTACCCGTGTAACCTGTGGTCGCCTGTCTCCGGCATCTCAGGAGTCGCGGCGATCAATCGTCGCGTGTACTCTTCCTGCGGCGCGTCGCAGACTTGTTCGCAGTCACCCAACTCTACGAGTTTGCCTCGCTGCATGACTGCGACCCGGTCGCATAGATACCGGACAAGAGGCATGGAGTGCGAGATGAACAGATAGGTCAGGGCATGTTTCCGCTGCAATTCCTGCAGGAGGTTGATCACCTGTGCTCCCACGGAGACATCGAGCGCGCTGACCGGCTCGTCGAGCACGAGAAACTCCGGCTTCAACGCCAGAGCCCGTGCAATGTTAATTCTCTGCCGCTGGCCGCCGCTGAACTCATGCGGAAACCGTTCGAGGGCGGACCCGTCCATGCCAACGCTTCGGAGCATCTCTGCGAGTCTGGGGGCTAATCCCTCAGGTGGTTTCTCGCGATGAATCGCAAACGGTTCGGCCAGAATTTCCCGCACGTGCATACGCGGATTCAAGGCGGCGAAGGGATCCTGAAAGACGATCTGCATATGCCGGCGCAGCTCGCGCATCTGCTGTGTGTCTGCGATCAGAAGATCATGGCTGGCAAAGCGCACTTCGCCTGCGGTGGGTGCGACGAGGCGAAGAAGCATTCGTGCGACGGTACTTTTACCTGAGCCTGACTCACCTACGAGTCCCAGGGTTTTGCCGCGCTGGATCGCAAACGAAACGTTGTCCACCACGCGCCGTCCCGCGCCGTACTCCTTCACCAAATTTTTTGCTTCGACCAGGACTTCCATCGTGGCTCAATCCAGCTTTGGATGCTGAAGATGGAAGCTTGTCGCATCCTGATAGGCCCTGGCAAATGCAGCGAGGCGCGCATCCGAATACAACGCTCCCAGGAAGGTCAGGCTCACAGGCGTTCCAGGACCGCCTGCGTTATTCAAGGCGCCGTCTTCTTCGTTTTCGCTCTTCGGAGCGCCGTCTCCGCGAATTCCGTTTGGCACAATCACCGCGGGATGTCCGGTCAGGTTGGTCGCCTGCAGTTGATTGCCTAGCGAAGGCGTTACGATTACATCGACCTCGGCAAACAGCTTCTCCATTGCGGCGATTGCCAGAGTTCTCGCGCGCATTGCCTGGATGTAGTCGACTGCAGAGTAGAAACGTGCAATGCGGAACTGATTGGGCCAGTCGAAACGCAGTTGGCCCGTGAGCAATTTGTCCCGCCCGCTGCGGGTAAGATCGTCGAACGCTGCTGCGGCCTCTGCTTGGAGGACAGGCGCGATTGCGCCGAAGGGAAAGTCGGGAATCTCAACCGGAACCAGCTTCACACCCATATTGCGAAGTTCATCGAGGGCTGTGGCCGCGTACTTCGCGTCGTAGATTCGGCGTTCGAAGTTTGTCTTCTGGCCATCCGATGCATTGGCAGGGAGCGTCGGCGGATCGAACGCACTCTTGATATAGCCCACGCGCAGAGTCTTCCAGTTGAAGGTGGCGTCCCAGTTGAACGCAGCAGGCTGTACGGAGAGATCGTGGCCGTCCTGTCCGTAGATCGCCGACATCACGATGGCGCAGTCTTCTACGGCGCGACAGATGGGGCCGATCTTGTCCATGGTCCAGCTCAGGGCCATCGCGCCTGTCCTCGGGACGAAGCCAAAGGTGGGCCGCAGACCTGTGCATCCGCAGCGTGTCGCCGGCGATGAGATTGATCCGAGGGTCTCTGTGCCTATCGCAAATCCAACACAGCCGGCGGCAACTGCACTTGCGCTTCCGGCTGACGATCCGCTCGATCCCTGGTGTTTGTTCCAGGGATTCCGCGTGCGTGCACCAAACCAGAGATCGCCCTGTGCCAGCGCGCCCATGGAGAGTTTCGCAATCAGAACTGCTCCAGCCTCATCCAACCGGGTCACGACCGTCGCGTCATAGTCAAATTTCTGGTCTTCGAATCCACCCGCACCCCAGGTCGTGCTGTAACCCTTCACGGCGAGGAGATCTTTACCTCCCCAGGGGATTCCATGAAGCGGGCCGCGATATTTACCTGTGGCGATTTCTTTGTCTGCCGCGGCTGCATGATCCATAGCACGGTCTTCCGTCAACGTGATTACGAAACGGAGCTGCGGGTCATATTTCTTCAGGCGCGCGAGGTACATCTTCGTCAACTCAACCGAAGAAACTTTCCGCGTCTTGACCAGCTCGGCCAGCTCACGCACCGAGGCGAATGCCAATGCATCAGAGGTTCCGGCGACTCCGGCTGATACCGACCCGGCCAGCGCCTTCGCATCCGGAGGAGTGCTGATCTTCAGCGGTTTTTTAACCGTGTCGAGGGTCATGTCTCCCGGAACCGGATCGAACACAAAGGCTGGAGCCACGCTGTTTGGAATCTTCAGGTCGCGAATCGCGGTGTACGACTTTCGCAGCTGCTCCAGGCTGTCGAGCATCATCTTCTTCTGCTCGCCGGTCACGCTAATCCCAGCGATCACTGCTGCCGAGTCGATCATCTCCGGCGTAATCTTGGGCATTGTGTCGGTATTGGCGTTGACCTGGCCGCCGCCGGCGATCGGCGAGGTTTGCGCCGTTGCCTGCGTCGCCAGCGTGAACAATGCGCCCGGCAATAACGTCTGTCCCAGCCCCACCATGGAGCACACACCAAGAAACCCCCGCCTGTCCAGCCCAGAAGATTGATCGCTCATCCTCGCATTATTGCATCCTCACACTGGCCAACAGCAAGATCGGCGGAACGAATTGTGCACGTAACTCCCAAACGATGAATAATTCTTTGGATGAGACTTGCACCTTCGAAAGATCGAGAGAGATTCACCCGACCTACGAATACCTGCAAGTCCGTGTAGCTGAATAGGAGTGCTATGAGGGCTGTTCAATTTGCATTTGGCAAAAGCGGTATCACGGCATCGCTGCCGGACGGTTTTGCTTACATGATGGTAGAAAATCGCAGCGCTCAACCTCTCTCTGACGTTCAGGCGGCACTCAATTACGCGCTCGATTATCCCATCGCAGGTCCCTCATTGCGTGAACTCGCAGCGGGCAAGAAAACCGCAGCCATCTGTGTCTGCGACATCACGCGCCCGGTACCGAACTCCATTACGCTTCCGCCTCTGCTCAAACGATTGCACGAGGCGGGGATTTCTATTGAGGGTGTCACTATTTTGATTGCGACGGGCCTCCATCGTGCTGCGACCGAAGCGGAGATTCAGGTCATAGTCGGTTCAGATCTTGCCTCGAGATACAGGGTTCTCAATCATGACGCCAGGCAACTCGCAGAGCATCGGTGGCTCGGGTCAACTGCCAAGGGAACTCCGGTCTATGTCGATGAACGCTTTATGCAAGCAGACCTTCACATCACATTGGGCTTCATCGAACAGCATCTTATGCTCGGTTTCTCTGGAGGCCGCAAGCTAATCGCTCCCGGAGTAGCCGGACAAGAGACCATCAAGGTGATTCACTCTCCTCGTTTCATGCGTGAGCCAAACGCAACAGAAGGTCATACGACTGACAATCCTTTGCACGCGGAGTTGCTCGAGATCGCTCGCATGGCACGGCACGATTTTATGCTCGATGTGACTCTGACCAGGGAACGAGAGATCTCGGGCGTCTTTGCAGGCGAGCCTGTGACCGCGCACGCTGCAGGGGTGCAGTTCTTGAAGGACACCTCCATTGAACTTGTTCCGTTCGCCGCTGATCTTGTCATTACCAGTGCTGCTGGTTATCCGCTCGACCTCACCTTTTATCAATCGATCAAAGGCATCACCGCAGCAGCACACATTGCCAAACCTGGAGGTAGAATTCTCGTCATTGGCGAGTGTTCCGAAGGAATCGGCTCGTCAGAGTTCGCACGCAAGTTGCAAGCTTACCCGGGTCACCAAAATTACCTGGACGAGATTCGCGATTCAGCGGTAGAGACCGATCAATGGCAGCTCGAGAAACTTGCGCTCACGGGTTTGAAGCACGAGCTTTTCTTCTTCGCCCCCGGAGTAAGCAAACAGCAGTTCGGCTTCCTGGGGGACCGTTTATATTCCGACCTCACCGCAGCAATCGACGCCGCGACGGTTGGACTGCCCGCAAATGCACACATTGCCGTAATCACAGAGGGGCCTTATGTTTATGCGCGAGTAAATCAGACTGATCTGGAACTGGATCCACAGCATGTACATTGAATTGGAACTATTCGAGCGATGCCTGACGCTCGCGGATGCTGCACTCTATCGGGAAAGTTCGTGAAGCATTGCTGAAATCTATGCTCACCTCCTCCATCCTCGCCGAACTTCGCACTGCCGTAGACTCCGACGGCAGAGGCGCGGACACTCCGCAATCCAGCCTCATCACCGCTCCAAACCAGCTCCAGACCTATGAGTGCGACGGCCTCACTGCCTTCCGCGTCACACCCGACGCCGTCGTACTGCCGCGCACCACAGAGCAGGTTCAAGCCGTAGTGCGTATCTGCGCAAAACACAGCATTCCCTTCGTCGCTCGCGGCTCCGGCACCGGCCTCAGCGGAGGCGCACTCCCAGCCGAAGGCTCGGTGGTCATCTGCCTCTCCCGCATGAACCGTATCCTCAACATCGATCTGCCAAACCAGCAGATCACCGTCCAGCCTGGCGTCATCAACGCCAACGTGACCGCCGCTGTTTCGCCGCACGGCTTCTTTTACGCACCCGACCCGAGCTCGCAAACCGTCTGCTCCATCGGCGGCAATGTCGCCGAGAACGCTGGCGGAGCTCACTGCCTCAAGTACGGCTTCACCGTCACTCACGTCCTTGAAATGACGGTGGTGCTCCCCACGGGCGAGGTTGTCAGGCTCGGCAGCAAAGCACCGGACGCCCCCGGCTACGATCTCCTCGGCGTCTTCATTGGCTCCGAAGGGACTCTTGGAGTTGCCACTGAGATGACCCTTCGCATCGTCCGCAAGCCTGAGACAGTGCAGGTCATCCTCGCCGCCTTCGACACCATCGCCGCCGCCGCCCAGACTGTCTCCGATGTCATCGCCGCCGGCCAGCTCCCCGCCGCCATGGAGATCATGGACCGCCTCTCCATTCAGGCAGCCGAAGCCTCCGTCCATCCCAATTATCCCTCCTGCGAAGCGCTCTTGTTGATTGAGCTCGACGGCCCCAAAGCCGAAGTAGACCTGCAAATGGCCACGGTAATCACGCTCGCGAAGAAGAACGGCGCATGGGAGACCCGCCTAGCCATCGACGAGCAGGACCGCTACCTAATATGGAAGGGCCGCAAAGCCGCCTTCGCCGCAGCCGGCCGTCTCTCCTCGCACTACATCGTGCAGGATGGCGTCATCCCCCGCACCGCGCTCCCCGCCGTGCTCGAAAAGATCGCCGAGATGTCCGCCGCCGTCAATCTCCGCGTCACCAACGTCTTCCACGCGGGCGACGGCAACCTCCACCCCATCGTCCTCTATTGCGCCGACAATCCCGGCGAAGAGGCTCGCGCCATCGACCTCTCCATGCGCATTCTGGACATCTGCGTCGAAGCCGGCGGCTCCATCACCGGTGAGCACGGCGTTGGCCGCGAAAAGCAGTGCAGCATGTCCTACATGTACGCTGACCCCGATCTCGAAACCATGCAGCGCGTCCGGCACGCCTTCGATCCACAAAACATCTCGAACCCCGACAAGCTCTTCCCCACACCTCGCCTCTGCGGTGAGCGCTCCCGAGGAGCCTACGTTCCCCACAACCTCGAAACCAGCGGCATCGCGGAGATCTTCTGATGCACGCTGTCACTCTTCATAACTGTCATCCTGAGCGGAGCAGCTTGCGCACTTTGCAAGCTGCGCAGTCGAAGGACCCCGATGCACTTAACGTCACCCAAACCGCTCGGGCCTTTCAACCCTTAAGGCGGGCTCTCCCAAACCAATCGGGTGCCCCATCCATGACAGGTCTCATCGTCATGGGTGAGAATGTAAACCGCCCGTTCCGCAAGTCTTTGCCGTTGCTCCTGCTTCTTGGTACGCCAAGCCTCTAGGCTTGGCCCTCTTTAGCCGCCAGACAGAAAAGGGGCTTTAGCCCCTGGGATATGCTCTCTTATCGCACCGCATAAATGACCACAACCACCAACATCGCCGAGCAACTAGCCGCCATCACCGGCCCTGAATACGTCCATCTACAGGACAACACCCTAACCATCTCCCCTGCCCACACTCAACAAGTCTCCGAGATTCTCCGCTTCGCCAACGAAAACGATCTCACAGTCACTCCCATCGGAAGCGGCACAAAGCAATCCTGGGGCAATCCCGTCCGGGCCAGCATTCATCTCGATCTGACCCGCCTCAACCGAGTCATCGAACACCCCTGGCAGGACCTCACCTGCACGGTCCAGGCCGGCTGCACCTGGCAGCACCCTCCAGCAGACCCTCGCCAAACACAACCAGTTCGTAGCCCTCGATCCCCTCTGGCCCGAGAAGGCCACCGTAGGCGGCATCCTCGCCACCAACGACTCCGGAGCTCTCCGCCACCGCTACGGCAGCCTCCGCGACCTCGTCATCGGCATGACCCTCGTCCTCGCCGACGGCACCATCGCCCGCTCCGGCGGCAAGGTCGTCAAAAACGTAGCAGGCTACGACCTCTGCAAACTCATGACCGGCAGCTTCGGCACCCTCGCCGTCATCACCGAAGCCACCTTCCGCCTCCACCCTCTGCCGCAACACACCCAAACCTTCACCGTCTCCGCCCCACAAGCCGCGCAACTCGCACCGCTCATGGCCACCATCCGAGCCAGCCACCTCCTCACCCAAGCCATCCAACTCCGCGGCGACTCCCACGGCTTCCACCTCGACATCCAACTAAACGCCCACCCCGAAGCTAAACAAGATGAGATTCTTCATGAGATGGTCGATGCGGCGAGGCTCAAAGTCGACGCACAGCTGGCGTCAGTTAGAGAGCTACCAAACCTGTCAAATTGGCATCTGGACACCAGTTCTGTGGACGTAAGAAACGCCCGCGAGGCTCTCTTTCAAGAGAAGGCCACGGTCATCAAACTCTCAGTCCTTCCATCGGGCTTAGGTCAGTACCTTGACCACATGCAATGGGCACCCGAGGTCGATATTGCCTGCGTCGCTCAATCCACGGGCCTTATTTACGCCTCTCTTGAAGGTGCCGCTGCCGCCATCGAGGACTACCTTCAGACTATCAAGACCGATCTAATCGTCCTTGCGTCTTCTACGAACGCAAAACGCTGGAAGGCCAACCTAACCACCCTTCCCCTCATGCAAGCCGTAAAACACCAATTCGACCCTAACCGCACCCTCAACCCGGGCCGCTTCCTCGGAGGAATCTAGATCGCCGATTTGACAAATCTCACCTCCAAACCGCCCCGTAGGGAAAATCGAATCGCGACGAAGCCAAACCCCGAAGTCCAGACTTAACCCCAATGCTCCGAAGACTTTGCGCAATATTGACGGGGTGGGGGATACCACCCAAAACCTATGCTCACCGAGATCCAACCCGCCAAGCCCAGCTCCTTCGACGCCCATCATCCTCCGTCGAAAGAGCTCCTCTCCGACTGCGTCCACTGCGGCTTCTGCCTCCCCGCCTGTCCCACTTACGTCCTCTGGGGAGAAGAGATGGACTCACCCCGCGGCCGCATCTACATGATGGCCAAAGCCTCACAGGGCGAGGCCCCGCTCGACCAAAACTTCCGCACCCACATGGACAACTGCCTCGGCTGCATGGCCTGCATGACCGCCTGCCCCTCCGGCGTCCAATACGACAAGCTCATCGAAGACACCCGCGCACAAGTAGAACGCAACATCCCCCGCACCACCGGAGACTCCCTCTTCCGCAAGCTCCTCTTCGCCACTTTTCCTTATCCCACACGCCTACGACTGATGGCCGCCCCACTCTTCCTCTACCAGCGCTCCGGCCTCCAATCCCTCGTCCGCCGCTCCGGCCTGCTCAAGCTCGCTGCCCGCACGCCTCGCCGCCATGGAATCCCTGCTCCCCACCGTCCCCGCGCACCTCACCTGGACGATGCCTGAGCGTGTAGCCCCGGCCACCCCCATCGCCGCCGTGTCGGCATGCTCACCGGCTGCGTCCAACAAGTCTTTTTCTCGCACGTCAACGCCGCCACGGCACGCGTGCTGAGCCGCTGAAGGTTTCGAAGTCATTGTCCCAGCCAGCCAGCCCTGCTGCGGAGCCCTGATGGTCCACTCCGGACTCGAAGACCAGGCCGCCGCCATGGCTCGCAACCTCATCGCCCTCTTCGAAGCCGCCAACGTCGACACCATCGTTATCAACGCCGCTGGCTGCGGTTCCACCATGAAGGAGTACGGTCACCTTCTCCGCGACGACCCTCAGTGGGCCAATCGCGCCCGCTGCCTTCTCCGCAAAATGCAAAGACATCACCGAAATCCTCAGCGAGCCTGCCACCGATGGCCCCGCGTCATCCGCTGCCCATTCGCATCGCGTATCACGACGCATGCCACCTGCGTCACGCGCAAGGTATCTACCAGCAGCCGCGCGATCTGCTCGCGAAGATTCCTCAGCTGGACGTCGCAGAGGTCGCCGAGTCATCGCTCTGCTGCGGCTCCGCAGGCGTCTACAACATGCTGCAACCTGAGCCCGCGCAGCAGCTCGGTGACCGAAAGGTTGGCCACCTACTCGATACCCGCTCGCAAGCCGTCGTCTCCGCCAATCCCGGCTGCCTCCTTCAACTGATGAGCGGCCTCCGCCGTCGCGGGGAGCGCATCGTGCCAGCCTTCCACATGATCGAGCTACTTGACGCTTCAATCCGCGGTCTTTCCGCCCATCAAATCCTCAGCGGCAAAAAGAACCTGGATGTTCCATGAGTCGGCAAGTAATCGAAGCGCCTTGCTTTCCCTGAGGTTCTCTTCGGTTGGATTTGACCTCCCTGCGGGTGCCGGACTGTCGGTGAATTGCGCTTGGGAAGGCTGCGGTCCACCTAGGACAGCGATGGCAATCTGTGTCAACAATACCGCCGCCCCAAGATGACACTCATAGACATCGGCCCTGATCTTCTTCAAATTAGTAAGTAGTGAAGATCTGTTGAATCTCTGTGGTCGGACGAGGCTTTAGCAGCACTAGTGACAGAAGGATGCGCGACTTCTGCGGATTCAGTTCATCTGACGCGATAAAACCCAGCTCGTCGTCATTCAACTCCACGTTACGTCCGACTGTTCCCGTGGGAACTCGGCTGCTTCGGACCACGACGACGCCTTTCTTCACCGCCCTCGCGGCGGCGTCGACTGAGGCTTTATTCATGTTTCCATTGCCAACGCCCGCGATGACAATACCTTTGGCGCCATTGGCGACGCTGGCGTCAATCAGATCTGGCGACACGTCTGCGGCGATGAAGATAATGTCGACGCGCGGAAGCTTCGTGACGTTTGAGATGTTGAATTCGGTTTCATGTCGTGTGCTTCCATGGTGGAGTGTTATAGTAATCGCATCTTACCGTAAGAGACGACTCCGACCAGCCCACGCAAGGGGGACATGAAGGTCTGGACATCAGTGGTGCTGGTCTTCGTCAACGAGTGCGCTGCGTGAATCTGATCATTCATGACCACCAGGACTCCAAGGTCTCTGGATTTAGGATTGCCCGCTACAGCCACGGCGTTATACAGATTCAGCGGACCGTCAGCACTGACAGCCGTCGACGGTCTCATCGAGCCCACCAGGACGACCGGTTTGTCGCTTTTTACGACTAAATTGAGGAAGTACGCCGTCTCTTCCATGGTGTCTGTACCGTGTGTGATCACGATACCGTCGACATCATTGGTCGGCAGCAGTTCGTTGATGCGCTTGGCGACCTTCAACATAATGTCGAACGACATATCCTGCGATCCGACGTTTGCGATCTGCTCCCCTTTGATGTTCGCAAGGTCCTTGATCCCCGGAACGGCATTCACCATCGCATCGATCGTGACCGCTCCAGAGGTGTAAGCGGATTGCGTGCCGGTGGCTGCGGCGCCTGCAATCGTGCCCCCGGTTGCAAGAATCACGATGTTCGGCTTCTTGCCCTGGCTCAGAGCTTCCTGGCAAGGAACGACGATGACCACAATAAGGAACAACACCCAGGGTTTGTAATGATCGCTTCATGACCACTCCCTTCGAAGCGCACGTCGGCGCGAATGCTCTCTTCCAATCAGAACTAATTCGGTTTGTACTTGGATTTATCCAATCCGGTCAGCTTGGCCGGATCGAGCAGCTCTTTGATCTGAGCTTCGGTAAGAATGTGTTTCTCCCGAATGATCTCGAGAATGCCTTTGCCGCTCGAGTAGGCCTCTCGTGCCAGTTCGGTTGCCTTGTCGTAACCCAAAACAGGATTGAGCGCGGTAACGATGCCGACCGTCGTCTCCATGTAGTGCTCCAACTGTTTCTCGTCCACCGTGATGCCGTCAACGCACTTCGTTCGGAAAAGGATCGAAGTATTAAAGAGCAGGCTTTGCGATTCAATAACCGCAAGACCTTCGATCGGTTCGTACGCGTTTAGCTGTAGTTGTCCGCTGTGAGCGGCTAACGTAACGGCAAAATCGTTGGCCATCACGCGGAACGTAACCAGGTTCACAACCTCGGGAACGACCGGGTTCACCTTTCCCGGCATGATGGAAGAACCTGGCTGCAATGCGGGCAAGTCGATCTCGTTCAATCCTGCGCGCGGTCCCGAGGTCAACAGGATAAGGTCACTCGAGATCTTTGAAAGTTTGATAGCAAGGCTCTTCAGCGCAGAGGAATAGATGACGAAACCCTTGCTGGTCCCAGGTAGCGGCTACCATGTCCGGCGCGGGCACGATCGGTTT
This sequence comes from uncultured Acidobacteriaceae bacterium, assembly GCA_963770055.1. GTDB lineage: Bacteria > Acidobacteriota > Terriglobia > Terriglobales > Acidobacteriaceae > Edaphobacter. The sequence continues at coordinate 275,088 of CAVYOC010000011.1, forward strand.
ATTGAGAAGCTTCGACAGATGTTCCGCAAACTTTTCCGAATAGCCTTTCGGGACATTGAGACCCGTGCCGATCGCGGTCGCGCCCATATTCTCGGTGTACAAAGCCTTCTCGGAATCCCGCAGTAACTGAATCTCATTGTCGAGCGATGATGCGTAGGCATAAAACTCCTGTCCGACCGTCATGGGCACGGCATCCTGCAGTTCAGTGCGTCCCATCTTGACGATTTCGAGGTATGCATTTCCCTTCGCGCGAAATGACGCCGAAAGTTTCTGCAACTCTTCAATCAGCTTGCCGTTTCGCAGAATGAACGCCACCTTGATTGCTGTGGGATACGAATCGTTGGTCGACTGGGACATATTCAGGTCATCGTGCGGCTCAAGAAACTGATACTCGCCTTTTTTGTGGCCTGAGAGCTCGAGCCCGATGTTGGCGAGCACCTCATTCGCATTCATATTTGTCGAGGTGCCAGCGCCCTCCCTGGTACCAATCGACCTGAAATTGATCATGATACTTGCCGGCGAGCACAGCATTGCATGCCTTCTCGATCGCATCCAGCCTTTCCTTCTTCATCGCCCCTACGTCGTAGTTAGCCTGCGCCGCCGCTAGTTTCACCAGAGCCCACGCTTCCACGAAGCCGGGGTAGTGATTGATTGCCACTCCTGAGAGCTGAAAATTCTCGAGTGCTCTTGCGGTTTGCACGCCATAGTAGGCGTCGGCTGGAACCTGCTTTTTCTCCCAGAAGATCCTTTTCTGTCCGCGTCTGGCCTGCAGTCGATGACGTTGTCTGCTGAGCCCACAGCGAATTGCTCGTAATGGACACAGCAAACGCAAATACGGCGGAAACCTTTAGCACTTCTTAAAAGGGACGCTCGCATACGCCCTCCTTGCTGGACCACACTTATCTGCTAAAACGCGGGTCGATCCTTAGTCGTTCTGGAGTGCGACAATCGCGTCTTTTGGAATATCCGGCCGATCGGCGTTGCAGAACAACTTCTATCGGGAAGAATGGGTGAAGACAACTGTAAAATGCCCTAGCTCTACCAACAAAGGTTGAGATTGAGACCAGTCGAACTAGCCCTTATGCACTAAGATCACAATGATCGATCCCCACAGTGCAAATATCACCTTGGCGACTGCATAGCTTACGCCATAGCCGAGAACCGGAACGCGGCTCTCGGCTTTCTCCAGAAGGGCGGCCAACGCAGGAGAGGATGTGCCACTTCCTGCACAAATGCCGAGCAGGACGCCCGGATGCAATCGGAAGAGATAGCGACCAGCAAAGATAGTGATGATGAACGGAACCGCGCATGTGACTATGCCGGCAATGAGAAGCACCACACCGGTGGTGCGAACTCCGCTGAACAAAACCCGGGCCGGCATTAATTCCGATTGCAGCTACGAATGCTGCCAGGCCAAGCGAATCAAACAACCACACCACCGATTCGGGCACTCTGCCGAAGACGGGTCGTTGGGACTGCGCCCAACCCATAACAAGCGCAGCCAGCAGCACCCCAACCGGGAGACCGAGCCCAAGGCTAAGTCTACCCAGTTGCAATGCAGGCAAACCAATGAGCCCTCCGATAACAATGATCAGACAAAGAGGTGCGATGTCGGTCATATTTGACGCCCGTTGAACAGAACCCAGTCGCGCCGCCACGCGGTTGACGTGCCGCCGGGCACCGATCAGCGTCAGAACATCTCCACGTTCGAGTACTAGCCTTCTCTCCAAGAGGCAGTTCTTCTCCGCCTCGCAATACTTTGCGAACGAAGACTCCTCTGGTGGGAACTTCCTCTTCCAGAACTGCAACGATCTCGGCGAAGGTCCGATGCTGCAGATCCTTCCGCTCCAATATGTGATCGACTGCTATCGCCGGAACATCCAATAGTGCGGGCTCGTCGATCTCGTACTGTTGCAACGGATTGCTGGAACTCCCGAGCACCTTGTGGCGTCCCGATAGGACGACAACATCGCCCGCCTTAAGTGGAAGATTGGAGTCGGCTTCTATTATCCCCTCTCTGTTCTTAACCCTTTCTACAAATACACGCTCTGGCGTGAAGGCGTTTTCCAATTCGGACACGGCCTCGTTTTTCATGTCCTCCGGTAGTTTGTAAGCCCGCATCACGAATTGCTTGTAGGCGGAGACCACTCCAGGTTGCTCCGTCTTCATGCCCAATTCCTTTTCCAGCTTCTGGCATTCAGCGCGAAGATCGACCCCCAACATCCAGGGACCCATTCGAACAAGGACCACGATTGATATAAACACTCCGATCAGGTAAGTAACCGCAAAAGCTACGGCCATATTTTCAGTCAGTGCTTGACGCAAATCGCCGCCAATCGCCAGCTTTCCGATCGCAGCATCCGCTGTTCCTATCGTCTCTGACGAGTGGCAACTTCCGCCGAGGAGTCCCGCTGCCGTTCCCGCATCGAATCCAAGCACAAGGGCTACCGCATACCCTGTCAACAAGCCGGCTATGGAATACAGGACAGCGAGGACAACTTGCGGGAGCGCATTTCCGCGAAGACCTCTGAAGATTCGACAGCGGTTTGCATGCACCGGCAGTTGCACTGAATTCCGTGGGCTTTAATGTCGCTCGGGCGATCGGTCCGGCAGTTGGTGGCATGGTGATTGCCGCGGCGGGATCGGGTGTGGCCTTTTTGTTGAATGCGGCTTCATTTTTTGGGGTGATCTTCGTTTTGTATAGCTGGAAGCGGGTGTGTCTGGAGCGCGTCGAGACGGGCCGGATGAGAGACGCGATCCGAACTGGAATTCGGTACGGTCTCGGTAATTCGGTGGTGCGTTGCGTGCTGATCCGGACCGGCGCCTTCAGCCTGGCGGCGAGTTCGCTGCTGGCGCTCTTACCGATTGTGGCGCGTCCGCACGGCGCCACCGGTTATGGATTGCTGCTGACGTCTTTCGGACTCGGAGCTTTAGGGGGTGCTGCGGCCTTGCCGCGGCTGCGCAGGAAATTATCTGTCGACGGACTGGTGGCGTCGTGCATTCTGGCATTTGCCGCCATGACCTTCGCCGCGGGAGCAGTACACAACTTTGGCTGGCTGATTCTGGTACTCTTCGTGAGCGGGACGGCATGGATCGGCATTCTGGCGTGTCTAAATGTCGCAGCGCAGACCATGTCGCCCTCATGGCTTCGGGCGCGCACGCTTTCCATGTACCTGTTGGTGTTACAGGGAGGAATGGCCCTGGGCAGCGCGGCCTGGGGGGCGCTGGCAACCCGGGTTGGAGTGCCGGCAACGCTACTTTATTCTTCCATCGCGCTCGTAGCTGGATTGTTGGCGGTGCGGCGTTACCGGCTAACCGCACGGGAGCTGGAGCTTTCGCCTTCAGTGGTGCGGGATTAGTGGACAGTCTGAGGCGGCTGTCACTACGCGATACCAAATCGTTCAAGGAGAGACCCATGACGAAAATGAAATGGCTGTTTGCATCTTTGTTTCTGCTGGTAGGTTGTGGAATTGCATCGGCCCAGGACAGCAAGCCGGCGGAGCCACGTACGGTGAGCAGCGTGTTGGACCGCTCACTCACCAATGTCGAAAACGAATTTGTTCCTGCCGCTGATGCTATGCCGGAGGACAAGTATTCCTTTGCTCCCACGAGCGGCGAGTTTAAGGGCGTCCGCACCTTCGCCCAGGAAATAAAACATGTCGCGGCCGTCAATTACCTGCTTGCCGGCGCAATTTTGCAGGAGAAGCCGCCTGCGGATACCGGCGAAGAGAACGGGCCGGCATCGGTGACCTCGAAGGCGGACATCATGAAGTATTTGAAAGACTCTTTCGTTTATCTGCACAAGGCCATGAAGTCCATCAACGAGAAGAACCAGGTCGAGGGAATCAAAAATCCGTTTGGCGAGGGAACAGCGTCACGCCTGGGACTTCCGTCATCGCGATTTCGCATCCCTTTGACCACTACGGACAGATGGTGGAATATTTGCGCATGAATAGCATTATTCCGCCCGCGAGCCGGTAGCACAAAGCGTTTAAAGATTTCACGGGACCGGCTCCGCGCCGGTCCTTTTCTTGTTTCTTCCCTAGCTTTGGCGTGGTCTGGGAGTGCCACCTTTTCCCAGGCTTTTTCGCACAGGCAGACATGGCACTGGGTGCCATTTACCTTCGCAAAGAGGCCGATTAACTTTTCGTTCCCCCCGAAACAGCCCAAGGGTTACCCTTCGGAGTTTTGCATCGAACTCCCGCAAGCGAAAGAATGACGGGGTTCAGTGAGAAATAAAGTGAAGATCAAGGAAGGGCCACGAATGAAGGCAGGGATTTAGCGAGCGCAAGACGGGCAAAAGGCAATTCAAATGTTCGCGAGGCCTGCCGCTCCTACCCTGCCCACTTCGCCAGCAATCCACGGATTAGCTTTTGAGCAACATCTATGTACGTTCTCGGCAGAACGGGAAAAGCGCTCGCGTGAACGCGGAACGCACTTGAGATCGCACTCAGGCCTCAGATCACCGTTTTCTTCCAGCCACCGGCCTGCCCCGCTCCGACATTGCTGATTCGGTCGCAATCAGTTCTGCGGAAAGCGATGCGTGCGAAGATGGGCCGCGATCCGGGTCTTACCTGACGCAAATTTGCCTTGTCATCCAGAAAGATCAGTACCGATGGCCCGCGCCACTTAGAGCCACGCCCAGAATTCCAGATGACCGGTCCATCTTTTGCAAGGCGCCGGCAACAGCGGACACAGTGACGCGCGGTAAGGCTGATGAATTCGATCTTCGAGCGGAAGCCGTGAGCAAGTCCTTACGTCCCTGAGCAAACGCGGCGAGCAGCAGCATGGAATTCTGGATGTTCGTCACCACATCAGCCCGGCTGTACTGCAGCGGAAGAACGCTGCGGGCTTTTTCCGTGGACAGACTTTCCTCGGGGACGGCGAGGAGCAAGGGCCACTTGCCTTTAGGCGGAATGCGGGCAATCTGGGCTTCGCCTTCATTCGACAAGCGGGCTACGGCGAGGCCGCCCATCCAGCAGGCGGCGGCGTTGTCGGGATGATGTTCACGCCGCGAGGCTTCGCCCACGATGCGGCTGTCGGTCCAATGCAAACCACCGAAGTGTACTGCGAGGGCGATCCCCGCCAGACGGGCCGATGCTGAGGAACCGCAGCCCTTGCCGATCGGCGCCTGATTGTCGACGCGAAGCGCGAGCGGCTGGACCGGTTTGCCTTCAGCTTCCAGGACTTCGCGGTAGGTCGTGAGAATCAGATTGCCGTGGAGTTGCTGGCAGATTTCAGGGTTTCGTCCCGTGGCGGAGATGGAGAATTCGTTCAGCGGGCCGGGCGTGGACTTTGAGGAATAATTGCAGAGCCAGAGCTGCAGCATCGAAGGCCGGGCCGAGGTTGGCGGAAGTGGCCGGAAGTTGCAGCGCCAGAGCTTTCGGAAGATCGGCTTTTCGACGCGGCGGTTCGTCATAAGGTCGAAAGATATCGCGAGTTGGATAAATTGATCGAGTAATTACGCCAGCCTTTTCCAACACTCGAACCACGGCGTCGGCAGTTGGCTCCAGAACCAGCGGTGCACGCTGTTGCGACTGTAAGCGCGCCTGATTCTTTTTCGTCAGCGGTTCCGGCAAACAGATCGCCACGATGAAACTTCAAAGTGAAATCGGGATCTTTGAGGAGATGTCCGGTTAATACCAACACGATGGTCTCCTGCGATTTGACAAAGCCTTGTTTCACCAGCTTCTTGAGTCCGGCGAGTGTGACCGCGGAGGCAGGCTCGCAACCGATCCCCTCTGCGCCGATTTCGGCTTTGGCCAGAGCAATTTCTACTTCACTTACTTGCTCGACTGTGCCATCGGTCGCATCCAGGACGCGCAAAGCTTTCTTCCAGGAGGCTGGATTGCCGATGCGGATCGCGGTTGCGTAGGTCTCAGCTTGCACAGGAATCAAAGTCCTGCCACCGTTTTCACGAATCGTGCGGACCAGCGGATTCGCGCCTTCGGCTTGAATGATGGAAATCTTTCGGCAGTGTGGAAATCAGTCCCAGTTCTTTCATCTCGAGAAATGCTTTACCGATGGCCGAGGAATTGGCGAGGTTTCCGCCTGGAACGATGACGTGATCTGGAACCTGCCAGTCGAACTTGCTCCATCAATTCGAAAGCGAGAGTTTTTTGACCTTCGAAACGATACGGATTTACCGAGTTCAAAAGATAGACGGGCATGCGTTGCACAACCTCATTGAGAACACGCATGCAACCATCAAAATCAGTTTTCAGTTGGCACGTCACCGCGCCGTAATCCAACGATTGCGCCAGTTTGCTCCAGGAGATTTGTCCATCCGGGATGAGGACGAGGCTTCTCATGCCTCCCCGCGATGCGTAGGCGGCCATCGAGGCGGAAGTATTGCCCGTGGAGGCGCAGGCTACCCAATGAAATCCTTCTTGACGAGCGAACGACGCGGCCACAGTCATGCCCGTGTCCTTGAAAGATCCGGTCGGATTCATTCCTTGATGCTTGGCCAGCAGTTGCTCCACTCCGGAGATCTTGGCGCAGGAAGGCATTTTGTAAAGCGGTGTGTTGCCTTCGCGCAGAGTGATGGGTTCAGATTCCCGGTTCAGGCGCGGGCAGGACCTCGCGAAAGCGCCATACCCCACTCTGGTCTATGGCCAGCAAGGAACTGCTTGCGATCGCGCCAGAAGGACTTTCAGTCGGCCAGCCTCCAAGCCTGCGGCCCGCATGCCTGAGCCCCTAGGCCAATCGGGATAAATCAGCTCGAGCAAATCGCCACATCCGGCGCATCGCAGGTTAGGCGTCGGCGTGCCACCAACCGTGCCGCAGCCAATGCAGCGCAACTGAGAAGTGCTCGGCTCGGACCTAGAAGTTGTCTGATTTGTCATTTGGATTTCGGAGAGTGGTGCCGCTATTTTCCACCGCGCAAATATTGGTCGGTCTTGTTGATCCAGTCGGCACGTGGCGGATTGAAGACATCGATGGTCAACTGTATCCTCAAGCGCCTCCGCCTGGTGCGGCATGTGAGGAGGAATGGTCAGGACCTCGCCGCCATTCACCACGATCTCCCGGCCGTCAATCCAGAATTTCAGCGCTCCTTCCAGAACGTAAGTGACCTGCTCATTGTGGTGACTGTGCTCCGGCACGGTCGCACCCTTCTGCAGCAGAATGCGGGCGACCATGATGTTTTGGCCCACGACGAACTGGCGCTGTAACAACGGCTTCAGCTCTTCGAGTTCGACCGAATTCCACGCAATGTATTTCAGATTCAGCCGGGGTGCGTCTTCCGGGTGATCTTCTTACGGGAAACTCTTCGACCTGGCCGCACTCTTCCTGACATTCTTGCCCGGTCGTTTTGCTTTTGCCATTTCAGTGCGCCCTTCCCTTCGATAGATTGCAGAATTGCCGATAGTGGTTTTCGATCAAATGTGGGGCGCGGGCATCAGGCATGGATTTATAAGCCCCTGTACAGGCCGCCGTCCACTAGTACGGTCTGCCCGGTAATATACGACGCGCGCTCCGAAGCCAGCCATACGATAGCGTCGGCGACCTCTCTGGGCTCACCCAGGCGTTTCAGAGGCGCGTCCGCGGCCCAGCCTTCGGCGATTTCCTTTTCTGTCTTGTCCTGGGCGGCAGACCTGGCCCGGGCCAGTTCTCTCAGGCGGTCGGTGGCGGTATAGCCGGGTGCAACGTTGTTCACCAGAATTCCGTCCTTCCCAAATTCGTTGGAGAGACTCTTGACCAATCCCACGACCGCAGCGCGGACTGAGTTCGAAAGCACCAGATCGGATACCGGCTGTTTGGTGGTGATCGATGTGATGGTGATGATGCGTCCCCAGTGCTTTCGCTGCATGTAGGGAATCACTTCGCGGGCAAAGTAAACCGTACTCAGCAAGTTCAGAGTCCACCGCTTTTCGCCACTCGTCCAAGGTCGCAGCCAGAAAACCTTTGGCGGGAGGTCCGCCGGCGTTGGTGACGCAAATGTCCGCGCTGCCAAACTTTCGCGACCACTGCTTCCACAAAACGATGGACTGCGCCGGCATCGGTTACGTCCAGGGATTCGGCAAATACCTCCGCGTTGTGTTGTTTACGAATTTGATCAGCGGCGGCCTGTAGCGTCTGGGCGTTGCGAGCGCACATCGCTACGCGGCATCCCTCGGCGGCGAAGGCTTCCGCCGTTGCCCGTCCGATGCCCTGACTGGATGCAGCTACAATCGCTACTCGGTTCTTCAGACCGGTATCCATGGATGAGATTATAAGGCGTAGTCGAGGGCGAATGACGGCGCATCTCTTGCCGAGTTCGTTCTCGGACGTTACCCTTGAAGCCGATTTGGAAGCCCTTCAAACCTGCACCCTACCACCCGAGGAGTGTTATGAAACCGCATCAGCATCGCCAGGAAACTGAAGCCGTGCGTGGCGGCAAGGATCACGTCAGGCAAAATGGGCCGCTGTCGACACCGATTTACCAGACTTCGACGTTTGAAGTCACGGACAACCAGCAGCAGATCAAGGCGTTCCCACAGACCAGTTTTATACCCGCTACGGAAATCCGACAAACACCGTAGTCGAAGTGGCGATCGCCGGACTCGAAGGTGCGGACGGCGCGCTGCTTTTTGCCTCCGGTATGGCCGCCATTACGTCCTCAATCCTCGCGCTGTTGAAGGCAGGCGATCATATTGTGGCGCAGCAGGAGATCTATGGTGGTACGGCAAAGTTTCTTACCCAATGGTTACCGAAGCTCGGAGTGGAAACAACGTTTGTCGATACCACGCAGTATGAACAGTATGAGCGTGCAATTCGGCCAACACGAAGTTGCTGTATCTCGAATCGCCTACCAATCCGACGTTGCAAATCGTCGATCTTGCACAAGGCAGTGGCGGTGGCAGGAAAACATAAGCTCATTACCATGATCGACAGCACACTGGCAACGCCCATCAATCAGCGTCCGGTGGAATTTGGCGTTGATCTGGTGATGCATTCGGGAACGAAGTACTTCAGCGGCCACTGCGACCTGATCTGCGGCATTATCGCCGGGCGCGGAGATTTGATCGAGAAGATCCATTCGAGACACGCACGTCCTGGGAGGCACATGGATCCCGCACGCTGCTTGGCTGCTGTTGCGGGGAATGAAAACGTTGGCCGTCAGAATGGAACGGCACAATCAAAATGCTCTGCGGATCGCTCAGTTTCTGGCCGGACACGCCAAGGTGCGGGCGCGTTTATTATCCGTTTGAGGAAAGTCATCCGCAGCGTGCACTTGGCCAGAGAACAAATGCGGGGCGGCGGCGGATTACTGAGTTTTGAAGTGGACGGCACCGGTCAGGACGCCCGCCGTTTGACCGAATCGTTACAGCTTGTTCCACCTGGCGCCCAGTCTTGGCGGCGTGGAATCGCTGGTGTGTCTCCCCGTGCTCACTTCACACGCCATGATTTCGGCGGAGCACGCGGGAAAAGATGGGCGTGACTGAACGCTGATCCGGTTAGCGGTGGGGATCGAAAATGTCGATGACCTGATCGCCGATCTGGAGCAAGCGCTGGCGACCGTGAGCTTCCACCCGCCAGCATGCGGAAGTCGGGTAAGGCTTTTCCTGTACACTGCTACGTCGTGAATCTTCTTCTCTGAGGTGATCGGTGGAGAACTTTGCAAGGCGGCAATCATTGGGCTGGGTTTCGTAGGCCGAGCGCATCTGGAAGCTCTGCGACGTCGAGGGATTGCGGTTCAGGGAATCCTCGGCAGTTCGCCCGAGCGGACGAAAGAAGCCTGTCAGGCGCTCAGTCTCGATCATGCCTATGCCTCGCTCGGACGAGCTGGCCCAAGACAACAGCGTGGACGTTGTCCACATTTGCACTCCAAACAATGTTCACTTCGAGCAAACCCAAGCCTTGATCGAAGCGGGCAAGCATGTTATGTGCGAAAAGCCGCTGGCCATGGACACGCGACAGAGCGCGGCCTTGATCGAGCTAGCTAAAAAACACAACTCGGGTGGGCGGAGTCGCTCATAACTTGCGATATTACCCACTCTGTCAGGAGGCACGGTCGCTGGTACGAGCGGGGCGATCGGCGAGCCGCGGTCTGGTGCATGGCGGATTCTTGCAGGATTGGCTGCTTTATCCTTCGGATTGGAACTGGCGTCTGGAATCGAAGCTCTGGCGGGGAGATGCGCGTGGTGTCCGATATCGGCACGCATTGGCTCGATCTCACCACCTGGATCACGGGGCGCAAGGTCACAGAACTTTGCGCGGACCTGGCCACCGTGGTCCCGGTGCGTCAGCGGCCTCGGGGTCGCGTGGAAACTTTTCAGAAGCGCGGTGACGCCGCGTTCGATGAGATCCAGATCACGAACGACGACTATGCGTCCGTTCTGTTGCATTTCGAAGGATCGATACGCGGAGTGATGACCGTTTCGCAGGTCAGCGCCGGCCGCAAATGCAATCTCTGGTTCGAAATGGATGGATCGGAAGGATCTCTGGCCTGGAATGCGGAATCGCCAAACACGCTTTGGATCGGCCGCCGCAATGAGGCCAATCAGAGCATGATCAAGGATCCGGCGCTGATGAGTCCCGAGGCCCGCGGTTACGCCGCGTATCCCGGAGGCCATGCCGAAGGTTACCCGGACACGTTCGCCGCAGCTCTTCAAGGATTTCTACGCCTACATCGCAGCCGGCGATTTCAAAGCTCCCCGTACCTTCCCCACCTTCGAGACCGGCCACGAGGAACTGATTCTCTGCGATGCCATCGCCGCCAGCGCCCGCGAACGGCGCTGGATGCAGGTTCACTACAAGTAGAACTTCTTCCGATCACAAAAAAAAGCGGACCCTCAGGCCCGCTTTTCTCGTAGCAAGAGATTTAGAAGTTAAATCTCGCTCCAAACTGGAATTGCCGTGGAGTGTTGACAGTGTTTGTGATCTGTCCGAAAGGAAGACCCTGCTGGCCGCGATCCGTAATGCTCGGCACATTTGGGTATCCGAATTGCGGCTTTGTTGGTGATGTTGTAGGAGGAGATATCAAAGCGGAGTGCTTTCGGTTTCTCCGAACGCGAACGTCTTGTAAAGGGAGAGGTCGAGATCGCGCGCGCCCATCGGTGCGAACGTTGTCAAGATAGGCCGGGGCATGTTCCCGCAACGAATGGGCTGGCTGGAATCGAGAAGCAGTTGTCGTTGAACCATACGGCTGCGGTATGCGGAGCACCTGACGGCCGGATTGCAGGTCAGGTCGGCACGCTGATTGAAGTAGCACGGGCTTACTCCCGAAGTCGGTGAGGCGATGGGAACGCCGGTGCTGAGATAGAGCGATGGCATTTACGGTCCAACCGCCGGCGATGCCGTTTGCCACACCATTCAGGTTGACGGCCCTGCCCTTGCCAACGGGCAAGTCATAGGACGCCTCCCCGGTGAACTGATACTTCACATCCTGAGGGCTGATCGAGTGTTCGTAAGTTGCAGATCTCCTCCAGTCCTGAGCGGCGCCGTTGTGAGTACCGACGAAACCCAGAGGAGGATTCCCGTCGTCGGTCATTATTTTTCCCCAGGTAAAAGTGGCGAGCGTGGTGAAGTGGTTGGTCAGCCTCTTCTGCACCTTGGTTTGCAAAGAGCTGTACTCGGAGTCGCCCGCGGGATAGCCTTGAACACTGACGCCGTTGCCCACCGTAGCTGCCATCGCCGAACTGCGGGTACTTCTCCAGCGATACATACAACGGGACCGTGGGTGAGCCTGCCATTGAAGTTCGTAGCTAAGGCTGTATGGGAGCCCAGTGGTTGGGCACGTTCACGCACGCCGGGTCGTTATAACCACGCACAGGGAAGCGCCGTACTTTCGCGATGGTGGCCAAATCGAGCTGTGTTCAGATCGACATTGCCGAAGGGCAGGAAGAGTCCCCGGCTGCCGACATAGCCGACGGTCACAACCACTTGATGCGGCAGCTCATACTCGACGGCGAAATTAAAGTTATAGATGGTCGGCGTGCGCTGGGATTGCAGCACGGTGCTCAACGTCGTCCCCAGGTTGTTGGCCAGGCCTGCCGGAGCAGTGGTAAAGATCGGAACCACGCCGTTCGGAAATGGGTTGCTCAAGGAATACGGGCCAGTAAAGTTGTCCGCCGCCCCGGCCACGCACGGAGCGTTACCGGTATTGAAGACGGTATTGCTGTCTACGTTGCAGCAGGTGGACTGCCAGGTCGTGCTCGATGCGAAGCCGTCGGTGTTGAGTCCGGCGCTGCCCACGTTGTGAGTGCTGGGACCGTAGTAGAAGCCTGCACCACCACGCACGACCAGGTGAGTGACGGGCTGCCAGGCGAATCCTAAGCGAGGTCCAAAGTCCTTCAGATTTGTTGTAAAGGGGGATCGATTGTTGCCGTTGGCGTAAATTTCCGCACCGGTATAGGCGACGCCGTCAGCGGTATTGCTTACATTCGGATTGAAGTATTCCTGACGGTTAAAACGTTCATTGCGCCCGCCGAAGATGTCCCAGCGCAGGCCGGCAGTGATGGTCAGAGCCTTGGAGGCGTGGAAGGTATCTTCGACAAAGGCCGCATAGTACGGATTGGATTCGGCGGCCAAGATATCTTTGGTGAAACTGGGGTAGTTGCCCTGGTTGCTTTCGGTGCCCGGCTGCGATCCCATGCCGATAAGCAGAGAGGCAAAATCACTACCCCCCACCACACTTGCGACTGTCTGATCGGTGGCGCTGACGTCGAAGCCATACGCGCCCGCGGGCGCGGGCGGCTGGCCAACGTTCAGGTAGCGCTTCATCCACTCGAAGCCGAACGACAACTCATGCTTGCCCTTCACTTTAGTGAGCGTGGCATTGACGTCGCTATTTTCGCTGGCATAGGCGAAGTTGTTGTAGTCGGCGGTTCCTCCCACACCTCCGCCAACGTCATCAAAAAGGATGTACGGCAACTGTTTGAACACTACCTCCGAAGCCAGCGAGGACGGAAAACCCTGGCTCGTAATGTCGTTGCTCAGATACGATGCTGGTCCCCCCTGGCTCTCGTGGTGGCGGGTAAAGGAATAACGCAAGTTGAGGACGGTCGAGGAATTCAGGGTCAGATCGTCCGCGACTAGAATATTGCGTCCGTTGGTCGTGTTCTGCGCATAGTCCGGGTCCCAGCCGCTGGGAAAGACGTTGGCCGTAGAGAACACTAATTTGTCATAGGAAAAGCGGGTGAAGATGCGCTGCCTTTCGCTCTTGGCCCAATCCAGCCGGAAATCGAACCTGTGCCCATTGAACGGATCGAGCCCGGGCGCTGCGAAATTCGGGCTGACGTCGCTGGTTGCCGCCTCACATGCCGCCGGAGTGGGGATGTTACACTACGGCATTTTCGACAGATAGAGCAAGCCAATGGGATTGGGGTTGGGGATTATGTTCCCTGGGAAGGCCTGCCGGGTGCCATCGGGGTTATCGGGCAGCGTCGGGTCGTAAATAGTGATGGGAGCTGGAAGACCAGTATCAGGATCAACGTGATTGAGAAGCGCCGAAAAGTCTCCAGTCCGTTCGGCGCTGGTAGGAACGGTGAAGGTCTTGAGGCCCTCGAACTGCTGCTGCTGCGTGTCCTCGTAATCCGCGAAGAAGAAGAGTTTGTCTTTCTTGATGGGTCCGCCGATGGCTGCCGCCCTCCTGATAACGGTGGAAATCAGGAGGACTGTTGCTTTGGCCCTGTAGCAGCTGGCTGTTTTTGATGAAATAGTCGTTGGCCGACAGAATATCAGGCCGGAATACGCCGAAGACGTCGCCATGAAACTTATTGGTGCCGGACTTGCTCACCAGACTGATGACGCCCGCGGCGCCGCTCTGGTACGAGGCCGGCGTATTCTGGGTTTCCACCCGAACCTCGTCGACTCCATCCTCGGGAATGTTCATCGCAGGAATGATGGCGGCGGAATTGTTTTCCGCAATTCCGATAGGGCTGCCATCGAGCATGTAGTAGACCGAGCCGACGATCGAGCCATTGATCGGTGGCGGAAGACACGTCGACTCCCGGGCGCCCGACCGAAATGTTCTGCACCGACTGCATCGAATCGCTCGAGTTGGGCGAACCGTTCGGGCGGAGTCACACCAGCACTCAACTGGATGAGATCGAAAACGTTGCGGTAGAGCAACGGAACCCGGTCAATGGCTTCGGCCGGGATCAGCGAGCCGACGGTCGAGTTGCTGGGCTCGACCAGCGAGACTCCCTCGGTGACCGTGACCGTCTCCGTGGCGGCACCGACTTGCAGGGTGATGTTGACCTCGGTGACTTGATCGACGTTCACCGTGATTTTGTCCTGGGCGACGCTTTTAAAGCCCGTCTGGCTGGCCGTGACCTGATAGACGCCGGGATTGAGAGAGATGAATGTGTACAGTCCCCGCGGCGCTGGTGACGGTGTGCTGCGTGACTCCGGTGGCAGGGCTTTCGCAGGACCACCGGGCCCCCGGAACGATCGCGCCAGAAGGATCGGAAACCAGGCCGCTGATGCTGCCTCTGCCGGCCTGGGCAAGCACGATGGAAGCTGCGCCGAGGAAAAGAATACAAACGGAAAGAAAATTCCGCACCATCGTGGCCCTTGCATTTCCGCTCTTCATCAAGAATCTCCTATGAATCTTCTTCTTGTCCCGGGTTGTATCACAATCGCATGAAAGCTTTTATTAAAACGTATGAATAGTGCTGTATGGCGAGTTTCGTTGTCAAGCAGAAAAACGGAAAGAGGGCAAATGACGAGGATTACTTCGGGGAATCCCTACACTACGCTTCGCGTCGATTCGCGGACGGCTAATTCCGGGGCCATCTTACGGTGCACTGCTGAAACCTCTCGTTTTTCAAGTACTGCATTAATTCCATCGGCCATGATGCTCACCGCCATGGCACCCATCGCTTCCATAGGCTGACGCACTGTGGTCAGCGACGGCGTGTAGAGAGCCGAGGCAGCCACGTCATCGAAGCCGATGACCGAGCAGTGTTCTGGAACGCGGAGACCTGCCTTTGCCAGTGCACGTATAGCGCCAAACGCAGTCATGTCGTCAAACGCCATTAATGCAGTGAAAGGACGTTTTCGCTTGACCAATTCCTCCGTTAATTTGTATCCGGCTTCAAAACTTGAAATCGGATCCCGTGATTCGGGGAGATCCAGAATCAGTTGAGGATCAAGATCCAGATCGCTCGTCTTGGCAAAGGACCGAATCCCCTTCCAGCGGGGAGCACTGTCACCAAGGGTTTTGGGCCCGCGGATGATGGCAATCTTGCGATGTCCCAGCAGGTAAAGATGCTCAATCGCTGTATAGGCGCCCACTTCGTTGTCAACGATCACGGAACTGAGCGAATCGGTTTGCAGTTCCTGCCCAATCATGACCGTCGGGATGCTGCTTTTCTCGAGGTCGGCCAGAACGTCGATGTTTACAAAGAGCCAGTTGGCCAGGACGATCAGCGCTTCGACCCGCCGGTCTAAGAGCATTTCAAGATAACGCTCGAAGCGGCTGCGCTCATTGTGGACGTCGGTCAGAATCGGAAGATAAGACGATTGATAAAGCGAATTCTCAATCCCGCGTAGAACCAGAGTGCAGTAAGGATCGGTCATGTCAAAGACCATGACCCCCACGGTATGACTGCGCTGGCTGCGCAAAGAGCGGGCAAAAAGGTTGGGACGATAGCCTAACTTCTTGGCCGCCTTTTCAATTCGCTTCTTAGTGGCCGGCGGGAATATAACGCGCCAGCGGAGCGTTATTCAGAACAATGGAGACGGTTGTAGATGAGAATCCACTCTCTTTCGCCACTTCTCGAATCGTGACCATTGATCCTTTCATGCTCCAACTGCTTTCTGGTTCATTGCGATCCGCTTAAATTCAGGTGACTGCTGGCGGACACTACAGCAGGAGTTTATCCCGGTGTCAAGCTCAGCAGAGCCATGCCTGTTTCCAGTTCGGGGCGGAGCCGTAATGGCGCCCGGGTTTTTTGATAGACTGATCTCAAACTTGGGGCTCCGCCTGCAGTTTTCATATTTCAATTTGTTTCCCGACCGCACGTGGATGCCGGAGGACCATTTTCATGAAGAGCCCTGTAAAAATCATCGCGATCATCGTGGTTGCGTTGATCGTGTTCGCGATTGTGATTCCCTTCGTTGTCGACGTAAATGCCTTTCGTCCGAAAATTGAATCGGAACTTTCGGTGGCTCTCGGACGGCAGGTCAGCGTAGGCAACCTCCATCTGTCCATTTTTTCGGGCAGCGTTTCCGCCGATGATCTCGCCATTGCCGACGATCCGGCATTTGGGACCGCACCGTTCATCCGCGCCAAGTCGTTGAAAGTCGGCGTCGAAATGCTCCCGCTAATTTTCCGGAAGGCGTTGCACGTCACGAATCTGACACTGGAAAATCCGGAAGTGTCTCTGGTTCGGTCTTCCACCGGAAAGTGGAATTTCTCCAGCCTCGGCACCACAGATGCTAAAGAAAAAGAGAAGGCGTCCACGCCAGCAACGCCCACGTCCAACCCTGATCTTTCGGTGGGCAAGCTATCCATCGCAAATGGACGTATTTCGATTCGTGAACCACCGTCCCAAGCTCATGTTTACGACAAAGTGAACATCAAGGTAGAAGGCTTTTCATTCCTCTCCGCATTTCCCTTCGACCTTTCCGCCAGCCTGCCCGGAGGCGGCTCGGTGACCCTTGAGGGCAAGGCCGGCCCCGTCGACCAGACCGATGCAGCGTCAACTGCTTTCGATGCCAGCATCAAAGTGAAACAGTTGGATCTGGCGGCTTCCGGATTTGTGGAGGCCTCCACTGGAATTGCAGGCCTGGCTGATTTTGAAGGAAAGGTAAGTTCGGATGGCAAGCAGTTGCACAGCGAAGGAAGCGCCAATACCAGCAAGCTCAAGCTCTCCCCGAAAGGAGTACCCGCAGGAACAGATGTGCAGGTGAAATATGCCATCGAACACAATCTGGAAAAACAAGGCGGAACTCTTACGCAAGCTGACGTAAGTATGGGGAAAGCATTGGCACAACTGACTGGCACCTATCAAGTGCACGGTGCATCGACGGATGTAATTTTGCGGCTCAGTGCGCAGGGCATGCCCGTGGACGATCTGGTGGCGATGCTTCCCGCTCTAGGTGTTGTCCTGCCATCCGGATCTTCGCTCAAGGGTGGAACTCTGTCGACGACTCTGGCAATTCACGGGCCGACTGACAAACTGGTCATCGCCGGACCGATCAAACTCTCCAATACAAAACTGGCCGGCTTCAATTTGGCTTCGAAGATGTCTGCCATTTCGGCGCTCACCGGCACCAAGTCGGACCCGGATACCTCGATTCAGAACCTGAGCACTGACGCCCGAGTTGCGCCCGAAGGAATTCGCACCAGCAATCTGAATCTCACGGTGCCTGCGCTGGGAGTGATCACCGGCGACGGGACTGTCAGCCCGGCAGGCGCCCTCAACTACAAGATGAACGCGAACCTTTCAGGGGGTCTGGCAGGCGGGCTTACGCAACTGGCGGGGATGAGCAGCAAAACCGGTATTCCGTTCATGATTCAGGGAACGACTGCGGACCCAAAGTTCGTGCCTGACGTCAAAGGCATGTTGGGCGGTCAGTTGAAGTCAGCCGCCCCTGGCGGTGCCGGGGATGCGGTCAAGGGTATATCCGGACTTTTCGGGAAAAAGAAAACTAAGTGAGGTTGATGGCTTGACTGGCAAGTCACGGCGCATTCGGCTTTGCATTCGATAGAGTCGGTCGACATCGGAATCAGACATAACCCAGGCCTGCCAGTCGATCGTGGATCGTCTTCTCGGCATCTCCATCGGTCGGGCTGCTGTTCGAGTTCTTCTTTTCCATTCCCGCCACCAGCGAGCGGCCCTGCATGG
Organism: uncultured Acidobacteriaceae bacterium; assembly: GCA_963770055.1. Taxonomy (GTDB): domain Bacteria; phylum Acidobacteriota; class Terriglobia; order Terriglobales; family Acidobacteriaceae; genus Edaphobacter. Next base: position 292,868 of record CAVYOC010000011.1, read on the forward strand.
TGTCGGGGATTTCATATCCCGCGAGATCGAGCAAGGTGGGGGCAATATCAAGCAGGCGGGCCCCCTCGTATTCACCGCTCAGCGGACAATTTGGGGCAGCAAGAATAAACATTCCATATTGCGCATGATTGCAGCCGTCGGGACCGGTGTCGTTCTCCTGTACGTGGATCTTCGAGTGACCCACGGTCCCGATGGAACGCCAGTAGAGACCTCCGAAGTGGACAATCAAATCGGGGGCAATGTTGCGGACATTCTGATACAGCTCTGTGGGCTTGAATACCAACGAATTCAGTGGCTGTCCTTTGTCATCCTGCAAAGCTTCGAGTCGATCTTTCATTTCATTCTGGAAAGATTCGTACTCCTCGGCCGGGATCACGCCCTGCGGTTCGCGTCCTTGCACGTTGAAGAACATTCGTGCGTAGTAGCCGCCTTCACTCCAGACTTTTCGTCCGGCTCCAGTTCACGTTCAGCTTGTCGAACGGCGTGAGCGAAGCGGGATATTCGTTTAAAACCAGCAGGCCTTCTTGGATGAGCCATTCGTTGATGGCAATGCCGCCGTCAAGACGCTGCGCTCCATGGTCGGAAACCACAAGGACAATGGTGTCATTGTCCAGCAATTCCAGAGCGGCACCGATCTGCGAATCCAGCCACAAATAATATTCCGGAATGGCATTTTCATACGGATTACCCGGTTCATACTGCACATGCTTCTTGTCGAAATAGTTCCAGAAGCCATGATGCATGCGGTCGAGTCCAATATCGACGAAGTGAAAATATTCCCACTCCTGTTCGGCAAGAAGCCACCGCACCACCTGCCATTGCTTGCGGCTCATCTCGAAAATTTCATCCTTCAACCAGTCTTTGCGGTCGGTACGGAAATTCTTTACGTCGGTTGGATATTCACCCACGAGTTCGTTAATTTTTGCTTTGAAATGCGGCGGATAGGTGAAGTCGTTTTTCACGGTATCGGGCGTCAGAAAACATCCGACGCTGATGCCGTTGATTCGCCGCGGAGGATAGTTCGGCGGCACGCCAACAATGATCGACTTCTTCCCTTCCCGAGCCAGTTGGTCCCAGATGGCCAATGCCTTGATGGAGGCGGAATTGGCAAACCCTAGTTTCTCGTAGCTATGGTCGACTCGGTTGCGAAAACCATAGACACCAAGCGAACCGGGATCCTGGCTGGTGGTCATGCACATCCATGCGGGGACGGTGATGGGCGGAATGACACTTTCCAGACGACCGTAGACGCCAATGTCCATCAAGCGACGGATGTTTACCAGCCGTTCGTCCTGGAAAATCACGTCAGGGGCGGCGCAATCGAGTCCGAGAACACAGATTTTCATATGGTTAGATTAACAGCGATGGGCCGTGATCGGAGGCTTGCGGTTCGGTTTCGAACCTCCGCGCCAGCCGGGACCAGAGACGGTCAAATCAACGAAACCCCTTCCATGGAATTTGGTACCGGTACACCGAGATGGCTCAAAATGGTTGGGGCCAGGTCGATGATTTGAGGCGCCGCAGAGTTCCGGCTCAAGGCGCGATTCATGAACAGAATTCCGGGGACAGCTTCGGGATCCACGATGTGATCTCCGCTCCAGCGGCGCATGTTGTCTTCAATCAGCGAGTTGGCGAAGCCGCCCACCGGCGTGTGCCAGGAAACGCGAAAGCCGGGATTAAAATTCACCAGTAAGTCGGGCGCGTCTGCGGCAAATGCGCCGGTGTACAAATCTTCGCGACGCGAAACATTGCGGATGGCCGCTCGTTGCGTCTGTTTGTCAGCGAAATCCGCAAGGCCACTTTGGATCGCCCTTCGTACGCGGTCTGCTTCCGTGCCTTCTTCGAGAATGCCGCGTGTTCGCGGCCCTTGAAATTGAGATAAATTCCCCCAGCCCCACCGCATAGGCCGAAGTCTTCGACCAATCTACGGAAGCAAACCCGTCTCCCAAATCTTCGCCCGGCTTGTGATTGTCTTTCAGCGCCAGCAATCCGTTTTGCCACAACCAGGTATTGGTATCGAAGGCGCGGCGGAAAGTTCCGAAGCCGTGATCGGAAAGTACGATCAGCAACGTGTTCTCGTCGGCTTTGTCGAGCACGGAGCGCGAGCAATGCATCACAACGGCGGATAATGCTGTTCAATTCGGGTGGCGAGCTCGGTCGACAGATCCGGGTTGAAGACCGGGATGCTCCGGGTCGCGGAACCGCCAGAGCATGTGCTGCACCCGGTCCGGACGTGTCGAACAGCATAAAGAAAAAACCCTCGGTGAAACCGGCCCAGCTCGAACTGCATCATGCGTTCGCGTTCGTCCAGCACCAGCTCGCATTGCAGCAGATACGCGGCCTCATCGAGGCGTCCATTGTTCAATCCGTTGTGATCTTCCGCCATGCCGAGGGTCGAGAAAAGTCCGACCTTTCCGGCAAAGCTCTTTGGCGTAATCGCTGGGCGACGACACCGGAAACATCGGCGCCGCTGGATCAAAGTTCACCGCCGAAACATAAAACTCGACCTGCGGCTCGATCTGCCGAACGTAAAATCGCGCAATTCCCGTCACCGACTGCAACATGGAAAACTTGAATTTGAAGCGCACCCACTCGCTCCAGCCTTTTTCCGCGATCTCGATTTCGCGACGGAGTGCCGCCGGTCTGAATGACAAGTTGCGGGCTGCTTTGTCCACCCGCACTTTGATCTCGCAGCAGGTATCGCCAGGAGGCGAGAGCTTGGTGTTGCGCGGACCAATCACGCGAGTGGTCAGCTCGATGCCGGCATCGAGCTGAATGAGTTGCTCGTTCTCCTGGGCTTGCACGCTCCGATCCTGGGTGTAGAAGGTTCCCTTGCTTTGGCTGCCGCGCAAGGTCAGGAACACCCACTCCCGGCCAGCATTCTGCCCTGCAGCGCTTCCGGCGGAAAGGTGCACGGGCAGCGGAGAATCACACTGGGGATGCCGGCGTGGCGTAGAGCGGCTGCCAGAGCGGCACGCCCTTTCGCTGATTCACCACTCTGCGGCTGGGCGAGCATGCTTTTCGGGCGCTCGAAGCGGCTCAGGGCAGCGTCTGGCAGATAGGTTTCAGGATCGCGTGAGATGAAATCGAAAATCCCGTGTCCGCCCGGGTTGGTGCCGGTCATGAACGACGACCAGGCCACCGGCGTCTGTGCTGGATAAGTCGTTCGCAGGCGACTGTAGCTTCCTCCGGTGCGGATCTTTGCAGATTCGGAAGCTCGCCGCGTTCCAGCATAGCTTCCACAATGGTGGGCTCCAGACCATCCAAACCGATGACGATTACCTTTTTTCGCAAGCAGAGAAACCTGGATCTAGGGAGTTTTTGCGGAATTATCTTTCGCGGATTCGGCGGGCTCGGGAGAACCTTGATTTTCCTGATCATCTTGAAAAACAGTCCGACGACTTTGTTCCAGAACATCAGCAAGAGTCCGAGCAGTCCGGCCAGACCGGAGGTGACCGTCATCACCTGATCAGGACCAGCGTAAAGTGCCAGTAAATCTAGTCGCATGAAGCCTCCAAGTCGCCTGAATGCCGATGTTCCCGTTCTCTGATTCTACGGGAGATCGGGAGGCTGTGGCGGCCAATAATCCGTTGCGGCGCACCGAAAGTGATACGGCCAGCAAAGACCTGGCGTCCAATTCCAGGATTAGCTGCAGCCATGCACAACGCGGGGAACGTGGCGGGCATCATACCCGCGTGAAAACCATCGCCGCCGCGCTATCGACGATTGCGGGATCTGCAGTCTGCCTGACCTTGATGGCGGGATGCACATCCAAACAACAAAATCCGGACGAACTGAGAGAAAAAACCGCGCAGGCGACCGCGACGCTCAAAAGCGATGCCAAAGCCGTCGCCGAAGGCGTCCGGGAAGGTTTAAATCGAGACAAGGTGCTCGATCTGAATCAGGCAACGAAAGAGCAGTTGCTGACGCTGCCGGGAATTA
>CAVYOC010000012.1:0-125393 GCA_963770055.1 uncultured Acidobacteriaceae bacterium
GCCCCACCACTGACGTAGAAGCCCCCGGTGCCGTCCCGCGCCGGAATCATGCAGTACCGCCAGGCCCGGACCATGCAGTACCACCGCCAGGCCCATGCCCACGCCACCATCGGATCTGTGCACGTCACCGCCCGCCTCATCTCCCCCGCCGCCCTGGGACTTGCGACCCTGCGGACGGGGACCGAAGTCCCTGCCTGCCGTGACCAGGGCCTCTGACCGGTAAGCCGGAACTAAAGCGAGGCTATTGATAGCGCCACGGCCAGGTACTACCGGGCCTGGCCCCCCGTCAAGGAGGCGTTGAGATGCGCCGCAAGACTTTCGACCTGCTGGCCGTCATCGGCGGGCTGGTCCTCGCTGTGGTCCTCGCGGTGGCGGGTGGGTTGCTGCTGTGGGGACACAACTTCGTAAGCGACCAGGTGCACACCCAGCTCGCTGCCCAGAAGATCGTTTTCCCGCCCGCGGGCAGTCCCATTGATTTGCCGATTGGCTGTTTTGGTGTGCCTCGGTATTGGGTGCTGCATGGCTCAGACTTCGGTGCCTGATACTCCAGCTGGACATACGCTGCAGGCGTGGCTCGATGCGTTCAATAGCGGCGATCGCGCGAAGGTTGAGGCGTATGTGAAGACGGTGGACAAGACGGAGAATGTGGACGGGATGATGGGATTCCGGAACCAGACGGGCGGGTTTGAGCTGGTCGAGATTGAGAGCAGTGAGCCTCTGCATGTGCGGTTTCGGGTGAAGGAGAAGGGCGGGCCGACGACGGCGCTCGGGAATCTGCTGGTGAAGGATGGGCAGCCGCCGACGGTGGCGACGTTTGGGTTGAGTGCGCTGCCTCCGGGGGCGGTGGTGGAGAACGTCGTGATCGATGCGCCGGAGCGGAAGAAGGTGATCGAGGGTGTGGGTGACAACCTGAAGGAGTTCTACGTCGACGCGGCGTTGGCGCAGCAGATGAGCGATGCGTTGAAGGCGCATGATGCGAAGGGGGATTACAACTCGATTACGGATGGGGATTCGTTTGCCTCGCAGCTGACAAAGGATCTGCAGGAGGTGAGCCACGACAAGCATCTGCGAGTGAACTTCAATTCGTTCAAGGCTCCTCCGAGGCGAGAGCCGACGCCGGAGGATGAGGCGCGGTTTCATAAGCAGATGGAACGGAATAACTGCGCGTTCGACAAGGTTGAGATTCTGCCGAACAACATTGGGTATATCAAGTTCGACGGGTTTATGGATGCTGGGTTCTGCGGGCCGACGGTGGTGGCGGCGATGGGGTTTGTGGCGCATACGGATGCGCTGATCTTCGACCTGAGGCAGAATGGCGGAGGGCAGCCGGCGATGGTGACGATGATAGCGAGCTATTTGTTTGATAAGCCGACGCACCTGATCGACATCTACAACCGAAAAGAAGACAAGACGACTCAGAACTGGACTCTGTCGTATCTGCCGGGGCAGAGGATGCCGACGCAGCCAGTGTTTGTGCTGACGGCGAAGCGAACATTTTCAGGCGCGGAGGAGTTTGCGTTTGATCTGCAGAAGCAGAAGCGGGCGGTGATTGTGGGGGAGACGACGGGTGGTGGGGCGCATCCGGTGTCGGGGCATCTTGTGGCGGATTATTTTATGGTCGGGGTGCCGTTTGCGAAGTCGCTGGATCCGGTGACGCAGACGAACTGGGAGGGTACGGGCGTGGAACCGGATGTAAAGGTTGCAGCGGTGGACGCTTTGGAGACGGCGCAGAAACTCGCGCTGGAGAAGATTCAGGCGGCGAAGAAGGATGGGAAGTAGCGGCGATTCGATGCGGGCTACTCGTGTGCCGGGGTGGCGATCTCCTTAAGGTAGCCGGCGGCGAGGGTCGCCTTCGCTTTGGCGATGGGGAGCAGGGTTGGGTAGAACTGGACGAAGGTGGTGTCTACGGCGGCGTGCTCGGAGTGGCAGGTGTAGCAGGCAGCCGTGGTTGGAACCATTTTGGCGGTTTTGACCTCGTCGAAGCCGAAGAAGGCCCAGTTGCCGGGGAAGCGCGAGTCTTTGACGTGGACTTCAAGGCCCATGATCTCAGTGCTCTGGAAGTTGCCTTTCTGATTGATGGAGCCTTTGCCTTCGGCCCCGCGGACTTCAAGGACGAGCATGGTTTTGTCGGGCCAGGTGCCCGTCGCGAGGAAGGCTTTGTAGGACTCGGGGTTGACGAAGACGTTGTCGAACATGTGATGGTTGGCCATACCTGCCATGGCGGACGAGGCGTTGTAGCTCATGTCGAAGCCGGTGGTGAGGTAGACCCATTCGCGATAGTGTTCGGGGAACTTGAGTTGAGCGTCGGCGGTGTATTCCGGACCGGAGGAGGACGGCTCGCCTAGTTTTGGGACTGCCAGGTAAACGAGGACAAGCGCTGAGACGAAGATGGTTTTGATCGTCGTAATCATAGAAGGAGTATCTACCGAGATTGGTTCGGCGGATAGACCGGTTGCTGCACGGTTCCGGCGATTGGCTGCATTTTTGGTGCGTAGACGCAAGGGTGGACTAGGATTCTCAGTATGGAAATGAGAGACGTTCGTTCGGCGCATCGATGGATATGGATTGCGGCGATCTGGCTTGGGTTTGGGTTGATCGATGCGACTCAGACGGTTTTTTCGATGCGGGCGGAGGGGATGCACCACGCGTGGGGAAGGCTGTTTTTTACCTCAGTGGTGGCATGGGTGCCATGGGCATTGGCGACGACGATTGTTGTGTGGCTGGGGCGCAGATTTCCTCCCGTGAAGGTGAGGCCGTTGTCGACGTGGGTGGTACATCTTGCGGCCTGCCTGACGATTGGACTGGCTTTCGCGGCGTGGAATGCCGGGCTTGAGGTGATGTTGAATCCCTATGCGGAGAAATCGCCCATGCTGCCATTTACAAATCTCTTGTGGGGGAAGTTTTTCAGCGGAGTTCTTGCGTCCGCGATTTTGTATGCGGGCATACTGGCGGTGAGTTACGTGATGGATTCGAGGGCACGGCTGGCTTACCAGGAGACCGAGGCGGCGCGGTTGAATGAACAGCTCTCGAAGGCGCAACTGGATGCGCTGCGGCGGCAGATTGAACCGCACTTTCTCTTCAATACGTTGAATGCGGTTTCGGGGTTGGTGCGGGAAGGACGAAGTGATGCCGCGGTAAGCATGATTGCGGGATTGAGCGATTTCCTGCGGCGTGTGCTTGAGGGTTCTGCGGTGCAACAGGTGGCGCTGGCAGAGGAGATGGAGTTTGCACAGAAGTATCTGGATATTCAGAAGGTGCGGTTTGCGGAGCGGTTGCAGCTGAGCGTGGATGTGCCGAGTGAGTTGTACCAGGCGCAGGTCCCCAGCCTGATTCTTCAGCCGATGGTTGAGAACGCGGTGAAGCATGGCATTGCGAAACGCGCGCAGGGTGGGTTGATCCGGATTGCAGCATCCCGGTCCGAGGGAAGACTGACGCTGAGCGTTTCGAATGATGGACCGAGTCTGTCTGCGGATTCAGAGAGAATTCGGTCGGGGATTGGGATTACGAATGTGCGGACGCGCTTGCAGAGCTTGTATGGAGATGCGTTTGAGCTGCAGATGCGGAATCAGGATGCGGGCGGGGTCGAAGTTTCGGTGTCCCTGCCGTATGTGGTTGTTCCGTCTCGCGGGGAGAGCTAATTCGTGGGTGCGGAGGAACGGCTCGGGAGAATTCGCACGCTCGTTGTGGATGATGAACCGCTCGCCCGAAGTAATCTGATGGTGCTGCTGCGCCGCGATCCGGAGATTGAGATCGTTGGCGAATGCGGATCGGGCGAAGAGGCGCTGGTGGAGATTCGAAGGTCGAAGCCGGATCTGGTTTTTCTTGATGTGCAGATGCCGGAGTGCGATGGGTTCGATGTTCTTGAGCTGCTGGGCGGCGATCTTCCTGTCGCGATTGTGTTCGTTACCGCCTACGACCAATATGCGTTGCGCGCCTTTGAGGCTGGGGCGCTTGATTATCTGCTGAAACCTTTTGATAATGCGCGGTTCGACCGGATGCTTGCGCGCGCGAGGGAGAGAGTTGCGCTGGGCCGTGTTCCCGCACGCGCTGCGGAATCTTTGGTGGTCAAGAATGCAGGCCAGGTCTTGTTTGTGAAGCTCTCAGAGATTGATTGGATTGAGGCTGCGGACTATTACTCCTGTCTGCATGTGGGGGCGAAATCCCATTTGTTGCGAAGGAGCATGGCTGAGCTCGAGCAGGAGCTGGATGACGCGATCTTTTGCAGAATTCATCGTTCGGCGATCGTCAGGCTGGAGCGGGTGAGAAGCCTGGAACTGAATGAGAGCGGCGAGTACGAAGTGCTCCTCGAGGGTGGTGCGACGCTGCGGTTGAGCCGGCGTTATCGCAGGCAACTGCAGGAGCGGCTGCGGATTCGCGATTCGAATGACTGATTCAGTTATCGCAAGGGATGGTGACGCGGACCTTTCAGTAGATAATAACCAAACCAGTCTCGACCTGATTAACATGGTTGAAGTTTGGTGGCTCGGAACCGACCTTGTAGGTTACGGACCAGCTAAAGTGCCCGCCTGGGTCGAGGTTCCACAAGAAGATTGTGCTGCCTAAGACTCTCCACCCATCGATAGGGCGCACATAAATTTGCTGAATCGTCAAAGAAGAATTGCCTGAAGCTGGAATTGGATATTCACGGGTAATATTTTCATTTGGAATTAAGTAGCGGGGTGTTGCGGTCGCCGTGACGCTGACACGCCTGTATTGAAGGGTCCCGTCAGCTTTAGGCCTGATGCGAGCTATGTCGTAAGCAGGAAGGACAACGGAGGTTTTCTTGTCGGAAGATTTCACTGAATCATTGGTGAGCGTTGCGCCGATCTCTGTTCCGAGGAAAGCTTCGGCCTGCCATCCCCAATGGTGGTTGTTTACCTCGGAAGGTTTTATCTGTGCACCTTTACCACTTAGCACAAGCTTCGCGTAGTCTTCGTAGTTTTTTTCCGCAATGGTTCGCCTCCACCCTTTTGGGAAAAACTGAGCGTTTCCATCGAAGAGAAAATTGCGGTGCTGGCCATGGCGATCCGTTTCGTATTGGAAACCAGGCTCGAATTCTGTGGCTGCCTTATAAAAATAGTGCGTGATGCCCCCACCTACCTTGATCATGTCAGTTACTTTCGACGTGTCGGCACTAACAAAACCCAGGTCTGCATCTCCGTTGAGAGTGAAGTAGATGTTATGACCTAGATTTGCGAGTTTCGGTGCGACTGTTGATTCAAGCGTGTAACCGGGTTTCTGTCCCGAGCCGGCTTGCGCATCGAATTTCGCGTAGTACGTTGCACTGGACTTACCGGCTGGGGCCTTGGGAGCGGTAAAGGTGCCCGAGGCAGTCATTGGTTTGTTGAATATATTTGCGACTCCGGCGAGCTTTATATCCTTGACCTGTCCAGCATCGGAGGTGATGGACAGGCAATTTTCAGCGCGACCTATGAGGAGATGGTCTCCATTCGAGCCACGGGGTTGTCCTAACGGCACCGTACCAGTTCTTCCGTCCACTACATTGTAGGTCGCAGCCCCCAAGGAGGAAGAATTGAGCGCGATGTTCGATTGCAATCTTAGAAGGTTGCCGTGAGCACAATCGCTGCGCTGAACGAATGTGATCTTTCCACCAGCTTTTGTGTCGAAGTTGTAGGGGGCAAAGAGAGGGGAAGCAGCTCCGGAGCTATCCACCAACTGATATTGCGTATCTGCACTTAGTTCTTTCGTCAGTGTGACTTCGAACCAATCCCTTCCGCTGGTAGAGGAGACTGTCCCGTCGATGCTTGCTTGCCGCTGGCCTGCCGTATCGAGGGTGTAGACCTTAACACTCGGAGGAGCGATGAGGTCCGGCGGCAATTCGCAACGGATATCGATCGTCTCCGCCGAGGCGATTCGATAGTCCAGCACCTTGCAGGTACTCGCGCGAGCGTTTGCACCGACGAGCAACAGGGCGAAGAGGAGGGAGCGGGGGATCAACTGGCACCAATTCCGCGGGCTCACGATCTTGCTTTCTTCTGTTTTTTTGCGGGCTTTTTCTTTGCCGCAGCTTGAGCTTTCTTTGCGGGAGCTTGTTTCTTTTTTTTGGCGGGAGCATGGGTGGGTTTTATGCGCTTAACCACTTCATTGGCGATCGCACTAACCATTTGCGCCTGCGCTCTTGGATTCGAGAAACCGGCGATCAAAGCATGCTGCTGCACGGGTTGAGGCGCTTCATTAACAAATTCCGAGAGATCATCAATGCTGACGATTGTGCCACCGTCGGCAAAGAGGGAAGGCTTCAATCCTCTCAGAATGCGGGCGTCGTTGCCGGAGAGGAATTCCTGAGTCAGAAGATTGATGAGTTGAAATGTTGCTGGATCAGGGAAGGGAACCGATGCGGCTTTGTCTCCCCAGATTACTTTAAGTGCGGTGGCTGTGGGGACCGGGCTATCCAGATCGGCCCATGCGAGAACCACATCTTCGACGCGGTCTGGAATCGTTTCATTGTCGTTAGGCATTAACGTATTCTCCAGGTCTCTATTTGTGGGGAACCGGGCCGAGTACCACCAAGGGAGTTGAACAAATTTGGGTTGACTGGGCGAGAAGAGTAGCGCAACGCAAAAAGCGTGTCAATGAAGATTTCTCTTTGCTGTCAGGTGCGGAACCTTCCGAGGACCGGACTCGGGTTAGCCGCCTTTTTATCGCGAATGGTAGAATTCGTCTCTCTCCAAATGAGTTTGCGAAGCCGTGCAGGCGGCGGGTAAACAAGGCATCACCGGGACACCGTTGTAAAGGTCTGGCATTGGAAACCGGAGACGCGTTTTCATGGATCCGACGATCTATTCCCTCTCTCGCGCATGGTGGATTTACGTGGCTGCCGTTGGTGTGTCGACGGGAGCCCTGATTGCGACGGGGGAGCGGACTGTTTCGCCGAGGTTTTCAAGGGTGGCCGATCTGAGTGCGTCGCAACGCGGCTCGATCTCTGAGCTTTCGAAGAACAAAGAGTGGATGGCACAGGTGAGGTTCTTCAACAAGAATTTTCTTGGCGCGGAATCGAGTGAGTGGCACAATCCTCCGGCAGCGCAGGTTCTTACCGGGGAGATGGCTACACCGCGGCTGCAGAGCGATCGACTAGTGAAGTTGTGGATCTCTGGACCTGCCGAGGCGATTACCGGGGACGGGCACTACTATTTGCGGGTTGACCCCCGCGGGGTATCGCGCGACTTCTCGGTGCCTGCGAATGTTGTGATCGGTCCTATGCTGCGGGATAACAATCCAATCTCTCTTCAGCTTATTGAGGGGATTTTTTTCAAGGATGAGGAGACACTCTCTGTTTCCGTTCGTCCCAGCACTTTGGAGTTTGACCAGCCAGCTACATTGGACCTGCTGGTGCCCGAGGCCAACAGAAGGCAGATTGGGCACGATCGGCTTCATGTGAATTTGCAACTGATGAAAGTCGATCCGAATCAGGCCACGGTGGATGACAAGAATGAGGCTCCGAGCGACGCTTCGGAGATTGAGAACAAGGCCTTGAAGGGCAAAGTTGCTTTTAATGAATTGACCATTACTGACGACCGAATGATTACACCTGCGGGACGTTATACCACGCTGATCCTTACTGGCGACAAGGATCCCCGGAGGTTTGTCCGGTGTATCCGGACGGATACGAACGAACCGGTCGGCGCTTATTCGGACCGCTTTCCGATGGTGGCAGTGACGGTGAATGACTGGGCGTCGGTGAAGGTGCAGGCGAGTGTGCATGATTTCGGAGAGGAGTTCAGCTACAGGATCATCAGCCTGAGTGCGAATGATGTGACGGCGAAGGCGTTGCTGCTGTGGTTTGTCACGCACGATCTGACGACGAAGGAGGTGGAGGGCCGCATGATGTCGCTGCCGGAGATCGATGGGCGGGCTGCGTGGCTGGAGGAGGTGCTCGGCGTGCAGTTCTCGGAGGAGGAGGTTCAGAATATTCAGGACCCGGATGTGAGACGCGTGGTCGATCATCTTCGCAGTCTTCAAACAACGAAGGGACAACTTCGATGAGCGCGACTGAACCGGTTAATGCGGCGCCGGACGGATTTGAAAAGCTGCTCGCGGATCTTGAAGGGAAGTTTCGCAAACCCGATCCGGAGAATATTGCGCTGGGAGCGCAGAAATTTGAACGGATTCTGAACTCGGTGCTTGTGCCGTTCGCTGGGATCAACGGGTTTTTGATTGGCGGGATTGCTTTAGACACGTTGTACCCAAACCGTCGCGTCCTGTTGATAGCCTGCAACGTGGGCGCTGCGCTGGTGGTGGCAGTGTGGATGTATCTTCGCCGCAACCGGCCGAATCCTTATCCCGTTCTTTTCCTGAGCGCGGTCCCTACGTTTCTGCTGGCGGCTTGTCTTGCGGTTCCGGTGCCTCTGGCGGCCCTGGTTCCGGCGCTGATTGTGACGTACGTTTTTACCGGCCTGGTCTACAGGGGGAAGATTCCGCAGACCGCAGTTCCGATTTACGTTATCTATCTTCCGGTCCTGCTTGGTAGCCTGCAAGGCGACCGCGGGTACCGGATTGCGTTTGAATTTCTCACGCTGATTGCGATGGGAGTTGCGTTTCTTGTTCGAAGGTTGCGGGTGGCGACCTCGGCTGTCGTAATCAGTGCAGTGATTACAGCAGGTTTGGAGAGTGGCGGTGCTCGGGGCATCAGCACGACGGTTGCTCTCTTGTTTCTGCTGGTTGCGCTGGCGATCTGGTATGAGATTCGAATCCCGAGATCCGACTACTCCTCGCTTCGCGCGATTCTGGATGAATGTCTGGTGGTTCTTCTTGGGTATCTGGCTCTTTTTTCCCTTGGGCTCAAGTCAGATGACAGATTACTCTGGACGTGGGCCGGTGCCGTGACGGTCTATGAGGCGTTGCAGTGTTGGCGCGAGAAGCTGAAGTACCCGACGCGAATCGGAGTTGCCGCGTTCACGTTGACGATTGCGTTGTGGGCGACGAACCGGCCGATTCCGGCCTCCGTGCCGATTGCCTGCACCCTGTTGATTGCGGCACTCACGAATCTTGCGGCGCTGCGGATGGGAAGTTCGCTGTTGTCGAATCTCGGCTTTCTGCTGATGATTCCGGGGGCCGTGAAGCTGTATCAACTTGGAAGTGAGACGGCCTCGGTCACAGTGGTTGTGTTTGCATTGTTAACCACCGTAGGAACGCTGTTGATTGCGAAACGACCTCCGCTGGCGCCTGCGCGGCCATGGTGGAACGGCTTTATGCGAGAGAAGGATCTGGAGTGGGGCAAAAATATGTGTTTTATGGCGGTGGGGACCGTGCTGAAGATTCCTCTCGTCGCGTTTGTGTTCAGTGTTTTTCGCAGCTGTTTTTTATGGCTCCGGTACTTCAAAGGGGAGGAGAAGAGTTTCGGGCTGACGGATCTTCTTTATGCGGTGGCTCATGGCTTTGGAGCGTTGATTCTGAGTCGGCAGGCGCAGTTGCTGGCCGCCTCGCGCGGGAGATCGGCGAATGTCCAACTGACGCTGGCCACGGCGGTGTGGGTGATTTGGGGATTGGCGGTGTTTCTCGGCGGGGTGCGCCAGGAATCGATTTATCGGCGGTTGGTGGGCATCGCGCTGATGACTGTTCCGGCGGCTCTTTATCTCCCGGCGATCAAAGATGGAGACGCTCCTCTGGCGCTGGTGATGGTTCTGCTGGGTGGGGCATTCTGGGTGGTCGGCATCATTCGCGGGTCTCGCAAAGGGGTGTCTGACGAGGATGACGAGGACAAAGACGATGCAGTGCCGACGGTGCCGGCCGGTGGGTAGCAAACAGGTTGCTACAATTTAGGTTTGCAGCTTGGATTTTGCGAGGGATTGAGAGCGGATGTTGCGATTTTCGACAGCGGGGGAGAGTCACGGCGAGAGCCTGGTAGCGACGTTGAGCGGAATGCCGGCGGGCGTGACGGTCGATCAGGAGTTTTTGAATCGCGAGCTTTGGCGGCGGCAACGCGGTTATGGGCGCGGCGGCAGGATGCGGATTGAGAGCGATACCGCGCATATTTTGAGCGGCGTGCGGCATGGGAAGACGATCGGGTCACCGATTGCCATGGTGATTGCTAACGCCGATTGGAAGAACTGGACAGAGATTCTTCCCGTTGAGGAGGGCGATGCAGCGAAGCATAAAGCTGTGGCTTCACCTCGACCGGGGCATGCGGATCTTGCGGGTAGTTTGAAGTATGACTTTCCCGATGCGCGCTATGTGCTGGAGCGGGCGAGTGCGCGGGAGAGCGCGGCTCGGGTGGCTGCTGGTGCAGTGGCGAAGATGTTGCTGCGTGCTCTCGGGGTCGAGGTCGCGAGTCATGTGATTCGAGTGGGGAAGGCGGAGCTTTTGCGGGCGGCGACGTGGGAAGAGATTGCAGCGCTGCAGGGGAAGGATGAGGTTCTTCTGAACTGTGTCGATGCGGAGTCCGAGACTGCGATGAAAGCTGAGGTCGATGCGGTTTTGCGTACCGGGGATACCGTAGGCGGGGTGTTTGAGGTGGTGATACATGGGCTGCCTCCGGGGGTGGGGACGCATGCGAACTGGGATGAGCGGATGGATGGGCTACTGGCCCAGGCGGTGATGAGTCTGCAGGCGGTGAAGGCGGTGGAGATTGGGCGTGGAGTGACGGCTGCGGAGTCGGTGGGTTCGGCCGTGCATGATGCGATTGGATATGAAGTGCAAGGAGCAGAGAACGGGGAAGAGGGAGTAGAAAACAGAGATACTGTGCGCCGATTTACCGGTTTTACCCGGGAGCACAATAACGCCGGAGGACTGGAAGGCGGCATCTCAAATGGTGAGGATGTTGTGGTGCGCGGGTATCTGAAGCCGATCTCGACGCTGCGGAGGCCGCTGGGAAGTGTGAGTTTTGCGACTCGGGAGCCGGTAAAGGCCGCGTATGAACGCAGCGATGTGTGTGTAGTGCCGGCAGCTGGTGTGGCAGCGGAGTCGATGGTCGCGCTGACGGTGGCGCGGCTGGTGGTGGAGAAGTTTGGCGGCGATTCGCTCAGGGAGATGAAGCGGAATTTTGAGGGATACTGCGAACAGATTCGTACGTATTGAAGGATAGAACGATGGAAAACGTGGCGGAACAAGTGGCGGACAAAGAGAAGAAGAACATAAAGATTCACGAGGTGGTGAAGTGGCCTGATCCGGTGCTGGCGAAGCCGGGCGCGACGGTGACGGTGTTCGACGCGAAGCTGAAGAAGCTGACGGAAGAGATGTTCGAGTCGATGTATGTGGCGCAGGGGATCGGGCTGGCCGCTCCGCAGATTGCGATCTCGCAGCGGATTACTGTGATCGATGTGAGCTTCAGGAAGAATCCGGAGGATAAGATTGTGCTGATCAATCCGGAGATCATCGCGCGCGAGGGCAAGCAGGTTGAGGAAGAAGGATGCTTGAGCCTGCCGGAGATCCGCGAGAAGGTCTCGCGTGCGGCGAAGGTTAAGGTGCGGGCTCAGGATGTGAAGGGCCAGTGGTTTGAGATCGAAGGCGAGGAGTTGCTGGCACGGGCTCTGCAGCACGAGATCGATCATCTGGATGGCGTGCTGTTTATCGATCGGCTGAGCCGATTGAAGCGCGACCTGTTGGTGCGAAAGATGAAGAAGATGATCAAGAACGGCGAGTGGGATTGAAGCAGGGAACAGGGAGTAAGGAATAGGGAGTAGCAAACCGCTGGTGGGTGGCGTGGAGGGCTCGTGAAGCTGGTTTTTTGTGGGACGCCGGAGTTTGCTGTGCCTACGCTGGAGGCGGTCGTTGCAGCGGGGCATGAGGTTGCGTTGGTGGTGACGCAGCCGGATCGCGGGGCGGGGCGGGGGATGGAGATGCAGGCTCCGCCGGTGAAGAAGATGGCTCTGGCTCGGGGGTTGGAGGTGGTGCAGCCGGAGAAGATCAGGCACAATGCGGAGTTTCGCGAGTGGTTGGAGCGGATTCGGCCGGATGCGATTCTTGTGGTGGCGTATGGGCGGATTATTCCGGGCTGGATGCTGGAACTGCCGCGATTTGGGAACATCAATCTGCATGGATCTCTCCTTCCGAAGTATCGAGGGGCTGCTCCGATCCAGTGGGCGGTGGCGAACGGCGAAACAATGACGGGCGTGACGACGATGCGGCTGGACGCCGGGCTCGACACAGGCGATATGCTGCTGGCGCACGCGGTGCCGATCGGGCAGGAGGAGACGGCAGTGGATGTATATGCGACGCTGGCTCCTGTGGGCGCGGAGTTAATGGTGAAGACGCTGCAAGGACTGGAGTGCGGGACGATTGTTCCGCAAAAGCAGCACGATGCGCTGGCGACGCATGCTCCGATTCTGAAGCGCGAGGATGGGTGGATGGATTTTCCGCGGACGGCGCAGCAGATTTACGACCGGTGGCGTGGGTTTCAACCGTGGCCTGGAGCGCATACGGTGTTTCGCGAGAAGAAGCTGATTGTGCATCGACTGCGTGTCGAGTCGGAGCGTGTGTTGCCAGTGGGTTTGGTGATGGTGGATGGAGAGCGATTGTTTGCGGGTTGCGGCGGTGGAACCGCGATTGAGCCACTGGAAGTACAGGTAGAGGGCAAACGGCGGATGGCGGTGAGCGAGTTCCTGCGCGGGTATCAGGTCCGGAGCGGCGAGCGGCTGGGATTATGAAGAGGCCGGGATCAGGGAACAAAGGCGAGGGATCAGGCCGGACTATGCCTCGTGGAGTGGGGAAGGGGAAAAAAAATCCAAGTGCTGCCAAGAAAGGTCATGCAGGGTCTGAGACGCCAGAGACGGAATCCCGTGCGAAGGTGACACCAGCGCGGCTGGCTGCGTTTGAAATTCTAAAGCTGGTCGGTGAGGGCAAGGGGCACAGCGACGAGCTGCTGCACTCCGCTCGTTTGGATGCTTTGTCGCCGGAGGATCGGAATCTGACGACAGCGCTGGTGATGGGTGTTCTGCGTTGGCAGATTACGCTCGATGCGCGGATTCGTTTACTTTTGCAGAGGCCGGAGCAGAGGGTGGCAGAGCCAGTGGCGATTGCACTGCGGATGGGGGCTTTTCAGTTACTGCATATGGACCGGATTCCCGCTCATGCCGCTTTGAGTGAGAGCGTGGAGCTGTGCCGGGCGGCCGGTGAGCCTCATGCCGCCGGGATGGTTAATGCGATTTTGCGGAAGGTTGCTACCTCGCCACGTCACGGAGTGAAGCTGCATGAGTCGACTGCGGCGTTTGCGGAGCGACTCGGGCACCCTCTGTGGATGGTCGAGCGGTGGGCCAAGGAATATGGACGCGCGGCGGCCATGAATATCTGCGAGGCGGACCAGACAGAGCCGGTAGAAGGCGCGATGTTTGGGGAGAGCGGAATCGACTGGCCGCAGATGGACGATGGCTCTCGGCTGGTGGCGGAGATTGCAGCAGCGGCGATGCCGGGAGCGAAGAGGGTGTGGGACTGCTGTGCTGCTCCGGGAGGGAAGACGCTGGTGCTCGCAAAGAGGCTGGATGGAGCGGAGATTCTGGCGAGTGATGTTAGTGCGAAACGGCTGGCGCAGATGGAGGCGCGGCTGCGTAGGTATTCCTACGCGGAAAAGGTTCGGTTTGCGGCGGCAGATGCAGCGGATGCGAAGGGGGTCGAGGGCAGTTTCGATCTGATCTTGTGCGATGTTCCTTGTTCGGGGACAGGAACGTTGGCGGCGAATCCGGAGATTCGCCACCGGCTGAAGGTGGAGGAGTGTGCACGACAGGCAGAGCGGCAAAGAGCGATTTTGAAAGGTGCTTTAAAGCGGTTGGCGGGGGGAGGACGGCTGATTTATTCGACCTGCTCGTTGGAGCCGGAGGAGTGCCAGGCCGTCGTTGAGGCGGTTTTGCGCGAGGTTGGCGGCGTCAGGATAATTCCTGCTGAAGAGCTGTTGGCTGAGCTTGGGGAGCGGGGGATTCTTTCGGATGGCGTGGAGTTGAAGTCGATGGTGCGCGCCGGTGCGTTGAGAACGCTGCCCGGTGTGCATCCGTGTGACGGTTTCTATGCGGCGGTGTTGGAGTGGGAGTGATTCGTTAGTTGGTGAGCGTGATGTGAACGTCTTCGCCTTTAACGACTCGGTGTCCCGCGAGGGGTGACTGCGCAACGACGGTCCCCAGTGCGGTTGGCGGCACAGCAGGTGCGGCTGCGGCGGCGGTTGACGGGTCTGCGGTCGTTGGGGTGGTTTCTGTGGGTGGCGTCGAAGTTTCGGGCTGCGTGCGGAGGTTCAAATCTTCGGCGCTGACGATGTGGAGGCCTGCGGCTCCGGCTCGGGCTGAGGCTCCGGCGAGTGTGAGGCCGGCGAGCGAAGGCATGACGAAGGCTTCTGGCGATTGATCTTCTGCCGGTTCGCTAAGCAGGAGACTGACGCGGGGGCGATCGACGCCGGCTGCGTTGGGATTGGGTGTCTGGGCGATGACGACGCCGGGATCGCCGGACGCTGCAATGCGGGCGGCTACGCCGAGTTCTAGGCCGAGGCGGCGGATGTTGATGGTGGCGGTGCGCTCGGATTGGCCGTGGAGGTCCGGAATCGCGACCTGTTGCGGGCCGAGACTTTCGGTGACGCGAACAGCCCACTCGCGACGGACGGTGGCTCCGGGAGACGGGTACTGCGCAAGGATGTGTCCGGGCGGGGTGCTGGGAGAGTAGAAACGATTTTCGAGCGTGAGGCGGAGGCCATTGAAACGCGTGATTTTGCTGGCTTCGGCGAGGGTGAGGCCGGTGAGGTTGGGAATCTTGACCTCGCGGCCGTGGATGGCGAGACGCATGGTGATGAAGGCGGAGACGAGCGCAACGATCAACATCGCGAGCGCGCCGAGCACAAGGTTGAAGATGCGGTTGATGCGGCGAATCTTCAGTTTCAGTTTCAGCTTCATGCAAGGACAGGATACAGCGTCGGCAGCGCGTGTGTAATCGCGGAGGAGTGCTTGAGCTGTTACTGGAAATCGAGCGATTTCAGCGGCCGGCTCTTTTTGCGATCAACGATTTGAATTTTGCTCTAGACTTGCTTCGGAAACAGGAGGGAAGTTCATGCGGCGGTGGACACGACGGGAGTTGGTGAAGGCTGGAGCGGCGGTTGGTGCGGTCTCTTTGACAGCGAAGGGTGCGACAGCCGAGAAACCCTCTCCGGAACAAGGTGCAAAAGCACCGGCTAAGCAGCGCAAGGACGAGGTGCACGATGACGTGCGGATTGATGTAGCGAAGAATACGCTGCGGGAACAGGTGTCTCTCGATTTCGGATGGAGGTTTGCGCTAGGACATGCGTACGATCCGATGCGGGACTTTGGCTTCGGCAAGCTGGCAGGGACAGGAACATACGCGAAGTCCGGAGATGCGGGCGGACCGACAGGAGTCAATTTCGACGATTCGAAGTGGGAGGCGGTGCAGGTTCCGCATGACTGGGCGGTGGCGTTGCCGTTTGTCGTTGAGCAAGTTCTGGTGGGTCACGGCGGCAAGCCGGTGGGACGGGATTTTCCGGAGAGCAGCATCGGGTGGTATCGCAGGGAGATCGAGGTCAGGCCGGAGGACGCAGGCAAGCGGATGGTGCTGGAGTTCGATGGCGTGTTTCGCGCAGCGACTGTGTTTGTGAATGGGCACTGGGTCGGCGAGAACATGAGCGGCTATGTTCCGTTCGAGATCGATGTGACGGATTTTCTGGACTATTCGCCGCGCGAGGTGCGAGGGCCGGATGGGAAGATGCATCCGCAGAGTGGACCTGTGAAGAATGTGGTTTCGTTGCGAGTGGATGTGAGCCTGAATGAGGGCTGGTTTTATGAGGGTGCTGGAATCTACCGGCATGTGTGGCTGCGCAAAACCGGATCACTTCACCTGGTGAAGGATGGTGTGTTTGTGCAGAGCACGCCCGTAAGCGGAGATGCGGGGCTGGCGATTTCGAGTGAGGTGAGGAACTCGAGTGATGCGGCTGTGCGCTGCTCGCTGAGCGGAGTTGTGCTGGAAGCTGCGAGTGGGAAAGAGGTTGCGCGGTGCCGCTCTAGTGTGGTGACGATTGAGCCTCACGCCATAGCGACCGTTTCGACGACAGGAAAGATTGCTGGCGCCAAGCTGTGGAGTCTGGAGGAGAGGAATCTTTACCGGCTGGTTACGGTGCTCGAGTCGGAAGGGAAGGCTGTGGATCAGGATGAGACGCGGTTCGGCGTGCGTACGATCGAGTTCGACGGACAGCGCGGGTTTCTGCTGAACGGCAAGGTAGTGAAGATCAAGGGAATGTGCAATCACCAGGATCATGCAGGTGTGGGGTCTGCGGTTCCGGATGCGATTCAGCGATACAGGATTCAGCGGCTGAAGGATATGAACTGCAACGGGCTGCGTACGACACACAACACGCCTGCGGCGGAGTTGATGGACGCGTGCGATGAGCTTGGCGTGCTGGTGATGGATGAGACGCGGACGTTTTCGTCGAGCGAAGAGGGATTGAGCGAGTTGCGGAGGATGGTGCGGCGAGATAGAAATCGCCCCAGCGTGGTGATCTGGTCATTGGCCAATGAGGAGCCCGAGCAGAGCACAGCTCGCGGAGTCGCGATTATGACGACGATGAAGCGCCTGGCGAAGCAGCTTGATCCGACGCGCATGGTGACGGCTGCGATGAACGGCGGGTGGGGAGTTGGCGTCACGCAGGTGGTCGATGTGATGGGATTGAACTACGGCGGGGCGCACGTCAATCGAATTGACAATATTTCGGATTTTCGTTCGAAGTTTCCGACAAAGCCTGCATTAGGTTCCGAGACGGCGAGCACGGTTTCGACTCGCGGAGTGTACGAGAACGATCCGCTGCGTGGTTATGTGAGTGCCTATGACCTGAACTTTCCAAGCTGGGCGAGCTCTGCTGAGACATGGTGGAGTTATTACGACGAGCGTGCGTGGCTGGCTGGCGGATTCTGCTGGACTGGATTTGATTATCGCGGCGAGCCGACTCCGTATGGCGTGCCGTGTATCAGCTCGCACTTTGGCGTAATGGATATGTGCGGATTTGCGAAGGACAACTTTCACTACTACCGCGTGTGGTGGGGAGATGAGCCGGCGATGCATCTGTTCCCGCACTGGAACTGGGAGGGCAAGGAGGGACAGGAGATCTCGGTGTGGTGCTATGCGAACTGCGAGTCGGTGGAGTTGTTTGTGAATGGCACGAGCGCGGGATCGCAGACGGTGAAGAAGAATGGGCATCTTGAGTGGAAGGTGAAGTACGCCCCGGGGATGATTGAAGCGAAAGGGTCCTCCGGCGGAAAGGTGGGTTTGACGCAGCGGCGAGAGACGACAGGTACCGCGGCGCGGCTAGTGATCGAGACGAGCAAGGCTGAGCTGCGCGCTGATGGGAAGGATTGTGTTCAGGTGAACGTGAGCATCGTCGATGCCAAGGGGCGGATGGTTCCTACGGCTGGAGATATGCTGACGTTTTCTATGGAAGGACCGGGGAAGGTGATCGGTGTTGGCAATGGCGATCCGAGTTGCCATGAGCCCGACAAAGCGTCGCAGCGAAGCGCATTCATGGGAATGGGTGCGGCCTTGGTGCAGGCAGGACAAACCGCCGGCGCCGTGAAGGTGAAGGTGAGTGCTCGCGGGTTGGAGGCCGGCGAAGTTATTCTGCGCTCCATCGCAGTGTGAGCCAAATCAACCTGGCTTGAGGATCATTTGCGACTCGATCTTCGCGGGATCGAGCTGCACGTTGAAGCCCGCGCCTGTGGGAAGCGCGATGTGCGCTCTTTCGGGGATGAGCGGGTTGCTCTCGAAGTGATAGTAGTGGCGCATTTTGTTGATGAGGTATTCGCCGAGCGGGAAGGTCATCGGGGACTGGCTCGCGATAATGTGCACGGCGGCGCGAAGACTGTGGCCGTGAGGAATGACGGGGACGTCGTGCAGTGAGGCTACGGTGCCGATGCGAAGAAGCTCGGAGGTTCCGCCGCACCACTCGGGATCGGCCTGCACGACGGAGAGCCCGCCTGCCTCGAGGTAGCGTTCGACCTCCCAGCGGCCGTAGAAGTGTTCGCCTGACGCAATGGGGATGGTTGTGCTGCGATGCATGACGGCGAAGCTCTCGATCTTTTCGGGGTGCGTGGCCTCTTCGATCCAGTAGGGGTGGTACTGCTCGACCTGGTGCGCCCATTCGAGGGCGTAGTTTTGCGTCCAGCCGCTGTAGGCGTCGAACATGAGTTCGGTGTCGTCGCCGAGGGTTTCGCGGAGAATGCGGACGAGCTCGACGTTTTTGCGCATGCCTTCGGGGCCGGAACCGGGGCCGTAGCCCATGAACCACTTCTGATAGCGGTAGCCTTCGTTTTTGAGGGCGAGAGCGCGTGTTCGAATGGAGGCAGGTTCGAGCGAGAAGCCGAGACAGCTTGCGTACATCTCGACGGAAGGACGTGTGGGCCCGCCGAGAAGACGATAGACAGGAACGTTGTAATACTTGCCCCGAATGTCCCAGAGCGTATTGTCGACGGCGCTGATCGCCATCATGAAGAAGCCATCGCGTGAGTGGCGATTCGAACGATACATCTGGTCCCAGAGTTTTTCGCCCGCGAGCGCATCTTTGCCGATCAGGAAGGCTCGAAGCTCGTCGTTGACCACGGTGGCGGCGCTCTTTTCGATGGGACCGTAGAGACCCTCGGGGCCGCCCGCGGTGCGGATGCGGAGATAGATTGCGGTGTAGAGGACTTCACGCGTGCCGGAGGGTTTGTCGACGTAAGGCGCGGGACGAAGCTCGTCGTAGATGTCGAGCGGATTGACCTGCTGCTGGCGGTTGACCCCTGCTTCGTCGGTGTAGCGGCCGTGGAGTTCTACGAGTTCGACTGATTCGATCTTGAGAGGGCCCTCAGCGTGCTCGGGTGCGAGGGCTCTGGCGAAGAGGTGTGGGCGGCTGGCTGCGAAGAGGGACGTGGCAGCACCGCAGAGAAAATTTCGACGAGAGAAACAGCTGAAAGGAGAACAGCCTTTTGTGGAGGAGGGTAGCAATTGGCTCATCGATCTCTCATGGCAGGTTAGCGGCGGTTGTCGGTGGCGGGTTCGGGGTGGATGAGGAGGCGGTTGGCCTCAGGACAGTCGAGTTTGAAGGCGTTTTCGAGCGCCGTAATAATCTCGTGGACTCGCGACATCGGCAGGTCGTCAGGCAGGGTGGAGTGGCAACTGACCTGGATGCGGTCATGAATGCGTGTGACGAGGACCTCGTGGATATCGAGGATCTCCGGGAAGGCCGCGGCGACGCGGCGGAGGCGAACTTCGAGCTGGCGGTCACGTTCGAGCGAGGCGGGGCGTTCGATCGTGGCGGGCTCGCTTTCGATGTGGGTAAGAATGGAAGAGACTTCAGGGATCTCGCGGCGGATGTCGCTTTCAAGTTGGGTGACGAGGGCGTGCGCGGCGGCGAGGGACATGGTCTCGTCGACCTCGAGGTGCTGTTCTGCGTGAAGCTGATGGTTGAACTCCTGCACAGTGACGTCGTGAATGTTGAGGTTGGAGCGCGTAGCAACGGCCCGGATGCGATCGTGGATGCTTTCGGCGACGGAGGCAGTTGGGACGGAGTGGACCACGACGTCGGCTCCAGGGAGATGACGCTGGACGGCGGCGGTAGCAGCGGCAGTGATCTGCTCCGAGCGCTGGAAGGTGAGGTTGCGGGGCATTCCGAGAGTGACGTCGGCGAAGTAGCTGGGACCGGACCTGCGGGTGCGGACGCGATCGACAGAGAGAACGCCATCGATCGAAGTGAGTTCGCGGATGAGCTGGCGGTTCTGGGCGCGGGCCTCAGGCGGAGTTGCGTCGGTGAGCGCGTCGATGGTGCGGCGCGCAAGGCTCCAGGTGACGTAGAGGATGATGCCGGCGACGAGGATGGCGGCGATAGGGTCAGCGAGTTCAAGTTGAGGAATTTGCCAGTGTGCGCCAGCATAGGACGCCACAAGGCCGATAAGAACAGCGAGCGAGGACCAGATATCCGTGCCGAAGTGAATGGCATCGGCTTCGAGGGCTTCGCTGCGGGTGTCGGCGGCGATGCGGTGAAGCTTGCGCGAGCGGGTGAAGTCGACGGTGATGGACAGCAGAAGGGCGACGAAGGGCCAGATGGAGAATTTGAGGGCGAGATGCTCGCGGAAGAAGATACGGCGGACAGCCTCAGTAAGGATCCAGATGCAGGAACCGAGCATGAGAACTGTTTCGATGGCGGCGGAGAGGCTCTCCACCTTGCCATGGCCGTAGGTGTGGCTGGCGTCTGCGGGGCGGTCGGAGACCTGAACAGAGAAGAGGGTGATCGCTGAGGCGATGAGGTCGATGCCGGAGTGCGCAGCCTCGGAGAACATGCCGAGCGATCCGGTCAGGAGGCCGGTAACGAGCTTGAAAACCGTGACGCAGAGAGCGGCGAAGACGGAAAAGAGTGCGGCGGAACGTTTGGCCTTATGCGAGGGGGAGGCTTGCTCGGGCGTGGCCGTATGACTCATGGGAGAGATGGTACAGGAGCCTGTGAGCTGTCAGCTATCACCATTGGCTAAGACTTGGTGGCGTAGTAGAGCCCGACCGCTCCGAAGGTGTAGCTGGTCCAGGTGGGGTTGGCGAACCCGGCTTTGCGGAGCAGCTCGATCATGCGCGGCGGGCGAGGGAAGCGATAGACGGAGGAGTTGAGATAGCTGTAGGCGCACTGGTTGCCGGTGATGAGTCCACCGAGTTTTGGCAGAATGGATTTGAAGTAGACGTTATAGATTGCGCCCGTGAGGCCTTCGGGCTGGTTGCACTCAAGAATCCCAAGCTGGCCGCCGGGACCCAGGACGCGAAGAATCTCGGCGAGTCCTTCTTCATAGTTGGCGAGGTTGCGAAAGCCGAAGGCGGAGGTGACGAGGTCGACGGAGGCGTCGGCGAGCGGCAGGTGGAGGGCGTCGGCTTCGATGGGGAAAATATTTTGGCCGGCAAATTTTTTCTGTCCGAGAGAGAGCATCTGATGGGAGAAGTCGATGGCGAGGATAGGGGCTGTGCCGGGGCCGTTAGGACGATGCTTGAGCAGGGCCATCGTCATGTCTCCCGTTCCGCAGCAAAGGTCGAGCGCGACTGTCTCGGGGTGTTGGAGGATGGGGCGGAAGACGTGCGCAGTACGTGTCCACCACGAGTGATCGATACCCACGGAGAGGAGGTGATTGGCGCGGTCGTACGTAGGAGCAATCGTGTCGAACATTTGCTGGACGTTCGCGGCCGCGGTTTGTTCGCTGGTCGCACCGGCTGGGAGGGCGCCGGTCGACATCTCGTGCTCGGGTTTGGTCTGTTCTGTTCTCATGAAGCTTGTTTCTTTGCTGACAGCGCGACATTCCCGCGCATGAGGTTGAGCATGGCTTCGGTAGCAACAAGAAGTTCAACGTTGGTGACGTCGCGGACGATTTCGGTCTTACCGATAGCTGTCAGCAAGACGAAGGAACGGGTGCCGCTGCGATTTTTCTTATCGCGCGCAGTGAGGGCGACGACCTTTTCTGCGGCAGCTTTGAATTCCGGCAACGGGCCGTAGCGGAAAATGATATTTGTAACGCGATTGGTATCTTTTTCCGTCAGGGTGCCGCGGTTGTGAGCAACGTTGAGGGCGGCGATCATGCCCCATGCGACCGCTTCGCCATGAAGAAGTTGCTTGTAGTTCGTAGCAGCTTCGATGGCATGGCCGATCGTATGGCCGAAGTTGAGAATCATGCGCAGGCCGGATTCTCGCTCGTCTTTGCTGACCACGTCGGCTTTGACGCGCACAGATGCTGTGACAACGCGAATGAGAGCGGCGGGGTCGCCGGCGAGGATGGCATCGGCGCTTTGCTCCATGTAGCGAAAGAGCTTTGCATCATAGATGACGCCGGCTTTGATGGACTCCTGCAGTCCAGCGCGGAGCTCCGCGGGTGGCAAAGTGCCAAGAAGGTTTGTGTCGGCAAAGACGGCTTGCGGATGGTGAAAGCTGCCGATTAGATTTTTTCCAGCGGCGAGGTTGACGCCGGTCTTTCCGCCGATCGAAGAGTCGACCTGCGCAAGGAGAGTGGTAGGAATCTGCACGTAGCGGACACCGCGCATGTAGATAGCTGCGAGGAAGCCGGTGATGTCTCCGAGGACGCCGCCACCGAAGGCCAGGAGGAGCGCGTCGCGGTCGGCTCCTGCGCGCGAAAGTTGTTCGGCGAGCGATTCGACGCTGGCGAGGCGTTTGTGTCGTTCGCCGCTGGGGAGAAAGAGGACCGTCGGCGAGTCTTTTTCACTTTTGGGGAACGATGCGAGGAATTTTTTCGACCACAGCGCCCAGATCTCAGGAGAAGTGACGACGAAAGGGCGAAAGGGCTTGCCTCTGCTGATTTTTTTCAATCGCGGGTGCAGTGTGCGGAGAAGATCGGCGCCGATGGTGACGTCGTAATTTGCTGAAGGCGTTTTGACAGCGATGACTGGCACGGTATTTCGATGGTAACGCACGGAGAAGTTGTGAGTTGTCCGTTCTCGGTTCTTCGTGAAGACGAGGAGGACGGACCTGGCCCGCAAACAGACAACAGACAACTGACAACTCAAGTAGCATTTAGAGATGGGTCGAGTTGATTTTCTGATAATAGGTGCGGGCATTGCAGGGTTGAGTGCGGCGATTCGCCTGGCAGATGCGGGATCGGTGCTGGTAGTGACGAAGGAGGAACTGGCCGAGTCGAATACAGCCTACGCGCAGGGTGGGATCGCGGTGGCGATGGGTGGCGACGAGGATGTTGCGCTCCATCTGAAGGACACAGTGGCGGCGGGAGACGGACTTGTGAATCGTGAGGCTGCTGCCGTACTGGTCGAGCAGGGACCCAGGCGCGTGGAGGAACTACTCAAGTGGGGGACAGCGTTCGATCGCGAAACCAATGGCCAGGGTGAAGCTGGCGAGTTGTTGCGGACGCGCGAGGGTGCGCATAGCCTGTCGCGGATTCTTCATGCGAACGGGGACGCGACTGGGCGCGAGATCGCGGTGTCGTTGCTGCGGCATGTGCGCGAGATGGCCGCGGAGGGTGGACGGATTGAGTTGATGGAGTGGACGACGAGTGTGGATCTGCTCGTTGAGGAGGGGTGCGTTGTTGGGGCGACGCTGCTCGATGGCGAAGGAGGCTTGCGTGCGGTGCGAGCCGATGCCGTGCTGCTGGCGAGCGGCGGTGCCGGGCAGGTTTACAGCGATACGACAAATCCTGCTGTGGCGACGGGCGATGGGATTGCGATGGCCTATCGCGCCGGTGCGGCGGTCTGCGACATGGAGTTCTACCAGTTTCATCCGACGGCTTTTTCAGCTCCGGACGCTCCACGATTTTTGTTGAGTGAGGCGCTGCGTGGGGAGGGCGCGTACCTCGTCAATGCAAAAGGCGAGCGGTTCATGGAGCGGTATCATCCGCTGCTGGAACTCGCTCCGCGCGATGTGGTTGCGCGGGCGATCACGCGCGAGGGGATGGATGGGCCGGTGTATCTCGACATGCGGCATGTGAAGAAGGATCTGCACGCGCGGTTTCCGGGAATCTCGGCGTTTCTTGCGAAGTATCACCTGGAGCTTGGGCGCGATCTGATCCCCGTTCGGCCGGCGGCGCATTACCTGATGGGCGGCGTGAAGACGGATGTCGAGGGACGGACTTCCTTGTCGGGACTTTATGCAGCGGGCGAGGCAGCATGTACAGGCGTTCATGGCGCGAACCGGCTGGCGAGCAACTCGCTGCTCGAGGGACTGGTGTTTGGAGCGCTCGCGGCGGAGACGATGGTCGCAGAAAAGGGATCAGGCAGCAGAGAAGAGGGAACAGACGCGATTCCGCCTGCCGTACCCGATGGAACGACGACTGAGGTTGCCACCGAAAAATGGATAGCCGAGCTGCGCGCATTGATGTGGAAGTATGCGGGCTTGTTGCGGGATGAGAGTGGGTTGCGTGAGGCTCAGCGTGAATTGGATGCGCTTGCCGTGACGATGCCGCGAGGAATGTTTCGGCGTGCGGTCGAGGCGAGAAATCTGCATTCCGTGGCGGGGCTGATAGTAGCCGCGGCACTGGGGCGCGAGGAGAGCCGCGGGGCGCATTATCGCAACGACTTTCCGCTGCATGATTCGGTGGCTAAGCACTCGGAGATGCGGCGGGGAAGTCTATCGTTCGTCGCTTAGACATCAACCATGATGCGGATGGATGGCGAGGAAGAGGAACACGGAACCCATACCGGCCAGCACGAGAGCGACGGCCCATAGGTTCCGAAAGGAGAATCTGCCAGCCCAGAGCAGCAGGCCTCCGCCTCCGAGGCTCACCAGGATACCCAGAACATTCGTTAGAGTTACGCCGTTTAATACATGCGGAACTACGTGGATCAGAAAGACTCCGGCGAAGAAGCAGGCGAGGTAGTTGTACCACTTCATGGAACTCCTCCCTTGAGTGGCTTTTCAGTTTACAGGTGTTTTCTTCGCAAGAACGAGAGAGAGCAGGATCGTTAGCGAAAGAACCGCGACGATGACGATCAGCGACGTTATTGGCCCGATGTCGAGCCAGTGAGCGAATAGCATCTTGAAGGCAGCAAAGCCGAGAACCACAGCCAGACCATAGTGGAGGAAGCGGAGCTTTTCCAGAAGGTGTGCGAGCAGGAAGTAAAGCGAGCGCAGCCCCATGACCGCCATGATGTTAGAGGTATAGGCCAGGAAGAGATGGCGCGTGATGGAGAGGACCGCGGGGATGGAATCGAGCGCGAAGACGACGTCTGTGGCTTCGATGGCCAGCAGTGCAAGGAACAGAACCGTGACCATGGTGCGGCCGTCTTCGCGAACGAAAAACCTGTCCTGACGCAGGCTGACAGGATGAATGCGAGCGACCCATCGGATCCAGCGGGGTGTGGTCTCCTGCGTGTGCGAGGAGGGCAGAACGAGCCGGATGGCGCCTACAAGCAAAATCGTCGCAAAGGCATAAGTGATCCATTCAAACCGGGCAAGAAGTGCGAGACCTGCAATGATGAAGGCTCCGCGCATCAGGATGGCGCCGAGAACCCCCCAGAAAAGAACTTTGGGTTGGCGGACAGGCTCGATGTTGAAGACTCGAAAGAGGATAAGGAAGACGAAGAGGTTGTCGATCGAAAGCGATTGCTCGATCGCATACCCGGCGAGGTACTGCGTAGTGCTTTCGCCGCCCATGGTGCGGAAGACGAAGAGAGCGAAGGCCAGAGCGGCGCTGATCCAAAGAATGGTCGCGACAATGGAGGTGGCCTGTGTTTTGCCTGGGCCCTGTCTACGCGCGTAGAGAAGCTCCATCCCCAGAAGAATGAGGACGAAGACGTGGAAACCTATCCAGTAGCTGATCGGGGTTGCGCCGGGCATCTCTTTTGGATGCTACAGCGCGGGAGGTCTGAATGTACGAACCTGGCCGCGATGGGCGCGTGGGGACGAGGGGAGCGTCCGGAGGGAAGATGCGCCGCGGCAGCCTGAGGACTAGACGTTGCCGACGACCATCGAATAAACGCCATAGAGCGCGATCGCAAGCACCAGCCAGAGGATCGACGAGAAAAAGAGGCTCCGAACAACCTCACCTAAGGAATGGTTGTGGAAGAAGCCGTTCGGGCGGTCTTCGTTGAAGGCGCTGGGGTTGAGGCTCTTGAATTTCGACTGAAAAGATGGGAACGCTGTTTGCATATTTACCTCCATCGGCAAGAATGAGAGTAGGTTGAGCGATTTATCCACATCCATCCCTCAAAGGCATCACCAAGTGGCTCGTTTGGGTCATCGGGCAGAAATTCGCTGCACCCCCGAATGACACGAAATTGCAGGAGAGGTAGGATTTGGCGGTATCCGAATGTATTGAATCGGGCTCAGGGAATCCAAAATCTGATCGGGGAGTTTATGAAGACAGCGATTCGTTGGATGGCGGTTGTGGCAGGGCTTTTTGCTGTGCAGTGTGGGATGGCGCAGGCGCCCGCTGGGGCTACGGGACAATGTAAAGACGGCACTTATTCAACGGCGGCCAGCAAACAGGGGGCCTGCCACGGGCATCAGGGAGTGAAGGAGTGGTATGCGACGGCACCCACGGCACCAACGGTTCCTGCGACTCCTGCAACTGCTCCAGCCCCTGCGGCTCCGAAGGCCGTAGTTCCTGCGACTCCAGCCGCGTCCCCGGCTCCTGCAGCCGCCCCGGCAACGCCGAAGTCCTCTCCATCCTCCAAAGCTGCGTCTATGGCGCAACAGCCTGGCGGCGGCCCTGGCCTAGTCTGGGTCAATACCCCCAGTAACGTCTACCACTGCTACGGTTCAACCTACTACGGTAAGACCAAAGAGGGAGCCTATATGTCCGAGGCGGATGCCAAGGCCAAAGGCGCGCACGCCGATCACGGTCATGTCTGCACGAAGTAGAAGCCCGCACAAGACAACCTTCGTTTGGTGAGATTTTCGTTCGCTGAATTGAGGTCGCGCGCGGAAGTTGTCTACGGCTTCACGGGCGCTGGTTGATTAAGCGGATGAGTTCGAGCAGGATGTCGCCGGAGATCTGCAGCGAGTGGGCGCTGATCTTGTCGAGCGTGTCCTGCGCGGTGTGGTGGTAGCCGTCGGGGGTCGCGTTGGTCGAAGGACCGTAGTGGGCGTCGATGACGTCGAGCACGGGCACGCCGCGCTGGGCGAAGGGAAGATGGTCGTCCTCCTCGGCCTCGCTGTACTTGAAGATGTTGGCGGAGTGGCCGGTGTTCTTCGCCGCGAGCTTCAGCGGATCGAGCAGCCACGGAGTGGAGTTGTCGACGTGGTCGATGTTGAGGTCCTTGTCAGCGATCATGTCGGCGACAAGGAGAGCCTTGATCTTGTCAGAGTTCCGTCGTTGACCATTTCGCGGCGAGGTGGCGCGTGCCGTAGAGGAGTCCTGGACGGGTTTTGCGTCCAGTCCTTCACGGCTTCCTCGCCGTCGTCAAAGACAAGCCAGACCGAGTAACCTTCCGGCGGATGAGCCCGGAGGACGTTGCCGATCTCAATCAGTAGAGCTGTCGTCGCAGCTCCGTCATTGGCTCCGTAGAACTCGATGTCGCGCAGAGGGTAGTTCGTCTCGTAGTGGCTGACGAGAACGATGATGCCGTCTTTCTTGCCGGGAAATTTGACGATGTAGTTGTGCATCGTCTGCAGGCCGGCGGGCGTGCTCGCGGTGAAGGTATCGGTCTCGAAGTTACCCTTAGCGGCTTCAGCGGCGAAGTGCTCCTTGATGAACTCCTCTGCCCTGAGATGGCCGGGCGAACCGTTGAATCGCTTGGGAGCGACCTTAAGAAACTGCGCGGTGAGCGTGTAGGCAGCCTGTCCACTGAAGTGCGGCCCGCTTGAAGCGCCATGCTGCGCCTTCGCGGTTGCAGCCGTGAGCGCGAAAATTATCAACGCCAAAGAAATCTTCTTTGCCTGAAAGATCATGCGGCTTTCTTTGCCTCCCTGGATTTGCGGCGGTCCGGGTGGACGACAAACGCAACGCCTACGCCGATCATATAGAGGACCAGCATCGGCGATGGCAAAAAGGCACATGCCGATCGGGTCGGGCGTGGGGCAGATGATGGCGGCAATAAGAAAGATCGCGAGGATCGCATAGCGGATGTGCTTGAGGAGAAATTTGCTGTCGACGATTCCGAAGAGTGAGAGGAAGAAGATAAGGATCGGCAGTTCAAAGGTGACCCCAAGCCCAAGGATTACGGCGAGGAAGAAGCTGGTGTAGTCCTCGGTGGTAATGATGGGGTGGAACTGCTTGCCGAAGTCGAGGATGAGCACCACCATCGCCTTGGGGAGCACCCAGTAGTAGCCGAACCAGGCTCCCGCGAGAAAGAGAAAGATGGTCGCGGACATGAACGGCACGACGTACTTTTTCTCGTGCATGTACATCCCTGGAGCGATGAACAGCCACACCTGATAAAGGATGAAGGGGCTGGCAAAGATCGCGCCAAGAACGAACGATGTCTTCAGGTAGAGATTGAGCGCGTCGGTCGGGTGAAGGATGCTGAGGCCACCGAGCCCGAGTGCAGTGTACGGCGCCATGATGTAGTTGTAGAGCCGCACGTGGAAGGCGTAGGCGAGGCCAAATCCGCCGATGAGGTAGTAGCAGGAGTGGATGAGCCTCTTGCGGAGCTCGGTGAGATGCTCCATCAGGCTCATGCCCGGGAGTTCGGCTCGTTCGGTTACGGCTTTGCGCGCCTTGTCGATCGGGTCCAGATCAGCCACGCTGCACGGCCTCGCTGGATACTTCAACCGAAGCACTTTCTGGATCTGGGTCGTGAGGAATGGAGTCAAGCACCGGAGAGAGCGCCGAGTTGCTGACCGGAAGACCGGTCTCAGGCGGCATCAGATTCAGTTCGCCGGAGGTTGCGATGGGGAGCGTCTCGGAAGCGGGTTCCGTCTGCGGTTCAGTCTGGGGTTCCGTCTGGGGCTGTTCGTGCGGATGACCTACGAGGAACTCGGGAGCGACGGTGTTCTCCGTTCCATCGGTGATCGCCGGAGTAGCGGGAGCTGCAGCTTCCATCGCAGCAATCTTCTTGCGCTGCTCCTCCTGGTCGGCGATGCGCAGCTCTTCCTCCATCTGCATACGGAACTCGTTCGAGGCGCGGCGGAACTCGGCCATCAGCTTGCCCAGCTGGCGCGCAAGTTCTGGCAGCTTCTTCGGCCCGAAGAGCAGCAGGGCGAGGAAGATGAGGATGGCACTGTCCTGAAAGCTAGGCATAAGTCAGTCCCATGATACGGCTTACGTGGTAGACGAACAAATGGATGAAGGATTTCCTCATTGTTGTAAAATACTGAAAGCAGGACAACATGCCCTGCGGAAGAAATTGCTGGAAAAACGCATCGCCCGAATACGCATTGCGTCTAATAAGTAAATACGAGCGGCCATCGCGGCCGTGAGTAAGGTGACAGGAGTTGCAACATCCCCGCGGATTGGGTGAAGGCTCCAAGACGAGCCGGAACAGTGAATCTGCTGCAACTCGAGCATTGTGCTTTCAACATCCCCGTCTCAGAGGCGACACAACAGTGCAGGCATTGCGCCGGCGCCAGTTGGCCTCGGTGAGACTGAAGGCGGAGTACCTTGAACGGACTATTGGAGATCGCTTCGGCTGAAGCCGTTGCGGAGAATGTCGCAGAAACCTGCTCGCTGGACAACTATCTTGCGCAACCCGACCACACCATGGACGCACGCATCGCCGCGGCTCGCGCCAAACTGGGAACCGACGTCGTTCTGCTGGGCCATCACTACCAGCGCGATGAGGTGATTCGGTTTGCCGACGTCACTGGCGACAGTTACAAGCTCTCGAAGATTGCAGCAGGGACCGACGCGAA
Source organism: uncultured Acidobacteriaceae bacterium (assembly GCA_963770055.1). Lineage (GTDB taxonomy): Bacteria > Acidobacteriota > Terriglobia > Terriglobales > Acidobacteriaceae > Edaphobacter. The sequence goes on from CAVYOC010000012.1 coordinate 29,183, forward strand.
GTACATGATCTTCTGCGGCGTGCACTTTATGGCGGAGACCGCCGACGTCCTTGGCCGCCCATGGCAACAGGTGATTCTGCCGGACCTGAACGCAGGCTGCTCGATGGCCGACATGGCCGAGATCGGCCAGGTCGAAGATTGCTGGGATTCGCTCGTGCGCGCCGGGTTGACCGACGCATCTTCCGGCGGATTGATTCCTCTGACCTACATGAACTCCGCTGCGGCAATCAAAGGCTTCTGCGGGAGACACGGCGGCCTGGTCTGCACCTCGTCGAACGCCCGCGCAGCCTTCGAGTGGGCGTTCGCCCGCGGAGAAAAAATTCTCTTCCTCCCCGACCAGCACCTCGGACGCAACACAGCCTTTGCGATGGGGATTCCTCAAAGCGAGATGGTCGTCTGGGACCCGTATCAAATTAATGGCGGCGTAAGCCCCGACCGGCTGCAAGTCCGCAAAAGTGATCCTGTGGAAGGGACACTGCTCCGTGCATCAGCGTTTTCTGCCCGAGCACGTCGATCGCGTGCGCCGCGAGCATCCCGAAATGCAGGTCATCGTGCATCCGGAGTGCCGCTGGGAGGTCTGTCAGAAGGCCGACGCGATCGGCTCGACCGAGCGGATCATCGAAGTCATCGAGAAGGCTCCTGAGGGTACGAGCTTCGCCGTGGGCACCGAGATTCATCTCGTCAATCGGCTGACCAGGAGATTTGCTCCTCTCGGCAAGCGCGTCATCACACTCGACGATGCCGGTTGCCTGTGCACGACGATGTATCGCATCTCGCCGCAGCACCTCGCGTGGGCTCTGGAAAACCTCGTCGAAGGACGTGTGGTCAATCGTATTAAAGTGGAGGATGATGTGAAGCAATGGGCGCGCGTAGCGCTCGACCGCATGCTGGAGATCAAGGTTTGAGCAAGATCTTTACGTTGAGTGAGGCGCAGACGCTGTTGCCGGTGGTGGAAACGTTGTTGCGCAAAGCGCAGGCTGCCGGAACCCGCATCGCCGCGGTGGAACATGAGATGCAGGAGCTGAGCCAGCGGATCTTTCTCTCCGGAGGCATGATGGTTGATGTGACTGCAGCAGCAAGACGCCGTGCCGAGCGCGACAAGGCCGTCCAGGAAGCGAACGACATCCTGAAGGAGATCGACTTGATCGGCGTTCAGGTGAAGGATTTGGAGGAGGGCTTGCTCGACTTTCCTTCGATGCTCGATGGCAAGGCCATTCTCCTGTGCTGGAAGCTGGGTGAGCCGGCGATCACGCACTGGCACACCGAAGAGGAGGGCTTTGCCGGCCGAAAGCCCCTCGATTCACGGTTCGGCAAGAATGAACGGCCCAACTAAACCCCGCTAAACCTGAACGACGCCTGGACCTGTTAACTCGGTCTGCAATTTTGAACGAATTGGCTCGTCTGCGTTATATGCTTGCAACAGATTCGCTCACCCTCTCCCTCCTCAGGTGTGTGTGCATGGCTTTTGAGAACGTCGGCAGCATTCTTAGCATGGGCTCCCTCCCAAGCAGTGGCAAGCTTCTCCTTATTGCGGCAGCCTCGTCCCGTCCGAAGTTGCGTACTCTGTTCCTGACAGCGTTGCGTCCGTTCATCAGGGATGGACAGGTTCGTCTTCGCTACCGTTGTTATGGCCGCGACACCCAGTGCTTCGTTCGCCTGTCCGATCTGCAGAGCGATCTGCAAAGCATCTTCGAACTCGTCGTGCGGGACGCCTACGATCTCGATCTCGCCTTTCGTCCCGATCTTGTGATCGACGCAGGCGGAAACATAGGTCTGTTTACCTTGCGAGCCACGGCAGGCACCGTTGCCATGAACGGCTCCCCCGCCGAGTTTGTGATCTGCGAACCGTTACCGCGAAATCTCGAACAGATTGCCCGGCATATAAAGCTCAATCGTTTGGAGGTGAGGACGCTTGCAGGCTGCCTCGGCGGATCTCGCCGCTCCATCCCCTTCTATTGTCGCGACGCGATCGACAGCAGCTTCGAACCGGACAAGCCGTACGTCAGCGTCGTGGACGTTCCGGTCTTTACCCTGAATGACGCGATCGGAGATTCGGCGGCCAAACGCATTCTAATCAAACTCGACATTGAAGGCATGGAAATGGAAGTTCTCAAGGCTTTTGTCCCGTCGGAGCAGAGACCCGTCTACATCGTCGGAGAGCTTCACGACTACGCCAGAAACTCATCGGCATTTGAGCAAATCTTTGAGGACAGCGGGTGGCCGCTTGAGTACCGGGGAATCGCGGATGATCACGCGATGTTTCGGGCGTGTTCTCCAGCCGCTCTTCCTCTGTTGGCCTCGATGGCCCATCTCCGCCCCGCATCCGTGTCCGCGCAGCTCACGACTTGACCTGCGGCGAAGATTTTGGAAAATCCGGCGGTGTGACTATTGCGATTGAGGTTGCATGGACGCCGGTGGTCTTGGACCAGTTGACGGTCCCATCTCAGGCTTTCCACCTGGATTCCACTCCGGCTTCCAGTTCGAATCAGCGAGCCAGCGTATGGGACCAACCATGGACGCAATGGCATTTGTCATGTGAGCGAAGTCGATGGTGCTGATCTCGTCGCTTGGCTGGTGATAGTCCTTATGCAGGCCATAGCTGGAGACGGTGTGCGCGACGATACCCTGCAGCGCCAGCGCATAGTTATCCGAGCGCCGGAAGAACTGCTGCCCAGGATGCGGATCGTTCACAAGGTGCGCACCGTGTTTCGCCAGTTCAGGTCCGAGGTTGGATCGCTCGAATCCTGTGAGCCAGAGCGTGCCTGCGGGAACAGCGGAGTCCGGGCGGCCGATCATCTCAAACTCAAGATTCGCAACAATGTTGGCAAGCGGAACCGGCGGATGCGCAAGAAAGGCGTGATTGCCGAAGCCGCCAAGCTCCTCAGAGCCGAAGCAGGCGAAGACGATCGTGCGCTTCGGACGAGGCCCCGTGGCGAGAATATGTGCCAGCGCTAGAACCGCCGTTGTGCCGGAGGCATCGTCGTCGGCGCCGTTGTAGTTGGTGTCTCCCGCCGCGTTCGCCGGACCGATGCCGAGATGGTCGAGATGCGCGGTCAGAAGGATGACCTCGTTGGGTAAGGTGCTTCCGCGCAGAATGCCGATAGCGTTCCACGTCTCCTTGCGCGGAACATCCTGAAACTTCGAGAGCCGCTGCTGAATCCTCGCGGGCAGCGGATCCGGTAGCGTGGTCTTCTGGAGAAACGTGCCATTCTCCCCACCCGCCTCAAGACCAAGCGACTGGAACTGTGCAGCGACGAAAAGGGCGGCAATATGTTCGTCGCGAGTCGCAGAGCCGCGGCCGTGCATCTCATCGTCGGCGAGAAAGTTCATATCTGCGTGAACTTCGCGTTCTAGCGTAGCCGTTTGTCCCGCTGCTGCGTCGAACGAGTGGGATTTTTGTCCGTATGCCGTTGAGAAAAGAGAGAGAGTGCCTGCAAGCGCGACCGTGCCGAGGCATCGCAGGAGTTTCGATGCGTACATTATGCCGATTATAGAGGAACCGATTAGTCTTGAAGCACGGAGATGCGAGGAGAGAAGTCAACGTGACGGGACCAGGAAGAAGCGTGCAACGTTGGGTGGGAATTGCGATCGCAGCCGTGCTGCCGGTCTTTACCGGTTGTGACGGCTTCTTTCCTCCGGTCAACAACGGAGGCGGCGGAAACAGCACTTCCAACCAGGTGTATGTCGCGAACCAGGCTGCGGGATCGATCGGCGGACTCGCCATTGGAACCGGAACTCTCACTGCCGTCTCCGGCTCTCCACTGACGGTAGCGTATAAGCCGATCTCGATGGTGGTCACACCAAACAACACCTTGCTCTATGTCGGATCGGCAACCGGCGTCTTCGTCTACTTCATCAACTCCAACGGATCCATCACCGCACCGGCCACCGGTTCACAGCCGGCAGGCGTCTTCGCAGAGGAAATGACCGTCTCGCCTGACGGGCAATGGCTCATCGTCCTCGACGGCACCACCCAGCAGCTCGATATCTTTCAGATCAACTACACGACGGGAGCCTTGACCTCCATCACCAAGCCCGCAACGTATGCCATCCAGTCCGGAACCTGGCAGCCCAGCGACCTGCGCATCTCCGCCGACGGCACACTGATCTTCGCCGCACTCGGCACCGGCGGCGACGTCGCCTTTACCTTCAACACGACCACCGGCGTCGCGGCGAGCAGTCAATATCTCGCTACAGGAGACGTGGCCACCGGCGACTACGGCCTCGCCATTAACGCCAGCAGCAGCTATCTCTACATCGCCCGCAGCGGAACCAAAGGAGGTGTCGCCGTCTTCAGCATCGGTTCCGGCGGAGCGCTGACTCCTGTCACCGGCACGCCATTTGCGGCAGGCAGTGGAACCTTTTCCATAGTCCTCGATTCCACAGGAACCTACGCCTACGCGGCAAACCGTACCGACGGAACCATCTCCGGCTACACGATCGTTGCCGGCACCACTGCCTTGGCGTTGTCTCTCAAGGAACTTCCCGGGTCTCCGTATACAAGCGGATCGGTCGTGCAATCCCTCGGCATCGACAAAACCGGCAAGTACCTTTTAGCTGTAGCAACTAACGGCAGCCCCGATCTGACCATGTACAGCTTCGATATCGCTACGCCCGGCAAGCTCAATCCTGCCACCAGCATAGCCACAGGCACCGATCCCGCGGGCGCAGTGGCCCTCGCGCTGACGCACTAGAGACCGATACTCCTTTGATTAGTCCGCATCGAATTGAACTGGGCCTTCACAGAATTTTTCTCCTTCGCCAGTAGTATGGAAGGAGTGGTGTGTGTAGGGAGTTTTTCAGTTATTTTTTCTTCTTCTCGAAAAGTCGTGTGGCGCCGGATCTCGCAATTTGCGACTCCGGTTCTGTTGACAGCGGTGACGATCGGATTCGGCGGCTGCTCGAAGCTGCGTCCGAAACCCGAAGCGCAATACGTCTACGTCACTGCCAAGCAGACCTTCCTGCGTGACCGTGTAGCGGCCGTCTCAAACCGTACGGCGACAGTAGGGAACGGCGACAAACTCGAAGTGCTGGAGCACGGTCGCCGCTACGTGCGCGTCCAGACAGAAAAGGGAGAGACAGGCTGGATTGACGAGAAACAGGTCGCAACCCAGGATGTCTTCAATCAATTCGACGAACTGAAGCAGCAGCATAAGTCCGACCCAACCGTAGCCTCCGGCGTCGTGCGCGACGAAGTCTACATGCACATCAAGCCTGGGCGCGATACGGAGAAGTTCTATCGCCTCGCCGAGGGAGAAAAACTCACTCTTCTCTCTCGCGCGACGCTGCTGAAACCTCTTCCGCCAGGAACACGCGTAGCCAAACCCGTTCCCGCTGATACCAAAGGCGCGAAACCCACAGCAACTCCCGACGTCACGCCCGCCATGGAAGATTGGTGGCTCGTCCGCGACTCCAAAGGTGACACCGGCTGGCTCTACAGTCGCATGATGGATGTCGACGCTCCCGACGCGATCACACGTTACGCCGAAGGCCAGCGCGTCGTTGGAGCCTATGTGCTTACCAAGGTCTACGATCCCGAGGCCGAGCAGGAAGACAAAAATATCCCTATCTACGTCACGGTGATGAGCCCATACAAAGCCGGCCTGCCCTACGACTTCGACCAGGTGCGCGTCTTCACCTGGAGCGTAAAGAAGCACCGCTACGAAACCGGCTTCCGCGACAAAAACATCCAGGGCTACCTGCCGGTAACGATCAAGATAGCTCCCGATCCCTACGGCAAATCAGCCACGGCAGCAACACCTGCACCAACCTTCAGCTACAAAGTACTCGCCGGCGATGCAGGCCCGGTCATTCCCGATTCGGTCACCGGAGCCATTGTCCCCGGCAAGACGATCCTGAAGACCTATCGGCTTGAGGGCAATTATGTCCGCCGCGTCATCGCACCGGGCACGCCAACAGGAGGCGAAGCCCGCCCTGCACCCACCGCTGAAAAGAAAAAAGCCACTGACAAAACAAAAAAGAAGCGCTAGAAATTCACGCGTGAACTAAGCGTAGAAGCTCGCGACAGCCTCCACCACAATCTGTTGTTCCTCCTCCCACAGCTCCGGATACATCGGCAATGCGAGCACCTCATGCGCTGCTGCTTCACTCACCGGAAAATCCCCCAGCTTGTACCCAAGGCTAGCCAGGCTCGTCTGCAGATGCAGAGGCACCGGGTAGTAAATCTCACTCCCGATCTGCCGGTCCGTCAGGTATTGCCGAAGCTCATCGCGTCGAGGCGCGCGAATCACATACTGATGAAAGATATGTCCCGCGTGCGGATCGGTGAAGGGAAGCACCACCCCCTCCTTCACATTCTCGCCAACCAGCCTCGCCTCATGAAAGAGCTGATCGTACCGGGCGGCCAGATTGCGCCGTTTTTGATTCCACTCCGGTAGATAACGCAGCTTCACCTCGAGAATCGCAGCCTGCAGGCTATCCAGCCGTGAGTTCCACCCGACTTCTTCGTGATAGTACCGTCGCCGCATCCCATGAGCGCGCAGGACGCGGGCGTGGTCGTCGATCTCGGTGGAGGTTGTCGTGACAAGCCCTGCGTCGCCCATGGCGCTGAGATTTTTTGTTGGATAAAAACTGAAAGCTGCTGCATCCCCGAGCGCCCCGGCAGGAACGCCATTCCACGTCGCCCCAAAAGCCTGTGCCGCATCTTCAATCAGCAAAACATCGTGCCGTCTCTTCAACTCGGTGAAGGCGTCCCAGTCCGCGCACTGCCCGTAAAGATGCACAGGCAGAATCGCCTTGACCTTCGCGCCCTTGTGAGAGCGAATCACCTCATCCGTAGTCGCAGCCGAGAGGTTGAACGTGGTCTGCTCGATATCGGCGAGCAGGGGCTGAGCGCCGCAGCGAAGAATCGCGCTGACGGACGCGAAGAAACTAAAGGGCGTCGTGACGACGGCATCGCCCGGCCCGACATTTGCGGAGGCAAGCGCAAGCCAGATCGCATCCGTCCCGCTGGCGCATCCAATGGCATGAGGAACTTCACACGCCGCAGCGGCGGCCTGCTCAAAGCTCGCAACCTGGGGGCCGAGGATAAATTGTTGTGAGGTACAAACGGACTCGATCGCACCAAGCAATTCCTGCCGCAGACTGGAAAACTGGCGGGAAAAATCAAGCATCGGAACGGGTTGTGTCTTGATCGGCACATCTGTGATGGTATATCGCTCAACCGCTGGAATCGAGTCTCCCGTTCTGTCTTATGGATCGTCTAACAGGTCTGGAATCTTCTCGACGGGAAACATCGGCGGAGAATATCGGCCCAAAGGTTGATAATTGCTGCAGATGCTCGTATCGTGGACATTCTTAGCTCCAGACTCGGCGAATCGAATCCGCTGAGCTTTCTTCTGGAGTTGATGGGGCGCAGTAAAACCTTATGGGCACGGTAACCGAATTTAACCAAGGAGATCGGCACCATGGAATCAAAGCCGGCACAGAACATTCAGGATACTTTTCTCAACACAGTGCGAAAAGACAAGAGTCCGATCACGATCTACCTGGTCAGCGGAGTCAAGCTGACAGGAAAGATCCGGTCGTTCGATAAATACTCGGTACTGCTGGAGAACAACAGTCAGGAGCAGCTGATCTTCAAGCACGCGATCTCGACGGTGGTGAGCGGACGAGCGGGCGTGCATGGAGACATTCGGCTCGACGCTAAACCGGAGATGCGGGCGGCGGTAAGCTCGGCGCCTGCTGCAGCAGCCGTACAAGAGGCCAACGGAACCCAAGGCCGTTAGCCGTTGACGACAAAAGGGACAAAGGCAAAAGCCGTGAGGCGAGGTCTGGTCGCAGCGCAGCAGGCGGCCGTGCGTTCTGCCGGAAGCGGCATGCCCCGGGCGGAGCGCGCCGTTCTCGTTGCCGTGGAGTTCACCGGCGAGCGCCGTAAGCTCACTGCTGCGGCTCGCCTTGCGCGTGCCTCAGCCGCAGTGTTGGCCGCGGCTGGATCGGACCACGGCGGCAGTGAAAAGTCTTCGGCCGAGTCGAAGCTGCAGGCGGATCTCGACTTCGACGCATCGCTCGCCGAGTTTGAAGAACTTGCACGCAGCGCCGGCGCGGAAGTCTCTGCGACTCTCGTCCAGCGTCGCCCACGGCCCGATCCGGCAACCCTCATTGGAGGCGGCAAGCTCGAAGAGATCGAAGGCGTCATCGCCTCGAGCGGGGCCGACGTCGTGCTCTTTGACCACGACCTCTCGCCTTCGCAGCTGCGCAATCTCGACGCAAAGCTGCCCTGCCGCGTTATCGACCGCACCCAGCTCATCCTCGACATCTTCGCTCGCCACGCCCGAACCCGCGAAGGACAGCTCCAGGTCGAACTGGCCCAGCTGGAGTACCAGCTCCCGCGTCTCGCCGGACGAGGCAAGGCCATGTCCCAGCTCGGCGGCGGCATCGGCACCCGAGGCCCCGGCGAAACGCAGCTCGAGACCGACCGCCGCAAGATCAACCTCCGCATCGATCACATCAAGGACCAGCTCGAATCCGTCCGGCGCATCCGCCGTCAGCAACGTCAGCGCCGCGAAGCCGTGCCGGTTCCCGTTGTCGCTCTCGTCGGCTACACCAACGCAGGCAAGAGCACATTATTCAATGCGCTTACGGAAGCGGGTGTGCTCGAATCCTCGCAAGATGTTCGCCACACTCGACCCCAAACTCAGGCAACTTCAGCTTCCGTCCCGCAGAAAGATTCTGCTTTCAGACACGGTAGGCTTCATCCGCAACCTGCCGCACACCCTCGTCACCAGCTTTCGCGCAACTCTTGAAGAGGTGGAGCGCGCCGAACTGCTCCTTCACGTCCGCGACGCATCCAGCCTGATGTTCGAGGAACAGAAGACGCAGGTCGAGAAGGTGCTCGGCGAGTTGGACGTCTCGAAGAAGCCGGTCATCGAAGTCCTCAACAAGATCGATCTACTGCCCGAAACCGAGAGAACGCAGCTGGGAGCTCCGGGAAGGGTCGCCGTCTCCGGCCTGAAGAAGCTGGGCCTGGACAATCTCCTGGACGCAATCGACGCCGTCCTCGTCGCGGACCCGGTGATCGAAACAAAGTTCCGTCTGCCGCAATCCGAAGGAGCCATCCTTGCCGCGCTCGAAGCCGGAGCGATCATCGAAGAAAAAAAATTCGAAGGAAACCTGGCTTACCTCACCGCGCGGGGGCCAGCCTCACTTCTGAACCGCTACAGGAGGTTCCGGGAGAGAGCATAAACTCCGCAGCTTAAAGCTGCCTTAAACTGCATAGGCCGCCTGAAGGGGAGCGGAGGTGGTGTCCCCAGTCACGCGACCTATGTGACCCAGATATTAGGGTCCAGGTAGTGACTTTAGTTTAGACCTTTTTCCCCTGAAATCCAAGGGTGAATAAGGAAAAAGCGGCAATTTTTTGCAGAGCGGAATTTTGTTCGAAGATCGCATCGTTCGTCCGATTATCGACTTGGATTCAATTGACACTCCGTGAATCACTTTGCTAAAACAAGTTGTACCTCGCACTGTCTCTACGTTCTTCCAGAACGACCATCCAGCTGTGCAATCGGCTGACAACAGGACTCCAGACCGCTACTGCTGACCCCATCCATGGACCAGATACTGAACGAACTCGGTGGGCTTGTGCTCGGCGCTGTGCCGACCATGATCCTGTTTATTTTGCTGGTGGCGGCCTATGGGATGCTCGTCCGGCGCCCGCTCGATCACGTCCTCGCTGAGCGGCGTGCACGTACCTCCGGTGCGATTGAACACTCCAAAGGAGCCATCGCCAAAGCGGAATCCGAGACAGCCGCCTACGAAGAGAAGCTTCAAGCCGCCAAGGCAGCCATCTTTCAGGCTCGCGATCAGAAGCTGAAGCAGTGGTACGAGGAGCGCGAAGCAGCCCTCGCTGACGTTCGCAAGCACGCCCACGCCCGCGTTCAGGGAGCCAAAGAAGAGATTGAACAGAGCGCTCAGGAGGCACGCATCAAAATCGTAGGCCTGAGCGATGAACTGAGTTCGCGCGTTCTCAGGGCCGTTCTTCCCGCCGAAATTCGCGCGACGGAGGTGACCCAGTGAACCTCTCGACCCCGAAGTCGACGATGAAGCGTCTTCTCCCCGGCCTGCTGATGGCCACGTTGCTGCTCGCGCCGGTGCCTCACGCACGCGCTCAGGAGACTCCTGCTAACGCTGGCGGCGGACACCTCAGCTCGCCAGAGGCTCAATCTTCTGAAGCCAACAAGCAAGAGGTCCAAGAGATTGACGAGAAGGACGCCTATCTCCACTCTCCATCCGTTCGCAAGCTGGGAGCGATGATCGGCCTCAACCCTGAACAGGCCGCCACGGCCTTCACGGTTGGAAACTTTCTCGTCCTCGCTGTACTGGTGATCTGGTTCTTGCTCAAAACCCTGCCGAAGACCTTCCGCAACCGCACCTCCTCAATCCAGAAAAATCTTGGTGACGCCCGCACCGCAACCGAAGAGGCAAGCGCACGCCTCAGCGCCGTCGAAGATCGCCTCAGCAAACTCGACGAGCAGATAGCCGCCTTCCGCGCCCAGGTTGAAAAAGACTCCGCCAACGACGAGCGGCGCATCAAAGCCAGCGTGGAAGAAGACAAACAAAAGATTCTCGCCGTTGCCGAGCAGGAGATCTCCGCCGCCACCGCTCTCGCGCAGCGCCAGATCCGTCAGTACGCCGCAGAACTCGCCATCGACCAGGCCGCTCGTAAGCTCGTCGTCTCCGCCGAAACCGATCGCCTCCTCGTCCAGAACTTCGCGCGCCGTCTTATGGGCGACGACAAGAAGGAGGGACACAACTAATGTCCGCAGTCTCCCTTCGCTACGCTCACGCCTTTGCCTCAGTCGCCGCATCTGCGCATCTCGACATAATCACGGCCCAGCAGCAACTCGACGATTTTAACGGCACCCTTGCCGACAGTCACAACCTCCGCGAAGTTCTGATGAACCCTTCGATCACGACCGGACAGAAGCTCAAAGTCCTCGACGCGATCGCCGCCCGCATCGGCATGTTCCCGCAGGTGCGCAACTTCATCGCCGTCATCATGGACCATCGGCGCCTCCATGAATTAAACGAGATCATCGCTGAGTACCGCACGATTGCCGATGAGCAGTCCAGCCTCGCTGAAGCCGAGATCACCAGCGCCCATCCCCTTAACGACCAGGACCGCGCCGAGCTCGAAGCCCAGGTTGCGAAGCTCGCCGGAGGTCGCATCCACGCGACTTACCATCAAGACCCAACTCTGCTGGGAGGCGCTGTCGTCCGCATCGGATCGACAGTCTACGACGGCTCTATCCAGGCCCAGTTCCAGCAGTTGAAGCAGAAGCTGGTGAACGCGTAAAGTTGCATCGCCGTCCGGCTCAAAACTTTTCAGATTTGAACGAATCGACTAGAAGGAAGACATGGCACAGATCAAGGTGGACGAGATAACCGAACTGCTTCGCCAGCAGATTGAGAACTTCGAGCAGCGCATCCAGGTCGACGAAGTCGGCACTGTCATCTCCCTCGGCGACGGTATCGCACGCGTCCATGGCCTCGACAAGGTCATGGCCGGCGAACTCATCGAATTCCCCCATGGCGTTGCCGGACTTGCCATGAACCTCGACGAAGACCAGGTCGGCGCCGTCCTCCTCGGCGACTACACCGAGATCAAAGAAGGCGACACCGTCAAACGCACCGGCAAAATCATGTCTGTGCCCGTCGGCGAAGGCATGATCGGCCGCGTCGTCAACGCACTTGGCCAGCCCATCGACGACAAGGGCCCCATCAACACGGACAAGTATCTACCTGTCGAGCGCCTCGCCCCCGGCGTCATCGATCGCCAGTCCGTCCGCGAGCCCATGGCTACCGGCATCAAGGCCATCGACACGATGATCCCCATCGGCCGCGGCCAGCGCGAACTCCTCATCGGCGACCGCCAGACGGGCAAGACGGCCATTGCGCTCGACACGATCATCAACTCTGCAAAGAACAACCTCATCTGCATCTACTGCGCCGTAGGCCAGAAGCGCAGCTCCGTCGCCCAGGTCGTTCAGACCCTCGAAGAGTTCGGCGCGATGGCCTACACCATCATCGTCGCTGCCACCGCATCTGAGCCCGCGCCGATGCAATACATCGCGCCTTTCGCCGCCACGGCCATGGGCGAGTACTTCCGCGACTCCGGCAAGCACGCACTCGTCATCTACGACGACCTCTCCAAGCACGCCGCCAGCTATCGCGAGATCTCTCTCCTCCTCCGCCGTCCACCAGGCCGCGAAGCCTACCCCGGCGACGTCTTCTATCTCCACTCACGTCTGCTAGAACGAAGCTCCAAGGTCTCCAACAAGCTCGGCGGCGGCTCGCTCACCGCGCTCCCCATCATCGAGACTCAGGCCGGCGACGTCTCCGCCTACATCCCGACCAATGTCATCTCCATCACCGACGGCCAGATCTTCCTCGAGACTGACCTCTTCAACTCGGGCGTCCGTCCAGCCGTCAACGTTGGCCTCTCGGTCTCGCGCGTTGGCTTCTCCGCAGCCATCAAGGCCACCAAGCAGGTTGGAGCAACGCTGAAGCTTGACCTCGCGCAGTATCGCGAACTCGCAGCGTTCTCGCAGTTCGGCTCCGACCTCGACAAAGTGACGCAGCAGCAGCTCAACCGGGGCCAGCGCCTCACCGAACTCCTCAAGCAGCCGCAGTTCCAGCCACTTACCGCCGAGAAGCAGGTCGCAATCCTCTTTGCTGGCGTCAACGGTCTTCTCGACGACGTCGAAGTCAAGGATCTGCGCGCCTTCGAGGACGGCTTCTATCCCGCCCTGGAGTCGGGCTACGCGTCCATCCTCACCGACATCGCCACCAAGAAGGCACTCGACGACGACATCAAGAAGCGCCTCACGGACGCCATCAAGGATTACAAGGCAATCTTCCTCGCCGACCGTGCGGAAAAGAAGCAGGAGAAAGAGACGGCTGCGGCTAAGTAAATGGCAAATGTACTCGATCTACGGAGACGCATCCGCAGTGTCAAGAACACGCGGCAGATCACCAAGGCCATGAAGATGGTCTCGGCGGCCAAGCTGCGTCGTGCCCAGGAGCGCGCCATGCAGGCCCGCCCCTATGCGCGGATGCTCACCAACGTGCTCGAGTCCCTCGTTCGCCGCACGGATCCCTACAGCGACGACACCGGCGACGTCTTGCATCCGCTGCTCGAAGAACGCGAGGAGAAAAACGTCCTGGTTGTCTTCGTCGCTGGCGACAAGGGCTTTGCGGGTGCATTCAACTCAAACATCGTCAGAGCTGGCCAGGCTTTCATCCGTGAACGGATTGCGCAGGGGAAGACGGTCGACATGGAGCTGATCGGCCGCAAGACCGTCGCGCATGTAGGTAAGAGGTTTCCCATGGCCGTCTATGAGAAGAAGACGGAGCACTATGACAACGAACTGGCAACGCACTATGAGATTGTGCGTCACCGTTCGGAGCCTATCGAGATCACCGCAACCCACGCGGACCTCCTTCATAACTTCGATATCGATAAAGTCAGCGACATCGCTCACTCCATCATTGATCGCTACTCGCGCAAGGAGATCGACTCGGTCTACCTTGTCTACAACGAGTTCAAATCGGTCATCGCTCAGCGCGTCGTGGTCGAAAAACTGCTTCCCATCCGTAAGCTCGGCTCGCACGAGATCACCGCAGCCGAGGAGATGACCGAAGAGCAGAAGGAAGCCATAGCGCATGCGGCGGTGTCATCCGGTGTGAGCGCCAACGTGCTGGAGGAGTCCGTCGTCGAGGCCGAGGCACAGAAGTTTGGAACGGCAGACGTGGACTATATCTTCGATCAGTCTCCCGATCGGCTGTTCCGCCACCTCATGCCGCGCTACATTTCGACGCAGATATTCCATGCACTGTTGGAGAGCGTCGCAGCTGAGCACGCCGCCCGCATGACCGCGATGGACTCTGCAACCAACAATGCGGGAGACATGATCGACGCCCTCTCGCTCACCATGAACCGTGTGCGTCAGGCGGCAATTACCAAGGAGATTATTGAGATTGTGAGTGGCGCAGCCGCTCTGTAAGGATTGTTTTGAGTAAGCAGGTTTGTTTTGTTAAGGGCACGGCTTCAGCCGTGCCGAAAGGGCACAAAGATTAAAAGGGGCTTTAGCCCCTGGGGTATGCAGTCGAGGGCAAGTTGAGTGACAATTGGTGAGCTTTTGCAGATCGAGATCTGGAGCAAAAGAACATCACGAAGGCTTCTTGTTGGTTTTGGAATTGCAGTTGTTGTCTTAGGTATTGGATTCGCCGATTGGTATGGAATAAACAGATATTGGCTTACGCCGGGTGAGCGCATTGCAGGAAGAGCAGCCTTGGCACAGATCGACGCTCTGCAGAACTTCAATCGCATGAGCGATGCAGAATACGATGCAGGAGCTTTGCAGACGAAAAGAAAGATAGATGCGGCAGTAGAGGCAGCTTGGACGTCGAGAGACAAATGGATTGCCGCCACATTAGACGGTTACTTTATCTTGACGGATATGGATAGAAGGGATCGAAAGATGAAGGAAAAATTGAGGTCCCGTCACATCGATCTGAAACAAGAACCCTTGGAGCTAGTAATGCGCAATCTTCAATGGATGCAATTACACATGGCATTAGATTAAGGAAGATCGAAACAGAGAAAATATGGCAGAGAACATTGGAAAAGTAATTTCGATCAGCGGCCCGGCCGTTGACATTCAGTTCGAAGAGTCGAAGATGCCTCCCATCTTCCAGGCCATTCGCATCGTCAGCGAAGGCTTCAATGTCCCGACCCCACTCGACATCGTCGTCGAGGTACAGCAGCACCTGGGGGAAGCCCGCGTGCGCTGCATCGCCATGGTTGCCACCGAAGGCATGGTCCGCGGCATGAAGGCGATCGACACCGGCGCGGGCATCAGCGTTCCCGTAGGCCGCGAAACCCTCGGCCGCGTGCTCAACGTGCTCGGTCAGCCCGTCGACGAACTCGGCCCCGTCAACGCCAAGGTGCACCTGCCCATCCACCGTCAGGCCCCTGCCTTCGACGAGCAGTCCACCAGCGAAGAGATGTTCGAGACCGGCATCAAGGTCATCGACCTCATCCAGCCCTTCTTGAAGGGCGGCAAGATCGGCCTCTTCGGCGGCGCGGGCGTCGGCAAGACCGTTATCATTCAGGAACTCATCAACAACGTCGCCAGCCAGCACGGCGGCTTCTCCGTCTTCGCCGGTGTAGGCGAGCGCACCCGCGAGGGCAACGACCTCTGGATGGAATTTCAGGAGTCCGGCGTTATCGACCTCAAGGACCTGCCCAAGAGCAAAGCGACGCTTGTCTACGGCCAGATGACCGAGCCGCCAGGGGCACGTCTCCGCGTCGCTCTTACAGGCCTCACCGTTGCCGAGCACTTCCGCGACGAAGAAGGCGCCGACACACTGCTCTTCATCGACAACATCTTCCGCTTCACCCAGGCCGGCTCTGAGGTCTCCACGCTGCTCGGCCGTATGCCTTCAGCCGTCGGCTACCAGCCCAACCTCGCCACTGAGATGGGCGAACTGCAGGAGCGCATCACCTCCACCAAGAAGGGCTCCATCACCTCCGTGCAGGCCGTCTATGTGCCTGCCGACGACCTGACCGACCCCGCGCCGGCTACGACGTTCGCTCACCTTGACGCGACAACCGTGCTCTCGCGACCCTTGTCGGAGTTGGGAATTTATCCAGCTGTAGACCCGCTCTCCTCGACCTCGCGCATCCTCGCTCCGCGCGTCGTCGGCCAGGAGCACTACGACGTCGCCCAGGGCGTGAAGAAGATTCTGCAGCGCTACAAGGACCTGCAGGACATCATCGCCATCCTCGGCATCGACGAGCTCTCGGAAGAAGACAAGATCACCGTAGCCCGTGCCCGCAAGGTGCAGCGCTTCCTCTCGCAGCCGTTCCACGTAGCCGAAATCTTCACCGGCATCCCCGGAGCCTACGTCAAGATCGCGGACACGGTGCGCAGCTTCAGGGAGATCATCGAGGGCAAGCACGATGACATCCCCGAGCAGGCCTTCTACCTCAAAGGCGGAATCGAAGACGTCCTCGCCGCCGCAGAGAAGATGAAGCAGACGGTGTAGCGTTTTGTTAAGGGTACGGCTTCAGCCGTGCCGCAAAGAACTGGCATAAAGGGGGCTTTAGCCCCTGAGGTACTCATGGCAGAGACACCACAATCCGGCCAACTCACAGTCCGCCTCGTCACCCCCGATCGCATCCTGCTCGATGCAACGGCCGACGCAGTCGAGCTTCCGGCCAGGTCCGGCTACATCGAAACCCTCTACGGCGCCGCACCTCTCCTCGCCGAACTCGGCGCAGGCGAAGTACGCCTGCATGGTGGCACCTCCGGCGATCAGAAGTTCTTCGTCGCCTGGGGCTTCGTCGAAGTCCTCCCCGAGCGCGTCACCATCCTCGCCGAAACTGCACTCCACCCGAACGAGATCGACATCAACGAAGCCCGGCAGGAGCTTCAGGAGGGCGAGAAGCTCTGGCAGGAGGCCGGCGACGATGGCGAAAAGTACGACGAAGCCAACGCCGTCACCCGCCAGGCTGAAGAAAAGATCGCTTCAGCCCAGGGCAAGAGCACTTAAAATCTCAGATTGAATGACCCAGTTGACTGAAGCCGTCGACCTAAAGGCGGCTTTCTTTCCAACTGTGGAAAAATAAAGTTCAAAATCGAGGAAAATTTTCATCGTCGAAAAACAGACACTTAACAACCGCGTTTTTGCGCTTAACGACCGCGTTAGTGACCGCAAAAAACCGTGTTTTGGCACCCTCTTTTTCGGAGCATCCCCTCAAAAACACCAGCAAAAACAACAAAACCCCGGCTCGCACCGGGGCTTTATTTTTTTTCTGCTAATTACCCGGACTAAGAAGCCTTCTTCGCCTTCGGAGGAGCGGCCTTCCTGGCCGCAGGAGCCTTCGCCGCAGGTGCAGGAGCCTCCGCGGGGGCCGTAGCGGCCTCCGCCTGCTGCCGCAGGGAATGAATCACAACCCGCAGCATCTCTTCTTCCGGAGCGGGCTTCCCTGTAAAGATCTCAAACTGCCGCGCACCTTGCTGCACAAACATCTCAATCCCGGTAATGATCGGAATCCCCTTCTGCCGGGCCAACCGTAACAGAGGTGTTTCCAATGGGTTATACACAAGATCGAAGACGAGCTTCGTATTCAGATCCTTTGCCTCCAGAATCGGATTAGCCTTGATCCCCGCCATTCCAACCGGCGTCGCATTGACGATCGCATCGAACGTAGTCTTTGCCACCGCGTCTTTCTTGATCGTCTTCGACCCCGACTGCCGGGCCAGCTTCTGCGCCGTCTCCGAAGTTCGATTCAAAATAAACACCTCAGCGCCCTTATCGCGGAGCCCGAAGACCGCAGCCCGCGCCGCACCACCGGCACCAAGCACCAGCACCTTTGCGCCGCGCAGCGACAGGCGCTTCTCAAGCGGCCCGGTAATGCCTGAGACATCTGTGTTGAAACCGTAAAGCTTGCCATCCTGCCGCAATACCGTATTACACGCGCCAATCTTGGCCGAGAGCGGATCGGTCTTCTCCAGATGTGCCATGATCTCCTGCTTCAGCGGCATCGTTACGCTAAGCCCCTGGATCGGAATCTCATGCACAAGCTTCAACAGATCGTTGATCTTTGTCGCCTGCAGCGCAAGATAGACAGCATTGACGGTTTCGCGGCGAAACGCAGTGTTCATCATGATGGGCGAGAGCGAGCTGCGAATCGGATTGCCCGCGACGCCGTAGACCTTCGTAGCCGCATCCACCTGATCGATTCGATACGTCTCGATCAACGTTCGCGCCGCAATCTGGCCGGGGCCTGTCTCTTCGCCGAAACTGGCCGCGGCAAACGTAAAGGCGCTGCCCGCACGCAGGCCGAGAACACGCGAGATGATGCCTGCGTCTCCCATGCAAAGGCCGATGATGTTGGCATGCTCTTCCATACGCTCGATAAACCGCATCAGCGTCACATTATCGGAGAGCGTCTTCGCCGTCGGAACGATCTTGATGAAGTCGGGATGAAAAGGGACGATACGTTTATAAATACCTTCGAGATCTTTAGTCGCGGCAAAGTCATGATGGCTGATGATCAGAGCGACTCCGGTGTCGCGAAGTTTCTGGAACTCTCCTTTCTTCATGGCCTCGACAGATTCGAGTTCAACGTCGACGAGATGAAACCCTGTAGCTGCGGCCTTTGAGAGAATCTCAATCTCGGCTGCGACATTGCCAGGGAATTTGCCTCCATTCGTGGCGCGGCGGCAGGTGGCAATACCGGTGGCTGCCGTATTGTCCGTGAAGAACTGCTTCAGCTTCGGCAGCGCAAGGAGTGGTTTGTCGAGATAGTCGAGCCGGAACTCAAGGAAGGAAGTCTCTTTGACGACCGCGTTCGCTTTCTCAAGCATCTCGGCTGCTGTGGAGCCGATGATGGCAACACAGATCTTGCCGATACGGGATCGGAGGTGTTGTGGAGCTACGCTAGGCACATTCATTGTCATATCTACAATCGGGGTATCTTACAGAGACCCGCTCGGGGACGCAAATTTTGTTGAAACCAAAAGGGGTTAGGCTGGAAATCCCGGGCTTCAAGGCAACCAGCAACCGATTAGATGCGGGAACTCTATCGCAAGCATCAAGATAGGGCGAAACCCTGAAGTATCTTACATCCGACGGGGCAGTAACGGAACAATTCACCGAAAAAAGACAAAATTCCCTCATCCGGACCGGATACCGGCCATCTTACGGTGCGATTCCCACTACGTTCAGCATGCGCCCCGCAACCCCATTTTCACCCCGATGCGAGAAATAACGCAGGTCCCCGTTCCCGTCGTGAGCACAGGCAGTGCACTCGCCGACCACAATGATTCGCTCCGGATCGATTCCGGCATCGACTAACTGCCTCCGGTTTGCCTCCCAGAGGTTCAACCGCCTGTTCTCAGGTTTTCCGTGAACAGTTGCTCTGAATAATGAAACTGTCCTCCGAACGCGCCTGCACCTCTTCGCCGACCGTATAGCAGCAGGGCCCGATACTCGGCCCAACCGCCGCAACGATATCCTCGGGGCGCGAGCCAAACTCCGCGATCATCTCCGCCACACCACGTTCTGCGATCCGCGCCACTGTTCCTCTCCACCCCGCATGGAAAGCTCCAACTACTCGCTTCTCCACATCAATCACCAACACCGGAACACAGTCTGCCGTCCCCACTCCCAGCAAGACTCCCGCCACATTGGTGACCAGTCCATCTCCTTCCAGAACCGCCTTGCCTTCCGCGGTCTGAAGCCGGCCCTCAAGGGGCCCATCGATCGCTTTGACGATCCGTACGACTCCGGAATGAACCTGCCGAACCCCGACCAGCACGGATCCACGATTCTCTCCGCTAACCGATCTCATAAACCGTCGTCGATTTTCTGCCACCAGAGTGGGATCGTCCTCCTTCGTCCATCCCAGGTTCAGCGTGCTCCCGCCGTATACCGAAGAGACGCCGCCGGCCCGTGTACTGAATCCGTGCAGCAGCCATGGGTACTGCTCCCACGTTCGAATCTTCACGAGCGGTAAGACATCTTGCTCGTTCACTTTCGAGTCTGGAACGCTCAAACAGTTACCTCCGGCATTGGAAATTCCTTTCAATTCTATTCGGCGGAGAAATCCATGGTTCAGGGCTTAAGATCGAAACCGCCTCGACGGGCGAGGCGGCTTTGAGGGTGGATCGCTGCGTCATTTGCGGAATTTAGTCCATCAGCTTGCGCGTCAGGTAAGTGTATTGCTCAGCCCAGGTTTTTGCCTGTTCTTTGAGGTTGGCTCCAGCAGCGTGGCCGCCTTCGACGATCTCATCGTAATAGAACGGCTTGTGGAACTCTTCCATCTTTGCCGCGAATTTGCGCGCATGCACTGGGCCTACGCGATCATCCTTGGTGGTCGTGAAGATCAAGGGCTCTGGATAAGTTACATCCGCCTTCAATTGGTTGTAGGGCGAGATGGAGGCAAGAAACTGGCGCTCGGCGGGTTTGGCGACCGTGCCGTACTCGCCGACCCACGACGCCCCCGCCGCGATGTGCTCGAAGCGAAGCATATCGAGGAGCGGGACCTGAATGACGACGGCATTCCACATCTCCGGGTGCTGAGTGAACTCCACGCCCATGAGCAGACCCCCGTTAGAGCCGCCAACGATACCGATGCGGCGGGGAGAGGTGATCTTGCGCGTGAACATATCCTTGCCGACGGAGGCGAAGTCGTCATAGATGACCTGCCGATGGGTTTTGAGGCCAGCCTCATGCCATGCGGGGCCAAACTCGCCGCCGCCGCGGATGTTGGCGAGGACATAGACGCCGCCGCGCTCCAGCCATAGCTTCCCGACGATTCCGGAATAACGCGGGGTTTCGGAGACCTGAAAGCCGCCGTAAGCCGTCATCAACGTCGGGTTCGAGCCGTCGTACTTGATGTCCTTGCGATGGACGATAAAGTAAGGGACTTTGGTGCCGTCGGTCGAGGTGGCTTGCAGTTGTTCCACGACGAGGTTGGAGGCGTCGAACTGCGCGGGCAGGGTTTTGGCTGGTTTCAGTGTCGTGGATGCATCGCCGAGAAGGAGAGAAGACGGCGTAAGGAAGCCAGTGGTCAGGAGGAAGAAATGGTCGTCTGAGGTATTGACGCTCTGAATGGTAACGCTGAGATTATCGGGAATATCGAGCTTCTTCGAGGTCCAGACGTTTTTCGGACCGCGAGTGTAAACGTAAGCCCGGCCTTGTACCTGATCGAGTGTAGTGAGGATAAGGTGATTTTTGGTTACGGCTGCTTCCTGCGCGAACTCTTTTGCTGTGGGCGCGAAGATAACGGTGGGCTTGAGGTGGACAGAATCTTTTTTAACTGCGTCGAGATCGAGAGCTACGAAGGAGCCTTGTTTGAAGGTAGTTGCGTTGCCTTCAGGCTTCCAGTCTTCGTTCAGTTCGAGGACGATCTGGCCGTCCAGCATGCCGTGGATATCTGATTTTCCAGGAATTGAGATCTTCTTCGGGCCATCGGGAGTGTAGAGGGCTACTTCGCGATTGAAGAAGTCGACGCCGCGGTCGAGGAGGATGGCGACGTTGCCCTGGCTGTCGTGGAGGGCTGTGGGGCCAGCGCTGACGTCGGATGGCGTACCGCGAAAGACCTCTTTGGCCTGATCGAGCGGGGTGCCGCGTTTCCAGAGCTTCACGACGAAGGGGTACCCGGACTGGGTCATAGTGCCCGAGCCCCAGTCGCGGGCCACGAGGAGAGTGTCTTTGTCGACCCAGGTGACATTCTGCTTCGAGTGCGGAAGAACGAAGCCGCCTTCGACGAACTTGCCAGTGCGCAGGTCGAACTCGCGGAGCGTGTCGGCATCCTCTCCGCCGGCGGAGAGAACGACGAGACAGAGGCTATCGCCGGGATAGAGGCAGGTGAGGCCGTGGGCGACCCACTTCTCGTTGTCCTGTACGGCCAGAGCGTCGTAATCGATGACGGTGTGCCAATCGGGTTGGTCGGTCAGGTAGCTCTCGAGCGTCGTGTGGCGGAGGATGCCCCGGACGTGTTGCGCGTCCTGCCAAGTGTTGTAGATGGTGCCGACGCGGAAGTTCGGGCTGGGCAGGCGAGTTGGAGATTCGAGAACCTTGAGTGCGGTTTCGGCGAGGACATCGAAGTGGGGATCGGCCTGAAGGACCTTGGCGGAGCGTGCGTTCTCGGCGTTGACCCAAGCCATGGAGCGGTCGCCATTGACGTCTTCAAGCCACTGATATTTGTCGGGCTGTTCGGTTGTGTTCTGGGAGAGGGCGGGGACGGAGGTTAGGATCGTCCCCAGCGAGAGACCGAGCAGGAGTGCGGTACTGCGGCTTCGAAGCTGCATTTCTTCTTACCCCTTTTGCATAAAGACATCGATTGTACAGAGGGTGTCAGTCTAGCGCAGATGAATGCTGGCTGGCTTATTGGATCCCCGGGGGTGCCCCCTCCCCCCTCTTTTCCGTGCAAAGTATTCGAACGAGATACCTTAGGTCTGGACTTCATATTGCGATGGTGCAATTGGCCGATGGGGGGAGAGTTCTCCGGGAGGGGCCTTTGTCAAGATGTCTGTGCCAGTAAGTTCACGCTTTGCAGAGTTCTTCGGTGGGGTTTGCGATTGGGTTGGGCACGGGGCCATATCGCTGAATTTGTTCTCTGTCTTACGTTTAGTAAGTGCTCCTGTCTATTGAATGCTGGTGGGTGTGGTTCGAAGGCTGCTGCCGAATGTCCAGCTTAGTCCTGTGGTTGTTCCGTAGTCGCTGCCGGGGAGGTTGGATGGAGGCTTGTTATCCCAGTTGCCGTAGAAGGTGAGGTTCCAGGAGAGGTTGCCGGTTATCTTGATGTAGTAGGAGGCGGTGGCGGAAGTATAGATGCGACCAGGGTCGGTGAGAGCCGGAAGCAGAATGGTATTGAAATCGAGATTGGTTTTATTGAACTTGAATAGCTTTACATTTGCGTCGATCAAGGCGGTCGTAAGGTTTTGCGAGGCGATGGCGGAGACAGTCGGGGTGTAGTTCGTGCTCTGCCAGGCGATTCCACCCAGAATGGAGACGATGGCGTGGTTGTTGTTTTTCAAGTAATAACCGATGCCGCCACCTAGAGTGTTCTGACGTGCGATGCCCTGTTCGGCGCTTTGGAGGAAGCCATCGAAGCCTCCGGCGAAGTAGTTTACTTTGGGTAAGAGATGGAATCCCTGGAAGGTAAGTTGATTGCGAGTCGATGTCCCCGTACCGTTGGCGGCGGACAGGTTGGAACTCACTCCGAGTTGTGCCCCCCAACGTTCGCGGGGGTAGGCGATCAATCCGCTGAGACTGTACTGGAAGGTTTGGTTTCCCTTTGAGTAGATGGATCCACCGCCCAGGCCTCCGGTGAATCGCTGAAAGAACTTCTCTGAAGTCTGGGTAACGCCGGTGATGCGTTCGCTGTTGAGTGAGACAGTTTTCCCGGCAGTTACCTCTGGGGTTGTCTCGGGAGGTGTCTCTGGTGTTGTCTCGAGGGGTTCGGTTACGTGAATTTCGATGGGGCGGCCAGCAGGGGCTTCACTGCTGCTGAGGGTCCCGTTGTAGACCGAGCCGTCCTCTGTCTTCACAATAAACAGCTGCTTGCTCTCGAGGTGAGCGACCTTCGTCCAATCGACGGAGATGGTCTCGATGACGTAAGGGAGGCTGAAGTAGAGCACCCCCCCATACAGAGCTTTGATCGTGCCTGTGAGGTGATCGCCATTTCTCATGACAAGGACATCGGTGCTTTCGCGCGCGAACAGGGGTAGGGCGAACAGCAGATGAGCGCACAGGATTGCGATACGGATGTTCATGTCGGCTCCTCTCTGGTTAGTGATTCGCAGAGTAATCGCATGATGAAGACAGCCGTACCGGACTATGCACGCCGTTCTTAGCCAGGTGAACTGCCTCAAGACAATTCTGTTTGAGCCCGGGCCCCGAGGAACAACGAAAGGTGCTGTCCAGTCTAAACTGTTCAGGCTTTGCAGAGCTCTTCGGTGAGGGTATCGCGGTGGTTTTGGGCAAGGGCGTCGAGGCGGCTAAGGATCTGCACGTAGACAAAGAAGGCGATGATTGCAAGCGTGAAGAAGATGGGGATCATGAGCCACTGGCGGTCGAGATAGTTGCAGAGAAGGAGCACGGCTCCGCCGATGGCTGCGCAACCGGCGATCAGGGCGAATGCGAGCAGCGCGCTGAGTTGTGAGATTTGTTTGCGGCTGGCCTTCATAAGATCGACCTTGCGCGGGGCGATGATGGAGCGGAGGTTTCCAACGGCTGCGTTGAGGAAGATGGCGAAGAGAAGCCAGGCGATGGTAGCGAGCGCGACGATGAGCGATGGGGCGTGAGTGAGGGCGATGATGACTCCGAAGATGAGGACCAGCTCGGCGAGAGCGAGGAGAAACGTTATGAGGTTTTTTGCGAGAAAGACGTCGCGGAGCCGGGTGGGGCTGAGGAAGTAGAACTGAATGCCGGAGGTGTCCATGCCGAGGGCGTTGTAAGAGAGCGTGGATACGCCGAGGGTGGAGTAGGCGACGGCAAATGGGAAGACAAAGTCCCCGTAGCGGCCGGAGGCGGAGACGCGGGAGGCGAAGAGGAAGACCATGAAGAGAGGAGCGATGAAGCCGTAGAGCTGGTTGAGATTGCGGCGGAGGTAGATGAACTCTTTCTGGAGGCAGGCGACGACGGTGTTGTTGAAGCCGAGGACGCGCGCGGGCGTGGCGGGCTGTGTGGTTGCGAGTGGGAGTGACGGGCGTGGCAGCAGGGCGGGCGCGGCGCGGCGAGCGGATGGCTGGCTCTGTTTGGTGACTTCGCTCAGGTTTTCACCGAGGAACTCGCGGCGCATGCGCCAGGCGTAGATGGTGAAGAAGAGCGCGGTGAAGGCGATGAGGCTGAGGAGCGATCCGGCGGCTGCGAGGAGACGCCCCTGACTGAAGCTTGCAATAGAGGAAGCGGTGAGGCCTGGCGGAAGATACGCGGCGATGGGTTGGATGTGATGCAAGATGCTACGGAGCAGAGGCAGATGGTTGGATGCGTGCTGATGACTGCCCCGCAGGCCAGGGTTGAAATTGAGATTGAGGTATTGGAAGGCGAGGGAACCGAAGAGGATGAAGGCGGTAAGAACTTCACGGGCGCGTCGCGTAGATAGCCAGCGT
Organism: uncultured Acidobacteriaceae bacterium; assembly: GCA_963770055.1. Lineage (GTDB taxonomy): Bacteria > Acidobacteriota > Terriglobia > Terriglobales > Acidobacteriaceae > Edaphobacter. Next base: position 53,836 of record CAVYOC010000012.1, read on the forward strand.
TCGACCCAGACGAGCATCATGCGGGTGAAGAAAATGTTGGAGAGAGCAAAGGTGACGAGAAGGATCGTCGACCAGGGGGCAAGCGATGGGCGGGCGAGGCCGATACCGATGGCGGCAGAGACGAGTGCGAGGGTTCCGATGACCGTGGAGGGGCTGAGCAGACCGAAGAAGATGCGTGCGGTGAGGTAGCGTGGGAAGCTGAGAGGGAAGCGAAGGATGGTATTGATGTCAAAGCTTAGGCCCGAGGGCGAGATGTTGAGCAAGACGAGCAGCCAGAGAGCGAAGACCGCCCAGGTGAGAAGGGCAAGCATGAAGATGCGGTTGTGGGACACGAAGAGATGGGCAGCAAAGCCTGCGCCGACGATAGGACCGAAGGCGAAGAAACCGATGAGCGGGAGAAAGATGATACGGGCGACGAATTCGCCTGCGCCTCCCTTGCGGCGGAAGGAGTTGCGGAAGATGTTCCAGCGGAGACGGGCGAGGGCGGCAAATTGCGCGCGGCTCTGGGTGGTGGTCCAGGGCTGTGTTGCCTCGTGACTTGGTGAGAGCACGGGAGTTTGGGTTAGCCCAGCCATGAGAGCTCCTGGTCGGGCGGGCGCAGGCCAGCTTCGTTACCGACGATGCTGAGGAAGATTTCTTCGAGGGTGAGGGTTTTGGCGGCGGCCTGATCACTGGCGGTTCCGCGGGCTTGTACGCCGGCACGGAGTTCTTCCAGGGAACCCTGGGCGATAAGGTGGCCGCGGTCGATGATGGCGATGTGGGAGCAGAGGCGCTCGACGATCTCGAGGACGTGCGAGGTAAGGAAGATGGTGGCGCCGCGGGCGATCATGCCCTGGAGCATGGCCTTGAGGGTACCGGAGGCGATGGCGTCGACGCCTTCGAAGGGCTCGTCGAGGAAGAGGACTTTGGGGCCATGGATCACGGCAGCGGCGAGGGCGAGTTTTTTCTGCATGCCGTGAGAGAAGTCGGTGATGAGTTTTTTTGTTTCATTCGCGAGGCTCATGAACTCGAGCAGCTCAGTGGTGCGCGCCGCGGTAGTTGGGGCATCGAGGCCGTACATGCGACCGACGAAACGGAGATACTCGGACGCGGTGAGACGGCCGAAGAGAGCGAGGCCTTCCGGGACGACACCGATCTGCCGCTTGACCTCAATGGGGTTAGCGATGGCATCGAGACCGAGGATCTGAATGGTACCCGAGGTGGGGGCAAGCAGGCCTGTAAGCATCTTGATTGTGGTTGATTTGCCCGCGCCGTTGGGCCCCAGGAAACCGAAGAATTGCCCGGGAGCGACGGTGAGGTTGACGTCCTGAACGGCAGTGAATTCGCCAAAACGGCGGGTGAGATTGGTGGTGACGACAGCGGGAGCCATGTGGATGAAGCATATCTTATGAACGGGGAACGGTTATAGAAATGGTCCGTGCTGCTGACGAGGAGATAACGTCTAAGAAGAGAGGCAGAAGAGCAACTAGAAACCCGGCCACGGGTTGATATACTTAACGGCTGGGCCTATTCGCCGATTCGAGCAGCATGGGCGCCTTGGCAGGGCGGAACCTGCAGAACAGGGTTGGATGAACAAGATTCTTGAGACGATAAATTCTCCTGCAGATGTGAAAAAGCTGACGATTCCGGAGTTGACGCAGCTTGCGGAGGAGATTCGCGCGCGACTGATTGTTGGAGTGTCAAAGACGGGTGGCCACATCGGCCCCAATCTGGGCGTGGTGGAGTTGACGATTGCGATGCACTACGTCTTCGATACACCAACGGACAGTTTTGTCTTCGACGTGAGCCATCAGGCCTATGTTCACAAGCTACTGACAGGTCGGGAGAAGTTGTTTCATACGATCCGGCAGCCGGGTGGGCTGAACGGATTCATGCTGCGCACGGAGAGTGAACATGACAGCTATGGCGCGGGCCATGCCGGTACAGCGTTGAGTGCTGCTCTGGGGATGGCGGTTGCGCGGGACATGTCAGGCGGTAAGGAGCATGTCGTTGCGCTTGCCGGAGACGCGGCGTTTACGAATGGGATCTCGTTTGAAGCGCTGAATAATATTGGCGCGCAGACCAGGCGATTGATCGTGGTGTTGAATGACAATGCGTGGTCGATCGATAAAAATGTTGGAGCGATTGCGGAGTACTTCCACAAGATTGTGACGAACCCAACGATCTCGAGCCTGCATGGCAAGGCCGCGGAGTTAGTTGAGCGGTTTGGCGGCAAGACGGTGGCGCATCTGGCTCGGAAGGCGGAAGAAGCGGCGAAGGGGTTGATTGGGCCGGGCATGCTATTTGAGGAGTTTGGGCTGAATTACTTTGGGCCGATTGATGGACACAACTTGCCACTGCTGATTGAGACGTTTAAGTTTTTGAAGACGCAGAACCGGCCGGTGGTGCTGCATGCGATTACGCAGAAGGGGCGGGGGTTTCAGCCGGCGCTGGAGAAGCAGAAGAAGTTCCATGGGCTGGGGCCGTACGATGCTGAGACAGGCGAGACGAAATCAGCTGGGCAGAAGACTTACTCAGAGATATTTGCCGAGACACTGACGAAGCTGGCGGATAGAAACGATAAGGTTGTTGCGATTACGGCAGCTATGCCGAACGGGACGGCGCTTGATCTGTTTCGGCCACATCATCCCAAGAGATATTTTGATGTGGGGATTGCCGAGGAGCATGCGGTGATCTTTGCGGCGGGGATGGCGACGAAGGGATACAAGCCTTTTTGCGCGATCTACTCCACATTTCTGCAGCGCGCTTTTGATCAGGTAGTGCACGATGTGTGCCTGCAGAATCTGCCGGTGGTGTTCTGCATGGACCGGGGCGGGTTGAGCGGAGATGATGGCCCGACGCATCATGGGCTGTTCGACATCAGCTATTTGCGAAGCGTGCCGAACCTGATTCATATGGTTCCGAAGGATGAGGATGAGCTGGCGGACATGATGTATACGGCTATGCTGCATGATGGACCGAGTGCGATTCGTTATCCGCGCGGGACGGGACCGGGAGTCGCAGTAAAGGAACGGCCTGTGGCTTTGGAGATCGGCAAGGCTGAGGTGATTCGCGATTCCGGGCATGCAGACGTTGCAATTTTGGGTCTCGGAGCGATGTTGCCGGAGGCCGAGCGACTTGCGGAGTTACTGAAGCTGGAAGGATTTTCCGCGGCGGTGATCAATCCGAGGTTTACCAAGCCGGTCGATCGTAGCTGCGTTGCAGATTTTGGTGGAAGATGTGGACTTGTGGTGACGCTGGAGGACCATGTGCTTGCGGGCGGTTTTGGTTCGGCTGTGATGGAGACGCTGAATGAGCTTGAATTGCAGGTTCCGGTGGTGCGGGTGGGCTGGCCAGATGAGTTTATTGAGCACGGCAAGGTAGAAGCGCTGCGCGAGAAGTATGGATTGACGGCGGAAGCGGCGCTGGAGAAGGCGAGGCCTTATCTGAGCCGGATGATTGACCATATGCTGGCAAAGCACTAGACCTCTGACAATTTGCGACTATTTCTGTTACGTAAATAAATAATGAAGAGGCGCCCCATCAAAGAGGCGCCCCTTTTTTGACGAAGCTGAACACTAGTTGGGCATAAGAACAGTGTCGATGACGTGAATGACGCCATTGGACTGGAAGACATCCACTGTGGTGATGGTGGCCATGCCACCCTTGGCGTCGGTGAGCATGATCTTACCGCCAGACATAGTGGCAGTGAGATCTTCACCCTGAACGGTCTTGAGGGTAGCCCTGCCGCCGCTTTTTTTGATCATGCCTTCTAGCTGTTTGGAGCTGATACGCCCGGCGACGACGTGGTATGTGAGGATTTTGTCGAGGATGTCCTTGTTTTCGGGCTTGACGAGTGTGTCGACAGTGCCGGCGGGGAGCTTGGTGAAGGCGTCATCGGTGGGTGCGAAGACGGTAAATGGGCCAGCACTGTTCAAAGTATCAACCAGGCCGCCGGCTTTGACTGCTGCGACTAAGGTTTTGTGAATTGGCGAGTTAACGGCATTTTCGACGATGGTTTTGGTGGGATACATCTCGGCGCCGCCGACAGAGGGATCTTTCTGCGCGTAGGCGCTGAGGGATGTGAAGGCCAGCATGGCTGCGGCCAGGGTTTCCAGGAGTCTTTTCTTCATTGTCTCTATCCTTAGTTGTGGAATTTGAAGGCCGTTGCCTTCAGGTGTTCGTAGTCATCTACGCCTCACTGAAGGGACTGGATTGCTCAGGTTCGCTGATGAGGTGGATTTTTTTGTGGGTTGCCGCTACTGTGAACTCGCGAACATCGGATTTCGGACGGATCCGGAGTGTCCCTTTGAATGGACGATGCCACGATGGTGCCGTTGACAATTCGAGCGCCTCACCGTCAACTGAAAGTCAGAGATGATGACGAAGGAATCGATCGACGATCAGAGAACGACGCAGAGCGACGTGCAAGGGCGGCCTGAGCACTCGCACGATCGAGGATTGCTGCTGATCGGATTGTTCAAGCTGGCCAAGGCGATCTTTTTTTTCTGTGTTGGGGTTGGAGCGCTTCATCTGCTGCACAAGGACCTTGAAGATGAGGTGATGCGGCTTGCGCTGCGGTTCAAGTTCGATCCGGAGAGCCGATTCGTTTCGCTATTGCTGGACAAGGTCGACTTGATCGATGCGCACAGACTGCGGCAGATCAGCGTAGCAACGTTCGGTTATTCCGCACTGGCTTTGACGGAAGGTGTGGGATTGCTGTTGGAGAAGGTGTGGGCAGAGTACCTTACGTTGATTCTGACAATCTCGTTTCTGCCTTGGGAGCTGTACGAACTGGCACGACGACCGGACTGGCTCCGCCTGAGTCTACTGCTGATCAATCTTGCAGTTCTCTGGTATCTCGTGTGGCTGCTGCGACGGAAGAAGCTGTTGGGAGCAAGCTAAGTTTCGCCTTTAATTCGCCTATCAGATCGGTCGGCAATTTCGCAAGAGGTTCAAGTGATCTGAACCAAAGCAGATAACACTACCCATTGTGGGTACCTTTCTAGATTCCGCAAGAGCCTGAGTTTTCCACAATTCAATCCGGGAATTCCAGAGAATCGCGAGAAATAACCCTTTACAGGGGCGGTACTCTCGGCGATGCTGGTGGAGCAAAGTAGAAGATTTTGGAGTTGAGTGGCTGGAATCTCATACTTTCCGAACTGATTCTAGATGGTTGAGCCGGTCTCGGGCTGAAGTTGGTTGGGCTGGGGTATCGAGGTTGCAATGTTTCGCGGAAATCACCAGACGCGGGTCGACGAAAAGTTTCGATTGAAGCTTCCGTCGGAGTTCAAGCGAAGGGTGGATGAGGTTTATGGGCCGGTCTTCTATATCACGAGCGTGGATGGCAAACGGGCTCAGTTGTACCCGATGAAGGAGTGGGAGGCGATCGAGGCCAAGATTGTACAGCTCGAACCTACTGATCCAGAACGGGAGGATTTTTTGAACGTGACCAGTTATTACGGGCAAACGGTTGAGATGGATTCGCAGGGCCGGTTGTTGTTGCCGCAGGTAATCCGTCAGCAGGCGCAATTGACGGGCGATGTGAATGTGCTTGGGATGCAGACTGTTCTCGAAGTAATGAATATCGAGATGTTTGAGGCAGAACGGAAGGGCCCGAACGGTGTTGTGGAGATGTCTCGGGAGAAGAGAGCAGCGCTCGCAGAGAAGACGAAGGCGTTGAAGGGTTGAAGGGTTGAACGGTTTGAGGCCCCCAGGGGCAGCGCATAGGCGGTGAGATGAACGGTCCGCGACATGTGCCGGTTCTTTTAGAGGAAGTTTTGGAGTATTTGAATGTGCGGTCTGGCGGCGTGATTTGCGATGCGACGCTGGGGCTTGCAGGGCATTCGACGGCGATTGCGAAGAGGCTGGGCGGAAGAGGCAGGCTGATTGGTTTCGACCGCGATCCTGAGGCGATGTCAGCGGCCCGGATTCGGCTGGATGAAGTAAGGGCTGAGCTTGGCGATGCGATGCCGGAAGTTCGATTGGAGCCGCAGGGCATTTTCGGAGGCTTCGAGTGTGATCGAACCGGGAAGCCTGGATGGCCTACTTGCTGATTTTGGCGTCAGCAGCCTGCAACTGGACGAGGCGCACAGAGGGTTTAGTTTTCGGTCGGAAGGCCCGCTTGATATGCGGATGGATACGCGCAGCGGAGAGACGGCCGAGCAAGTGGTAAATCAGGAAGACGAAAACGAACTCGCCGACCTGATTTACGAATTCGGAGAGGAAAGGAGGTCGCGGAGAATCGCCAGAGCCATTGTTAGGGCCCGGCCGATACGATCGACAGCGGAATTGGCTCAGATCGTATCGGCCGCGGCCCCATCAATGAAAGGCGACAAGATTCATCCGGCGACGCGAACCTTTCAGGCACTTCGGATTCGAGTGAATAACGAGTTGGGAGAGATTCAATCGCTGCTGAAGAGCGCGGGGTCCCTGTTGAAGCCGGAAGGAAGGCTGGTGTTGATCAGCTTCCACTCTTTGGAGGACCGGCTGGTGAAGGATGCTTTTCGAGAGGCTGGAAGAGAAAAGGTTTTTGAGGTTTTGACGAAGAAGCCGGTTGTAGCGGGCGATGAAGAACAGATGAGGAATCCGCGATCGCGAAGTGCGAAGATGCGGGTGGCCGAAAAGATTTAGTAGAGATTTTTCACGATGTGTACGTGAAGACGAGTGACCGGGCCGGGGTTGTCCCACCTTCTTTCAGGCGAAAGACAACTCTGCAATACAAATCCCTCCTCCAATAGCGATCCCGGCCCGGTTCGTATTTTGGAGAGTGGCAGACGATTCGCCCAGATGGTGGGCAGGCAACAGGAAGTGAGGTGTGCGATGGCAGCTTCGGCGATGGCAGGACAACAGATGCAGTTAATGGGCTCGCGGGTGCAGCCGCAGAAGCGCGCGGAGTCACTGGCTGCGCGGAATCGTGAGTTGTATGAGGCTCAACGTCGCGCCCGGCGCGGACCTACTCCTGAGGTTTTTTTCGCCAAGCACATCGACAACAGCAGAATCGTGAAAGCCGATGACCCGGAACGACGGCGCGAGATGCGCACATTTACGGCGGTGATGAGCGTGCTTTTTCTGCTGGTGATGGTGTATGTGTGGCAGCATTTTTCGGCAATCGAGATCGGGTATCACGTCGAAGCACAGAAGCAACAGGTGGAACAGTTGCGTGAACAGAACCGGCAGCTTCGGCTGTCGGAAGCGCAGTTGACGGATCCTGGCCGGATCGATCGTGTTGCGCGGCAGCTTGGATTGAACGAGCCTCAGCCAGGGCAGGTGGTGCGACCCGAAGGTGGGAATCCGAACGCTGCAGTACTTGCGCAGGCGAATGCTCCCGGGATGCAAGTGGTCCAGTAGACGATTGACTTAGTTAAAACGAAGCAGGGAATGGAATGGATAAGGCGCCACGGCAGACATTGACCGCTCCTATACGGAGGATTCGGTTTGCTTATGTGGCGCTCTTTTTTTGCGTTTGGACGTGCCTGATTGCAGCACGGTTGGGATGGTTGCAGGTGGTGCGCCATTCAGATTTTGTGAAGCGGGCGGCACTGCAGCAACAGAGGACGTTTGAAGTGGCTCCGCGGCGGGGAATGATGTACGACCGCAACTTGCGTGAGTTGGCAGTGACGGTGCAGGTCGATAGCGTTTTCGCGGTGCCGTCGGAGCTGGGGGACAATCGAGCGAGCGCGGCGGAGATTCTTGCAGAGATTGTTCACGCTGATCCCCACGACAACTTTACTTCGAAGCAGCAGATGCTGGCGCGGTTCAACGCATCGCGGAACTTCGCATGGGTGGCGCGGCGGGTCGACGCGAATACGGCGGAGCGCGTGCGTGAACTCAACCTGAAGGGCGTCTATTTTCAGAAGGAGTTCAAGAGGTTCTACCCAAACAACGATCTTGCAGCGCAGGTTTTAGGCTATGTAGGTACGGATGATACGGGCCTGGGTGGACTGGAACAAAAGTTTGACCAGGATATGCATGGCGAACCGGGGCATATGCTGACGGCCGTCGATGCAAAACGACATGTGCTTGGAAGCGAGGAGAACCAGCCGATGCCAGGCGAGAATCTGGTGCTATCGATCGACGCGAATATTCAGTACATGGCGGAGCGTGCATTGGATGCACAGGTGGACAAAGTGAAGGCTCTGCATGGGACAGTTGTGGTGCAGGATCCGCACACTGGTCAGGTTCTGGCGCTGGCGGTCTCGCCACGCTTCAATCCCAACGATTCGCGGCATATGGATGCCAGTGTTTTGACGAATCTTGCGGTGAGCGACGTGTATGAGCCGGGGTCGACGTTCAAGCTGGTGACATATTCGGCGGCGTTGGATGGCGCGGGAGTGCAGCCGACGGATATTGTTGACTGCCAGGGCGGAGCGATGACGATGTATGGCCGGACACTGCACGACGACAAGTCCGATCATTTTGGCCAAGTAACGGTGCAGTATGCGCTGGAGCACTCGAGCGATGTGGGCGCGGCAAAGATGGCGTTGAAATTGGGAAATCAAAAGTTCTACGACTACATGCGGGGCTTCGGATTTGGCGACCGATCGGGAATTGAACTGCCGAGCGAGACGCGTGGCCTGCTGCGCAGCCCAAAGAAATGGGACGCAACCAGCATCCTTTCGATGGCGATCGGCCAAGAGATCGGCGTGACGCCGGTTCAACTCGTAACGATGGTGAGCACAATTGCAAACGGCGGAGTTTATATGCCGCCGCATATTCTGCTGCAATCTACGGACGAGATCAAGGGAGACTCGCGGCTGAAACCTGAGGGGTTTCGACCTGAGAATCAGTTGCCGTCTTCGCTGCCGGATGGGGCGCATCGTGTGATCTCGGAGATGACTTCCGCGAAGATGCGCATGATGATGCAGGGGATTGTGGTGGAGGGGACGGGCAAAGAAGCGGCGCTAAACGGGTATAGCTCGGCTGGGAAGACGGGGACGGCGCAGAAAATTGATGTTGCGACTCATACGTATTCGCATACGAAGCTGGTTGCCAGCTTTGCAGGATTTGCCCCGGTGAGCAGCCCGGCGATCTCGATTGCTGTGGTGATCGATACTCCGACCGTCGGAGCGAGCAAGTATGGGGGCGCCGTGAGCGCTCCGGTTTTTGCGAATGTAGCGCAACAAGTGCTGGAATATCTGGGGGTGCCACACGATCAGCCGCTGAAGACGAGGAAGGGGATGATGATCGCGCAGAAAGAGACGGCGGACGATGCGGCTTCGGAGAGTACGGCTGATTTGAATGCGATGTTTGATGATGTGAACAGCCTACCGGCGGACGATCCTTTGCGAAGCGTGTCCAAGACGATGACTGTGGCGGCTAGCGACAAACCTGCTGTTGCTGCTGCTAAGAACGCTGACAAAGCGCAACGAGATTTGGAGCCTTTGCGCGAGAAGGCTGTGGCTGGGTTTCGACCGGGTGATGCTGATCAGGCGAGAACATCGAACGATGGCAATCGTTCGGGGCGCCCCTTGCCATTGAAGAGTGCTCCGACAGAGTTGAAGGATAAGACTGGAGTTGTAGTGGCTGCGGGGCTGCGGGTGCCGGTGCCTTCGTTTGAGGGGGCAGCGCTGCGCAGCGTTGTGGAGCGGGCAGATTCAGTGGGGCTGCGTGTACAGGCGGTGGGAAGCGGGCTGGCCAGGGAGCAGGCCCCGGCGGCGGGGACGATGGTTCCGACTGGAACTGAGGTTGTGGTGCGGTTCAGCCGGTGAGTGGCGCGAGGCCGATAGCTCTGCTGCGCAGCGGTCGAAGTAGAATCCGATCATGCTAATCGATGAGGCGTTGCACGAAGTCGAAACTGTGGAACGGTCTCGTTCGACGGTGGATGTGACTGGTGTGCAATACGATTCGCGTCAGGTGACCGCCGGTGATGTTTTTGTTGCGATGCGCGGTGAGACGACCGATGGCAATCGATTTATAAGGGTTGCGATTGAGCATGGGGCGCGGGCGATAATAACGGATTCGCCGGAAAGTTTGGGATCGAGAACGGATCGAAAATCCGAGAGTCCCGTTTTACCTCGTTTCGAATGGGAGACGCGCTCTTGCTGAGGTTTCTGCGAATCTTTTCGGGCATCCGGAACGCAAGCTTGCTTTGAGTGCGGTGACCGGCACGAACGGAAAGACGACGACTGCGTTCCTGCTGGAGGCGATGTTACGGAGTGTAGGACGGAAGTGTGTGCTGATCGGGACAATTGAGACGCATGTGGGGAACGAGGTGAGGGTGTCGCCGCATACGACACCGGAAGCCTCCGATACGTTGCGAGTGTTTGCGGACGGTGTGAAGGTGGGAGCGACGGAGGCGGTAATGGAAATGTCGTCTCATGCGCTGGAGCAGAAGCGTGTCTGGGGGCTGCCCGTGGATGTGGCGATGTTTACGAATCTGACGCAGGATCATCTGGATTATCACGGGACGATGGAGAAGTACTTTGCGGCAAAGGCGCGATTGTTTGAGGGCATTGGTGGACCTCCACCTCGGGTGGCTGTGATTAATGGTGATGATTGGTGGGGCGGCGAACGGCTGGCACACAGTTCATTGCGGTCGAAAGTTATGCGGTATGGGATGAAGGGTGGCGAGTATCGAGCCGTGGATGTGGTGTTGCGGGCGGGGGAGACTCGGTTTTTGTTTAAGACGCCTCACGGAGATGCTGCTGTACGGTCGCCTCTGACGGGGCGGGTGAATGTATACAACCTGCTCGCAGCTTCCTGTGCGGCACTGGCGCGGGGGGTAACGCTGGATGAGGTTGTTACGGGCGCGGCTGCTGGGGCGCAGGTGCAGGGAAGGTTTGAAGTGGTTCCTTCGTCGAATGGTGTGACAGTGGTGGTGGATTATGCGCATACGGATGATGCTCTGCGGAACTTGATTACGCTGGCGCGAGAGTTGGTTAAGGAAAGCGGTGGTCGGGTGATCACTTTGTTTGGGTGCGGTGGGGATCGCGACAGGATCAAGCGTCCGCGAATGGGAAAAGCAGCCGGGGAAGGGAGTGATTTGGTTGTATTGACGAGCGATAATCCTCGGAGCGAGGAGCCTATAGCGATTATTAATGAGGCGATGGTGGGGGTGAAGGAGACGGGAACGACATGCATCGTTGAGGAGGACCGTGCGGGCGCGATTGAGATTGCGATTCGTGCAGCTCAAGCTGGGGATATTGTGCTGATTGCGGGGAAGGGGCACGAAAAAGTGCAGATATTAAAAAATGAGTCTGTTCCCTTTGACGACGTTACGGTTGCTGCCAGAGTTTTGAGGGAGATTGCGTGAAACTGACTTTGGGACGGGTTGCGGACTGGATCCATGCGGATGGTGAGTTTGATACTTCCGTGGAAGCGGTGGGATACGGGATCGACTCGCGGACGATCGGTGCTGGGGAGTTGTTCTTTGCTGTGCGCGGCGAGCGGTTGGATGGGCATGATTATGTGCAGGCGGCGCTTCAGGATGGTGCTATATCCGCTGTGGTGAGCAATCGATGGGTAGTGCCTGCTGAAGTGGATGAGAAACGTTTGCTGAAGGTTGCGGGTTGCGAAGGATGTGTCCTGCGGGCGCTGCAACAGCTTGCCCATGCAGTGCGGCGTGAGTGGGGCGGCCGTGTTATTGGAGTAACAGGGTCAGCGGGGAAGACGACGACAAAGGATGCTGTGGCGCAAGTATTGGGAGTGAAGTTCAAGGTGCTGAAGTCAGCAGGAAATCTGAACAATGCGTTTGGACTACCGTTGCAACTATTGAAGCTGGAGCAAGAGCACGAGGTTGCAGTGATTGAGATGGGGATGAACCATGCGGGCGAGATTGCTGCACTGGCGACGATTGCAGAGCCGGATTGGGCGGTGGTTTCAAATGTGGGGCCGGTCCATCTTGAGTTTTTTCCAGATGGAATTGCGGGGATTGCCCGAGCGAAGTATGAGTTGATTGAAGCGCTTCCGAAGAATGGCCTGGCGGTGCTGAACTACGATGATCCGTATGTTGCGACTTTTGGCAAGGGAATGGGTTCTCGTGCCGTCTTTTATGGCATAGGTAACGGCGCGGATGTACGCGCAGTCCATGTGGCGGAACTTGGTGCGGAGGGAGTCGTGTTTACCGTAGAGTCGGAAGGTGAGCGCGCGAGTGTGCAGTTGAAGATGCTAGGCAGACACAATGTTCCGAACGCGCTGGCGGCGATTGCTACGGGGCTGAAAAGTGGGATGGGGCTCGGTGAGTGTGCCTCGGCCGTTGGAGAGATGCGGGCGGGGGACAAACGCGGTGAGCTGCTGGAGTGGCGCGGGGCTGTGCTGATTAATGATTGCTACAACTCGAATCCGACGGCGCTGAATGCGATGGTGGATGCATTGATGGCTATTCCAGGCAATCGGCACATTGTGGTTGCGGGGGAGATGCTGGAGCTTGGACCAGAAGCTGAAATCCTGCATGCAGGTTGTGGATCGAGGATGGCCAAGCTCGGTGTAGATTTCGTTCTTGGCGTGCGAGGCATGGCTGAGCCAATGATTCAGGCCGCCAGCAAATCAGGGACTGCTGCTACTTTCGTAACGAGTCCGGAAGAGGCTGGAGAGTGGCTGGTTGCGAATGTGCAGGCAGGAGACGTAGTGTTGATGAAGGCTTCCCGCGGCGTTCGGCTGGAAAAGGCTTTGACGGCGATTGCTGCGGATGTCCGCTAAACCTAATCAGTGGGAGGCATTCCGACAGGCCATGGCAAACGAGATCACACGTCGTACACGAGCAGTGCGCAGTAAGGGCAAGGCCCGCGGCGGCGCAACGCGCGGGTCTGTATCCAGGAAACCTGCGAAGAAGGGCACCAAACCTGCCTCCAAAAAGCAGAAAGGTAATGCGAATGGCGTTCGAGTTATCTATGCGGCGGACCACGGATTGATGACGGCCTTCCATCACATGCAGCGGGCTTCGGTGGTAATGTCGCTGATGGAGAAGGGGACCGGCGAGGATCTGCGGGGTTTGCTGGATCGAGGGGTCAGGTTATATCGAGCGGCCATGAAAAATGACGCGAGCAAGTTTGTGCTCCGGGCGATTGGTGTTTTGAGGGCAGCCGAACATCTGTCGATGGCTGGCCTTTATGAGGCGAGAAAGAAGTACAAACAAGCAGCGGTGTCGCCGACACCGGAGTGGCTCGCCAAGGTTATTAACGCGACGGATCAACGATTGGAGCAAATCGAACATGCCGAGCGCGGCAAGGGGGCGGACCTGTTTCCTGTGACAGTGGAGCTTCTGCGGCAAGCTGAAAACCCCAAACTTGATGCACACCTGGCATTCGAATTGGCGATGGCCGCGGACGCACTTTGCTTTGCGCTGGAAAATGGACTTTAGACCGCGGTTGTTGGTTCACGCGGTGGTTCATGGATGCGTTAAGCGGAGGAGTTCGGGGTGCGGGCTGTTAAGATAGGCGTGGCGCACAGCGCTTGATGAGCCCAAAGCTGCGGATAAAAGGCGGAACATTTTGCTCTACTGGCTGCTGTATCAGAAGCTGTTTCCTTATTTTCGGCTGTTTCGAATCTTTCGCTACCTCACCTTTCGTACGGTGTTTGCGAGTCTGACCGCGCTGCTGATCGGCTTGCTGATTGGTCCCTACGTGATTGAACGGCTGCGTGAATTTCAGATTGGACAATATATCCGTGAGGAAGGGCCTCAGTCGCACCAGAAGAAGAGTGGGACGCCGACGATGGGTGGGGTGTTGATTTGCATTTCGATCCTGATTCCTACGTTGTTGTGGTCTGATCTTTCGAATCCGTATGTCTGGCTGGTGATGTTGTCCACGCTGGCCTTCGGGGCGATCGGGTTTGCGGATGACTATATCAAGGTGGTGCATCGACGAAACCTGGGGCTGACGGGACGTGCGAAGCTGACTCTACAATTTCTGGTGAGCGGAGCGGTGGCCGTTACGTTGGTGTTGATGGAGGCACGGGGGGAATATTCCACAAGGCTCATGGTGCCCTTTGCGAAGAGGTTTCGACCCGACCTGGTGTGGGAATGGATGGGCCACATTCCGCATATGCACTGGCTGGTATTTGTACCGTTTGTGATCTTCGTGATGATCGTAATTTCCGGCGCGAGCAACGCGGTAAACCTGACGGACGGGTTGGACGGTCTTGCGATTGGTTGCACGATCATCGCGGCGGGGGCACTGACGGTTCTGACTTATGTAAGTGGGCATGTGGTTTTTTCCGATTACCTGGAACTGCAGCGGATGCCGATGGTGAGCGAGTTGACTGTGTTTTGCGGGTCAATGGTTGGGGCGAGTATCGGGTTTCTTTGGTACAACGCGCATCCGGCTGAAGTGTTTATGGGGGATGTGGGGAGTCTTGCGTTGGGTGGGGCGATTGGGACGGTTGCGGTGGTGATCAAGCAGGAGTTGCTGCTGCCGTTTATTGGCGGAGTGTTCATTCTCGAGGCGGTGAGCGTGATGTTGCAGGTCGGGAGCTATAAGCTGCGTAATGGGAAGCGGATATTTAAGATGGCTCCGCTGCATCATCATTTTGAGTTGGTCGGATGGTCGGAGTCGAAGGTGATTGCGCGGTTCTGGATTCTGGCGCTGGTGTTTGCGCTGTTTGCGTTGACGACGCTGAAGCTGAGGTAAGAGAGTGAGAATTGAAGACAAAGTTGCAACCCTGACTGGTGCCACAACAATTTTCATGGCAGTTATCGTAGCGGCAAATAAGACCAGTGGACGTATTGCGGTTGCTGCGCTTGTGTTTCAGTTAGTCGCTACTATCGTATTCATGTATGCGGGATTTCGAAGCTGGCGATGGTGGTTTGCGGCTCCATTTCCGTTTGTCATTTTCTTGATGTGGGTGCACGGAGCAGGAGTTTAGATGGAACTGAAAAACAAGAGGGTGCTGGTGGTGGGGTTAGGCAAATCTGGGTTGTCTGCGGCTATGTTTTTGCGTGGGCAGGGGGCTCGGGTGACGGTGAGCGATACGCGGAGCGCGGTGGCGCTAGCTAAGGAGATTCCGGCGCTGCTGGAGGCCGGGATTATGGTGGAGTCGGGTGGGCATGGGTTATTGACGTTCCGGCGGCAGGACTTGATTGTGGTTTCGCCGGGCGTGCCGATGGATACGCCTGAGGTGAAGCAGGTGATCGCGTTTGGGCTTCCGGTGATTGGAGAGTTGGAGCTGGCGAGCCGGTATCTGCAGGGGCAGGTGGTGGCGATTACGGGGTCGAATGGGAAGACGACCACGGCGACCCTGGTGGGGAAGATTTTCGGCGATGCTGGTGCGCCGACGCAGGTGGGTGGGAATATTGGGCTGCCTGTGATCGATCTGGTGGCAAAGAGTATGCCGCAGACTGTGAATGTGTTGGAGGTGTCGAGCTTTCAGCTGGAGACGGTGGAGGAATTTCATCCGCGGATTGCGGTGATCTTGAACATCACGCCGGACCATCTGGATCGGCACGGGAGCTTTGAGAGTTATGTTGACGCGAAGGAACGAATCTTCGCTCGACAGGATGCGAACGATTTTCTGGTGCTGAACGGGGATGATCGCGTGACGCAGGTTTGTGCGGCGCGGGCGAAGAGCGAGGTGTTCTGGTTCAGCGGGACGAAGGCGGTTCGGCGTGGAGCATTTGTGCGCGATGGTGTGTTGGTGTGGGTGGGAAAGGAGGGTGGGGTGACGGAGCCAGTGATGCCGGTGGCAGAGATTCATTTGAAGGGCGCGCATAACGTGGAAAACGTGCTGGCGGCGGTTTGTGCGGCGAGGCTGGCAGGGATTTCTGCGGAGAGTGTGCGGGCTTCGGTGAAGGCGTTTCGAGCTGTGGAGCATCGGCTGGAATTGGTGAGGAAGCTGAATGAGGTTGAGTTCTACAATGATTCGAAGGCAACGAATGTGGATGCGGCGATGAAGGCCGTCGCGTCGTTCCCCGGGGGCATCCACCTGATTCTGGGCGGCAAGGACAAGGATTCGGACTACGCCACGATGGCGGAGCTGCTGAAGAAGCGCGTCAAAATTGTTTATACGGTTGGTTCGGCTGCCGAAAAGATTGAGCGGCAACTCCACGGAGTCGTGAAGATAGTCTCAGCGCAGACGATCGAAAGAGCTGTCGCCGAAGCGTCGAAGGCTGTGGCGCCTGGTGATGTGGTGTTGTTGTCTCCGGCCTGTTCGAGCTTCGATCAGTTTGAAAACTATGAGCATCGCGGCCGGGTGTTCCGGCAGTCGGTGATGGAACTTGATTAAAACACGGCAGGGAAGTGATGGCATGGCGAAGAGAGTAGGGGTGGACAAGTGGCTCTTCGGAGTGGTGCTGCTTCTGGTGTTATTTGGGCTGGTGACGGTATTTTCGGCTTCTGCGGTGATGGCACAGTCGACACTGGGATCGCCGTATCCATACGTGATGAAGCAGGCGAAGTGGGCGGTGCTTGGCCTGCTGGTGATGGTTTGGCTGATGAGGGTGGATTATCGCCACTACAACAATCCTCGGGCCGTCTTTCCCGCGGTTGCGGTGACGGCGCTGATGTTGATTGGAGTATTTGCGACGAAGGATTCGCACAATACGCATCGCTGGTTCCGGTTTGGCGACCTGTTTACGTTTCAGCCTTCGGAGTTGGCAAAACCTGTGCTGGTGTTGTTTCTCGCCTACTTCCTGCAGACGCGCATTCACCAGATGGATGACTGGAAGGGCACGATTCTGCGGGCGGTTGCCGTTCCTTTGACGTTTACGGCTCTGATCCTGAAAGAGCCTGATCTGGGAACAGGTCTGGTGTGCATGGCGGTGACGGGGTTGATGCTGTACCTGGCGGGCGCACGGACAAGGTACTTTGCGATAGGCGCCGCGCTGGCTTCGCCGGTGTTGTATTTCTTGCTATTTCATGTTGCGTTTCGCCGGGCGCGCATGCTTGCGTTCATCAATCCGGAGGCCGACCCGAAGGGGACGGGATTTCATATTCTGCAATCACTGATTGCGGTGGGAACGGGTGGAATTCGCGGTTTGGGGCTTATGGAGGGGCGGCAGAAGCTGTTCTATCTGCCGGAGGTGCAGACGGACTTTATCTTTGCGAATATTTGCGAAGAGCTTGGGTTGATTGGGGCTTTGCTGGTTGTCGGGTTATTTGTGGCGCTGGGTTATCGCGGGTTTCGAGCCGCGTTTCTCTCGACTGATCCGTTTGCCCGGTTTCTGGCGTTCGGGTTGACTTCGGCGATTCTGATTCAGGCATTTTTCAACATGAGCGTGGTGCTGGCGCTGCTGCCGACGAAGGGAATTCCATTACCGTTTATCTCGTCGGGAGGGACTTCTATTTTTATTACGCTAGCGGGCATGGGTGTGTTGCTGAATATCACACGCGAGATCGATTGAAGAGCCGGGTAGAGTGAACAAGGAACAGGGAGCTGGGAATAGAAAGCCAACGACAACTCCGGGTTTTGATTGCGGGTGGTGGGACCGGCGGACATGTGATTCCGGCGCTGGCTGTTGGAAGGGAACTGCGGGATCGGCATGGTGTTGAGGTGCGGTTTGTGGGTACGGCTCGCGGACTTGAGACGAAGCTTGTTCCGGAGGCTGGGTTTCCGTTGGAGTTGGTGCGGTCGGGGCAACTGAAAAATGTAAGCCTGGCGACGCGGGTGAGGACGATGCTGGATCTCCCCCTGGGCGTTCTGCACTGTATCGGGTTGGTGCGAAGCTTTCGACCCGACGTTGTGGTTGGTGTTGGGGGATATGCCAGCGGCCCAGCGATGATAGCGGCGATCGTTTCCCGCGTTCCCACACTCGCTTATGAGCCTAACGCTGTCCCCGGAATGACAAACAAGCTGGTGGGGAAGTACGTCAGCGCTGCAGCGGTCAACTTTCCAGAGACGGCAAGATACTTTCGCAATGCGACGGTGACAGGTGTGCCGGTGCGTGACGAGATCCTCGCGGTGCCGGACCGGGAGTTAGGGTCTGAGCGACGGCTGCTAGTTACGGCGGGAAGCAATGGAGCGAAGATCTTCAACGAGACGTTGCCGGGAATTGCAGCAGATCTGTTCGAGCTTGTGCCGGGGTTGACGATCGTGCATCAGTCTGGCGAGAAGGCTTTGGTTGCTACGCGAGAGGCCTACACTCGAGTGGAAGTGGATTCGACCAGGGTTGCCGTGAGGGCGTTTCTCGCAGATATGCCTGCAGAGTATGCTGCAGCTGATTTGGTGTTGGCAAGAGCAGGCAGTACGGTAGCGGAGTTGGCGGCGGCAGGAAAGCCTGCGCTGCTAGTGCCGCTGCCAACGGCTGCAGATGATCATCAGCGGAAGAATGCGGAACTGGTGGTTCAGGGCGGCGCGGCGGAGTTGTTATTGCAGTCTGAACTCACTCCTATGGTTCTTCTGGATCGGCTCACCGGGTTGTTGAACGATAGCGAGAGATTGCGAAGGATGAGCGTCGCGGCTCGTGCGATGGGTAAGCCTGGAGCTCTGCGGAAGATTGGAGAGATGGTCGTCCAGTTAGCTCACCCCGTTATTGTCCGGCGATAAAACTTTTTCAATGATTTATGAGAGATTCCGGGACGGGTGTCAGGACTAAGGACTCATTAGCCCAGTAGCGGTTACAGTGAGCGATAACGAGAGTCATCGAGTGTGGGCAATTGAAAAGGGCCGAGAGACTTACTCTCAGCCCTTCGGTTTGTAACCTCGAGTGTTACCGATGGCCTCCGCCACCGTGGGAACCGCCTCCGCCTCCGCCGTGGAAGCCACCGCCACTGCTCATTCCGCCTCCGTGGAAGCCGCCGCCTGAAGGAGCGGAGAAGCTGCGCGGAGCGCTGTAACCCTGGTTCGGAGCGGAAAAGCTGCGAGGTGCGCTGTAGTTCTGGCTCGGCAGGGCGAAGCTGCGACCCTGGCTTGGTTGAGCAAAGTTGCGAGCACCGCCGTTGTAGTTCTGGCTGGGTTGGGCGAAGCTGCGTCCGCCGTAGTTGGGCGCGTTTCCGTTGAAGGATCGCGCTCCGTTGGTGGAAGAGCCGTTGAAGTTGGAACGGCTGGCTCCCTGCGGAGAGTATGCGCGCCCGTTGATGCTGGATCCACGGAAGCCGGTTGCTGCGCCGCGGTTCGCGAGGGACGCGTTGTGGACGTAACTGTTGCCGCCGGCGTGTCCGGAGAATCCGGAATAGCTATGGCTGTAGGTGTGGTAGCCGTAGCCGTGGCCGATGTTGCAGTAGGCGCGGTTGTACCAGAAGTGTCCACCGCCCCAGTATCCGCCGTAGAAGCCGATGCCGAAGTAGCCGAAGCCGTAGTTGATGCCGCCATAGTAGCCGACGAAGGGCCCCCAGTAACCGGGATACCAGGAGTATCCGCTATAGCCATAGCCCCAGAAACCGGGAGTCCAGAGAGCGTTGACGTAAGGAGGTGCAACCCAAGCGCCCTGTACCCATTCGTAGCCGATGCCGCTCCAAGCCCAGTAGCCGGGGGTCCAGACATAGCCGTCGCCGGGGGCTTCGGACTGCTGGTAGTCAGGGATCGCAGGCGGGGCCTGCTGAACGTCGGTGATGGTTGCCGCCGCCTGTTGCTGCGGCGTGGGACCTTGCTGCTGATTGGGATCCTGTGCGTCGTTTGGCTGCGACTGGCCTTGAGCGTAAGGCTGTTGAGCATACTGGCCCTGTTGCTGCATGTCGGGCGGAGGGCCTGCGGGGCCGTAAGGGTCGCTGGCTGGGTTCTGTGAGACGGCAGCAGTTGTGAGAAGGCCGGCTAGCATCGTGGTACCAACCGAATTTTTAATCGAGCGGAACGTCATGGATGTACCTTCCTGCTCTGCCTTCGTTTGACCGGTTACAGCTTCGTACGCCGGGTTTCGCGGAGAGCCAGGATGAGTCATCGCCCGGCTTGATGTTGCCCGGGTCACTGCTCATTTGATTAGACACGAGTTTTCACCTTTTGTTGCATGAATGCAACAGCGCTGTTGCGAAACAGGTTGTGAACCAGCGCCGGCTATTTGGCGAAGAGAACCTTCGGGCACATGACGTGGACACCGCTCTTAGTATCAACGAGTTGCGTGATATCGACGTCGCAGGCTACGGAGACGAGGGAGTAGGCGTCTTCGCGGGTGAGATGGGTGCCGGGAAGCTGCTCGGAGAGGAAGACGATCATGTTGCGAATGGCCATCTCGGTGGCTGTCTTGAGGTCTTCGTCGAAGCCCATGGCAATGTACTGCGTGGGAGTTTCGGCGCGAGGCCAGATAAGGCGGTGCGGGTCGTCCAAGCTGCCTTTGTGCACGATGAACTGGAAGGTGCCGGTGAGTTGAGTTTCGAGCGCGGTGATGTCGACTTCGCCGTTGCCCTGGTTGGCGTGACCGTCGCCTGCTTCAAAGAGCGCGCCCTTAGCGTTGACGGGATAGAAGACGGTGGTGCCGGCGACGAGCTCCTTGTTGTCCATGTTGCCGCCGTGCATCCAGGGCGGGGCAGAGTTGTAACGACCGGCGGATTCGGGCGGGGCTATGCCGATGCTGCCGAAGAAGGGATGGAGAGGGATATCGACGCCGGGAGCGAAGTGGCCGATCATCTTTTCGCGGTCGAGCGGGATAATGCGGGACTTGCTATAAGGAAAGTCGTTGGGCAGAAAGCCGCGGCCGACGCCGAAGGAGTTGCAGGACCATGGAACGTCGATGTCGACCTTCAGGATGCGGACTTCGAGGACGTCGCCCGGTTGGGCTTCTTCGATGGCGACGGGGCCGGTGAGGATGTGGCCGCCAGGGCCTTTGTCGGCTGCGGCGACTTTGGTGTAGATGTCGTCGACGTAGGAGGGGATGTCGGCGGGGGCGATGCCGAGGGATTTGAGGCGTTCGGGTGGGCCGCAGGTGGATAGGGTCTGGATCTTGACGGTGTCGCCGGATTTGACAGTGAGGACGGGCCTGGCGTGGGCGGAGTAGTATCCCCAGGCGACAGCGGTAGGGG
Organism: uncultured Acidobacteriaceae bacterium; assembly: GCA_963770055.1. Classification (GTDB taxonomy): domain Bacteria; phylum Acidobacteriota; class Terriglobia; order Terriglobales; family Acidobacteriaceae; genus Edaphobacter. The sequence continues at coordinate 74,637 of CAVYOC010000012.1, forward strand.
TGGCGAGAAGGGTTTGTGTTGGTTGTTGCGCGAGTGCCGCGGGGGTGGTGAGGAGAGCAGCGGCGCTGAGGGCGGCTGTCCGAGCGAGGGTGGTGAGCATGACGTTTTATATATCACAGAGGTGCGGATGAGCGCGGGACGCTTGATAGCGTGAGAGATTAATATCTGGATTTGTTTCGTGCGGGCTATTGGTGACTTCGCTGGCCCGCGAGATTTTCGGATTCAAATTTACAAGGTGAGAGCTTGAGCATGTTTGTTCCTGGGCATTTTTTGTTTGCGCCGTCACAGCGGATTCACTTCATCGGGATCGGCGGGATTGGGATGAGCGGGATTGCGGAGATCCTGCTGACGATGGGTTACACGGTTTCGGGGTCGGATCTGAAGCGCTCGGCGGTGACGGATCGGCTGCTGGGGATTGGGGCGCGGATCTTTGAGGGACATGCTGCTTCGAATGCTTCGGCGAGCGATGTGGTGGTGACCAGCTCGGCGGTGGCGAAGAATAATCCTGAGGTTTTGGAGGCGAGGGAGAGGAAGATTCCGGTGATCCAGCGGGCGGAGATGCTGGCGGAGTTGATGCGGCTGAAGTATGGGATTGCGGTTGCCGGGATGCATGGGAAGACGACAACGACTTCGATGGTGGCTGCGGTATTGGCTGGGGGGGGATTGGATCCTACTGTGGTGGTCGGTGGGCGCGTGAATGCGCTTGGGTCAAATGCACGGTTGGGGAGTTCGCAGTATCTGGTTGCGGAGGCAGATGAAAGCGACCGGAGCTTTCTGAAGTTGTCGCCGGTGCTGGCGGTGGTGACGAATCTTGATCGCGAACATATGGATTGCTATCGGGATATGGAGGATGTGGAGGGAGTGTTTGTCGAGTTTATGGATCGGCTGCCGTTTTATGGAGCGACTACGGCTTGTGTCGATAATGCGTTGCTTGCTGGCGTGCTGGGACGGGTGCGCCGGAGAGTTTATACGTATGGCGAGAGTGCGGGTGCGGATTTTCGGGTGGAGATATTGACGAAGGAGGATGGGTATCATTCTTGTTTCGCGGTGAACTATAAAGGGCTGGTGCTGGGACGGTTTCGGCTTCACGTTCCGGGACGGCACAATGTGTTGAATGCCGCGGCGGCGGTGGCGGTGGGAGTGCAGCTGGGGGTTGCGCCTGATCAGATTGCAGTGGGGTTGGAGAGCTTTCGCGGGGTGGATCGGCGGTTTCAGGTTAAGGGTGTCGTGCGCGGAGTGACTGTGGTGGATGACTATGGCCATCATCCGACGGAGATTATGGCTACGTTGCAGGCTGCGCGAGAGTGTGGGTATGAGAGGGTGCATGTTCTATTTCAGCCGCATCGGTTTACCCGGACTCGGGACCTGATGGGCGAGTTTGCGGGAGCGTTCAAGGATGCGGATTCGGTGGAGGTTCTGGATATCTACGCGGCGAGCGAGGAGCCGATTGCCGGTGTCGATGCGTCGGCCCTGGTGAAGTCGATGAAAGGCGAGAGCGGGGCGGAGGTTGCTTATGCGGGTTCGGTTTCGGATGCGGTTAAGGTTTTGGTGAGCAGGGCAAAGGCTGGCGATGTGATTTTGACGCTTGGGGCGGGAAGCGTTTCGCAGGCGGGGCCGGTTTTGCTGGAAGCGCTCGCATCGAAAATTTAACGCAGATTTGCACCGGTGACACCGATTTTGAGAATAGAAACTAATGTGGGCTGGCTGGGTGAGTTCCTGAAAGGGTACGTGGGGAAGAAGTTGAGTGGTGGATGGAGTGGGGCAGGTTATTCTCGAAGAGGCGATTCTCGCGGCCTTGCTCGGGTTTGCGAAAAAGCGACGTGATATCGAAGGGCGGGACAGGGGTGCTTGAAGCGCCGGAGGAGAGCTATGTCTCGGAGTCACGCGGACGAAGGGTGTCGGCTTCGTCGAATCGCAAGCTGCGTCGGGATTTGAGTGAAGATTTTGCGGATCCTTATGAAGATGACGAGGATCGATCGGTCGGGCGACGGCACGCGGGAGTGCGTGTGCGTTTTCGCGGATTGCCTGCGACGAAGTGGGGAAGGATCTTTGCTGCGTGCGGAGTAGTCATGATCCTGGGAATGGGGTTTGCAGCATATCTGATGGCGAAGAGTTACTTGTTGCACGACGAGCGGTTTGTGATTCCGTCTTCATCGGCGATTGAATCTTATGGGAATGTTCATGTAACGCGGGCGCAGCTGCTGGGGATCTTTGGGGAAGATGTGGACCGGAATATCTTTACAGTTTCGCTGGACGAGCGGCGCGCCGAGTTGGAGAGATTGCCGTGGGTGGCGAATGCTACGGTGATGCGGTTACTGCCGAACAGGATGCGGCTGTCGATTGTGGAGAGGACGCCTGTGGCATTTGTGCGGCAGGGTAGCCGGATCGGGCTGGTTGATGCGAATGGCGTGCTGCTGGATCTGCCAGCGGATGCGAAGAAGACTACAGAACATTATTCGTTTCCGGTGGTGACCGGAATCGCTTCGAATGAGCCGCTGTCGACACGCGCGGCGCGGATGAGAATTTATGGGAGATTTACTTCTGAGCTGGATGGGTCGGGGGAGAAGATCTCTGAGGAACTGAGCGAGGTGGATCTTTCGAATCCTGAGGATGTGAAGGCGATGATTCCGGATCATTCGACGGAGGTCCTGGTCCACTTTGGCGATGAGGATTTTCTGAATCGTTATAGGAAGTTCAAGGAGCATCTGCCGGAGTGGCGAACGACGTATCCGAAGCTTTCGTCGGTGGATATGCGGTATGAACGGCAGGTGGTGCTGGAGATGCAGCCGGGGTCGACGGGTTCGCCCATGAGTGCAGTGCCTGCCGATGCGAGTGCTGCCAATACTTCGAGTGTTCCGGTTGCGAATGATAAAGACATTAAGCCGGCGGTGAAGACTGTTGCGAAGCCCGTTGAAAAGGCCAACGCGAAACCAGTGGCGAAGAAGAATCCTCCGGTTGTCGCGCATAAGACGGCTGTCAAGCCTCTGACGAAGGCTCCGGTGCATGTGGTGGCGCAGAGCGAAGTTGCTTTTGATGTTCCTTCACGGAAGGCTCCGCCAAAGGCTAAGACGCCGGCTACTGCTCCAGCGCAATCTCATTCTCAGGTGGTTCATCCATGAATCAGAAGTTGGACAATCTGATCACTGTACTCGATGCAGGCAGCACGAAGAGTTGTGTGCTGGTGGCGGAGCTGCAGGATGGTGTCTTGCGTTATCGCGGGCACGGCATTGAGCCGTCTCTGGGGATGCGCAAAGGTTTGATTGCAGAGTTAGGGCCAGCGGCGGAGGCGATCAATCGCGCGGCGTTGACTGCGGAGCGCGTGACGAAGGCAGGCATCGAGACGGCTGTAGTGGGGATTGGCGGGACCCATGTGCGGGGGGTGAACTCTCGGGGTGGCATCAGTATGGGAAGCCGGATGCGGGAGATTACGCGGGAAGAGGTGAAGGCTGCGGTGGATCGGGCGAGGAGTGTGGCGCTGCCTCCGGATCGCGAGGTACTGCATCTGTTGCCGCAGGAGTTCATCCTGGATGATCAACCGGGAATTCATGATCCGATTGGGATGGTGGGGAACAGGCTTGAGGTAAATCTGCATTTGTCGACCTGCTCGGGCGGTGTTGCACAGAGCGTGATTACGTGTGCGAACCGTGCCGGGCTCGAGGTGCAGGACACAGTGTATGAGGGGATTGCCGCGGCGGAAGCGGTGCTGAGCGCGGATGAGCGTGAGCTTGGCGTTTGCATGGCGGATATCGGCTCAAGCACGACGGAGCTTGCGGTGTTTTTTGAGGGCTCGATTGCGCATACTGCGGTGTTGCCGATTGGCGGGGATCATTTTACGAATGACCTTGCTGTGGGACTGCATGTGACTGTTGAGGAAGCAGAGTATTTGAAGAAGACTTATGGGCATTGCGTGGTGACGGCAGTGCCGCAGTTGAATGAGATTGAAGTTGGCGGCAATCTTGCGATCTCGGGTGGACAGCCAGCGCGGATGGTGCGGCAGCGTTTTCTGGCGGAGATTCTGGAGCCCCGGGCGCGTGAGTTATTTACGATGCTGCGGGATAATCTGCGGAATGGTGGCGTGCTGGAGGCGCTTGGCGCTGGATGTGTGTTGACCGGCGGTGGGGCGCATATGGCGGGATTGCTTGATAACGCAGAGAGCCTGTTGCGGGTGCCGGCGCGAGTGGGTTATCCGGTTCCACTGTCGCGGATGCCTGCGGAGCTGGCTACTCCGGAGTTTGCGGTGGCGATTGGAATGCTGCTTTATACGCATCGGACGCAAGTTCGCAGGGCGAGCGAAGAGCAGGGATTGAAGGCGAAACTAAGGGCGATCTTTGCGGGAAGCTTTTAGGATGAAGGGCTGCTCTCTCTTGTGCAGCTTCTTCGTTTTCTCCTCTCCACATTGAGATCGCTCTAGATTCCTTTGTTCAGGCGAACAGTTTGCTGCTACGACAAGCTTTTCATCTCGCTGGATGTGCCTCCAGCCGCGGGGACATAGCATTTTTGGGTGTAGTCCATGACCATGCGGTCGGCGTTGAAGCGCCAACCTAGTGTGCGGATCGTGCGCTTCATGCGTTTGATCCAGCCTCGGGGCAGGCCGTCCTGGTCGCGTTGGTAGTAGAGCGGGACTAGCTCTTCGCGGAGGACACGGTAGAGGTCTTCGCCGTCGCGGCTGTCGTGAATGTCCATGTTGGAGTGGGTGCGGCCGGTGCCGATGGCGAAGCCGTTGAGTCCGTCGTAAGCTTCGGCCCACCAACCGTCGAGGACGGAGAGGTTAAGGCCGCCATTGAGGACAACTTTTTGTCCGCTGGTGCCGGAGGCTTCGAGAGGGCGGCGGGGATTGTTGAGCCATACGTCGACACCCTGAACGAGGTGGCGTCCCACGTTGATGTCGTAGTCCTCAATAAAGACGAACTTGTCGGCGAATTCGGAGTCGCGCATCATCTGGGCGATCTGCTGGAGGACGCGCTTGCCGGGCTCGTCTAGGGGGTGGGCTTTGCCGGCGAAGACGAACTGCACGGGGCGCTTGGGGTCGTTGACCATGGAGGCGAGGCGCTGGATATCGGCGAGGAGGAGGTTGGCGCGCTTGTAAGTGGCGAAGCGGCGGGCGAAGCCAATGGTGAGGGCATCGGGGGTGAAGAGCTTGCTGAGGTATTGCAGGGTTTCGCGGGGTTCGTCGCGGCGCTCGGCCTGCTCGACGGCGCGATGGCGGACGAAGGCGAGGAGGTTGGATTTTAGGCTGAGATGGGTCTCCCATAGCTCGCCGTCATTGACGTTCTCAATGGCCTCCCAGGTGGCGGCTCCGCCGCTGTTGGCATGCCAGCCAATACCTAGATGGCGATCGTAGAGACGGCACATCTGCGGGGCCAGCCAGGAGGGAACGTGGACGCCGTTGGTGATGTGGCCGATGGGTACGGCGTCTTCGGGCTTGTCGGGGTAGAGATCGGTCCACATGGCCCGCGAGACTTCGCCGTGCAAGGAGGAGACTGCGTTGGCGCGGCGGGAGAGCTTGAGGCCAAGGACGGTCATGCAGAAGAGTTCCTGATTGTCGGCGGTGTGGACGCGGCCGAAGGACATGAGCTTGTCTTGTGAGAGGCCTAGTTGTTCGCGCAGGGGGCCTAGGTGCTCTTCGATGAGTTGAGGGCTGAAGCGGTCGTGACCGGCGGGGACGGGTGTGTGCGTGGTGAAGATGACTTCGCGCGCGACCTGGCTGGCGGCGAGGTCGAAGGGGATACCCTCTTCGTGCATTCGGCTACGGATGGCCTCGAAGACGGCGAAGCCACTATGGCCTTCGTTGAGGTGGAGCGCGCCAGGGGTGATTCCCATGGCCTTGAGGGCACGGAAGCCGCCGACACCGAGGAGCAACTCCTGGCGGATACGGGTGCGCCCGTCACCGCCGTAGAGGCGTGAGGTGAGCTCGAGGTCTTCGGGGGCGTTGCCTGGGACGTTCGAGTCGAGCAGGAGGAGGTCGCAGCGGCCGACCTTGATCTGCCAAACCTTGGCACGGATGATGCCGCCGCGGGTTTGGATCTCGACAACGATGCGCTCGCCGTTCCGGCCGATTGCGGGTTGCATGGGGAGCTGGCTGATGTCGGTCTCGAGATAGTCCTCGCGTTGCCAGCCGCTGTTGTCGAGGCGCTGGAGGAAGTATCCCTGGCCATAGAAGAGGCCGACGCCGATGAGTGGGATGTCGAGGTCGGATGCGCTCTTGATGTGATCTCCGGCGAGGACGCCGAGGCCGCCGGAGTAGATAGGGAGAGACTCGTGCAGGCCGAATTCGGCGGAGAAGTAGGCTACAGGGCGAGGGCGAAGAACGCCGGCGTTGGTTGCACCCCAAGTGCGGTCGGCCTGCAGGTATTCCTGTTGTCGGCGGTATGCGTAGTTGATGCGTCCGTGCAGCAGGAGCTCGGCGGCGCGACGTTCGATTTCGTCCAGAGGCATTTCGTTGAGGACGGAGATTGGGTTCTGATTGGTTTGGCGCCAGCGTGTAGGGCTGAGATCGCGAAAGAGGCTGACGCAGTCGTGGTCCCAGCTCCACCAGAGATTACGGGCGAGGGACCAGAGTCGCTCCTGCGCCGGGGCGATGAAGCGGTCGAGGGTGCGGGCTTCGCTGACGACGGGTGCGACCTGATTGGCGGCTTCTGCCAGCATGCGGATCTCGGATTCACGAAAGATGCGGGGCTCTTTGGTCTGCACAACGAGGACGCCCTGAAGGATTCCGCGGTCGATGAGGGGTACACCGAGGAAGGAGTGGTAGGCTTCTTCGCCTGACTCTTTGAAGTATTTGAAGCGCGGATGATTCGTTGCGTCTTCGACTGCGACGGGGCGCACCTGTTCGGCGACCAGGCCGGCAAGCCCTTCGTTGAGCGCGAGGCGCAGTGTGCCAATGCAGCGCGGGTGGAGGCCCAAGGTCGCGGCGAGGACCAGGTTCGATCGATCTGGTTCGAGCAGATAGGCGGAGCAGACGTCGGTCTTGAAGCGCGTCGCAATGAGGGCGACGACGTTCATGAGGGTATCAGCGGGCTTGCCGCCCTCTTCGGTAAGGTTGGTGATTTCTTCGAGGGTTAGAACATAACTGGCGTCGAGTTCTTCGTAAGACGGGTTCATCGGCATGCCCTCACTTTCAATCTGGTCCAGAAGAGATGGTGTGTCGACACCTGTGCTTGCTGCAAATGACGGAATGCAGCTTGAAAGTGACTCAAAAAAAGCTAAATGGAAGCGACTGATGGTTCAATGACTCGATGACTGGCTATCTGTGTGGGCCAAGGAAGAGTTTGATGATATCGCCAAATCGGGCCAGAGGGCGGGAAAAATTTGTCTCCGTAACGCGATGTCTTGAGGTTAGTTGAGGTTTTGGAGCCAGAGCAAAAAGCAAAAAAAGTTACTTTTCTGTCTTTACAAATTTTGTACTTAACATTATGGTTAATTAACCAAGAGGTTTATTACGGTATGCAAGATCAGATGAGTTCGACATTTTCAGCACTGGCCGATCCCACTCGGAGGGCAATTCTGGCTCGCCTGGCGTTGGGGGAGACTTCGGTCACGGAGTTAGCTTCGCCGTTCGAGATGAGTATGCCGGCGATTTCGCGACATCTGAAGGTGCTGGAGAAGGCGGGGCTGATTTCGCGCGGGCGCGAGGCGCAATGGAGGCCCTGCAAGTTGAAGGCGGAGCCTATGAAACAGGCTGCGGATTGGCTCGATGAGTATCGGCGGTTCTGGGAGGCAAGCTTCGACCGTTTGGAGGAGTATCTGAAGACACTACAGGCGAAGGAGAAGAAGCGTGACAGAAAAAATAAATGAGGTGAGTGAGACGGCCGGCCAGGAGATTGTGCCTTGCGAGCGGCTTGGATATCGACTAACGGTTGGAAAGAGGGGCGGACCTGTGGCGCAGTTTGTAATGACGGCCGCCGAGGGGCGCGACCGGAATGTGCGTGAGTACCGTTCGATTGAGGGCGGAGAACAGACGCTTGGGAGATGGGCGGATTATCTGTTGACTCGAGTTTCGACGGCAGCGAATGGAGGATTGTGATGAGTACAGCGAACCTGGCTTCTGCGGTTTCTTCGACGACGACGCAGCATGAACTTCAGATTACCCGGGTGTTCGATGCCCCGCGCGAACTGGTATGGAAGGTCATGACCGATCCGGAGCATATGAAGCATTGGTGCGGGCCTCGTCAGTTTGTCGCTCAGAATATTGAGAACGATCCTCGACCGGGTGGAAAGTGGCGGCTTTGCCTGCATACCGATGGATTCGATACGGGCGATGGGGTGTTGAAGAAATTCGATCTGTGGCAGGGCGGGGAGAACCTTGAGGTGGTTGAGCCTGAGCGGCTGGTCTATACATTCAAGTGGGATCAGAACCCCGGCCTTTCGTCCAACGTGGAGACAGTAGTGACGATAACGTTTGACGAGAATGGCGGAAGGACGACGATGAACTTTCATCAGGCGTTCTTCGTAAGCTCGGGAGATCGCGATGGGCATAATCGCGGATGGAACAGCTGCTTCGACAAGCTTGAGGATTATCTGCGCGAAGGAAAGGAGAGAGGCGATGGCCAGCGGTAGAAGCGTTGTAGCGGACGGGTTGCTGGAGCTTAGCCTGACGCGAAGGGTTGCTGCGCCGCCGGAGGTTGTGTTTCGCGCGTGGACGGATGCGAAACAACTGGCGGAGTGGTGGGGGCCGAAGGGATTCACGAATCCACGGTGTGAGGTTGATGCGAGTACTGGCGGAGCGATTCGTATCGATAGGCGTGCGCCGGATGATGTTGTGTATCCAATGACCAGAAGGTATGTCGAGATCGATCGACCGCATCGGCTGGTGTTCATGACGGCGGCGTTTGATGATGAAGGGCAGCCGATGTTGAAGGTGTTGAATACGGTGATGTTTACGCAGGTTACAAATGGCACTGAGATTTCGCTGGTTGCCGAGGTGACCAGCACGACACCGGAAGCGCTGCGGGATCTTTCCGGCATGTCGCAGGGCTGGAGCCAGAGTCTCGACCGGCTGGCTGCGCTGGTTGTGCAGAGTTGAAGTTCGATTGAAGAGTTTACGGTTTGCTGCGGAAGGCAAAAGACTTTTTCCCAGTCGTCTTTATGCTGACAACGGTCCAGCTTTTCGCGTTCGCCTCGTCTTGTCGAGTCCGCTGACGGAGGAGTTGCGGTCGTAGGCGTCCTCCCGGTCTGCGTCAGTGTGGTAGACGAGGAGCATGAAGCGTGGGCCTGGGCCTGCAACTGTTCATTCGAGTAGCATCGCCGTCGGAGTTGCGAAAGTCGGCGATAGGACGCTTGTCGATGTAGTTGCTGATGCTTGGGCCGCCAGTTGGACTGCTAACTAGGGGTTCTTATCGGAGTGGAGCGAGAGTGAAGGTCTCCCGTTGCGCGGCGAATTGAACCATTGATGGTACGGGGAGGTGGAAAACGAGGGTACTGGATGGAGCTTTTCGATGGGAGAATTAAGTCTCAAGGAGTAAATGCTGCCATGCCGAATCTGCCGAACGATGATCTTCGAATCCACTATCACGAAGAGATCCCACATGGAGCGCGGATTAAAGTGATTGGTGTCGGTGGTGGAGGGAACAATGCTGTGAACCGCATGATTGCCGCGAATGTTGCGGGTGTGGAGTTCATTGCTGCGAATACGGATGCGCAGGCGTTGCAGGGATCGAATGCGCCTGTGAAGCTACAACTTGGGGTGAAATTGACGAGTGGGTTGGGTGCGGGGGCGAATCCCGATGTGGGGCGTCGGGCTGCGCTGGAGGATTCGGACAAGATTATCGAGGCGCTTGAGGGCGCGGATATGGTATTTGTGACTGCCGGCCTGGGTGGGGGGACAGGGACGGGTGCCGCTCCGGTGATTGCGAGTCTCGCGAGCGAAATGGGCGCGTTGACTGTGGCCGTGGTGACGCGGCCGTTTGCGTTTGAAGGAAAACGCCGAATGATGCAGGCTGAGCGGGGGCTGCAGGAGTTGCTGGAATCCGTTGACACCGTGATCGTGATTCCTAATGAAAAACTGCTGGCTGTCGCGAAGGATGCGGGATTTTTCGAGAGCTTCCGGATCGCGGATGATGTGCTGCGGCAGGGCGTTCAGGGAATCTCAGACATCATTACGATTCCTGGAGTAATCAATCGCGACTTTGCCGACGTGAAGACGACGATGGCTGGGATGGGCCATGCGGTGATGGGTACGGCGATGCGCGGGGGAGCGAATCGGGCGGTCGAGGCTGCGATGGCTGCGATGGCTTCGCCGTTATTGGAAGCCGGAGCGATCGACGGGGCGCGGGGAATTCTGATCAATATCACGGGATCGAGCAATCTGAAGTTGAGCGAGGTAAACGAAGCTTCAACAATTATTCAGAATGCGGCGCATGAGGATGCCAATATTATCTTTGGCGCGGTGCAGGATGAGACCATGGGCGATGAGGTAAAGATCACCGTGATTGCGACAGGTTTTAAGCAGCAGGAGATGCCGCAAAGGCGGGAACGGATGCTGGCTGAGGCGACTCTGCCGACGGTCCGGTTTGATGTGCCGATTCGCGTGACCACATCTCGCCCGAGCCCACGATTTGCCAGTGAGGCGGAAACTGCACCGATGGACGCGACTCATGTTGAAGGAAATGGAAGGCCTGCAAGTGCGGGAAACGGTGCTTCACCGGAGTTGATTCCAGTGAAGGCTTCGGTGTTTGATGATGATTTTTTCCGGGCTTCAGGTCTCGAGGAGGTCCTTTCGGAGGAGAGCAGTTTCGAGGAGCGGTTCAGCCAAACGGCTCACTTTGCTGGTCCTACGCATGTCCAAGGGGAAGATATATGCACTTTGACGGAAGAGGTTTCACTTCTTGAGACCTCGGTACGGGAGTCTTTTGGGGGATCGGTGCCTGGGACGGCAAACCATGTCGAATCCGACGAATTAGATATTCCCGCGTTCCTGCGGCGCGGAAATTGATGGATCTATTGCTGTAGGATGACTTAGCACGAAAGTGGGACGGTATGCCGGTGGTTTATGATATTAAATAAATCGTTATACGGCGATTTTTAGTCGTCTATGGCATTTTGATTGCTTTCAAAAGGTTAGAGGTACTTGCCTGTGCGGGGATTATTAAGAAATTCCGGCGCGATTGTCTTTGGCCTTGTTTTTTGTGCCGGAGCGAGTGCGACAACGGTCACTACGGGCAAAACTAAGCCGCATTCTGCGGGGACGACTCACAGCACGACGAAGACGATGGCGCGAGCGGCCGGCACCCATACCAGTGCAAGGAGTGCTGCAGCTAAAAAGGCTAATGCGACCACGCATGAGACGACGACTAAGGTTGCAGCCCATGGACATACTCATGGGGCGCGACCAACTCTCGCCGTACGTCGAACTAGATACCGCGAGCATTTTTCAGCGAGTTCCTTTGCCGATAATTTGACGCTGGGCGATGTGACGGAGGGTGAAGATCCGGTGGTTCGTGCGGCGGCGATCGGGGCCCTGGGAAATATGAACGGGACAGTCGTTGCCATTGATCCCTCGACTGGACGGATTCTGGCGATGGTGAATCAGAAACTGGCGTTGTCTCGTGGAGCGGAGCCGTGTTCGACGATCAAGCTGACAGTCGCTCTTGCGGCGCTGGAAGAAGGGATTGTGCGGCGGGATACTCCGGTGAATCTTGGCGGAAGATTCCATATGACAATGACGGATGCTCTCGCGCACTCGAATAATTTGTATTTTGAGACACTGGGACGTCAGCTCGGATTTGAGCGTGTGAAGCATTACGCAAATGAGTTTGGCCTCGGAGAACTGGCGGGGTACCACATCCAGGGTGAGCAGCTTGGAACGTATCCGGATGAGGAGTTGCCTGCTTCACTCGGCGGCGTGGGCCGGATGTGCTCGTTTGGCGAGAGCGTTTCGATGACTCCACTGCAACTCGGAGCGCTGGTATCTGCGATTGCGAATGGAGGGACGCTTTATTATCTCCAGCACCCTGAAAGCCAGCTCGAGTTGGCCACGTTTGAGCCAAAGGTGAAACGTACGCTGGAGATTGCTCCGTTGATTCCGGAGATTTCGGAGGGAATGGAAGGTGCGGTCCAATACGGTACGGCACGATCTCTGAGGACCAACTTTAGCCAGTTTCCGGTGATGGGGAAGACGGGGACATGTTCGAACAATGGGACTCGGTTTGGGTGGTTCGGGTCATACGCCGATACCCCGAATGGCCGGATCGTTACGGTGTTTTTTCTGGAAGGTGGGCGGCCTACGTTTGGACCGAAGGCAGCTGAGCTGACTGGCGAGTTCTACCGCGCACTTTGGGACAAGAGCTATTTTGTGCCGAAGACCACCGTCGCGGCTGAGGGTGCTGTGGGAACCGTTGAGTAGAGACAGCCATTTTGAATGGTGGGGATTTTGTCTTCCGGTATTGTAGAGTCTGCTTTTTCTCTGCGCCTGAATAGGTTAGTGTCGAAGAGCGAGCGCAGCTTTTGCTGTGGATCGGCGGCTTGGCTTCGCTGGCCGGATCGCGTAGAAGGGAAAGATGAAAATTTTGACCGCGGAGGAGATGAACGCGGCGGATCGCCGGACTGTGGAACAGTTTGGAGTACCGCTGAAATCCCTGATGGACCGTGCAGGGTGTGCGGTGGCGAGGTTTTGCCTTCGACAGTTTTCTTCGGTACGTGTTGGGGTGGTCTTGTGCGGCAAAGGGAACAACGGTGGCGATGGGTTGGTTGCGGCGCGTGAGTTGCTGCGTGCTGGATGGCGAGTGCAGGTGGTTTTGTTGGGGCGAATGGATGAACTGACGGGTGAGAGCAGGGAGGCGCTGAACCGGCTCCAGTGTGAAGCTTCTGCGGTGATGATCGATGAGATTGTAAATGAGTCAGGCTTACGCGTATGCGAACCTGTGCTGCGCGAAGCTGGGTTGTTGATCGATGCGGTGGTGGGGACGGGGTTCAGACCTCCACTGCGGGGGCTTGCGGCTTTGTTGCGTGAGATGGTGGAGGAGTTGGATGTGCCGGTGGTGGCGGTGGATCTTCCCTCTGGGTGGGATGCGAATTCGATGGAGCAGATTGCGGCGGGGTCGTTTCGTGCGGATGCGGTCGTGACATTTACTGCGCCGAAGCTGGCGCATGTGTTTGGACATCTGACTCGGAACGAAAAGACCGGGGGGGCATTTGGGCCGGTGGTGGTGGCAGGTATTGGTTCTCCGGAGGATGCGGTAGTTTTGTCCACGGGACTAACGTGGGCTGGTTCTTCGAAGGAATTGGCGGAGAAGGCCCGCGACGTGAATTCGAATAAAGGCAAGTTTGGGCATGTGTTGGTGGTGGGTGGAAGCTATGGCAAGGCTGGAGCACCGGCGATGGCTTCGCTTGCGAGTCTGCGCACAGGGGCCGGTCTGGTGACCGCTGCCGTGCCTAAGAGCGTTGCGGATACGGTTGCCAGGATTACACCAGAGTTGATGGTGGTGCCTCTGGCCGAGGGAAGCAAAGGAGCCGTATCGTTCAAGAACCTGGACGGAGCGAAGCTGGACCTGTTAATGAAGCGGATTACCGTAGTGGCCGTGGGGCCCGGGTTATCAACGGACGGGGATGCTCCTGCATTTGCGCGCCAGGTGGTCGAGAAGACGACAGTGCCCTTGGTAATCGATGCCGATGCGTTGAACGCGTTTGAGGGTATGACAAATCTGTTGAACGGAAGCGGAAGGGTGATGGTCTTGACTCCTCACCCCGGCGAGATGGCACGACTTGCGGGGTTGACGGTCAAAGAAGTCGAAGCGGATCGAGTTGGGTTGGCGCGACGCTTTGCCATCGAGCATAAGTTGACACTGGTGTTGAAGGGATGGCGGACGCTGGTGGCGCATCCGGATGGCTCGATTGCGGTGAATACGAGCGGAAATCCCGGGATGGCAAAAGCTGGGAGCGGAGATATTTTGACAGGCATAATAGCGGCGATGCTGGCGCAGTATCCGGGTGACGTGAAACGAGCGGTGGAGACGGCTGTTTATCTGCATGGACTGGCCGCAGATTTTGCTGCGACAGCGATGGATGAACATACGGTACTTGCAACCGACACGGTCACACATTTGTCGGATGCGTTTCGGTATCGAGTTACGGATGCAGACGGACTGACTTGGATTTGCGGACTGCGACGATGAAAGAGAGGCGCTTCAAAACCAGAAGCGAGGCGGGGACACTGGCGATGGGTGAGAGGGTGGCGGAGATGTTGCTGCCATCTCCGAAGCTGATTATTCTGCGTGGGGATCTTGGAGCAGGAAAGACGACACTGGTGAAGGGAATTGCCGGTGCGCTAGGGGCAGCCGAGATGGAGGAAGTAACGAGTCCTACGTTTACGCTGGTGCATGAGTATGTGGGGTCGAAGGTACGTCTCTTTCATCTTGACCTTTATCGGCTGGAGACGGAGCGGGAGTTGTTAACGCTAGGCCTGGAGGAGATGGCTGAGGAGGAAGATGCATTGGTGCTGGTGGAGTGGGGAGAGAAGTTTCCGAGTGTAGTGGATCGTGCGGATGGGGAGATCTCAATTGAACATGCGGGTGGGGACGAGCGAATGTTTGTGGTGAGGGTAAACGGTTAGGTTTTGTGTGGTGTTTTATTTGCCACGGCCGATGTAGCGGTAGATGGCGCATTCTTCGTCGCCGGTAGAGCCGTACTCTTTTTGCTGGGCGATGGCGGCGAGGTCGGCGACATGATCTTCGGACGACATGGTTATCTGACCTAAGAAAAGGCGGAGAAAGGCCGGATGCCTGTCCAGGATGTCGCGGCACTCGGCGTTGACGTAGAGGAGATCGAGGGTGCCTGGACGTCGAGCGAATTGAGCTTCAATGCGACGTAGAAGATGCTTGAAGACAGGAGCTTCAAAGGGGTGGTAGAGAAAGGCTAGTGTGGGTGAGTGGGGTAAATCAAAGGCCAGGACATCCTGCTGATGGAGGATGATAGGAGCGATTGGGGGCGCGGTGGAATCGGAGACGTGGCTGGCTCGCCAAATTTCGAGATTGCGTTCAGCAACGTCTGCCAGCTCCGGGTTTAGCTCGATGCCAACGATCTGACGAAATGTGAACTCGCTGGCAATGAGCATGGCTCTACCCTTGCCGGCACCGATGTCGAGGAAGGTGTAGCTGTGGATGGGGTGGGGTGGGCTAGTCTCGCGCCAGTGGTCGATGAGAGTGCGGAGGACGCTCGGCGCGACGCCGTAGTAGGCGGTGACGAAGGCGTCGTTGGGATGGCCGGTGATAAGGTTGCCTGCGGGGACGAGGCCGCTGGTGTCGATGTTGTGGGCTAGATCGAAGGGATGGATAGGCGTGCTGGTTGGCTTGAGGAGATCCTGCGGGCGCTGGCGGTTGGGTGGGTTGGGCATGTCAGCGGATCTGGACGAGGTTGGGGTTGCCGTCGAGGCCAAGGGTTCGACGGCCTGTCGGGGTGATCTGTTGGGGCGACCATGTCGGATGATCGAGGACGATGACCTCGGTTTGGCTTACGGTTTCGAGGCCAGCGAGGCGGTTGATGATCTGGGCCTGGAGTTGTGTTTGGACGGGTTCGTCTGTTTGAGTCGGAGTGATTTCGATTTTGATTCGGTGTTTTTGGGGGACGCCGGGGATGTTGGCGCCGGGGGCCTCGCGATCCGAGGTTATCTGGATTGAGTGGATGAGGCCCAGGTCGACTATGTTGCAGGGGAGGGTGGGGTCGTAGCAGTCGCGAAGGGCGAGGAGGATGTCGGCTTCGGTGAGCATTCCTGATTTGATGATAGCGGGTGGTACCCCCTCCCCCGTCAAAAGTGTGCAAAGTCTTCGATTAAGAGACTTTAGGGTTGGACTTTATGTATGTGTATGGGGCAAGCGTGGTCACATGGGGTGTTGTGGGTGGATACCGTTTGTCAAGTCTTGGGGGCACGAAGGACAAAAAAGCAACAGCAGATTCCTCCGCTGCGCTACGGAATGACAAGTAGAAAGCGCTGCGGAATGACAAGCAGAAAGCACTACGGAATGACAAGCAAGAAAAGCAACAGCAGATATTAGTTTTTGCGTTCGAGGAGGTATTGGGCCAGGGACTTGAGGGGGGTAGCGGCGTCGCCGAAGGGTTCTAAGGCGGCGAAGGCGTCGGCGATGAGTTCTTTGGCGTCTTTGCGGGATTGGTCGATTCCGAAGACTGCCGGCCACGTGGCCTTGATGCTGGCTGTGTCTTTGCCTGCGGTCTTGCCTAATTCTTCAGAGCTTTGGGTCATGTCGAGGACGTCGTCGACGATCTGGAAGGCGAGGCCGGCTTTTTCTCCGAAGGTGCGTAGACGGGCGATGGTGTCTTCGTAGTCTCCATGTTTTGCATGGGCGAGGCCGTAGATGCCGCCAGAGACGATGCTGGTGGTGATGAGGGCTCCGGTTTTGGCCCGGTGGATGGATTCGACCAGCTCGGCTGTGGGCTGTTTGCCTTCGGATTCGATGTCGACTACCTGACCGCCGATCATGCCGGGGGGGAGTTTTGTGTTCAGGTCGCCTACGTTGCCTACTCCAGTGCCGACGGCAAGAGAGAGGTCTTTCAGGATGGCGACCACGATGTGGGGTGGTGCAGGGAGTTGGGCGATGGTTTGGAAGGCGAGGGTTTGGAGGGCGTCGCCGGCGAGGATAGCGATTGCTTCGCCGAAGACGACATGTGCGGTGGGCTGGCCGCGGCGGAGGTCGTCGTTGTCGAGCGCTGGGAGGTCGTCGTGGATGAGGGAGTAGGTGTGGAGCATTTCAAGGGCGGCAGCAAGGTCGGCTGCGCCTTCTGGGATCTCTCCGGTGCCTGCGACCATGCGCGCGGCCTCCATGCCGAGGATGGGGCGGAGACGCTTGCCACCGGCGAAGACGCTGTGGCGCATGGCCCGGTGGATGGAGTGCGGGAGGGTGTTAGGTGAGGGCAGAAGGCGTTCGAGGGCGCGATCGGTGAGTTCGACGCCGGAGTGAAGCAGGGTTTTAACGTCGGAATGCATGTGAAGTTGATGATAAATGCAGGGTGTAGGGAGTAGGAAACGGTCTTAGGTGTTCAGACTAGGGTGTAGGTAAGAACGATGTGGGACTGGCAGCGAATAGGCCAAAAAATGGAGAAAGCACCGGCTCTACGAGCAAATCGCAGGTCCTTCGACTGCGCTCTCGCGATGAGACTGCGAGAAGCTTCGCTCAGGATGACAATTTCTAAATTGATCAAATCACCTAACCTCAAGCTATATGTCGCTACACACCTTGTTTCTCTTTGCGACCGGCAAGGAGGAGTGCGAGAAGTGTCAGGGATGTGAGGGAGAGCATGTCTCCTAGTGTTTGATCGGTCGTCTGGGCGTAGTGGATATCGATGGTGAAGTCCGCGGCGTATTCAAGGGGCAGGGCTATGAGGCCGTCATCGCGATGAATGTGCTTTGGGTGGTTAAGATGCATGCTGTTAGGGTCTGTGCTGGTGATCTCCCACGAGGGGTAGTCGCGGAGGTTGAGAATGAGGAATCCGGGCCGGGGGGCTTTAATGGAGAAGTGGGTTGGAGCCGGGCCGGGTTGGGTGTTGGATGGGCCTTTGGCATTGGCGTCGGGTGAGAGCCAGTAGGGTGGGTTCGTTTGGGCTAGAGAGTCGTTGTCGGCGGTGTTGGGGGCGTACTCGTCAGTGGGGTCTGTGCCTTGGTTGGAGTGGAAGAGGGCCAGGCGGGCTTTGACTGTGTCTTCGGGGTCGCAGGGTTGCTGAAAGGTTTGATAGGCGGGGTAGGTCAGGGCTGCGGCGATTGCGAGGGTGAGGATAGTTGTCGTTGTGGGTTTGATTTTGAATGGGATTAGGGCGATCGCGATGGCCAGGGCTAAGACTGCGGCGAGGATAGTCAGGAGGCGCCAGGGGAATTGGAGGAAGGCCAGCTCGGGAGCGTGGGTCCAGATGATTTGGGTTATGGGGGTTTGGAGGAGAGTGATGGCCAGGGTGAGGATTGTTAGCGCGACGAGGGCGGGTGAGATTCTTACTTCCCACCCTTCGCGATACGACTGCGAAGGATGGGGCACCCGAGCTTTTTGTGTCAGCAAGACTATCAGGACGATTGTTGTCGTTGCGATAAGGACTACTGCGACGAGGGAGGCGGTGTGGAGGACCTTGTCATGGTCGAGGTCGGTGGTGTGGTGGAAGAGGAAGTTGTCCTGAATGCGGTAGAAGGGGATGATCGCCATGGCGATCTGGACGAAGCGGCGTTCGTAGGCGGCGGGGAGGATGTAGAAGGCGGCCACGCCCAGGCCGAGGGTGGTTCCGATGATTGTGTTGAGAGCCATGCGGAGTGGAGTTTGGGAATGGTTTTGGGGTGGTAGAGAAGAGGGTTTCTCCACTTCGCGACTCGCGATGATGCTGCGCGCCGCTTCGGTCGAAATGACAACTTCCATGGAAGGATTTGAATGCGAAGGAATTGAACGGTGAGGATTGATTTTCGAGGAATTGATGAGGCGGATGAGAGTTAGGAGGGCGAGGGCGTAGCAGCTCATGACTGCGGCGGGAGCGTTGGTGAGCCAAAGGAGAGCTACCGGAATTGCAATGCGGGGGATGGTGACTTTGTCTCGCAGAATGGCGTGGAAGAGGAATGGGATCCAGGCGGCGGCGAGGAGTTCGGCGTAGGCTGTTCGTTCATACGCGGTGAAGAGCATGTAGGGGTTCACCGTGTAGAGGACTGCGGCTATTGTTGCGGCAGTTAGTGTTGTGAAATCGCGGGCCAGGTAATAGAGGCTTAGACCTGCGGCTGTGAGGGCTATCCACGTGTAGAGGATTGGGGTCCATGTCCAGGGGAGGATGAGGCCGAGGATGGCTCCGATAGTCCAGGAGAGGGGTGGGTAGAAGACGAAGCGTGGTTCGCCTGCGTTCCATCCTGGGGTGTAGGCCCAGTGCGGGTGGAGGTTGCCGTGCGTGAACTGGCTGGCTGCTTCGAACCAGCTGAGGATGTGGAAGTCAAAGTCGTGGCCGCAGGAGCAGCCGTAGATGAGGAGTGGAATGATGGCGATGAAGGCGGCTACTGGGATGAGGAGATAAGGTAGCCGTGCTCGGTGCATGGAGAGAGTATCGCAGATGGGATTTGTCGGTCAGGAAGAGAAAGCGGTTCGCGCGTCGCGCGAATAATCTACCCTTTACGAATGAGGCTGCAAAAAGATGGGCCACAGTGCAAAAGCAGATTCCTCCCCCTACGGCTTTGCTCAGGGTGCGGAATGACAAGTTTGCGGTTGCGGAATGACAAAATTCGCGTGGAGATTAGTGGGCGCCGGCGGGGGCCTTTGCCGGGCTTTACTTTGCGTGAAGAGTCCAGACGATCCGCGACGCAGAAGAAGCAGAGCAGCGAGAGCCAGCGGAAGACGTCGACGAAGGACCAGTTCGCGGCCTGACGGGTGAGTTGCATGTAGAGCTGCGCCTGGGCGGGGTGGAGCGCGTTGGCTGGGCCGAAGTGTCCGCCCAGGAAGCGCGCTGGAGGTGCTGAGAGAGTTCTGGAATTGCTGGCCGGTCTGGGGAACGGAGTTCATGATCTCGTTCTGGTGGACGGCGCCGCGGCGAGTCAGCAGCGTCTGAGGCAATGGA
The DNA here is from genome assembly GCA_963770055.1 of uncultured Acidobacteriaceae bacterium. Classification (GTDB taxonomy): domain Bacteria; phylum Acidobacteriota; class Terriglobia; order Terriglobales; family Acidobacteriaceae; genus Edaphobacter. Next base: position 94,149 of record CAVYOC010000012.1, read on the forward strand.
GATTCCGATGGAGCCGCCAACGTTGCGCATGAGGTTGAAGAGGCCTGAGGCGTTTCCGATCTGCTCGTTGCGCAGGGTGCCGTATGCAGCGGTGGAGATGGGAACAAAGACGAAGGAGAGGCCGAATCCGGTGATGAGGATTGGCAGCAGAAGTGTAGTGGGAGAGAGGTCAAGGGTGACGTTGCCGAAGTAGAGCGTGGTCATTCCGAAGGTAAAGAAGCCGAAGGTGAGCAGGTAGCGCGGGTCCACCTTGTTGGAGAGGATAACCGATGATGGGCATACCGCAGATGGCTCCGATGCCGCGTGGAGCGACGACCAGTCCGGCGGTGAAGGCGGTGTAGCCGAGCAGTTCCTGGTAGAAGAGCGGCAGGACGGTGACGGTCGAGTAGATGCCGATTCCGAAGAGGAAGATGAGGATGGAGCCGATGAGGAAGTTTCGATCCTTGAAGACCTTGAGGTCGACGATGGAGTTTTTGTCTGGTCCAGCGAGTGCCAACAGAAGTAGACGAAGCTGATGATGAGGAAGAAGACGGCCCAGCGAATCCAGGTGGCTCCGAACCAGTCGTCTTCCTGTCCTTTATCGAGCATGATCTGCAGCAGGCCGGTCCAGACGACCAGCGCGCCAAAGCCGAGGTTGTCGAAGGCGGGGACCTTGGCGTTCTTGATGTAGTCCGGATCGTGGATGAAGCGGTTGATCATGAACAGCGCGAGTAGTGCCGATGGGGATGTTGATGTAGAAGGCGTAGCGCCAGGAATAGGTGTCCGTGAGCCATCCGCCGAGAGTTGGGCCCAGCACGGGGGCGACGACGACTCCGAAGGCGAAGACGGCCATGGCAGCACCGCGCTTGGCGGGTGGGAATGATTCGAGCAGGATGGCCTGCGAGATTGGCTGGAGCGCTCCGCCGCCGGCACCCTGAACGACACGGGCAAGCAGCAGGAAGACGAGGGAGGGGGCGGCTCCGCAGGCGAAGCTGGAGACGGTGAAGATGGCGACGCAGGTCATGAGGAAGCGTTTGCGTCCGAATCGGAGCGAGAACCAGTTGCTGGCCGGCAGGATGATGGCGTTGGCGACGAGGTAGCGAGGTGAGAACCCAGGTGGCTTCGTCGGTGGAGGCGGAGAGCGAGCCAGCGATGTAGGGCAGTGCGACGGAGGCGATGGCGGTGTCGAGCACCTCCATGAAGGTGGCGAGCATGACCGAGGCGGCGATGAGCCAGGGGTTGACGCCTTGGGCGGCTTGCGCGGACTGATCTGGAGATGCGACTGCAGCTGAGGCCATCGGATGAAGAGAAGTCTTTCTCTCTGGAGTGACTGTCTCTTATGTAGAGACAAAAAAGAGAGGTTGGGATGCTTTTTGTGAAAACGGCTGACTGTGACAAAAACGGCAGTCCCGTGTTGGGAACTGCCGTTTCGTGATGCTTTTAAGGTTGAGTGGAACCAGGGCCGAGTAGCTTAGGAGGGGTTATGGCCGTTTGGGGATACTGTCTGGGAGACGGTACGGACTGTCCCATACTGCAGATGGCGGGTTGAGGGTGGATGGCGAAGAGCGGGAACCTGGGTTGCGTCCAGGCTCCTGGGGAGCTGATTCGTTTGGGCGTCCGGGGTGAGGGAGTCGGTGGCGAGTTGAGATTTGGGGCGGGTGGCGGCGTCTGCGGAGTTGCAGCCGGAGAGAAGGCCGGCGATGAGGCCGGCGAGGCCGAGGGAAGCTACTTTGAGGAGACGGCGCTTGGTACGAGAAGAGGGCAGGAAGGACATGAGCTAGGCTCCAATGTGCTGCGTGAGTTCGGATGACTTAAGGTAAGCGTACTTAGGGGGCATCAGGAACGACAATGACCCGTTCGGGGGAATCTCCGGGAGCAGGTTTGGCTGGCTAGTTGCGGAGGTCGATATTGAAAATAAAAGGCTTGTGCGGATCGGAGGTCGACGTCTGGAAGGGTTGATTCTGGCCGGAAAGTATGTTTGATACAACGCGAATCGTATAAGGGGATTGGAGCATCAGAATATTTGACACTAAGTGACTCAAGGTGTAATCCTTGAGCGATCAAGACAAATGTTGAGGGGCTTTGTGCCCAGAATGGGGTTAGTGATGGGAAAGATTATTGGAATTGATCTGGGAACAACGAATTCCTGCGTTGCCGTGATGGAAGGCGGCGAGCCGAAGGTGATTCCGAACGAGGAAGGTGGACGGACGACGCCTTCGGTCGTTGCTTTCACGAAGAGTGGTGAGCGTCTGGTTGGCCAGGTGGCCAAACGGCAGGCGATTACGAATCCGGAGAACACGGTCTATTCGATCAAGCGGTTCATGGGTCGCCGGTTCAATGAAGTGAACGACGAGATGAAGATGGTGCCCTACAAGGTGAAGCAGCAGGGCGACCATATTGCTGTTGTTGCGCAGGGCAAGGAGTACACGCCGCCTGAGGTCTCGGCGATGATTCTGCAGAAGCTGAAGAAGGCTGCGGAGGATTATCTGGGTTCGGCGGTGACTGAGGCTGTGATTACGGTTCCGGCGTACTTCAACGATGCTCAGCGGCAGGCGACGAAAGACGCAGGCAAGATCGCTGGACTTGATGTGAAGCGCATTGTGAACGAGCCGACGGCGGCTGCGCTGGCTTATGGATTGGATAAGAAGAAGGACGAGACGATTGCCGTGTACGACTTTGGCGGCGGTACTTTCGATATCTCGATTCTTGAGGTTGGAGAAGGCGTGATTGAGGTGAAGTCGACCAATGGCGACACACACCTTGGCGGCGACAATCTGGATCAGAGGATTGTGGACTGGCTGATCTCGGAGTTCAAGAGCGAGAGCGGGCTTGACCTGACCTCGAAGGGCAATGAGATGGCGCTGCAGCGGCTGAAGGATGGCGCGGAGCGCGCGAAGATCGAGCTTTCGACGGCGCAGGAGACGGAGATCAATCTGCCGTTTATTACTGCGGATGCGAGCGGGCCGAAGCACCTGGTGCGGAAACTGACTCGGGCGAAGCTGGAGAGCCTGGTTGACGACCTGTTGCAGAAGTCGGTTGGACCGTGCAAGCAGGCGATGAAGGATGCCGGGGTTGATGCGAGCAAGATCGATGAGGTCGTGCTCGTCGGTGGCCAGACTCGTATGCCGAAGATCCAGCAGCTGGTGAAAGACCTGTTCGGCAAGGAACCGCACAAAGGCGTTAACCCAGACGAGGTTGTCGCGATTGGTGCGGCGGTTCAAGCTGGTGTGTTGGCTGGCGATGTGAAGGACCTGCTGCTGCTCGACGTGACTCCGCTGACGTTGTCGATTGAGACGATGGGCGGCGTGGCGACACCGATGATCAACCGGAACACGACGATTCCAACGAAGAAAACGGAGACGTTCTCGACGGCGGCGGACTCGCAGACCGAGGTTGAGGTGCATGTGCTGCAGGGCGAACGTCCGATGGCAGCGCAGAACCGAACGCTGGGCAAGTTCAAGCTGGCTGGAATTCCTCCAGCTCCGCGCGGCGTGCCGCAGATCGAGGTGACGTTCGATATCGATGCGAACGGCATTCTGAATGTGACGGCGAAGGACAACGCTACGGGCAAGGATCAGAAGATTACGATTACGAGCTCATCGGGTCTAAGCAAGGAAGAGGTTGAGCGGATGGCGAAGGATGCCGAGGCTCATGCCGCAGAGGACAAGGAGCAGCGCGACACGATTGAAGCTCGCAACGGCCTTGACTCGATGGTCTACAACGTTGAGAAGATGCTGAAGGATGCGGGCGAAAAGGTTGCCTCGTCTGACAAGAGCGACGTTGAAACTGCTTTGGCTGATGCGAAATCAACCTTGGCTGGAACGCCGAGCGCGAGCGAGCTGAATTCGGCCCGTGAGCGTCTAACGACTGTGAGCCACAAGCTTGCAGAGGCGATGTACAAGGCGACTGCGGCTTCGGCGAGCGCTCCGACGGACGGTGCTGCGGCTTCGGCTGGAACTGCCGACGAGCCTAAGAAGGACGAAGGCGTAATCGATGCTGAGTATGTTGACGTCGATGAAAAGAAGTAAGAACTGAAACGGTGTTTTGGACGTACTAGTAGTGAGAGGATGAGGGGCGTTCCTGATTGGGTGCCCCTCATTTTTATAAGGTTGAGCCGGGCGGTTTGTTGTGTAGAGTGCGACATATCTGCCGGAAAGGTGTTGATAGTGAATAGCAGTGATGGGACCGACAGAATACGCTGATTTACATTGGTTGGAGAACCTGGAACTCAATCGACTGCTTGGAGGTAGAGCGATGACCGAGACAATGTGGAGATGCGACCAGGTACGCGCAGGACAACTGTATAACCGGATGATGTTTGACACCCGGGAAGAAGCAGAACGTTTTGTGCAGCGAATGCAGCAGATGGAACCAGATCAGGTATTTTCGATTGAGCCTATAGAGGCGCGTCAGATCTGGAATTAAATTTTGTGGTTAGGAATTGAGTTATTTGTAGACGGTGGCGACGGCGAGTCCGTCGCCATTGTTTTCTGTTGAGGAGACAAAGCGAATGCCAGAGGGGAATGAGATTCATCGTTGGGCTGAACGGCATTTTGCTGCGTTTGGTGGCCGGGCCGTACGAGTGGATGGGCCGCAGGGGCGGTTTATGGATTCGATGGTGATCGATGGGCGAAAGCTCGAGCGCGTAATGGCTGTCGGGAAGCATCTCGGCTATGACTTTGGCACGGACCGGATTCTGCATGTGCACCTTGGCCTTCAGGGGGATTTTACTGAGGGATCAGGGCCGCTGCGCACAGTGCGTGGGGCTTTGCGGCTGCGGATGTGGAATGCGGAGGCGGTGAAGAGGGCGGCGGGTGCAGATGCGAGCAAGCCGCACCGGTGGTACTCGGAGGATGATGGGATGGACAATCTTCCGCCGCAGGAGATTGCGTGGGTTGAGTTGCGCGGGCCGATGGACTGCTCGATCTATTCGCAGGAGATGTGGGATAGGCTGCTGCGGCGGCTCGGACCTGATCCGTTGAATGGAGATGGTCCGGAGAAGTTTGTGGCAAAGGTGAAGAAGAGCAGGAAGGTGGTTGGTGAGTTGCTGATGGACCAGTCGGTGGCGGCTGGGATTGGGAATATCTTTCGGGCGGAGCTGCTCTACCGGGCGAGGCTGAATCCGTTTATGCCAGGGAATGAGGTAGAGGAGAAGACGCTGCGGTCGATATGGAAGGATGCGGGTGTTTTGATGAAGGCGGCGATGAACGACCGGCGGATTGTGACGACGAAGGCAAAGGATCGGCCGCATAAGACAGGCCCGGTGTTGAAGGAGGAGACGCATTACGTGTACCGGCGGCAGGGTCGGCCATGTTTTGTGTGTGGGACTAAGATTTTGACGAAGGTGATGGCGGGACGGAATTTGTTCTGGTGCCCGGTCTGCCAGGCGGCTTGATTTTTGGTTCTGGTAAGGATTTGAGGTGCGAATGAGCCGCGCCGGTGCAGAATGGAAGAAAGACTATGGCGACACAGACGAAGGACTATTACGGCATATTGGGTGTCAAGAAGACGGCGACTGCGGATGAGATTCGCAAGGCGTTTCGGAAGGCTGCGCGCAAGTATCACCCTGATGTGAATCCCGGGGACAAGAAGGCAGAGGAGAAGTTTAAGGAGATCTCCGAGGCCAACGATGTTTTGAGCGACGCGAAGAAGCGGAAGATCTACGATCAGCTTGGGTTTTATTCGGACAATATCGATCCGGCGGCGGCGGAGGCTGCTGCTCGGGGTGGATATGGGAGTGGAGGTTCTGGCGGTGGAGCGCGGTCGTCGGGGCATCGAGGGCAAGAGGTTCCGTTTGATTTTGGTGGGTTCGATTTTTCGGGATTTCAGGCTGGTGGCGCTCAGGAGGAGCCGGGCGGAGGGTTTGGCGGGAGTTTTCGGGACATTTTCAGTGGGATGTTCAATGGCGGGAAGCAGGCTGCGCGAGGGTCTCAGCCAGGGACAGACCTTGAGTACCAGGTAAGCGTGGATTTTTGGACGGCGGTGCGCGGGGGCGTAGCTCGGCTGGAGATTCAGCGGCAGGAGGTTTGTCCGACGTGCAAGGGGAAGTCGACTACGGGCGGCAGTGTGGAGTGTCCGGAGTGCCATGGGTCAGGGCAGGTGACGCAGATGGGCGGGCGGATGAAGTTCAATATCCAGTGTCCAAGGTGCGGCGGGACGGGGAAGGTGCAGAATACTTGTCCGACGTGCGATGGCGAGGGTGTGGTGGTGAAACGAGAGCCGCTGGAGTTTCGGATTAAGGCGGGGACTCGGGATGGGCAGAGGATTCGACTGGCCGGAAAGGGAAATGCCGGAGTCAATGGCGGAGCTGCGGGGGATCTGTACCTGATTATCAAGGCTGGAACGCATCCTGTGTTTACGCGGACGGGCGATGATATTTATGTAACTGTTCCGGTTACGATGACGGAGGCTGCGCTGGGGGCGAAGATCGAGGTTCCGACGATCGATACGCATGAGGGCGGCGGACGGACGCAGCTGAAGATTCCGCCGGGGACGCAGGCGGGGCAGAAGCTTCGACTGCGCGAGAAGGGTGTGCCCAGCGCTTCGCATGAAGGGAAGCGTGGCGATCAGATTGTCGAGGTTAAGATTGTTGTGCCGAAGGTGCAGGATGAACGGAGCAAGGAGATTTTGCGAGAGCTGGCGAAGCTGAATCCTGAGGAGCCACGGGAAGGTCTGTTTGCGGCGATTTAATTCGATTGCCAGCTCTAGTCCGGGTTGATTTCCTGTCCGAAGATGGATTCAGTGGTGAAGGCAGAGACCTTGAGGGTGAAGCCGACGTTGAGTTGGTCGGCGGAGGAGGGTGCTGGCAGGAACAAGTGGTTCGCCAGGCTAGCCAGATATTGAGTGGTAGCGGGAGCGATACCAGCCACGCGAGCTGCGAGCCAGGCCTGTGGGGTGATGGTGATCTCGGCGCGGCCTGCGGCTACGGCGTTATAGATTTTGTTTGCGGCGTGGTTGACAGAGGCAGCGAGGATAGGTGTTTGGGCAGCGAGGGTAAACCATCGCTGCTCTTTTTTTGCCTGGCCGGTGAAATCGGCGTGGGCTTCTCCGCCAGTACGCATAAGGCCGGGGCAGACGGTGGTGACGCGGATGCCTTTATGGCGAAGTTCGGCGTGAAGACCCTGGGAGAAGCCGACGAGGGCGAATTTGCTGGCGACGTAGGGGAGCATATGGGGCATTGCGAACTTACCGCCTATGCTGCAGATGTTGACGATGGAGGCGTCCTCGTCGCCGGGGGCTCGATCAAGAAGGTGAGGAAGCGCGGCGTGGATGGTGTGGAGCGCGGCGAAAAAATTGGTTGCCATAGCGCGGCGGTAGGCGGCGATAGGTTGGTTTTCGACTGGGCCGACTTCGATGATGCCTGCGTTATTGATGAGGATGTCGATGCGTCCGAAGTGGCTGACGGCGTGATCGACGAGAGTGGTGGCTTGAGCGGCGTCGGTGAGGTCGGCGGGGATGAGGAGGACGTCGTTGAGGGATTGGATGGCTTCGCGGTCGAGGAGGGTGTTGCGTGCGGTTATGAGTTCTTCATGGTCGCGTGCGGCGAGGATGAGACGGGCTCCGGCGCGGGCGTAGCGCTCGGCGAGGGCGAGACCGAGGCCGCGGGAGCCTCCAGCAATAAGGACTACCTGGCCTGGGCCTGGGCGGCGCTTCGGAACTCGTGCCATCAGGAGGTAGGCTGTCGCTGCTGCAGCGACACCGGTGAGAAGATGCGCGGTTTGGAGTGCGGCTCGGGACGGTCTCATAAGTTGTTGGTGAGATGCTGATTTAAGGATAGACGAGTTTGATTGACGTACGTACGTAGGAAAGAGCTAGACTGGCGATTAAAGTTCAGGGATGAGGTTGCTGGATGGCGACAAAGCGGAAGAGTAAGGGCGCGTACATGATTTCTTCAGTGGCGGAGATGTATGAGATTCATCCGCAGACGCTGCGATTATATGAGCGGGAGGGATTGCTGCGGCCATCGCGAAGTGAAGGAAATACGCGGCTTTATACGGATGAGGACCTGGAGCGGCTGGAGTTTATTTTGAACCTGGCGCGAGATTTGGGTGTGAATATAGCGGGGATTGCGATTGTGCTGCAGATGCGGGAGCGGATGGAGGAGATGAACCGGCAGATGCAGGGTTTTGTGGACTATGTTCGGACGGAGATGCTTTCGCGGATCCAGCAGCAACAGGCTCCGGGGACGGGGTTAGTTCCGATGCGGCGGCCGATAGTGGTTCCTACGGTTAAGGTGGTTTCGGCGAAGACGGCAAGAAAGAAGTGAGGGCAGATGGAAGCTAATGTCCGGTTGAGGCGAGATCTCTATCACCGGACGACGTCTTTTTTCTACTGCGATAGACTTAAGACTGCGTGGTCATGCGGCTGACGCTGTGATGCAGGCAGAAGTGAGATGAGTTTTTTGCTCGGGACAATGTTTTGGATTGCGATTGCGGGCTCGATCACCTCTACGGTGTATTGCCTGATGGTGATTGTGGCGGCGGTACGTTTCGGGCTTCGGAAACGGCGGGAGGATCGTGCAGCGGCGACTTTTTTGCCCGCGCTGAGCGTGCTGAAGCCGCTGCATGGCACGGAAGCGGGGCTGGAGCGGAATATCGAGTCGTTTTTTGAACAGGATTATCCGGAGTTTGAACTGCTGTTCTGTGCACGGCATGATACAGATGCGGGTCTGCAACTGGCGCGGCGAGTAGGCGAGCGATATCCACATGTGGATGGCCGTTATGTGACGTGCGGGGAACCCACTCCACGGTTTCACAATGCGAAGGTGTACTCGCTGGCGAAGCTGGACTCGGCGGCGAAACACGATTTGTATATCACCAGCGATGCGGATGTGCGAGTGACCAAGGACTATCTGCGGCGGATGGTTCAGAATCTGAAGGATCCGAGGGTTGGGCTTGCTTCGTGCGTGTATCTGGGGACGACGGATCGGGGGGCGAAGGCTGGGCTTTCCTCGCAGCTGGATGCAGTGGGCAAGAGCGTCGAGATGACATCGGGCGTTCTGGTTGCTGACATGCTCGAAGGGACGAAGTTCGCACTGGGTGCTTCGATGGCGTTGCGAAAGGACTCGTTTCAAAAGGCTGGCGGTTTCGAGGAACTGGGTCAGTTTTACGCCGACGATTTTGTGTTGGGGAATCGGTTAGCCGCCCAGGAAATCGGAGTAAAGATGGCAACTCATGTGATCCGGCTGATGGTGCAGGAAACGCCGTTTGGACTGTCGTTCCGGAATCAGCTTCGATGGATGCAGAGCACCCGGCGGTCTCGTCCATTGGGTCATCTGGGGTCCGGACTGACTTTTGCGGTACCATTTGGCCTATTGGGGTTGTTATGGGGAGTGCTGAGCGGCCACGCACTGCCAGGGTTGGCTTGGCTGGGAGGGACGATATTGAACCGCTGGCTGCAGGCGGCTGCGATCCTGAAGGTGATGGGCGATGAGGGCTGGGTTCGAGGCATGTTGCTGTATCCATTGAGGGATCTGCTGGGCAGCTTGTTGTGGTTAGGTAGTTATGGTGGGGACAGGTTCTATTACCGGGGGAAGATTTATACATTGAAGCATGGCGGTCGGGTGGAGGAGCCGCAATAGCGCATCTGAATTAAAAAAACCGAACCTGTGGGACTAAACAGGCGTCAAAGGATAAAGGCCCCGAAGGGATTGATTTTTTTGTACTTTCACCAATTTTGACGTTGCCGGCGCTTTTTTGACCCGGTAACCATACGGACTCGCGAGGTTGGCGGTCGGTTGGAGGAGTAATGCCCGCAGTGGATTGGGGATTATTATTATTCGGGCTGTTCGGATTGTTCACGTCGAGTGTGTATCTAGGAATGGTACTCGTGGGGGCGTGGCGGTTTCGACGCGAGGCGGCGGCTGAGGAGGAGCGCCTGAGCGCGCAGCCGGAGTTTCTGCCAGCGATCAGCCTGTTCAAGCCTTTGCATGGGGATGAGGTGGGGCTTGAGGGCAATTTACGAACCTTTTTCGAACAGGATTATCTTCGGTGTATTGAACGAGCGGGTGGTGCGACGTCAGAGAATGGTATGTCGCGCGTGGAGTTGCTTTTTTGTGCGCGAAGCGGATCCGATGAGGGACTGGAGATCGCGAGGCGGGTGGCTGCGGAGTATCCGGAGATTACGACGAGGTTCTTGACGAGCGGGTCTCCGTGGGCAGCCAATGCGAAGGTTTGCTCGCTGGCAGCGATGGCGAAGGTGGCAACCCACGATCTGTGGGCGATCAGTGATAGCGATGTACGTGTGACACCGGACTATTTGCGGCGAATCGTCCAGCCTTTTGCTGATGAGCAGGTAGGCTGTGCGACGTGCTTGTACCGTGGCGTGGTGGTGCGAGCAAGTCTCTGGTCGAAGCTGGAGGCGGTTGGGATGACTATTGAGATGAGTTCGGGCATCTGCGCGGACAGTTTGGTGGAACCAGTGCAGTTTGCGTTAGGTCCGACCATGGTAACTCGACGGGAGCGAGTGGAAGAGATGGGTGGGTTCGAGAGCATGGCGGAGTACTGCGCCGACGATTTTGTGCTGGGGAACCGAATTGCTAAGAACGGGCATAAGGTGGTGCTGAGCGGACACACGATCGATCATATGGTGCTGCAGGCGGACTTTATCGAGTCGATGAAACACCAGGTACGGTGGATGAAGAGCACTCGATTTTCACGACCGAAGGGCCACTTCGGCACCGCACTCACGTTTGGGGTGCCGTTCGGTTTAATGGCATGCGTAGGTGCGCTGATGCTGGGGATGCCTGTCCTGGGCTGGTGCGCATTGATCGGAAGCGTGCTGGGGCGAAGTCTTCAGGCGTTCGTGGTCGGCAGATATGTTGTTCGGGAGAAACGGATTCTGGCGACGATGGTTCTGTTTCCTCTGCGTGATTTGATCGGCGCGGTGATCTGGGCTCTTAGCTATGGGAGCAACCGGATTCAGTGGCGGGGCGAGGTGTATGAGCTGGTGGATGGTGGGCGGATGCGGCGGGCTTTGGGGGAGAGGGCTCCGCTTGCAACGAACAAGCTTGCTTCGGATCATGAGAGGCGGTAGCGCAGGTTAGCGGTTGGTGAGGACGGTTTTTCCTCCCGCGCTGGCGAGTGTGTGGACTGGGCCATAGGACTCGAGATCTTTGGTGCGGATTGTGGGGTTGTAGGTGAAGAGGAAGATACGGCGGTGGCTCGACCAGAGCTGACGGAGGGAATCTTCTGTCTCGAAGAGGGATGGTGCGTCCGGCCAGAAGCTGCCGAACCAGAGACCGTTGACGCGGCCGTTGATGAGATGGACTTGCTGACCTGTGTAGAAGATCAGGGTGGAACCTGCGGTTAGTTCTCCGTCGATGACGATGAGATCGTTTGGTTGGGGGTTGTTGTGCTGGGCCTGGTTGATGGCTTCGGCGAGACCTTTGGAGCCGAGGATTGGGTAGAAACGGACGAGTCCTTCGTGTGCGGCGAGGAGAGTAAGGGTCATTGCGGCTGCGAGGGTGAGGTTGGCTGCGTAGGTGCGACCTTTTCGGCGAAGAAGGTAGCTGCCGAGGCCTATGCCCAACATGCCAATTGCAGTTGCCGCGAGAGGGCCGCGGAAGAAGCCCATGGCTGCTCCAGTGAGGTCGGTGATGTGGCTTAATGAGAGGTTGTAGGCTTCCGTGCTGCCGGCCATGGTGAGGAGCGAGACGATGTCGGTGCCGGGCGCGGGAGGTGAGGCGGTGAGGGCGAAGTATCCACAAAGGATCGCGACGAGCGTGGTAAGTGGGACGAGTGTGTAAAGGTGCCAGTTCAATGTAGTGCGGTTGATTGCCGGATTGGCGATGCCGGACGAGGTACATTCGGCGAGGGCGAGAATGGCGCCGATCATGAGGGCCAGAGCTGGCAGGGCAGGTAGGCTGTAATACTCCTGTCGGTTGGACAGGGTAAAGAAGCCGAGGACCAGAACAGCCCAGAGCAGGAGGGACAGGGCTGCCTGGTGTTGGCGTGCGGTGGCTTGTGCGGTATTGCGGAGAGCGCGGATTTGTCTGGCGACTGCAGCGGGGAGAAAGATCGCCCAGGGCATGATCCAAAGGACGAGATAGAGCCAGAAGAGCCAGATGGGGGTTAGGCCGTAGTCGTGGGGGATACGTTTGGAGAGAAAGCGGGCGATGTGCTCGTTGTAGAGATAGAACCATGCCCAGCCTCCTGTTGTGGGTACCCCTTCTCCTGTGGGCAGTGCTATGGCAGGGTTGCGGAGTGATGCGAGGATGTGCCATGGGGCTGCGATGGCCAGGAATAAGGCGGTGCTCGCGAGGAGATGGAATTTGGAGAGGAGATGGAGATGTTTCGTTATCGCGAGATAGAGCAGGACAAAGCCGATGGGGAAGACTAGTCCGATGAGGCCTTTGGTAAGGACGTTCAAGGCCATAACGGCGGCGAAGGCGAGGCAGGGGAGGAGTGGGGAAGATTTTACGTTCCCACCCCTCGCAAAGTGCGCGAAGGATGGGGCACCCGAGCTTTGGTGACTGCGTGAGGAAAGCGGATCGCTTTCGCGATTGCCCACCTTAGCGACGATACGACTGTCGCGAAGATGGGGCACCCGGTTTTGTGGCTCGGCGGAATTTAGGCGGTCGAGGGCGATGAGGAAGAGGTGGACGGCGAGGGTCATCCATAGGGCGAGGAGGATGTCCGGAATGTAGAAGCGAGTGTAGAGGTAGGGGCCGATGCTGGTGGCGAGGGCGAGGGCGGAGTAGAAGGCTGCGCGATCCGGGTTGGAGGTGGGGGAGACGGCGCCGAATAAGCGGATGCCCAGGGCATATGTTGCCAGAAGAAGCGCGAGGACTGCAAGGGTAAGTGGCAGGCGGGCTGCCCAATCGTGAATGCCGAAGAGATGCATGGAGGCCGCGGCCATCCAATAGAGGAGGGGTGGCTTGTCGAAGAAGCGGATGCCGTTGATGTAGGGGGTGATGTAGTCGTGTCGCTGCATCATCTCGCGAGCGATCTCGATGTAGACGGAGTCAACGTCGTCGAGCAAGCCTGGAGTGAAGAGGCCACCGATCTGGAGAACGAACCAGGCGAGGACGAGGATGACGACGGAGCGTGGGTTCCAGTTACGAGAGGGTGCGGATTGGTTTTCAGGTTTCAGGGGTCAATTCTCGGTTTTTTGTCGTTTGGCGTGTCTTGATTATTTGTTTAATGGACGGTCGGTGTAGAGAGCTTTGCCGGAGCTTTCTTTAAGAAGGAGTTTGTCTTTGCCGAGGAGATGATCGACTTCGTCGCGCTTTTCGATAGGCACGAAAAGGATTTTCCGGGCGCCTTTCCCCCACGTGTTGAAGAGGTCTTGTGAGGTGAAGAAGATGGGTGGGGCGTCGGGGAAGGTGCTGCCGAAGAGCATGGAGGTGGTGCGGCCGTTGACGAGGAACACGTCGCGGCGAAGGTAGAAAGGAATTGAGGAGCCGTAGGCCTGGTCGCCGTAGAGGAGAACTTTATTGTCGCGAGAGATAGAGTTGTTGGCTTCGAGTTGCTGGATAGTTTCGGCGAAGCTTTTGGAAGAGAGCATGGGTGCGAAGCGGGCAAAGGCGATGTGGGCGGCGATGAGGAAGGTTGCTGAGGTAAGAGCGATGGTTGTCGTTGAGGCGAGGTGGCGTTGTCTGGAGCGGAGGAACCATGCTGCGGCCGGGCCGATGAGGAAGGCGAACGCAGCAAGTGTGGCGGGAAGGCGAAGGGCGGCGAAGCTCGGGCCGGTGAGGTCGAATAAGGCGGACATGGAGAGGGTGTAGTCGCCTACGCCACGGTGGGCGAGGAGATCGCCGATGTCTGGAACGGATGGCATGTTGCGTGAAACCCAGAGGCCGTAGGCGAGGGTGAGGGCGATTGCGATACCTAGGAGGGTGAAGGTCGCGTGGGCGAAGATGATCCAACTGCGGGAGGAGTTGTCTTCGGTGCAGGTGGTTTCTGCGCGAATGACGGCTGCGGTGAAGAGAATCAGGAGTGGGAGGTAGGCAGGGAAGGTGTAGTACTCCTGGTTGGTGGAGATGGAAAAGAAGACCAGGACTAGAGTGGCGAAGAGGGCGAGGAGGAGGGTAGTGCGTTGGGAAAAAGCGCTTATTTGGAGCAGAGGTTCGGCAGTTGGTGAATTCCTCTGCCGACGGTGCAGTGACTGGATGAAGAAGAGAGCCAGCGCGATGAAAACGGTAAAGAAGTATGGGATATGCGCGATTTCCCGCAGAGCGAGACCGACAACTACGACTGCGAAAGGCTGCCAATAGGAGATTTGATCCTCTGCGATTGGATTGGCATTGTTGTATCTCTTCAACGCTTGATAGCCCTGCAGAAGGAGCGGGCCACCGAAGAGGCTCCAGGGGAAGAGCCAAACGAGGTGGAGGGTCCAGTAGAGATAGCTGGGGAGTTTGTTGTAGTCCTTGGGGTAGCGACGGCCGAGGAAGCGGAGGAAGTGTTCGTTGATGAAGTAGAACCAGAAGAAACCGTGACCGTTCATGCCTCCGGTGTTGCGGATGCCGGCGAGGATGTGCCACGGAGCGGCGATTGCGAGAAAGAGGAGGGTGCCGGTAAGGGGTTTGAGCTGGCGCCATTTTTTGTATTCGCCGGTGAGTGCGAGGTAGACGATGGCAGTACCGAAGAAGAAGACGAGCGCTACGAGACCTTTAGTCAGGACAGCGAGGGCGAGGGCCGTCCACATGAGGTAGGCGTGGGTGGCGGGGGAGAAAAATGCGGGGGTCTCTCCACTCCCCCTCGACTCTGCTCGGGGTCCGGTCGAGATCACGCTTCTTTGGTGGGCAAGTGATTGGAGGAGGCAGTAGAGAGCGATCGAGAGAAAGAGGGAGAGCAGGACTTCAGGGATGAAGTAGCGGGTGAAGAGAAAGACGCCAGCGGAAGTTAGAGTCGCGAGGCCGGTGTAGAAGCCAGCGCGTGGATTGAAGGCTCGTCTCGCCCAGTGCGAGCCTAAGAGGGCGAGTAGAAGAACGGCGATAGCCTGGGGAAGGTGGGCGGCGAAGGCGTTGAAACCGAAGATACGGAAGCTGAGGGCTGCGAGCCAGTAGGGGAGGGGAGCTTTTTCAAGGTAGCGGATGCCGTCGACGCGGAGCGTAACGAGATCGCCGTTGAGCGCCATGTGACGGGCGGCGCTGGCGTGGGTGGCGTCGGCGTCGTCGAGCAGAGGTGGAGTGAAGAGAGCCGCGAAGTAGAGGATGAACCAGAGACCAACAAGGATGAGAAGAGCGATGGATCTTCGCGGAGTGTTGATGTCTGGTGCGATAGAAGTGTCGACCCGGATTTCGGGGAGTGTTTGATTCGTCATGAGCTTGCGTCGCTCTTTCAGGATAAATGGCTTGTCCTGGAAACGCGGGAAACGGTGGAAGGATTCAATAGGATCGAGAGCCGAGGGATGTAAGCTGCTGGGGGGGCGGAAATTTTTTGTTTGAGGTGATGCCAAGACGATGCCTACGTTTGCTGCGGTTGATATTGGGTCGAATTCGTGCAGATTGAAGATTGCGACGGTGCAGATGCATCGATTGAAGACGCTGCATGAAGACCGTGAGGTGACGCGGCTTGGCGAAAGTGTATTTCAGACAGGGGTGATCTCGCCGGAGGCGATGGCGGCGACGATACGCGCTTTGAAACGGTTTCATAAGGCGGTGCAGCTGCATGTGGTTGATAAGGTCCGCGTTGTTGCGACGAGCGCGATGCGGGATGCGCGAAATGCGGCGGCTTTTACGGAGTGGGTGAAGTCGACGACAGGATGGAATGTGGAGGTGATCTCCGGGCTGGAAGAGGGACGGCTGATCCATCTTGGCGTGGTGACGCATGAGGTGGGGGCGCGAGGGCGATGTCTGCTGATCGACCTAGGTGGCGGGAGCTGCGAGGTTACGTTGTCAGATGGTGGGCGGATCAAGACGATGGTGACGATGCCTCTGGGGGCGGTTCGGCTGAAGGAGGAGTTTCTGCCTAGCGATCCTCCTGCGAAGGAGGATGTGGCAAGGTTGAAGCAGTTTATCGATCGCGAGTTGCGGCGGGCGGACAGGAAGCTGGGTGCACCGCGAGTGGGGCTGGTGATTGCAACCTCGGGGACCGCGGCATCGCTGGCCGAGGCGAACGGCCATGTGCGCAAGGGTGGGGGGAAAAAGACGCTGACAAAGAAGCGATTGGAGCGAGTGGGGGAGTTGACGGCAGACACGCCGGAGGTTCGCAAGCTTGCTGACAGACTGGCGAAGATGAGCAATGCACAACGCGAGGCAGTCCCCGGAGTTGGGCCAAGGAGATCGGAGATTATTGTCGGCGGAGCGCTGGTGTACGCCAGCCTGATGGAGCGGTTAGGGTTGAAAGGATTTCGCTATTCGTCGCTGGGTCTGCGGGATGGCGTTTTGGCGCAGATGCTGGCGGAGGTGGATCTGCGGACCTCGGTGCATCAGAAGATCGAGAGTGAACGATGGGCCGGGGTACTTGAAGTTTGCGAGCGGTACAACATTGAACAGCGCAAGGTTGAGCCGGTTCGGCAGCATGTGGTGGAGTTGTTCGATTCGTTGGCGCGAGTGCATGAGTTGCCAGAGGAGTACAAGCTGTGGCTCGAGGCAGCGGCGATGATGCAGGATGTAGGAAAGTTCATGAACCACCAGGGACACTACCGACATACGCAGTACATTGTTGCGAACTCGGAGATTTTTGGATTTTCGCCAGAGCAACGAATGATCGTAAGTGCGATTGCGCGATACATGGGCAAGAGCCGGCCGGAGCCGATGGACCGTCCGATGCGATGGATCCCCGCGGAAGAGCACGTGAATGTGACGCGTGCCGTGGTTTTGCTGAGGCTGGCGGTGGCGTTGAACCAAGATCGGGCGAGCGCAGTGCTGCAGATGCGGACGCATGTGTATCCGAAGCGCGTGCTTCTGGAACTTGTACCTGGACGTGGGGGAGCGGAGTTGGAGGCGTGGTCGCTGCGGAAGGAGGCTACTTATTTTCGTGAGGTCTTTCGGCGGGAGCTCTTTGTCGAGGTGACGTAGAGGGCGCGGACGGTGCGTGGATCGATGAGGGACTGGAGAGTTGCGGGACCGCGGGTGAGGACAATACGGGCGATAGAGCTTTTGCGCAAGCGGATCTTTGCCTCGGGACTGTTAGCTGGGACTAGAAGAGAGCCGAGGAAGCTGGAGAGATTGGGATTGTGGCCAACGACGAGAAGGTTTTCGCTGTTGGGGTGTTCGTGGAGAAGCTTTTGGAATTCCTTGAAAGTTGCGGATGGCGCGAGTGCGTTGGAGTGCAGAATCTGAGCCTCGTAGCCTGTTTCGGTGCCGATCAGTGAGGCAGTCTGCAGACAGCGTTTGAGTGGGCTCGAGATAATGAGATCGAATTGAACATCCAATTCGTTGAGAACGTGAGCGAGCTGGAGGCATTGCTTCTTGCCTTCTTTATCGAGAGGACGCTTGAAATCGAGTAATGGGTTCGGACGTCGGAGACCAGCGCTGGCATGGCGAAGGATATACAAATTCATAGTTTGTTCACATCTTAGCGCAGGTGAGTTTTACGGAAAACCGTTTTGCGGGGAATAAAGCAATGAGAGCGCCGGTTTAGTGCGGCGGTTTGACTGGATTGTGGTGAAACACTCCAGGGTCGGGTTCGTCGAGTGATGGTGACGCCGGTTCAGGGTTGGCGATCGGTTCAGGGGTGAGTGAGATGAGTTCCGGGCTGAGTTGGAAGCGACTCGGGGGAAGAGAGTCGACGGGATTGACGACACCCGTTATGGGTAGAGTGGATGGAAGTGCGGGATCAGCGATGGGATTTTGAAGCACGAGCGAGGTTTCGACGCCTCGCTGCCAGAAACGCGTAAAAAGCATAAGAAAGAGGCCGAGTTGCGCGAGAAGAAAGGTTGGCCACACGCGAGGCTGGGCCAACATGTGCATCGAAATTCGAGCAGTGAGGACTACGGCGACGATTCCAAGAATGGTTAGAAAAAAGAACATGGGCCAAACCTGGGCGAAGTTGGCGAAGAGCATGCGCCAAGCAGGTGGGAGTGTGCGGCGAACGCGGCGGTCGGGTTTGGATTGCCTTCCAAAGGCGACGGGGCGTGAGTGTAGGCCGAGCTGAACGGTGTAGACCTCGACGAGATCGAAGTAGAGGCGAATGATTGAGGCTACAAGAAAGATGATTATGTAACCGACAAGGATACATAAGAAGGCGGGGCGCCCTACAAGATGGTCGTCGATGAACTCGGTCCATTCGCGCTGGAGAAAGTTGAGTGAGCCGAGGATGAGTGCGGCGGCCAGGATGGTCAGAAGGGTAATGCGGACGAAGCGCCAGAAATGGAGCAGGCCTTGTTGGAGCAAGGTGCTGAGGCGCGCGGGAGTTGCCGTCTGGTAACAGAAGAGTGTTCCGGGGACGAGCAGGAAATAGATGAGTAGATAAAGCGGGATGGAGGCGTGACCCACGGCTGCACCGGCATCTCCGGTTGGGCCTTCGTGAAGGTGAAGGACGATTTCGACGATTGCGCCGAGGTCGAAGCCGCTGGAGAGGCGCTGTGCTGCGAGGGAGTGGTTGAGAAGGGAGGAGAGTTGGCGGTTGAGGCTTAGGGAGAAGAGGAGGGCTAGAGCGAGATTGAAGAGGTATGTCCAGAGAAACGCGGGGTAGCGACGGAGAGTGAGGAACAAACCGTGGAGGAAGATGTTGCGGCGTTCAACCATCGAGCGGGCTCCTCCTATGATGGGGCGACAAGAGCGATGACACGGTAAGCAAGAATGACTATGAGGCGACTACACGATCCATGCGACGAGTTGAGCTGCGAGTTGATTGAAGCTTAGCCAGAGGTTGGTTAGTTTTCGAGCAGATGTGGGATTCCATTTCGTGGTGTAGCTGTTGTTGAAGAAATTGTTATCGAGAGGGATGGTGTGGTCAGGGTCAATTTCGGCGGAGACGATTTTAGCGTTGCGAGTGTAGGTGAAGCTGGTCCAGCGATCGATGCCGTTCCAGCGCTCACGCAGGCGGGTGCCGTCGTTGAAGACGATCTCTACTGTGACAGGAAAGATGAAGTCCCCTTTGCGGTGAAGGTAGACCGTGGAGAGGTACAGGATCTGCTTTTTGTCGCTGGGTTCGGGTAGCCACCATTGGACGGGATTGGAGGAGATTCCGTCGACGGTGTAGTCGAGAACCTGCGTCCCATAGACAGCCTGATTGAAGAAACTGCGAAGGCTTGAGTTGGATGCTGGAATTGCGGCGTAGTCGGAGTTGCCAGTGAGGACGGAAGGCGTGGCTTCGCTCATTTGCGCAGGAACCTGTGTTTGAGTCGCTGTGGCTATGGCCTTGCCGCGGGAGATGGCTATCTGTTCGATGGTACGCAGGAAGTCTTCCGTAGTGGGGTGGGTAAAGCGATAACGCATGAAGTAGGTGCGCATCGCTTCGTCCATGGTGTCGCGGCCGATGATTCCTTCGAGTGTGAGTAAGAGAGTGGCGGACTTGCCGTAGGTATTGCCGCCGTAGGATTCGTTGTCGCGGAATTTGAAAGCCCAGCGGGTTACGGGGTCGTAGTCTGAGGCGAGGAGGTATTGGAGACGCTGAAGCTCTGCGTCACTTCCGTTGGCGTAGGGGCGGTTGAAGGTGGAGGTGTTGGGGCCGACGATGTCTTCTAAAACTCTGACCTCGGTGTATGAGTTGATGCCTTCATCAAGCCATGCGTCTTCAAACTCGTTGGTAGCGACCATGGCGTACCAATACTGGTGACCAAACTCGTGCTCGATGGTTTGTTCGGTGATGTAAGTTGGATCGCGGAACCAAGTGGTGCCACCGGTGAAGAGAGTGGGGTATTCCATACCGCCTATTTCGGAGTCTGGTTCAGGGTCGATTACGGTGAGGATCTTGTAGGGATAGGGCCCGTAGAGACGATCGAACTGGGCGAGGGTCTTCCGGGTGATCTCGAGGTAGCGGAGACCGGCTTTGGGATGGGCTGCGAGGGCGAGGACGTGGATTTTGACCGGGCCGAGGCTTGAGAGGAAGCTTCCATCGGTGACGGTAAAGTTGGGGCTGGCGGCCCAGGCGAAGTCGCCGATGTCTTCACCGTAGAAGCTGAGGGTCTTTGTGTTGTTGTTATTGACGACCTCGCCTGTGGGGACACCGCTGGCTCCGACAATGTAACGGCGAGGCACGGTGAGGCTGACGTTGAAGGTTGCGAAGTCGGAGAAGAATTCGGTTGTAGCGTGATATTGGTGGCAGTTCCATGCGCCGTGCCAGAAGACTCCTGGCTTGGGGTACCACTGGCCGCCCATGATGAAGTCGCGCTTGTATCCGTTGCGTGCGACGGAGAGAGGGAACTGGTCGTGGAAGGCGAGACGGAAGGTGATGGAATCGTTGGGTGCGAGCGGACGCGAGAGGGTGACTTCGGTTACGGTGTGATCTTGTAGGTTGCCGTCGTCGGGGGCGATGAAGTGCATGGTAGAGGTGAGGTCGCCGTAGCCGTCGGCTTCGATATGGGAGATGGCGATGCTGCCTAGTTTTTCGGGTGGATACTCGTTGTCGGTTTCGGAGTCGCGTACGTCGCCATTGAAGTGAGTTTCGTGCGTAAAGGTGGATTCGGGACGAAAGGCGTTGAGATAGAGATGAAAGGGGATAGAGGTGAGGGCTTGGCCGGTGAGGTTTTTGTAGCTTATGGTTTCGGTGGCGTCGAGTGATTTGTTGCCAGCGTTGAGCGTGGCGTCGATGGTGTAGGCGACGACTCGGGTGGACATAGGCTGGCCGCCCGGTGAGTTGGTGGCGATGCTGGTTTGTGCCGATACCGGGATGCCGGCGAGGGCAGGAAGCCAGAGGAACACAGCGACGGTATTAAGTCGGGAACGCGGCATAAGGGATTGTAGATGCTTCGGGTTTTGATGGCGGGAAGGCTCGTGGGGTGGGCTAGCGTTACCAGAGATCGCAGTGGCCACTTGTTCCAGTTTATAGGTGGCGGTAGTATCGTTTTCCTGAATTTGCAATGAGTAATTCCAGCAAGGCTTAGGCTATGCCAGCATAGGAGCGAAGAGATGAGTCCTGAGAGTGCACAGAAGTTAGTTCCGCCGTTCACGCGAGAGACCGCGGCCGCAAAGGTACGGAAGGCGGAGGATGGCTGGAACTCGCGCGATCCGGAGAAGGTTGCGCTGGTTTATACGATCGACAGCCGGTGGCGGAATCGTGCGGAGTTTGTTAGTGGGCGTGAGGAGATCGTTCAGTTTCTGACGCGGAAGTGGCGGCGGGAGTTGGATTACCGGTTAATCAAGGAGTTGTGGTCGTTCGATGGGGCGCGCATTGCAGTGCGATTTGCGTATGAGTGTCATGACGATTCGGGGAACTGGTTTCGTTCGTATGGGAATGAGAACTGGGAGTTCGATGAGAACGGGTTGATGCATCATCGTTACGCCTCGATCAATGATCTGCCGATTAAGGAGTCGGAGAGGAAGTTTGACTGGCCGCTGGGGCGAAGGCCGGACGACCATCCGGGTTTGTCCCAGCTAGGTTTGTAAGCGGCGGAAGCAACAAAATCAAAGAGGAACTGGAAGCCTGTGACAGAGTTTGCCTGCCTGGACTACAATTTCGGCGCTGTGAAGGTATCGATCTTGGAGGAGTGAAGAGTATGGCGACGATGACGGCGATTCAACCGGGGCAGCTATGGGTTTCCCGTGTACTCTTCGAGAAGCGGTATGACAACTACATCGGCGGCGAGTGGGTGGCTCCGCTGTCAGGACAGTACTTTGAGAACGTAACGCCGGTGACGGGGCAGGTAATCTGCGAGATTGCGCGTTCGAATGCTGCGGATGTGGAGCGGGCGCTGGATGCGGCGCATGCGGCGAAGAAGATGTGGGGGAAGACTTCGACGACTGAGCGCGGGCGGATTCTGGAGAAGATTGCTCAGCGCATCGAGGACAACCTGGAGATGCTGGCGACGGTGGAGACGTGGGACAACGGCAAGCCGATTCGCGAGACGATGGCGGCGGATATGCCGCTGGCGATCGACCACTTCCGCTATTTCGCCGGCGTGATCCGGGCGCAGGAAGGCTCGATCTCCGAGATCGATGCGAACACGATTGCGTATCACTATCACGAGCCGCTGGGCGTGGTCGGGCTGATCATTCCGTGGAATTTTCCGATCCTGATGGCGACGTGGAAGCTGGCGCCGGCGCTGGCGGCAGGGAACTGCGTGGTGCTGAAGCCGGCGGAGCAGACGCCGATGTCGATGCTGGTGCTGATGGAGCTGATTCAGGACCTGCTGCCGCCGGGCGTGTTGAATATCGTCAATGGGTTTGGGCTGGAGGCGGGCAAGCCGCTGGCTTCGAGCTCGCGCGTGAACAAGGTTGCGTTTACGGGTGAGACGACGACGGGCCGGTTGATTATGCAGTATGCCTCGCAGAATCTGATTCCGGTGACGCTGGAGTTGGGCGGAAAGTCGCCGAACATCTTCTTTCAGGATGTTGCCAGTGCGGATGATGCGTTCTTCGACAAGGCGCTTGAGGGCTTCACGATGTTTGCGCTGAACCAGGGCGAGGTTTGTACCTGTCCTTCGCGAGCGCTGATTCAGGACACGCTGTATGACCAGTTTATGGAGAAGGCGTTGAAGCGGGTGAAGGCGATCAAGCAGGGCAATCCGCTGGATAAGACGACGATGATTGGCGCGCAGGCTTCGACGGAGCAGATGGAGAAGATTCTGTCTTACTTCGACATCGGCAAGCAGGAAGGGCGCAGAGGTGCTGAGCCGGCGGGAAACGCTCGCGCAGCCGGGGGATCTGGCGGAGGGCTTTTATATTGAGCCGACCGTGTTCAAGGGCAAGAACAAGATGAGGATCTTCCAGGAGGAGATCTTCGGGCCTGTGGTTTCGGTGACGACCTTCCATGACGAAGACGAGGCGCTGGAACTGGCTAACGACACGCTGTATGGGTTGGGCGCCGGATTCTGGACGCGGGATCTGAATCGCGCGTATCACTTTGGGCGGGCGATCCAGGCGGGGCGTGTCTGGACCAATTGCTATCACCTGTATCCTGCGCATGCTGCGTTTGGCGGCTATAAGCAGTCGGGCGATTGGACGCGAGAACCACAAGATGATGCTGGACCATTACCAGCAGACGAAGAATCAACTCGTGAGCTACAGCCCGAGTGCCCTGGGGTTCTTCTAGGCTGGTACTTTCAGACGAGGACGCAATGGTCGCTGTCCCGGAACAAGTGTTGACGACGCCTGCTGCTGAGGAGTTGATGAGCAGGCTCGAGGAAAAATATGGGGAGCTGATGTTTCATCAGTCGGGTGGCTGCTGCGACGGCAGCTCCCCTATGTGTTATCCGCGGGGGGAGTTTCTTGTGGGCGACAGCGATGTCCTGATGGCTACGCTAGAACGTACTCCGTTTTATATGAGCAAGAGCCAGTTTGAGTACTGGAAGCATACGCAGCTGATTCTGGATGTGGTGCCGGGGCGCGGAGGGATGTTTTCGCTCGAGAATGGCGAGGGGGTGCGGTTTTTAATCAGGTCGCGGGTGTTTACGGATGAGGAGATTGGGGCGCTGCGTGCGGCGGGGCGGATTTAGTCGATTCGACTATCGGTCCTGGGTCAAGTTCAATTACAGATTTGTAATTTTGTTGTCAGCGGCTAGACGCATGCGATGTCAAGAACGATAATCAGCCATGCCCACACGCAAGTCTCTCACTTCTGCCCTCGCTGTACCTCTGCTCGTCGGAGTCATCGGACTTGCGAATGTTATGCGCCAGCCTCGCTTCGAGAGCTATCACAACGTGGATGTATTCCAACTGATTGCTGCTGGGATGTGTTTGGGGTTGGCTCTGTCCGCGCTGTTTGCAATGCTGCGAGCACCTCGGTGAGCACCTGAGGAGCAAAACGGAGATTTATTCAGGACCCATCATGCTAGAGCTCGCTTTTAGGGGCGGGCTTTTTTAGCGAAACACTTCGTCATGATGGCGGTGTGAAGGCGCTCGCGCAGTTCGTCGGAGACCTCGTAGATCTCTTTGCCCTTGTATACCTGAATGGTCTGCTCGGTGGTGTTGAGGACGACGCGGCAGTGCTGGCATCCGGCGGTGTGGGTGCGGATCTCTTCGAGCAGACGGGTGCTGAGCTTGTCATCGAAGTAGTCAGAGAGATGACTCAAAAGGTCTGTGCAGTTCATGCAGGCTGGCCCTCCTGCTTCTTGCGGAAGTAACGGCTGAGTCGTTCGCGCAGTTGAAGACGCGCACGCAGGAGTCGGGATTTGACGGCGGGGATGCTCAAACCGAGTGCCTCCGCGGTCTCTTCGGTAGAGAGATTTTCAACATCGCGCAGGGTAAAGACGCTGCGAAAACCCGGGCGGTAGGCCCTGAATGGTTTTGCGAAGAATGTCGGCGAGTTCGGCCTGGTTGTATTCCTGTTCCGGGTTGGGGCGCCATTCGGCGAAGTCGCGAGGGATGGACCCCTCTTCGGTGTGGACGTCTTCGTCCATGGAGACAGTTTTGCTGGTCTTGCGCTTACGGAGGCGCATGAGGCTCTCGTTGACGGCAATGCGGACGAGCCAAGTGGAGAACTTGGAGTTTCCCTGGAACTGGTCCAGCTTCTCGTAAGCTTTGAGGAATGCGTCCTGCGCGATGTCTTCGGCGTCTTCACGATTTTGAGTAATGTGCTGCGCGACCCGGAAGATCTGGCGCTCGTACTGCCGGACAAGTTGCTCGAAGGCAGCGGTATCCCCTGCTTTTGCGCGTTCGACTAGCGCTACGTCGGGGTGGATCTCTTCCGTCGCTGGGGATTGGATGGCCGGCATTGGTAAAAGGTGCGAAAAACGCACACTGGATACAGTCGCCTGAGTGAGCCGACGGCGAACCAGTTATGTATCTAGTGTAAATGCCGCGGGGGTTGGGAGCAAAGACAGATATTGGACGGGCAAGGATAACTGCGACATGGCACGCAAGAGTCGTTGTCACGCAGAGACTTGGGGCTCATTTTGACGACAATTTTTCGTACCTGGTATGGTTCACAGCCAAATGCGGCTGACGCGGCCCGCCGAAGCCGCTTAGAGTAGATATGTGGGTCAGAAGGCGAAGGAAGCGGTGACCAGCACCCGAGGCAGGTTTCGGGGCGTGTGGGCGGTTGTCTTTTTGGCGGGGATGGCATCGTTTTTTTCTGCGATGTCTGGTGCCAGTGGGCCGCAGGCGTCGACGACAGATCAGGCACAAAAAACGCCGAACAAGGCGAAGGCAACGTCGACGGGAAAGACGGCGAAGGGCAAGAGTGCCAGCTCAAACAAGACAACAGGTAACAAGAGTTCGTCTTCCGGCAAGACAACGAAAGGGAAGAGTGCTAGTGGGAGCGCTCATCATGGGTCGACCGCATCTCGGAGGCCGACGGCGCAGACGATTCGGCTTACCAGTGCGTTCAAGGCATCGGAGCAGTTGCGTCCGATGGCGCAGCAGTTGGCGGTGACACGATCGGCAGCGGCTTACAGTGGGGTGGAAGGCTACGCGCGGACGCATCCGGGCGAGGGTGCGGCAGCGGCATACCTTGCGTTGGGTCACGCTTACATGCTGGATCATCGCTATGCGGAGGCGGTGGATACCTTTCGGCGGGCAAACGCGAGCGGGACTGCTCTGGATGACTATGCGGATTACCTGGGGGCACAGGCATCGGTGCAGGCGGGGCATGGCAGGGATGCGTATGCGCTGCTCGATCGGTTTGCAGAGCGGCATCCGGAGAGCATCTTCAAGTCGAACGCACCGGTGCTTCTGGCAAATGCTTATCTGCAGCAGAACGATGCGCAGGGAGCGCTCCGCGTGCTTACGCCATTGGCGGACTCGGCGCAGGGAAGCCATGCTGATTTCCGATATGCGCTGGGACGGGCTTATCAGATGTCGGGTGATACGACCAATGCAGCTGCGTTTTTTCGGGGCCTGTATGTCAATCTGCCTTTGAGCGCGGAAGCGGGGCAAGCGCGTTCGCAGTTGCAAGCTCTGAATATGCTGCCAAATGCTGCCGAACGGAAGGCTCATGCGGACCAGTTGTTCAATGCGAAGCGATATGTGGATGCCGGCGAAGAGTACCACTCGCTTGAACACGGCGGCGCGGGATTGAGTCAGGCCGATCAGGATGCTTTGTTGATCTATGCGGCCGCGTGCGATATGCGGATGAAGCATTTGAGCCGGAGAGAGGTTGAGAGACTTCCGAACACGGCTGACGATAGTGCTGCGTTGAAGCTCTATCTTCTGGCCGAGCTTTCGCGGAACGAACACGATGAGGCGACTCATGAGGGATTGATTGCGCAGATGGTGCAGCGGTTTCCATCGAGCCGATGGCTGGAGGAGGCTCTTTATTCCGGCGGCAATATGTACCTGCTGAAGCATGACGCGCAGCGTGCTACTTATCACTATTCGCTTCTGGTGAAGATGTTTCCTGATAGCACCTATGCGTCTTCAGCCCATTGGCGGGCAGCGTGGATGAACTATCGGTTGAAGAACTATGTCGAGGCAGCGCGACTGATGGACGAACAGATCCAGGGATATTCGGCCGGCATTGAGGTGCCCGGCGCACTGTACTGGCGTGCGCGTATCTACGAAGAAGAGGAACACAACTACGCGCAGGCCTTGAACTACTATCGCGCGCTCACGACGTCCTATACGAACTACTATTATGCGTTGCTTGCGCGACAGAGGTTGAATGTATTGAAGGGGCAGACGGCGACGACTGTTCCTGCGGCTGCTCTGAGTTCGGTGCGAAAGCCTGTGGTTCCCTTTTTGACCGGAGATTTGCCGGAGAACGAGCCTCATCTGATCAAGGCCAGGCTTCTGGCGAACGCGGCGCTGAATGAATATATCGAGCCTGAGATTCAGGCCAGCCCCACTTCGAATGAGTGGGGAGCGTTGGCGGAGGCGGAGATTTTCAATTCGTACGGTGAGACGTGGCGAGCGCTGCAGGCGATGAAGCGCAGCGGGATTTCATTTTTTTCCTTGTCTTTAGACCAGGCGCCGAGGGCTTACTGGAAGGTGCTGTTTCCGCAGCCTTACTGGAACGAACTGGCGGCAAACTCGCAGAAGAATGGGTTGGATCCGTACCTGGTGGCGTCGCTTATCCGACAGGAGTCGGAGTTCAATGCGAGTGTGGTGAGCTATGCAAATGCGTGGGGATTGATGCAACTACTGCCGTCCGTTGGGAAGGCGATGGCGAAGAAGGACGGAATCAAGGGCTTCAGTACGAATTCGCTGCTCAACCCGACGGTGAACCTTGAACTGGGTACAACGAATCTGCGGCTGGTGCTGGAGAGATTCGGCGGACAACAGGAGTATGCGCTGGCGGCCTACAACGCCGGCGATGTTCCAGTGCGGCAGTGGATGGCGGCGGGCAACTATAAGGATATTGCCGAGTTCGTCGAGTCGATTCCTTACACCCAGACGCGGGAGTACGTGCAGGCGATTCTTCGAAACAGGGAGATCTATCGCACCTTGTATGGAGCCCAATAAGAGAGAACCAACCCAGCGTCTTTTTTTGAAAATGTGGGATTGACAGGGACGGAAAATCCATTATTCTTTGCACCAGAAGTAGTGCACTCCCATTTTGAGTGCCAAGGAGGTCTCTTCCTTAGCCTAAAGGCAGCAATCGGTTTGGAATGTCAGTCAGGAACGAAGACAACCGTTGGGGATGAAGAGGCGAGCATGGTAGCGGAGTTGAACCTTCTGGAAGTGTGGATCCCGGAGCAGATGCAGCCGGGGACGATCTTTCTACTCGAACAAGCCGGTGAGCTGGGCAAGGCAGAGAATCCATTTTGGGCTGTGCTTGCGTGTCCTTCGTGCGGCTCGCTGGGATTGATTACAAGACAACAGTGCGCCGGGCTGGAGGCTATGATTTGCGGCTCGGATACCTGCTCGGCTGAGTATTTTCTTGAGGAGCAGACGATCCGTTATCGCCTGGCGAGCTGAGACGATTCGCAGGAGTGACTAACTCGCCGGGAGGCCAGTGCGATTTCTCTTGCCGACGACGGTGTGGAGGTTATCATTGGTTATGGCTTCTCATCGTTCAGGGAGGGTGCAGCAGCAATGCCGATTGTTACTGGCGGCTTTGGTGCGTGCATCCGGCGATGACTGGAAGCTGACTCCAATTTAGCTTTTTTTGCTAATCAGGAGCACGACGAAAGAGACCGCCAAGGCTGGCGGTTTTTTTATTGCTTTAAACACGGTCAGGGATAGAAGACGTTATGCGAACCTTTTTGCCATTTGTTTCCGATGAAGAGATAGCCATTGTTGGAAGAGGGCTACTTAATCGGACTCTGCCGAAGAGGATGTGGACGCATGCTGCGCACTTTGCCGCGACACTATGGCTGCTGAAGTGCAAGCCTGAGATTATGCTGGAGGAAGAGATGCCGGTATATATCCGTGCCTATAACGAAGCAATAGGTGGGGCGAATACTGATACGAGTGGCTATCACGAGACGATTACGCGAGCTTCAATAAAGGCTGCGAGGGCTTTCCTCGGTGAGGCAGGGCGGGAGCCTCTTTTTTCAATCTGCAACGCGTTGATGCGTTCCCGATTCGGCGATCCTGATTGGTTGCTCGAGTACTGGACGCGTGCGCGGTTGTTTTCAGTAGAGGCTCGGCGTATGTGGGTTGAGCCGGATCTGCGGCAGCTACCGTTTTGAAGGAATTACTCGTGACGGAGGGCTTCGACTGGGTCCATTCGGGAGGCGCGGACGGCAGGGAGGAGTCCTGAGACGATGCCTACTAGAGCGAGAATTCCGAAGGAGACCAGCATGATGGTTGGTGAGGCGCGAAGGAGGATGTCTCCTTCGTGGTTTGCGGTTTTATAGATGTCCGAATAGAGAGGCATCGGTGGGATAAGGTAGGCGACGAGGATTGCGACGACCATGCCGACTGCACCGGCGAGAAAGGTGAGGGTCAGGCTTTCGAGTAGAAATTGTCTGAGAATGTCTTTACGCTTTGCGCCGAGAGCTTTGAGGAGGCCTATCTCTCGGGTGCGCTCTGTAACTGAGACGAGCATGATGTTCATGACACCTACACCGCCGACGCCTAGAGTCATGGCTCCGATGATTCCCAGGAGAAGGTCGAGGGCGGTGCTGAACTGCATGATTTCTGCGGAATCGGCGACCGTGTCCCAACTGGGAACGGCTTTGTCGTCTTTGGGGTCGAAGTGATGACGACCGGCCAGGACGGTGCGTACGGCTTCGAGGGCTTTGATGTGGAGTTCCGGGGCGCTGGGCTGAAAGACGATGCTGTCGGGATTGCGCTGGTCGCGGAGGAGACGCATCATGTCAAATGGAACGAAGGCGTTTTCGTTATCCGGGCCGTTGTTGGATGAGTCCTGGATCTTGGTCCTCAGGACGCCGATGACTTGAAAGACGTGGCCTTCGATTTCGACCGATTCACCTACAGGGGGGTAGCCGTTGAAGAGTTTTTTGGCGGCGTGTGGGCCGAAGATGACGACCTGACGATGGTCGGTGAAGTCGCCGGGCTCAAAGTAGCGGCCCTGTTCGACGTCCAACTTCCTCATGCTCCCGTAGGGAAAGTCAATGGCTTTGCTCTGAATGTTTACGACCTTGGCGCCGTACTTAAAGCTGAAGCCGTCATCACTTTCGGAGCTGACCGCTTTCAGGAAAGGGACCTCATCGCGGACGGCTTCGGTGTCCCCATCGAGAAACTTGATGCGTTTTCCGGAGCGTTCGCCGCCTGCCTGCATGCTGGTCTGGCCGCCCCAGACCATGATGACGTTGTTGCCAAGGCCGAGGAAGCCGTTGAGGACGCCTTCACCGAGGCTCTTGCCGTAGCTAAGCAACAGGACGACTGTAACCAGACCCCAGATGATGCCGAGCATCGTGAGGCTGGAGCGGAGGCGGTTGCGCAGAAGTGAGTCGATGCTTTGGCGAATGATTTCACTCAGGTTCATGCTATTCGGCTCTCAAGCATTCGATGGGGCTAAGGTCGGCGGCGCGGAAGGCAGGATACATTCCTGCGAACACTGTGATGGCAGTCAGGGTAGTGAGTGACGCGGTGATCGCTATTGGGGAGATGACAGGATGCGGAATGAAATCGGGTAAGGGTGCAAGCTGTAGCAGGAGGCAGATGCCTACGCCTAATGTGAGGCCGGCGAATCCACTGACGAGAGTGATGATGGCCGATTCGACGAGGAACTGTCGTTTAATGTCGACGGCGGTTGCGCCCAGGGCTTTACGGACTCCGATCTCGCGTGTGCGCTCCGTGACGGCGACGAGCATGATGTTCATGACGCCGATGCCGCCGAGCGCAAGCGTCAAGAGGGCGACAGCTCCAAAGAAGAGGGTCATCACGCTGAAGATGCGTTCGGTGAACTTCGATCCGTCGAGTGTGTCCCAGATCCAGAGCGCTTCCTTGTCGTTGGGGTCGTAGTGGTGGCGTTCGGCGATGATCTTTTTGACTTGGGCAACTGCCTTTTCGTGCAGGTCGGGCGATACGGGCTCGATGACGATGTTGTTAACGAAGCCACGCACGATACCGGGCCTCTCGGGAGGCGGGAAGTCACGTGCCATTGCCGAGTAAGTGGTGAAGAGCTGTGTATTGTCAGGGCCGCTGCCGTAGCTGCCGTTCTGTTTCTTTTTTTCCAGGACGCCAATGACGGTGTACTGATAGCCATTCACCATGAGAGTCTGGCCGATGACTTCCTTGCCGGGAAAGAGCTGGCGGTTTGCCTCAGCTCCGAGCAGAATGACGCGCGCGCCTTCGGCTTCGTCCTGTTCGGACATGAGGCGGCCCTGGTCGACCTCGAGTGAGCGAAAGCGCTGGTACTCGGGCCAGACGCCGCGCACGGCCCGGCTCGCGGAGTTCCATTGGCTGACCTCGGAGACGGTGCGGCGCAGTTCCGGGCTGACGGTTTTGACGAGCGTCGCCTGCTGCTGGATTGCAATCGCGTCGTCGATCGTGAGGCGGATATCGCGCCCAGCGGCGTAGCCTCCAGCCTGCGCGCCGGTTTTTCCGCCAAACAAGATTGCGATGTCGGTGCCTATGCTGCGAAGGCGTTGCTTCTGGTCCGCGTTGAACCCAATACCGAGGCCAACGAGCAGAATCACCGAGGTAATTCCCCACACGATGCCAAACATTGTAAGAAAGCTGCGAAGCTTCGTTTCCCAGAGCGCAGACAACGTTTGCTTAAGAATTTCATGAAACGGCATCTGGAACCGACCCTTGGATTAGGAATCCGACTTCATATAGATTACGCAAGAACGGCGCAAAGGTTCCTTAACGAAAGTTGTACCTGCAGGATGGGTTAAGATAGAGCGGGCGAGCCGGAATCGGCGCCGCCGAAGCCCGGATGGTGAAATCGGCAGACACAGCGGACTTAAAATTCGCAGACCTTA
>CAVYOC010000013.1:0-80109 GCA_963770055.1 uncultured Acidobacteriaceae bacterium
CCTGGACCGGCGTCGTTCAACCGCGAGCCCACCGAGCGCGAACAACTCATCTTCACCACCGTACGCGACGCCCGTAACGCCTCAATCAAAGCCGTCCAGGAAGCCTTCGCCTCCAACGCCCCCATAGCCGGGTGGCAAGCCGACGAAGCCGGGCGCAACCTCATCCGCAACGCGGGCTTCGCAGTTTCTCACCCACCGCACCGGCCACAACATCGGCACCGACATCCACGGCAACGGGGCCCACCTCGACAACCTCGAAACCCACGACGAGCGCCTCATCCTCCCCAACACCTGCTTCTCCGTAGACCCGGCCCTCTACTTCCCGGCGAATTCGGCATCCGCAGCGAAGTTCGTTGCATGATCGCCGGCAAAGGTGCAAGCCGAAGTCACCGGCCGCATCCAAACCGGAACTCGTCCGCGCCTAAACAGGAAACGCTTCAATCACCGCGCCGAACTGCGAGGCAGTAGACACCACCTATTGAGCCGAAACCCCGTGCTGGCCAGCAACTCCCGGTACTCCTCCACCAATCGCTCGCGCCCTCCCGTCAAAACCAGCATGACGATATCAATGAATTTGCCATTCGAAGGAACGTTCGCGCCGGACAGATCCCACTCCACCAGCAACAGCACACCATCCGCTGGAATTGCCTTCCGGCAATTGCTTAGAATGGTCCGCGACTGTTCATCGTCCCAGTCGTGAATCACGCTCTTCATCACATACGCTCGGCAACCTGGCGGAACATGCTCAAAAAAATTACACGGCTCCATCGTCGCGCGCGAGCCTCGAGAGCACCGCCCAGGTATCCGCGCTCCCGCGCCCGTTCGAGCACGTGCTCCTGGTCGCAAGCACGCCCCGCAACCCCGCATGAGCACGGAAGAATGTGCGACAGCAAATTCCGTTGCCGCCGCCCACATCCATAAGGCTCCCCCACGCTCCGAAATCATAAGCCGCCGCGATCGAAGGGCCCACAAGCTCCAACATGTTCGTCATTCCATCATCAAGATTCGCGCATGCTTAGGATTCCGGCGAGGTGTTCGAACGCATCCGTCCCCGAAAGCATCGTCCGGGACAGACTCCCCTGTCTTCACGCTATGCAGAATCTCCCCAAAAGATGGGTAGTGAAACTCACTGCCCAAAAGATGAACAAGAGCGAACCGAACCGGGAATGCCGCTCGCAGAAAATAGGAGACATCATTGTTGTTGAAGCAAGAGAGCGTCGTTCTCTTCAAAGATCCCCTGCTCGCCAGCAAACGCAAAACGCGGTGGAGCAGCGTCTCATTCACATTCAGGTTCCCGCGCCAACTCGCCCGCACAGCGCCAACCCAGCCCGAGGCGCAATGCGCCACACCCAGCCTGGCTGCGACGTACAGTGTCTGATGAAGGATGAGCCCGTCTCTTCGCGCGCAACAGGATTGCGGGAAGAGGATTGGAAGGCTGCGGCATGAATTCTCCTTGATTTCGTCAAGAGATATCTGCGAAAGATGAGCCGTGACTAAGCGCCGCTCGCCACTCCCATCGGCTTCAGCGACTCGTTCGTTTCCGCTTCAACTCCGTACCGGTACGGCCCAAGACGGGCTTCCCACAGAACTCGGCCTTCCACGCTCCGGATCGCTTCAGGACTCCCTCGTCGGCAAGACTCTTCTGATCCTCGGAGCGACCGGCTTCGTAGCCGCATGTGCGCATATTTCCGTGCCACTGCCATTCACGCCAGTTCCTCTGACTCTCCAGAACTTCGCGGTCCTTCTGGTGGGCATGTTTCTTGGTCCTGTCGCAGGGTTTTCCGCGATGGTCCTGTATCTCGTCGAAGGCGCTATCGGCCTGCCAGTCTTTACGCCTTTCTCGGCCGCAGGCGCTGGCCATCTGCTTGGCCCAAGCGGCGGCTTCCTCTTCTCCTATCCGCTGGCCGCTGCGCTCGCAGGGTGGGTTGTACGAGCGATGCCCGGCACCTCGCGTTTTCGCAGCGCCCTGGTTGCATGCGCTGTAGCTACGCTGCCCATTTTTCTATTGGGAGCGGGTTGGTTCAGCTTCTTCGCACATCACAATCTCCCGGCCACCTGGGCCCTCGCCGTCGCTCCTTTTATCCCGGGCGAGATCGTCAAAGTTACCGCCGCCGCCGGCATCTTCAGCAGCGTTCAGCGCTGGCGGAGAGCCTGATCGCACGTTCTCAGGTTTAAACCCTTTCTCCCGCGCCAAGCCGTGACACAGTCATGGCGCAGCTTACTATCTTTACCCGTCAGAAGGACTGAAGCATTATGACTCCCAGCAGCACTGCCATTCAAGAGATCAGCATCGCCCATAGCCCGGACTCCGACGACGCCTTCATGTTCTACGGGCTCGCCACTAGCAAGGTGCGCGTTCCCGGCTACAAGTTCGTCCACACCCTCACAGACATTGAGACGCTCAACCACCGCGCGATCAACGAAGCCTTCTACGACGTCACGGCTATCAGCTTCCACGCCTATCCATACCTTCAGGATAACTACACGCTGATGGCGTGCGGAGGGAGCGTCGGCGAAGGCTACGGTCCGATGATCGTCTCGACGCGAAAGCTCACGGTTCCTCAGATCAAAAAGACTCGCATCGCCGTCCCCGGCACACTGACTACCGCCTACCTGACGCTCAAACTGTTTGCGCCCGAGATCGAGACCACAGTGGTCCCCTTCGATAAGATTATCCCGGCGGTGGTTTCCGGCGAGTATCAGGCCGGCCTCATTATTCATGAGGGCCAACTCACCTACGCCAACGACGGCCTTTTGAAGCTTCTCGATCTCGGCCACTGGTGGCGCGAGCAGACAGGGCTTCCTCTACCTCTTGGCGGCAATGCAATCCGCCGCTCCCTGGGAGCCGAGACGCTCTCGACCACGACGAACGCGCTGCGCGACAGCATCCAGCATGCACTGGACCACCGCGAAGAGGCTCTGGAATATGCGATGCAATTTGCGCGCGATTTAGATCCCGCACTCGCTAACCGCTTCGTCGGCATGTATGTGAACGACCGCACTCTCAACTATGGCCCCGATGGCCGCGAAGCCATCCACAAGCTGCTTGAGATGGGCTATGATCGCGGCATCATTCCGCAGCGCGCCAAGGTTGACTTCGTCGGCTGATACGAGCGAATTTCTTGCTGATAACACAGCTTGCGGAACGTCCTTTTCACAGCAGGCTGTGTTATCTTTAATAGGTCGAGTGATTGAAGTCTTGTTCGTCTAAACCCACGCAGGGCTCTCATCGACCTCGCTCCCGCAGGAGCGAAAACCCAAAGGACGCGTAGCTCAGCTGGTAGAGCATTCGACTCTTAATCGACTGGTCGTAGGTTCGATCCCTACCGCGTCCACCATTTCTCTGACTCATTCCAAGTAACCTAACCTGGAAACTCCTGCACAGAGGGGAACCTCTCCATCACCAGGATCGTTGTGGTTATTGCCAATTATCGGCCACGGTCGGTCATACTTTTGTCACACTGACTTAGTGAGCGATTCGAACCCCCAACATCCTCCTTGTAAGGAATTCGAAAAGCGTCTGGCCACACTCGCGGTTACGATTGCAATCTCAGCAGACTACTAGATCCAGACCTTGGAGTCCGCCCTCATAACTCTACGGTTCCGTGCTCCAGCATTGGGTGGCGCAGTAGCCGTTGCCGCAGAAGCAGCAGCTCTACTGGGTGCGGTCGCCACGGCAGAAGTCGTTGCACCAGGTGCGTAGTTCACATTGGTATCGCCCAGGTATTCCACGGGAGGACCTACGCGATTCATGCGTGCGTAATTTGGAATGGCCGTCATTGGCGAACCGTCCTGCCATTTGCCGGTGATGACCATCACGCCGCCGAGCAGGTCCGGCTTCCATTCCGCTTTGAGCGGAGCGTCGCTTAGCTGCTGCTCAATGTTCTGCTGGTCTGCAACCTCAACGTTGTAGATGAGCGGACCATACTTCAGCGCGACGGTGCCAAGATCAGCTTTGACGCGGTTGTCTGCAACGATGCGCTGGGGTTCCATCGGAAGCTCCAGCTCGATGCGATCGCCCGTTTTCCACTGGCGCGTGACGACGGCGTAGCCCTTCTCAATATGCGGTGTAACCTCCTTGCCGTTGATGGCAAAACGTTTCACTCCGCTAAGCGCCGGCGACTCCGTATAAAGCTTGCTGGTATTTCGATTCGGAATGCGCACATAGACCGAGAAGGTCTTTGCCTGTTCCGGATTGACTGTGATTGCAATCGCGCCCTTCCACGGATAGTCGGTCTTCTGAACCATCTCGACGTTGGTGCCTGCAACCTTTCCGACGTGAATACGGCTTCCGACGAACAGGTTCACGTAAAGGCCGGTCTTGTCCTTCACGTAGGCCCATGTCGGCATCATCAGCAGCGTTCGCGGGATGTTGCCGACACAGCATGGGCACACATGCCAAACCGTGCGCTGCGTGTTGACCAGCGGATTGGTGTAGCAGAAGCTCTTTCCGTCGAGGGCGACGCCTCCCAGCAGAGCGTTGTACATCGTCTGCTCGTAGAGATCGGCATACTTCGCATTGTGGTAGGCGAGGTTGAGCTTGTATTGGAAGAAGACAAGACCGCAGCTCGAACAGGATTCGCAGTAAGAGTTGTTGCGGAGCGAATAGTTCGGGCCGAAACCTTCGGAGGTTTCGCCGCTGCCGATGCCACCGGTCAGATAGTACTTCTTGTTCACCATGTTGTCCCAAAGCGAAATGACAGCGCTCTGGTAGTCAGTGTCTTGGGTTTCAGCCGCAATGTCCGCCATGCCGGAGTAGAAATAGGTTGCGCGCACAGCGTGGCCCACGGCCTCATATTGTTGACCAGGGGGCAAGTGGCTCTGATCGTACTCCGCTCCGCCACGACGCGAGTCGAGCAGGAACTTGGCAAGCGTGATGTATTCATCGCCGCGATGATTGCCTTCCTGATCGTTGACAAACCGGCCGAAGCGCACCAGAGCTTGTTCCATCTCCTGGTGGCCATCGAACCAGTCCTTCTTTCCCGGGCCAAGGTTCGCGACCCAGCAATCGGCCAGTTTCTTCGCGGCGTTATACAGGCGAAGATCCTTGCCATCGGTCAACGTGTAATGGTTGATCGCCGACTCAATGAAGTAACCGGAGACGTAGCCTTCGTGATTGCCGCGATGATCCGGCGACCAGCGCTCTGGCCATTGGCTGCGGTCTGCCAGAATGTATGCCGTTTGCAGATAACCGTCCGGCATCTGCGCAGCGAGGATGATGGGAATCCACCTCTCCAGCGTGTCACGCATCTGCTTCTGCGCGTTGATAATGTCCTGATCGCCCTGCGGATCGACCATGAGAGCGATGCACATGGACTCCACTGTCTGATGAATCCACGCGTTGGAGAAGACGTAACCCTTGTGTCGTCCATGCGGTTCACCGCGGTTCGCCTTGCCCGCTTCAATGAAGTTGTCGATACCGCCGTCTCCGCGATCTGCGGCGATGTCGGTGCGCTCGCAATAGTCGATGCAATGCGGAATCCAATCAACGATGAGCGTCTTGGCACGCGTATTCCAGAGTGGGCTGTCAATCGAGTACTTCGTGGTGTAGACCACATCCAGGCGATCCTTCGGAGGAGCGGCCTCAGCGTGGACGTTGATCGTCGAGGTCATTTCTTCGCCGCTGCCCAGACCCGTCAGTTTCAGGACATAGTCTCCCGGTGCCGAGAACGTCGCCGTAGTCACCGGCAAAGCTGCATTCACAAAGCTAACGGTTCCGGGGCCGGACTCCCTGGTCCAGCGCGCAGTGTTGCCAGGCAAATCCTGAAGCCAGATCGCCTTGCCGGCAAGGTAGGTTTTGCCGCCGATCACAACTGAACGGTCGATGCCGGCATCGACAACCGGAGGCAGTGACGGGGCGGGACCGGAGCCATAGACCTTCCACTCGATGATTCCTGCTGCGTGCATCTCATCGGGAACTACTTCCAGACGCAGCTTTTCCGTCTTCACCTGATCGAAGCTGGTGGTATTAAAGGTGTCACCTGCAAGGCCCAGACCTTGAGCATTCGACACCGGAACGAAGTCGCTCCCGTTCCAGTAGAGAATTCGGTACGAAGCAGGCGCGGCTGTTCGCCCAAATCCGCTGCCGGGAGGCCCATTCGGACGCGGAGGATCGATGGCCCAGTAAACGTCGATCTTATTAATGGACACTGGCTTGGTCCAGTCATACTGCACCCACTGGGCGCGGCTGTCGCCCTCCCATCCCCTGCGAATCACATAGGAACCATTCTTGCGGTCACGAGAACTTGCCGGGGTAAAGCCGTCATTCAACGAACCGATCTTATTCTCACTCAGCATAATGAGACTGGAAGGCGTGGCCACCTTGGCCAGGTTCAACTCGCTATCCATATCACCAGCGAGAGCGAACGCCTTCGAACGATTCAAGCTGGCCAGAACAGCAGTTCCTCCAACGCCAGCCAGAAAACTCCTACGATTCAGAGAAAGACGACGAGACAGCCGCTGCTTCATGTAAAAGCTCCTAAAAACCTGTGACTTCCATTTCTAGTCCATCGAGCATCCGTCGTCAAGATAACGTTTACTTGGGACTTATCCTACACTGCAGAGGCGTGGAGAAACGGAAAACTTCCGCCGGAACCCGGGAAACTCATTCCGAATTCATGATGCTATCGTCACCCTTCGATATGCTTTAGCATCGTGCACATGCAACTCAAATTACGTT
This sequence comes from uncultured Acidobacteriaceae bacterium, assembly GCA_963770055.1. GTDB lineage: Bacteria > Acidobacteriota > Terriglobia > Terriglobales > Acidobacteriaceae > Edaphobacter. The sequence goes on from CAVYOC010000013.1 coordinate 6,680, forward strand.
TCCGGGCGGTTCTGCTCGCGCTTTTCCTCTGTACCCTTTATCCGCTGCCAGCAACGGCACAACAGAGAAACAACGTCATCATCTTCGTCGCCGATGGTCTCAGACGTGGCTCCGTCAACGCAGAGGATATGCCGACCTTCCTGAAACTCAGAACCAGCGGTGTGGACTTTCGCAACAGCCACTCCGTGTTTCCCACGTTTACTACCGCGAATGCGTCGGTGATCGCAACGGGACACGGCCTGGGCGACACGGGTGACTACAGCAACACCATCTATCCGGGAACATGGCTCTCGAAGCCGGACGTCACCGCAATGGCGGGCTCAATTGCACCCTTCCTCGAAAACGATCAGGTGTTGGCGGACATGAATAATGTGTTCGGCGGCAACTATCTCGGGGAGCGCACGTTGCTCTCTGTCGCCCGCGAGAAAGGCTTCAATGTTGCGTCGGTCGGCAAGCTCGGCCCAACGGCGATCCAGCAGAATGAGTCTGTCGCGTGGGACCAGTTGGGGCATCTCGACTCGAGTGGGGCGATTATCCTTGACGACTCGACCGGCAACCCGGCAAATGGCCTGCCGCTTTCGCCTGAGATTCTCGAAGCGATGCAGAAAGCCAATCTTCCGCAGGACGCTCCTATGCGAAGCAACGGCTACGCGGACAGTTCGGCGTGGAACAGCAGTTTTGCGGGCGATGCGACGACTCCGGGTACGATTGCGGCAAACCTCGTTCAGCAGACATGGTTCGCGGATGTAACCACGAAGGTACTTCTGCCCACCTTTGCCGCCGACAAGAAACCCTTCGTGCTTCTCTTCTGGTCGCGCGATCCCGATGGAACCCAGCACGATGAGGGAGACAGTCTGCAAAGACTTGAACCGGGCATCAATGGAGATACTGCAAAACGAGGCCTGCATAACGCTGACCGTTGCCTGAAGCAGCTGCTGGACTGGCTCGATGCGCATCCAGCGGTGAAGGCGCATACGGACGTGCTCGTCACCTCGGACCACGGCTTTGCTACGATCAGCCGGCGCGAGATCGCCAGTGACGGCACCCAAACAGCGGAACCCTCCGCCGCACTTACCTACGAACTTATGGGGAAGGAAAAGGCGCAGCCTCAGGGTACGCTCCCGACGGGATTTCTCGCCGTTGACCTGGCCATTCGCGAGCATCTGCGAGTCTTCGATCCTGCAGTTCGTGCGACCACCGGCTCTTCTGCCTATGCCGAGCTTGCAGTTGGAGGAGAAAAATCGCAGCACTCCACCAACGGAAGCGCACTTCTGGGCGAGACGGTCAAGCGCGTCGATGGCGCTGATGCGCGTCTTATCGTTGCTGCGAATGGGGGCTCGGACCTTCTCTATGTACCGAGTAAGAGCATCGAGGTGGTGCGGCAAACAATTGGAGTTCTTACGCAGCTCGACTACGTCGGCGGAATCTTTGTTGACGATTCCTACTGTCCGGCAGCGACAGATTGCCCGGGCGCACTTCCTATGAGCACTATCGGGTTGGTGGGAAGCAGCCGTGTCCCCCGCCCCGCGATCGTTGTGACTTATAAGGTCTTCTACAAGACACCTGGCGATCTCCAGAGCGCCGCACAGGTCTCCGACACTACTCTTCAAGAGGGACAAGGCATGCATGGAGGCTTCGGGCGCGATCAGACCTTCAACAACATGGCTGCGATGGGACCCGATTTCAAGTCCGGCTTTGTCGATGAGGCGCCGATGGGAAACATCGACATCGTTCCAACTGTGGCAAAGATTCTCGGCATGGAGATGCCATCGACTGGAAGCCTCAGGGGTAGGGTCCTGGGAGAATCGCTCGTCAGCGGCGGCGACAGCGGAAAGCATGGAAACGCGATGAGCCTCCTATCCGCGCCGACAGAGTCCGGAGTCCGCACGGTGCTCGAATACCAGGAGGCGTCTGGCGTGCGTTATTATGACCGCGCCTGCCTCATCGGAAAAGACGCGGCACCACGCTGCCAGTAAAGGAACGGCAGCACAGGCAAGAAAAGATGATTTAGAAGGTGAAAGCCAGTCCAGCCTGAAGGGTCCGCGGCGACTGCGCAAGAAACAGCGTCTTTCCATCCTCGGAGAGGAAGGGGCGATATCCCTGGGCCAGCAGGTTTGTGACCTCGATGGTTGCATCGAAGCCAGCAGGCAGCAGGTTTCCGAGCCTGAGCGCCTGGCGCAGATAGCAACCGAAGTAAGCCTGGTCGCCGAATGAGGCGTAGGGATCGACCGCAGTCACCAGACGCGTCGGTTGCCAGCGATAGCTTGCCCTGATCCGGGTTCCGGTATGAACGATCCGGCCTCGCAGAGCGACGGTCGCTGATTGTGCGGCCTGAGGGCCCAGATCGTTGGCCATCGTGGGAAGGCTCACTACGGCTCCGTCCTTCGCCGCCAGTCCGGCGCCTGTCGCATACTCGAGGGCCATCCACATAGTTGGGGTGAGCGGCTCGGTGAGCATGACGCTGACGCCCTGGGTCTTATATCCCGCGTTGAGAAACCGGAAGTTGCCTGTGGTCGAATCCGCAATAATTCCATTCAGACTGGGCGGCCCAGTCTTTTGAATATCGATTGTCCCTAGTGCGCCCCCGCCTGACACCGCCACGCGAGCAAGATTATCGCGATAATAGGAGACCTGAACCTGTCCCTGGCCGACTTTGCGGCTTGCTGAGAACTCGTGATGGATTCCCTGCTCCGTCTGCATGCGGCCCTGATACGTTGCGGCGATCGGCAACTCCTGCTGCACGGAATCAAGGCCGGCGAAGGACTGGAGGCTCTGGGAGGTAGCCATGCGATAACCGACTGTCCACGACTTCACAGGATGAGCAGTGATCTTCAGGAACGGCCGTGCGGCGGAGGCGTAGTCCACAGAGCGCACCACGTAAACGGTCCCCCCTGCTTCGAGATCGGCAAAGTCCCCAATCTGCATTCGCTGGGCTGTGGAGACCTGCATGGCATCCAGCCCTGGGACTCCGCGCGAGCTGATGAGCTCAGGGTGAGTCTGATAGCTCACTACTGCCCGGCCTGCGCCACCAAATCCCAGCCGGCTCTCATATCCGGCGGCGACTTCGGTTGACGGTCCCACAGCTGTCGCCCCGGGCTGCTTGCCAATGTCGGCCTTGAGTCTCATCCCTGCGCCGTCATCGAGTGTCCGGTCGACAACAAAGACCTGATGGACACCACTGCTGCCAAAGCCGCCGTCTCCGGCCGTCATCTCCGTTCGGGCCCGATCCGAGTGCTTCGCCGGAGATTCGGTCACGCTCGACGAGACCAGGATCACGTCGTCGTCTTCGGTGAGCTTCAAGATGGGGCGGTTCGCAGCGGAGCGCAGCGTCCATGTCCAGTCATCGCTGGGTTCGTCGGCTTTGCGCCGCTCTGCCGGAATCCATGTCGCGGATTCGAAGAGCGTAGTGAGAGTAAGATTTACCACCGCCTGGGCCCCGGCCCGGAGCTGCAGATTGCTTCGCATCGCCGGTACGAACAACGCGGCGGTGGCGCGAACGTCATATTTTCCGGGAAGCAGTCGAGGGATCAGGTAACGTCCATGAAGATCTGTAAAGGCAGTTCCAAGCACCGCGGAATCCTCAGCGATTACCTGAACCAGAGCGCCCATCTGCGCCACACCCTGCGCGTCACGGACCACTCCGGAGACGGCAGCCCCCTGCGCTGCAGCAACGCGAACAGCCGCTGCGAGCAGCATTACTGAGACAAACGCGATCTTCACCTGGGGTCGTTGCACAGTAAAGCCGTCCTGCGCGTCGATGGCCGTTGCAAATTGTTTTCGCGCCCGAAAAAGAGAGGCGACCTTACAGAGTGCGAGGTGACTGGCCCAGCGTTGCTAGTCTGCTTAACCATGCCGCCCTGCTACGTTCGCACCTGCCTAATCCACGATGAACGGTGCAGATTCTGCGATCTGCTGCTTCGTTATTCCATCATTCACTTTAATACGCACCTGGTATTTTCCAGGCTGCAGACTTGCCAACGGCAAGGTCTTTTCGATCGTAACCTGATCTGAGTTCGGGTTCGTCTTCGTAGTTGACTCCTGCGTCTGCAAGATTGCTTTGTTGGTCGCCAGATCGAGAATCTGGTACTCGATCGTAGCTCCATTCTGTTTACTCTTTTCGTCGATACCTAAGTTATACACCTGCATCCAGAAATTCAGGTTCTGTCCCCGATGATAGGTCACAGGAACCGCGACTCCAGTCGGAACCCGAGGGACGATGTGGGTATCGCCGATCACGAAACGCCCTGCTCCGATATCGCGCGACGGTACACGCTCCATCTGGCCGGCAAGAATCAGAGAAGAGGAAGCGAGATGGTCGTCATCATAACGGGGAACGTTCAGACTGCGCTCCCACCTGCCGATGTGGTCTGGATTGTTTACATCCTTGATCACGATGTCGATCTTGTACAGCCCAGGACGCAACGGCATGGACTGCCAGTACACGGAGAGGTCGTTCTTCTTGCGTGTCAGCAGCTCACTCGGTACCTGGATGCTCACCGGGTCTTCGAAGGTCTGGATGATCTTGTGGTTCAGGTTCGACACGCGGCCAAGAATATTAACCGTGCCGGTCGAGACGCCGTCTTTCGTCACGAAGGTGATATCGCTGTTTCTGATCTGCAATGTCAGGGGAACCAGAATTGTGTCGTTGGTTACCTTCACATAGTCGGTGCGAACGTCGAACAGGAAGGGCGGCCCCGTAAGGATCTTCGAGGTCGTCATGAACGCCTCCATATCCTTGAACTTGATCGGCGGAGGAGCCTGCAGCTTGGCAAAGAGGTCAAGACGGTCGAACTGTTTGCTTCCGTTCTGCTCGGACATCGGGCCCTTGGGGAGCTGCTCGAGGCCGCCATTGAAGCGGTCCGCCTGCTTCGCCATGCCCATCTGTTCGTACAGAGATTGACCGGCTCCCGGGGTGTGCTTCAGGGCGTCCTTTTCCGAACGGTCAATCGTCATGTGGTAGTCGCCGCACATGCAGGAATCGACAAACTCGATGTCGATGTTGTCGCCGATGCCCTCAAGATAGCGATAGTGCCAAGTCTCGAACGGGAAGGTCGAGGTATTGCCGCCGCCCTCTTCCATGGGCCTGTCGTAGCTGCCGCCGCTCGGATGCGAGTCGATGCTGTCGGGCTTGCCGAAGGAGATATAGATATGGCCGCGGTCTGTTTTCCAGCCGGGTTTGCCTGCGGCGAAGTGCTCGTTCGCGTAGGCAATGCGGGCATAGTGCTCTTCGCGGAACTCATTCTCCGGAGAGTCCGGATTCGGATTCCGGCGCAGCCAGAAGTTCTCGATGAACTGATCGCGCTCTTCGTCGTTGCTCAGGCTCTTGAACGCCTGCAGTTCCTGGTCGGTGATGATCCACCGCACATCCTCATCGACCCACTTTTTATACTCACCCTTCAACTCCTGCTTCAGGGCCTTCTGTTGGGCGATTTTTTCCTTGTCGCTCAAAGGCCGCTTCAGCGGGTCGGGTTTTTCAACCGTCACTGGCCCCCTGGTTACGCCGTCGGGCTGCGCTGATGGTTCCTGCGCATCGACGACTTGAACTCCCGTCCCAATCAGGAAGAGAAAAGCCAAGCCGGATGCCAAGCGCTGCAAAGTCGTCATAAAGGGGTTGCACTCCTGTAACCAACCTATATTGTAGAGCCGATATTTCCTGCTTACAAGAGGTAGACGCACAACTCCTCCTGTTATCATCATCTGTATTCGTTCTGGACTCAGAATTTTCACCTCCTACAGGAGTTGGGGCTACCCTAACCCTCTGTAGAGAGAGCTAAGTCTAATTTCTGGAAAGAATACGGAACGGGGATGGATTTGCTTCCGTATTGTCTTTTCAAGTGGCCAAAACTTCCCCAAAGTACCCCATCCTGTCATGGAGGTTCTTGGAAAGCAGCAAATGAGCGCTAAAAAGATCATCATTATCGTCGCGGTCGTCGTGGTTCTGGCAGGAGTCGTCGTCGCCAGCATCGTCCACGGACAATCCAGTGTCACCAAAGTTGCCAGCGGCAAGGTTGCGCGGCAGGAGCTGACCTCGATTGTCAGCGGCACCGGCCAGATCAAGCCGAAGACCTACGTCAATATCGGCGCCACCGCCTTTGGCCGCATCACGCACCTCTACGTCAAGGAAGGGGACCGGGTGAAGACCGGCGCCACGCTCGCGACCGTAGAAAGCGTGCAGCCTCAGGCTACCGTTGCTGCACAGGAAGCCACCATCGCGGCGTCAAAGACGGACATCAGCAGCTTTCTCGCTGCGGAGAAGACCGCAGAGGCCAATATCGAACAGGGCAAGGCTGATCTCGAGCAGAAGCGCCTCGACTTCAACCGCGCCCAGGCCCTTTACGAACAGAAGCTGATCGCCAAGCAGGACTACGACTCCAAACACGCCGCCTATGACATGGCCGTCGCCACGCTGGCTCAGCGCCAGGCCTCTCTAGCGCAGGCCCGTGCTCAAACCGACTCCCAGCGCGGCCACATGAACCAGGCTGTCGCCAGCCAGCGCGCCAACTACGACGCCCTCGATAAAACCATCAGCCGCGCACCCTTCGACGGCCTCGTCACCAACGTTCCCGTTCGTGAGGGCGAAACCGTCGTCCTCGGCATCCAGAACGCTCAGGGCTCAACCCTCATGACGCTTGCCGACATGTCGGTCATTACGGCCGAGGTTAAAGTCGACGAGACGGACATCGTGAATGTCGAGCTCAACCAGCCCGTCGATGTCACTGTGGATGCGTTGCCCGGCCGCACCTTCAAGGGTCACGTCACCGAGGTCGGCGACCAGGCCCTGCTTCGGACCACGGGCGTCGCGACCAGCCAGAGCACCACAGGGACTGAAGAAGCCAAGGACTTCAAGGTTGTCGTCACTCTTGACCCGACTCCGGGCATTTCGATGGACGACCTGCGTCCCGGCCTCTCTACCACCGCGAAGATCACCACCGCGCACAAGCCAGACACGCTCGTCATCCCCATTCAGGCGCTGGTGCAGCGTGACCCCGCGGCTGAAAAGGTTCTCGCCGCGAATGCCGGCAAACCTGCTTCGAGCTCGGTGGCGACGCCTGCCGGAGCGGCTCCCAAGGTGCAGCTCACGCAGGGCGTCTATGTTCTCAGGACTGAGAACAAGAAGCTCCGCGCCGAGTTTGTTCCCGTGGCAACCGGGATTACAGGCGCTACCGACATCGAAGTGCTGAACGGCCTCAAACAAGGCGACGAGATTGTCACCGGTCGTTACAGGATTCTGCGGGCCCTTAAGAGTGGGACCGCCGTCAAAATAGACAACACCGTTGAGATCACGGACGCCGATAAGTCTTAGCCGAGAACTAACTCCGGGAAGATGGTTCATTAACCCCTTGGGGAACCATCCCCTGGGCCCGAACGTACTATCCTGAAACAGGCAATGAAACCGGAGAACCGGATGGCCATCGAAACCGCAGTCGAATCCCCGCTCAGCACAAGCAACGCATCCGGTCCTCTGCCGGGCGACATCATCGTTACGGACAACCTCTGGAAGACCTACGAGATGGGGGACCAGCAGGTCCACGCGTTGCGCGGCGTCAATCTCCGTATTCGGCACAACGAGTACGTCGCGATCATGGGTCCGTCGGGTTCAGGCAAGTCGACGCTGATGAACCTGATCGGCTGCCTCGACTCGCCCTCGCAGGGTCGCTACTGGCTCAACGGCCACGACGTCTCCGAGCTCAACGACGACGAGCTTGCACGCATTCGCAATAAGGAGATCGGCTTCGTCTTCCAGACCTTCAACCTGCTTGCGCGTGCCACATCGCTTCACAACGTCGAGCTGCCTCTGATCTACAACGGCACTCCCGCGGTCGAGCGCACCGAGCGCGCCAAATCTGTCCTTGAGTCCGTTGGTCTGGGCAGCCGCATGATGCATAAGCCGAACGAACTCTCGGGCGGCCAGCGCCAGCGTGTTGCCATCGCCCGCGCACTCGTCAACAAGCCGTCCATCATCCTTGCGGACGAGCCGACCGGTAACCTCGACTCGAAGACAGGCGACGAGATCATGGCCCTCTTCGACGAGCTGCACGCCCAGGGAAATACTATTATCCTCGTCACCCATGAACCTGATATCGCTGAGTACGCGCATCGAGTCGTTACGATTCGTGACGGTGTGATTGCCGGGGATAATGCCTCCAGCCGCGTGAGCAGCCAACAGTAGCAAAACATTCACCCGGGACCTTTGCTGACATCCGCCACTCCATCTCAACCGTCTAAAATAGGATGATGGTAAAGCTTCACGGCAGCGTGTATTTGCTCGGGACCCTTGCCGTTCTTTTCGGCCTTAGCCTGCCCCTGAAAGCGGGCAATCCGGCGCGGTTCGACCTGACCGGCCCCAGGATCGACGTACATGTGACGCGTGGGAACCATACTCTGCCGATTGCCCAGGTGCCCAACCTCCAGGCAGGAGACAAGGTCTGGCTGCACCCTGATCTGCCGCCTACCCAATCGGTCCACTACCTTCTCGTTGCGGTCTTCCTCCGCGGAACCACCAATCCGCCTCCCGACAACTGGTTCACGCTGATCCAGACGTGGAACAAGAAGGTACGTGAAGAAGGTGTGACAATTACAGTGCCCGACGAGGCACAGCAGGTCATCCTCTTCCTCGCACCTGAGACCGGCGGCGACTTCTCTACGCTTCGCTCGGCCGTACGCGGACGTCCGGGCATCTTTGTCCGGGCCTCCCAGGACCTCAGTGAAGCCGGCTTCGAGCAGGCCCGCATTGAGACGTACCTCGCCAACATGCGGCGGGTTCCTCCTGACGATACCAAGGCACTCGCGGAGCACTCGGACTTTCTCTCCCGCACGCTCAACCTGAAGCCCAACGGCGACTGCTTCAAGAAGCCAGTTGACGTCCAGGCCACTTGCCTCACCCAGGCCGGGACCCAGACCCTTCTCGACGACGGGCACGGAACGACCGTTGCCGCCGTGCTGACGAATGGTCCCGGCTCCGACCTCATCAACCAGGCCAGCTATACGTCGATGGCTGGGGCTGGACTCTACAGCGCCTACGTCGGCGCCGTGGTGGATCTTGTCCGTCTAATGAGCGGCCTGCACACTGCCAAGTACCAGTACATCCCGGCGATCGCTTTCCCCAACGGGGAAGCTCTCAATCTTCGGTTGAATACGCCCCCGTCCTTCCACGACCCCAAATCCGTCATCGTGATCGGCCTCCCGGCAATTCAGGCGTCGGTGCCACCTCCCTTGCGCCCTTCAGACCCTAACGCCATCACCTGCTTGTTAAAACCCGCAGTGGTTCTTCCGGTCGAGGGCGCACCGCTGGTCTTTTCGACCTCCTTTGCTCACGACCTTGTCCTGCATCTTGAAGGGCCGGCCCGGGAGCAGGCTACGATTCCCGTCACTCCCGATGCCTTCCAGGGTGGCCTGGTGCTGGCTCACCCGCCCGCTCGCAAGCCGCTGCCGCTGGATCCTTTGACTGAAGCGGGAGTGGCCTCAAGTACCGGGGCTGGCGAAGGCGCCAAAGGGTCTGCGGTCAGCGTGGCCGCTCCGCCCGCGAGCGAGGACACGACGATCTCCGGCACCGTAACCGGATTCTGGGGCTTCGATCCTTTTACCGGCCCCATCGTCCGCCTGCAGGACAGCCCCGGGAGAGGCTGGAAGCTTGCGTCGAATGATGCTCTGATCGCGGGGAAGAATCAGCATGTGCTCCTGACGGCGACCGGAACTGCCTGTATCGAGACGGTCAAACTCGATCCGGGCCCTAACTCCGCCTTCGGCCCCAGAGAGCAACCGTTCCAGAATGCGCCTGACAGGATCAACACGGTCGAGGTGGCGCTTGCCCTGCCTCCCCATGATCCCGGCACGCTCCACTTGGCAATCCAGCAGTTCGGCGTCTCCAAGACCGATACGGTGAACCTTACCGACTACTCTGAGCCGGCGAAGCTCGACTCGCTCACCTATCACTCCGGCGACGTCACCGCGCAATTGAGGGGCAGCAGCCTCGACCAGGTTCAGACGCTCGTGTTCAATGACCTGACCTTTACCCCCGCACCTACAAACGGCGACGCGGGTAGCGAAAAGGATCTTCGCCTCGCGCTGCCGGTTAACTTCAATCCGCCGCAATTTCATCCCGGCGCCCATCTAAACGCACAGGTTTTCGCTCAAGGATGGCCGCACCCTGATGCTGCCCGTCACCGTTGCGCCTCCTCGGCCCTCCGTCACCCTCATTAGCAAGAACATCAACCAATCCGGAGCCACTCCAATTCAACTTGCCGACCTGGACGACCTGCCAGTAGATCAGCAACTTACCTTCTCGCTGAAGTCCGGCCAGCCGTTCCCGCGGACGGCCTCGATTGAGATCGCTAACTCCGATGAGAGCCTCCGCACCTCGCTCAGCGTTGCGTCCGGGGGGCTTGTCCTGCAGAACCCACACACGCTGCTGGCGACGCTCGACCCGCTGAAGGCCTTCGGGACCTCGGCATTCGGCCCGCTCCGCCTCCGCCCCGTTGCTCCGGATGGCACTACGGGAGATTGGCTGCCGCTGGCAATGCTGGTACGGCTCCCCACACTCAAAGATCTGCATTGCCCGTCCGATGCGACTCAGCCTTGTATTATGTCCGGCTCCGACCTCTACCTAGTCGACTCAATCGCGATGACCGCCGACTTCACGGACCCTACGTACGTTCCGGAGGGCTACGTGGGCAACACGCTCGCGCTTCCGCGGCCGCCCAAGACCGGGTTCTATCTCAAGCTTCGTGACGACCCCACTGCAGCCAATCCGGTGACGCTGCCCATCCTGCCCCAGCAGGCGCTCGCCACCCCAAGAGAACCAAAAGCAACCCAACCTTGACACTACGACACCGCAGGAAGTGGCCAAAGGCAAAGCCCCGGCCAAAGCCAGGGCCCGTTCCGTGAACGTCCGCGATAAAACTACATCCGTGCAATAGGGGGAATCTCTTTCACGATCTTCTCCGCGAACCCCTTCTGGACCTTGCTATGTTTCACGCTGTAGGTGAAGTAGATTACAAGCCCGACTGCGAGCCAGGAGAACACCACGATCTTCGTGAGCGACGGCAATGCCCAGATCAGATACAGCGCGCTGATGATGCCGAGAATGGGTACGGCGGGAACCCACGGGGTCCGGAACGGACGGTGCAGATCGGGATTTCTTCGTCGCAGTATCCAGACACCGGCGCAGACGATCGCAAAGGCAAGCAGCGTGCCCATGTTGACCAGTGCGCTGAGTCTTTCAATCGGCAACAGCGCGGGCATGAACGCCACGATCGCACCGACGACGAGATTCGAGATCCACGGCGTCCGAAACTTCGGATGGATTTTACCGGCCCACTTCCAGAGAAGACCGTCACGCGACATGGAGTAGAACACTCGGGATTGGCCGAGCAACATGACCAGCATTACCGTGCCAAGCCCAAAGACGGCGCCGATCTTTACCAGGATCGAGCCCCAGCGGACGCCCGTTACATCGATACCGACTGCAACAGGATCGCCGACATTCAGCGCGCGGAAGTTCACAAGACCGGTCAGCGTGCCCGAGACCAGGATGTACAGAATTGTGCAGACCACCAGCGAACCGAGGATGCCGATCGGCATATCGCGCTTTGGATTCTTCGCCTCCTGCGCTGCTGTCGACACGGCATCGAAGCCAATATACGCAAAGAAGACGGATGCCGCGCCGGCGGTAATGCCTCCGAACCCAAACATTCCCGGCCCTTCGGAGGGCGGAATGAATGGGGTCCAGTTCGCCTTGGCGTGTTCCGGGTGCTTCAGGATGAAGCCGATGCCCAACACGAGAAAGATTGCCACGACGCTCAGCTTAACAATCACAATTGCGGTGTTCAGGTTCGCAGACTCTTGAATTCCAATGATGAGAACGGCCGTCACCACCGTGATTGCGAGGAAGGCGATTAGATTGAAGACGCCTGTGACATGCGGCAGCGCGGCCGCATCAGTCCCCGGGGGGAGTGCCATGAACTCCTTCCAGCGGTCGTGAAACAGATACAAGACGGTTCCCGGAGTCGTGGTCAGTTGGGGCGGGATGTGGATTCCAAAGTCTGCGAAGAGGCCCACAAAATATCCGCTCCAGCCTGAGGCCACCGTCGCTGCCCCGAAGGCATATTCCAGGACGAGGTCCCAGCCGATGATCCACGCCACAAATTCACCGAGGGTGGCATATCCGTAGGTGTAGGCCGAACCTGCGATAGGAATCAGCGAGGCGAACTCCGCATAGCAGAGCCCTGCAAAGGCGCAGGTAATGCCTGCGAGCACGAAGCTCAGCACCACCGCAGGGCCAGCGTGAATCGCCGCGGCCTGACCGGTCAATACGAAGATTCCTGCACCGATGATGGCCCCGATCCCGAGGGTGATCAGGTTGAGCGGACCGAGGGTACGTTTAAGTCCGCTTTCACCCTCGTTCTCCGCCTCATTCAGCAGACTGGATAGGGGTTTGACTGCCAGCAGATTCGCCATTGACCAGAATTCTCCACTTTCTTAAAGCTTAAACTGCTACGACTCTTGCGTTACTGCAGCGGCCATCCGAGTCCAGACGAGGTATACGGGTATACCAAGCAGAACGATCATCAAGCCCGGCCACGTGTACTGAGGTTTGTATCGCAAGAGTACAACACAAATCCAGAGGGCCATCACGATATATAGCCCGGGCAGGACAGGATACCCGAAGGCCTTGTAAGGCCGCGGCGCCTCCGGTCGAGTCCGCCGCAGGACAAATAATCCCGTAATCGTAAGAATGTAAAAGACCAACACCGCAAAGATGACATACTCCAGCAACTGGTTATAGCTTCCTGACAAGCACAACAGGCACGCCCACGCCCACTGCACCCAAAGCGCATTCACCGGCGTCTTCGACCTCTCGCTCAGCCTTCCTACCGATTTGAAGAATAATCCATCCCGGCTCATCGCGTAATAAACTCGCGCCCCGGCCATGAGCAGCCCATTCACACACCCGAACGTCGAAATCAGAATCACCGCCGCCATCAGCTTCGCACCAGAGCCGGCAAAAGCCTGCTCCATCACCGCCGTCGCAACCCGGTCCTCCGATGCATACTGAATCCCCCGCCCCATGATCGTCGTCGCCGCGGCATTACCGGCCATCGGCAATACGCTCAGATAGACGAAGTTGCAAAGCACATACAGCAACAACACCACCCCGGTCCCGATCACCAGAGACAACGGAATATTCCGTCTAGGATTCCGAATCTCTCCTGCCGTAAACGTCACGTTATTCCAGGAATCCGAGCTGAACAACGACCCGACCTGCACAGCTGCGACAATCGTCAGCACTCCGACGAGCGTCGTCGGACCCCCTACTCCTACCTGTACCGAATGCAGCGTCCCCCATCCCGCCCCGGCCCAGAAGTTATGCCAGCCGGCGCCAAAGTTCGCTGCAATCGCAGTAGCATTCTTCGCAATCAGCCCAACGAGCACGACGGCAGCAAGCGCCAGCACCTTCGCCGTCGTAAATACGTTCTGCACCGCCGAGCCCATCCTGACGCCTAGAGAATTCAACGCGGTAAGCAACGTGAGCACGGCGATTGCAGCCAGATTCGCCGTATTCAAGCCGATATCCATATTGCCCAGCAGCATAGGCCCCACCTGCACAGCCGGGACATGTCCGATATGCCAGATCCAGTTGGATCCACTCACACTCGGAAAGAACACTCCAAGAAACTTCCCAAACGCAACGCCCACCGCCGCCACGGTCCCCGTCTGGATAACCAGAAAGAGCGTCCACCCATAAAGAAAACCCCAGAGCGGCCCAAGCGCCTCACGCAGATAAACGTACTGCCCGCCAGCCTTCGGCATCATCGCCGCCAGTTCGCCATAACTCAGCGCGCCGATCATCGTCAACGCGGCGGTTACGAGCCACGCCGCAATCAGCAGGGCAGGCGAACCCAGACCACGCGACATCTCAGCTGACACGATGAAGATGCCCGACCCGATCATCGAGCCCATCACTATCGCTGTCGCTGAAAACAGGCCCATGCCCTGAACAAACTGGGGAGGGGCCGCACTCAATTGCTTATCGTCCTGCACGGGGGTAGAAATATCCAACATCGTATCTTTCACAAAATTCACGTTTCGTCAGTTCTACCGTAAAAGTTCAAGAAAGTCTCCCACGACTTTCTCGACCGTCTCTCCTTCAACGACCAACGCGCTGATAACAGCCACTGAATCAGCGCCGGCATCGATTACACTTCGGGCACTCGCGCGCGTTATGCCTCCGATCGCCACGATCGGCTTCTGCGTCAGTGCTCTCGCCCTTCGAACCCCCTCCAACCCAATCACCGGCTCGGCATCGAGTTTCGTTCCCGTGGCAAACACAGGCCCGACCGCGACATAGTCCGCACAACTCGCATCCGCCACCCGCACCTGTTCGTCGTTGTGAGTCGAAACCCCGACCCACCGCTCGCCGCCGACGACCCGGCGGGCATCCGGGGGAGATAAATCATCCTGCCCAACATGGACGCCGTCCCATCCAGCCAATACGGCAAGGTCAGCGCGGTCATTCATAATGAGACGGCAGCTGTCTTTTATAAGCTCACGAATCGCCGCTGCATCTCGTAGAACCTGCTGTGGCTCGCCCGTTTTATTTCTGTATTGCAGCAACTCTACGCCGGAGGCCTTTAATTTTTCAGCGAAGCGGCGCAACTCGATCCCTCGCAGTTGAAGCAAATTTGCGTCGAGAATCGGATACAACCGCGGAAACCGCTGATCCACTGACTTGTTCACTGCTGGCTAACTGTCCTTCTGGCGTTCGAGGAAGCGTTCCATAAACTTCGTATCGAACTTGCCTGCGCGGAACTCATCGTCAGCAAAGATTTTCTGATGAAGTGGAATCGTCGTGTGAATGCCCTGAATCACAAACTGGCCGAGCGCACGCTGCATCTTGTCCATCGCCTCCACGCGATCTGCACCGTGGCATATCAGCTTCGCAATCATCGAGTCGTAGTAGGGAGGTACAACGCCCTCGGCATACTGCGCAGTATCCACGCGAACGCCATTGCCTCCAGGCACATTGAACGCTGTAATCTTCCCCGCGGACGGCGTGAACTTTTCAGGATGCTCGGCATTGATCCTGCACTCGATGGCATGGCCGCGAATCTCGACTGGCTTCGTGATAATCGACGAGAGCTTTTCTCCAGCGGCAATCCGTAACTGCGCTTTGACGAGGTCTATTCCTGTAACCATTTCGGTTACACAATGCTCGACCTGGATACGCGTGTTCATCTCGATGAAGTAGATCTTCCCATCCTCATCCATCAGGAACTCGATCGTACCCGCGTTCCAGTAACCAATATTTTCGAGCGCCTTTTTGATTGTCTTGCCCAGCTCCTCGCGCAGCTTCGGTGTAATCATCAAGCTCGGAGCCTCTTCAATCAGCTTCTGGTGCCGTCGCTGAATCGAGCATTCCCGCTCGCCAAGACTGATCACGTTCCCGTGTTCATCGGCTAATACCTGAAACTCGATGTGTCTGGGGCGCTCGATGAACTTCTCCATGTACATATCGCCATTGCCGAAGGCGTTCGCGGCCTCGGTTGATGCCTGCTGAAACATTGCCGGCAACTCTTCGGCAGTGCGGACGATGCGCATCCCGCGTCCGCCGCCGCCTGCGACGGCCTTCAGGATGACCGGGTAGCCAACCTCCTTCGCCCATGACAGCGCCTCTTTTTCGTCCGCGATCACTCCGTCCGAGCCCGGCAGAATCGGCACCTTGGCCTTCTTCATCGTCTGACGCGCGGTGGACTTTTCCCCCATCATCCGCGTCACCTCCGGCGGAGGCCCGATGAACTTGATATTCGACGCGCGGCAGACTTCGGCGAAGTTCGCGTTCTCGCTCAGCAGCCCATAGCCCGGATGAATCGCGTCCACGTCTGCAATCTCTGCCGCTGAGATCACCGCGGGCACATTGAGATAGCTATCCGCCGAGCGGGGCGGCCCGATACAGATCGCCTCATCGGCGAACCGCACATGCAGCGAGTTCCTGTCCGCCTCGCTGTAGACGGCGACCGTACGGATCCCCATCTCTCTGCACGCGCTGATCACCCGCAGCGCGATCTCCCCACGATTTGCAATCAAAACCTTACGAAACATGTAACTCCCGGCCGTTACGCGAAAAAATTCATGTGATCTCTGACAACTGAAGACGGAGAACGGATAACCGACGTCTATCGCACCCGGATCGCAAAGAGCGATTGACCATACTCGACCGGCTGTCCGCTCGAAGCGATCCGCTTCACGATCTCACCGGCAACATCGGCCTCAATCTCATTCATCAGCTTCATCGCCTCGACGATGCAGAGCACCTGGCCGACGTCGACCTGATCGCCCACTTTCACAAATGGAGTCGCACCCGGCGACGGGGACTCATAGAAGGTGCCGACGATAGGCGACTTTACCTCATGCAGTTTCTCTTCGAGCTCTGCCGCAAGCTCTGCAGCGGGGCTTGGCCCGCCGGGCACCGCACTCCGAGCCGACGAAGCCGCAGGTGCAGACGCCATCAGCCTGCCTAACTGGGCCATATCGAATCCGCCGGCGGCTGCAGGCTCTCCTGCAAACTTGATCCGCACCTTCAGATCGTCCTGCTCCATGTCGAACTCGGCGATACCATTCGCCTTCAAAAAGTCGACCAGCTCGCGAAGCTCTTCCAATTTATTCCGGTCCATCATGTCTCTTCCCGGTGCTCAAAAGACACCTGTTGTTGTTGTCCAAGTTGCAGCTTCCAAAGTTTGTGGCTTTCGTGACCTTATTCCGTGGGCTTCGCCCCTCTCACAACTCGATCCAGGCCTTCACACTCGGTGTCAAAATCTCGCCGCCCTTCGCCGTTACCAGAACCATATCTTCGATCCGGACCCCGAACCGTCCCGGCATGTAGACGCCGGGTTCGATCGTGATCACCATTCCCTGTTCTAAAACCTGTTTCTGCTTCGCTGCAAGCCGCGGTCCTTCATGAATCTCAAGCCCAACTCCGTGTCCCGTCGAGTGGCTGAAATACTTGTCCAGCTTCACCTTGCGTAATACACTTCGTGCCGCTTCGTCCACCTCTCCCGCGGTCACTCCCGGCGCTACGGCAGCCACCGCAGCCTCCTGAGCTTCCAGCACAGAATCATACACGTCCCGCTCGCCGGGCATCGCCTTGCCCATGTGCACGGTACGTGTCATATCGCTCAAATATCCGTCGAGAATAACACCGAAATCCAGTGTCACAAACCCGCGCTTCGGCAGCTTTGCGCGCGTTGCACGCCCGTGGGGCAACGCGGATCGCTCACCGCTCGCCACGATCGTTTCGAAGCTCATCCCCTCGGCGCCGGCGAGTCTCGCTGCATACTCGAGCGTCGCGGCTACCTCCGTCTCGGTGAGACCGGCCTCCAGGTAACTCAGCACTCCGTCAAACAACTCGCATCCCAAGCTTGCAGCCGAGCGAATCTTCGCAATCTCATCCGCGTCCTTCATCTCACGCAATCTGGAGACGAACGAACCCACCGGCACAAACATTCCTCTTCGCGACCGAACCGAAACGGCCTTTCGCATCGACTCAAGACCCGCCACGGTCGTATGCGCCGGATCGAACCCGCACCGCCGCACCTTCGCCGCCTCCATCCACTCGCAAGCAGCGATTACGGCCGGCTTGGTCGCAATGACGACTCGCATTCCAACAGCCTCGGCTTTGGACTGAGCCGTATACCGTCCATCAGTAAACAGGAGCGCCTGCCGATTCCTCAGAACCAGCGATGCATTCGACCCCGTAAACCCCGACAGATAGCGGACATCCGGCAGGTGCGTCACCAGTATCCCATCCACGCCAGCACTTTTCGCGGCCTCTGCCACGCGTCTCTTCCGAAGCTTGAAACTCATCTCTTTGATTCTACCGAAAGCACGCGCCTCACTTTGGTTCGTACACCTCCGACCCGGTATCATGACTTTATGCCTGGTTTTACCCCTTCCAAATCTTCAAAGTTCAGCCGCAGAAAATTTCTTATCGGCACGGGCACCACCGCGGCAGGACTGGCTCTTTACGCCGGCGAGATCGCACGTCACGAACTCGATATAGTCCAACGCCCAATCGTCATTGCGAATCTTCCCACACCGTTTCACGGTTATCGCATCGCACAGGTTAGCGACATTCATCTTGATGAGTACACTGAGCCCTTCTTCCTCGAACGTATCGTGAGCAAGGTCAATGCGCTTGCGCCCGATCTTGTCCTTCTGACAGGAGACTTCATCACCCACGGGTCGCTCGCCTTTATCGCAGGCCGCCACGCTCTCCGCCGCTGCGCCGAGATTCTTACCGACCTCACTGCTCCCGCGCGCTACGCATGCCTGGGAAACCACGACGTTGCCTTTGACGCCCCCGCCGTGATCAACGCGCTCAACGCACACAACACCCCTGTACTCGTCAATCAGTACATACCGATCGAGCGCAGCGGCGGCCGACTCTGGATCTGTGGCCTCGATGACCCTGCGACCAGCCATCCCGATCTGGATCTTACTGTCCCGGCTAAGCCGGACGGTCCAGTGATCTTGATGGCACACGAGCCTGACTTCGCCGACAGCATCATTGAGCATCCACGAGGAGCGCTTGTTGACCTCGTGCTGGCCGGCCACTCTCACGGCGGTCAGATCAGGCTTCCCTTCCTCGGTCCGCTTATCCTGCCGCCCTTCGCGGAGAGGTATCCGGAGGGGCACTTTCGCCTTAAACAGATGCAGCTCTACGTCAACCGGGGCATCGGCACGGTGGGCCTTCCTTTCCGCCTCAATTGTCCTCCGGAGATCACCCTCATCACCCTTCAACCTGCTTAACGCTGCCAGTTGTCAGTTGTCAGTTCCCGGGAGAGTGCGCGCAAGCGGACAAAATCCTCTCTCAGGCTCCAAAGGCAGTAAAAAAAATCATCACAAACCCCACCCCGAACAGGGTCAGCGCGACCAGAAGACGCCATGCGATGCTGTACCACCGCTTCCCCGCTACTGACCAGCTAAGCTGAATGGCAAACCAGAATGCAGCCACCGCAACGGCGCCAAAGAGCGAGACATAGAGATTGATGTGCGAGATGAACCGCTGAATCAAGCCGTCTTACCGGGCCCGTGCTACCGGCTTCTTCTGTCTTGGCATGACAGCGATTAGAGCGGGCCGCTTGACGCCCGACTTCTCGTCCATCCACGCATCCAGCAGAGTCTTCCTGAATCTCCACCGGTTTCCCAACCTGAACGCCGGGATGAAGCCCTCTGACGCGTAACGGTACAACGTATCGCCGCTGATCCCGAGATAGTCCGCAGCCTGCCGGATATCCATCACCTCGCGCACAGCCTGAACTGCAACCGCCATACCTGTCTCCCGTTTGTCGACACCAGAGCATGTCAGGCTCGGAACCTGACAACCCTTTGTACCCGCTTTTACCCGACCGCACAAGAAAAATCTCAGCTATTGATCACTAACTAACTGATACCAAAGTACTACCTCGTTTCGAATTGGGAGGCCCGGGCACTGTAGTCTATATGCAACAAAAAGGAAGAGCCCCGGTATACGAACCGGAGCTCTTTCCCGCAAAACAGCGTGATTCTCAACTATTTCTTCGGCTGCAAACCCTTCATGACGGCAAGAAGATCGTCGCCGACGGTTCGGGTTTTGGCGATCGCATCGGCCAGGGAAATATCGGTGATCTGGGTTCCCTTCAGAACAACGAGGCGGCCAAACTTCCCCTCATGAACGAGATCAATCGCGGCGACGCCATACCGGGTCGCCAGCATCCTGTCGTACGCGGAGGGCGTTCCGCCGCGCTGTGTATGACCGAGGTTGACGCTCCTCGTCTCGTACTTCGTGCGTTTTTCGATCTCCTCCGCCAATTGCTGGCCGATCCCGCTGAGGCGAACATGCCCGAACGAGTCCACGTTGGTCCCATGCGTCGCCTGCGGCCCCTCGGGGAACTTCGCGCCTTCAGCGACCACCACAATTCCGAACTTCTTCCCGTGGTCGTGCCGATACTTCAGCAGCCGGCACACCTCGTCGATATCGATCGGCAGCTCCGGCACCAGAATCACATCGGCACCGCCCGCAATTCCCGAAGTGATCGCGATCCATCCTGCGTCGCGCCCCATGACCTCGCATACGAGCACGCGATTGTGCGCCTCAGCCGTTGAGTGCAGGCGATCTACAGCCTCGGTTGCAATCGTCACTGCGGTATCAAAGCCAAAACATGCATCGGTGCCAGACAGATCGTTGTCGATCGTCTTCGGTACGCCAACGCACTTCACACCTTTCTCGCTCAATGCCAGTGAGATCGACTGCGTGTCGTCCCCGCCCAAGGCAATCAGCGCATCGATCTTGTTCTTCTTAAGCACCTCGACGCAGTTATCAAAGCCGCCGGGAATCTTCTTCACGTTGGTCCGCGACGAGCGGAGAATCGTTCCGCCTTTCTGCAGAATCCCTGACGTCGTCTCCATCGTGAGGGGCATCGTCACATCGTCCAAAACCCCGCGCCATCCCTCCATAAATCCGACAAACTCATCTCCGTAGTGCAGAATCCCTTTACGAACGGCTGCCCGAATCACTGCATTCAATCCAGGGCAATCTCCGCCCCCCGTCAACATCCCAATGCGCATCATTTTCTCCTTTGAATTTTTTAAGGTTCCAGAAAAAATGATACGCCAGTGACGGCCCACGCCCGATAGTTCGGCCCGAAGATGTTTAGTAACCGTGAGACGGTTTCAAGGCCGACGCGTTGGAGGTTATCGGATCTCTTCCGCGAGTGCCTCCACTGGCTTCTTCACTCGCGTCGTCGTGATCATCACCACGCTGACAAGTACGAAGAGCGTTCCCAGGATCGTTCGCAAGCCGAGCGGCTCGCCGCCCAGAAAATAGCCAAGCACCACGGCGACCACCGGATTCACATAGGCATAGGTCCCGACCTTGGTCGGCGACTCGTGATGAATCAGCCACACATACGCGGTAAAGCCAATGAGAGAGCCGGCCACAATCAGGTAGAGCAAGGAGAGCCATGCTCCGCGCGAGACGGCTGAGGGGTGAAAATTATGAAACTCGCCCAGCACGGCTGCGGTTAGAGTCAGCATCACCCCGCCCACGAGCATCTGGGCTCCCGAACTCATGACTTTTGATGGAGGGAGTTCCAGCTTGCGCGTCAGAATGGCAGCTACCGACCAGCTCATCGAACCGATAATCAGGGCCACTGCGCCCACTTTGTCGATCGGCGCTCCGCCAAGGTTCAGCGAACGGCTCATCAACACTGCTACACCGCCAATTCCGACCAGAAGCGCAAGGACCAGGCGAAGGGTGAGCCTCTGCGTTTGCAGAAAGAGAATCTCCGAGAGCGCGATGAAGACAGGGATGGTGGCCATCATGACGGCAGCGGCTCCTGAGGGGACGCGCCGCTCGGCCCAGAACAGAAGCCCGTAGTCGATGACGAAGATCAAAAACGCGAGGATTGCCGCGGAAGTCCATTGGCGCCGGCTTGGTGAGGGCTCGCTCCTGGCGATCATCCAGCCGTACAGAATAAGTCCCGCGATCAGGAACCGCATTGCGGCCAACAGGAGCGGGGGCACCTCCATCACGCCAATTCGAATCGCGAGAAATGTCGATCCCCAAACGAAATAGATAATCGCGAAGGCTAACAGAGTCTTCCACGCGGGGCGACGGGTTTGAGCTTGCATAGGCAGATCCCTGGAGGCACTCTATCAAGTTCTTTTGATGACGCAGCCTCGCTTCTCGACGCGTGAATAATCTGTATGTTTCTGCCTTGGTGAATAAATACGATGGATGCAGCTAGCGATGCCCGTTGAAGTCGACCGTTACGGTGGTCGCAACTTCAACCGGCACGCCATCGATCTTGTAGGGGCGATAGCGCCAGTTTCGCACGGCATTCTTCGCAGCACCCCGTAACAGGTGATGGCCTTTGATTACCTCAAGGTGTTCAACGGTGCCATCCTTAGAGATCACTGCCTGCATCACTACGTTGCCCTGCATATGCGCGAGGCTCGCGAGAATCGGGTAGGAGGGTTTTGGACCAGACACAAGATTGGCCTCCATGACTCCCGAAGACACATTGACAAGGTGATTCGACCCCGGTTCGGAACTTAACCCGAAAGTACGGTCGGGTGAGGCTGCATCTTCGGAGGTGTCCGGCCGAGGCGAAGCCTCCGCAGGTACCGTGCGGAGCGAGGACGACTGCGGAGAAGACCTGAAGTGAATCTGAGCCGACTTTTTTTTGAACGGTTGAACGGTCGTGTCTTGATGAATTAGTCCCTGAGCGGTGGGGGTCGGCGTGGAATCACTTTGCTGTCCTCTCACAGATACAACAGGGGAATTCCCAACAGCGGAGGCGGCGCCAGGCGTAAGAGGGGAACCGCCAGCATTGGCTAGGTTTCCTGCGGATGCGTTCAGAGGATGTCTCGCAGCAAGTCCGGGATCGCGCGCAAACCACCAGAAAAACGCAGCAGCGGCCAACAGCGTTGCAACACCGGCAAGAACCGGAAGCGCCGGCCGTCTCCGGAGATCGAGCTGACTGAGGGCCATCCATCGGCGCAGCAGCATTGGCTGAGGCCCGGTGCCTGTCCTGACTTCTTGTTTCGACGACGACTGATCGTTTTTCAGGCGCGGCTCAATCCTGTTGATTCTCTCGTCGATCGAGTCGAGGTAGCTCTTGAGTTGCAAGCTGCCCATCTCGAGTCGGCTGAGAGATTCAGACAGCGTGGCCGTGCCTCCCAAATCGCTCGACGCCAACTCCGAACAGGGGATGTCAGGATGATCGGTGTGAAGGCGGCTACAGGCTCCGGCGCTGACCAGAGCCTCGATGACAAGATTGATCGGAACGCTCATCTCCCGGTCGGACGCTGCGACGTCAGGACCTCCGCTCGCCACCGCGATGATGGTAAGCATAGTGCGAAGCGAGATACCGGCCTCGCTTGCCATCACGATTTTCGTTACACGCGCCACATCGTCGCGAAGTTCGCTGTGATATTTCAACGTGCGGGCGAACGCAAAGAAGTCCTCGGACGAACCGAAGTCAACGCCATTGCAGCGGAAGACATCGTGAAGGTCTTCGATGGAATCGCCAAACCGCGAGGCGACTTCCTGCGTGTCAGAAAAGAGAATCATGACAACAATTGGATGCAGGCTCTGACTGGACAGTAACCTGTGTTGCACGCTCCCGACGTCGCGAGGCCATCCCTCGGTGTCCCAATCGATCTCCCGCTTGCAGGCAAACACTGTTGGATCAAGAAACTACGCCGATCACCGCCACCAGTCCGACCGCACCTCGACCCCCATGACGACGTCCGTCGGCCGTCCGGGCTCAGGAGCCCAGATCATGATTCCCTTATCCCCGGCCAGTTCTGTGAGCCGTTCTATCGGCTGGCGCCACGAGTGCAAAGCGAGATCGAAGAGTCCCCAATGAATCGGCATCATCAACCCGCTCCCCCCCAACGCCTCGAATGCACGCGCGGCCCCATCCGGCCCCAGATGGATTCCGTCCCACATCACATCGAACGCACCGATCTCCAGCATCGTCAGATCAAACGGCCCATACTTCGCGCCAATTTCCGCGAACCCTTCCCACCAACCAGAGTCTGCGCCAAAATAGACGGCGTGCTTTGGCCCTTTCAACACGAATGCCGACCAGAGCGTCTCAAACCGGTTGAACATGCTCCGCCCGGAGAAATGACGCGAGGGCACTGCGGTGATCTGCAGTCCCCGCACATCTACGCTTTCGGTCCAATCGAGTTCTGATATCTGTTGGGCCTTCACTCCATATCCACTCAGAATCTCTCCTACGCCCAGCGACGTGACCCACTGCACCTTGCGCATCGACTCCAATTGCGCCAGCCGCCGAATGGTGGCCTCTCCCAGGTGATCGTAGTGATCATGCGATACCAGTACGGCATCTACCGCGGGCAGATCCTCCAGCCGCAGCGGCGCCGCGAAAAATCTTTTCGGTCCTGCCCACTGCATTGGTGAAGCGCGTTCATCCCACACCGGATCCACCAGCACCGTCACTCCATCGATCTCTATCAGCATCGACGAGTGCCCCATCCACGTCACACGCAGACCGCTCTGCGGAGGAACGCCATACGCAGCAACATCCGTCCGGAACGGTCCAAGCGCGCGTCGGGGAGACTTCTCTTCCTTGCAACTGAGAAACCGTGGCAACACCTTGAACAGCGTCCCGAATCCGCCGATCGTTGTAGGAACGGGATTTAAAAATCTTCGTCCAGCCTTCTGGGCCCGGCGTAACATCGTCATACCTCTGCAATCCTACAGCCCTCCACATGGGACACAAAATCCCCTGCATCACCGGACTTACTCCGTCATGCAGGGGGGTAACTAAAGAACGCGATCCAATGGGCAAGCCTCATTCCGTAAAAATTCTTTTGCCAACCTTATCTCGCAGGGTTACACTGCCTCCCTGTCCCCGGTGTTTCCACCACGCAATGAACAATCCAGCAATCTCTATACCAGCGTTGTTCGACACACTCGAGTCGTTCTATGGGCGTCAGGAGCCAACCTGGCCCACCGACCCCTATCTCTTCCTCGTCTGGTGGCACTGCGGTTATCCCGCCTCCGACGCCGCCTGCGGCAAAGGCTGGGCCGCCCTCACCAAATCCATCGGCACCACTCCCGAAAAACTTCTCGCCGCGACCCCCGAAAAACTTGCAACCGCGTTAAAACCCGGAGGCATGGTTCCGGAACTCCGTGCTCTGCGGCTCAAGGAAATCGCCATGCGCGTCAAAGATCATCTCAACGGAGATCTTCTTACCGCAATCTCCGGCCCGTTCGATCAGGCGCGCAAGGAACTCAGAAAATTCCCAAACATAGCCGACCCCGGCGTTGACCGCATCCTTCTCTTTGGCCACATCGCACCGATCGCGGCAGTTCCCTCCAACTGCCCGCATGTTCTCGTGCGCATTCTCTTTGGCAGGGAACGCGAGAATTACGGAGTCACCTACCGTGAAGCCCAGGATGCCATCACCACACAAACCGCCGCCACCTTCGAAGCGCGCACCCGTGCCTACCTGCTGGTCAAACAACACGGTCAACTCACCTGCAAGCGCACAAACCCAAAGTGCGATAAGTGCCCCGTCAACACAAATTGCGCATTCTTCTCCGGCAAACATCGCGGGCATCCAGCCCCGCCATCTTCGCGATAGGCCACGACAACGCCGTCCATCAACCCGCCTCCTACTGAGGCAGTCCGTTATAACCATTCGCGCCGCGCTGCAGAATCCCGAACACGTTGCTCGCAAGCATGCCCTGACCAGCCTTCAGATCAAAGCGCGGGTCATCCATGATCGGCGTCAGCATCAACGCACTTCCACTCCCCCGGGCCGTGAAGTAAATCTTCAGTGCCGGAACCCACACCACGATATCGCTCGTGCTCTGTTTGTGAGCCACCAATGCTTTCGTTAGAGCCGCGTTCCCAAAGTCGGAAGCTCTCCAACCGTCGCTGCGTTGCGCCACCGAAACGGACGACAACACCTGCTCGCCTGCCGTCACCGGATAGATCGTCTTATGCGCATCCTGAACCAACCCCGAAGCGTCCGGATCTCCCTTGTACGCCGTCAGCGCATCGAGTCGCACGCTGTACAAACTCATCGGCGCACCCAGCTGTGCACTCTTCACCTGATCCACCGAACTAAACCCCAGGCCCTGAAAATTATCCTGGGTCACCAACGACCTCAGCGCGGTCAATCCAGCCTGGGCCGCTTCCTGGGGCGTCGCGCTCGGCGCAGTTTCACTCTGCGTTCCCTGGCCTCCCGGAAACATCTTCCCTTTGCACGAGGTCATTGCCAACACCACGCAAGCCATCAACACTGCTTCACGAGATCTCATTTTATTTTCCTCCCGTGTAAGTGATGTTGTAGAAATCGTTCCAGTGCGTGTGATCCGTATCGCTCACATATCGCGAGTAGGTCATGATCGTCTCCGTCCCGCCCGTGATCGTATTCAGGTTGGTGTAGGGCTCCGGATCGTTCACATCGACATATTGCACATTGTTCAGCGTCAGGTATCCCTTCACCACCATCATGTGGCCGCCGCCGCCGGGCCAGTGCCATGAAAACGCGAACGGCTTGTTCGCGCAGAAGATCTGACCCTGCACTTCCGCCCATGTCAAGGCCGCATCACTTGTCTGGTTGGCCGTAAACCCGTATTTCGAATACTCCGGCCACCCTCCGTTGTTGCACGAACCCGAATTGTTCTGGCAGCAGGTACTCAGGCCAAACTCGTTATTCGCCTCTGTGCACTCAGCCACATCATGGCCAAAATACTTCATCGTCATCTCGCCGCTCGCCGCCCAGCACCAGTTGGAAGCCTGCTGCGGCAGCGTAGGCACATTTACCGTCGCGACCAGCGGAGGATTACAACACCCCACCATAAGAAAAAGGCAAAACGTCAAAATGCCCGTCAAGAGCAGTTTCATGAAGTGACCTCGAATTTTGAATTATTCGATCTGGCCCGATGTCAGCCCAACCCGGGTTCGCCCACCGGGGACAGAGCAGAACGCTCTGTTTCAAGACTGCGCAGAATCATACACGAACGTGAACCTCGCAAGTACAAATTATGAACGGCCACTATACCTTCGAAGCCGTAGCCTCATCCGCATAGAACTCGTCGATCTGTTTCGCGTACCGTTTTTCCACCACTCTCCGCTTCAGCTTCATGCTTGGCGTCAGCGTTCCCTCTTCGACGCTCCACTCCTCGGGAACCACGGTCACCCGCTTCATGCTCTCGAAGTTTGCGAGGCCCATGTTCACCCTGTCGACGATCTCCTGGTAGGCCTTCACCACCTTCGCGTCTTTCACCAGGGTGGACTTGTCTCCGGTAGGAATTCCCTGCCCCTTCGCCCATCCTTCCAGCGCCGCAAAATTCGGCGAGATCAGCACGCACGCAAACTTGTGCTTGTCTCCGACCAGCGCAGCATGTGCCACCAGCACGTTCGCCTTCAGCTTGTTCTCAATCGGCTGTGGCGCAATCAGCTTCCCGCCGCTCGTCTTCAGCAACTCCTTCTTTCGGTCTGTAATCGAAAGAAACCCATCCTTATCGATATTCCCAATATCCCCCGTCTTGAACCATCCATCCGCAGTGAATATCTCGGCACTCTCCTTCTCCTTCTTCCAATACCCGTTGAAGATCGAGGCTCCCCGCACCTCCAGCTCTCCATCCTCGGCAAATCTGCATTCGACATTCTCAAGCGCCCTGCCCACCGTGCCCATCCTGTACGCGTTCGGATAGTTGAGCGCGATGACTGGTGACGTCTCCGTCAACCCATACCCCTCAAAGATCCGAATCCCCACATCCGCAAACCACCCCGCCGTATCCATTCCCAACGGCGCGCCACCCGAGACGAACACGCGCGCGGATCCTCCGAACGCCTCGTGAATCTTGCTAAAGACCAGCTTATTCGCAAGCTTCCAACTCAAGCCGCCTGGAGTCTTCCCTTCAAGAATCTCCGCACGATGTTTCTTCCCCACCCCCAGCGCCCAGTTCAGAATCTTCAGCTTCACAGGAGAAGCAGCCGACTTGCCCTCCACTGCCTGGCGAATCTTTTCATACACCCGCGGCACCGCGACAAACACCGTGGGCTTCACTGCCTTCATTGCCTCTGGCAGCTTGTCGAACTTTGGACAATACGCGAGCCGCGCTCCATTACACATCATCGCGTAATCCAGATGGCGAGCCGTCACATGCGACAACGGCAGAAACGAGATACAGCTATCCGTGTTCGTGAAACCAAGCGGCCCGGTCGAATAGTTCACATTGCTCGCCAGATTCCCGTGTGTCAGCATCACGCCCTTCGGCTCGCCCGTTGTGCCGGATGTGTAGATGATCGTGGCCAGATCCTCCGGCTTCGCAGCCTTCACCATCGCATCGAACTCGGGATTCCGCTGTTCCTTCTCCTTCGCGCTGTCCATCAGCTTCGCAAAGCTCTCCGTCCCGCTGAATTCGCCCGCATCCATTACCACTACGTGCCCGAGCTCCGGCAGCTCACCCGCAGCGGCAATCTTCTCGTACATCTCCCGCGAAGACACCACCGCCACCTTCGCCCCTGAGTCGCGCAACATGTAACCAATCTGCTCCGGAGTCAGTGTCGGATACAACGGAACATCGACCCCTCCTATCGCCAGCGCCGCAAAGTCGGTCACCGCCCACTCCCAGCGATTCTCCGACAGAATCGCCATGCGATCGCCCTTACCCAATCCCCATCCACGTAGAACATCGGCAAGCGCCCGCACGTATCCATAGAGTTCGTCAGAGGTAATCGGCTTCCACGTCCCATCCGCATCCTGCCAGAGCATCACCGCAACATCGCCCCTGCCGGTAGCCTTCACCAGCACATCGTTCATCGTTAACAGATCAAACATGTCGTCTCCAGACGCGTGTTTCTTGCCAGTGGCATTATTGCAGCAATCCGCTACAACTCTATAACGGCTGTTTTGGTGGAGGCTCGTTGTACGGAAAAATCACAGGTTGCGATACATCACCAAGGCATCGACATAACCCAATCGCGGATGGAGAAACGCCTTCGGCAGACGGCATAGAACTGCAAAATCGAAGCTCTCCCACAGCCGAACCGCGCGTTCATTGCTGCTAACGACGAAATTAAACTGCATCGCCTTGAATCCTCGCTCGCGAGCACGCTGCAGCGAGTGTGCGCACATCGTCCGAGCAACTCCACGTCCCGTCGCGGTTGTCGCGGTCATATAACCGCAATTGGCCACGTGAGATCCGCCCCCCTTCTGATTCGGTCGCAAATAATAGGTTCCGAGAATCAGCCCGTCTTCCTCAGCCACGAACGTCTCATGCCCGTCGGAATACCAATAGGCCAGCGCATCGTTTCGACTCATCTCCGTTGGAAGAGTGTAGGTCTCGCCCGACCGGATCACAGGCTCCAGAATCGACCAGATCGCGTCAGAATCGAGAGCCTCAGCCGGGCGAATGGTCAACATGTTCGTCTGACTTCCGCTTACTTGACCGCCGTAATCCCGTTTAGCAGCACATCGATCACCTGCGCAGCCGTATCCTTCGAGTCATACACTCGCCCTGTAAAAACGGCTGAGCTTAACAACTCATCGATCGCCCCGAACATGCAGTGTGCCACCACGCCATCCGACACATCCTGCCGAAAGATCCCCTCCTGCTGGCCTCGACGCACGACCTCGCGCACCAACTGGATGTACTTCACCAGATGATGATGCGAGAACTCCGCAATAAACTTTGCGCTCTGCCGAACCTCCGTCTGCATCAGAATCGCCATACTTCGATTGACCGCATGGCTCTCCAGGTGGACCCGCGCAATATATTCGAGCTGCTCGCGTGGCCCGGTCAGCGTCTTGAACGCCTCTTCCGCCGCCCGGTGAAATTTGTTGAACGTCTCATCGATCGCCGTTCGCAGCACGTCATCCTTGCTCTTGAAATAGAGGTAGATGGTTCCGTCCGCCACTCCGGCCCGTTTGGCAATCGCGCTCACGGGCGAGTTGAAATAACCCCGCTCCGCGATTACCTCCACCGCCGCATCCAGAATCCGCTGATACTTTTCGCTGCCCGGCCCCGTAGCCGGCACAGCGCTCATTACCCCTGACTCCATCGTTGTCTCTCGTCCGTTTTCGTTCTTGCGGAAAAATCTTCAGTCAGGCAACTGTAATGAATTGCCTCACCTTTGCCAATAACACTGGTGGCCCGGGATGCATCTTTATGCGAGGGACGACCGCCGCATTCCCCACAGCAGTATCCACTGATGTCTCCCGGCGCACTTCGCACTCATCCAAATGGCCAAGCAAACCAACTGTTTTTAATTCGCCACTGGGATTACGCCTGGGGTCGCGGAGTCAACCGCACAAACCCCTCCGCTGACTTCGGCCAGTCCTCGAGCATCCTCCGGGCCAGTCCACTCCCGGACTCTTCTGCGTGAGTCTCAATCAGTGCACGGAGGCTCTCTTTGGCCTCTTGGCCTACCAGACCAAAGCTTTCAACATCAAGAAATTCTGGATGATACCTCTTGCCTGACACGAAGGATCTGTCGGCGTCGTAAACCCACGCGAACCCTCCTGTCATGCCCGCACCGAAATTGATCCCGACACGCCCGAGTACGACCACTGTTCCTCCGGTCATGTACTCACAACCATGGTCGCCGACACCTTCGACGACAGCCGTTACACCGGAGTTCCTGACCGCGAAGCGCTCTCCTGCGCGGCCGGCAGCAAATAACTTCCCGGCGGTCGCGCCGTACAATGCGACGTTGCCGAGGATGACATGCTGTCCGCTGTCCTTCGCCGCAAGACCACAGGCCCGGATGATCAACTCACCGCCGGACAGGCCCTTTCCGACAAAGTCATTCGCCTGCCCCTGCAGAACGAGCTTCATTCCTTCCACGGCAAAAGCACCAAACGACTGCCCGGCGACTCCATTCAGTTTGAAGGTCACATCGGCAGCCAGATCACCCTGGACTCGGCGAAGTGCAAGTTCACCCCCGAGCCGTGCTCCAACCGCCCGGTCGCAATTCGCAATCTTCGACTCCACCACGAACGGGATGCCGGCCTCAACTGCCGCCATTGCCGGCTCGACCCAGGCCTCATCCAGCGGCGCGTTCGCCATCGGCTGATCGTTCCGCATGCCCATCCAGCGCGACGGACCATCTGAGACCTTTGCCAGCATCGGCTGCAGATCGAGATTGCCGTCAAACTTCACCTGTTCGAGCAGATCCGACCGGCCCACTGCAGCCTCAATC
This sequence comes from uncultured Acidobacteriaceae bacterium, assembly GCA_963770055.1. Classification (GTDB taxonomy): domain Bacteria; phylum Acidobacteriota; class Terriglobia; order Terriglobales; family Acidobacteriaceae; genus Edaphobacter. The sequence continues at coordinate 37,414 of CAVYOC010000013.1, forward strand.
GAAGGCAGCCCATACCGTGCGAGCAGACGCTGCAGATCCCCGGAGAGTTGCTCGAAGAAACGGACGACATGCTCGGGCTTTCCGCGGAACTTCGCCCGTAGCTCCGGCTTCTGCGTCGCAATGCCGGTCGGACAGGTATTCAGATGACACTGACGAGCCATATCGCACCCAAGCGAAACCAGCACAGCGGTCCCAAAGGCAAATTCATCCGCTCCCAACAGCGCGGCGATCAGCACATCACGAGCTGTAGCCAGGCCGCCGTCGGTGCGCAGACGCACTCGTCCGCGGGTTCCGTTCTGCATCAGCACCTGCTGCGCTTCGGCCAGACCAAGCTCCCACGGATTCCCCGCATACTTGATGCTGGACAACGCTGCTGCACCGGTCCCGCCGGTATTTCCGGCAATCACAACATAATCTGCATAAGCCTTCGCGACGCCCGCCGCAACCGTCCCTACGCCGCAACCAGACACCAGCTTGACCCCGACAGCAGCCTTCGGATTCACGCGCTTGAGGTCGTAGATCAACTGCGCCAGATCCTCGATTGAATAAATGTCGTGATGCGGAGGCGGCGAGATCAGCGAGACTCCCGGCTGCGCATGACGCAGACGTGCGATCAGCCCGCTCACCTTGTGGCCGGGGAGTTGGCCACCCTCGCCAGGCTTCGCTCCCTGTGCCACCTTGATCTCAATCTCCTCGGCATGAACCAGGTACTCAGCCGTTACACCGAACCGTCCCGAGGCGACCTGCTTGACTTTGTTGTTAAGCGAGACGTGCACTGCAGGAGCCGCAATCACGGCCTCCGCTACAGCAACGCCGCCACCCGACTGAGTCGCCAGTCCTCCGCCGCCGTGCGGATCAACTTTTTCCGCCCGAAACGCAGGATGCGATAAGCCTCAGGATCCTCGCCACCCTCGCCCGTATTCGACCGCCCGCCCAACATGTTCATCGCGGCCGTAATTGTCTGGTGGGCTTCGGGACTCAAGGAGCCTAACGACATCGCGCTCGCTACAAAACGCTTGCAGAGATCGGCTGGTGCTTTCGACTTCATTGAGCGGCAACTCTACACCCGCTGGACGAATCTCCAGCAAATCGCGCAGCACTGCAGGATCACGCGCAATTACATCCCGCGTAAAAATTGCAAAGGCACCTGCAGGATCGGTCGGCTGCGGAACATTCCGCGCACTTCCGACCACCGACTGGAGTGCCTTCACCGTGGGCGGTTGCCAGGCATGAGGCTCCGAGACCTCAGCCTTCCTGAACCGGACCCAGCCATAGTCAGGCAACTCGCTCGCAGGTGAATCCCCCACAGACCAGGCCTGCCGAAGCTGCCGCTCCACTTCCGCAAATCCAATCCCCGAGAGGGGAGCCGGCGTTTCCGGAAAGCACCGCGCCACCACGCTCGAATGCAAGCCGAGAATGTCGAACAGGTGTGCTCCGCGATAGCTATCCACGACCGAGATTCCCATCTTCGACATGACTTTTGCCAGCCCGGCGTCGAGCGACTTCAGCATCTTCTTCTCTGCATCGACGGGATCTGTCCCGTCAGGCGCAAGGCTTCGTCCCGGTCTCCAATGCAAGCCACGGACATACCGCTCCCGCGCCATATCCGATCAGCACCGCAGCATGATGAATGTCACGGCAATCCCCTGCCTCGACCGCAAGACCTGCCAGCGTACGAAGTCCTGCAATCGACGAGCGCCTGATGCACTGCACCTGTGGCCATCGCCATCGGAATCGGCAGAAGCTCGGCGCTGGCGCTTCGGTCGGAGAGCAGAAGAATCCGCGCTCCGTTCCGTACCAGCCGGATCGCCTGCATGCACAACTCGTCCAGCCCCTGCACCAGGGTCTTCTCCGCCGCAAAGACTGCGGACAGTTCCTCAAGATTCAACTCTGTCTTGTGCGGATACTCTCTGCGACGCAACGCCTCCACCTTCCCCAGCGATAAAAACGGGGAAGCCAACGAGATTCCGGGAAGGGGAGCATTCTTATCCAGCAGATGAGGCCACGGGCCCAAGCGCGTGTGCATTGACACCACGCAGGACTCGCGGAGTGAATCGATCGGAGGATTCGTCACCTGCGCAAATCGCTGGCGGAAATACGAGTAAAGAGGCCGGGGAGCACGCGCCAGAAAGGCAAGCGGCGTATCATCGCCCATCGACCAGACTGCGTCCTTGCCCTCAACCGCCATCGGCTGAAGAATCATCCTGACATCTTCTCGCGTGTAGCCGAACCCGCGCTGCGCTGCAATCAACGCTGAAGATTCAACGCTCGAAACCGCAACGGCGGCCAACGGAGCATCTTCCAGCAGTTCACCATAAGTCGTCCCTGCGTCGAACAATTCGAGCAGAGCCTCGTTTTCATAGACCTTCTGGTTTACGAGATCCACGACGAGCATCTGCCCCGGCCCGAGTCGCCCGCTGTGAGTCACCTCATTCGGATCGAGATCGACCAGGCCCGCCTCCGATCCTGCCACTACCAGTCCCGAACGCGTCATGGCAAAACGGCAAGGCCGCAGGCCATTCCGGTCCAGCACTGCGCCGACCGACTGCCCGTCGCTGAACGCAATCGCCGCAGGGCCATCCCACGGCTCAGCGCAGTCGCCGTGATAGCGCAGGAACGAAGAGGTATGGGTCCCGTCCGTCGCGGGAGGAAGCAGCATGCGTATCGACTCGGCGAGCGTGCGACCATTCTGGGAGAGAAGCTCTACCGCCTCATCGAGGCTGGTCGAGTCGGTTCCCCCTACGGTCAAAACCGGTTTGCATTCCACGGGCAGCGTGGAATCGCGGGCCGCCATCCGTGCACGGTTTCCCCACACGGTATTGATCTCGCCGTTATGGCCAAGCTTTCTTCCCGGCTGCACACGATGCCACGTCGGCGCCGTGTTCGTTGCGTAACGCTGATGGAAGACCGCGAACGGCGTGATGTAGTCTTCCGAGCCCAGATCCGGATAAAAATACGGTAAGAACTCGCCGGTGCACATTGCCTTGTACACGATGGTTTGTGAGGAAAGGGAGCACACGTAACCGGTCACATCGCCCTGAGCATGAGCCCGCTCAAACTGCTTCCGGGCAAGATACAGACGGCGTTCCATCGTTCCCGGCTCAGCAACGCCTGAGTCCACCACCAGCACCTGCCGGATGCGTGGCATTGTGGCCAGCGCCATCTCTCCCAGCCAGCCTGTCGAAACCGGTACGTCGCGCCAGCCCAGCACCTCAAAATCGTGTGAGGTGAGGCAGCGCTCCAGAAGCCCCTCGGCGCGAGTCTCGTCTTGCGGAAGCAAGAGCATTCCGACACCAAGCGGCTGTTTGTCCTCGATCGCAAGATTGGCCGCTTTCACAAGAAATGCGCGCGGAATCGCTGTCATTACACCGACACCGTCACTGCTCTTGCCATCAGCTGCCGTCGCACCCCTGTGGGCGAGACGCGACAATGCAATCAGCGCCTGCTTGAGAATGTCATGACTTGGAATCCCGTTTATGGAAGCGACAAATCCGACTCCGCAGGAGTCGTGATCGAACCGCTCGTCGAGCAAAGACGGTGCAACCCCCGAGGATGCAGAAACATCTCGGAAGTTACGCTCTAGACTGGCTATCGGGAACCGTTCCATGCTTCACTATACGTCGTCGGGAGTTGGAATGCTCCGCGACGACACCTTCCCTTGGGAGTGTGTTGTGGCGCTTTTTAGAGCTGAACTGGATTCTTCTGTATAAATATACACAAATAATGTATATTTATACAGAAAGTTTTGCACTCCCCTTCTTTCAACCCGCGTTGAAGACGAAGGAGCGAAAGAACAGGTACAACCAACCCTATGAAGCAACAACGTCACACCGTGATTCGGGAATTGCTTGTGAAGACTGCAGTCACCAGCCAGGACGAACTGCGCCGCAAGCTCGCAGGCCGCGGCTTCCACGTCACCCAGGCCACCCTCTCCCGCGACATTCATGAACTTCGGCTGACCAAAGGACCTGAGGGCTATGCTCTCCCTTCCAATGGAGACTCGGATCACGACACGCTGCCTGAGGATCCGCGAGGTTCTGGAAAGCTTCGGCCTTGAAGTCCGCCAGGCTATTAATCTGCTCGTACTGATGACTACGACCGGGGGCGCGCAGCCCATTGCCGCCGGAATCGACTACGAAGATTGGCCCGAGGTCGTGGGCACCATCGCCGGAGACGACACCGTTCTGATCATCTGTCCCGACGAAGAACAGGCTACCACAGCTGAGGACAAGGATTGAAGGATACATTGGCTAACATTGCAACAATCCATTCTGATTCGGCCAGGACCGCCGAGGGCGTCCATCTGGAGACGAACGCGCGGGCGGCCGCACCCAGGACCGCCGTCGCCGGAGTCAGCGGCTACGCGGGCGGTGAGCTGGCTCGTCTGCTGCTCCGTCACCCGGCATTCGAAGGGACTGCGCCGGTCTTTCTCGGTCGAGCTGGCGAGATCTGATACTCAGAACATCTACTTACCTCGAAGATCTGCATCCGCAGCTCGCAACTGCAGGGAACCCGCACAAGCACCAGGTCGTTCCGTTCACCTGGGACCGCATCGTCGACTGCCGGGACTGAGCTTCTCTTTCTCGCGACTCCGCACGAGCAGTCCCGCGAGTGGGTCCCGCAAGCCATTGCGCGAGGAATCAGGGTCATCGACCTCAGCGGAGCATGGCGTCTCCAGAGCGAAGCGAATCGTGCTGTCTACAAGCTCAAGGACGCCGATCCCGTGCGGGCCGCGGAACTCCAGACTGAAGCCGTCTACGGCTGCCCCGAGCTCCATCGTGATGAGATTCGCACGGCGCGGCTCGTCGCCAACCCCGGCTGCTACGCGACCTCCATCATTCTCGGCGCTTGCTCCTCTGATTCAGGCTGGCCTGGTCGACCGTTGAGCATGGCATCGTCTGCGACGCAAAATCAGGAGTGAGCGGAGCCGGCAAAGCTCCAACGTCGAACACCCACTTCATGTATGCGGCGGACAATCTCTCAGCCTATGCGGTCTTCGGCCATCGCCACACCGGAGAGTTGCTCGAGCAACTTCACCTTACCTCCGATCAGATTCAGTTCACTCCGCATCTGCTGCCGATCCCGCGCGGAATTCTCTCCACGCATCTACGTCCGGCTCAAAGGCCAGACCGATGCCTCCGCCATCACTGACGTGTTCGAAGACTTCTACCGACGCAGCCCCATGGTGCGGCTGCACACCACACCCCATCTGCCGCAGATTCAACACGTCGTCCGCACGAACTTCTGTGACCTCGGCTTCGCGCTCGCACCGGACCACAAACGTCTGCTCATCGTCTCGTGCTCGACAATCTTCTCAAAGGCGCAGCCGGCCAGGCGGTTCAGAACATGAACCTGATGTGCGGATGGAACGAAGAGGAGGGTTTGCTGTGAGATTCGTTGTCAAACTTGGCGGTGCCGCTCTCGAGGACAAAAAGCTGCTTCATGCCGCAGGCAAGGCCATCGCCGAGCTCGTGGCCGATGGCAACCAGGTCGCAGTCGTCCACGGCGGCGGCGTGCAGCTGACCCGCACCCTCGCGCTGATGGGCAAAAAGAGCGAGTTCGTCTCCGGCCTTCGCATCACCGACGCCGAGACTCGCGACGCCGCGCTCATGGTCCTGGCCGGACGCGTCAACAAGTCTCTGGTCGCCGCGCTCGGCTCGCACGGACAGGCTGCAGTAGGCCTTTCCGGAGGCGATGGGCATGTCTTTCGCGCGCGCAAGAAGAAGACTAACCCCGACCTCGGCTTCGTTGGCGAGATCGCCGCAACCGATCCGCAGCTGGCTCGAGGCCATCTGGACGATGGGTGCGGTTCCCGTCATCTCGTCCATTGCGCTGGGCTTCGACGGCGAGTACTACAACATCAACGCCGACGAGATGGCAGCCGCCTGCGCCATCTCCACCAAGGCCGACGCGCTTGTCTTTCTGACCGACGTTCCCGGCGTCAAAGGAGCAGACGGCAACGTGATGCGCTGGCTCACACTGGCGCAGATTCCCGCCATCGAAAAACAGCAGGTCATCTCCGGCGGCATGCTGCCCAAGCTCAATGCCTGCCGCGAGGCTCTTACTCACGGCGTAAAGCGTGTTCGCATCCTGCCTGCGGAGGCCGCATCGCTCTTGCCTGACCTCTGCTCCACACGAGTCAACGACGGAACGGAGGTCATGGTCGCATGAACTTAGCATCAATCCAGGCAGCGGAGAGCAAACTGCTGCTCCACACCTACGAGCGCAATCCCCTAGCTCTTCGTCAGCGGCCACGGCGTCTATCTCCGCGACGAGAACGGCAATGACTACCTCGATCTGCTCAGCGGCATCGGTGTCTCCGCGCTTGGCTATGGTCATCCCGCCGTCGAGCAGGCCATCGCCCGCCAGAGCAAGCGGCTGCTCCACACGTCGAACCTCTTCTTCCACGAGCACACCGCCGACCTCGCTCTGCGCCTCACTGAGATGAGCGGCCTCGACCGCGTCTTCTTCTGCAACAGCGGCACCGAAGCCTGGGAGGCCGCGCTGAAACTCGCTCGCGCCCACGCCGGACGCCTCCGCGCCGAGGGCAAGCAACATCGGCACAAAGTTTCTCGCTCTCGACCACAGCTTCCACGGCCGCACCATGGGCTCCGTCGCCACCACGCACAAGGAAAAGTACCGCGAACCCTTTTGCCCGTGATGCCCGGAGTCGAGTTCGTCCGCTTCAACGACGTCGCCGATCTTCGCGCCAAGTTCTCCAACGATGTCTGCGGCATCTGCATCGAGCCGATCCAGGGCGAAGGCGGTATCCATCCCAGTCAGCCAGGAGTTCTTCGCTGCGGCACGCGAGCTCTGCGACTCCACCGGCGCTCTGCTTCTCGCCGACGAGATCCAGAGCGGCATGGGCCGCACCGGAAAGTGGTTCGCCTACCAGCACTACGGCATCCTCCCTGACGTCACAACCCTCGCCAAACCCATCGCCAACGGCATTCCTATGGGCGCGATGCTCTGCACCAGACGCCGCCGCCGCAGCCTTCACTCCCGGCATGCACGGCACAACCTTCGGAGGCGATCCGCTCGCCTGCGCCGTTGCCATCGCTGTCATCGACACCATCAAACAAGAAAATCTGCTCGCGCACATCCAGGAGACTGGCGAGTACTTCCACGATCAGCTCACCAAACTGGCCGCCCGCCACGACTGCAATCATCGACGTCCGCGGCATCGGCCTGATGCTCGGCCTCGAGCTCAACTCCGCCGAATCTGGCAAAGCAAATCGCAGCGGAGATGATGGATCGCCGCATCATCATCAACCGCACCAGCGACACGGTCCTCCGTTTCCTTCCACCTTTCATCCTCGAGCGCAAGCACGTCGATACGGCCATCGCCGCGCTCGACGAGATCCTCACCGCAACATACGCCGGCACTGCACCGGCAGGAGAACAATCCCATGGGTAGCAAAACCGTAGTCATGAACGCCAAATCTTCCGAGACAGACGACGCCGCACCGAAGCCTACCGCGACCCTCGGCATCCAGTCCGACACAGCCTTCAGCGAAGCCTCCAAGCGTCTCACCGGCCGCGACCTCTGCTCGATCGCCGATCTCACCGTGCAGGAGATGGCTGCCATCATGGAACTCGCTCACGCAGTCAAGAATCACCCCGAGGACTTCCGCCACGCGCTCGACGCCAGGCAGATGGTCATGTTCTTCGAGAAGGCCAGCCTTCGCACGCGTCTCACCTTCGAGGCCGCAATCAATACCCTCGGCGGCAACGCCATCTTCGTCGACCAGACCCAGTCTCCCCTCGGCGAGCGCGAATCGCTCGCCGACATGGCTCACAACCTCGAGCGCTGGATGTCCATCATCGTCCTCCGCACCTACGCGCACGACACCATCACCGAGATGGCCGCCTGCTCCAAAATCCCCGTCATCAACGCGCTCTCCGACCTCGAGCATCCCTGCCAGGCCATCGCCGACTTCTTCACCCTCGAAGAGCGCTTCGGTTCCTGCCAGGGCCTGCGCTTCACCTACGTCGGCGACGGCAACAACGTCTGCCACTCGCTGATGCTCACCGCCGCGCAGCTCGGCGCGCACTGTACCATCGCCTCACCCAAAGGCTTCGGCCCCAAAGCTCGAAATCATCCACAAGGCCATCGAGATCGCCGAGACCACCGGCGGCAGCATCACCCTCCTGCACGATCCCATCAAAGCCGCCACCGGCGCCGACGCCATCTACACCGACGTCTGCACCAGCATGGGCTTCGAGCATGAAGCCACCAAGCGCGCGCCCATCTTCAAGCCCTACCAGGTCAACGAAGCCCTCATGGCGCTCGCGCAACCCGACGCCGTCTTTATGCACTGCCTTCCCGCACACCGCAACGCCGAAGTCACCGACGCCGTGCTCGACGGCCCGCAATCCATCGTCTTCGACCAGGCCGAAAACCGCATGCACGCGCAGAAGGCCATCCTGCTCATGCTTCTCGGCGGAGCCAAGCGCATCCACATTAGCCGCAAAACCCACGCCCGCAAGCGCACCACCGTCTAGTCTTCGTCTGCTCAACCATTGAGGTCTGCATCACTATGTCCGTAATTCTCGAATCCCTGCCCGTCGGCCAAAAGGTCGGCATCGCCTTCTCCGGCGGGCTCGACACCAGCGCCGCGCTTCACTGGATGAAGCAGAAGGGCGCGATCCCCTACGCCTACACCGCCAACCTCGGCCAGCCCGACGAGGCCGACTACGACGAGATCCCCCGCAAGGCCCTCGAGTACGGCGCTGAAAAAGCCCGCCTCATCGACTGCCGCGGCCCGCTCGTTCGCGAAGGCATCGCCGCGCTCCAGTCCGGCGCGTTCCACATCACCACCGCCGGCGTCACCTACTTCAACACCACGCCCATCGGCCGCGCTGTCACCGGCACCATGCTCGTCACCGCCATGAAGGAAGACGACGTCAACATCTGGGGCGACGGCTCCACCTTCAAAGGCAACGACATCGAGCGCTTCTACCGCTACGGCCTGCTCGTCAACCCCGACCTCAAGGTCTACAAGCCCTGGCTCGACGCCGCCTTCATCGACGAGCTCGGCGGCCGCGCGGAGATGTCCGCCTTCATGCAAAGCCGGCTTCGGCTACAAGATGTCCGCCGAGAAGGCCTACTCCACCGACTCCAACATCCTCGGCGCAACCCACGAAGCCAAGGACCTCGAACTCCTCACCACCAGCATGAAGATCGTCGCCCCCATCATGGGCACCGCCTTCTGGCGCGACGACGTCGCAATCAAGCCCGAAGAGATCACCGTCCGCTTCGAAGAAGGCTTCCCCGTCGCTCTCAACGGCAAACCACTCTCCGACCCCGTCGCCCTCATGCTCGAAGCCAACAGCATCGGCGGCCGCCACGGCCTCGGCATGAGCGACCAGATCGAAAACCGCATCATCGAAGCCAAGAGCCGCGGCATCTACGAGTCCCCCGGCCTCGCTCTTCTCTTCATCGCCTACGAGCGCCTCATCACCGGCATCCACAACGAGGACACCATCGAGCAGTACCGCGACAACGGCCGCAAGCTCGGCCGCCTGCTCTACCAGGGCCGCTGGTTCGACTCCCAGGCCATCATGCTCCGCGAAGCCGCCCAGCGCTGGGTCGCCAAGCCCGTCACCGGCGAGGTCACACTCGAGCTGCGCCGCGGCAACGACTACTCGATCCTCAACACCGACTCGCCCAACCTCACCTTCCATCCCGAGCGCCTCACGCATGGAGAAGGGCGAATCCACCTTCTCCCCGCGCGACCGCATCGGCCAACTCACCATGCGCAATCTCGACATCACCGACACCCGCGCCAAGCTCATCACCTACGCCCAAAGCCGGCCTAATCACCCTCAGCAAAGGCAACGAAATGCCGCAACTCCAGTTCCAGCGGGAGTGACGTACACGATGGCAAACCAATGGCAATCAGCCGCAAGCATTGCAGCGAGCGCCAGTACTACGAGCTAAGTTCTTTTGGATTGCAGTTTGCATAGGCTTGTACCTTTGCGTATCTGTCCAAAGCTCAGCCGCGCAATCGAAGAAGTGTCCTCAACACACCATCGACGTCCTAGAAGCGGAGTCCGACAGTATCCGCGATTGGTCAAAACTCCAGTGCGTTCTATCATCGTTACCTCGCATGCCAGGTCGATGATGCGGAAGTTAGTGAAGGGGTAAGCGAGTCCGTAGCTAGAATGCTCGCTGATTCGTGGAATTCACTCCGCGCAGCGTCGCGACTGTTCAAAGAAGATCCTGCGTTCGAAACATTCGCGCTGGCTGGCCTCAACATTACCGACTCGACTGACGACCTCAACCACATTGATAAACTTGCAAAGGAAAACTGCCCGGCCGATCTTCATGTTCTCTGTCAAAAGATTCGCAAATCAATTCGCGACAACAATTAGCCGGGTGCCCCATTCATCGCGCAGCCTTTTGCGCGATGAATGGGTTCGACTCTGCCGAAGGCCGGAGCAAAGGCGAAGCCGAAGCGACTGAATATTGCCTTTGCTTTTGCTGTTGTTCTTGTCTTTGCACTTCAACCCTCAGATGAACTTAAACAGGCAAATAAAATGTCAGAACAAAATCCACAAAAATGTGGTCCGGCCGCTTCCGCGAACCACTCGACCACACACTTCGAATCACTGGCAGCGCTCCTTCCCCTTCGACTGGCGCCTGCTCCCCTACGAAGTCGAGGCCAGCATAGCCCACGCCCGCACCATCGAAGCCGCCGGAATCCTCACCAGCGAAGAACTCCTCCAGATGGAAGCAAGGCCTTCGCGCCGTCGCAAAGCTCGAAAGAGCATCGCCACCAACGAACAAGCCGAAGACATCCATCACTTCGTCGAACTCGAACTCACCAAACAAATCGGCGACCTCGCCCTCAAGCTCCACACCGGCCGCAGCCGCAACGAGCAGATCGCCACTGACATGCGCCTCTTCGTCCGCGAAGCCATCGACAACACCCTCGCTGGCCTCACCGCATGGCGCAAAGCCCTCATCGACCTCGCCGAATCCGCAGGCGAAGCCGTCATGCCCTCCTACACCCACCTCCAGCGCGCCGAGCCCGTCCTCGTAGCCCACTGGCTCCTCGCCTACGTCAGCATGATCGAGCGCGACGCCTCCCGCCTCACCGACGCCCGCAAGCGCATGAACCTCTGCCCGCTCGGCTCCGGAGCCGTCGCAGGCGCAACCCTCGCCCTCGACCGCACCATCGCCGCCCGCGCCCTCAACTTCGACGCCCCCACGCCCAACAGCATGGACGCGACCAGCGACCGCGACTTCGCCCTCGAGTTCACGCAAGCCATCGCCACCCTCGGCATCCACATCTCGCGCTTCGCCGAGGAGCTCACGCTCTACTCCACCGCCGAGTTCGGCTTCCTCGATCTCCCCGAAGCCTTCTCCACCGGCTCCAGCGCGATGCCGCAGAAGAAGAACCCCGACCTCACCGAACTCATCCGCGGCAAATCCGGCCGTCTGCTCGGCGCAGCCGACCACCCTCGCCACTCTCATCAAAGGCCTCCCCCTCGCCTACAACAAAGACCTCCAGGAAGGTCAGGAGCCCGTCTTCGACGCCGCCGACACCATCGCCGGAATCCTCAGCGTCCTCCCCGCCTTCACCGCATCCCTCAAGTTCCGCTTCGACCGCATGAAGACCGCCGCCGAGACCGGCTACCTCAACGCCATGGCCGCCGCAACCTACCTCTCCAACAAGGGCGTCCCCTTCCGCAAGGCCCACGAGCAGATCGGCAACGCCGTCCGCCTCGGCCTCGAAACAAGATCGCGAGCTCAACGATCTAACGCTCGATGAACTACGCAGCATCAGCGCCCGAGTTCGGCGAAGACTTCTACGCCGCCATCACGCTCGAAGCCACGCTCGACTGCCACGACGTCATCGGCGGCACCGCCCGCACCCGAGTCGCTGCTGCCTTGGCAGATGCCCGCAAACGCATTAGCCGCAATGACGTCCAATCGAATCTGCGAAAATAGAGAAAGGAGCCCGCATCATTGCCCATACTCCCCTCCTGACGGCAAGTGAGTCGACCGCCTCAACGCGCCTGCGCGAAGGCGGAGCCGTGGTCCGCAAAGCGAAGCTCCCCGACGCCGTCAACATCTTCGACCTCGTCAACTCTCTCTCCGGCGACGGCACCCTGCTCCGCCGCAGCTACGCCGAGATCTGCGAGAACGTCCGTGACTTCGCCGTAGCCGAATCCGAGATCCGGCGTCTTCCTCGGCTGCGGAGCGCTCCACCTCTACGGCCCTCACCTCGCCGAGGTCCGCTCCATCGTCGTCAAGCCCGAAGCCAAAGGCCAGGGCGCCGGCGGCCGGCTCCTTCGTGCCCTGCTCGAAGAAGCCGAAGAGCAATCCGTCACCGCCGTCTGCCTCTTCACCCGCATCCCCGACTTCTTCTTCCACTTCGGCTTCCGCGTCGTCGACCGCACCACCCTGCCCGACAAGATCTACAAGGACTGCCAGACCTGCCCGCGCCTCTACGCCTGCGACGAGGTCGCCATGGTGCGCGGCCCTCTGCCAAAGATCGCCGTCCTCGGCCCCAGCCGCATCGCGCAACCCGAGCTGGTCAAGCTTACAGACCGGCACCATCACCCGGTCCGTTGACGCTTTCGGGAACCCAAAAAATAAATTTCGAAAAACGAGGCAAGTTTTTCGAGGCGACAAAACGTGCACTTAACAGCCGCGTTCTACGACCACGAAATACCACTTAAAAACCGTCTAAGAACCACGCTTTTACCTTGTGGAAATCTCCAAATCCCCTGTAAAAACGTGTTTCCGCGATGAAATCAAAAAAAATACTTACCAGGCGTGGAAGAAACCGTCTCGTTCGGCGATGTTGGACCTCAGTTTTGAACAAGTCGCTGAGGCGTCTCCGCCGTCAGAAGTTCGCTCTTCGGCCCGTCTGCCACGATGCGGCCGTCTTTCATCAGGAGGATCCGGTCGATCTCGGGGAGGAATGTCGGCGATGTGATGGGTGATGAGCAGAATGCCAGTCCCCTGCTGAGCCAGTTTGCGGAGCAGATCGCGCAAGATCGGCCTGCGCGGCGAGATCCAGTGCATTCGAGGGTTCGTCGAGCAGGAGACATTCCCGCTGAAGCCGACCAGGGCGCGGCCGATCATGATGCGTGCGCTGCTGTCCGGCGGACATCTCGCCCACCGGCTTCTCCGCCAGTTCCACTGCGTCGACCTGTTGCAGGACCTCTTCGGCGCGCTCCCGCATCTCTGTCGGTCACTGCGAGGTTCGGCCAGAGGGTGCTGCTCGAAAAAAATCCGGTGAGGACGGCGTCGCGCCCGTCGTCTCGAGCGTCGGCCGCCCGGCAGTTCGGCTGAGACGACGCCAAGGCGCTTCTTCAACTCGGTCAGATCCCAACGCTCGCGGCCGAAGATACTGACCGTCGTCTCAGGCTGGACGATCGGATAGCACTCGCAGGTGATGGTCTTGATGAGGGTGGATTTGCCGCAGCCGTTCGGGCCGAGGATGGCGATGTGCTCCCCGGTGTTGACGGAGAGGTTGATGTCGTGGAGGACAACGTTGTCGCCGCGAGCCACGTTGACGTGGGCCAGATGCAGGAAAGGAGCCATTCGTTTCTAGGATATAGGACCGGATACTCCATGACGCGTTTGTATGCCCGAACGAGAAAGATGGAAGTTCACGGAACTTTTCTTTGCGGTATTGACGTTCTATGCATAGATCATCTATGGATAGAGCCATGCCCAAGAAATCCGACCTGATGCCCGGCACGCTGGACATGATGATTCTGAAGACGTTCACCCGCGGCCCACAGCATGGCTATGGGATCGCCTCGTCGATCAAACGCGCCTCGGACGACGTGCTGACCGTGGAAGAAGGCTCGCTCTATCCGGCGCTGCAGCGGCTGTTGTTGCAGAGCTGGGTGAAGGCTGAGTGGAAGATCTACGGAGACCAACCGGCGAGCCCGGTTCTACACGCTGACGGCTGCTGGACGGAAGCAACTGGGCCTGGAGCAGTCGCAGTTCGAAGTCGATGATCGCGGCCATCGGCCGTGTGATGCAGGACGCATAGGAGAGTGCCATGGACCCGATCGCGCGCTTCTTCAAAAAACTCGGAACGCTTACTTCGCCGCGAACGGTTCAACAGCGAATTGGACGAAGAGATGGCGTTCCATCGCGAGCAGAAGGAGAAGGAGCTTCGCGGAGTCCGGTGTGGCTCCAGACGGCGGCTCCATCATGCGGCGGCGCGTGAGTTCGGAAATCCTACGCGGTTGAAAGAACAGAGCTACGAGGTGATGGGTTTCCGCTTCGAGACGGTATGGCAGGATCTGCACTTCGCGCTGTCGCCAGCTGCGGAGGAGCCCGGGATTTACGTTGACCGCGATTCTTATGCTGGCGCTCGGAATAGGCGCAAGCGTGGCGATCTTTGCCTTTGTCGATGCGGCGTCTGATCAAGCCGCTGCCCTATCACGATCCGACAAGGCTGGTGGATGTGGCAGAGAGGGGCAAAGCTGTGGCCGCGCTCGAACCTGTCGTATCAGGACTATGTGGACTGGAAGAAGATGAACAAGGTCTTCAGTGCACTTGAGGCCTACACCGGCGGCGGCTATCTGATGAAAACTTCCACAGGCGTGGAGCCGGTGAATGCTGCGCGAGTAACTGCGGGCTTCTTCCGAGTGTTGGGCGTGAAACCCATGCTGGGCCGAGATTTTTACGATGGCGAGGACCAACCGAGCGGCGGGGACATAGTGATCCTTACGTACCAAAGCTGGCAGGAACGGTTCGGTGGGAGGAAGGACATCATCGGGCAGATGGTGGATCTGGATGGCGTGCCGAATACGATCATCGGCGTGTTGCCGGCGAACTTTCAGTTTGCACCGCGAGGCAGGGCGGAGTTCTGGGGCACGGTGCACAAATTGAGCAACTGCGAGAAGAGACGCAGCTGCCACAATATGTTCGGCGTGGCGCGGCTGAAGGACGGAGTAACGGTGGAGTCGGCGCTGGCGGACATGACGGCGATTGCGAAGCAGCTTGAGGTGCAGTATCCGGGGTCGAACCGCGACCAGGGCGCGAGCGTGAAGCCGCTGTATGAACAGATTGTCGGGGACATACGGCCAATTCTGCTGGTGCTGCTGGGCGGAGCGGTATTGTTGCTGGTGATTGCGTGCGTGAATGTTTCGAGTCTGTCTGCTGGTGCGGTCGGAGAGCCGGAAGCGCGAGATTGCGGTGCGCGGGGCGCTGGGGGCGTCGCCGTCGCGGCTGGTGCGGCAGTTCGTGACCGAAGCACTGCTGCTGGTGGTGGCGGGCGGTCTGCTTGGTGTGTCGTGGCGTATGGGCGCAATGCAGGTGCTTTTGCGGATGATCTCGAAGGACATGCTGGCCTTTGTGCCCTATCTCGCGGGGGTCAATCTGAACCTTCGCGTGTGGTGTTGTTTGCCGTGGCAATCTGTGTGCTTGCAGCGGGGCTGTTTGCGCTGACACCGATTCTGCGGGTGCCGTTGACGACACCTCCGAGAGGGACTGACTGATGGCGGGCGCGGCACCGCAGGAACGTTATGGCGGCGGTTTGGGGCAAATCTGGTGGTAGTGGAATTGGCGGTGGCAGTGGTGTTGCTAGTGGGAGCGGGGTTGCTGGGTAAGAGCTTCTACAAACTGCTGCATGTGGACCTGGCTTTTCAGCCCGACCATCTTGCAACGATGCAGGTGGCGTTGCCGAAGACCACGTATCCGAGAGGATCCGCAAGTTGTTGCGGTCGAGCGGCAGATACTGGATCGGATTCGCAGTCTTCCCGGCGTCCAATCGGCGAGTTTGACGAGCGTGTTTCCGGTGAGCGGCAATGGCAATACGGATTGGATTCGAATTGTGGGTAAGCCTTACAACGGCGAACACAATGAGGTGAACCAACGCGAGGTCAGCTCCGATTACTTCAAGACGCTTGCAGGCAAAACTGGAGCGGGGACGTTTTTTCAGGGATGACGAGGATGCTTCGAAGCCGAAGGTCGTCATCATCAACAAGGCTTTCGCGCGTCAGTATTTTCCTGGTGAGGACCCGATTGGCCGGGTGATGGGGGATCGAGCTGACGCCGAAGTCGCTTCGCCAGATTATCGCGGTGGTTGATGACATCAAGGAGAGCTCGCTGGATGTTGACACCTGGCCAGCCGAGTACACTCCTGCTGAACCAGGGGCCGACAACTACTTCGGATTGGTGGTTCGCACATCGCAGGCAGAGGCGGCGATGCTTCCTGTGTTGCGGGCTACTGTTCAACAGATTGATCCTGGGATTGGCGTGTTTGACGAGGCGACGCAGTTGCAGCGGATCAACGAGTCGCAGACGCGTATCTGCATCGGTCTTCGGCGTGGCTGGTCGGTGGATTTGCGGCCCTGGCTTTGCTGCTGGGCGTGGTTGGACTTTATGGGGTGATTGCTTATTCGGTGAGCCAGCGAACGCGCGAGATCGGCGTGCGGATGGCGCTGGGGGCACAACAGAGTTCGGTGTACCGGATGATTCTGAAAGAAGCAGGCTGGCTGACGGGAATGGGGATTGGGGCAGGGCTGGTTTGTGCTGTTGCGGCTGCGGCTCTGATGCGCGGATTGCTGTTTGGGATCGGTACGTGGGACGTGTCCGACTCTGGCCGCAGTTGCGGTGGTGCTTGGCGCAGCTTCGCTGCTGGCGAGTTATTTCCCGGCGCGCAGAGCGGCTTCGGTGAATCCGGTGGAGGCGTTGCGGGCGGAGTAGATCGATTCTTCCACTGGTGCCGCGCTCGCTACATGCCCTTGAGGATGGAGCCCTACGATGCCTCCGACGACGCCTGCCTCGGCTGTCTGCGCGGACGCGTTCTTTTGGGAGATACTCCTGAATCTGGTGGGCGAGGCGGGAGATCGGAAGGGTTTGCAGCCAGACGCGGCCCGGGCCGGTGAGCGCGGCGAGGAAGATGCCATCGCCGCCAAAGATCATGTTTCTGATGCCGGGGACGCGCTGAATCTGGAAGGCGACGGAGGATTGGAAGGCTCCGACGTGGCCGGGATGGACGCGGAGAAGTTCGCCGGGAGCGAGGTCTTTGACGACGAGTTCGCCCGAGAGTTCGAGCCATGCGATTCCCTGGCCTGAGATTTTCTGCAGGAGAAAGCCATCGCCGCCGAAGATTCCCGCGCCGAGAGACTGCTGGAATCCGACGCCCAGGTTCGATGCCTGCGGTGGCACATAGGAAGCCGTGACGGTGGACAAGATACTCGTTGCCAGCGCTGACCTCGACTGGAACGATGTGGCCGGGAACTCGAGCGGCGAAGGCGACCTCGCCCGGGACGCCGATGGCGCGATACTCGGTCATGAAGAGCGAGCCTCCGCCGGCGACACGTGCGATGGCGCCGAAGAAGCCACCGCCGCCAGCGTGCTGGGTATGGGTCGTCATCTGGATGGAGGCGGACATCCAGGAGAGTTCGCCTGCTTCGGAGATGATGGCGTCATTGGGGGTAAGGGCGAATTCCAGCACAGGCATCGTCGTGCCGAGGATGCGGTTCTGCATAATGTCTCCTGATATTTGTGACGGCTAAAGTATACGGCGCGACCGCGATGTTCGCGAGGAACACGAATAAATCTTCGTTGCGATACTATCGCGACCGTTTAGCGGAGGCCGATGTAGATGTCGATTTGAGCGTTTTCTGGATCGGAAGAGCGCTGATCGTAGATCTCAAAGTCGGTTTGAAAGGCTCGCCTGCCGCCGAGTTCTCTCTCCGACATGGACCAGATGCGCTGCCAGGCATCTCGAACGACTTCGGCGATCTGACCGCGCTCGGAGGTGATAACCGCGTAGCGGCCCGAGGAGATTTGCCTGATGGTGAGGTTGGACGGGAAAGGCTCTCCTGAGACCACCGGAAGGCCGAGAAGGTAGGTGTAGTGGCCAGTGTGGTCGGTCTCGTAGTCGGTGTAAACGGCGACAAGATCGATTCCTACTTTATTGGGGATTCTGGTGACGAGGCTGGGCTGCAGGAACGTCTCCCATATACGTTCGATCTTGCCGTTGCCGGACATTTCCTTTGCGTTCGAAGTGCGTGCGGACAGACCCGCCATGTAGAAGCCGGGGTAGTGCTCAATGTGCATGCAGAAAATCTCCTGGACGAGAGAACATTGTAAGCTGGCGGACTATCGGAGAGGCTGGAAAAGTCAGAGGCTCCAGCTGCGAGAGGCTGGGCGGAACTGAGGATCGGATACGACATGGCGAGAAGAGACATGTGTACTCCAGCCGGCCCGAATTTTCATCATTAGCAGATTAAGACGCGATCAGCCGACGTCGCTCCAGTCGAGAATGACCTTGCCGGAATTTCCGGTGCGCATTGCGGCAAAACCGTCTTCGTAGTCGCGCCAGTTCATCTTGTGAGTGATGACTCCGGAGATATCGAGGCCGCTTTCAAGCATGACGGTCATCTTGTACCAGGTCTCGTACATCTCGCGTCCGTAGATGCCGCGGATGGTGAGTTGGTTGAAGACGACCTGGTTCCAGTCGATGGAGATATCTTCGGATGGGATGCCGAGCATCGCGATCTTCGCACCGTGGCTCATGTTGGCGAGCATCTCGCGAAACGCGCTGGGGTTACCTGACATTTCGAGGCCGACGTCGAAGCCCTCCTGCATGTGGAGTTTCGGCTGAATTTCTTTGAGCGGAGTGGCTCGGGGATCGACGGCGAGAGTGACGCCGACGTTTTCGGCAAGTTTGCGCCGGTACTCGTTGGGGTCGGAGATGACTACGTAGCGTGCGCCGGCGTGTTGTGCGACCGCAGCGGCCATGATGCCGATCGGACCTGCTCCGGTGACCAGAACATCTTCGCCGAGAACTGGAAATGCAAGCGCTGTGTGGACTGCGTTGCCGAGCGGGTCGAAGATAGCAGCAATTTCGCGTGGTACGCCAGCGTTGTGAATCCAGATGTTGGACATCGGCAGAACGACGTATTCGGCGAATGCTCCGTTGCGGTTGACTCCGACGCCCAAGGTGTGGGCACAGAGATGGCGGCGGCCGGCGAGGCAGTTGCGACAGCGCCCGCAGACGACGTGTCCCTCGCCACTGACGAGCTGGCCGATGGAGATATCCGTAACGTTCGAGCCGGTGGCGACTACTTCGCCTACGAACTCGTGACCAATGGTGAGCCCCTTTGGAATTGTCGACCGTGCCCACGCGTCCCACTCATAGATATGCAGATCGGTGCCGCAGATTCCGGTTGCAAGAACGCGGATCTTGACGTCGTTGATGCCCATCTCAGGCTCGGGAACATCCTCAAGCCACAGACCGCGCTCTTCGCGGCTTTTTACTAATGCCTTCACTTAAAGTGCCTTTCTGGGTTGAGCGTACGATAAACGCTCAGGGAAAATGCTTTCCGTCTAAGACCAATTCTAGTCGTTTGAATAGTTTGGCATACGCGATCCCGAGGGCAACGGGCTATAAAATGGAGAACACAGGCAAATCAGAGACGTACATGTGCGTGCTGCCTTGTCTGATTCTTCAGAACAATGAGACGTAATGCTTCATCCGACAGATAACCTTCGCATTACCTGGACTAAAGTCGTTCTTCCGCCGGTCTTTCTTGAAGAGGAGCTGCCTGTTACGGAGCAGGCCTCGGCCACGGTCTACAACGCCCGCAACGAAATTGTGAACATACTTGGTGGCAAGGACAAGCGCCTGCTCGTGGTGGTGGGGCCTTGCTCCATTCACGATACGAAGGCTGCGAGGGAATATGCGGCGTTGCTGAAGGATGCGATCGCGGAGCTCTCCGAAGAGCTGTGCATCGTTATGCGCGTTTACTTCGAGAAGCCGCGCACAACGCTTGGCTGGAAGGGGTTGATTAACGATCCTTATCTCGACGAGTCGTTCCAGATTAATGATGGACTGCGCAAGGCGCGGCATCTGCTGCTCGATCTGGCTGAGATGGGAGTGCCCGCGGGAACGGAGTTTCTCGACATGATCTCGCCGCAATATGTATCGAGTCTCGTGAGTTGGGGCGCCATTGGAGCGCGTACGACGGAGAGCCAGGTGCATCGGGAGCTGGTGTCGGGGCTTTCGTGTCCGGTCGGCTTCAAGAATGGAACGTCAGGCAATGTGCAGATTGCGATTGAAGCGATTCTCTCCGCAGGGCAGCCGCACAATTTTCTCGGACACACCAAGCATGGGCAGACCGCGATCTTTGTCACGAAGGGGAATTGCGATTGCCACATCATTCTGCGCGGCGGCAGGCAGACGGTGAACTACGATGCGGCGTCTGTTGACGAAACCTGCAAGCAGATGGAGAAGGCTGGGATAAGGCCGCAGGTGATGATCGACTGCAGCCATGCGAACAGCAAGAAGGACTACAGGCGGCAGGCGGTTGTGTGTCGCGACGTTGCAGGACAGATCGCCGTCAGGTGACACGCGCATCATCGGAGTGATGCTTGAGAGCAATCTTGTCGCGGGAGCGCAGAAGCTGGTTCCCGGGAAAGAACTTGTCTACGGGCAAAGCATTACGGATGCATGCATCGGCTGGGACGAAACCAAAGAAGTGCTGCGGGAGCTGTCTGCCGCAGTTAAATCAGCTCGCTTCGACCGGGTTTAGCTGGGTTTGAGCGATGCGCCCTCTGCTAGCATCGAAGTTTGGCTTGATATGACGAATAGTTTGCACAATTCTATGGCTCCGGTACGCGTCCGAATCGCGCCCAGTCCAACTGGGGATCCACACGTCGGTACGGCGTATATTGGCCTGATTAATTTTATTTACGCTCGTCAGCGCGGCGGCAAGTTTGTGCTGCGTATCGAGGACACCGATCGCGCCCGCTTCGTTGCTACGTCAGAGCAGGAGATCTTCAACTCGCTTCACTGGCTCGGCCTCACATGGGATGAGGGCCCGGATGTCGGGGGGCCGTTCGGCCCTTACCGGCAATCGGAGCGGACTGAGATCTATTGTGAGCATGTTGAGTTGTTGCTGGCCAATGGCACTGCCTATCGATGCTTCTGCACGGCGGAGGAACTTGAGGCGGTGCGTAAGCAGCAGATCGCCGCGAAGCTTCCGCCACGTTACCCGGGAACCTGCCGCCATCTGAGCGCGGAGACGGCTCAGGCTAATCTAACAGCGGGCAAGTCGTTTGTTGTTCGCATGGCGGTTCCTCCACATGCTGGAGACGCTACGACTTCAACCACTCTTCGCGACGAGCTGCGCGGGGACATCACTTTCGAGCACTCGAATGTCGATGATCAGGTGCTGATGAAGTCTGACGGCTTCCCTACCTATCACCTTGCTAATGTTGTTGACGATCATCTGATGCAGATCACCGATGTCATTCGCGCCGAAGAGTGGATTTCGTCGACGCCGAAGCATGTTTTGCTCTATCGCGCTTTTGGATGGGAGACGCCGCGCTTCTGGCACATGCCGCTGTTGCGCAATCTCGACAAGTCGAAGATTTCGAAGCGAAAGAATCCGGTCTCTCTCATCTACTATCGCCAGGCTGGCTTTCTTCCTGAGGCGGTCATCAATTTTCTTGGCCTGATGGGCGGCGGAATGCCCGAAGGAACTGGTCCAGTCGTGGAGAAATTCTCACTGGCTGAGATGGTGGAGCGCTTCGACGTTAAAAACATTCGCCTTGGCGGACCGGTCTTCGATCTTACGAAGCTGAAGTGGCTCAATGGCGAATATATTCGCGCGATGTCGGCGGACGGCTTCTACGCCGCGCTGCGGTCCACGATCCTCAGCGATGCCTATCTCACCCAGATTGCTTCGCTCGTGCAGACGCGCGTTGAAACACTGAGCGAGTTCGGCAATCTGACACACTTCTTCTTTGCCGACGATATTCTTCCAACACCTGAGGTCTTCGTTCCAAAGAAACGTACGCTGGAGGAGACGCTCGTTTTTGCAGGGGAACAGCTTACGATGCTTGAATCGACCGAGTGGACGAAAGAGTCGCTCGAGACGGCTCTGAAAAAACTGGGCGAAGAGAAGCAGTGGGCAGTGAAGGAGAACTTCATGCTGCTACGCGCGATTATTACGGGTAGCACGATGTCTCCGCCACTGCTGGAAAGCATGGTCGTCTTCGGTAAGGCACGTTCGCTCGACCGCGTGCGCCGTTTTCTCGATGCGCAGAAGAAGCAGGCCGGCGCAAAGAAGTGACCGGCTGTTTGCCAATGGCTAACAGGTTCAACCGTTTTTGAACATCTGCTTGATTCCGCGCAGGGCCTGTCGCGTTCGTTCTTCGTTTTCGATCAGCGAAAAACGAACGTAGTTATCTCCGTGTTCGCCGAAGCCAACGCCGGGGCTTACCGCGACCTTCGCTTCAAGCAGAAGCTTCTTTGAGAATTCAACAGAGCCGAGTGCGCGATATTGTTCGGGAATCTTTGCCCATGCAAACATCGTTGCCTTCGGCAATTCGACCGGCCAGCCAAGCTTGTTCAAGCCTGGGACCAGTACATCGCGGCGGTCTTTGTAGTTGTCGCGAATCTCGGCAACGCACTCCTGAGGTCCTTCGAGTGCGGCGATGGCTGCGACCTGAATCGGCGTAAAGGTGCCGTAGTCGAAGTAGCTCTTGATCCTTCCCAATGCGGCGACCAGTTTGGGATTTCCGACCATGAAACCGACGCGCCAGCCCGGCATGTTGTAGCTCTTCGAGAGCGTGAAAAACTCGACGGCGATGTCTTTTGCGCCGGGGGTCTCGAGGATACTCGGTGCGCGATAGCCGTCGAAGACAATGTCGGCGTACGCAAGATCGTGGACGATGTAGATACCGAGGCTTCCGCACAGCGTAACGATTCGATCGAAGAACGACCGATCGACACACTGTGCAGTTGGGTTCGCGGGAAAGTTCAGAATCAGCAGCTTCGGCCTGGGTTGCATTTGGAGCAGATCGTGCTCCAGGCGCTCAAGCATTGCGTCGGCAGAGCTTCCGTTCATCGCGATACTCTGCACCTTCGATCCTGCGATCACAGGGCCGAAGATGTGGATCGGATAGCTCGGATTCGGCACCGCCACGGTGTCTTCATCGTCGAGCACGGCAAGACAAAGATGCGCGATGCCCTCCTTGGAACCGATTGTGACGATGGCTTCAGTTTCGGGGTCGAGATCGACATTGTAGCGGGTTTTATACCAGTTGCAGATGGCTCTGCGGAGCCGCGGAATGCCGCGCGAGAGCGAGTAACGGTGCGTTGTCGTCTTCTGCGCCGCTTCAATCAACTTGTCGACGATGTGCTTCGGCGTTGCGCCGTCGGGGTTACCCATGCCGAAGTCGATGATGTCCTCGCCGCGTCTGCGGGCCGCTGCCTTCAACTCGCTTGTGATGTTGAACACGTACGCCGGCAGCCGTGTCAGCCTCCGAAATTCTTCCATCCGTCCGCCTGCTCCTTGTCGATCCTGTCTCTTTCATGATGCCATCACTGCCCCACCGCAGCGGAGGGACGTATCGAAGCTACTAACAGTTGAGTACGTGATGATCGCGATGGCAGAGCTACTTCGCGGTGAAGATCACCTGCAAGGGAAGCGTCTTCGGCGGATAACAAGCCGCGTGATCGCATGCCTGGTAACGCAGCGCACCTTCCATCGTATGGGTGCCTGCTTCAGCTACTACTGGGAACTTCACGGTAAATGCGCCAGTGTAGACGTCCAGTTTCTCCGACGGATCGAAGCTGAAGCTATAAGTGGTGCCTGCCGGATACTCGATCGTCTCCGCCTTGACTCCGATCGCCGGCTGCAGGGTGACCTGCGTCGGGATCAGCAACTCGGATTTCGGCGCATGCGAGTTCACATGAAAGCCGTCGACGACGCGAAAGTGCAACTCCAATACGCTGCGCTTCCCTGCCGGCACCTGCTGCTGCTCCGCCGCATAGATGACAAAGGACTTCGGCTTTGCCGTGGGCGTATCGAGATTTCCCACCTGCTGGGCGGGTAACGTCGCAGGTAAAGCGAGTGCAATGACAATTGCGACGAAAGATCGCATCACTGCCCGCCCGCCAGAGTCGCTCCCGAGGAAATCGCTCTCTTGATGTGCGCTTCGATCTGGTCCTTGCCACCTAGGCCTGCTGTCTCCTCGACGATGATGCCGTTGCGGTCGACGTAGAATGACATCGGAAGGTAGTCCATTCCATCAGGCGCGTAGGCTTTCTGGACTTTGCCGTCAGCCAGAAGAATGGGGTAGGTGACCCCGGTTCTCTTCGCCACTTTTTCAATGGCTTCCTTGCCAGCATCCACGTCGTCGGTGAGGCCGAGGATGACGAGACCCTGCGAAGCGTACTGCTTGTTGAACTCCTCAAACCAGGGCATCTCGATCTTGCATGGAGCGCACCAGGTAGCCCAGAAGTTCACAAGGACGGGATGTCCCTTGAAGTCGCTGAGCGATACTTTTTTGCCGTCCAGTGTGGTGAGGGTAAAGGCCGGGGCGGGCTTGCCTTGCATCCTCGCTGCTTCGGCTTCGGGTGATTGAGAATCCTCTGTGGCGGCATTGCCGGCTTTGTCGGGCACCAGCGTGACCCTGTTTTCCTGAGCTTGCTGCATCACTTTTCGGCGCTCTCTCAGGTTATGCCAGCCTGCCCATAAAAACAGCGCGATGCCGACGACCATGACGCCAAGAACCAACCCGTTCCGTTTCACTCTTGAAATCCTTCCGGCACGCGAATCGCGCCCATTTCATTCTTCCAGTTTAGACGCAAAGCTGGCGGGAACGGTTCAAGGAAGCCACTGGGTCCAAATCTGAACCATAGGTCTGCTAGCATCGACATGGTTCGGCCTATGCCCGGCAATGTCACCAGTTCGTCAGACTCACTGCGCCCTTCGGAGTTTGTGCGCATCGAAGCGGCTGCACTTAATGAGTTAGCGGTGCGCCTCGACAACTCGATGCTCGCGCCTTTTAGCCAGACTGTCGATCTGCTGCTGCTGGCGGTCGGGGACGGGCGTCGTATCGTCGTCACCGGGATCGGCAAAAGCGGAATCATCGCGCGCAAGATCGCGGCGACGCTTCGTTCGACGGGCACGCAGGCACATTTTCTGCACGCCGCCGAGGCAATTCATGGCGATCTCGGGATGCTCGCAGCCGGCGACATCGTCGTTGCGCTCTCTTATAGCGGCGAGACAGAAGAGCTGCTGCGGCTGCTTCCTACGCTGGAACGTCTTAACGCAAAGCTTGTTGTGATAGGTGGGTGCGGCACTTCGACGCTCGCGCAGGCGAGCTATATCTTTCTCGATACCAGCGTCTCGTCCGAGGCCTGCCCGCTGAACCTGGCGCCTACAGCATCCACAACGGTAATGCTTGCACTGGGTGACGCGTTGGCTCTCGAAGTAAGTAGCCGCCGCGGATGGAAAGCCGAGGACTTTGCCGACCTCCATCCGGGCGGGCGCATCGGTAAGCGGCTCGCCCGAGTCCGCGAACTGATGCATTCCGGCGATGCGCTCCCGCACGTCTCGCCAGACACCCCAATGCCTCAGGTGATCCATGAGATGTCTCACAAAAAACTAGGAATGACCACCGTCCTCGACGCCGGCATATTGGTGGGCATGATCTCCGACGGAGACCTCCGCCGTCTCCTCGAACGCGACGGACCCCACGCTCTCGAGCGAACTGCCGGGGAGATCATGAACACCCAGCCTCGCACTATCGACGGGGGCACCTTCGCCACCGTGGCTCTGGCCCTCATGGAAGAGAGGAAGATCACTTCGCTCATAGTTACGGACGGTGCCGGTTTCGCAATTGGAGTCATTCATGTGCACGACCTCTGGGGATACGATTCGATCTAAAGAATAAAAAGGAAGTATGGCCGACCAGCTGTTTGTACGGCACCAGTAATGAAGCGAACAGGTGATAACGATTGGCCACTCCATTACCTTCATCAGTTTGAAGAAGCCTTCTTGCTCTCCTTCGAGGCGATCAACAGGCCTGCCGACAGAGAAAGTAGTCTCCATCCTCTGCATTGCTCTGGAACCAGATAGTTGTGCAGCTGACAAAAAATCGACCCCCGCTGTGGAAGATATTCAGGACACCCAAGCTAGGTGTTAACTTAGGACTGCCCGCACAACCGTGGGTAGTGAGAAAAGTGCCAGTTTTTACCGTTAAAATCTGTAGATATTTCTAGTTTTGTTCCAGAAAAAGCTTCTAAAAACTGCCTAGAGCGATCTCCCATTGACTGGCCTGAGATCGCAAGCGACTCGAAATCTGCAAATCGGCCACCTGGAAGTTAGAATAGTGACAACGACATAAAGCCCTCGCTCGAAGAGCCGGAAGGTCACACCTAAACGCATGCATCGCTGGTCACAACTTTTTATCCCTACTCTCCGTGAAGCACCTGCAGACGCAGAAGTTGCCAGCCACAAGCTCCTTCTCCGGGCAGGCTATATCCGCCAGCTTGGCGCAGGAATCTACAGCTACCTTTTTCTCGGCAATCGGTCGATCAATAAGATCATCGGCATTGTGCGCGAGGAGATGGACCGCATCGGGCAGGAATTTTACCTTCCCGCCATCAATCCCAAGGAGATCTGGGAGTCCAGCGGCCGTTGGTCTGGTATGGGCGACAACATGTTTCGCCTGAAAGACCGTAAAGGCGCCGAACTCTGCCTTGCGATGACTCACGAGGAGATCGTCACTGACATTGCCCGCAAAGAGCTGCGCAGCTACAAACAGCTTCCGCAGATCTGGTACCAGATTCAGACCAAGTTTCGCGACGAGCCACGGCCAAGGTCTGGCCTGTTGCGCGTGCGCCAGTTCCTCATGAAGGACGCCTACTCCTTCGACATCGACGACGCCGGCCTGGACGTTTCCTACAACAAACACGACGAGGCATACCGTCGCATCTTCACTCGCTGCGGGCTCAACTTTGTCGTTGTCGAGGCTGACTCCGGCGCGATGGGCGGCTCCGGCTCGCAGGAGTTCATGGTCTACACCGAGGCTGGTGAAGACCTCATCGTCAGTTCCCCCGAGAGCGGTTACGCAGCAAACATGGAAAAGGCCACCTCGCTGCTTTTCCCAGTCACCGAAATGGAACCGACCGGCGACGGTATGCCCGAGCTCGTCCACACCCCAGGCAAAGCTGCCATCGCCGATGTGGCCGAATTCTTCAAAATCTCGCCGGCATCCGACATCAAGACCGTTGCCTACATGGGAAGCAAGAAGGATGGCACCGGCAAAAGCGTCGAGGTCCCGGTCATCGCCTTCCTGCGCGGCGACCACTTCGTCAACGAGACCAAGTTGATGGCCGCCGCCTACGTATCCGGAGTCCGCACAATGGTCGCCGAAGAACTCGCTGTCTACTTCGGAGGCCCAGCTGGCTACCTCGGTCCTATCGGACTCAAAGTCCTTCCAGCAGACAAGGGCGACCCGCGCGCCGCGTTCGTCGTCATCGACATGGGACTCGAAGGCCGCAAAAATATGGTTGGCGGCGCCAACAAGATGGACTATCACTACCGCAACATCGTGCCGGGTCGCGACTTCACTTGGACGCGAGTTGCCGACATCCGCAACGTCAATGAAGGCGATCTGGACGTCTCCAGCGGCAGGCCTCTGAAGATTGGTAAAGCCGTCGAGATAGGCCACATCTTCAAGCTCGGCAATAAATACTCGAAGTCCATGGGAGCCTCCGTCCTCAATCGCGACGGCAAAGAAGTCACCCCCATCATGGGCTGCTACGGCATCGGCATCGAGCGCATTCTCACAGCCGCTATCGAAACCTCTGCCGCGGCGAACGAAGGTAAGAGCTATGCGCTGCATCCAGCGATCGCGCCGTTTCAGGCTGTCGTCACCATCACGAACATCGGCGATGCCGCACTGCTCGCGGCGGGAGAAAAAGTTGCCTCTGCGCTCGAAGCTGCGGGAGTGGACGTCATTCTGGATGATCGCGATGAGCGCGCCGGGGTGAAATTCAAGGACGCCGAACTCGTCGGCATCCCTTATCGAATCAATATCGGACGCGGAGTAGCTGAAGGCAAGGTTGAGCTCGTCGACCGGCTGAAGTTAACGAACGAGGAACATCCGCTTGATGAGATTGCCGCGCATCTTGCCGGTCTGTTGCGCCAAGCTACACTAGACCCCGTTGGCGGAACCAGGCCGTGATGTCGCACATGGCATCTAACCCGTCTAACGTTAGAGCCCGCCTGTTTGTGGGGCGGCTTTAGTTCTCCCTATGCCCGTTAAGCTCAAATACGGCAGCAGTACCAGCGCGAAGTCCAGCACTTTACGTCTGTTGCACTCCCGAGTTTTCCTTGTCGCGATCGTCGCGCTGCTTGGCCTTCTGGTCATCGGTGTCTCCGTCTTCGGCTACTTCTATTATCACTACCAGCGCGTTGTGGATGAACGAATCGCCTCAGGCCCGCTCTTCGCAAGCGTCTCGCAGATCTACGCCGCGCCACGCGAGGTGCGTGATGGCCAGAAGCTCTCTGCAAGTGAGATAGCCGCCGACCTGCGCAGAGCCGGCTACAACAGCCACCCACAACTCGGCTCTTACCAGCTGAACGGCGGCAACATCTTCATCAAGCCGGGACCTGAGAGTTATCACAACACAGACGGCGCGACTATCAACACCAGCGACGGCATTGTGCAAAGCATTACTGCAGAAAACGGCGCCGACCTGAAGGCTTATGAGCTCGAGCCGCAGCTGATTACCGCACTCTCTGAAGACAAAAACCGGACCAAGCGCCGCCTCGTCACGTATCAGGAGATTCCACCGCATCTGGTGCAGGCCGTTGTCGCAATTGAAGACCGTGACTTCTTCAACCACGGCGGTATCAACTATCTGCGGACGATCAAATGCGGGTTTCAGGATCTGCTCTCGCATCATATGAGCTGCGGCGGCTCCACCCTGACCCAGCAGCTTGCTCGCGGTTTTTTCCTTACGCCTGAAAAGAAGATCACGCGCAAGCTGCGGGAGATCATGATCACCTTCCAACTCGAGGCGCGGTTCAACAAGCAGCAGATCTTCGAGATGTATGCCAACCAGATGAACCTTGGCCACATTGGAAGCTATGAGATTAACGGATTTGGCGAGGCTGCGCAGTCTTTCTTCGCCAAGCCGCTGGGTCAACTCGATATCGCACAATGCGCTCTCCTCGCAGGCCTGCTGCAGAACCCGAGCTATCGCAACCCGTACCGTCATCCCGAGCGAGCCATGGAGCGACGCAATATCGTGCTCGACACGATGGTTGAGACGGGAGCGATTACTCGTACCCAGGCAGACGCAGCCAAAGCTGAGCCCCTTCACCTCGCACCTCCTAACATCGACGCAAGCGAGGCTCCCTACTTCGTCGATCTCGTGCACGAACGGCTCGTTCAGCGCATCGGCGACCAGGACCTCTCACATCAGAGCCTGCGCATCTATACATCCCTTGACCCTGATCTCCAGCAGATTGCATCGGAAGCGGTCGAGATCGGCATGAAGAATGTCGATGAGATTGTTCGCCGGCAGCACAAGACGCCCAAAGGCCAGCAGCCCACACCGATCACTTATCCGCAGGTTGCTCTCATTGCGTTGAATCCGCACACCGGCCAGATTCTAGCTCTCGTTGGAGGACGAAACTACGGCGCTTCGCAGGTCAATCACGCCGTCTCGAAGCGGCCGACCGGTTCTATCTTCAAGCCAATTGTGTATGCTGCGGCATACAACACGAGCCTCAACAACATGTCTCTTGGTGACGGAGGAGTCTTCAGCGCACTTACAAAACTTGAAGACGTTCCAACGACCTTCACCTACGACAACGGCCGCCAGACTTATACCCCAAATAACTTCGAAGGCGACTTCCGAGGCGAAGTCACTGCTGCTTACGCGCTAGCCCACTCGCTTAACAATGCGACGATCCAACTCGGACAGATGGTTGGCTTTGACAACGTTGCTGCACTGGGGCGAGCAGCGGGAGTCGCTTCCGCGCGCGGTACGCCTTCGGTCGCCATAGGAAGTTACGACGCCACGCCCATCGACATGGCCGGGGCCTACACCATCTTTGCGAACAACGGTGTCCACCTGAATCCATGGATGGTCGCCTCGGTTCGCAACACCAACGGCGATATCGTCTCCGACTTCTCGCCGGAAGGAAAACAAGTTCTCGATCCACGGGTCGCTTACCTTACTCAGTCGCTGATGGAAGGTGCACTGAACTACGGCACCGCCGCCGGCGCGGTCCGCGGACACGGGTTTACTGCTCCAGCTGCAGGCAAGACGGGTACCAGCCACGATGCATGGTTTGCGGGCTACACCTCGAACCTCATCTGCATTATCTGGGTGGGTAACGACGACTACACCGACATCAAGATCGAAGGCGCTCACGCTGCCGCACCGATCTGGACCGAGTTCATGAAGCGTGCGATCCAGCTCCCTGAGTACTCAGACGTCAAGCCGTTCAGCGCGCCTGAAGGCGTCACGATGGCTCGCATCGATAAGCCCTCCAACCTATTGGTTGACTCAACCTGCCCGAATAACAGCTTCTACGTCGGCTTTCTGGATGGCACTGCGCCCGTCAACACCTGCAGCCAGATGGGGGAAAATCCGCAGAACTTCTTTCAGAAAATCTTCGGCCTCGGTGGCAGTAAATCCAGTTCTCCGTCCGATGCCGCCAAGCCGGCTACTCCGTCTTCGGCCACTGCCGCGCCGATCGTGCGCCAGGCACCCAATACTCCACCGGATGGCAACACACCCGAGACCACACAACAACCCGCTCAACCCAAAAAGAAAAACTTCTTCCAGAAGATCTTCGGTGGAGGCAAAGACAAGCAACAGGAACAGCAGCCTCCACAAAACCCACCCCCGCAATAGCAGCGCACTCTAGTCAATCCACGGCTGGCACTCCGGACACCAGTAAGTCGAGCGCGCCTGCGTTCCCTGCTTCCGCATCAGCACAGTCGCTCCACAACGACGGCACTCCTTCCCTGTCCGCCGATACACCCACAGCCGTGCCTCGCGATTCATCGCTTGCGTCGCTCTGCGATTCCCGTAGGTTACGATTCCATCGCCCTTGCCGTCGACCACGTTCGCCTTCATGTAACGATGTGCGAAATTTACCATCGCTTCTATCTCGCGTGATGTGATCGTTCGCATCGCGCGAAAAGGATTCACGCCCGCGGCAAATGCAACTTCACTCTTATAGACATTCCCCAGCCCCGCAAGCACGCTCTGATTGAGCAGCACCTCCGCAACCTGCGCGTCAGGGTTCCCTCGCGCATAACCCATCAGCTGGGCGGCACAGCTTTCCACCGTAAAATCTTTCGACAAGATATCCGGACCCAGCTTCGTCACCTGGCTGTTTCTTTCCAGCGACCGGGCGGTATGAAATTCGGCGACGGGTATGTTGAATCCCACCGCTTCCCAATCCGCGGTTCGAATGACAACACGCATGTGGCTGCGTCCCATCTGCCAGCGCTCGCCGATGCGGTAGAGATGCCAGCTTCCACTCATCAACATATGCGTTACGAGTATCAGGTCGCCGGAGAAGTAGATCAGGCACCATTTGCCTCGCGACTCAACTTTTTCGATCACACGGCCTACTAGCCGGGTATCGTCATTCACGCGCGCAAGCTTCCCCAGGGCTGTCTCAAATCCGACGACCACCTTGCCGCCAATCGCACGCTGCAACGCTCGCGCCGTACGATAGATCGTGTCACCCTCAGGCATTCGCGCTTACTCCGCTGCGCTGGCCAGGTAGAGGAGGAAGGTTTCTCCGGACATTGAAGCCCATCGCACCGGCGGCAAATCCTGCATCAAGGAGAAACCGCGCCATCCAATGTTCGGCAACCGCGACTCCGTTGATGGTGGCGATCAACATACCTCCACGCCCGCTGGCATCCTCGTCGTCGTGCACACGCGCCACAAGGAACTCCGCCAGGCTTCGCGCCACGTGCGACCGCTGCGGCTCCTCCTCCGGTAGAAACACCTGCAGATTTAAATTTCCTCGCCGCAGGTAAGCTACCAGTTCCCCATCGCAGAGAACCACTCGCGCGCCCACGCTTCGGGTCAGCGACGATCCCGCATCGGGACTAGCAGGCCACCGCATCAGCGCACCGTATGGATTTGCCGGATCTGTTGCCGCGAGCTTCAGCATCTCGCTCTTGTCGGTTTGCGCCGAAAGCCGCAACGAACGTAGAAGATCCACCGCAGCCGGCATCGCGAATTGAGTCGCACTGAGATCGGCAGCAAAGTATCCTCGCCGAATCTTCCCGCTTTCCTCCAGAGCCTTCATCACATCGTAGATCGCGGAAAATCCACCTGGCAGATTCTCGGCATGGGCGGTCTCGCGAAACACTACGCCATAGCGGGTAAGAAGTTGCAGCGCCATCGCATGACTCCATTCGGTAGCAGATCGGTCCGCAGCAAATGCGACCGCATTCAACGCCCAACGCCCCTGAGCCGTCGGAGGAGTCGTCCGCCGCGATCGGAAGACAGCCTGTTGATTGATTCGCCGCGCAGGCTTTCGCGAACTGCTTGCCGGGCGTTCGCAGTACGCTCGCAGCGCGGCCAAACCATCGTTTGTCAGCAGTCCCTTCCACACGAGGCTCCAGAGCGCCTCCAGCGTCTCACCCGGATATCCTCCGCCCACGCCGTCGTGCAAGTCCTGAAAAAAAGATGCTCCATGCGACTTCAAGTAATTCACGATCTCAGTCTCTCTGCTGATCTCTGTGATGGATAAACGAATGATGTCACCGGCCTCATCGCGCACAAGTCGCTCTGCTGCCTGTGGCGCAGTGACAGGCCAGAGTGTGGACAATTTCTCCGCGAGGTAAAGACCGATTCGTCCATCGCGCTCGCCAATCGGCTCCAGCCCAACCCACACAACTTCGCCCGCGGCAATCAGAGTATCCAGGTCGGAAGGTTTGTAGTTCACCAATCGCGCAGGCAGTATCTCTGTCTCCAGAATGGATGCAGGCACAGGCGCCCCCTGCAGATTTTCAATCACATCGAGCAGCGCATCCAGCCCTCGTCGCGGCTGTACCACCCCCTGCCATCGCGTAAACAGCCGCGCCAGCGTGCGCTGTTCGACCGGCTCGACCTCTTTGCGCAGCCGCGCCAAGGAACGCCGTCGAATCGCCCGCAGTACCTCGTTGTCGCACCACTCCCGATGAATTCCTCCGGGCCGAAAGCCTCCCTCGGCTACTTTTCCGCTCGGGACCAATCGTCGCAGCACCGTTTCGACGCTGCCCTCCGTCAAACCAAACCGGCTGGCTGCTTCGTGCGTTGTGAATGGTCCATGAGTGCGCGCGAATCGCCGAACCAAGTCAACCAAAGCGTTTGGCATCTCCTGCAGGAACGCCGCCGGCAGACCCGGAGGCAGAGGAACCCCAAGCGCATCTCGATATCGCGCAGCATCTTCAACGGCAATCAACCTCTTCTCGCCGCCACTCTGAATCTCCAGCACGCGGCGCGCCCGAAGCAGCCTTCCAACCGTCTCCACAACCTCTTCCGACACACATCTCCGCCGCAACTCCGATCGCGTCAGATCCCCCAGCCGCAGCAACAGATCGTGCACGCCATCCATGTTTCGCGCGCGATACGTCTCCGCTATGCACTGCAACTGATCTTCGGTTTCTTCGATCGCGTTGACATCCAGCAGTTCGCGTAGATCGGTATCGCCCATCAACTCCCGGAGCTGGTCCTGATCGATCGAAAGTGCCTGCGCTCGCCTCTCTGCCAACGGAGCATCGCCGTCATAGATGTAGTTTGCGACATAACTAAACAGGAGAGCTGAAGCGAAGGGCGACGGTGTGCGCGAGTCCGCCGTGTGTACCCTCAGCGACCGATTCTCAATATTCCGTAGCGTCTCCATCAGCGCAGGCATGTCGAAGACATCGCGCAAACACTCGCGGTAGGCTTCAAGCAGGATCGGAAACGAAGCGTACCGGCTCGCTACGCTCAACAGGTCATAAGCGCGCTTTCGCTGCTGCCACAACGGAGTGCGGCCGTCCGCCTTTCTTCTCGGCAGCAGCAAAGCTCGCGCCGCGCTCTCGCGAAACTTTGCGGCGAACAGCGCCGTCGATCCAAGCTGGCGCATTACCAGTTCCGCGGCTTCCTCTGGCGGCAACAAAATCGACTCGATGGCCGGAGCTTCATCCGTTTCGGGAAAGCGCAGCACAAAACCATCCTCAGACCACATTGTCTCGACGTCGTATCCCAGCGAGTCCTTCAACTTCGCAGTTGCCGCCATGGCCCATGGCGCATGAACTCTGCTTCCGAACGGCGTCAGGACACACACGCGCCAGTCACCCAACTCGTCCCTAACCCGCTCGATCACAATATTTCGATCGTCCGGCACAACATCGGTCGCCAGCTCCTGGTCCGCGAGATAACACAATGCATTCTCCGCGGCCAAGGGGTCGAGATCGTGCTCGGTCGTCAGTCTCGCTATCGCGACATTACGCGGAGTCTCGCGCAACTCCCTCACCAGCGCGCCGATCCTGCGTCCGAATTCCAGAGGCCTCCCCGCTCGATCCCCATGCCAGAACGGCATCTTGCCAGCTTCACCCGGAGCAGGCGTCACCAGCACACGATCGTGTGTGATCTCATCAATTCGCCACGTCGAAGCACCGAGGATGAACGTCTCGCCAACTCTGCTCTCGAAGACCATCTCTTCATCGAGCTCACCGACGCGCACCGGCTTGCTTCTCTCACCGGCCAGAAAAACTCCGTACATCCCGCGATCAGGAATCGTCCCACCGTTCAGAATTGCAATTCGTTTCACGCCGGTCCGCGGCGTAATCCAGTTGCGATTTCTGTCCCATGTAATCCGCGGCCGCAGATCCGCAAACTCATCCGAGGGATACCGCCCAGCCAACATGTCGAGCACCCCATCGAAGACATTCCTGCTCAACTCCGCAAACGGCGCAGCACCTCGCATCAGCGTAAACAATGACTCGTAGCTGAGGGCGGGGCCTTCTTCCTCCTCGCTAACACGCTTCGCCCACCGGGCCGCCTCCGCAACGCCAAGCGGAGGATGCGCAATCACCGCCACCATCTGCTGCGCCAGCACATCCAGCGGATTGCGAAGAAACCGCGTTGACTCCACGTGTCCTTCATGCATTGCCCGGGTCACCGCCGCACACGCTATCAGGTCCGCGCGATACTTCGGAAAGATGATTCCGTTTGAAGGCACGCCAACGTGGTGCCCGGCGCGGCCGATCCGCTGCATTCCGCTTGCGACCGATGGCGGCGCTTCGATCTGAATCACCAGGTCGATTGCGCCCATATCGATTCCGAGTTCCAGAGACGAGGTTGCGACCAGTGCCTTGATCTTTCCCTCTTTCAGAAGCTCCTCAATCTCTGTGCGCTGTGCTGCGGCCAGTGAACCGTGATGTGCACGAGCAATCGGCTGTCCGGCAAGCTCATTCAGTGCACCCGCCAGCCGTTCGGCCACCCGCCGCGCATTGACGAAGATCAGCGTCGACGTCCTCGCGCGGATAATCTCCAGCAGCCTCGGATGAATCGATTGCCAGATCGACGTCCTCTTTGGACTCTGCGATGCAGGGCCGCTGGGTTGCTCCTGAATCTCGCCGAGCCGTGCCATATCCTCGACCGGAACTTCGACCTTTAGCTCCAGCAACTTTCTTGCGCCAGCGTTCACCACCGTGACAGGCCTGTATCGTGCGCCTGCCGGATCCGTCTCGCGCTTTTCTTCGGGACCATCCTCGATATTCAGGACTTCGGCGAGCTCTGCGGCACGCCTGACCTCATTCGAGACTGAAGCCGAAGAGGCCGCAATGCCCACCGAACCTTCAGCACCTCCAAGAAACCGCGCTACCTCCTCCAGCGGCCTCTGTGTTGCAGAAAGTCCGATGCGCTGGATCTTTCTTCCAGTCAGTGCCTCCAGCCGCTCCAGCGTCAGCGCCAGATGCGCACCTCGTTTCGTCGGAACCAGCGCATGGATCTCATCCACAATCACGGTGTCAACCGATCGCAGTCCCTCGCCCGCCGCGGAGGTCAACAGAAGATACAAGCTCTCCGGCGTCGTGATCAGAATGTCTCCGGGATGCCTGCGAAAGCGGGCTCTCTCTTTGGGCGAGGTATCGCCAGTGCGAACGCTGATCTCTGGCATCCGCACGTCGATTCCGTCGTGCTTCGCCATATTTGCAATGCCAACGAGCGGAGAGCGCAGATTGCGCTCCACGTCTACGGCCAAAGCTTTGAGAGGAGAGATGTAAACTACGCGGCAACCGCGTTCGGCCTCCGGCGCGATCTTCATCATCAGCTTATCGAGACACCAGAGAAACGCAGTCAGAGTCTTTCCTGTGCCTGTGGGCGCAAGAATCAGCGTCGACTCGCCACGCGCAATCGCCGGCCAGCCTTCAACCTGCGGAGTCGTCGGCGCATCGAAGACAGCCCGGAACCACTTTGCCGTAATCGGATGAAACAGTGCCAGCGCGGCCTCCGCTTTTTGCGCTGGAGTTTGCCCCGCGGCGGCTTCAGGCTTCGTCGCAGCTAACTTTTTCTTCGAATTGGATGGAACTCGCGGCATCGTCGTTCGGAGTTATGGCGCAGCTTTCGCCACTCCCACTATAAGATGCTCGCCAATCCTTTCATGAACCACCCAAGAAGTTCGAGGATCAGTATCCCGGCACCTGACGGTAAAAGAAACAATTCGCGGCGAACTCCACTTCAAACAGGTTCGTGGAATCCTCAGCTTGTTCGGCGGTCCCAAGAACAAGATACCCATCGGGAGCTATCTTTCGATAGATTTCCGTAAAGAGCGAACGCCGGTCATGTTGGGATAAATACAGCAGTACATTTCTCAGCATCACAAGATCAAACTCAGGCAGTTGGGGCAATGGAGCGCACAGATTCGCATAGCGAAACTCGCACATCGCTCGAATCCGCGGAACAACCTCCCACTCTTCGCCGGTACGCACAAGGTATTTCAGCAACATTCGCGCCGGAAGGCCGCGGTTCACTTCGAGCCTCCGAAACCGCCCCTTCTGCGCATAGTCAACCACCTGCCGCGAGATGTCGGTTCCGATGATCTTCACATCCCATTGGGCGATGGCAGGAAAATATTCGGCGATGGTCATCGCGAGGCTGTAGGCTTCCTGACCAGTTGAGCTGGCCGCACTCCATATTCGCAACTGCCGCGTCCCTGCCCGACGTTCGATCAATTGCGGAAGGACTTCCTGCCGAAGCATCTCAAACGAAACAATATCCCGGAAGAAACTCGTCTCATTAATCGTCATGGCCTCGGCTACTGCGCGATGCAAATGAGCCGGTCTTCCCTTCTTCAGCATGCTGACGAAGTCTTCGAGGCTTGCTGCACCGGACCTGCGTACAATCGGCATCAACCTGGTCTCGAACATGGCGTTGCGCGACGGATCGATCTGATTCGCCGACTCCGCCATGACAACTCCTCGAAGATAATCGTAATCAGAATCAGAGCAGGCCATCGGCTCTCTCCCGACGCAACGAAGTTACGCCTGCTGTATCTGTCGATGCCTCCGATTGCGCGGAAGATCCCGTGATCACCCTTTGTTTCAACGCACCGGCGATTCCCCAGAGCGGTAGCGTTAGCATTGGCGATACCAGCAGCGGTGACACTTCCCGGCATCCCCCACACGGCCGAAGTTGTTTCGTCCTGGGTAAATACTGTCCCGCCTCGTTCGCGTACCGCGCGTGCTCCATTCAATCCGTCAGTACCCATACCGGTCATCACAAGCGCGAGAGTTCCTGGCCCGTAATTCCGTGCAGCTGAGAAAAAGAGGTAATCCACCGAGGGCCTGCAATGATTCAGAGGCTCCTGATAGTGCAACCGCAATCTGTAGCTGCGGCTCTTTTCGTCCCGGTCCCGATCTCCCATCGCGCAGCGCAGTGCAACCTCCATGTGCGCATCTCCTGGCGCCAGCCAGACAGTGCCCGGCCGAATCGTTGCGTTGTCGTAGGCCTCTTCCACACGCAGTGGAGAGCACTTGTCGAGCCGCTCTGCAAGGGCGCCCGTAAACAGCTTCGGCATATGCTGCACAATTAGCACCGGGACGGGGAAATCCTTCGGGAGTTTTGGCAGCAACTGTTCAAGCGCAGAGGGACCACCGGTCGATAACCCGATCACCACCACCTCGATCGGGCAGGAAGTCTTACCTCGTCCCTCGACCGGCCGGATATTCTGCGCCCCATCGGAGACCGCCTTACGCTCCGGGTTTTCTCCAGTTCCTCGAATCTCCTTCGCCAGAGCGCCAAGTCTTGGAAGAAGCTGCTGTGCAAGAGATTCCATTGCAGCATTGGAGTCGCGTTGCCTGGAAGGCTTCGTCACATAGTCGACAGCTCCGCGGCCGAGTGCCTCCAGCGTCGACCGCGCGCCATGCTCGGTATACGCGCTGCACATGATCACCGGTAGCTCCGGGTTTTCCACGCGAAGGCGGTCCAGAACGTCGAGACCGTTCAGCCCCGGCATCTCGAGGTCCAGCACAAGAACGTCCGGCCGCAGTCTCCGCACATGCTCGAGGCACTCCACTCCATCGCGCGCGATTCCGCATAACTCCATGGGAGGAAGCCCGTCTGGTCGTTCCTTCGCATGCGTCAGGAACAGCTTCCACAGAATGCTGCGCATCACCGTTGAGTCATCTGCGGCCAACACTCGAAGCGGCCTGTCATTCAATGGAATCATGGTTTCTTTCCTCTTCGCTGTTAAGCCACAATTACACCGAGCAGAAGCATCTTTTCGCGCAGGCTCTCCGGAGTAAATGGCTTCATCAGAAATTCGTCCGCTCCGTTGCTCAATGCAGTCTCGATAAAAGAATTGTCTGCCTCGGTCGTCACCATCATCACCTTCATCGCAGGCCCGAGTCTGGCCTTGCGCAGAGCCTTAACGCACTCCAGTCCATTCATTACAGGCATATTCACGTCGAGCAGCATCAGGTCAAAGTCCTCTTCACCAGCCAGCACCGCCAGTGCTTCGTTTCCATCTACCGCCTCTTCGCACACAATATCCATCCGGCTCAAAAGATGCCGCAGATACTCGCGGATGAAGCTTGAATCATCGACGATCAGAGCTCGCATGGCTCTCTCCCTTCGTGCTCGTTCGAAACAGCTCTGTCTCCGCCAGCCGGGACGGACACAATCTCTGCGGATTGAGCCGTATCATCAGGCCATGTTCCCTCTTGAACGCTCCGTCGAAGAGCCACTTCCCTCGCGCCTCCAGCGTCGACGGATTCGCTTCCAACATTTGCTGACTCACAGTAACGACTCCTCCTATCGAATCCACTACAAGGCCGAAGCGCTCGTCGCCCTCCAAATCTTCCATGACAAGAACGCAACAGCCTCCGCTCTCCGCATCCATCCCGAGCAGCGACTGAAGATTCACTGCCGTCAAAACCTCACCTCGATAGGGCACCACACCAGCAACAAACGAAGGCGACAGAGGTACCTGCTGCAACTCCCGTTCCCCAAGCACCTCGCGAATCTTTCTCGTATCGATGCCAAACATCTCACCGCCTGCATTGATCGAACAGAGGGACATTGTGTCGTTCTCCTCGCGAACCAGATCCAACATGTCATTTTCTGCGCTCTTCACGAGACCTCCAGCGGCAAGCGTGAACTCGTCGCGTCGAAATTTCTATGAACGACGGCTAGCTTTTCCTTCACCAACGCCAGTTCAATCCCGGCACCATCGCTCGCTGTGCCCTGCTGGAGCAACGTTCCCGCTGCAACGTCCAGCACCTGGCGCACCACGATTCCGACTCTCTGTGCTCCACCCTGACAGATCAGTATGGTCACCAACTCCTGTACCGGATCTGATGCGATCTTCGAAAGCACCTGACCCTCGTCCTTTAGCGGAAGCAGTTCGCCGCGATACTGCAGCAGCGGCCGTCCTCCTGCGTATTCGATCCGCTCCAATGCGACACTCTCAATTCGCTCCACCACATTCACCTGCAATACGCTTCGCTCCCGGGCGCTATCTTCAAAGATGAGGAACGATTCCTGCTGTGTCTCCTCGAGGAGCGCCTTGGGACTCGAATGAAGATTGACGCTTTCATCCTGTGTCGACTTCACGCCTACGCGGGCAGCAGTAGCCCCGATATCAAGAATCAGAGCCAACGTGCCATTCCCCAGAACCGTGGCTCCAGAGAAAAGCCCGATCGCGCGAAGGACTCGCGAAAGCGGCTTGACCACGATCTCTTCCGGGGACATCAGCTTATCGACCACCAGTCCAAATCTGCAGCCATCCGCTTCAAGCACCGCCATCGAGTAATCTTTGGCCGTCCGATCCTTGTTCGGCTCCAGAGCGAGCAGGCCGTCCAACCACACCATCGGCAGCAAGCGCTCACGGAGACGGTAAAATTCGGCCTCGCCGATTCGTTGCACAGCGCCTGCCAACTCTGCCTGCGTAATATCTACAAGTTCGACCAGCGCACTTTGCGGAAGAGCGAAATATTGCCCTCCACTCCGGACGACCAGTGATGAAACAATCGCAAGCGTCAGAGGAACTCGAAGCCGCAGCGTCGTCCCTTGGCCTCGGCGGGATTCGACTTCAACGCTTCCGCCAACCTTTTCAACGTTTGCGCGCACAACGTCCATTCCGACACCGCGCCCGGAGACTGTGGTTACAGCAGCAGCCGTTGAAAATCCCGGCAGGAAGATCAGCTGCAGAATCTCCCGTTCAGACATCCCCGCAGCCTGCTCCAATGTCACGAGGTTGCGTTCGATCGCCTTCTCGCGTACCCGTTCCATCGGGATGCCCGCACCATCATCGGAGACCTCGATCACTACCGACCCGCTCTGATGAAAGGCTTTCAGGAACACACAACCCTCTGCAGGCTTGCCGGCAAGCACGCGATCGGACGGCGCTTCAATCCCGTGATCCACCGCGTTTCTCACTGCGTGGGTCAGCGGATCTTTGATTGCCTCCAGCAGGCTTTTGTCCAGTCCCGTCTCCTGTCCGAAGAATTCGATTCGCACATTGCGTTCACATGTTCTCGCCAGGTCCCGCACCATTCTGGGAAACTTGCCAAAGAGATTTCCAACCGGCTGCATTCTCGCCTGCATCACCGTCTCGCGGAGGTCCGCCGTCACGCTGTCCAGCCGTCGTGCCAGTTCGGGAAAGTTTTCGGCTGTCTTGTCGCTCTGGAGTAGCCGGTTGCGTGTAAGGACCAGTTCTCCGACGAGATTCACCATACGGTTCAGTACATCCACGTCGACCCGGAGAGTCCTGTCGCCACCGCTGTTTCTATCATTGTTTGCGGAAGGGACAGAGGAAGCACTTGACACCTTCGAGCCTTCCGGTACGGACGCCGATGCATCGACAGCCCCGTCTACATCAACGACTGCATGCAACAGCTCCAGCTCGATCTCCGCTGGCGGCATCCCACCGTTCAGCAAAGCGAGCTCGGCGATCAGTTCTCTATCTTCATCGCCGGATCGAGTGCCCTCGACTCCGGTCTCCTCGATCAGCGCCAGAATCGCGCGTAGACCATCCAGCAGGTTCAGCAATCCGCTGATCAAGTCCGAAGTGACCGCCAGTCTTCCATCCCGCAGCGACCCCAGCAGATGTTCGCCTGCGTGCGCCAGTTTCTCCAGCCGGGCGAGACCCAGAAAACCTGTTGTGCCTTTGATCGTGTGGACGGCGCGGAATCGATGACTGCGGGATGGCCGCGGAGCAGGTCCACGTCGGCGAGCGGCTCTCCCCGCCATAGCCCGAGCGCCTGCTCGTACAGTTCGCAGGCGGCCCCGTGCGTCTCGCGGGAACAAGCAATGCTGGCCGCAGCAGCGAGCTGCCTGAAGCCCAGCAAGTCCAGCTGGCCTGGCCCGACCCGGAGCCGGTAGCTGGCCCCGGCAGACAGTAGCGCCGGACCGTCCTCGCGCGCTGGCGGGCCTGGGTCCAGCGCCTGGCGCAGCCTGCTCACATGGGCTTGCACGAGGCTCACCGCATTCGCCGGCGGGTTGCCGGGCCACAGCACGTCTATGATCGCCGCCCGGTGCAGCAGGGAGTCCGGCGTCAGAGCCATCAGGCCGAGCACCGCCCGCCAACCGGTCGCCCAGTGGCACCCCTGCGCCGTCTCGCCACGCCACGAGCGGCCCGAGCACCTGCAATCGCAGGCCACGGGCTGTCACGGCCCGTCCGAGTTCCTCGGCCTGGGCAGGATTCAGGCTCAGCGCTGCGGCCAGCGCGGTGAGGGATCCGGGCAGGGGTCGACGGGTGCGGCTCTGCTCCAGGTCGCGGACCGCTCCCACACTGATTCCGGCCCGCCTGGCCAGCTCATCCTGGGTCAGCCCGGCATCATGCCGGTAGCTGCGGAGCAACGCGCCCAGTGCGGCCGCGCTGTGGTCGCCGCCGTCCATCGCCTCCCTTCCTGTCAGGCCCGCCCGCGTACAATTCCCTTGGCCTGAGATCAGGAACCAGTATCTTCCCAGCCTAGTCTCGCTATTCAGCGCTGATGGCCAACTGAGATGGGCCGATGGCTTTCATGTAACGGGCCGGGAACGTTCGTCACCACTGACCCCGGCAGGGGGTACACGGCCCAGGCAGACCCGGGCGCGCCAGCAAGCACGCCGAGCACAAGCAGCCGCTGCAAAGAATGAGGACCCGCCAGTCCTTGAGCCAGGAAGAGTCCCGTTTCCGCCCCATGTGCGGAACGTTACCGTTCAGGCGGCGCCGCAGTGGGTGATCCGTTCGGTGCCCGGGGGCGCGCTGGTATGTGTCGCCGGTGAAGGCGGCGGCGCTGTCCCGTGACCACGAAGATTCCTCGACATGGGTCGCTGACCTGCAAAGAGGAATCTATGTTGTCAGCACGCAGCCGACTGAATGCCTGATTTGCCCGTTTCCTGCGGCTGGCGCGGCTTGTGCCAGTGAAGATTGCTCACGGCAGGGCTTTTGCGA